>NZ_CP070503.1:0-1097500 GCF_017167965.1 Pseudomonas atacamensis
TTCGACTGCGCCGGAAGTGGGGCGAATTATAGACCTCTGGAATCTGCCGTCAACCGTTAATTTCGCTTTTCTTTCAATAACTTGCGTATTGGTTAAAAAACACCCAATCAGATGAGAAAGAGCTTCTTTTATATAGAAGAAGACTTAAAGGACACCTTCCTCCTTCAACGTAGCCACCGCGCCTGCCCCCAGACCCAGCACCCGTTGCAGAACCTCTAATGTGTGCTCACCTAATAAAGGAGGCGCATGACGATATTCAACGGGCGTCTCCGACAATCGAATCGGGCTGGCCACCTGGGGCACCATCCCCGCCAATGCATGAGGCAGTTCGATCGCCAGACCGCGCGCCTTCACTTGCGGATCTTCAAACACCTGCGACAGATCATTGATCGGCCCACAAGGCACACCCGCCAGCTCCAGTTGTGCAACCCACTCGGCCGTGGTCTTGAAGACCGTAGCTTGGCGGATCAACGGGATCAGCACCGCGCGGTTCGCTACCCGCAGCTTGTTGGTCGAGAAGCGCGGATCATCCGCCCACTGCGGTTGCCCCGCGACTTCGGCGAACTTGCGAAACTGCCCGTCATTGCCCACGGTGAGGATGAAGTCGCCATCCGCCGTAGGAAAGTCCTGATAAGGCACGATGTTGGGATGTGCATTGCCCAGACGCTTTGGCGCACTGCCGGTGGTCAGGTAGTTCATCGCCTGGTTCGCCAGACACGCGACCTGCACATCCAGCAACGCCATATCGATGTGCTGGCCGCCACCGTCGTGATCGCGATGAGCCAACGCCGCGAGGATCGCCACCGTTGAATACAGCCCAGTAAGAATATCCGTGAGCGCGACGCCGACTTTCACCGGACCGGCGCCCTCATCTCCTTCAGGCCGGCCGGTCAGGCTCATCAAGCCGCCAAGCCCCTGGATCATGAAGTCATACCCTGCGCGCTTCGCGTACGGGCCGGTCTGGCCGAAGCCGGTGATTGAGCAGTAGATCAGATTCGGGTTGAGAGCCCTCAGCGACTCATAGTCCAGACCATAGGCCGCCAGACCACCTACTTTGAAATTCTCAATCAGAATGTCCGACTTCGCCGCCAGGTCGCGCACCAGCTTCTGCCCTTCAGGGCGGGTGAAGTCGATGGTCACCGATTGCTTGTTGCGGTTTGCCGAGAGGTAATAAGCCGCTTCCGACGTGTTCTCGCCGTAAGCGTCTTTAAGGAAGGGCGGACCCCAGGCGCGGGTATCATCACCATTGCCCGGGCGCTCGACCTTGATCACTTCGGCGCCAAGGTCGGCGAGGATTTGCCCGGCCCAAGGCCCGGCCAGCACTCGCGATAAATCCAGTACCCGCAGATGCGACAGCGCGCCCATGGTCCGCCCTCCTATTAATAGAACGCCTGCAGACCGGTTTGTGCACGCCCGAGGATCAGCGCGTGAACGTCATGGGTACCTTCATAGGTATTCACCACTTCCAGATTGACTAGATGACGAGCGACACCGAACTCATCGGAGATGCCATTGCCACCGAGCATGTCCCGCGCCATTCGCGCAATATCCAGCGACTTGCCGCAGGAGTTACGCTTCATGATTGAAGTGATTTCAACGGCGGCCGTGCCTTCGTCCTTCATCCGGCCCAGTCGCAAGCAGCCTTGCAGCGCCAGAGTGATCTCGGTCTGCATGTCGGCGAGCTTCTTCTGTACCAGCTGAGTTGCGGCCAGCGGACGACCGAACTGCTGACGATCCAGAGTGTATTGGCGCGCGGTGTGCCAGCAGAATTCGGCGGCGCCCAGCGCACCCCAGGAAATGCCATAGCGTGCGGAGTTGAGGCAGGTGAACGGGCCTTTCAGGCCACGGACATCCGGGAAAATGTTCTCTTCCGGCACGAACACGTTGTCCATGACGATCTCACCGGTGATCGAAGCGCGCAGGCCGACCTTGCCGTGAATCGCCGGAGCGCTCAGACCTTTCCAGCCTTTCTCCAGAACGAAGCCACGGATATCGCCGGCATCGTCCTTGGCCCAGACCACGAAGACGTCAGCGATCGGGCTGTTGGTGATCCACATTTTCGCACCGGTCAGGCTGTAGCCGCCATCGACCTTACGCGCCCGGCTAATCATCGCGCCCGGATCGGAACCGTGGTTCGGCTCGGTCAGACCAAAGCAACCGATCCATTCGCCGGAAGCCAGCTTCGGCAGATACTTCTGTTTCTGTGCCTCGGTACCGAATTCGTTGATCGGCACCATCACCAGCGAGGACTGCACACTCATCATCGAGCGATAGCCAGAGTCGACTCGCTCGACTTCACGCGCGATCAAGCCATAACTGACGTAATTCAGACCGCTGCCACCGTATTGTTCTGGAATGGTGGCGCCGAGCAGGCCGACTTCACCCATCTCGCGGAAGATTGCCGGGTCGGTCTTCTCATGACGGAAAGCTTCGAGCACACGCGGCGCCAGACTCTGTTGGGCGAACTGGGCGGCGGTGTCGCGGATCATCCGCTCTTCTTCGGTGAGCTGTTGATCCAGCAGCAGGGGATCGATCCAGTTGAAGCTAGCTTTACCGCCCATGAGTGTGCCCTCGCAATCGGGTGAATTAACGTGGCATTGATCCTAGGCGCGGTTCGCCATCGCGGCAAACGAGGATTTCGCATCCTGTTGTGCTAATTTCTCACTCCGAAACGTCGCGAATTGCCTTTTATGCGGCGCATTAGTGAGGTTGACGTACATGCGCAGGAAGATCCCCAGCACCGCCGCCCTGATCAGTTTCGAAGCGGCCGCCCGCCATGAGAGCTTTACCCGTGCTGCTGAAGAACTGTCGCTCACCCAAGGCGCCATTTGCCGACAGATCGCCAGCCTGGAAGACTTCCTCAGCGTGGAACTGTTCCGACGCTCGCGACGTGGAGTGAAATTGACCGAGGCGGGCCTTTCCTACAGTCGTCGGGTGGCGACTCAGCTCGATGCGGTGGAGCGCGACACCCTCTCGGTAATGGGCCAGCAGGGCACCAATGTCATCGAGCTCGCTGTCGTCCCGACCTTCGGCACGCAATGGCTACTGCCACGGCTCAAGGATTTCCAGCTCAAGCACCCGGAAGTAACCGTCAACCTGACCAACCGCACCCGGCCTTTCCTGTTTGCCGATACCGAATTCGATGCCGCGATCTACTTCGGTGATGCCGATTGGTCGGGTACCGAATCCCACAGGTTGATGGGCGAGAATCCGATGCCGGTATGCAGCCCCGCCCTACTCGGCGATCACACGCAGCTGACAGCGCAAGCCATCGCCGAGCTACCGCTGCTTCAGCAGACCACCCGACCTTACGCCTGGCGCCAATGGTTCAACTCGCAGCAACTGAATATCCCTCGCGACATGACAGGTCCGCGCTACGAGCTATTCTCCATGCTTGCCCAGGCAGCCATGCACGACATGGGCGTCGCGCTGATTCCGCCGTTTCTGATCCAGCGCGAGCTGGCAGAGAAACGTCTGGTGGTTGCCAACCCTCAAGCGCTCTCCAGCATCAAGGCCTATTACCTGATGATTCCGGAGCGAAAGGTCGAATCGGCATCGCTGAAGGCATTTCGCGACTGGCTGGTAAATCAAGCGCAGAGCTACAGCCTAGAAGAATAAAGGCTCTGTGCAATACTTAACCCCGTAGTCAGAAAAACCAAAGCCCTACAGATATAACTATTTGTCGCTTTTGCGCAGACTGTATCCGAAAGTCGTACAGACGTCCCACAAGCTGCAAAACACGTGGCTTTGAGCCTCTAATGGCGACTCATTACTGCCTATTCACGCCACCGATGCGAATTTTTTTCAAATTCAGCCAGAATCCGTGCAGGGCAAGGCCTGCAAGGAGTTCAACTGGCCATCTGCGACATTCGGTCACGGCATGACTTGTAGTTAATTTTCCGTCACCCGTCATAATCCCTTGAAGGGCATAAAGTTCGCCTGCAAAATGCCGCGCCCCGCCCTGATTCGGCGGGATCGTGCTGATCGGCCGCCCCAGTCGCACCATCCGTAGTGCATGGGTTTACTCAATAAGATCACGCAGGAGATTTGACGTGCACATTGGTGTTCCTCTCGAAACCCAGACCGGTGAAACACGGGTTGCCGCAACCCCGGAAACCATCAAGAAGCTGATCAGCCAAGGCCATAAGGTCACTGTGCAAAGCGGCGCTGGCGTCAAAGCCAGTGTCGTCGACAGTGCCTATGAAGCGGCCGGCGCGAATATTGGCAGCGCCAATGACGCGTTTGGCGCCGAGCTGATTCTCAAAGTGGTCGCGCCAAGCGATGCCGAACTGACGCTGATCAAGCGCGGTGCGGTGCTGGTGGGCATGCTTAACCCATTCAACAACGAGACCATCGCGAAGATGGCCGAATGCGGCATTACCGCATTCGCCCTCGAAGCGGCGCCGCGTACCTCGCGGGCGCAGAGTCTTGATGTGCTGTCGTCGCAGGCGAATATCGCCGGCTACAAAGCGGTGTTGCTCGCGGCTCACTATTACCCACGCTTCATGCCGATGCTGATGACTGCTGCGGGTACCGTGAAAGCGGCGCGCGTGCTGATTCTCGGCGCGGGCGTGGCCGGTTTGCAGGCGATTGCCACGGCGAAGCGTCTGGGCGCGGTGATCGAAGCGTCCGACGTGCGTCCGGCGGTGAAGGAACAGATCGAATCCCTCGGCGCGAAGTTCGTCGACGTGCCTTACGAGACCGATGAAGAGCGCGAATGTGCCGTCGGTGTCGGCGGTTACGCGCGGCCGATGCCGGCGAGCTGGATGCAGCGCCAGGCTCAGGCTGTGCATGAGCGCGCCAAGCAGGCCGATATCGTCATCACCACTGCGCTGATTCCGGGCCGCAAGGCGCCGACGCTGCTCAGCGCCGAGACCGTGGCACAGATGAAGCCGGGCTCGGTGGTCATCGACCTCGCCGCCGCTCAGGGTGGCAATTGCCCGCTGACCGTGGCCGATCAGGTCGTTGTGGAAAACGGTGTGACCATCGTTGGCCCGACCAACCTCGCCGGTGAAGTCGCAGCCGATGCTTCGGCGCTGTACGCACGCAACCTGCTGGACTTCCTCAAGCTGGTATTCACCAAGGAAGGCCAGTTCGACGTCAACCTCGAAGACGACATCGTCGCCGCGTGCCTGATGTGCCGCGACGGCCAAGTCATCCGCAAAAACGCCTAAGCAGGGATTCAGACGATGGAAGAGCTTATCTCCCCCGGTATCTACAACCTGATCATCTTCGTGCTGGCGATTTATGTCGGTTACCACGTGGTCTGGAACGTTACGCCTGCGCTGCACACGCCGTTGATGGCGGTGACCAATGCCATTTCCGCGATCGTGATCGTCGGCGCCATGCTCGCTGCTGCGCTGACCGTCACGCCGCTGGGCAAAACCATGGGCACGCTGGCCGTGGCACTGGCGGCAGTCAATGTGTTTGGTGGCTTCCTGGTCACCCGCCGCATGCTTGAAATGTTCAAGAAGAAAGCCCCGAAAGCAAAAGAAGAGGCGCCGAAGTAATGAGCATGAATCTCGTCACGACGCTCTACCTGATCGCGTCGATCTGCTTTATCCAGGCCCTCAAAGGCCTGTCGCACCCGACCACTTCGCGGCGCGGCAACCTGTTCGGCATGCTCGGCATGGCGCTGGCAATCATCACCACGGTCGGCCTCATCTATAAGTTGGGCGCTGAACTGGCCACGGCTGGCATCGGTTATGTGATCGTTGGCTTGCTGGTCGGCGGTACCGCCGGCTCGATCATGGCCAAGCGCGTTGAAATGACCAAGATGCCGGAACTGGTAGCGTTCATGCACAGCATGATCGGCCTCGCGGCGGTGTTTATTGCCATCGCGGCGGTGGTCGAGCCGCAATCGCTGGGTATCGTTAAACAACTGGGCGATGCGATTCCGGCGGGCAACCGTCTGGAGCTGTTCCTCGGTGCTGCGATCGGTGCGATCACCTTCTCGGGTTCGGTGATCGCCTTCGGCAAGCTCTCAGGCAAATACAAGTTCCGTCTGTTCCAGGGCGCACCGGTACAGTTCGCCGGTCAGCACAAGCTCAATGCGGTTCTGGGTCTGGCTACGCTGGTTCTCGGCCTGACCTTCATGTTCACCGGCAACCTCATGGCGTTCGCGCTGATGCTGGCACTGGCGTTCGTGATGGGCGTGCTGATCATCATCCCGATCGGCGGCGCCGACATGCCGGTGGTGGTGTCGATGCTCAACAGCTATTCCGGCTGGGCGGCGGCGGGCATTGGTTTCTCGCTGAACAACTCGATGCTGATCATTGCCGGCTCGCTGGTGGGTTCGAGCGGTGCGATTCTCTCGTACATCATGTGCAAGGCGATGAATCGCTCCTTCTTTAATGTACTGCTCGGCGGTTTCGGCAATACGGCAGATGCAGGCCCTGCCGGTGCGCAGGAAGCTCGCCCGGTGAAATCCGGTTCGGCTGATGACGCAACCTTCCTGCTGACCAACGCCGACACCGTGATCATCGTCCCGGGCTACGGTCTGGCAGTGGCCCGTGCACAACACGCACTGAAGGAACTGACCGAGAAGCTGACCCATCGCGGCGTGACCGTGAAGTATGCGATTCACCCGGTGGCCGGTCGCATGCCTGGGCACATGAACGTCCTGCTCGCCGAGGCCGAAGTGCCTTACGACCAGGTGTTCGAGATGGAAGACATCAACTCCGAGTTCGGTCAGGCCGACGTGGTGCTGGTGCTCGGCGCAAACGACGTGGTCAACCCGGCCGCGAAGAACGATCCGAAGTCACCGATTGCCGGTATGCCGATTCTCGAAGCGTTCAAGGCCAAGACCATCATCGTCAACAAGCGCTCGATGGCCAGCGGCTACGCCGGCCTGGACAACGAACTGTTCTATCTGGACAAGACCATGATGGTCTTCGGCGATGCGAAGAAAGTCATCGAAGACATGGTCAAAGCGGTCGAGTAATTCACCGCTGCAATAGCGAACGCCCCGACCTGTCGGGGCGTTTTTGGTTGCGCCAGACGCTGGACAATTTGCCTCGTTGTTGCAGATCCGGTAACGGTGTTTTACTGCAAACCCGCGAAATAGAGGCCTCGTTTGCGACCTTGGTAGCGGGACAGGCGCCGGCCAAATTCACTAGACTGCGCATCCTGCTACTCGTTGCCCGAGATAATAATCCATGTACCGTGACCGTATTCGCCTGCCTTCGTTGTTGGACAAAGTGATGAGCGCTGCCGACGCCGCTGCTCTGATTGAGGACGGCATGACCGTCGGCATGAGCGGTTTCACCCGCGCCGGCGAAGCCAAGGCCGTTCCCCACGCACTGGCCGAGCGCGCCAAGGTCACGCCGCTGAAGATCAGCCTGATGACCGGCGCCAGTCTGGGCAACGACCTCGACAAGCAACTGACCGAGGCCGGCGTGCTGTCGCGGCGCATGCCGTTTCAGGTCGACAGCACGTTGCGCAAGGCAATCAACGCCGGCGAAGTGATGTTCATCGACCAGCATCTCTCGGAAACCGTAGAGCAACTGCGCAACCAACAGTTGAAGCTGCCGGACATTGCCGTCATTGAGGCAGTCGCCATCACCGAACAAGGCCATATCGTGCCGACCACTTCGGTGGGCAACTCGGCCAGCTTCGCGATTTTCGCCAAACAAGTGATCGTCGAGATCAACCTGGCCCACAACGCCAACCTCGAAGGCCTGCACGACATCTATATCCCGACGTACCGCCCGACGCGCACGCCAATCCCGCTGGTGAAAGTCGACGATCGCATCGGCAGCACGGCAATTCCGATTCCGCCGGAGAAGATCGTTGCGATTGTCATCACTCAGCAGTCGGACTCGCCGTCCACAGTGTCGGTACCGGACGTTGATACCAACGCTATCGCCGAACACCTGATCACCTTCTTCAAGCAGGAAGTTGCGGCCGGCCGCATGACCAACAAGCTCGGCCCGCTGCAAGCCGGAATTGGCAACATCGCCAACGCGGTGATGTGCGGCTTGATCGACTCGCCGTTCGAAGACCTCACCATGTACTCGGAAGTGCTCCAGGATTCGACTTTCGACCTGATCGATGCCGGCAAGCTGAGCTTCGCCTCGGGCAGTTCGATCACCCTGTCCGAGCGGCGCAACAGCGACGTGTTCGGCAACCTGGAGAAGTACAAGGACAAACTGATTCTGCGGCCGCAGGAGATCTCCAATCACCCGGAAGTGGTGCGCCGTCTGGGCATCATCGGCATCAACACCGCGCTGGAGTTCGATATCTACGGCAACGTCAACTCCACCCATGTCTGCGGCACGCGGATGATGAACGGCATCGGCGGCTCCGGCGACTTCGCGCGCAATGCGCATCTGGCGGTATTCGTGACCAAGTCGATCGCCAAGGGTGGCGCGATTTCCAGCGTGGTGCCGATGGTCAGCCACGTCGACCATACCGAGCATGACGTCGACATCCTGGTGACCGAAGTCGGCCTCGCCGACCTGCGTGGCTTGGCGCCACGGGAGCGTGCACGAGTGATCATCGACAACTGCGTGCATCCGGACTTTCGCCAGGCACTGAATGACTACTTCAGCGCTGCCTGTGCAATCGGCGGTCATACCCCGCACATTCTGCGCGAAGCCCTGAGCTGGCATATGAACCTGGAAGAAACCGGGCGCATGCTGGCTGTGTGATTCACACAGATATCCATCGACGCAAACACAGTTTTGCGTCGATGGATCTTCGCTAGTAGAAGAATCGTCGAAAACTGTACTGCTGTACCGGTCTTTTCCTACAGCAAAGCCCTACCCAATCCCCTGATACGAGCGTAAATGCACCAATCAAGTGCGGACAGGTACAGTTTGCCCAATTTCGACCCGTACACCATCCATAAACAGTTAACTGCTCACTCACAATACAAATGAACTGTATCTACAGAGACTATCCAAACGAGAGGATCATGGGCACCAGTCAAACCACTACCTGATCCCGCCACAAGCGGAAGGATGTCAACCATGGAACGTACACTCAGTTCCGAACTGTTCTTCGAAGACAAAGCTGTAAACACCCAGGCTTCCCTGCCTCTGCGCGTTATTGCCAACCTGATGTTGTGGCAGCGCCGCATCTCCAGCCGCCACCAACTGGCCCGTCTGGATTCGCGTCTGCTGGCTGACGCCGGTATCAGCGAAGCGCAACGCTACGAAGAGCTGAGCAAGCCGTTCTGGCGCTAAGCAGCGTCGCTGGCTCTGGTCGTCAGACCCACCGCCAGCAACCCGAATTGCACAAGCAGAACCCGTCGTGGGCAACCACGACGGGTTTTGTCGTTTCAGAGGCCTTGAATGCTCTAAACCGCATATATGAACGAGTACAGGTACAATTTACGAAATACTCGAATATACCGGTACAGCTATCCAGAACCTTTGAAGTATCACTGGCCACCACTGGGCGAACCGCATCTGGCAGCCTAATATCCATGCAGAACGTGGCGAACGTTGCGCAACAGGCGTCTGACTCCTCAGATACCGAGCCACCTCTCACTACGGTGTATCCAAAGGAGTTCCATCATGACCCGTCTTCGTCTGCTCAGTGCCGCCGCCCTGCTGGCCGTGGCTGCCAACGCCAGCGCTACCAGCTTCATCGTCACCACCGACTCGATCATCGGCGCGCTGAAAGCCACTTCCGACGCCACTTCCGATGTGACCTCCTCGTTCCGTGACGACAAGATCGTCCTCGCCGCCCGCGACGATGCCGCCAGCTTCGTGGCCAGCGAAGGCGATATCCGTGGAGTGAAGCTGGAAAGCGCGCTCGATCACATCCGCCATCAGGCGCCCCAACTCAATGCCACCGATGCCCAATTGGCTCAGGCCATTCTGACCCTCTGATCGTTTGCGGTATTGCGGGACACGCCAGCCGTGTCCCGATGTTTCAACGCTGGCTCTGGCCCGGGCATTTGCGCTAGCCTTCAGGCTCGTTAACAGTTGTCGAGTCCCATGCGCTTTCTTCCAAACCTGCTCATCTCTTCTGCCTTGTTCAGCGCCTGCTGGGCGATGTCTGCCAATGCCTTCGATGCTTTCAATGCATCGACCCAAGGCACGGTTGTCAGCGGTTACGCGACCAGCATGGTGTCTTCTGCGCCGTTCGACCGTAAACTGCTGCTCGCCGCCCATGATGATGCGGCCGCCTTTGTTGCCAGTGACGGTGAATGGCGAGGCGCACGGCTGGAGTCCGCGCTGCATTACCTGCGCAAAACCCGGCCGAAACTTCATGCCAGCGACCTTGAACTGGCAGAGGCAATTCTCGTCCAATAGTTATCCTTGTCCTTCCGGAGTCGTTCCATGCGTAGCCCGCTGATTGCTGCCGCCCTTGGCCTGTTTGTGTTGGCCGATGTGGCCCAGGCGCACACCCTGGTAGCCACCAGTAACATCATCGTTCGTGCCTCCCAGCGCAGCATCGATTTCACTTCCGATACCACCACGTCGATTCGCGATTCGAAAATCATCCGCGAAGCCCACGACGACGCCGCCAGTTTCGTCGCCAGCAACGGTGACATCCGTGGCGCGCACCTCGAAGCCGCCCTCAACACCTTGCGCACTCGCGTGCCGGAAGCGCGCGACGCCAGTGATCAGGTACTCGCCGAAGCCATTCTCGCACTGTGAAGTCCGTTGGCGCCTGGCTGCTGGCCGGGGCGTTGTTGCTGCTTGGCAACAGCGCCCACGCCGGCCTGCAATTGCGGCTCAAGACCGAGGGTCTGAGCCCGGCTCAACAACAGGCCAGTCAGGCGCTGATCGATGAGGCGATGGCGAAACTGCCGCCGAGCTTCATCGAGCGGCTGGATCGGCGCATCGACGTCGGCTGGACCGACGACATGCCTGCCAACGCTTACGGGCAGGCGACGCTGGTTTCCGAGCTCGATCTGAACCGCAAGCTGCTCGCCAGCCTCACCGATGGCAGCGCGGCGAAAGAGAAAACCAATCGTCCTCACGGCACTGTGCGCCAGGAACTGCTGGCCACAGTGCTGCACGAAATCACGCATATCTACGACCGCGCGCGTTTATGGCCGAGCGCCGAGCGCACGTTGATCCAGCGCTGCACCCGACGCTTCAACAGCGCCGGGCTGATCGGCATTCCCGATGAGTGTCGCGGGCAGAACGGTCGCCGCTTCACCATCAGCGATGACCCGCGCCTGCTCGATCTGGCCGGGTGGCAACAGTACGTCGGCCGCCGTGGCGAGCGTGAACAACACAACCGCCAGATCGCCCGCAGTCCGGATCTTTACGAGATCTCCAGTCCCAAGGAATTCGTCGCGGTCAACATGGAGTACTTCCTCCTCGACCCGAGCTACGCCTGCCGCCGCCCGGCGCTGTATCGCTACTACAAGGAACATTTCGGCTGGGCGCCGCCAGCGCAGGACACCTGCAGCAAGAGCTTCGCCTTTCTCAATGCGGGCAATGACTTCGCTAAGCAGCCTCTGGGGCAAGTCGATCCGGAACGGGTCTACGCGGTCGATTACCTGCTGGCCGAGGCCAATCAGAACTGGGTCAGCCGCTGGGGCCACAGCATGTTGCGCCTGGTGATCTGCGCCCCCGGTCGCCCGCGTGGCCCGGATTGCCGCCTCGACCTCGATCAACACCTGGTGCTGTCCTATCGCGCCTTCGTTGGCGATGTACAGCTGTCGAGCTGGGACGGACTGGTCGGCAAATACCCGTCGCGGCTGTTCGTGTTGCCGCTGGCGCAAGTGATCGACGAATACACCAAGACCGAGCTGCGCAGTCTCGCTTCGGTGCCGCTGAACCTGTCTCGCGAGGAAATCGAAGGCGTCGTCGAACATGCTGCCGAGATGCACTGGAGCTACGACGGCAACTATTTCTTCCTGTCCAACAACTGCGCGGTAGAGGGTTTGAAACTGTTGCGCAGCGGCAGCAATAACAGCCAACTGGTCGGCCTCGACAGCATCATGCCCAACGGCTTGCTGGAAGTGCTCAAGGGCCGTGGTCTGGCCGATACCAGTGTGCTCGACAATCCGAAAGAAGCGCTGCGTCTAGGTTACCGCTTCGACTCGTTCCGCGATCGTTATCAGGCGATGTTCGATGTGTTGAAGAAGCAGCTGCCGATCAAGCAGACCACTGTCGAAGACTGGCTGTCACTCAGCGCTGAACAACGCCGCGAATGGTTCGACCGCGCCGACCTGCGCACCAGCGCGGCGCTGTTGCTGCTTGAGCAGGCCAGTTTCCGCCGGCAGTTGTTACTGGCGCAGGATGAGGTCAAGCAACGTTACCTCGGCGCCCGCGAGCTGGAAAATGGCGGCATGGACAAGGCCAACGCGACCTTGCAGGAGATCCTCGCCAACAGTGGTTTCCTCAGCCGCCCGGCGGAACTGCTCGACTCTAAAGGGTACGGACTACCGCAGCCGAGCGAGTTTGGCCGACTGGAAGCGGAAAGCAGCCAGCGGCAGAAGAAGCTGCTGGCACTGTCCGGCGATCTCGATACCGAAGTGCGCAAGCTGCTCGAACCCAAGCGCGCCGCCGAGATTGCCGCCAGCGAGGCCAACGTCAAGCAGATTGGCGAGCATTTGCGCAAACTGCACAAGGCTTCGGGCGGACTGCAATTACCCTGAGCACAAAAAAAGGCTTCAGAACGCCTGTTCTGAAGCCTTTTTGTTTTCCCCTGCGGCTTTAGAGGCGAGCCTTGCGCACGCCTTGGGACAGCGCCGAACACAGACTCAACACGCCATCGATGGCCTGCTCAGGCGTATCGGCACTGGCGATGTGATCGATCAACGCCGAGCCCACCACCACACCGTCAGCCAGACGCGCTATCGCCGCAGCCTGCTCCGGTGTACGGATGCCGAAACCGATGCTGATCGGCAGGTCGGTATGCCGACGCAGACGTGCAACCGCCTCTTCCACATGTTCCAGAGTCGCTGCACCGGCACCGGTGACACCGGCCACCGACACGTAGTAGACAAAACCGGAACTGCCGTTGAGCACACGCGGCAGACGTGCGTCGTCGGTGGTCGGCGTGGTCAGGCGAATGAAATCCAGCCCGGCAGCCTGCGCCGGGTCGCACAGCTCTTCGTTGTGCTCTGGTGGCATATCGACCACGATCAGGCCGTCAACCCCAGCCTCTTTGGCTTCAGCGATGAAACGCTCGACGCCGAATTTGTGAATCGGGTTGAAGTAACCCATCAACACCAGCGGCGTGTCGCTGTTGCTTTCACGGAATTCGCGCACCATTTGCAGGGTTTTCGCCAGATTCTGTTTGGCGCCCAGGGCGCGAATGTTGGCCAACTGGATTGCCGGGCCATCGGCCATCGGATCGGTGAACGGCATGCCCAGCTCGATCACATCGGCACCTGCGGCAGGCAGGCCTTTGAGGATCGCCAGCGAAGTGTCGTAGTCAGGATCACCGGCAGTGACAAAGGTCACCAGCGCCGCGCGGTTCTGTTGCTTGAGGTCGGCAAAGCGGGTTTGCAGGCGGCTCATCAGTGTTTCTCCTGCTGCGACTGTTGCATATGGTGCATCACGGTTTGCATGTCCTTGTCGCCACGGCCCGAGAGGTTGACCACCATCAGGTGATCCTTCGGCAGCTTCGGTGCGCGTTTGAACACTTCGGCCAGGGCGTGGGCACTTTCCAGGGCAGGAATGATCCCTTCCAGACGGCAGCATTTGTGGAACGCTTCAAGGGCTTCGTCGTCGGTCACGGAGGTGTACTGAACGCGGCCGATGTCGTGCAACCAGGCGTGTTCAGGGCCGATGCCCGGGTAATCGAGGCCAGCGGAAATCGAGTGGGCGTCGATGATCTGGCCATCGTCGTCCTGCAGCAGGAACGTGCGGTTACCGTGCAGCACGCCCGGCACCCCGCCGTTGAGGCTGGCCGCGTGCTTGCCGGTTTCGATGCCGTAACCGGCGGCTTCGACGCCGATGATCTCCACGCTCTTGTCATCGAGGAACGGGTGGAACAGGCCCATGGCGTTGGAACCGCCACCGATGCACGCCACCAGGCTGTCCGGCAGACGACCTTCCTGAGCTTGCAGTTGATCGCGGGTTTCCTTGCCGATGACGGCCTGGAAGTCGCGGACCATTGCTGGATAAGGGTGTGGGCCGGCCACAGTACCGATCAGATAGAAAGTGTTGTCGACGTTGGTCACCCAGTCACGCAGAGCTTCGTTCATCGCATCTTTGAGGGTGCCTGTACCGGCAACGACCGGAATGACTTCAGCGCCGAGCAGCTTCATGCGGAAGACGTTGGCCTGCTGACGTTCGATGTCGGTGGTGCCCATGTAGATCACGCAGTCCAGACCGAACCGCGCAGCGACGGTGGCCGTGGCCACGCCGTGCATGCCGGCGCCGGTTTCGGCGATGATGCGCTTCTTGCCCATGCGCCGCGCCAGCAGGATCTGGCCGATGCAGTTGTTGATCTTGTGCGCGCCGGTGTGATTCAGCTCTTCACGCTTGAGGTAGATCTTCGCGCCGCCGCAGAACTCGGTCAGGCGTTCGGCGAAATACAGCGGGCTCGGACGTCCGACGTAGTCTCGCTGGAAGTAGGCCAATTCTTCCTTGAATGCCGGATCTTCCTTGGCCGCTTCATATTCGCGGGCCAGGTCGAGGATCAACGGCATCAGGGTTTCCGCTACATAACGGCCACCGAACGCACCGAACAGGCCGTTGGCGTCAGGGCCGTTACGCAGATGAGAGGTGTTCGAAGTCTGGGTCATGGGTCGCTCCAGGTGAATTCGGTCAGAAGACAATGACGATCACTCTACCCCTGACTTTCCAGGCTGAAAACCGATAAGATCGCCACAACCTGTCAGGAAAACTCACAGATACCATGAGCCATGACCTTCCCCCGCTGAATGCCTTGCGCGCCTTCGAGGCCACCGCCCGTCTGAACAGTGTGAGTCAGGCTGCCGAACAGCTGCACGTCACCCACGGCGCGGTCAGCCGCCAGCTCAAGGTGCTCGAAGAACATCTAGGGGTGAGCCTGTTCGTCAAGGACGGCCGCGGCTTGAAACTCACAGATGCCGGAGCGCGTCTGCGCGATGCCAGCGCTGAGGCGTTCGATCGGTTGCGCAGTGTTTGCGCCGAACTTACGCAAAGCACAGCGAATGCGCCGTTCGTGCTGGGTTGTTCGGGGAGCCTGCTGGCGCGCTGGTTTATTCCGCGTCTGGGGCGGCTGAATGCCGATTTGCCTGATCTGCGCTTGCACCTGTCGGCCGGTGAAGGCGATCTCGATCCCCGGCGCCCGGGCCTTGATGCGTTGTTGCTGTTCGCCGAACCACCGTGGCCGGCCGATATGCAGGTCTATGAACTGGCGGCGGAACGCATCGGCCCCGTAATGAGCCCGTTGTATAGCGGTTATCAGAAGCTGCACACCGCTGTGGCCGCAGATCTTTTTGATGAGCCCTTGCTGCACACCACCTCTCGCCCACAAGCCTGGCCCAGCTGGGCGCAGCAAAACCACCTCAATCCCAAGGCGTTGAAGCTCGGGCAAGGTTTTGAGCATTTGTATTATTTGCTGGAGGCGGCTGTTGCAGGTCTCGGCGTGGCAATCGCGCCGGAGCCGCTGGTAACCGAAGATCTGAAGGCGGGTCGCCTGGTTGCGCCGTGGGGCTTTTGCGAAACCCCGGCGCAACTGGCGTTGTGGCTACCCAAGCGCGCCGCAGACGGACGCGCCCGGCAACTGGCGCAATGGCTCAAAAACGAGCTGCCCCAGACTGATCACTCACCGCGCTTGAACAAAAAGTAGGCGGCGAGCAGACCGATTGCACCGACAGCCACGCCGGCTGTGGTCCATGGGTGTTCCTGCGCGTAGTCACGAGTGGCAATGCCGGTCTCGCGGGTTTTCACTTTGACTTCTTCGTACGCGTCGCTGAGCAGATGACGGGAATGTTTCAGCGCACTTTCGGCGTTGCTTTTCAGCGCCTTGAGGGTCTTGCGCGACTCGTCCGAAGCATCGTCTTTCAAGCTTTCCAACGATTTGAGCAGACTCTCGATCTCGGCTTCCATGCTTTGCAACGAGGCTTTACGTAAAGAGGTGTTGGCCATGGTGGCTCTCCTGCATTGGTGATGAGTGGCGTGTGTTGGTTGGGACTTCAGCATCTCGAGAAAGTGCAGAAATTCTGAACTTCGGCAGCGCAGCGGCGCCGAAATCATCAGTGCAATTGCCTGCTAGGCTCAATTTCACACGCCATTCCAACCCAAGGAGAACGCCATGAGTGACCATCACACCTACAAGAAAGTCGAGCTGGTCGGCTCGTCCACTACCAGCATCGAAGACGCCATCAACAATGCACTGGCCGAGGCGAACAAGACCCTGCGCAATCTGGAATGGTTTGAAGTGACCGAAACCCGTGGCCATATCGAAAATGGCCAGGTAGCGCACTTTCAGGTCACGCTGAAAGTCGGCTTCAAGATTGCCGCCAGCTGAGTTTGAGCTAGTCTTCTGAACTTGCGCGCTGGCCGAGTGCCATAGGGAATGGCAAAGCGCTACAAGGTGAGCGCATCGGGTGGATGACTCGATGCCCGCCTCTTTCAATCCGACCAGGGAGTGCGACCGATGAAGAAGTTCTTGTTGGCAGTAGGTTTGTTGAGCCTTGCGGGTGGTGCGTTTGCAGCCGGCAAGCCATGTGAAGAGCTGAAGACCGAAATCGCCGCGAAGCTCGACGCCAAAGGCGTTTCCGGATATTCGCTGGAAGTTGTCGACAAGGGTGCGGCGGCTGATGGTGACGTCGTCGGCAGTTGCGAAGGCGGCAGCAAGGAAATCGTCTACAAACGCGGTTGATTGCGCCTGAAATACAAAAGCCGACGTGGATGCGTCGGCTTTTTTGTGGACGATGATTTTCCGGGTAGGAGCTGCAGCATGCTGCGATCTTTTGTTCTTGACTTCAAATCACAATCAAAAGATCGCAGCCTCGTTGCACTCGACAGCTCCTACAGGGGTGCGCTTTATCCCTTCATGACTTGGGCCAGCAGCTCGTAGGAATGCACGCGATCGGCATGCTCGTACAGGTCCGAGGTGAAAATCAGCTCGTCCGCCTGGGTCTGCTCGATCAACACCTCAAGCTTGGCGCGGATCTTCTGCGGGCCGCCGACCATGGCGAGGCCGAGAAAATCGCCCACCGCCTCACGTTCATGGGGCAGCCACAGACCGTCCATGGTTTTCACCGGCGGACGCTGCACCAGGCTCTGGCCACGCATCAACGCAAGAATGCGCTGGTACACCGACGTCGCCAGGTAATCGGCTTGCTCATCGGTATCCGCTGCCACCAGCGGCACGCCGAGCATCACGTACGGCTTGTCGAGCACCGCCGACGGTTTGAAGTGATTGCGGTAGATGCGGATCGCCTCGTGCATGAAGCGCGGTGCGAAGTGCGAGGCGAAGGCGTAAGGCAAGCCGCGCTCACCCGCCAATTGCGCACTGAACAGGCTTGAGCCGAGCAGCCAGATCGGCACGTTGGTGCCGGTGCCGGGCATGGCGATCACCCGTTGCTCCGGGGTGCGCGGGCCGAGGTAGCGCATCAATTCGGCAACGTCTTCAGGGAAGTCGTCAGCGCTGCCCGAGCGCTCACGGCGCAAGGCGCGGGCGGTCATCTGGTCAGAGCCGGGCGCGCGGCCCAGACCCAGGTCGATGCGTCCAGGGTACAGGCTCTCGAGGGTGCCGAACTGCTCGGCAATCACTAGCGGCGCATGGTTGGGCAGCATCACCCCGCCGGAACCGACGCGGATCGTCGACGTGCCTCCGGCCAGATAGCCGAGCAACACCGAAGTGGCCGAACTGGCGATGCCGTCCATGTTGTGGTGTTCGGCGACCCAGAAGCGCGTGTAGCCGAATTTCTCGGCATGCTGCGCCAGGTCCAGCGAGTTGCGCAGCGATTGCCCCGCGCTGCCGTTTTCGCGCACCGGCACCAGGTCGAGGGTGGAAAATTTAACGTCGGACAGTTTTTTCATTAACCTGCATCTCCGGGTGGGGAGGCAGGTTTTTCTTGCGAACGAAAACCTGCCAAATCCATAAGCGTGTTTTATGGAATGAGGGCATATACCCGAGATTCAATAGCAGCGACGAAATTTCCTACTAAAAAAGTCAACGATTCAGCCAGGCTGAACTTTGTTCCGCCGTCTATCCTCAGAAGCCTTGCTAGTAAAAACCGCGACGGCGCGGCGTTCCGCGCCATATTTGAGGAGGCAGACATGGCTATCGTGAAAAAGGCATCGGCGCATTGGGAAGGCGATCTGAAAACCGGTCTCGGCTCGATCTCCACCGAAACCGGCGTACTGCGCGAAGCGCCGTACGGCTTCAAGGCGCGCTTTGAAGGCGGCAAAGGCACCAACCCGGAAGAACTGATCGGCGCGGCCCACGCCGGCTGCTTCTCCATGGCGTTTTCGATGATTCTCGGCGATGCCGGCCTGAAGGCAGACAGCATCGACACCAACGCCGAAGTCACCCTCGATCAGGTTGACGGCGGCTTCGCGATCACTGCGGTGAAACTGATTCTCAAGGCGAAGATCCCGGGCGCGACTCAGCAACAGTTTGAGGAGTTGAGCAACAAGGCCAAGGAAGGGTGCCCGGTTTCCAAGGTGCTGAATGCGAAGATCACGCTTGAGGCTTCGCTGGTCAGCTGATTCGGCGTTTGCCGGGCTGACGCCTTCGCGAGCAGGGCTCGCTCCCACGGGGGATTTGTGCACGTCGCAGATCCAGTGTGTGAGCGAGCTTGCTCGCGAAGGCAGTCTCGAAACCTGCTCAGCGGCCGGCAATTAATACAAGGTGTGCGCAAAGTCAGAACCCGCTCTGCAGAAATGTGGTCGAATAATCGACAGCAGCTTCAGCGCACACCCGTGCGCGCTGCCTCAAGGAGCTTCATCGATGAAACGTATTGGCTTGGCGATCCTTTGCAGTGCACTGGCCACGACCGCTATCGCAGCCCCCAAAAAATGCGAGGAGCTTAGAAAGGAGATCGAGATCAAGATCCAGGCGAAGGCGATCCCAACGTACACCCTGGAAATCATCACGGCGGAAGAGGCGAAGCAGCACGACTCAGCCATGATCGTCGGCACTTGCGAGAACGGTACCAAGCGCATCATCTACCAGAAAAACGACAGCTGAAGCGCTAGATGATGCAGTGGAACTCGCGGTCTTCAGCAACGATCTCGCGCTTGGCATTGTACAAACGCGCGCTCGGCGTAAACGCCAGCGAGCGGCCTTCCAAGAGATAACGCTGGCCGGCCTCGAAGTGGTCATAGCGGATCGTCAGATAACACAAACGCTCCACCGGGCCGGTGAGCAGACTGCCACCGCCGCCAAACACTTCGAAGTCGAAACGCACCCGCAACTCATGGCTACCGGGCGTCACCTGGAAGAAACGCCCGTCGTTCAAGCGCTGGTTGTCGAGACGCTCGGCCATCAGCAACTTGCCGCCGGGGCTTGGCGTAGAGAAGTCGACCCAGGCCATGTGCGGGTCAACCGGTGGCAATGGCGTCTGACAACCGGCGACTAGACCGACAACGAGCAACAGCAGCAAGGTACGCATGATGGATATCCGCAGATTCGAATAGCCAGCATAGCGCCGATCAACTGCTCTGACAGCCCGCCGGCGTGCCCTGACCGACAACCTTGCGCTGTTCGTCATAAAGCTTGGCCCAAGGCCGGAAGCCGATACTGCCCGCCTGCAGCTGATAGCGCTGGCCGGCGGTGAAGTCCTTGAATTTCACGCTCAACTGGCAATCGCGCCACAGCGGTTCGGCAGTCGGGCCGATGTTGGTGGCCTCGACCGGGAATTGATAGCGCACCTTCAGCTCATGGCTGCCGGGCTGCACTTCGAAATAACGTTTGTCGACAGCCTGTGTGGCATCGACTTGTACGGCTTGCAGCGCCGTGTCGTGTTGACGAGCGTCAAGATCGATCCAGGCTTGCGAAGGGTCGGGGTCGGGCATTCCGAATCCGGCACAACCGGCCAGCGTCAGCAGGCCTCCTGTCAGCATCAACATGCGCATAGCGGTGCTCCTTGAGGCGGGATAGTCTTGGGGCAGACTTTCCGGGGAATTTCTTATTTTGATCAGGCCGTTTTCCAGCCTTGGGTTACTTGATCGCGTTTTTCCGATTTTGTTTCCGGGTGTGTTGTTTTTGTTGCTCAACGGTTGCACCAGCGTCAGCTATTACAGCCAGTTGGCCAGCGGCCAACTGCAATTACTGCGCGCACGGGAGCCGGTCGAAAAAGTCATTGCCGACCCCAGCCGCGATGCCAGATTGCGCGCGCATCTGGCTCAATCACAAAAGGCCCGCACGTTCGCCAGCGAGCATCTGCACTTGCCGGACAACCAGAGCTATCGTCTGTACGCCGACATCGGTCGCCCGTTCGTGGTGTGGAACGTGTTCGCCACCGCAGAGTTTTCCCTGACCCCGCACAATCACTGCTTCCCGATTGCCGGCTGCGTGGCCTATCGCGGCTACTACAGCCAGAGCGCCGCCCGTGGCGAAGCGGCGCTTCAGCGCTTGCAGGGCATGGACGTGTCGATCGGCGGGGTCGAGGCGTACTCGACGCTCGGCTGGTTCAATGACCCGATTCTCAATTCGATGATGGGCTGGGGCGACGAACGGCTGGCCACGTTGATCTTTCATGAACTGGCGCACCAGAAGTTCTATGTGAAGGACGACACTGAATTCAACGAGTCTTTCGCCACCTTCGTCGAGCAGGAAGGCACGCGGCAATGGCGCGCGTTCCGCGGGCTGCCGGCGGAGTCGGATGCGAGGCTCAAGCAGCGTGACCAGTTCATCGGTCTGGTACTCGACACGCGCTCACGGCTGGAGACGCTGTATGCGCAGCCGCTGTCGGTTGAGCAGATGCGTGAGCGCAAAGCAGCTGAATTCGAGCGCTTGCGCCGGGAGTATCGGGTCATGCGCGACAGTCAGTGGGCTGGGGACAAGCGCTATGACGCCTGGGTCAATGCGCCACTGAACAACGCGCGGTTGTTGCCGTTCGGGCTGTATGACCAGTGGGTGCCGGCGTTTGCGGCGGTGTTCAGGCAGGTGGGTGAGGATTGGTTGAGGTTTTATGCCGAGGTCGAGCGGTTGGGACGGTTGCCGGTTGATGAGCGTAAGGCGGCTTTGAGGGCCTTGGCAGTTCCTGAGTCCTCCAGCGGCTGAACGGGCCTCATCGCTGGCAAGCCAGCTCCCACAGGGACAGCGGTGAGCCTGAAGAATCGCTATCCTGTGGGAGCTGGCTTGCCGGCGATAACCATCTGCTCAGCGCTGCAAAAACGCCTGATGTAACTCGTCCAAGGTTTCAAAGTGATAAGCCGGCGCCTCGGCATTCAGTTCTTCAAAACTGCCGAACCCATAGCCCACCGCCGCCGCATCCAGGCCATTGCTGCGCGCGCCGATCAGGTCGTGCTTGCGATCGCCGATCATCAGGGTCTGCGCGGGGTCCAGGCGTTCTTCCTCAAGCAAGTGCGCAATCAGCTCAACCTTGTTGGTCCGCGTGCCATCCAGTTCGCTGCCGTAGATCACTTTGAAGTGGCGGGCGAAGTCGAAGTGCCGGGCGATCTCGCGGGCGAACACCCACGGTTTGGAGGTGGCGATGTACAACTGCCGCCCCTGCCCGCTCAAGGTTTCCAGCAACGGCGTGACCCCGTCGAACACCCGATTCTCGTAGAGCCCGGTGACCTTGAAGCGCTCGCGATAGAAATTCACCGCTTCCCAGGCCTTGGCCTCGTCGAAGTCGTAGAACTGCATGAACGCTTGCAGCAGCGGCGGGCCGATGAAGTGTTCCAGTTTGCTCAGATCCGGTTCGTCGATGCCGAGATTGGCCAAGGCAAATTGAATTGAGCGGGTGATGCCCTCACGCGGGTCGGTCAGGGTGCCATCGAGGTCGAACAGTACAGTCTGGTAATGCATGGAAATTCCCGAGCAGGTGTAAGGCGATTCAGAGCTGGTCGTAGCCTTCGGCCAGATGCAGGTCCTTGAGCTTGACGTAGTTCGCCGCGCTGTACGTAAAGAAGGCGTTTTCCTTATCGGTCAGCGGGCGCACTTGCTTGACCGGGCTGCCGACATACAGGAAGCCGCTCTGCAGGCGCTTGCCCGGCGGCACCAGGCTGCCGGCGCCGATGATCACGTCGTCCTCGACCACGGCACCGTCCATGACGATGCTGCCCATGCCGATCAACACGCGGCTGCCAACGGTGCAGCCGTGCAGCATGACCTTGTGGGCGATGGTCACGTCATCGCCGATCAGCAATGGAAAACCGTCCGGGTTGAACGGGCCGGCGTGGGTGATGTGCAGCACGCAGCCATCCTGCACGCTGGTGCGCGCACCGATGCGGATGCGGTGCATGTCGCCACGGATCACCGTCAGCGGCCAGACCGAGCTGTCTGCGCCAATTTCGACGTCGCCGATCACCACCGCCGAACCGTCGACGAATGCGCCGTTGCTCAGGCGGGGGGTGTGATTCTGGTATTTGCGAAGGGACACGATTAGTTCTCTCTCTGTCGCCGATAGCTGCGGTGAGTGTCGATTGTAATTAAGATGGGCGCATGTTTCTTCCAGCCAAGGTGCCAACCGTGAGCGTGAACAACCCTCTTTTGCAGTCCTACGACCTGCCGCCGTTCTCCACGATCCGTGCCGAACACGTCCTGCCCGCCATCGAAACCATCCTCGCGGACAACCGCGCCGCCATCGCCGAAATCCTCAAGACCCAGGGCAAGAACCCGACCTGGGCCGGTCTGGTGCTGGCGATGGACGAACTCAATGATCGTCTCGGTGCGGCGTGGAGCCCGGTCAGCCATCTTAACGCCGTGTGCAACAGCGCCGAATTGCGCGAAGCCTACGAGTCGTGCCTGCCGGCCCTGAGCGCCTACTCCACCGAAATGGGCCAGAACCGCGAACTGTTCCAGGCGTATGAAGCGTTGGCCAACAGTCCGGAAGCTGCCAGTTTCGACGTCGCGCAAAAAACCATTCTGGAACACGCCCTGCGCGATTTCCGTCTGTCGGGTATCGATCTGCCGGAAGCCGAGCAGAAACGTTACGCCGAAGTGCAGAGCAAACTGTCCGAGCTCGGAAGCCGCTTCTCCAACCAGTTGCTCGATGCCACGCAGGCGTGGACCAAGCACATTACCGACGAAGCCGCCCTTGCCGGCCTGACCGATTCGGCCAAGGCGCAGATGGCTGCCGCAGCCCAGGCCAAAGGCCTCGACGGCTGGCTGATCACCCTGGAATTCCCCAGCTATTACGCGGTGATGACCTACGCGCAAGACCGTGCGCTGCGCGAAGAAGTCTACGCCGCCTACTGCACCCGTGCCTCGGATCAAGGCCCGAATGCTGGCCAGAACGACAACGGTCCGGTGATGGAAGAGATCCTCGCCCTGCGTCAGGAACTGGCCCGACTGCTGGGTTTCGCCAGTTTCGCCGAACTGAGTCTGGCGACGAAAATGGCCGAATCCAGCGATCAGGTGCTGAGCTTCCTGCGCGATCTGGCCCAACGCAGCAAGCCGTTCGCCGCGCAGGATCTGCAACAGCTGCGCGCTTACGCTGCCGAACAGGGCTGCGCCGATCTGCAAAGCTGGGACAGCGGTTTCTACGGTGAAAAACTTCGCGAGCAACGCTACAGCGTCGCTCAGGAAACCCTGCGAGCCTACTTCCCGATCGACAAAGTCCTCAGCGGCCTGTTCGCCATCGTCCAGCGTTTGTACGGCATCGAGATCGCCGAGCAGAAAGGCTTCGACACTTGGCACCCGGACGTCCGCCTGTTCGAGATCAAGGAAAACGGCCAGCACGTCGGCCGCTTCTTCTTCGACCTGTATGCCCGCGCCAACAAGCGTGGCGGCGCGTGGATGGATGGCGCCCGCGACCGTCGTCGCACCGTCGACGGAGTGCTGCAAAGCCCGGTCGCCAATCTGGTGTGCAACTTCACCCCGGCCGACAGCGGCAAGCCTGCGCTGCTGACCCATGATGAAGTGACCACCCTGTTCCACGAGTTCGGCCACGGCCTGCATCACCTGCTGACCCGCGTCGAACACGCTGGCGTATCCGGCATCAACGGCGTGGCCTGGGACGCGGTCGAGCTGCCGAGCCAGTTCATGGAAAACTGGTGCTGGGAGCCGGAAGGCCTGGCGCTGATTTCCGGCCACTACGAGACCGGCGAGCCACTGCCGCAGGATCTGCTGGAAAAAATGCTCGCGGCGAAGAACTTCCAGTCCGGCCTGATGATGGTGCGTCAGCTGGAGTTTTCGCTGTTCGACTTCGAACTGCATGCCACCCATGGCGATGGCCGTAGCGTGGCGCAAGTGCTCGAGGGCGTGCGTGACGAGGTGTCGGTGATGCGTCCACCGGCTTACAACCGCTTCCCCAACAGCTTTGCGCACATCTTCGCTGGTGGTTACGCGGCGGGTTACTACAGCTACAAGTGGGCTGAAGTGCTGTCCGCCGACGCCTTCTCGAAATTCGAGGAAGACGGCGTGCTCAACGCCGACACCGGTCGGGCGTTCCGCGAGGCGATTCTGGCGCGCGGCGGCTCGCAGGCACCGATGGTGCTGTTCGTCGACTTCCGTGGCCGTGAGCCGTCGATCGACGCGCTGTTGCGCCACAGCGGCCTGAGTGAGGACGCGGCAGCATGAGCGACGGCCCTGTGATCACCAAGAAGCGCTTTATCGCCGGTGCGGTCTGCCCGGCGTGCAGCGAGCCGGACAAGTTGATGATGTGGAACGAAGACGGCGTGCCGCACCGCGAATGCGTGGCTTGCGGCTACTCCGACACCCTCAACGAGCAGGGCCTGTCGGTGCCCAAAGAACTGGGCACGCGGGTCAATACCAGTGCGCTGAAGCCTGCCGCCGACAAAAAGGTCCAGGCCGTGCAGTTCTTCCCCAACCCCAAGTTGAAGAAAAAGCCCGACGAGCAACAGTGACAACTACCGCCACCTGCCGATGATCGTCGTCAGGTGGCGGTAACTATCTACCACCTCGCCCCGCGCTTCGTGATTAGGCTGGTCAATCCAGCCCTCTCTCACGGAAGACGCCATGCCTGACACCAACCCACTCCTGCAACAATGGCAGTTGCCGCCCTGGTCGGCGATACGCGCCGAACATCTGCTGCCGGCAGTCGAGCGCATCGTTGCCGACAACCAGCTGATCATCGAAAACGTCATCGCCACTCAAGTCGATCATCCCAACTGGGACGACGTGGTCATTGCCATTGATGAAGCCGATGCACGCCTGAATGAAACCATGGCGATTATCGAATTCCTTTCGGTCAGACATGCCGATGATCCCGAGTGGTTGGCGCAGGAAGCGCTCAGCACCCACGCTGCACAGCATTACAAGGCTGCGAAGGCCGGCAATCGACAGTTGCTCCAGGTTTATCAACGATTGGCACAGAGCTCCATAGCCGCCAGCTTCAGTGATGCACGCAAAGCCTCGCTGGCGAAAATCCTGCGCAGGTTCCACCTGGCCGGCAGCGAATTGTCGAGTGCGCAGCGCACGGATCTGACGCGATTGAACGGCGAAATCGATCTGCTGGAAAAGCGCTTCATGAGCAATCTCAGATCGGTCAACGCGGCATGGAGCAAGGACATCGACGATGCAGCGCTGTTGGCAGGACTGTCGGCCGAAACGCAGGCGCATCTGGCCGCCAATGCCAACAAGGCCGGCCTGTCCGGGTGGCGGCTGACCCTCGATCAGAACACTTACGATCAGGTCATGAAGCGGGCGCGGCACCGCGGTTTACGTGAAGAGTGTTTCAAAGCCTGGTGCACCCGCGCTTCGGATCAGGGGCCATACGCCGGCCGCTTCGACAACGGACCGGTGCTGCACAAGCTGCTGGCGGCGCGTCATGCCAAAGCCCGGCTGTTGGGTTTCGACAACTTCGCTCAGCTGCGACTGCTCGACCGCATGGCCGTGGATACTGACCAGGTCCGCCGTTTTCTGCAGCAGCAGATCGCTCTCAATGCAGCGGCGCTTGCGCGCGAAACCGATGACCTGCAAGCCTCTGCACGCCAGTATGGTATTGATCAGATAGAAGCGTGGGATCACGACTTCCTCGCCGAGCAATTGCGCTTGAAGCAGTTGGGCGGCGAGGAGCAGGACCTGCGCCTGTTTTTTCCGCTGGACGCCATACTGCAGAGCCTGTGCCGCTTCAGTGAGCACATGTTCGGCATCAGGATCAGCGAAAATATTCGCCTGGAGACTTTCAACGAAAACGTGCGCCTGTTCGAAGTCAGCGAGCATGAGCGGGCGGTCGGCTTCATCTACATCGACCCGTTCCACCGCGCCGCTGGCGCCGACTACGCCTGGACAGGTGTACTGCGCAACCGACGGATCAATGCGGAAGGCCGGCCATCACTGCCGATAGCCTCGCTTCAATGCAATTACACGGCCGCCGCCGACGGGCTGAATCTGCTGGCACATCAGGATCTGCGCGTGCTGCTGCACGAATTCGGCCATTGCCTGCATCACGTGCTGACACATTCGCCGCACTACAATCTTTCCGGCATTTCGCAACTGAGCCGCGACGCTGCGGAGTTTGTCGGGCAGCTGTTCGAGAAATGGGCGCTATCCGGGCAATTCCTGCGCTGGCTGGGTACGCATCATCAGAGCGGTGAGCGCCTGTCGGAAACGCAGGCCGACGCCGCGTTTTCCACCACCGACATCCAGCGCAGCCGAGAGACGGCGATGCTGCTGCTGAGCGCGCTGTTCGACTTCGAACTGCATTGCAGTCACGGCGACGGTCGCACTGTTCAACAAGTGATGGCGGATGTGCAAAGCGCATTCCCGGGCCTGCATATTCCAGCCTACTGCCGCTTCGCCAACAGCTGCGATTATCTGGTCACCGGTTACGAGGCTTCGCTTTACGCCTACAAATGGTCGGGTGTGCTGGCGAGCGAGGCATTCAAACGCTTCGAACGTGAAGGTCTGTTCAATGAACAGACGGGCCGGGATCTGCGCAAACACCTGCTGTCGGGAGACAGACAGTCACTCCCCGCCGCGCTGCAAGCGTTCTTGGGTAAACCGATCGACAGTGCGCTGTTTCCTGCGCCAGCCGATTGAGCTGATCAACGCTGGACGTGCGCCGAGTCGAACCAGCTCTTCATCGAACACATGGCGAATGCACTGGTGCTGCATTCGCCATTGATCAGGGCTTCGTGCAACCGATCGACATCGGCCTGCATCACGTAGCGCACGCTGTCGTGGAAATGCTGACTGTCACCAAAACCGCCCTCGGTCATTTCCTTGAGCGCCTGCTCTTTGCTCCAGCCCTGCACCACCACGCGGTACATCGCCGCCATCAGACCGGTGCGGTCAGAACCGTGCTTGCAGTGCATGAGCACCGGGCCGTCGGCTTCGGCGGACTGAATCGCGCGCAGAGCCTTGAGCACATCGCTGTCGTCGACGTGGTTGGTGCGATACGGCAGCTGCACTTGCTTGATGCCCGACGCGGAGAGCCAGTCGCTATCAGCATCAGGCAGGAAGTTGATTACGGTAACGACATGCAGATCGTTCAACAGCGGCACCGCGCTGACGCTGGGCAAGGCGCTGCGATACAGCGTCGGTGACATGCGGAACAGGTTGAACTGCGCCTCAACCGGCTGTGCCCACTCGGCCGGGCGAGATGCCGTGGCGTCGGCCGCCCGGGCGGCAATGCCATGCAACAGGGCAACAAGCGAAAAACATAACGCGGGGAAAAAGCGCACTCGAGACATGCTGGGCTGACCGTTTCGGCAATCTTCATGGGAGGAATTGCAGCTTCGCTCTTGAGCGGTCAACGCGCCGTGAGCCGGTCGTCAAAGAAACGTGAATCGTCGCTTCGCCGGGCTTTTTTCCAGGAAAACGGTTTTTCTTGATGCTTAGCCTGCTACCATTTGTCACATGATGTTGCAGACGTGGCGCCCTTTTTCGGGACAGACCCTCGTCATCGCGACGCAAAATTCCTCGAGCTGCTCGCAGAAGCGGCTGACTTCTATGCCTGATGAGGTGCCCCCATGTCTGATCAAGATCGAGACAACCCGCGGCGTGAGTTCTTGCGCAAATCCCTGACCCTGATTCCGGTGGTCACGCTTGCCGGTACCGGCCTGGGCAGCAGCGTGCTGCAAGCCGCACCTGAAAGCACACCTGCGCCGGCCGCAGCAAAACCGGCCGCGGCTGGCGCCGGTGATTATCAGCCGAGCTTTTTCACCGCCGAAGAATGGGCGTTCATCAACGCCGCCGTCGCCCAGTTGATCCCCAACGATGCGCAAGGCCCGGGTGCGCTTGAAGCCGGCGTGCCGGAATACATCGACCGCCAGATGAACACGCCGTACGCCGCCGGTGCCCTGTGGTACATGCAAGGCCCGTTCAATGCCGACGCTGCGCCGGAGATGGGCTGGCAAAGCAAACTGGTGCCCAAAGACATCTATCGCCTCGGCATCGCCGCCACGGATCAGTGGGTAAAAGGTCTTAACGGTAAAACATTTGCCGAGCAAGACAGCGCTACCCGAGACGATTTGCTCAAGCAACTCGAAGCCGGCAAGCCGCAGTTCGATGCGGTGCCGGCGAAGATTTTCTTCAATCTGCTGCTGCAAAACACCAAGGAGGGTTTCTTCTGCGACCCGATCCACGGTGGCAATAAAGGCATGGTCGGCTGGACCATGATCGGTTTCCCCGGCGCCCGCGCCGATTTCATGGATTGGGTGGAACGCAACGAGCAATACCCCTTCCCGGCAGTGTCGATTCGCGGCGAGAGGGCGTAAGCATGGCAACGGTATTGAAGAAGGTTGATGCAGTCATCGTCGGTTTCGGCTGGACGGGCGCCATCATGGCCAAAGAGCTGACCGAAGCGGGTCTGAACGTGCTGGCGCTGGAGCGCGGGCCGATGCAGGACACCTACCCCGACGGCAACTATCCGCAGGTGATCGACGAACTCACCTACAGCGTGCGGAAAAAGCTCTTTCAGGACATCTCCAAAGAGACGGTGACCATTCGCCACAGCGTCAACGATATCGCCCTGCCCAACCGCCAGTTGGGCGCGTTCCTGCCGGGGAACGGCGTCGGCGGCGCCGGGCTGCACTGGTCGGGCGTGCACTTTCGTGTCGACCCGATCGAGTTGCGCATGCGCAGCCACTATGAAGAACGCTACGGCAAAAGCTTCATCCCCAAGGACATGACCATCCAGGATTTCGGCGTCAGCTATGAAGAGCTGGAACCGTTTTTTGACTTCGCGGAAAAAGTCTTCGGCACCTCCGGCCAAGCCTGGACCGTGAAAGGCCAATTGGTCGGCCAGGGCAAGGGCGGCAACCCATACGCGGCGGATCGCTCCAACCCGTTCCCGCTTGAAGCGCAGAAGAACACCGTATCCGCACAGCTGTTCGGCAAAGCGGCTACAGAAGTCGGTTACAAACCCTACAACCTGCCTTCGGCAAATACCTCTGGGCCATACACCAATCCCTACGGCGCACAAATGGGGCCGTGCAACTTTTGCGGATTCTGCAGCGGCTACGTCTGCTACATGTATTCCAAGGCTTCGCCGAACGTGAACATTCTGCCAGCGCTCAAGCCCCTGCCGAATTTCGAGCTGCGGCCCAACTCTCATGTGCTGCGGGTCAACCTCGACAGCAGTAAGTCCAAAGCCACCGGCGTCACCTACATCGACGGCCAGGGCCGCGAGATCGAGCAGCCGGCGGACCTGGTGATCCTCGGCGCGTTCCAGCTGCACAACGTGCGTCTGATGCTGCTCTCCGGGATCGGCAAACCCTACGACCCGATCAGCGGCGAAGGCGTGGTCGGGCGTAACTTCGCCTACCAGAACATGGCGACCATCAAGGCCTTCTTCGACAAGGACACCCACACCAACAACTTCATCGGCGCCGGCGGCAACGGCGTGGCGGTGGACGATTTCAACGCCGACAACTTCGACCATGGCCCGCACGGCTTCGTCGGCGGCTCGCCGATGTGGGTCAACCAGGCCGGCAGTCGACCGATTGCCGGTACTTCCAACCCGCCGGGCACTCCGGCCTGGGGCAGCGCGTGGAAACGCGCCACCGCCGATTACTACACCCACCAAGTGTCGATGGACGCCCACGGCGCGCACCAGTCCTACCGTGGCAACTACCTCGATCTCGATCCGGTGTACCGCGACGCCTACGGCCTGCCGCTGCTGCGCATGACCTTCGACTGGCAGGAAAACGACATCAAGATGAACCGCTTCATGGTCGAGAAAATGGGCAAGATCGCCCAAGCCATGGGCCCGAAAGCCATTGCGGTGATCGGCAAGCAGGTCGGCGACCACTTCAACACCGCCTCGTACCAGACCACCCACCTCAACGGTGGCGCAATCATGGGTACCGATCCGAAGACCAGCGCGCTGAACCGCTATTTGCAGAGCTGGGACGTGCACAACGTGTTCGTCCCGGGCGCCTCGGCGTTCCCGCAGGGCCTGGGCTACAACCCGACCGGACTGGTGGCGGCGCTGACCTACTGGTCGGCGAAAGCGATCCGCGAGCAATACCTGAAAAACCCCGGCCCGCTGGTGCAGGCTTAAGGAGCGATGACCATGAAAACTTTCGTTATCGCCACCCTCGCCCTGCTCGGCAGCACTGCAATTTATGCGGCCGATGTTGATCAAAATCTGATCAAGCAAGGTGAATACCTCGCCCGCGCCGGTGACTGCGTGGCCTGCCACACGGCCAAGGGCGGCAAGCCGTTCGCCGGCGGCCTGCCGATGGAGACGCCGATCGGCACGATCTACTCGACCAACATCACCCCGGATAAAACCGGCCTGGGCGATTACAGCTTCGAGGACTTCGACCAGGCCGTGCGCCACGGTGTGGCCAAAAACGGCAGCACGTTGTACCCGGCAATGCCTTATCCGTCCTACGCGCGGGTCAACCAGGCCGACATGCAAGCGCTGTATGCGTATTTCATGCACGGCGTCGAACCGGTGGCGCAGGAGAACAAGGCCAGCGACATTCCGTGGCCGTTGAGCATGCGCTGGCCGTTGATGGGCTGGCGCTGGCTGTTCGCGCCGAAGGTCGAGGATTATCAGGCCACGTCGGCCGATCCGGTGATCGATCGTGGCGCATACCTGGTCGAAGGCCTCGGCCACTGCGGCGCCTGTCACACCCCGCGTGCGCTGACCATGCAGGAAAAATCCCTGAGCGCGGCGGACGGCAGCGAATTCCTCGCCGGCAGTGCGCCGCTGGAAGGCTGGATCGCCAAGAGCCTGCGCGGCGATCACAAGGATGGCCTCGGCAGCTGGAGCGAAGAACAAATGGTGCAGTTCCTCAAGACCGGGCGCAGTGATCGCAGCGCAGTGTTCGGCGGCATGAGCGATGTGGTCACCCACAGCATGCAGTACATGAGCGACGCCGACCTCACCGCGATTGCCCGCTATCTCAAATCACTGCCGGCCAATGACCCAGCGGATCAGCCGCATCAGTACGACGAGAAAGTGGCCAAAGCGCTGTGGAACGGTGACGACAGCCAACGCGGCGCGTCGGTGTACATCGACAACTGCGCGGCCTGCCACCGGACCGATGGCCATGGCTACACCCGGGTGTTCCCGGCGCTGGCGGGTAATCCGGTGCTGCAAACCGACGATCCGACCTCGCTCATCCACATCGTGCTCAAGGGCGGGACTTTGCCGGCAACGCACAACGCGCCATCGACCTTCACCATGCCCGGTTTCGCCTGGCGCCTGTCGGATCAGGAAGTCGCGGATGTGGTGAGCTTCATTCGTGGCAGCTGGGGCAACAAGGGTGCGCCGGTGAAAGCTGCCGATGTTGCCGAGTTGCGTACGGAGGATATGAAGCAGACCTCCGGTGACGATCTTGGGCAGCTCACCTCGCATAACTGAGCGAAATGTGTCGACAGACCGCTGGCACGACATGACTCGCATGTTGAGTCAGCGGTGTTCATCGAGTCGACTTCAGACCTCTGAACTGCACAAACGCATCCGCCAACTGCAAGTACAGTCTCTTGTCATGGTTATCGATATCGCCATCCCCGTCGCTATCGATAACCTCTTCGGAAAGGAGGTCATAGCGATCGTTTGCCTGCGCTGAAGAGGCAAATAGCGCGTAGTCGTAGTCCATCATTTCGGTGGCGTTATCGCCGTAATGATAAAAAACAACCTCGGGACTTCCGTCGCGTTCCATGTCTGCAATTTCAAGCAAAATTCTGATTGGCATCACATTCAATCCATTCCGGTTGGCAAGCCACTATTGGTCATCCGGCTTTAACGTAAGACGGCGCTTGCCACCACGTCTACTGTCATATCTGACAGGGTGTATGTGCACACAGTTGTAGGAACGTCGGTTACGATCAGAAATTGCCTTGGATGCTGCCCCCCTCGCCGAACGTAGCGGACATGAACAACCACAACTAACCACTCGCCCGAAGGCACTAGCCAGATGAGGATCGCCCCGATACTGTGCGTATATACAGTATCGAGGCGTTTTCATGTCTACTCCATTGCCACCTCGCGGTCGCGGCACCGCAACCAACCCGCACAACCGTTTTGCGCCGAGTCGTTCAGTGGCCGAGGACGATGGCTGGTATCAGGAAGTGCCAGAGACGCAAAACACCGAAGTGATCATCGAGAAGGCCAAATCGATCATCAGCCGCAACACCTCGCCGGATCTGCCCTTCGACCGTTCGGTAAATCCCTATCGCGGCTGCGAACACGGCTGCATCTATTGCTACGCACGGCCCAGCCACGCCTATTGGGACATGTCGCCGGGCCTGGATTTCGAAACCCGGCTGATTGCCAAGACCAATGCCGCCCAGGTCCTCGAGGAACAACTGAGCAAACCCGGCTATCAATGTGCGCCGATCAATCTCGGCTCCAATACCGACCCGTATCAGCCCATCGAGCGCGAATACAAAATCACCCGTCAGACCCTGGAAGTGCTGCTGCGTTACCGGCATCCGGTGACCATTGTCACCAAAGGTTCACTGATTCTGCGCGATCTCGATTTGCTCACGGAGTTGGCGCAGCAACGGCTGGTGTCGGTGATGATCAGCCTGACCACACTGGACGATGAACTCAAACGCACCCTCGAACCGCGCGCCGCCGCGCCCAAGGCACGCCTGCGCGCGATCCGGGTGATGCGCGAAGCAGGCATTCCGGTCGGCGTGCTGTGTTCGCCGATGATTCCGATGATCAATGACAGCGAAATCGAAAGCCTGCTCACCGAGGCCCACGCTGCCGGTGCGCAAAGCGCTGCCTACATGATGCTGCGCCTGCCGCTGGAAGTCGCTCCGCTGTTCGAGGAGTGGTTGCAGGCGCACTATCCGCAACGTGCCGCCCATGTGCTGAGCCTGATCCGCCAGAGTCGCGGCGGCGAACTCTACGACAGCCGTTTCGGTGCGCGGATGCGCGGCGAAGGACCGTTTGCCGACCTGCTCGCACAAAGATTTGCCAAGGCCATCAAAAAGCTTGGCCTGAACAAACGCGAGGGCTATAACCTCGACTGCTCGGCCTTCTGTCCGCCGGGTCGCCAGATGTCGTTGATTTAGCGACAATTGGCTTTGGGTTGACGGGTTGGAATCCTTCCGCCGAAACACGCCGGTCACGTTTTTTGTGACCTGGAACACACGTTCTAGAGCGTTTGATTCAGTTTCAGTTAAGTTTCGGCGGCTACCTTGTTCATCGAGTGACTGACGGGTCGGGATGACCCGGATGGTTTAAACAGCCACTGGCTTCATACCGGAATACCGGGGAAGACTCCCTGAATCCGCACAAGAGGATGAATCATGAGTGACAAGGATAAACAGTCGTTGGCTGCCTCGGCGCAAAGCCCTGAAGCACAATCCGCCGATGCAGCACTGCGACAGATCGTTGATGGCTTTTTACGCTTTCACCATGACGTTTTTCCGCAGCAGGAAGAATTGTTCAAGAAGCTCGCCACCGCTCAGGCGCCCAAGGCGATGTTCATCACCTGCGCCGACTCGCGCATCGTTCCCGAGCTGATCACCCAGAGCTCGCCGGGCGATCTGTTCGTTACCCGTAACGTCGGCAACGTGGTGCCGCCCTACGGTCAGATGAACGGCGGCGTCTCCACCGCGATCGAATACGCGGTACTGGCGCTGGGCGTGCAACACATCATCATTTGCGGCCACTCCGATTGCGGCGCCATGCGCGCGGTACTCAACCCCGACAGCCTGGAAAAAATGCCGACGGTCAAAGCCTGGCTGCGCCACGCTGAAGTCGCGAAAACCATGGTGCACGACAACTGCAACTGCACCGACGAAAAAGACAGCATGCCGATCCTCACCGAGGAAAACGTCATCGCCCAACTGCAGCACTTGCGTACCCATCCTTCGGTAGCCTCGCGCATGGCGAACGGTCATCTGTTCATCCATGGCTGGGTCTACAACATCGAAACCAGCGAAATCAAAGCTTACGACGCGGACCAGGGTCGTTTCCTGCCTCTCGACGGCAGCCATCCGATTCCTGTGGCGACGCCCAAAGCGCGCTTCTAAATCTTCCCAACAATCTGTGTGGTATGACGCCGGCCGCTGATTCAGCGGTCCGGCCTCGCCACGCCTGAAGAAAACTTCGGGAGAATCGCCATGCGTGCGGCTCAATTGAAAGCTGTGTTGCCACGGGAGCTGCTCGCCTCCGTGGTTGTGTTTCTGGTCGCCCTGCCGCTGTGCATGGGTATCGCGATTGCCTCAGGGCTGCCGCCGGCCAAGGGCCTGATCACCGGCATCATCGGCGGTCTGGTGGTCGGTTGGCTGGCGGGCTCGCCGTTGCAGGTCAGCGGTCCGGCGGCGGGTCTGGCGGTGCTGGTTTTCGAGCTGGTGCGCCAGCATGGCGTCGAGATGCTCGGGCCGATCCTGCTGCTCGCCGGATTTCTGCAACTGGTCGCCGGGCGACTGAAGCTTGGCTGCTGGTTTCGGGTCACGGCGCCAGCGGTGGTCTACGGCATGCTCGCGGGCATTGGCGTGTTGATTGTGCTCTCGCAAATCCATGTGATGCTCGATGCCAAGCCGCAGCCTTCCGGGCTCGACAACCTCACGGCGTTCCCGGCGGCCGTAGCGCAAGCCTTGCCGTCGTTCGGCTGGCAGGCGGGTCTGCTCGGCTTGTCGACGATTGCGGTGATGTGGCTGTGGGAAAAATTCCGCCCGCATTCGCTGCGCTTCATTCCCGGCGCATTGCTCGGTGTAGGTCTGGCGACGGTGGCGAGCCTGATGCTGGCGTTGCAGGTCAAGCGCGTCGAGGTACCGGCGAACCTGGCCGAGGCGATCGATTGGCTCAAGCCGGCCGACCTGATGAATCTGGCCGACCCGACGCTGCTGATAGCCGCGTTCGCCGTGGCGTTTATCGCCAGTGCCGAAACCCTGTTGTCCGCCGCGGCGGTGGACCGCATGCACAGCGGCGTGCGTTCGGACTTCGACCGTGAACTGTCGGCGCAAGGTGTCGGCAACATGCTCTGCGGTCTGGTCGGCGCGCTGCCGATGACCGGGGTGATCGTGCGCAGTTCGGCCAACGTCCAGGCCGGTGCGACCACGCGCTACTCGACGATTTTCCATGGCCTGTGGCTGCTGGCATTCGTGCTGTTACTGTCGAGCGTGCTGCAAAGCATTCCGGTGGCGAGCCTGGCGGGCGTGCTGGTGTATACCGGCTTCAAACTGGTCGACCTGAAAGCCTTCCGTGGTCTGGGTCGGTACGGGCGGATGCCGATGTTCACCTACGCCGCTACAGCGTTGGCGATCATCTTCACTGACCTGCTCACCGGTGTGCTGATCGGCTTCGGCCTGACCATGTTGAAGCTGGCATTCAAGGCTTCGCGCCTGAAGATCAGCCTGATCGATTTGCCGCAGGACGGCGAGATGGAATTGCGTCTGGTCGGTGCAGCGACGTTCCTCAAAGTGCCGGCGCTGACTCAAGTGCTGGGCAGCATTCCCCACGGTACGACGGTGCATGTGCCGCTGAACAACCTGAGCTACATCGACCATTCGTGTCTCGAGTTGCTTGAGGAATGGGGCCGGGCGAATGCGGCGAAGGGGTCGAAGCTGTTGATCGAATCGCGTGGGTTGAAGCGACGGCTTGAGGGGCGGGTTCGGACCAATACCGGGATTGGCTCAGCCGCTTAAATCTCCGGGTTGACTCGACCCCTGTAGGAGCTGCCGCAGGCTGCGATCTTTTGATCGTGATTTTTAAAAACAACATCAAAAGATCGCAGCCTGCGGCAGCTCCTACATTGGATTGTGTATGACTCAGGCAGCAGGCTGATCCAGCTCAAGCCCCACACCCAACCGGCGGCTCATGCACGGCCAGCGCTTCCACGCCGCGCCAGTGTCCGGGCTGCTGAGTTTTTCGCGGTAGGCTTCTACCGATTCCAGGGCAAAACTTTCCTCGTTGAGCATCTCGTCGATCGCGTGATGCACCGCTTCGTCCAGTTGGTTGGCAAATTCCTCACCGATCAATTGGTGAGCAATCAGGTTGGCGACCGTCATGTCCAAGGGGATCAATGGCTGGCCGAAGTGCTTGATGTACAGGTCGTTGACCTCTTCGACAAAGCGGTGTGCCAGATAGGCCTCGTCGAGCAGGCTGTCCAGGCCGACGTGCCCAGCCATGATCGCCGGCGGCTGGAGGAAATACTGCTCGGCGATTTTCAGCACCGGTTTGATCTGCGATTCGATGCCTGCTTCCCTGGCGACTTCATTGGCTGCATCCAGCAGGTCCGGTACTTCATCGATGTAGGCGGCGACAAAACGCGTCAGCACGCCCTGGGCGTCGGCTTCCGGCAACTGGATCGCCGGGTGCAGGTGAGGCAGCTTGCTTTCCAGCTGACGGGTCAGCAGGCCGGTGTCTTTTTCGTGCTGTTGGGCTTTTTGGATCTGCTCGCGCAATGCGGCGGTGTTCATGAAAACTCCAGGAAACAAGGCAATGAAATAGGGAAGACATAACTTAGCTGGCTTACGAAAAACGCTAAGACGCATTTGTCATAATTATTTCATCCTTGATGCAGCTGCGTTATATCCATTCGCCACCACTCGTCTGCATCCTTCTCCATTCGGGCACTTGAACGCAAGCGCCGGGTGTCTCAGCTCATTTACGCGCTCAGGTTGCAATTCCCGGGCGCTGTCTATACTCGCCAATGAATGGAGTTAGCTGATGACGCCCGACTGCACCCGCAGCAAGGCCCGGCGATTCAAGTTCGTAGTCTGATGCAGCCGCTCCCTTGCCGCAGGCGATACGCCGGCGGGATAACAAGAACGATAAGGGGAACCCGCAATGATGCGACATCCACATGTCTGGATGAGCCTCCTGTTGTGGTCGATTTTCAGCCCGGCCAACGCGGCATGGACTGTGAATATGGCGCCTGGAGCGACTGAAATCAGTCACGCAGTATTCGACCTGCACATGACCATTTTCTGGATCTGTGTGGTGATCGGGATCATCGTCTTCGGCGCCATGTTCTGGTCGATGATGGTGCACCGCCGCTCTACCGGCCAGGTCGCGGCCAAATTCCACGAAAGCACCGGCGTTGAGATCATGTGGACCATCGTGCCGCTGCTGATCCTGGTGGCCATGGCCGTCCCCGCCACCGCGACGCTGATCAAGATGTACGACACCAGCGAGCCGGACATCGATATCCAGATCACCGGTTATCAGTGGAAGTGGCACTACAAATACCTGGGCCAGGACGTCGAGTTCTTCAGCAACCTGGCCACCCCCGCCGAACAGATTCACAACAAAGAAGCCAAGGGCGAGCACTACCTGCTCGAAGTCGACAAGCCGCTGGTGCTGCCGATCGGCGCCAAGGTGCGCTTTCTGGTGACCTCGGCTGACGTCATTCACTCATGGTGGGTGCCGGCGTTTGCGGTCAAGCGCGATGCGATTCCCGGGTTCGTCAATGAGGCCTGGACGCGCATCGACAAGCCTGGCCTCTACCGTGGCCAGTGCGCCGAATTGTGCGGCAAGGACCACGGCTTCATGCCGATCGTGGTCGAGGTCAAGGAACAGGCCGACTACGAAAAATGGCTCGCCGAGCGCAAGGCCGAGGCCGCGCAACTCAAAGAACTGACCAGCAAGGAATGGACCCTCGACGAGCTCAAGGAGCGCGGCGACAAGGTTTACCACACCACTTGCGTGGCCTGTCACCAGGCCGAAGGCCAAGGCCTGCCGCCGATGTTCCCGGCGCTCAAGGGCTCGAAAATCGCCACCGGGCCGATCAAGGATCACCTGAGCATCGTCTACCACGGCAAACCCGGCACCGCCATGGCGGCGTTCGGCAAACAGCTGTCGGAAGTCGATATCGCAGCGGTCGTGACTTACGAACGTAACGCCTGGGGCAACAACAAGGGCGACATGGTCACGCCAAAAGAAGTGCTGGAGCTGAAACAGGCGGAAAGCAAATGAGCCGGTCAATTGCGTATTCAGTGAACCGGTCGGGGCAGCGCGCCCCGGCCTGCCCCGTCCACTTTCGTGAAGGAGACCGGCCATGAGCGCTGTCATCGATGACCACGGTCACGCCGACCACGCCCACGGCCCCGCCAAAGGCCTGATGCGCTGGGTGCTGACCACCAACCACAAGGACATCGGCACGCTGTACCTGTGGTTTGCCTTCTGCATGTTCCTGCTCGGCGGCTCGTTCGCCATGGTCATTCGCGCTGAGCTGTTCCAGCCCGGCCTGCAGATCGTGCAGCCGGAATTCTTCAACCAGATGACCACCATGCACGGTCTGGTCATGGTGTTCGGTGCAGTGATGCCGGCCTTCGTCGGCCTCGCCAACTGGATGATTCCGCTGATGGTCGGCGCGCCGGACATGGCCCTGCCACGGATGAACAACTTCAGCTTCTGGCTGTTGCCGGCGGCGTTTCTGCTGCTGGTGTCGACGTTGTTCACCCCGGGCGGCGGACCGAATTTCGGCTGGACCTTCTACGCGCCGCTGTCCACCACCTACGCACCGGAGAGCGTGACGTTCTTCATCTTCGCCATCCACTTGATGGGCATCAGTTCGATCATGGGCGCGATCAACGTGGTCGCGACCATCCTCAACCTGCGCGCGCCCGGCATGACCCTGATGAAAATGCCACTGTTCGTCTGGACCTGGCTGATCACCGCGTTTCTGCTGATCGCAGTGATGCCGGTGCTCGCCGGCTGCGTGACGATGATGCTCATGGACATCCACTTCGGCACCAGTTTCTTCAGTGCTGCCGGCGGCGGTGACCCGGTGCTGTTCCAGCATGTGTTCTGGTTCTTCGGCCACCCCGAGGTGTACATCATGATCCTGCCGGCGTTCGGCGCGGTCAGCCAGATCATCCCGACCTTCGCGCGCAAGCCGCTGTTCGGCTACACCTCGATGGTCTACGCCACGGCGAGTATCGCGTTCCTGTCGTTCATCGTCTGGGCGCACCACATGTTCGTGGTCGGCATTCCGCTGGTGGGCGAGTTGTTCTTCATGTACGCGACCATGCTGATCGCCGTACCTACGGGTGTGAAAGTGTTCAACTGGGCCAGCACCATGTGGCAGGGCTCGATGACCTTCGAGACGCCGATGCTGTTTGCCGTGGCGTTCGTCATTCTGTTCTCGATCGGTGGTTTTTCCGGGCTGATGCTGGCGATCGCCCCGGCGGACTTCCAGTACCAGGACACCTATTTCGTCGTCGCGCACTTCCACTATGTGCTGGTGCCCGGGGCGATCTTCGGCATCTTCGCCTCGGCCTATTACTGGCTGCCGAAGTGGACCGGGCACATGTACGACGAAACCCTCGGCAAGCTGCATTTCTGGCTGTCGTTCGTGGGCATGAACCTGACCTTCTTCCCGATGCACTTCGTCGGTCTTGCGGGGATGCCGCGACGGATTCCGGATTACAACTTGCAGTTCGCCGACTTCAACATGGTCTCGTCGATCGGCGCATTCATGTTCGGCGCCACGCAGATTTTCTTCCTGTTCATCGTCATCAAAACCATCCGTGGCGGCGAACCGGCCCCGGCCAAACCATGGGACGGTGCCGAAGGGCTGGAGTGGAGCGTGCCGTCACCGGCGCCGTATCACACCTTCACCACGCCGCCGGAAGTGAAATGAACACCTCCTGTTTTTTGCAATGTGTGCAGAGGCACAGATCCCCAGTGGATGCTCACAGATCTCCTGTGGATGTACACAGATCCCTTGTGGGGAGGGGATTTATCCCCGTTGGGCTGCGCAGCAGCCCCAAAACCTGCAATCGAAATTCATCAGGTAGACCGTGTGCGCTGGATTCAGGGCCGCTTCGCAGCCCAACGGGGATGAATCCCCTCACCACAAAAGCTTCACCGGCCACCAGGGAACACGAGGGAGGCATGAATCATGGCTGACTCGATCTCGCTGAAGAAACTCGTCACCCGCCTGCTGCTGGTGGTAGTGGCGATGTTCGTCTTCGGTTTCGCCCTGGTGCCGATCTATGACGTGATGTGCAAAGCCTTCGGCATCAACGGCAAGACCGGCGGCCAGTACGCGGGCGAGCAAGTGGTCGACACCTCGCGCCAGGTGCGCGTGCAGTTTCTCTCGACCAACACCGCCGACATGCCGTGGGACTTTTACCCGAAACACGACGAGCTGACCGCCAATCCCGGCGCGGTGAACGAGATGGTCTTCATCGCGCGCAATCCCACCGACAAACCGATGAGCGCGCAAGCGGTGCCGAGCATCGCGCCGAGCAACGCGGCGGCGTTTTTCCACAAGACCGAATGCTTTTGCTTTACCCAGCAGGTGCTGCAACCCGGTGAACAGATCGAGATGCCGGTGCGTTTCATCGTTGACCGCGACATGCCCAAGGAAGTGAAGCACCTGACGCTGTCCTACACGCTGTTCGATATCACCGCCCGACATCCGCCGGTGGCTGTTAACACTGGCGGTTGAGCGTGGCCGATAAGGAGAACAATAAATGGCAACTCATGAGCATTATTACGTCCCGGCCCAGAGCAAATGGCCGATCATCGCCACGCTCGGGATGTTCGTCACCGTCTACGGCCTCGCCACCTGGTTCAACGATCTCAAGGCCGCACGCCCGGATTCCCACGGCCCGCTGATCTTTTTCGTCGGCGGCCTGCTGCTGGCGTACATGCTGTTCGGCTGGTTCGGTGCGGTGATCAAGGAAAGTCGCGCGGGGTTGTACAGCCCACAACTGGACCGTTCGTTCCGCTGGGGCATGAGCTGGTTCATCTTTTCCGAGGTGATGTTTTTCGTCGCCTTCTTCGGCGCGCTCTTCTATATCCGCGTCGTTTCCGCGCCCGGGCTGGCCGGCGAAGGCAGCAAGGGCCTGTCGGAAATGCTCTGGCCGAACTTCGAATATGTCTGGCCGTTGCTGAACAACCCCGACCCGAAACTGTTCCCACCGCCCAAGGATGTCATCAGCCCTTGGGGCCTGCCGCTGCTCAACACGATCCTGCTGGTCAGCTCCAGCGTGACCATCACCATCGCCCACCATGCGCTGAAGAAAGGCCATCGCGGCGCGCTGAAACTGTGGCTGGCGATCACCGTACTGCTGGGCGTCGCGTTCCTCGGTTTCCAGGCCGAGGAATACATCCACGCCTACCAAGAGCTGGGCCTGACCCTCGGCTCGGGCATCTACGGCGCGACGTTCTTCATGCTTACCGGGTTCCACGGCGCCCACGTGACCATCGGCACCATCATTCTGTTCGTGATGCTGATGCGCATCATGAAAGGCCACTTCGACAACGAGCACCAGTTCGGTTTCGAAGCGGCGAGCTGGTATTGGCATTTCGTCGACGTGGTGTGGATCGGCTTGTTCTTCTTCGTCTATGTGCTTTGACGGCAGCTGCAAGCTTCAAGCGGCAAGCTTCAAGTCAAAGCGGGATGGCCTCTAACTTGTAGCTTGCCGCTTGAAGCTTGCCGCTCGCGTCTACCACGGCACGTGGGACACCAACTGGCCGCTGTAGAAACCCCAGGCCATCAGGCCGACAGTGACCACGGCCAGTGCCACCCGAACACTCAAGGCGATGACCAGGCGATTGGAGCTGCTGTCGTCCTTGACCAGGAAAAACAGGCCGCTGAACAGGCTGACGACCGTGGCAATCAGCATCAGGACGATCGCTGCTTTGAACATGGCAAGACTCCGGGGGACAGGCGATGCACTTGAGTATAGCGATCGCGATGACTGACTTTATGGCGCGCCCATGAAGCGCTTTCGCCCGGGCGTGATTCCCACTGTCGTGGTGGCGCTGTTGCTGCCGCTGATGGTTGCGCTGGGCTTCTGGCAACTGGGCCGGGGCGCGGAGAAAACCGCGCTGCTGGCCAGTTATGCCGAACGTCGCGTGGCCGAACCGCTGTCCAGCAGTGAACTGCTTGGCAGCGCCGACCCGGCTTACCGCCGCGTGCGCCTGCACGGCCAGTTCGATCCGGCCCACACCCTGTTGCTGGACAACCGCCAGCGTGGCGGCAAGGTCGGCGTCGAATTGCTGCAACCGTTTCAGGACCAACGCAGCGGCCTCTGGCTGCTGGTCAATCGCGGCTGGCTGCCATGGCCCGATCGGCGCGTGCCGCCGCAATTCACGACACCGGCCGAGGCGCTGACGCTCGACGCCTGGGTCTATGTCGCCCCCGGCGCAACGTTCCAGTTGCACGCCGATCCGGTCAGCCATGTCTGGCCGCAAACCATTACCGCCGTCGAGCCGGGCAAATTGTGGCAAACCCTGGAGCGCGACGGCTTCGCCTACGAATTACGCGCCGAACCCGGCCCGGCCAGCTACCAGACCGATTGGCCGGTAGTCGCGATGGGCCCGGAAAAACACCTCGGCTACGCCGTGCAATGGTTCGCCATGGCCACGGCCCTGCTCGGTCTTTACCTCTATTTCGGCTGGCACCACGCAAAGGAGAAACGCCATGGGAAGCGTCATGAATCCACCCAGCATGTCTGAGGCCAAACCCGTTCCCAGCCGCCGGCGCGGGCGCATTCAATTGTTGCTGATCGTGCTTGGCGTGGTCGGGCCGATGCTGCTCGCCACCGGCATGTACAAATTGCAGTTCTGGGTGCCGGAAGGACGCAGCTACCACGGCGAGCTGATCGGCAACGGCCAGACCCGCGCCGACCTCGGCGTGCAGGCCGATGAGCAGCGCTGGCAGATTCTGGTCACAGCGCCGAAGGATTGTGCCGTCGATTGCCAGCAACTGGTTTATCTGGCGCGGCAGATCCAGATCAGCCTCGGCCGCGAAGCCGGGCGCGCCAGCCACGCCCTCGCCGCCGCGCAACCACTGAGCGCTGATTACGCCGCAAAACTCGACCGTGAATATCCGCAGTTGCAGCGCTATCCGCTGGATGCCGGGGTGTTCGCCAGGACCACCGGCGACAAAGCCGTGCCGCAGCTGTGGATCGTCGACCCGCACGGCAATCTGGTGCTGCGTTACGAGCCGAATGTGAAGGGCAAGGATCTGCTTAACGACCTGCGGCATCTGCTGAAACTGTCGAACATCGGATGAGGGCATCGTCATGGCCAAACCTGGATTTCGCCTCGCGCTGTTTGCCACCCTGCTGGCACTGATTGTCGTGCTGCTCGGCGCCTATACGCGCCTGACCCACGCCGGCCTCGGCTGCCCGGACTGGCCAGGCTGCTACGGCTTTATCAGCGTGCCAAAAAGCGAGGCGCAACTGGCCCATGCCGAACTGCATTTCCCTGACGCGCCAGTGGAGGCGCACAAGGGCTGGAACGAGATGATCCACCGCTACTTCGCCGGCACCCTCGGCTTGCTGATTTCAGTTTTGGCCGGGCGCGCCTGGGCCAACCGGCGCCATCCGGGCCAGCCGGTGAAACTGCCGCTGTTTCTGCTGGCGGTGGTCATCGCCCAAGCGGCGTTCGGTATGTGGACGGTGACGCTCAAGCTCTGGCCGCAAGTGGTCACCGGGCATTTGCTCGGCGGCTTTGCCACGTTGAGTCTGCTGTTCCTGCTGACGCTGAGGTTGTCCGGCGTGCTGCCGGCGCTGACCGTACCCAAGCGCCTGCAATACTGGGCGACGGCGGGGCTGCTGCTGGTGATAGGCCAGATCGCCTTGGGCGGCTGGGTAAGTTCCAACTACGCAGCGGTGGCCTGCATCGACTTCCCCACCTGCCACGGCCAATGGCTGCCGCAGGCGGACTTCGCCAATGGCTTTCACCTGACCCAGCACATCGGCCCGAATTATCTCGGCGGACAACTCGATAGCGACGCGCGCACGGCCATTCATCTGACACACCGCATCGGCGCTTTGCTGGTGACGGTCGTACTGCTCGGTCTGGCGTGGCAGTTGAAAGCGGTAGGCATGACCCGATTGGCCGGATTGCTGCTGATCGCCCTTGCGGCGCAGATCACCCTCGGCATCAGCAACGTGCTGTTTCATCTGCCGCTGCCGGTGGCCGTCGCCCATAATGCTGGCGGTGCGGCGCTGTTGCTGACGCTGGTACTGGTCAATTACCACGCCCGCACCAGCCTGCTGCGGGTGAGTCAACCGGTGCTGGCGCGCTGGCGCCTGAGTGCGCACAAACCTGTCGTCGCGCCCATCGCATTGAAAGGAGAAACGCCATGGCGAGTCTGATCGGCCAGCGTGCAGCGCAAGCGCTGTGGCGCGATTATCTGGAGCTGACCAAGCCGAAAGTCGTGGTGCTGATGCTGATCACCTCGCTGGTCGGCATGTTCCTCGCTACCCGCGCCGGCGTGCCGTGGACAGTGCTGGTGTTTGGCAATCTGGGCATTGCCTTGTGCGCCGGCGGCGCGGCGGCGGTCAATCATGTGGTCGATCGGCGCATCGATGCGGTAATGGCGCGCACGCACAAAAGGCCACTGGCCGAAGGCCGGGTTTCACCTGCGGCGGCGCTGACCTTCGCCCTGGTGCTGGCATTGCTCGGCCAGGCGCTGCTGCTGACGTTCACCAATCAGCTGACCGCTTGGCTGACCCTCGCCTCGCTGCTCGGTTATGCGGTGGTCTACACCGGTTTTCTCAAGCGTGCGACGCCGCAGAACATCGTCATCGGCGGCCTCGCCGGTGCCGCGCCGCCGCTGCTGGGCTGGACCGCCGCCACCGGCCATGTCAGCGCCGAACCGCTGTTGCTGGTGCTGATCATCTTCGCCTGGACCCCGCCGCACTTCTGGGCGCTGGCGATTCATCGCAAAGAGGAATACGCCAAGGCCGACATTCCGATGCTGCCGGTGACCCATGGCGAGCACTACACCAAAGTGCACATTCTCCTCTACACCTTCGCGCTGCTGGCAGTGAGTCTGCTGCCGTACGTGATTCACATGAGCGGCGCGCTGTATCTGGTCTGTGCGCTGGTGTTGGGCGCAAGGTTTCTGCAATGGGCCGTGGTGCTGTACCGTGGCACTCGGCCGCACGCGGCGATCAACACCTTCAAGTACTCTATTTATTACTTGTTCCTGTTGTTCATCGCCCTGCTCGTAGACCACTACTTACTGTTGAACCTATGACCCGAACCCAGAAAACCGTCTTCATCCTCGTCGCCGTGATCGCGCTGATCCTCGGGCTTACCGTGAATAAAGTGCTGAACGGCAAAGGCCAGGGCGATCCGACTGCGCTGATCGACGCCGGCATTATCCTGCTGCCGCAGAGCCGCAACCTGCCGGACGTGACCATGACCGATCAGGACGGCAAACCAGTTGCCATCGACGAGTTGAAAGGCAAGTGGAGTCTGTTGTTCTTCGGCTATACCTTCTGCCCGGACATCTGCCCGACCACCCTGGCGCAACTGCGGCAGATCAAGAGTGAATTGCCGAAAGAGGCTGTGGATAAATTGCAGATCGTGCTGGTCAGCGTTGACCCCAACCGCGATACGCCGAAGCAGTTGAAACAGTACCTGGGCTACTTCGATCCGCAGTTCATTGGCCTGACGCCTTCATCTATCGAGGAGCTGCAGAAGGTGGCGAACGCGGTGAGCATTCCGTTCATTCCCGCCGATACCAGCAAGCCGAATTACACCGTGGACCACAGCGGCAACCTTGCGGTGATCGGCCCGGACGGCACGCAGCGCGGGTTTATTCGCGCGCCGTTGAACAATGCCAAGCTGGTGGCGCAGTTGCCGGCGATGCTTGAGCGCAAGTGACAGTTCAAAAGCTGAAAAGCCCCTCACCCTAACCCTCTCCCAGAGGGAGAGGGGACTGACCGAGGTGTTTATTCGAATTGCGCCGACCTGCAATTGTGAGTCGATCTCAGGCTCGAAAAGCTTGAAGGTCGGCCCCCTCTCCCTCGGGAGAGGGCTGGGGTGAGGGGAAGCTTCAAGGCAGGTCGCAAGCCAGGCACCAGACACAAAAAAGGGGACGCGATTGGCGTCCCCTTTTTCATTGCAGCAACCTGAATCAGAACGCCGGCAACACCGCGCCTTTGTACTTCTCGGTAATGAACTGCTTCACTTCCGGGCTGTGCAGCGCAGCAGCCAGTTTCTTCATCGCGTCGCTGTCCTTGTTGTCCGCGCGGGACACGAGGATGTTCACGTACGGCGAGTCGTTGCCTTCGATCACCAGCGCATCCTTGGACGGATCAAGCTTGGCTTCCAGCGCGTAGTTGGTGTTGATCAGCGCCAGATCAACCTGAGTCAGCACGCGCGGGATGGTCGCGGCTTCCAGTTCACGGATCTTCAGGTCTTTCGGATTCTCGGCGATGTCTTTGACGGTCGACAGGATGTTTTTCGAATCCTTGAGCTTGATCACGCCAGCCTTGTCCAGCAGCAACAGCGCACGGCCGCCGTTGGTGGCGTCGTTCGGGATCACCACGTTGGCACCACCGGGCAGGTCCTTCAGATCCTTGAGCTTGCTCGAATAAGCACCCAGCGGCTCCAGGTGCACGCCGGTCACGGCGACGAGGCTGGTGCCCTTGGCCTTGTTGAACTCATCGAGGTACGGCTGGTGCTGGAAGAAGTTGGCGTCCAGACGCTTTTCAGCGACCTGTACGTTCGGCTGAATGTAGTCGGTGAAGACCTTGACCTTCAGATCCACGCCTTCCTTGGCCAGGGCCGGTTTGACGAACTCGAGGATTTCCGCGTGCGGCACCGGGGTGGCGGCAACGGTCAGGGTCTCGGCGTGGGCCGAAAACGCCGCAACAGCGGCGAAAGCAGCGATCAGTTTTTTCATTCAGCTAACTCCTTGTGAGGGCGCCCGCCAGCGAATGGCCCGCGCCTCTTGATTAAAAAACCGCTTATTTGCGCGAGAAATGCACGACCAGGCGGTCGCCAACCATTTGCAGCACTTGCACCAGAATCAACAGCAGCACCACGGTGACGATCATCACGTCAGTCTGGAAACGCTGGTAGCCGAAACGGATCGCCAGGTCGCCCAGACCACCGGCGCCGACCACACCGGCCATCGCCGTGTAGGACACCAGTGTAATCGCTGTCACCGTAATCGCTGCGAAGATGCCCGGACGGGCTTCCGGCAGCAAGGCGTTCATGATGATCTGCCGCGTGGTCGCGCCCATCGACTGGGTCGCTTCGATGATGCCGCGATCGACTTCGCGCAGCGCGGTTTCCACCAGACGCGCGAAGAACGGCGTAGCACCAACCACCAGCGGCGGGATCGCCCCGGCCACACCCAGCGAGGTGCCGGTGATCAGTACGGTGAACGGGATCATCACAATCAGCAGAATAATAAACGGCAGCGAACGCAAAATGTTCACCACCAGCGACAGCACGGCGTAGAGGCCACGGTTCTCCAGCAACTGACGCGGGCTGCAGAGAAACAGCAGCACGCCCAGCGGCAGGCCGAGCAGCACGGTGAACAGCAGCGAACCGCCGAGCATCAGCATGGTGTCGCCGGTGGCCAGCCAGATTTCGTACCAGTCGATATTGGCGAAGAAACTCATCAGGTCGGCCATTAGCGCAACACCTCCATGTGAACGTCAGCGGCGGTGAAGCGGGCAAACGCCGCCTCCATGTCGCCACCGGTGACAGCGAGGGTCAGTTGCCCGTACGGAATGTCTTTGATGCGGTCGATGCGACCGGCGAGGATGCTGTAGTCAACGCCGGTTTCCCGCGCGACGGTGCCGAGCAACGGCGCGTAGGTCGCCTCGCCCTGGAAGGTCAGACGCACGATACGCCCCGGCACGTGGGCGAAATCGTCACGCTGCTCGCTCTCGTCGATCTGCTCGCTTTCCTGGACGAAACGCTTGGTGGTCGGGTGCTGCGGATGCAGGAACACATCGGCCACCGGACCCTGCTCGACGATCACGCCAGCGTCCATCACCGCGACCTGATCGCAGACGCGCCGGATCACGTCCATCTCGTGGGTGATCAGGACGATGGTCAGTTTCAGTTCGCGGTTGATTTCGGCCAGCAGTTGCAGGACCGATGCCGTGGTCTGCGGGTCGAGGGCGCTGGTGGCCTCGTCGCACAGCAGAATTTTCGGCTTGGTCGCCAGCGCACGGGCAATGCCGACGCGCTGCTTCTGACCGCCGGACAGTTGCGCCGGGTACTTTTTCGCGTGGTCGGACAGACCGACCCGCGCCAGCAGCTCGGCCACGCGTTGATTGATTTCACTGCTCGACAGCTCACCGGCCAGGGTCAGCGGCAGGGCCACGTTGTCGGCGACGGTCTTGGAGGCGAGCAGGTTGAAGTGCTGGAAGATCATCCCGACCTGCTGGCGGAAACGGCGCAGGCCGTTGGCGTCCAGTGCGGTGACTTCTTCGCCGTCGACGATGATCTTGCCGCCACTGGAATCTTCCAGGCGATTGATCAGACGCAGCAGGGTACTTTTGCCCGCACCGGAATGGCCAATCAGGCCGAACACCTGGCCGTTCTCGATGGCGAGACTGGTCGGGTGCAGCGCGGGAATATCCTTACCGGCGACGCGGTAAGTCTTGTGGACGTTTTGAAACTCGATCACGTAGCGAACCTTGTGGGGCGCGTTGGAAAAGGATCAGCGGTTAGCCGGGCGCGCATTTTAGCCTGTCCGTATAGAGGTTCTTAGCATTTATTTCGCAATTAACCTTCAATTTGGCAATAACAAGATCAAAGGTCATAAAAAAGGAACGCTCCGAGCGCTTCATCAGTCACTAGTTAAGCGACTTGAAACCCCTGGGTGCCGTGCCCGGGAATCACTCAAGGGTCTGCGGAAGGCATCCGGGGCCAAACGAGGAGTTTACGTCTGATGAGCATCAAAAAGCCTGCACCTGATAAAAGCGAAATGGCCGGGACCGATACCCCGGATCGCGCCAACACCAACGCCAAGCTCGACAGCCTGGAAGAATTCCGTTCCGACGCCACCGGTCAGGCACTGCGCACCAATCAGGGCGTGAAGATCGCCGACAACCAGAACACCCTCAAAGCCGGGCCGCGCGGGCCTTCGCTGCTGGAAGATTTCATCATGCGTGAAAAAATCACGCACTTTGACCATGAGCGGATTCCGGAGCGCATCGTCCATGCGCGTGGTACCGGCGCGCACGGTTTCTTTCAGACCTACGAGAACCATGCAGCGCTGACCAAGGCCGGTTTCCTACAGGATCCGGGCAAGAAGACCCCAGTGTTCGTGCGTTTTTCCACGGTGCAGGGGCCACGGGGTTCCGGCGATACCGTGCGTGACGTGCGTGGCTTTGCGGTGAAATTCTTCACCGACGAAGGCAACTTCGACCTGGTCGGCAACAACATGCCGGTGTTCTTCATTCAGGACGCGATCAAGTTCCCGGACTTCGTCCACGCGGTGAAACCCGAGCCGCACAACGAAATCCCGACCGGCGGCTCGGCTCACGACACGTTCTGGGACTTCGTCTCGCTGGTGCCGGAATCGGCGCACATGGTCATCTGGGCGATGTCCGACCGGGCGATCCCGAAAAGCCTGCGCAGCATGCAGGGCTTTGGCGTACACACCTTCCGCCTGATCAACGCCGAGGGCAAATCACGCTTCGTCAAATTCCACTGGCGCCCTACCGCCGGCACCTGCTCGCTGGTGTGGGACGAGGCGCAGAAGCTCGCCGGTAAAGACACCGACTACCATCGTCGCGACCTGTGGGAAGCGATCGAAATGGGCGATTACCCGGAATGGGAACTGGGCGTGCAGATCGTCGAAGAAGAGAACGAACACGACTTTGATTTCGACATTCTCGACCCGACCAAGATCATCCCCGAAGAAATCGTCCCGATTACGCCGCTGGGCAAAATGACCCTGAACCGCAACCCGGACAACTTCTTCGCCGAAACCGAGCAGGTCGCTTTCTGCCCTGGCCACATCGTGCCAGGCATCGACTTCTCCAACGACCCGCTGCTGCAAGGTCGTCTGTTCTCCTACACCGACACGCAGATCAGCCGACTCGGTGGGCCGAACTTCCATGAGCTGCCGATCAACCGTCCGGTGGCGCCGTTCCACAACGGCCAGCGTGACGCACAGCACCGCACCACCATCGACAAGGGCCGCGCTTCTTACGAGCCAAACTCGATCGACGGCGGCTGGCCGAAAGAAACCCCGCCGGCGGCACAGGACGGTGGTTTCGAGAGCTACCCGGAGCGCATCGACGCAGCGAAGATCCGTCAACGCAGCGAGTCGTTCAGCGATCACTTCTCCCAGGCCCGCTTGTTCTTCAACAGCATGAGCGACCACGAGAAAGAGCACATCATCGCTGCCTACAGCTTCGAGCTGGGCAAGGTCGAGCGTGAGTTCATCCGTGCCCGTGAAGTGAACGAGATCCTTGCCAATATCGACCTGACCCTGGCCAAACGCGTGGCGGAAAACCTCGGCTTGCCGGCGCCAGCCAAAGGCACGGTCGAAGTGCGCAAGACCTCGCTGGAGCAATCGCCAGCGCTGAGCCAGGCCAACCTGCTGCCAGGTAATATCAAAACGCGCAAAGTGGCAATCCTTGCTGCCAACGGCGTTGATGCTGCGGCCATCGATGCGATGAAGAAAGCGCTGGAAGCCGAAGGCGCCCACGCGAAACTGCTTGGCCCGACCTCGGCGCCAGTCAAGACCGCTGACGGCAAGGCGTTGCCAGTGGATGCGTCGATGGAAGGTATGCCTTCAATCGCGTTCGATGCGGTGTTCGTACCGGGTGGCGCGGCGTCGATTACCGCGTTGAGCGGTGACGGCGTGGCGCTGCATTATCTGCTGGAGGCCTACAAGCACCTGAAGGCGATCGCGCTGCAAGGCGAGGCCAAGCAGTTGCAGGACTTGCTGAAGCTCGATGCGGATGCGGGGCTGTTGCAGGGGGCGGATGTGGGTGCGTTGACCAAGCCGTTCTTCGCCGCGATCGGCGAGCATCGGGTCTGGGCGCGGGAGCCTAAGGCCAAGGCGATTCCAGCGTAAAAGCAAAAGATCGCAGCCTTCGGCAGCTCCTACAGGATGTACTCAATCCCATGTAGGAGCTGCCGGAGGCTGCGATCTTTTTATGGCTTGCGCGGGCTTAAAACCATCTGCGCCGGCACTGTGCGCAAGATCTGCTTGTCGATCTGCAAATCAAAATCAGGATCGAGCTTCTTGACTCGCTTGCTCAGCAACGTCGCCAGCCACGGATAATCCGCGGTGCGCGGCGCCTGAATGCTGACGGCGCATTCGTAATTCACCACATCGGCGGCGATCGCATCGAGTTGTCGTTGCAGCTTGTGAATATCACCGATGTTCAACGCAACTGTGGTGCTCTCGGCGGTCGGGTCGATGACCTTGGCTTTCGGCCTGGCTTCGGCAGCCAGCAGCGCGGCCTCAGCCTTTTCCAGCTCGGCCTTGCGCGCTTCGGTGATCGCGCCGTTGACGCCGCCGGTCAGCGCCGGCGCCTTGGGCATCAGGGCGCGAGCACGGCTCAATGCAGTGGCTGCAGCGTTGACATCGCCTTTTTGCAGGACGATCTGGCTGCGGCGCAGGTACGCCTCGGCCAGCTGCCGCTGGTATTGCTCAAGGGATTGATCATTGGGGGTTGCGGCCTGCAACGCGGCCAACTGGTCTTCGGCGGTGGCCAGTTCGCTGCTGGCCAGGCTTTGCTCCAGCTGTGCGATGGCCGTAGCCCGCGCATCCGGGACTTCAGCCACCGGCGGCGTGCTTTGGCAGGCGCCCAGCAGCACTGAAAATGCGACAAGGAGCAGATAACGGGAGGCGAACGGCTTCATTCCTGCGACTCTCTAATTGCGCAAAAAGCGGCCAAGTCTACACCCCACGACGGGGCAGAACAAAACTCAACAGAAACAGCGCGGCTGCCGTCACCACGATCGACGGCCCCGCCGGGGTGTCCTTGAACCAAGACAACGCCAGCCCGCCGCACACCGCGAGCATGCCCAGCAGGCTCGCGCCCAGCGCCATCTGCTCCGGCGAACGGGCGTGACGCTGTGCCGCAGCCGCAGGGATGATCAGCAGCGAAGTGATCAGCAGCACCCCGACGATTTTCATCGCCACGGCGATCACCACCGCGATCAACAGCATCAGCGCCAAGCGCAAACCCGCAACCGGCAGGCCTTCGACCCGCGCCAATTCTTCGTGCACGGTGACCGCCAGCAGCGGCCGCCACAGCGTCACCAGCAACACCAGCACCGCCGCAGTGCCGCCGAGAATCCACGCCAGGTCGCTCGGACTGATTGCCAGCAAGTCGCCGAACAGATAGGCCATCAGGTCGATCCGCACTTCATGCATGAAGCTTAGTACCACCAGGCCGAGAGAGAGCGTGCTTGGCGCAAGAATTCCCAACAGCGTGTCGGACGCCAGCGGCTGACGCTGTTGCAGCGTCACCAAGAGCACCGCCAGCAGCAGGCAACCGACCGTCACCGCCACCGTCGGGCTGACGTCCAGCAGAAAGCCCAGCGCCACGCCAAGCAACGCAGCGTGGGACAGCGTATCGCCGAAATAGGCCATGCGCCGCCACACCACAAACGAGCCGAGCGGCCCGGCCACCAGCGCCAGGGCCAGACCTGCAAGCAGGGCATACAAAAGAAAATCAGCCATGCTTGCAGCCGTCTCCATGAACATGAGGTTGCCCGCCGAGCGGGCCTTTGACCACCGAACCGTGCAGGTCGTGGGCGTGGTCGTGATGGTGGTGATAGATCGCCAGACTCGGCGCGTTCTTGCCGAACAGCTCGACGAATGCCGGATCGCCGCTGACCTGCTCGGGGTGCCCGGAGCAGCAGACGTGACGGTTGAGGCAGACCACCTGATCGGTGGTGCTCATCACCAGATGCAAATCGTGGGACACCATCAGCACGCCGCAACCGTGGCGGTCGCGCAGCCGGGTGATCAGGCTGTACAGCTCGGCCTGCCCGGCCACGTCAACGCCCTGCACCGGCTCATCGAGCACCAGCAGCTCAGGCTCGCGCAGCAGTGCCCGAGCCAGCAGCACGCGCTGCATTTCGCCGCCGGAAACGCTCTGCACCGGGCTGTCGATTACGTGTTCAGCGCCGACTTCCTTCAACGCGGCCAAGGCACGCGAACGATCGACGCCAGGCACCAGGCGCAGGAAGCGCAGCACTGACAGCGGCAGGGTCGGGTCGACATGCAGCTTCTGCGGCATGTAGCCGACGCGCAGTTTCGGTTTGCGCCAGACGCTGCCGCTGTTTGGCTTCAACAGCCCGAGCACGGCGCGTACCAGCGTGGTCTTGCCGGCACCGTTGGGGCCGATCAGGGTGACGATCTGCCCCGGCTCGACGCTCAGCTCGATGTTGTCCAGCACGGTCTGCCCGGCAAACGTGACGGCGACCTGTTCCAGACGGATCAGCGCATTGCTCATCAGGCCCCCTGGCAACCGGCGCACAGACCAACCACTTCGACGGTCTGCGCTTCGACGATGAAACCGACGTCCTTGGCGCTGTTGATGATCGCGTCGCTGATTACTTTTTGTTCAAGTTCGATCGCGGCGTGGCACTCGCGGCAGATCAGGAACTGGCCCTGATGCGCGTGTTCAGGATGCACGCAGCCAACGAAGGCGTTGAGCGACGAGATGCGATGGACCAGGCCGTTTTCCAGCAGGAAATCCAGTGCGCGGTACACCGTAGGCGGCGCGGCGCGGCGGCCATCCTGCTCGCTGAGCACCGCAAGGATGTCGTAGGCACCCAGTGGCTTGTGGCTCTGCCAGACCAGTTCCAGCACACGGCGGCGCAGGGCGGTCAGACGCAACCCTTTCTGCGCGCACAAGGTATCGGCCTCGGACAGAGCGCTGTGCACGCAATGGGAGTGGTCGTGGGGACGGCTGGCAATCGGGGTAATAGGCATGAGCGGCGACGAGATTTGCTGGAGACGTTATTATGTTACCCGTTCTCGCTTCCTTGAGTGGTCATCGTGTCCCGACTTTTTTCTGTTTTTGTGGCTTTTGTTGCCAGTTTTCTGCTGATCGGTACGGCTCAGGCCGAGGTCAAAGTGCTCACCAGCATCAAACCGTTGCAGTTGATTGCCGCTGCCGTGCAGGACGGCGTGGCGATTCCCGAGGTCCTGCTGCCGCCGGGTGCCTCGCCGCACAATTACGCCCTGCGCCCATCCGACGTACGGAAGGTGCAGTCGGTCGATCTGCTCTACTGGATCGGCCCGGACATGGAAGGTTTCCTGCCGCGCGTACTCGGCGGTCGCAGCCTGCCGAGCGTCGCGGTGCAGGATCTGCCAGGCCTGAAGCTGAGGCATTTCGGCGCGGACAACCATTCCCATGCCGAAGAAGCCGACGAGCATGATCACGATCATCGCCCCGGCTCGCTGGATGCACATTTGTGGCTGTCACCGGTCAATGCGCGGGTGATCGCCGACAAAATGGCTGCCGACCTCAGCGCCGCCGACCCGGCCAATGCCCAGCGTTATCAGAGCAATGCCAAAGCCTTCGATGCACGTCTGGATGCGCTGGATCAGCGTTTGAAGAAGCGCTTGGCCAATGTCGAAGGCAAGCCGTACTTCGTCTTTCACGAGGCCTTTGATTATTTCGAAGACGCTTACGGCCTGAAGCACGCGGGCGTGTTCGCAGTGGCCGCCGAAGTACAGCCCGGCGCCCAGCATGTCGCGGCGATGCGCAAGCGTTTGCAAGAAGTAGGCAAGACCTGTGTGTTCAGCGAGCCGCCATTGCGTCCGCGCCTGGCGGAAACGCTGGTGGCCGGTTTGCCGGTGAAACTCGCCGAGCTGGATGCGCTGGGTGGTTATACGCCGGCGACCGCTCAGGGATATGAGCAGGTGCTGGAAAAACTCGGCAATGATCTGGCCGGATGCCTGGAATCGTTGTAATCCGCAAAACCCTGTGGGAGCGAGCTTGCTCGCGAAAGCGGTGGGCCAGTCAACGGATATGCTGAATGTGCCGACGCATTCGCGAGCAAGCTCGCTCCCACAGGTTCGGGTTGTCTTTCAGAATCGATTCACAGGGCAAAGGGCAACGGTGTATTGACCTTCTGCCGCTGCGCCAACCGCTGCTCGAATTCCTGCGGATCGTGAATCAACACATCCTGCCCGGCGAACTGCTCGGCGGCGATCAAGCGTGACAGCCAGAACCGCACACAGGCCACACGCAACATCGTTGGCCAGAGCTCAGCCTCCGCCGCCGTGAACGGGCGCAGCGCCGCATAGGCACCGAGAAACGCACGCGCACGCGGGCCATCGATCACGCCCTCCTCGTCAGAACACCAATCATTCAAGGCAATTGCCACGTCGTACAGCATCGGCCCCGAGCAGGCGTTGTAGAAGTCGATCAGCCCGGTCAGGTGGGTGCCTTCGAACATGGCGTTGTCGCGGAACAGGTCGGCGTGAATGTTCGCCCGAGGCAGTGCAAGGATCTTGTCTTTGCGCTCGGTGATCTCATCCAGCGCCTTTTGCAGCAAGGCACGCGGCTCATCGCTCAGGTGCGAGAGAAATTCAGTGCCCTCCTCCAGCATCCAGTCCAGACCACGATCGGTCTTGCGCTTGATCATGCGCTCGCCTTGGGTCGCCAGGTGCAGATGCGCCTGTAACTCGCCGACCTGGGCGCAGTGCTGGGCGTTAGCGACTTTGATGTGCTTGCCGGACAGGCGCGGTTGCAGCAGCGCCGGTTTGCCTTTGAGCTCACGCAGGGCCAAGCCGTCGGTGGTGCGCAGGGCGTAAGGCACCGGCAGTTCGGCTTCGTGCAGCACGTCGAGCAGGTCGATGAAGAACGGCATCTCCTGCACCGGGCCGCGCTCGACCAGGGTCAGGACAAACTCGCCCTGCTCCAGACTGATGAAGAAATTGGTGTTTTCGCTGCCGGCGGCGATCCCCTGGAAATCAAGCAGGCGGCCGAGCCCGTAAGGGGCGAGAAAGGTTTCCAGCTCGGGCCGAGCCAGGGGAGTGAACACAGACATTGAAAACTGCTCAGTTTTGGCGCCGCAGTCAGGCGACGCCGATTAAAAATCGGGAAGCTTACTTCCAGGTAAAGATTTCCCACGACGGAATCAGCATATCCGGCTGGTCGGATCTGATGTAATTGGCGTCCGAACCATCGGCGCGCACCAGGAAATACGGTTTGCCCTTCTTGGGCGTGACCTTGATCGCATAGACGAAGCCATTCCGGCTGTACTCCTGAATGGTTTTGTCCCCCTCCGTGCGGATAGTGACCTCGGGGTCGCCGCCCGGCGCATCATCCGCCGCCATCGCGGCCAGTGGTGAGACAGCGATCAACCCGACCAGCAGCAAGCGATTTAACGTACGCATGATAACCTTGTCCCTTTGTCGTCAACGGTCCCGCTATTCTAGCCCCGGACCCGCCGAAAAGGTTGATCCTGCTCATGAGCCAAGCCCCCCTCGTCCTGGTGGACGGTTCGTCTTACCTGTACCGCGCCTTTCATGCACTGCCGCCACTGACCACGTCCAAAGGCCTGCCGACCGGTGCGGTCAAAGGCGTGCTGAACATGCTCAAGAGTCTGCGCAAACAGTACCCGGACAGCCCCTTCGCCGTGGTGTTCGACGCCAAGGGCGGAACATTTCGCGATGAGATGTACGCCGAATACAAGGCCAACCGGCCAAGCATGCCCGATGACATGCGCGTGCAGATCGAGCCGCTGCACCAGAGCGTGATCGCCCTCGGCTTCCCGCTCCTGTGCGTCGACGGCGTCGAGGCCGACGACGTGATCGGCACCCTCGCCCGCAGTAGCGCAGCGGCGGATCGCCCGGTGATCATCTCCACCGGTGACAAGGACATGGCGCAACTGGTCGATGGCCACATTACCTTGGTCAACACCATGTCCGGTAGCTCGATGGATGTGGAGGGCGTTAAGGAGAAATTTGGCGTCGCACCGGAGCAGATCATCGATTATCTGGCGCTGATGGGCGATTCGTCCGACAACATCCCGGGCGTGCCGGGCATCGGCCCGAAGACGGCGTCCGGCCTGCTGGTTGGCGTCAACGGCGGTCTGACCGAGCTGTACGCCAACCTCGACATCGTGCCGACCCTGCCGATCCGTGGCGCAAAAACCTTGCCGGCCAAGCTCGAAGAGCACCGGGAGATGGCTTTCCTGTCCTATCAACTGGCGACCATCAAGGTCGATGTGCCGCTGGATATCGGTCTCGAGGATCTGCAGATGGGCCAGGAGGATCCGGCCAAACTCTACGAGCTGTACACCCTGCTGGAATTCAAGAGCTGGCTCAATGATCTGGATCGCGATGCCAAGCGTCTGGAACTGAGCGCGGCGGCCGAACCTGCGCCGGCGGGCGATCTGTTCAGCGCCCCGCAAGCCGAGGCACCTGCTGCCCCTGCCGAGGCCGCGTACGAAACCATCCTCGATCAGGCCCGCTTCGACGTCTGGCTGGAAAAACTGCGCAACGCCAAACTGATCGCCTTCGACACCGAAACCACTGGCATCGACGCGCAGCAGGCGCAACTGGTTGGCCTGTCGTTCGCCGTACAGGCCAACGAAGCCGCGTACATCCCGCTGACCCATTCCTACATCGGCGTGCCGGAGCAGCTGGATCGCGACACCGTGCTGCGCGCACTCAAGCCGATTCTGGAAGACCCGAACAAACTCAAGGTCGGCCAGCACGCCAAGTTCGACATGAACATTCTGGCCAACTGCGCCATTGGCGGCGATCAGAGTGAAGGCATCAGCGTGCGCGGCATCGCCTTCGACACCATGCTTGAGTCCTACGTACTCAACTCCACCGCAACCCGCCATGACATGGACAGCCTCGCGCAGAAATACCTCGACCACACCACGGTGAGCTTCCAGGACATCGCCGGCAAAGGTGCCAAGCAGCTGACCTTCGACCAGATCGCCCTGGAACAGGCCGGGCCGTACGCCGCTGAAGACGCCGACATCACCCTGCGCCTGCATCAGGCCCTGTTCGACAAGCTCAGCGCGATTCCGAGCCTGGCCAGCGTGCTGACCGACATTGAGATCCCGCTGGTGCCAGTGCTGGCGCGCATCGAACGCCAGGGTGCGTTTGTCGATGCCGAGTTGCTGGGCATTCAGAGCATTGAGCTGGGCAACAAAATGGTCGCGCTGGAGCGTGAAGCCTTCGAAATCGCCGGGGAAGAATTCAACCTCGGCTCGCCGAAGCAGCTGGGCGTGATTCTTTATGAAAAGCTCGGCCTGCCGGTGCTGAAGAAAACCGCCAAGGGCCAGCCGTCCACCGCTGAAGAAGTGTTGGCGAAACTCGCCGAAGACGATCACCGCTTGCCGAAGGTGCTGATGGAGCACCGCTCGATGAGCAAGTTGAAAAGCACCTACACCGATCGCCTGCCGGAGCAGATCAACCCGCGCACCGGGCGCATCCACACCTCGTATCACCAGGCTGTGGCTTCGACCGGGCGCCTCTCCTCCAGTGATCCGAACCTGCAGAACATTCCGGTGCGCACTGCCGAAGGCCGACGCATTCGTCAGGCGTTCGTCGCGCCCAAAGGCTACAAACTGCTGGCGGCGGACTATTCGCAGATCGAACTGCGGATCATGGCGCACCTGTCCCGTGACGAAGGCCTGATGAACGCCTTCCGCAACAATCTCGACGTGCACACTGCAACCGCTGCCGAAGTATTCAAGGTCGAGCTTGATCAAGTGACCTCCGACCAGCGTCGCAGCGCCAAGGCGATCAACTTCGGTCTGATCTACGGCATGGGCGCGCAGAAGCTCGGCAAGGATATCGGCGTCGACACCAAGACCGCCAAGGCTTACATCGACACCTACTTCGCCCGTTATCCAGGCGTGCGCGAATACATGGAGCGTACCCGCGCGCAAGCGGCGGATCAGGGTTACGTCGAAACTTTCTTCGGCCGTCGCCTGTACTTGCCGGAGATCAACTCGAACAAGCCGCAGGAACGCGCTGCGGCAGAACGCACGGCGATCAACGCGCCGATGCAGGGCACGGCAGCGGACATCATCAAGAAAGCCATGGTGGCTGTGGATAACTGGCTGGCGACGTCGGGTCTGGACGCGCGGGTCATCCTGCAAGTGCACGACGAACTGGTGCTGGAGGTTCGCGAGGATCTGGTCGAGCAGGTCAGCGCCGAAATTCGTACGCACATGAGCGAAGCGGCGAAACTGGATGTGCCGCTGCTAGTGGAAGTTGGCGTGGGCAACAACTGGGATGAGGCGCACTGAGTATTGCCAGAGTTGCCGCGACCTACCGTCGCGGCAACTGCCGGGAATCCGGCTTAGATCGAAAGACGCTTGAGGCTATTCCAAAGCTTTTTGAAAAAAATCTGAACTAATCTGTCGATCGAACACTCAGAGGTACTGAATGGCTGGTGAAGCCCTTCGATGCTCCTATGTTGTGTTAAGTGTTGGCAGATATCTGAACCCCGCCCTAGCGGTTCGGAACTTGAACCCCGGAACTTCTCCCTCCCCAATGAAGTCCGGGGCTTTTTTTGCCCCAAAACTGGCTGTGATGCCGTCATGCTGCGTTAAAAGCACCGCTAAAAATGCTCATTTAGGTACCCTAAACTCCGCTTTTTAGCGGTGCTTTCGCCTTGCCTGACAGCACCACAGTCAGTTTTGAAATTGTCTTACTCGGCTGCCGCCTCGGCGCCTTTGTCTGCCAGTTCCATCCAGTCGGCCAGTACAGTGTAGGCCTCTTCCAGGCCCATGCGTTTTGGTGCGGAGAACAACTGGATGGTGATCGAGTCGCCCCAGCCTTTGCGGATTTCCGACTGTACTTTCAGCAGGGTGTTCTTGGCTGCGCCGTAGGTGAGTTTGTCGGCTTTGGTCAGCAGGATGTGCATCGGCATGCCGGCGGCGACGGCCCAGTCGAGCATCAGCAGGTCGAAGTCGGTCATCGGATGGCGGATGTCCATCATCAGGATCAGACCTTTCAAACTCTCCCGACCACCGAGGTAAGCCTCGAGGTGGCGCTGCCAGTGTTGCTTGAGCGGGATCGGTACTTTTGCATAACCGTAGCCCGGCAGGTCGACCAGACGGCGATCATCGTCTAGCTTGAAGAAGTTCAACAGCTGTGTGCGACCCGGAGTTTTCGAGGTGCGCGCCAGGCTGGCGTGGGTCAGGGTGTTCAGCGCGCTGGATTTGCCAGCGTTGGAACGACCGGCAAACGCCACTTCGAAGCCTTCGTCGTCAGGGCATTGATCGACTTTGGCGGCACTGAGCATGAACGTGGACTGTTGGCACAGGCCGAGGATGGGATTCTTGAGTTGCATGGGATTTCCGATGTGGGCGGCGCCGGGATTGGGCGCGGAACGCGGTGTCGCTTCCGTTTCAGTGACGCCAGTATATAATGCCGCAGATTTTGTGTGTGCTTTGTCCCAGCGAAGGATGAAGTTCACGAGAGCGACAGACTTTGATTGCGCATTAGAACGCAGAACGCTCTCAACCCTGAAAAGGTCGTTTTATGACGAAATGGCTGCTGGCTGCCGGAGTCTTGATGCCGCTTTACAGCGCACAGGCTACACAGGATCCGGAAGCTGTGTACAACCGTGTTTGTGGTGCCTGTCATTCCGGCCAACTACCCATGGCGCCCGCAAGAGGCGATCAGGAAGCTTGGACGCCGAGGTTGGCGAAAGGTATGGGGACGCTGGTGCAACACGTGACCCAGGGTTTCAAGGCGATGCCGCCGCGTGGTTTGTGCATGGACTGCAGTGCCGAGGATTACCAGGCCATCATCCTGTGGATGAGCGAGAGTAAGCCCGGTCCATAACTTAACCCTTAGCCGTAGTTGGATTAGCTGATGAACAAATTGATCGTGAGTCTGCTGTTGACCGTGGGAATTTCAGGTGTCGCCCATGCTGCCGGCGATGCCGCAGCAGGCCAGGCCAAAGCTGCCGTGTGCGGAGCCTGCCATGGCCCGGACGGCAACAGCATGGCGCCAAACTTTCCGAAACTGGCAGGTCAAGGTGAACGCTACCTCGACAAGCAATTGCACGACATCAAGTCGGGCAAGCGCGTGGTGCTGGAAATGACCGGGCTGCTGACCAACCTGAACGATCAGGATCTGGCCGACATCGCCGCATACTTCGCCAGCCAGAAAGGCAGCGTCGGCGCCGCCGATCCGAAGATCGTCGCTCGCGGTGAAGCGCTGTTCCGTGGCGGCAACCTGGAAAAAGGTCTGCCGGCCTGCACCGGCTGCCACTCGCCGAACGGCTCCGGCAATGCTGCAGCAGGCTTCCCCCATCTGGGTGGCCAGCATGCGCAATACATCGCCAAGCAGCTGACCGATTTCCGCAAGGAAGACGGCGGTCGCGCCAACGACGGCGACGCGATGACCATGCGCACCATCGCACGCAAGCTGAGCGACGAAGACATCGCTGCGGTTTCCAGCTACATCCAGGGCCTGCACTGAGGCCCTGAATCGAGGGCTGAACGAGGCGCGCAGCGCCGGCCACGTTAACGCTCGATTAATCCTTCGCAGCAAGTATAAAAAGGGTGGCTTTGGCCGCCCTTTTTTGTGGCCGCTGCCGTTACACTACAGCACTCATGCCCGCCAGGATCTGTGTCGCAACAGGTCGAGCGAGGCGACCCAAATTGTTCAGGAGTAAAGCATGCGTAATCTGATCATCAGCGCCGCCCTCGTCGCTGCCAGCCTGTTCGGCGTCACCGCCCAGGCCGCTGAAGCCCCTGCCGCCCCTTACGTCGAACTGGCCAACCCGGTGCCGGTGGCAAAGCCTGGCAAAATCGAAGTGGTCGAGCTGTTCTGGTATGGCTGCCCGCATTGCTACGCTTTTGAGCCAGTGATCAATCCATGGGTTGAAAAACTGCCGTCCGACGTCAACTTCGTGCGCATCCCCGCCATGTTCGGCGGCCCATGGGACGCTCACGGTCAGATGTTCCTGACTCTGGAAGCCATGGGTGTCGAGCATCAGGTACACAACGCCGTGTTCAACGCGATCCAGAAAGAGCACAAGAAGCTCACCGACAAGAACGACATGGCTGACTTCCTCGCCACTCAAGGCGTGGACAAGGACAAGTTCCTCGCCACTTTCGACTCGTTCGCTATCAAAGGCCAGATCGTCAAGGCCCGTGAGCTGGCGAAGAAGTACGAAATCACTGGCGTGCCAACCATGATCGTCAATGGTAAATACCGCTTCGACATCGGCTCTGCCGGTGGTGCCGAGCAAGCATTGAAGCTGGCTGACGATCTGGTCGCCAAAGAGCGAGCGGCTAACAAGGCTGCTGCCAACTAAGCGCGGCATTCGCCATGCGCCGCTGGAAGTCCGAACGCATCGTTGGCCTGCATGATCCGCAGGTCAACGAGCATCATCTGGCGTCTACGGGCCTGCCCGCAGACCAGCGTCTGCGCTTGCTCAGCTTTAACATTCAGGTCGGCATCAGCACCGAGCGCTATCGGCATTACCTGACCCGCAGCTGGCAGCATCTGCTGCCGCACACCGGGCGTTCCGGCAATCTGCAAAAGATCGGTGACCTGCTCGGCGACTTCGATCTGGTCGCCCTGCAGGAAGCCGATGGCGGCAGCCTGCGCTCAGGCTACGTCAATCAGGTCGAACATCTGGCCCACCTCGGCGCCTTTCCCTACTGGTATCAACAACTCAATCGCAACCTCGGTCGACTGGCCCAGCACAGCAATGGCGTGCTCAGTCGCCTGAAGCCGTGGGCGATCGAGGATCACCCGCTGCCCGGCCCGAAAGGTCGCGGCGCGATCCTGCTGCGCTTCGGCGAAGGTCCGGAGGCACTGGTGGTGGTGATGATGCATTTGGCCCTCGGCGCGCGGACGCGCAGCCTGCAACTGGCCTACATTCGTGATTTGATCAGCGGGTTCAAGCATCAGGTGCTGATGGGCGACATGAATACCCATGCCAGCGACCTGCTCGAACACTCGCCGTTACGCGATCTCGGCCTGCTGGCCCCGCAGGTGGAAGCGACCTTCCCCAGCTGGCGCCCACAGCGTTGCCTCGATCATATCCTGCTCAGCCCGACCCTGACTCTGGAAAAGGTCGAGGTGCTGGCCCAGCCCATTTCCGATCACCTGCCGGTCGCGGTGGAAATTCGTCTGCCGGGTTCGCTCACGGCCGACGCATTGCCCGCGTTGAGCCCTGCCCCTCGCGGAACCTGTGAATGAGCGACGACGCCCAGCGCTGGAAAGAGAAGTACCTCAAGAGCATCGAACAGCAGGACAAGCTCGAACGCCGCTGGGCCGCGCGACTCGACCTGCTGCGGCGCGGTCTGGTGCGCAGCACGCTGGCGGCCGAGGGCACCGACAAGGTTGTCGATCAGTGCATGAAAGAAATGCGCGAAGTCGTGCGTACCGATGACATGGACGCAGGCCTCGCCGCCCTGCTGCCGCGTCTGGAAAAGGCCGTGCTCGACTCCGAGCAGCGCCGTGAAACGCGCATTGATCAGGTCAGCACCGCGCTGACAGCGCTGGTCACCCAGTTGCAGGCCCTGCCACTGCCGCGCGAAGTCGCGCAACCGCTGAAGAAATTCGCCAAGCAACTGGACAGCCGCGTCGGTCAGGCACGGGAAATGCCGCTGCTGTTGAGCGAACTCAGTGGCTTGCAGGGCAAGGCCTTGAGTCAGTTGGAAACGCCTGTCGAGCCGGGGCGACCGGGGTTGTTGCAGCGTTTGTTTGGTAGTCGCGACAGTGAAGAAGCCGTTGCACCGGCGGCCGACATACCAGCAACACCAGTGCCGCAGCTGGTCGAAGCTCAGCAGCCTGAACCGGAGCCTGCGCAATCGACACCGGTGGCCAACGCGGAGCCAGCGATCGCAGCGCCCGAGACCGTCATCGAAACGCCTGTCCAGACGCCGCCTGATGAGCCGCAAGTCGTTGCGTTCGCTACGCCTGTGGTCGCCGTTGAAGCCGAGCCAGTGCAGGTTGAACCAGCCCCTGACACCGAGATGACCGTCGCTGCGCCAGCAACCGAGGCGTTTAACCCCGATGAACTGATCCACCCCGGCGATCCGTCGCCGCTGATTCTCGATAGCCTGCCCTTGCCCGAGCCGATCGCTCAGGCCTTGGCCGCCATCGACCCGGAGCAGCCGGAACACGACATCCTCTTCGCTCTGCCGGATTCTCCGGAGCCGTCCTACAGCTCCGTGGCCCGACATATCGAAGACACGCTGATCGGCCTGCTCGACGACCTGACCCTGCCCGAGCGCCACCGGCCGCAAGCCGAAGCCATGCGCGAGCGGCTCAAACACGGGTTGAACTGGTACGAACTGTTGCCGATCCTCGACGATCTCGCGACTTTGATGCTGGCGATTACCGACAGCGGTCAGCACGAATTCGAAGCCTATCTGCAACAGCTCAACGAACGCCTCGAAGCGTTTCAGAGCAACCTGCAAGCGGCCAGCGAAGGGCATGCCGACAACAGCTCGGCGGCGCGGGCCATGGACACGCAGATTCGCGAGCAGGTCGACGGCTTGCAGAGCAGCGTCCAGCAAGCAGCCGACCTCGATGACCTCAAGCATGTGCTGGAGAATCACCTGGAAGGCCTGCTGGGAACGATGGACCAGCACCAGAAACAGCGCGACGCCCGCGAACAGGAAGTCGCTGCCAGATTGAAGAGCCTGTCGGAGCGAGTGGCGCATATGGAACAGGAAGCCATGGGCTTCCGTGAACACCTTGAAGAGCAGCGGCAGAAAGCCCTGATCGATCCGTTGACCGGCCTGCCCAACCGTGCGGCGTGGAGCGAACGCCTTGAGCATGAAATCCAGCAATGGCAGCAGCACGGCAACACCCTCAGCCTGGCCATGCTCGACCTCGATCACTTCAAGCGGATCAACGACAGCTATGGCCATCTGGCCGGCGACAAAGTGCTGAAGATCATCGCCACGGTATTGCGCAAACGCCTGCGCGGCTCGGATTTCATCGCCCGGTTTGGTGGTGAAGAGTTCGTGCTGTTGCTGCCCGCGACGCCACCAGCGGTCGGCGCGAAACTGCTGGAAACCCTGCGCGCGGCGATCGAAGCCTGCCCGTTTCATTTCAAGGGCGAGCGAGTGACCATCACCATTTCCATGGGGCTGGCCGCGTTCCGAGTGGGAGAACACAGCGATCTGGTGCTGAAAAGAGCCGATCAGGCGCTCTACCGAGCAAAAAACGCCGGGCGCAACCGAGTCGAGCTCGGCTAAGGCAATTGTTCCATTTTGTTTAAATCCGCCCGCTGGCGGACTCTGAGCAAATCCGTACGTTACACTGTTGCATTATCGTTTTCAGCGTATCGTCCTCTGCCATGAAATTCCTTGCCCTTGTTGCCTCGCTGTTCGTCCTCGCCGGTTGCGCCAGCGGCCCGCGTTACGACACCAGCCACCCTTCGGCCAATTACGACAGCCGCATCCAGTTTGTCGTGGTGCATTACACCTCCGCGTCGCTGGAGCGCTCGCTGCAATTGCTGACCCATGGCGACGTCAGCAGTCATTACCTGATTGGCGATGACAAGAGCGCCACCGTGTACAAGCTGATGGACGAAAACCAGCGCGCCTGGCACGCCGGCGAAAGTCAGTGGCAGGGCCGTACCTGGCTGAACTCCAGTTCCATCGGCATCGAAATCGTCAATCCCGGCTACAAGGACACCTCGACAGGGCGCCTGTGGTATCCGTACAGCGAAGCGCAGATCGAATCGTTGATCACCCTGCTCAAGGACATCAGCAAACGCAACGGCATCAGCCCGCGGCACATCATCGGTCACAGCGACATCGCGCCGTTGCGCAAGCTTGATCCGGGGCCACTGTTCCCCTGGAAACGTCTCGCCGCCGAAGGCCTTGGCCTGTGGCCGAACGAGCAAGCGGTGGCGCGTCAGCAGGCTATTTTTAACAGCAACCCGTTGCCGGAGATCGGCTGGTTCCAGGCGCAACTCGCGCGTCTGGGTTACGACACGCCGCAGACCGGCGAGCTGGACGTCGCCACGCGGCATGTCCTCGCCGCGTTCCAGATGCACTACCGTCCTGCCCGCTTCGACGGCACGCCGGACGCACAAACCGCAGCACTTCTTTTAGTCCTCAATCAGACAAAATAATGACGCCCGCCCGACGGTCAGGGCGAAATCGCAATCAGCAGCTATAACTCATGGTAATTCTTCGGAAAATCCCTGATGGCTGCGACCCGAGAGACGCTGCGTAGCTGGTTTTATCGCCCTGTTTTTTTGGCGATGATCGCGGCTGTCCTCAGCGCCAGCCTGCTGATTGCCGGAGGTATGTTCGCGGCGATGCGCCAGATGGAAATGCGCGAGAGCCAGGAAATGAACGCCCAGGGCGAGCGTTTCCTCGCGCGCCTCGAACAATTGTTCGGCCAGTTGCGCGAAAGTCTCGACGACCTTGAAGCCCAGCCCTTGCGCGGCTGCGACGAAGAAATGATCGCGACTCTGCAGCAAGTCACCTTCAACTACCGCTTCGTCTACGAAGCCGCGTACATGGACGCCTCGCGGTTCTGCTCCAACCGTCCACGCCAGGAAGGACTGTCTTTGGTGCGCGCGCCGGACATTCAGGGTCCGACCTACAGCTATTGGCTGAACACCACCACCGAACCCGATGAAAACCGCGCGGCGCTGATGCTCGGTCGCGGCAACTTTCGTGTCGCTACCTCGCGCGGGCATTTGACCGACATGGTCGATCTGTCGTCCGGCAGCAGCCTGCTGGTGGTACTCGATCACGGCACTCGCGCGATTCCGGTGCTCGGCACCGCACAGACCTGGCCACCGGCCGAACCCTGGCCACCGAAGAGCCCTGATGCGCTGCAAGTCACGCAAACGCGGCTGATCTATCGCATGCCCACCGACAACCCGGAATATCAATTGGTGCTGATTACGCCGCGCACGGGCATGCACGTCCCGGCGGTGTGGTGGTGGCTGTTGCCGGTGTGCCTGATCGCCGGCGCCGTTGTCGGCTTTCTGACCTTGTTGCTGGTGCGTCAGCGCCAGTCGCTGGATGCCGAGCTGCACGGGGCGATCCGCCGGGGTGAGTTGCAGGTGCTGTATCAGCCGATCTTCGATCTCGACAGCCGCAACTGCGTCGGTGCCGAAGCGCTGCTGCGCTGGCGGCGCCCGGACGGCACGCTGACCAGCCCCGACCTGTTCATTCCCATGGCGGAGAACACCGGGCAGATCCGGCAGATGACCGACTTCGTCTTGCAGCGTCTGCTCGAACAGCTGGGTCAGTTACTGCGCGCCAATCCGCAGCTGTATATCTCGGTGAACCTCGCAGCCTGCGATGTCATGGTGCCGCGCATCGGCCAGGTCATGGCGCGGCTGCTCGCGCTGCACCGTGTCGCCGCGCGGCAGATAGCCTTCGAAGTCACTGAGCGGGGCCTGATTGATGTGGTGGTGGCGCGGGAAAACCTGCAAGCCTTGCGCGACGTCGGCCATCAGGTGCTGATCGATGATTTCGGCACCGGCTATTGCAGCCTCGCCTATCTGCAGACCTTGCCGGTGGACTGCCTGAAGATCGATAAGGCGTTCATCGATGCGCTCGGCCATGACGCAGCGAGCAGCGGCGTCGCTCCGCACATCATTCACATGGCGCAGGCGCTGGATCTGAAAGTGATTGCCGAAGGCATCGAGCTGGAATCCCAAGCCGCACTGCTCAGCAGTGAGGGAGTCAAGTTCGGTCAGGGCTGGCTGTTCGCTCACGCACTGAGCGCCGTGCAGTTCATTGAACTGATCACCCGTGGACGACGCCTGGCCGGACGGCGTATGGACGATGAAGCCTAAACCGCCAGCGCCATGTAGAACTGGGTGCCCTGCCCCGGCCGCGAATAAACGCCCATGCGCCCGCCGTGCAACTGGACGATTTCCTTGCACAGCGCCAGGCCAAGCCCGGCACCGCCCTTCTTGCGCCCGACCTGCACGAACGGCTCGAAAATCCGCCCCTGCTGGCCGTAGGCGATGCCTTCACCATTGTCTTCGACGCTGATGATGACCCGCTCGCCATGCCGGCGCGCCTGCAGACGGATCTGCCCGTCGCGGGCGGTATGGCGCAAGGCGTTGTCGATCAGATTGTCGAGGACCCGATCGAGTTGCGCCTGATCAGCCTGCAACCTCGGCAGCGGGCCTTGAATCTCGACGTTCAGCGCCACACCTTTGGCCGCAGCCACGTCGGCAAAGCGCAGTTGCGCCTGCTCCAGCAGGTCCTCAATGGAACATGGCGCCAAGGTGAGTTTCTGTAGACCGTTCTGGTAGCGCGAGAAATTCAGCAAGTCGTTGATCAATTGCATCAGCCGCTGCATTTCTTCGTTGACCGTATCCAGCAGGTCGGCTTCGCGCGATTCAGCCGGGAATTTCGCCCGCTCGCGAAACAGCCCGAAGGCCATGTGCATGCCTGTGACCGGCGTGCGCAGTTCATGGGAAGCGCGCAAGACAAACTCACTGCGCACGCGCTCGAACGCGCGTTGCTCGGTGACGTCGTGCAGCACCATCACCGCGCCGAGAATATGCCCCTGGGTATGACTGACCGGCGTCAGGCTGTAGGTCAGCAGGCGCGATTCGCCATCGACTTCGATACTCAGATCTTCCGGCGCACGCTCCAGCGTGCCGCCGCGCAGGACCAATTGCAGTTGCGCATCCAGCTCCGGGCGCCCAAGTGCGGTGCCCAAGCCTTGGCCCAGTCGATCGTCTTCCCAGCCCAACTGGCGCTGAGCCACCGGGTTGAGGTGTTCGAGCTGACCCTGGCGGTCAATCATCAACAAACCGTCGTCGATACTGTCGAGCACCGCTTGCAAGCGCTGCTGACCGGCCAACAGTTCGTCGACATTCATCGCCTGGTGTTCGCGCAACGCCTCGGCCATCAGGCCGAAGCGTCGCGACAGCAGGTTGACTTCCATGGCCGTGGAAATCGGCAGGGTCACGTCATAGTTGCCCTGGCCGATGTTGTCGGCAGCCTTGGCCAGCGCTTCGATCGGTGCGCCGAAACGTCGGGCGATGCCCTGGGCGGTGACAAAACCGATGATCAGCACCGCCAGCCCGACCAGGCCAAGCAGCCCGGCAATCAGCAAGGCCCGTTCGCGGGCAGCGTGCTGGACGGCATTGATGGTTTCCAGTGCGTGTTTGTGCTCAGCAATCAGGCCATTACGCAGAATGTTGAAGCGCTCGCGGAAATCCGCGCTGGTACTCGCGTTCTTCGCCGCTTCGGCGGTCACGTCGAATGAGGCGAGGAAGTTCAGGTAGTCGGCCTTGGCCTGGCGGAAACCGTAAGGCTGGTCATCGCCCTCCGGCTGCTGGGCGATGCCTTGGTCGAGCAACTCGAAGTAGTGCTGTTTGGACGCTTCGAACGCAACGGGATCGGGTTTTTCGGCGAGCATGATGATCAATTGATCACCGAGGGTCTGGCGCAGCTTGAGGCCCAGATCCAGGGTGACGAAGTTGCTGCGCACCAGCGCTTCCTGTGACCCGGCCATCTGCATCACGCTGACCAGCCCGAGCAAGAGCCCGAGCAAGGCCACGGTGATCAACGCAGAAATGCTCAGGAACAGGCGCGTGCGCAGCTTGATCGCCAGTTTCATCGCGCAGTGCTCACAGGTTGTACTGCTTGCGTTTGCGATACAGGGTCGAGGCGTCGATGCCAAGGGTTTTCGCCGCTTGGTCCAGGGTACCGGCAGTGGCCAGCACCGCGCCGATGTGCGCTTTCTCCAGCTCGTCCAGGCTCAGCGCCGCGCCGACCCGTGGCGCGTTGTTGGCCGGTTGCTCGGCCATGCCCAGGTGGCTGATTTCCACGCGTTCCTGCGGGCAGATGATGCTGGCCCGCTCGACCACGTTGCGCAGTTCGCGAATATTGCCCGGCCAGCGATAACCGAGCAGCGCTTCGCGCGCCTCATCGCTGAAGCCGCGCGCTGGGCGTGCGTACTCTTTGACGAAACGTGCAAGGAACCGATCGGCGAGGGTCAGGATGTCTTCGGCGCGCTCGCGCAGAGGCGGCAGATGCAGGGTGATGACGTTGAGGCGATAGAGCAGGTCTTCGCGGAAACGGCCGTCGCGGACCATGTCTTCGAGATTGAGGTTGGTGGCGGCAAGGATGCGCACATCGGCGCGGCGAGTGACCGGGTCGCCGACCCGCTCGTACTCCTTGTCCTGAATGAAACGCAGCAACTTGGGTTGCAACGTCAACGGAAAGTCGCCGATCTCGTCGAGAAACAGCGTGCCGCCGTCGGCCTGGTTGACCCGACCCAGCGTGCTTTCGCTGGCACCGGTAAACGCGCCACGGCTATGGCCAAACAGCTCGCTTTCCATCAGTTCGGCAGTCAGCGACGGGCAGTTGATAGTGACGCAGGATTTCTTCTCGCGCTTGCTCCAGCCGTGGATCGCACGGGCCAGTTCACCTTTACCCGTACCGGACTCGCCAAGGATAAGAATGTTGGCGTCGGTGCTTGCGACCTGCCGTGCGGTTTCCAGCACGACTTTCATCGCCGGGCTGTGGGAATCGAGACCGTCTTTCGGTTTGCGGATCTCGCCTTCGAGCGCTTCAAGGCGTGCGGAGAGCTGGCGCACTTCCAACTGCTTGGCGGTGGCCAGGCGCAGTTGATCAGGGCTGCACGGCTTGACCAGATAATCGGCGGCGCCAGCCTGGATGGCATCAACCGCGGTGTCGACCGCCGAGTGGGCGGTGACGATCACTACGCGCATCCACGGCGCCTGAATGCGCATCTGCGCGAGGACGTCGAGACCGTTGTCCTCGCCCAGGCGCAAATCAAGGAAGCACAGATCGAAGACCTGACGTTGCATCAAAGCATCGGCCTGGGCCGCGCTATTGGCGGTGGCTACCGTATAGCCTTCGTCTTCGAGGCAATAACGAAACGTACGCAGGATGGCGGATTCATCGTCCACCAGCAGAATGCGGCCTTGTTGCTCAGTGGCAGATTCCATTTTTCCTACGCTCCATAGTGATTAGTCTTGGGTTAGTCCCGGAAAAATCGGGCAAGTTGCATGGTTGATTCTGAACGATACCAGCCATAGGAGGGTAGCTCTCTACTGCCATAACGGCCAATTCATTGATTTCGTTGAGTTTTAAAACATTCTGCGTTTGGCAGGGCACATCCTGCGTCCTCTTCTGACATCTGCGTACCGGTAGCAATTCCATATCATCGAAATTTCCCACGAAATAATCGTGCATTGCGCACGACCGCAGAAGAGCCATCGTGCAGGATGCGTCTTAGGAAATTTCTCAACCACGCATAACTCATTGTTTTCATTGGTTTTTTCACAGATGAAAAAACTGGCATGCAGGCTGCAATACCTCACTCAGCCCGGGCAGAACAGCACTGCCCCAACCGAACAAGCGTGAGGAACACAGGATGACTCGCCCAATCGCCGCCCAAGTACGTATTTCGCCACTGCAGATCCAGCAAGGTCTGTTCGGTGTACTGGCGTTGCTGATCACCCTGATCGTTTGCCAGCAGTACATGAGCTGGGAAAACAGCCGTAAACCCGAGCCACTGATTTCGATGCAGCACAGCACTCAAACGCACTTCAGTGCCGTGAGCAGCAGCCAGGTTGAAAACGCTTCGATGCACATGATCGATGTCGACCAGGCGCAACCGCTGGATCAATTGCCACGGGAAGAGCGCTGGGTTTTCTAAGCCTTTGAACACATTCAGGCGCGTAGCGCCGGAAACCGGAAACACCCCTAAATAGAGAAGTAAGGAGAATCACCATGTTGAGCTGGGCAATTACATTCTTGATCATTGCCATCATCGCCGCCGTTCTGGGCTTCGGTGGTATCGCGGGCACCGCCACGGGTATCGCCAAGATTCTCTTTGTCGTGTTCCTGGTGATGTTCATCGCTTCCTTCTTCTTTGGCCGTCGCGGCCGAGGTTAACGATGATCGGTCTCAAGACATTGGCCGCCGCCCTGCTTCTGGGCGGCAGTGCCATGGCCATGGCGGCCAATGACGGCCAGACCCGGGTCAACGAACTGCTCGCCTCCGACGCGCAGTACCGTGAAACCTGGGAAGGCGTGATCAAAAAGGAAGAGCGCGTACCGGAATGGGTGATCAACCTGTCCGGCACCTCCGAACAACAGATGCATGCCGTTACGGAAGATGGCGATCAGTATCTGGTCGGCCCGCTCTGCGAGAGTCAGGACAAGTGCCTGAATCACCGTTTGATCGTGGCCTTCAGCTTCGACAAGGATGACGCCTACGCCATGCTGGTCGATGTGCCGGAAGGTCTGCCGCAGGACAAGTCGCCGACGCGACACGCGACTTATCGCTTCTTCGGCAAACCTGATCAGGGCATGCAGGATCTGCTGATGGAAACCCTGAAGAAAGATCCGAAGTGGTACTGACGCAGGACGCAAAGGTTTCGAACACGAATGCAGCGCCCCGCTGCTTTCCATTGCACCGCCCGATGAGGGTCGGTGCATGACCAGGGGGCCGGGATGTTCTGACTGATACAGGGTCGGAGTGACCTACGGGTACAGGGAGTACCTGCGCAAGGGCCGGGTCAGGGTAAAAGCTGCGCCGCAGGTTCGTCGACCCGGTGGTCTGACGAATCTGCGCTGGGCTTTGAATCCGCTAAAACATTGATCCAGCACGCCAAATTCCTTTTTTCAATCGTCGACACTGCGAGGAAAACATTTCGCGGTGTTTCCTGGCGACCGTATATCGACAAAGATCGCGCTCGTTCCGTGTGACTTCTAGTCTTGCGATTCAGACTTTTTCCGGAAATTTCCGCCGGTTTTGCCTGTGCAAAATTTAACCAGCCTACGCTGTAACGGCCGGTTGACGGCACTTATGCTGGCACAAATGTCACAATCGAACCGCTTGGGACGCCAGTTTCAAATGAAAAAGCTCATGCCGATTAGGCATAGGGTAGGCGTTTACGGCATTAGACGGCGCCACCTTGCATCGGAATAGTTGCGCCTTTTTTCGCCTGCCGAAGAGCCGTAAACACGCGCTTCGGGGCACCTTATACGGAGGCAGATGCACAGACTTTTCCGCTGATGAGCGTTCCAGTTCCTGCATGTGCCTGAGTCAAACGCAAGTAAGGGTAAAGATAATGAAGAAGGCAAAAATCAGCCTCGCCTGGCAGATCCTCATCGGTCTGATTCTGGGGATTGCAATTGGTGCGTTGCTCAACCACTTCAGTGCTGAAAAGGCTTGGTGGATCAGCAACGTCCTGCAACCGGCAGGCGATATCTTTATCCGTCTGATCAAGATGATCGTGATCCCGATCGTCATTTCCTCGCTGATCGTCGGCATCGCTGGCGTCGGCGACGCCAAGAAACTCGGGCGTATCGGCCTGAAGACCATCATCTATTTCGAGATCGTCACCACCATCGCCATCGTTGTCGGTCTGGTGCTGGCCAACGTGTTCCATCCGGGCACCGGCATCGACATGAGCACCCTGGGCACGGTCGACATTTCGAAGTACCAGGCGACCGCCGCCGAAGTGCAGCATGAACATGCATTCATCGAAACCATCCTCAACCTGATCCCGTCGAACATCTTCGCGGCCATGGCTCGCGGCGAAATGCTGCCGATCATCTTCTTCTCCGTACTGTTCGGTCTCGGCCTGTCGAGCCTGCAGTCGGACCTGCGCGAGCCGCTGGTGAAGATGTTCCAGGGCGTTTCGGAAAGCATGTTCAAGGTCACCCACATGATCATGAACTACGCCCCGATCGGCGTATTCGCACTGATCGCGGTGACCGTGGCCAACTTCGGCTTCGCCTCGCTGCTGCCGCTGGCGAAACTGGTGATCCTGGTTTACGTCGCCATCGCCTTCTTCGCCTTCGTCGTGCTGGGCCTGATCGCCAAGCTGTTCGGCTTCTCGGTGCTCAAGCTGATGCGCATCTTCAAGGATGAGCTGGTACTGGCCTACTCCACCGCCTCCTCGGAAACCGTGCTGCCACGTGTCATCGAGAAAATGGAAGCCTACGGCGCGCCGAAAGCCATTTGCAGCTTCGTGGTACCAACCGGTTACTCGTTCAACCTAGACGGCTCGACCCTGTACCAGTCGATCGCGGCGATCTTCATTGCCCAGCTGTATGGCATCGACCTGTCGATCAGCCAGCAACTGCTGCTGGTGTTGACGCTGATGGTCACCTCTAAAGGTATCGCCGGCGTACCGGGCGTGTCTTTCGTGGTGCTGCTGGCCACTTTGGGCAGCGTTGGCATCCCGCTGGAAGGTCTGGCGTTCATCGCCGGTGTCGATCGCATCATGGACATGGCGCGTACCGCACTGAACGTGATCGGTAATGCCTTGGCAGTGCTGGTTATCGCGCGCTGGGAAGGCATGTACGACGACGCCAAGGGCGAGCGCTACTGGAACTCCCTGCCGCACTGGCGCAGCAAGGAAAAACTGCCGGCTGGCGAAATTTCCAAGAACTGATGCGAAACCCTGTGGGAGCGAGCCCCACCAACAAACCCCGGAGCAATCCGGGGTTTGTCGTTTCTGGCGACCCCGCTATCATTCGCCGCATTCTTCGGGGGATTTGACTGATGCTTAATGGCCTGTGGCTTGGCTTCTTCATCGTTGCAGCCGTGTCGGCGCTGGCGCAGTGGCTGATCGGCGGCAACGCCGGGATCTTCGCGGCGATGGTGGAAAGCATTTTCGCCATGGCCAAGCTGTCGGTCGAAGTCATGGTGCTGCTATTCGGCACCCTCACCCTGTGGCTGGGCTTTCTGCGCATCGCCGAAAAGGCCGGGATCGTCGAGTGGCTGGCCAAGGTCCTCGGCCCGCTGTTTCTGCGGCTGATGCCGGAAGTCCCGCCCGGCCACCCTGCCCTTGGCCTGATCACGCTGAATTTCGCCGCCAACGGCCTCGGCCTGGACAACGCCGCCACGCCGATTGGCCTGAAAGCCATGAAAGCGTTGCAGGAGCTCAATCCCAGCGCCACCATCGCCAGCAACGCGCAGATCCTCTTTCTGGTGCTCAACGCCTCGTCGCTGACCCTGCTGCCCGTGACCATCTTCATGTACCGCGCCCAGCAAGGCGCGCCGGATCCGACGCTGGTGTTCCTGCCGATTCTGCTGGCGACCAGTTGCTCGACTATCGTCGGTTTTCTCTCCGTAGCTTTCATGCAACGCCTGCGCATCTGGGACCCGGTGGTGCTCGCCTATCTGCTGCCCGGCGCGCTGATCCTTGGCGGCTTCATGGCGCTGCTCGGCACGCTTTCCGCGACAGCGCTGGCGGGATTGTCGTCGATCCTCGGCAATCTCACGCTGTTCGGCCTGATCATGCTGTTTCTGCTGATCGGCGCGCTGCGCAAGGTCAAGGTGTACGAAGCGTTCGTCGAAGGCGCGAAAGAAGGCTTCGATGTGGCGAAAAACTTGCTGCCGTATCTGGTGGCGATGCTCTGTGCGGTTGGCGTGCTGCGCGCCTCTGGTGCGCTGGATTTCGGCCTGGACGGCATTCGCCATCTGGTCGAGTGGGCGGGTTGGGATACGCGCTTCGTCGATGCGCTGCCGACGGCGATGGTCAAACCGTTTTCCGGCAGCGCCGCGCGGGCGATGCTCATCGAGACCATGCAGACTTCCGGCGTCGACAGCTTCCCGGCGCTGGTCGCGGCGACGGTGCAGGGCAGTACCGAAACCACGTTCTATGTGCTGGCGGTGTACTTCGGCGCGGTGGGGATTCAGCGCGCGCGGCACGCGGTCGGGTGTGCGTTGCTGGCTGAGTTCGCCGGTGTGGTGGGCGCTATCGGGGTCTGCTACTGGTTCTTCGGCTGAGCAAAATTCCCATGTGGGAGCGAGCCTGCTCGCGAAGTCGGAGTGTCAGTCAACGCTTAAGTGACTGATACACCGCTTTCGCGAGCAGGCTCGCTCCCACAGGAGCTGTGGTGTGTCAGCGGGGTTGCGGGGCGAGTTTCTGGCCTTGCTCCACGGCCCAGACCACAACCTTGGCCGTGAGGCGATCACTGGCCTGGCCAAACCCGGCGACCACCGCCGGCACCTGAACATCGCTTAACGGCTGGCGCTCTTCAAAACGGCGGCTGGCGAGGATGCGCTGGTCATAGCCGCGCACCAGCAACGCATCGACCCGCACCACGACGCCGGCCTGGGTGCCCTGATATTCCGTCTGAAACGCCTGCAAACTGCCGCCCAGTTCCAGATCCGCCTGGAAGTTGCTGTCGTCGGTGCTCAGCAACGTCACTCTGCCGTCACGCTGGAATCCATCGAGCAGGCGATTGCGCAGCAGCACCGGCGCCGGATCGCTCCAGCGCGAGCCTTTGTAGCTGCTGATCACATCGCCCTGCGGGATAACGGCAATGCTCGGCCGGTTCAGTGCTTCGCTGGCCTGCAATTTATTCAAGCGCAGCGACCACGACTGCGTCGCCGCCGGGCTGGCCGAGGCGGGCGCTTGCGCGGCGGGCAGGCGGTAGACGTCCGAGGGTTCCGACTTGGGCAAGATCGAGCACGCGCCGATCAGGGTCAGGCCAGCGCCGAGCAGGGCGATTCGAGTCAGCTTCATGGGGTGAATTCCTTGTTCTTGTCGCTGCCCAGCAGGTAGCCGCTGGGGTTGGCCTCAAGCCGTTGGGAAATGGCGCGCAGCGAGGTCAGCGTCTCGCGCAGTTCGCGAATCGCCGGGGCCAGGCCGTTGAGGCCCTGCATGCCGTTATCCAGCGAATTCTGGTTTTTGCTGAGCAAGCCGTTAATGGTCACGCTGCTTTGCTCCAGCGACTTCATCGCCTGTTCGGCGCTGCCCAAGGCCTGCTTGCCCTGATCATTGAGCAGGCCGTTGGCGTTGCGCATCAGCAGTGAGGTCTGCTCGAGCATGCTGCCGGCCTGTTTGCCGACGGTCGCCAGTTGCTGCATGGCTTGTTTGATGTCGCCGCGCTGGTCGTTGATGGTGCCGGTGGTCTGTTCCAGATGGGCAAGGGTCTTGCTCACACGCTCGACGTTTTCCGCGGAGAACATGTGGTTGGCGTTTTGCAGCAGGGCGCTGATGCCGGTCATCAAGTCGCTGCTGTCGTTGAGCAGACGTGAGATAGGCGAGGGCGAGGCGACCAGCGTCGGCAGCTTACCGTCATGCCCGCGCAGTTTCGGGCTCTCGGGTGTGCCGCCGCTGAGCTGGATGATCGAGGTACCGGTGATGCCGGTCAGTGCCAGCTTGGCCTGGGTGTCTTCCTTGACCGGCGTATCGCCCGCCAGACGAATCCGCGCCAGCACCCGGCGCGGGTCCTGCGGGTCGAGGCGCAGGCTGACCACGTCACCGACCTTGATCCCGCTGTACTGCACCGAGCTGCCCTTGGACAGACCGCTGACCGCCTCGTTGAATACGACTTCATAGTCTTTGAACTCGGTGTCGACGCTGGATTTGGCCAGAAACAGGCCGAAGAGCAGGGCGCCGGCCACGACGATCACCGTGAACAGGCCGATCAACACATGATGGGCTCGGGTTTCCATATCAGACCTCGTTGAGCTGTTTGGCGGCGTCCAGCGCCGAGCGGCCGCGCGGGCCGTGGAAGTATTCGTGAATCCACGCGTCGGCGGTTTCCGAGACGTCGTCGATAGGGCCGGCGACCAGCACTTTCTTCTGCGCCAGCACCGCCACGCGATCGGTGATGGTGTACAGCGTGTCGAGGTCGTGGGTGACCAGAAACACACTCAGACCCAACGCATCACGCAGGGTCAGGATCAATTGATCGAACTGCGCCGCGCCAATCGGATCGAGGCCGGCGGTGGGTTCGTCGAGAAACAGAATGTCCGGATCCAGCGCCAGGGCCCGCGCCAGCGCCGCACGCTTGATCATGCCGCCGGACAGCGACGCCGGGTATTTGTCCGCAGCCGACAGCGGCAGCCCGGCCAGCGCCAGTTTCACCGCCGCCAGGTGCTCGGCGTCGTGACGGCTGAGGCCGGCGTGTTCGATAAGGGGCAGGGCGACGTTCTCGGTCACGGTCAGCGACGAGAACAGCGCGCCCTTCTGGAACAACACACCAAAGCTCCTTTCGATCAGCGAGCGCTCATGCTCGGGCAGATTCGGCAGGTTCTGGCCGAAGACCTTGACCATGCCTTCGCTTGGCCGATTCAGCCCGACGATGCTGCGCAGCAGCACCGATTTACCGGTACCGGAGCCGCCGACCACGGCGAGGATCTCGCCCTTGTACACGTCCAGATCAAGGTTTTCGTGCACGCTCTGCGGGCCGAAGCGATTGCACAGGCCACGGACTTCGATCACCGCCTCCGAGGGCGCGCGGGGTAGACGACTCACCAGCCCATCTCCATGAAAAACAGCGCGGCCACCGCATCGAGCACGATCACCACGAAAATCGACTGGACCACGCTGGAGGTGGTGTGCGCGCCGACCGATTCGGCGCTGCCGCTGACCTTGAAACCTTCCAGGCAACCGATCGCCGCGATCAGGAAGGCGAAGATCGGCGCCTTCACCAGCCCGACCAGAAAATGCTGAATGCCGATGTCCGATTGCAGCAGCGAGAGGAACATCGCCGGCGAGATGTCCAGCGACACTGCGCAGACCACACCGCCACCGACGATCCCCGAGAGCATCGCCAGAAACGTCAGCATCGGCAGCGCCACCAGCAGCGCCAGCACGCGCGGCACCACCAGCAATTCGATCGGGTCGAGGCCGAGAGTACGGATCGCGTCGATTTCTTCGTTGGCCTTCATCGAGCCGATCTGTGCGGTAAAAGCACTGGCGGTGCGCCCGGCCATCAGGATCGCCGTGAGCAACACGCCGAATTCGCGCAGGAACGAGAAGCCGACCAGGTCCACGGTGAAAATCGTCGCGCCGAAACTGGCCAGCACTGTGGCGCCGAGAAACGCCACCACCGCGCCGACCAGAAACGTCAGCAGGGCCACGATCGGCGCGGCGTCGAGGCCGGTCTGCTCGATGTGCGCGATCATCGGCGTGATGCGCCAGCGCTGGGGCCGCAACAGCCCACGGGCGATGACTTCAAGGATCAGGCCGACGAAGCCGAGCAGTTGCAGCGTGTCGGTCCAGACCTTGTCCACCGCGCGGCCAATGCGCGTCAGCAGTTGCACGCTGACGCTGACCTCCGGCTCCTTGACCGGCACGCAGAAATCGTTCAGTGAGCAATACACGGTTTGCAGCAAGGCGCGGTCGGCCGTTGAAAGTGTACAGTCAGGGTGCTCGGCGGTTTTGCCCAAGCGTTCGGAACCGAGCAGTTCGACCAGCAACGAGGCGCCGGCGGTGTCGAGGGCGCCGAGGCCGTTCAGATCGATGGAAGTATTGGCGTCGTACTGGCCGCGGAGCTTTTCGCTCAGATGCTTGAGCGCGGTGTAGTGGGCGAGCGTCCAGTCGCCGCTGACCCGCAAGCGGGCAGGGCTGAGCGCGGTATCCAGGTGGGCACTGCCGGGGGTTGGGCTGCTGGTCATAAGCTCCGTGCTTGTACGGCCGTTACGAGATCCTACGTAATAGCACGAACCGGATTACTTTTCTTTGGCCGGTGTGCTGTCGGTGATTGCGAAACGCAGCACGCCGATCAACTGCCCGTCCTCGGTCAACACCCGCACCTGCCATTTGCCCGCCGGGTTGCCGGGGAAGTTCTGCTTGTGCGTCCACGCCCGGTAGCCTTCCTTGCGCCCGCCATGGATGTCGAGGGCGATGCGGTCGACCTCTTTGCCGTTGAAGGTCCACACGTGATAAATCCGCTCATCGAGGCCGCGCGGCGCGTTGATCGCGGTGTAGGCGTAGAGCCCGCCGCTGCGGATCTGCTCGGCGCTGACGGTTTCGAGGCTGGCGCCGGGGGTGCGATCCTGCAGCTGCGTGCTGATCGCCACGTCGGTCATCCACAGCGTTGCCGGCGGCACCCACGAACGCAGCGCCCAACCGACGCCGCCGATGCCGACTGTGATGAACAGAATCGCCAGGGCATTGCGCACCGTGCGGATCGGGAAGATCGATGCCAGGCTCGGGAACGACAGCAGCACGGCAATCCCCAGCGCCCATTTGAAACTCTGCGCGGTGGTCAGGTGCATGATCACCGGCAGCGCGGTGAGCAGGGCGGCGAACAGGGTCAGGGTGTGCAGCGCGAGAAACGCCCAGCGCCGTGGCGCCAGCCATTTGTAGTACAGCGGATCGACGATAGAGATCAGTGCAGCAACGCTGAGCAGCCCCGTGAAGACAAACTGGCCGCTGTTCCACGTGGTGGTGATGAAGAAGAATGGCAGAACGAAAAACAGGCTTTCCTGATGGATCATCTGCGTCGCGTAGCGCAGCAGCGGCTGGGGAATCTCGCGCTTGAAAATCCGTGTGAACAGCCCGGTCAGGGTGTTTTCCAGCATCAGCCAGATCCAGCTGAGCAGCATGATCACCGTGATCCAGCTGGCCAGCCCCTGTTGGCGATCGACGAGGATGAAACTGCCGACCCCGGAAATGAAACCACCCGCCGCGATCAACCCGGGGTAGCGCTTCATCAGCTCGAGAAGGCGCTGGATAAGGAGGGTCAGTTTTGGCATTTTGGCGGTTCACGACGATATGGGGAAAATCCCGGAAAGGTTAACGCCACAAGTGCTCACTCACCAGAGGATTAATGGCTTCCAGCAATTTTGTGGCGGCGATACACACGCCAGCCGATCAACATCAGCAGCACCAGACCCACCCCACCTGCAGCCAGCCACAACACCTGATCATCACTGATTAAAGGCTTCTCGATCCGGATATACCCCGGCTGCAGCAACAGCTCGCGCATCGCTTTGTTCGCCGCTTCCAGCGTCACCCCTTGCAGCTCCCGCGCGGGATTGGCAAAGCGGCCATCCTGATAGTCGGCCAGCGCGCTCCAGTAATAGTCCGCCAGCGCGCTGTTGCCCTGCACGGCCCAGGCCTGGTGGGCGATGGCGGCTTGTTTGATGCGGGCGAAGGTGCTCGGGTCGAGGCCGTTTTTCAGCAGGTCGGCCTTGAGGTCATCGAGTACCTGGATGGCTTCGTCGACGTCATCGCGATCCAGGTCAGCGTTGAGGCTCATGAAGCCGACACCGCCGAACACTTCGCGCTCGGCCCACGGCCCGTACGACAAGCCGTGGTTGAGGCGAATCTGCCGGTACAGCGCCCAGTCGAGGTAATCCTTGAGAATGTCGAACGTCTGGTCGTACTGATCGTCGAGCACCGGTTCCGGCACCAGCCAGTGCAGCTTGGCGCTGTCGCCGATAAAGCCACGGGTAAGGGTGCGTTCATGGGCGGCGCTGGTGCGGATGTCCGGCAGCGCCCGGTGTTCGGTAGGCTCGACCGGCTCCAGCTCACCCCAGGTACGCTCGAGATAGGCTGGCAGCAGTTTGTCGAGTTCGCCCACGACGATCAGGGTCATGTTGTTCGGCGCGTACCAGGCCTTGCGCACCTTCTCCAATTGCTCTTGGGTCAGATGGCCGACTTCGGCACGCTGCGGGCATTTCAGTCCCAGCTCGACAGCCAGTTGATTGCTCGCGGTATGACCGAGGTCCTGACGGTCGAGGAAACGTTGCAGCTTGGTGTAATGCCCGCCGTCCTCTCGCTCGACCACGCGTTTGGCGGCGTTGATTGCGTTGTCGTCGATGCGAGTCTGGGTCAGCAGCGCGAGCAGCAGGTCGAGCACCTTGCGCTGGTTTTTCGCCGGGGCTTCGATGACGAACGTGGTGTCGGCGTTGCTGGTGAAGGCATTCCAGTCACCGCCCAGCGCCTGCATGCGCTCTTCCAGACCACCTTCGCCAGTGGCATCGATACCGCTGAACAGCAGGTGTTCGAGCAAATGCGGCAGCTCTTTTTCGTCGCAATCGAAGTCATCGAGGCCAACGCCGACCACCAGCCGGATCGCCACATGCCCACGCTCGGTGCCGGGCTTGAGCATCAGTTGCAAACCGTTGGGCAGCGCATAGCCTTCGACCTGAAACCGATCCAGGGCAAAGGCGGGGAGGGAACCGAGCAACAGACAGGCGAACAACAGGCAACGCATAACAGGCTTCCATACGGCTGATTTGGAGATCCGTGTCGTCAGTCAGGGCCCCATCGCTGGCAAGCCAGTTCCATAAGGATCTGCGGCGCTCACAAAACCCTGTGGGAGCTGGCTTGCCAGCGATGACGGTCTCAAGGCTGAACCACTGTAACTGACTGGCCCCAGCCCCAGACGTTCAAGGCGAATGCGTAATGTCGGCCATGTCATCCACTGCCAGCGCGCCGGTGTCCGCCGTTTCCAGCACGACATAGGCGCTGCTGCAGAACAACGAATTGAGCCGTTTCATGTCGGCGATCAACTCCAGATGCAGCGAGCTGGTCTCCAGACTCTGCACGACCTTGCGTTGCAAACGGCTGACGTGCGCATGGGCCAGACGCCGTTCCTGCGCACGAAAGCGGCGTTTCTCCCGCAACAACTGCCGCGCGCTTTCGCGGTCGCCGCTGAGAAACACCGACAGGCCCAGGCGCAGGTTGGCGATCAGTTGCTGTTGCAGCCCGGCAAGATCTTCCAGGCCCTCTTCGGAAAACGAACGGCGCTGCGACGTCTTCTGCTGCTGGATCTTGCGCAGCATTCGCTCGATCAGGTCGGCGGCGAGCTTCAGGTTGATCGCGAGTTCGATGATCTCGGCCCAGCGCCGACTGTCGTGCTCGCCGAGATCCTCGCGGGGCATCTGCGCCAGATACAGCTTGATCGCGCTGTACAGCGCTTCGACGTCATCGGTCAGGCGGCGCATCTCCTGCGTGACGGCGGTCTGCTTGCCGCGCAGCACATCGAGGGAAGCATCGAGCATGTTGTCGAGCAGATCGCCCATGCGCAGGGTTTCCCGCGCGGCGTTGGCCAGCGCCAGGCTCGGAGTGACCAGCGCGGTCGGGTCGAGATGGCGCGGTTTGGCGGCGCCGTTGACCTCCGGCCGCTCTGGCAGCAGCCACGCACAAAGCCGCGCCATCGGCCCGACGCTGGGCAGCAGGATCAGGCAGCGCGCGGTGTTGTAGAGCAGGTGGAAGCCGATGACCATTTCCTGCGGGCTGAAATCAAGGCCGTCGATCCAGTGCACCAGCGGGTCGAGCACCGGGATGATCAGCAGCAGGCCGATCAGTTTGTACAACAGACTGCCCAGCGCAACCTGGCGGCCGGCGGCGTTCTGCATGCTGGTGCTCATGAACGCGAGGATGCCGCTGCCGATGTTGGCGCCAATCACCAGACCGATCGCCACCGGCAAGCTGATCACCGCAGCCCCGGCCAATGTAGCGGTGAGCAGCACGGCGGCGAGGCTGGAGTAGGAAATCATCGCGAACAGCGCGCCGACCAGGGCGTCGAGAAGAATGTCGCCGGTCAGCGAGGCGAAAATCACCTTCACCCCTTGCGCGTGCGTAATCGGCGCGGCGGCCTCGACGATCAATTGCAGGGCGAGAATGATCAGCCCCAGCCCGATCGACACCCGACCCATCTGCCCGAGCCGCGTCTGTTTGCGCGACAGAAAGAAAATCACCCCGAGGAAAATCAGCAGCGGCGACAGCCACGACAGATCGAGGGTCAGCACCCGCGCCATCAGTGCGGTGCCGACATCGGCGCCCAGCATGGTCGCCAGCGCCGGGGTCAGCGCCATCAGACCTTGCCCGACAAACGAAGTGACCAGCATCGCCGTAGCGTTGCTGCTCTGCACCATGGCGGTGACGAGAATACCGGCGATGAACGCCAGCCATTTCTTCGACATGTTCTGGCCGATGACATGTCGCAGATTGGTGCCGTAAACCCGCAGGATGCCGGTTCGGACGATGTGCGTGCCCCAGATCAACAGGGCGACGGCGGACAACAGATTGAGCAGGGTGAGCATGCAGACCCCCTGTAGTAGCAGCGCCCCAGAGGGGCAAATGGACGGCACCGCGCGGTTTCTACGTTCTTGATACTTAAGCTGTAGTTGGCTAACGGTCTCGGCGCCAGCATTGCACAGCTAAAGCGTGGATTGAAACAAAAGTGTCATGAAAACAGATGCATCCGCCCACTGCATCCGACATGCATTCCACTGTGTTGCCCAAAACAACGTGGGAGCGAGCCTGCTCGCGAAAGCGGTGGGCCAGCCAACATTGTTGTCGACTGGCGCTCCGTCTTCGCGAGCAGGCTCGCTCCCACAGGGGTGTAGCGTGCTGCCGGGACTACCGGATTATTGGCCCGGAACATCCTTGCGCAGTTTCACCGGATCCTGTTGCTGTCTCTTCTTGGCCATCGCGCCGCGCAGTTTGATGTTGATAGCCTCAACCGCCAGAGAGAACGCCATGGCGAAGTAGACGTAGCCTTTTGGCACGTGCACGTCGAACGATTCGGCGATCAGCACGGTACCAACCACCAGCAGGAAGGACAGGGCGAGCATTTTCAGCGACGGGTGCTTGTCGATGAATTCGCTGATCTTGCCCGACGCCAGCATCATCACCAGCACTGCCACGACGATCGCCGCGACCATGACCGGAACGTGGGAGACCATGCCGACGGCAGTGATCACCGAGTCCAGCGAGAAGACGATATCGATGATCGCGATCTGGATGATGGTGTAGAGGAAATTGCCGCCCTTGCCCGACGGCGCGTCGTCGCTTTCGTCTTCGCCTTCCAGCGCGTGGTACATCTCCTGCGAGCTTTTCCACAGCAGGAACAGGCCACCGAAGAACAGGATCAGGTCGCGACCGGAGATGCCCTGGCCGAACACTTCGAAAAGATCGGCAGTGAGGCGCATGACCCAGGTGATCGACAGCAGCAACAGGATCCGCGTGACCATGGCCAGGCCAAGACCGAAGATCCGCGTGCGCTGCTGCATGTGTTTGGGCATGCGGCTGACCAGGATCGAAATCATGATGATGTTATCGATACCGAGGACGATTTCCAGGGCGGTCAGGGTAAAGAAGGCAACCCAGATTTCGGGGTTGGTCAGCCAATCCATGTGTATTCCTTTGAGCAATTGTTGAACCGAAAAAGGTCCGGGCTTCAAACCGCGAAGCCGGGACCCGTAACGGTGAGTCTTGGGCTTATAGAGTGCTGAACATCGGGAAAGTCCCCAACAGCAGTGCAGCAATCAGAATGCAGATGCACACCAGGATCGCCCATTTCAGGGTGAAACGCTGGTGATCACCGAAATCGATGCCGGCCAGCGCCACCAACAGATAGGTCGACGGCACCAACGGGCTCAGCAAGTGGACGGGCTGGCCGACGATCGAGGCACGGGCCATTTCCACCGCAGTGATCCCATAGTGGCTGGCCGCTTCGGTCAGCACCGGCAATACACCGTAATAGAACGCATCGTTGGACATGAAGAAGGTGAACGGCATGCTCACCAGCGCCGTAATCACCGCCAGGTACGGGCCGAGGAAATCCGGAATCACCGCCAACAGGCTCTTCGACATCGCATCGACCATGCCGGTGCCCGACAGGATACCGGTGAAGATACCCGCCGCAAAGATCAGCCCGACCACTGCCAGCACGCTGCCGGAATGCGCGGCGACGCGATCCTTCTGCATTTGCAGGCATGGGTAGTTGACGATCATGGCGATACTGAACGCCACCATGAACAGCACCGGCAGCGGCAACAGGCCACCGATCAGCGTGCACATCAGTCCGAACGTCAGTGCGGCGTTGAACCAGATCAGCTTCGGACGGCGTGCGTCGGGGAATTGCGAGACGCTGATTTCACTGTGATCGATCTCATCGCCGACCAGGTGCAGCTCGCCGAGACGGGCACGCTCACGCTTGCCGTAGAAGTAGGCAATCACCAGGATCGCCAAGACACCGGCGGCCATGGCCGGGATCATCGGTACGAAAATGTCCGACGGATCGACATGCAGGGCACTCGCCGCGCGGGCGGTCGGGCCGCCCCACGGGGTCATGTTCATCACGCCACCGGCGAGGATGATCAGACCGGCCATGATCCGCGGGCTCATGCCGATGCGGCTGTACAGCGGCAGCATGGCGGCCACACAGATCATGTAAGTGGTCGCGCCGTCACCATCGAGGGAAACGACGAGCGCCAGAACGGCGGTGCCGACCGAAACTTTCAACGGGTCGCCCTTGACCAGTTTGAGGATCTTGCGCACGGCCGGGTCGAACAGGCCGGAGTCGATCATCAGGGCGAAATACAGAATGGCGAACATCAACATCACGCCGGTCGGCGCCAGTTTGGTGATGCCTTCAAGCATCATCGGGCCGATCTTCGGCGCGAAACCACCGAACAGCGCGAACAGGATCGGGATGATGATCAGGGCGATCAGCGCGGACAGGCGCTTGGTCATGATCAGGAACATGAACGTGATGACCATGGCGAAGCCAAGGAAAGTCAGCATGGGAATACTCCAGGCGTAGCGCGGCTAATGGAATGAGCGGATCGGGCGGGATCAGCGCAGAACGGCAGGCGCGAGGCGTACGGGCGGAGTGACCAGCAGGAAGCGGGAGAAACGGCGGGTTGCAGAAGACATCAGAATCACCATTGTTGTTGTTAATTGGGCCGGGCCTGTGGAACAAACACAGGGCTTGGGCCAACCGGTCTGTTGCCGGGAGTGGGGCGATCCTAATCGGGGAAGCTTTCAGCTACCTTTCGCGAGCGAAAGCGATCAATGAATGATCAACCGGCGGTCGGATGCAACGACAGCCAATGAATACGGGGTTGGTAGCGATGCGGATAAACGGACAGTCAGCGCTGGCTGGCAGTCTGGACATATCCGTTATCAGTTCAGCGTCAGCATCTGGTTAAAAAATCGACAGATTCAGCGGCCGCACCGCGCCCATCCAGATCGCGTGTTCGGTGTGGTCAAGCAAGTCATCGCCAGTCTCCGGATGCAGGAATACCACCAGGCCCTTGCGGTTGAGCGCCAGCCATGGCAGCACTTCGCCGATCAGCTCGGGACCGAAAGCCAGTTGGCAGCTCCACTCGGGATGCGGCCCCACCGGGCGTTCGTGCACGCGACCCATTTTCAGCGCAAACAACTGCGCGGCCTGTTCGCACAAGGCCCGCGCCTGGTCGATGGTTTGCGCGTCGAAATAGACATGGGCGTGATAGCCCTTGATCCCTTGCATCGTGTCGCCTCTCAATCGGTTCGAACCCTTGGCTGTTTCCACCGTCACAGGTCATATAGGACAACTATAAGGAAAACAGCCATGAAAAATGCCGAGACCCCAGTGGTCAAAGTGGTGCTTTATGGTGCCATGGCCAGCTTGGGCGGTGCATTGATGGCTGAATTGCTCCGTCGCCAACACGAAGTCATCGCCATCCTCGACGATCTCACCGCACTTGCGCCGCGTCCGGGGTTGCGCACCAAAACCGGCGATCTGTTCGATGCCGAGCGGGTCAATCAGAGCGTCGCCGGCAGTTCGGCGGTGATCTGCCTGCTGGACGCTCCGGGGTTGCCGTTCAGCAGCGACCACGTTGAGCGCTCGGTGACGCTGGGGCCGGTGGAACAAGTGCTGGCAGTCGACGCGCTGGTCGAAGGTTTGCAACTGGCCAGCGTGCCGCGCCTGTTTCTGGTCGGCAACTTCGGTGTGCTCGACGAGCCTGACAATGACGAGCGTCTGCAACGTCACGCTGCCGAAGAAATCCTCGAGGCGGTACAAAGCAGCTCACTGCGCTGGACCTTGGTCAATGCGCCGCATGGCGTGGCCGGGTTGACCATCGAGCACTTCAGTCAGGTCGGCGGCAATCTCGAACCGGGACTGGCCGAACCGCTGGAGCGATTGAACCGCGTGGCGGTGGGCATCGCCGATGAGCTGCGGTTGAATCTGCATGTGGGGCAGCATGTGAATTTTGTGGCGGCTTCTGATTCGTAAAAGATCGTCCGGAGGCTCGGGCCGCGATCGACGACCTTTTGCTCTTCACACCGCAATTGAGGGCAGGGCCAGACCGTTAAGCGATTCGGCACTGCTGGCCTGTTCCGCCATTAACCAATCAACAAATTCCTGAATCAACGCACCCCGACGTTTGCGTTGCGGCAGCACAACGTAATAGCCAAGGCGCGACAGCGTGGTTTCCGCCAGCGGCCGGCACAGCAAACCCTGCACCAGCAAGTTATCCACAAGGTGCCGCCAGCCAATCGCCACGCCTTGTCCGCCAATCGCCGCCTGAATCAGCAAGGTGTAATTGTCGAAGCGCAATTGCCCCGGCGCTGGCGGCGTAGTCAGGCCCAATTGACGAAACAAGCCACTCCAGTCGAACCAGTTGCTGCTGTTTTCCCCACGCAGGTGCAGCAGCGGAAATTCCAGCAGGGCCTGCGCGGGCAACGGCAGTGACCGCTCCTTGAGCAGCAGCGGGCTGCACACCGGGAACACTTCTTCGCTGAACAGCCAGTGGCTCTCACCCTGCTTGAATCGACCATCGCCAAACAGGATCGCCACGTCGATGTCGGTGCGCAGCATGTTGTGGTTGCGCTCGCTGGTGACCAGGCTGACATCGATATGCGGATTGGCCTCATGGAAGCGATGCAGGCGCGGCATCAGCCAATAAGCGGCGAAAGCGAAATCCGTGGCCACTTGCAGCACTTCATGTTGCTGCTGAGTGCTGATTGCGCTCAATCCTGCGTCGATATTCTGCAAACCGAGGGTAACTTGCTCGAACAGCAGGGCGCCAACCTCTGTCAACTCGATACCCCGGTAAATCCGGTCGAACAGGCGCGTACCGAGCTGCTCTTCCAGACGTTTCATTTGCTGGCTGATCGCAGGCTGCGTGGTGCCAAGCTCCACCGCAGCGGCGGTAAAACTGCGATGGCGGGCCGCCGCTTCAAAAGCGCGCAGCAGATCGAGGGAGAGGTCACCGAGGGCGTCATACATAAGCTGTACTTATCCTAGTCATTGTCCGGCGCGGGCTTTACCGGAACAGGCATGGAATCCATGCTCGATCGCAGCACTCTCGCATAAATATTCAACATGGAATGCCGCGATCACATGAAGCGCAAGAACATTCTTTTCATCATGGCCGATCAAATGGCCGCGCCAATGTTGCCGTTCTACGGCCCATCGCCGATCAAACTGCCGAATCTGTCCCGCCTCGCCGCCCAAGGCGTGGTGTTCGATGCTGCCTATTGCAACAGCCCGCTGTGCGCGCCGTCGCGCTTCACCCTGGTCAGTGGCCAGTTGCCGAGCAAGATCGGCGCCTACGACAACGCGGCTGACTTTCCTGCCGACATTCCGACTTACGCGCATTACCTGCGGCGTCTCGGCTACCGCACCGCGCTGTCGGGCAAGATGCATTTCTGCGGGCCGGACCAGTTGCACGGTTATGAAGAACGCCTGACCAGCGATATCTACCCGGCCGATTACGGTTGGGCGGTGAACTGGGACGAGCCGGACGTGCGGCCGAGCTGGTATCACAACATGTCGTCGGTGCTGCAGGCCGGGCCGTGCGTGCGCACCAATCAGCTGGATTTCGACGAAGAGGTGGTGTTCAAGGCGCAGCAGTATCTGTTCGATCACATCCGCGAGGATGGCGACCAGCCATTCTGCCTGACCGTGTCGATGACCCACCCGCACGATCCGTACACGATTCCCAAGGCTTTCTGGGATCTGTATGACGATGCTGATATTCCGTCGCCTACAGCCCTGAACCAGGACGAACTCGATCCGCACTCGCAACGTCTGCTCAAGGTTTACGATCTGTGGGACAAGCCGCTGCCTGTGGATAAGATCCGCGATGCCCGTCGCGCCTACTTCGGTGCTTGCAGCTATATCGACGCCAATGTCGGCAAACTGCTGCAAACCCTTGAAGAAACCGGGCTGATCGACGACACCGTCATCGTCTTCTCCGGTGACCATGGCGACATGCTCGGCGAGAAGGGCCTCTGGTACAAAATGCACTGGTTCGAGATGGCCGCGCGGGTGCCGCTGCTGATCAGCGCCCCGGGACAATTTGAGGCGGGCCGAGTCAGCGCCGCGGTTTCCACCGCCGACCTGCTGCCGACGTTCGTGGATCTGGCCGGTGGCACGCTTGAGCCGGGCTTGCCACTGGACGGCCGTTCCTTGCTGCCGCACCTGCAAGGGCAGGGCGGGCATGACGAGGTGTTCGGCGAATACATGGCCGAAGGCACTGTCAGCCCGCTGATGATGATCCGCCGCGGCGCCTACAAATTTATCTACAGCGAAAGCGACCCGTGCCTACTCTTCGATGTGGATAACGATCCGCGCGAAGAAGAGGAACTGAGCCAATCGCCGCAACATCGTCAGCTGTTCGACGATTTTCTCGCGGAAGCGCGGGCCAAGTGGGACATTCCGTCGATCCATCGGGACGTACTGGCCAGCCAGCGCCGACGCCGTTTCGTCGCCGATGCGTTAACCATCGGCAAGCTGAAGAGCTGGGATCACCAGCCGCTGGTCGATGCCAGTCAGCAGTACATGCGCAACCACATCGACCTTGATGATCTGGAGCGCAAGGCCCGTTATCCACAACCCTGCCAAAACCAATAACGTTAAGGGGAAGTCCATGCGCAAGTTATCCACAGCTGTCACCGTTGGCCTGATCGCATTGAGCAGCGCCTCGGCCTTCGCCGAGCAAAGTTGCGAAACCGTGAAGATGGCCGATCCGGGCTGGAGCGACATCGCCGCGACCAATGCCATCACCGGATTTCTGCTCGACGGCATGGGCTACAAGGCCAAGGTCGACACCCTCGCGGTGCCGATCACCTTCGGCGGCTTGAAGGATGGCCAGGTGGACGTGTTCCTCGGCAACTGGATGCCGGCGCAGCAGGGCTTCTATGACAAGTTCGTCGCCACCGGTGATGTGACGCAATTGGCGAAAAACCTCGAAGGCACCGAATTCACCCTCGCCGTCCCCGACTATGTCTGGGAGGCGGGTGTGCATGATTTTGCCGACCTGAACAAATTCGCCGACAAGTTCGACAAGAAGATCTACGGCATCGGATCAGGCGCGCCGGCGAACATTTCGTTGCAGGAAATTATCAAGAAGAATGACTTCAACATGGGGCAGTGGAAGCTGATCGAGTCCAGCGAACAGGCGATGCTCGCCGAAGTGTCGCGGGCGGTGAAGAAACAGAAATTCGTCACCTTTCTCGGCTGGACCCCGCACCCGATGAACGTGCAGCTGAAAATGCGTTACCTCAAGGGCGGCGAAAAATACTTCGGCGACACCGGCAACGTTTTCACCCTGACCCGCAAGGGCTACGCCGAGGCCTGCCCGAATGTGGGCAAGTTGCTGACCAATCTGGCGTTCACCCAGGACATGGAGAACAGCATCATGGCCGAGGTGGTGAACAAGAAGGTCAGCAATGCCGAAGCGGCGAAGGCGTGGATCAAAGCCAACCCGGCGGTGCTGGACAAGTGGCTGGATGGGGTGAAGACCGTGGATGGCAAGGATGCGTTGGTGGCGGTGAAAGCCAAACTGTAATGCCACCTGACTGTCGACCACTTACCTGTGGCGAGGGGATTTATCCCCGATCGGCTGCGAAGCAGTCGCAAGATCCGTGAACTCGATATACCTGACTCACCGAGAACTCTGGGTTTGGGGCCGTTTCGCGGCCCATCGGGGATAAATCCCCTCGCCACAATGATTGCCGTGTCCTGATAGGCTTGCCGGAAAAACCCCCAACCGCGAGGACCCATGGCCTTCCCCAGCCGCCATTCACTTTTTCCTTTCCTGAGCTGGTTGCCACGGCAAACCCGCGCCAGCGTCGGGCGGGACCTGATCGTCGGCCTCAGCGGTGCGATTCTCGCCTTACCCCAGTCGATTGCCTACGCACTGATCGCCGGGCTGCCACCGGAATACGGGCTGTACGCCGCAATCATTCCGGTATTGATCGCCTGCCTGTGGGGTTCGTCATGGCATTTGATCTGCGGCCCGACGGCGGCGATTTCGATTGTGCTGTACGCCAGCGTCAGCCCGCTCGCCGTGCCTGCGTCCGAGGACTACATCACCCTGATCCTGCTGCTGACGTTCCTTGCCGGGATTTTCCAGTGGCTGCTCGGTTTGCTGCGCTTCGGCGCGCTGGTGAATTTCGTTTCGCATTCGGTAGTGCTCGGCTTCACCCTCGGTGCCGCCGTGGTGATCGCCATCGGGCAATTGCCCAATCTGCTCGGGCTGGAATTGCCGGCCAACACCACAGCGCTCGCCAGCCTGATGGATCTGCTGCGACATCTGGGGGCTGTGGATAAGCCTTCACTGACGCTCGGCGTCGCCACGGTAATCGTCGGCGTGACCCTGAAAAAACTTCTGCCGCGCTGGCCGACGCTGTTGATAACCTTGGTGCTGGCCAGCCTGCTGGTGTGGATCTGGCCGGCGATGTTCGGTCATGTGCATCTGGTCAGCGCCTTCGTCGGACGCCTGCCGCCGCTGAGCGCCTTGCCGCTGGATCTGGAGGTGATCCTGCGCCTGCTGCCGAGCGCCGTGGCGGTGGGCATGCTCGGGCTGGTCACCAGTCTGTCGATCGCCCGTTCGATATCGGCGCGCTCGCAACAGTTGCTCGACGCCAATCAGGAAGTCCGCGCACAGGGTCTGTCGAACATTGTCGGTGCGTTCTTTTCCGGGTCGCTGTCAGCCGGATCGTTTACCCGCTCAGGTCTGAGTTATGAGGCGGGTGCCTGCTCGCCGCTGGCCGGAGTGTTCTCGGCAATCTGGGTGGCGCTGTTTGCGGTGTTCGGCGCGGGGCTGATCGCGCACATTCCGATCCCGGCCATGGCCGGCAGCATCCTGTTGATTGCCTGGGGTCTGGTCGATCACCGGGGCATTCGCGCTTTGCTGCGAGTCAGCCGTGCCGAGTTCGTGGTGATGGCCCTGACCTGTCTCGCGACCTTGCTGCTGGAATTGCAGACGGCGATTTACGCCGGGGTGCTGGCGTCGCTGTTTTTCTACCTCAAGCGCACCTCGCAACCACGGGTGCAGCATTGGCGCGACGGTGACGACGATGTGCTGCGGGTGGGCGGTTCGATCTTTTTCGGCGCCAGCCATTACCTGCAAGTGCGCCTGCAACGCCTGCATGGCGCGCGGGTGGTAATCGAGGCACAGCAGATCAACTTCATCGATTATTCAGGGGTAGAGATGCTGCATCAGGAAGCGCGGCGCCTGCTGGGCCAGGGTCGCAGCCTGACCTTGCGCCGGGCGCGGCCGCCGGTGGTGGAGGAGTTGCGCAAACTGGAAGGGGCGGAGAAGTGCCCGATCAGGTTTGAGGATTGAGCTGATATCGGTGGTGATGCGATTCGCGAGCAGGCTCGCTCCCACATTGATCGCATTTCAATGTGGGAGCAAAAGTTAAAGGGCTAGCTGGCGGCGCAGCTCGGCGAGTACCGGCGCGGTATCCGGGCGTACGCCGCGCCACAGCAGGAACGCCTCGGCCGCCTGTTCGGCGAGCATGCCCAGACCGTCCATCGCCAGCGCCGCGCCGTGCTCAGTCGCCCAGCGGCAGAACGCGGTCGGTTCCTTGCCGTACATCATGTCGTAGCACAGGGTCTGACCCGGCTCGATCAGGCTTGGCGCGATCGGCGGGACGTCACCGGTCAGGCTGGCGGAGGTGGCGTTGATGATCACGTCCACCGGCTCGCGCAGCCAGTCGAAACCACTGGCCGACACCGGCCCGAGATCGCCGAACAATTCCGCCAGCAGCTCAGCCTTGTCCACCGAGCGATTGGCGATGATCACCGAGGCCGGTTTCTCTGCCAGCAACGGCTCCAGCGCACCGCGCACCGCGCCGCCGGCGCCGAGCAAAAGGATGCGCTTGCCGGTCAGGCTGAACCCGGCATTCACCGTCAGATCGCGGACCAGGCCGGCGCCATCGGTGTTGTCGCCGAGCAGTGAACCATCTTCCAGTTTGCTCAAGGTGTTCACCGCACCGGCGCGCTGCGCGCGGGCGGTCAGGCTGTTGGCCAGCCGGTAAGCGTCTTCCTTGAACGGCACTGTCACGTTGGCGCCGCGGCCTTCGCGAAAGAATGCCGTGGCGCAGCCGGCAAAATCATCCAGCGGCGCCAGCAGCGTGCTGTAGTCGAGGCGCTGGCCGGTCTGTTCGGCGAACAACTGGTGAATCATCGGCGACTTGCTGTGGCCAATCGGATTACCGAAAACAACGTAACGATCCATCACCCGTCCTCAGGCCTCGGCCAGCCAGTCACGATCCTGCAGGAAATACTCGGTCAGACGCGCTTCTGCGCTGCCAGGTTCGGCCTTCCAGTCATAGCCCCAGCGCACTTGCGGCGGCAGCGACATCAGGATCGATTCAGTGCGGCCACCCGACTGCAAGCCGAACAGCGTGCCACGGTCGTAAACCAGGTTGAATTCGACGTAGCGGCCACGACGGAATTCCTGGAATTCGCGCTGCTGTGCGGTGAACGCGTCATTCTTGCGCCGCTGCACGATCGGCAGGTAGGCCTCGATGTAGGCGTCGCCGATGGCGCGCATGAAGGCGAAACTGGTGTCGAAGTCCCATTCGTTCAGATCATCGAAGAACAGACCGCCAATGCCGCGCGGCTCATGACGATGCTTGATATGGAAATAGGTGTCGCACCAGGCCTTGTAACGCGGATAGACGTCCGCACCAAACGGCGCACAGGCTTGCTCGGCGACGCGGTGCCAATGAATGCAGTCTTCTTCAACGCCGTAGTACGGGGTCAGGTCGAAACCGCCGCCGAACCACCAGACCGGTTCTTCGCCTTCTTTTTCAGCAATGAAAAAACGCACGTTGGCGTGGGAGGTCGGCACATGCGGGTTGTGCGGGTGGATCACCAGCGACACGCCGAGCGCCTCGAAACCACGCCCGGCCAGTTCCGGCCGATGGGCACTGGCCGACGGCGGCAGACCGCTGCCGAACACGTGGGAAAAGTTGACCCCGCCCTTTTCAATCAGCGTGCCGTTTTCCAGCACGCGGGTGCGCCCGCCACCGCCCGCCGGCCGGGTCCAGGCGTCTTCGACGAAGCATTTGCCGCCGTCTTCGGTTTCCAGTGCAGCGCAGATGCGGTCTTGCAGATCGAGCAGATAGGCCTTTACGGCGTCGGTGCGGGTCGTCATGGCTTCACCTTGAATCGGGCGGCGCCCCGGCAGGCGGGCGGCGCAAATGGGCGCGTAGCATACCATCGCAGACCGGCGCGCCGCAGTTGACGAAGATCAAGCAGGGGAGTTGGATAGAGGGCTTAGCAACGACCCAAGGAGAGCAGGCAGATGGCAAAGCGTATCCAGTTCCGCGCCCACGGCGGTCCCGAAGTGCTCGAATATGTAGACTACGAACCCGCTGCGCCCGGGCCGAATCAGGTGCGCGTGGCCAATCAGGCGATCGGCCTGAACTTCATCGACACCTATTACCGCAGCGGCCTCTATGCGCCGCCCGCGTTGCCGTCCGGGCTGGGTTCGGAAGGCGCCGGCACGGTCGAAGCGGTGGGCGGCGACGTCACCCGGTTCAAGGTCGGCGATCGCGTGGCATACGGCAGCGGCCCGCTCGGCGCCTATAGCCAGCTGCATGTTCTGCCGCAGGACAATCTGGTGCACCTGCCCGATGAAATCAGTTTCGAAACTGCCGCCGGCGTCATGCTCAAGGGCCTGACCGTGCAATACCTGCTGCGCCAGACCTACCCACTGCAGGGCGGCGAAACCATTCTGTTCCACGCCGCAGCCGGTGGCGTCGGCTCGCTGGCCTGCCAATGGGCCAAAGCGCTGGGCGTGAAGCTGATCGGCACCGTCAGCTCGAAGGAGAAAGCCGAGCTGGCCAAAGCCAACGGCGCTTGGGCCACCATCGACTACAGCCATGAAAACGTTGCCGAGCGCGTGCTGGCACTGACTGACGGCAAGAAAGTCCCGGTAGTGTATGACGGCGTCGGCAAGGACACTTGGCTCACGTCTCTGGACAGCGTCGCACCTCGGGGCCTGGTCGTGAGCTTCGGCAATGCTTCCGGCGCGGTCGATGGCGTCAATCTGGGCATTCTTGCCGCGAAGGGCTCGTTGTACGTCACCCGGCCTACGCTGGCGACCTACGCTAACAACGCCGAGAACCTGCAACGCATGGCCGACGAGCTGTTCGAGATGATCATCAGTGGCAAACTGAAGGTCGACATCAGCCAGCGCCATGCACTGGCGGATGCGGCGAAAGCACAAACTGAACTGTCGGCACGGCGCACGACCGGTTCCACGATTCTGCTGCCATAACGCTTCAAGTTGATACTCGGTGAACTCTTCCATGAGTTCGCCGAGTATCTTGCGGCTATATCAAGTACATCTTGCGGTGAAGTTTCTTCGCCGCTGGTCTACGACCGGCGAACTTCCTGCGCAACTTCTTCGATTCATATACGAGCCATTTCTCAGCCCACTCTTCAATCACTGGCGGATCAATACTGACGGTTAAAAACATCACGATACTCCGGCTGATGCGCGTTCATGTTCACAGGCTGATCCAGGGCCATCAGGATTTGTCGCCACTCGGCAGACAACAGCCAATAATCGCCCCGGGCACGCTGCTCGATATGCATTGCCTGCGAAGCGATCGGTGTCAGGCCGAAGCGCTGATACATTTGCCGCTGTGGCGATCTGCACAAGGCCGTGACTCCCTGATATCCGCGATCAATCGCCCATTCCGCAGCGGTGGCAAGCAGACCATTGACCGACACCGGCCGGTGCTGCTGGGAATGGGTGATCAGACGGCTGAACTCGACGTGGCGCGCCAATGCCACAGTGGGAGACACATGATGCTGCGCCAGTGAAGCCCATTCGAAGGGCGCCGGAGTTGCCCGCAGCACCGCAATAAGCTGATCACGCTGATACAACAAGAAGTGCGTGCTGCGTGAGGTGATCGCCAGTCGAGTTTCCAGCGCCCGGGCTCTGGAGGTGAGCATGTAATGCTGCAATCGCAGGCGAAACTGTCGATTGATGAAGCGTTCAAATTCCCCGGCATCCGATCCTGCCTCGACAATGGCCACACGATAGTCGGCCTGTTGATTCTTGAGTGTCTCCTGAAAGCCCTGCAGATAATCCTTGAGGTGTAAATCGGTAATATCCATTACTTCTCCGCAGCCATTAATATTTCGAAGTTGCTTCAAGCACATTGAAAGAATGGATGCTTTTGGAAATCTCGCCACTGCACGCGTTCTGAGAATCACGTGGGAAAACTTACAGATATTTCAGACTCAAAGATTCGTCTGACGCATGAAAGAACAATGGCAACGGATAAGTTTTGAACGAATGCAGGAATAAAGTGCGGGCATGCGCAGAACTCCTCGTCGACGCCGAGGAGTCCGCAAAAAAATAAAAAGAATGGCGTCAGTCAGGACGAACGACGTTACCGGTGGCCAGGTCGCGGATCACGCTGGGATTCTTGCGCCCGCCAAGGCTGCCGCCCAGCACCAGATCGACCTGACCACGGAAATACTGCTCGATGCGCAAACGCGTGCGCGCCGGCGGTCGCCCCTGGGGGTTGGCCGATGTGGAAATCAATGGCCCGACCAGCGAGCACAGGTCGCGCACCTGCGGGTGATCGCTGACCCGCAGCGCCACGGTGTCATGCACGCCTGTGACCCATTCCGGCAACAGGTTCTGATGCGGCACCAGCCAGGTGTTCGGCCCCGGCCAGGTACTGGCCATGCGGTCGATCCAGTCCTGCGGGAAGTCCTCGAAGAGGAAATCGAACTGGCGGATGTTGTCGGCGACCAGGATCAGCCCTTTGCTCACCGAGCGATTCTTGATCGCCAGCAAGCGGTCCACCGCGTCTTCATTCCACGGGTCGCAACCCAGCCCCCAAACGGCTTCGGTTGGATAGGCAATCACCGCGCCGGCGCGAACTTCACGCGCGGCTTGTTGCACACGCCAACTGTTGACCATGAAAAAACTCTCCCACAAACAGGTTTCGCGCAGTTTACCGATCTTCCTCGTAAAACCTAGCTCGACCGCGCCAGCCAGCGACCGTTTTCGCATACCGCACGGCCTTCGATTTCCAGCTCGGTCAACGTTGCCAGCACCTTCGGCAACGGCCAGCCACAACTCGCGGCCAAGGCCTCGCTGGTGTGCGGCGCCGCGTGCAGCAGCGCCAGCAACGGGTGATCGGCCTGCACCGCCGCTGTGGATAGCAACGGCTGCTGCCAGCCGCGCAGGGCTTCGAGGATATGTTCGATAGTCTCCACCAGCACCGCCCCGTCGCGAATCAATTGGTGACAACCGCGCGCGCCGGGGTGATGGATCGAGCCCGGAATGGCATAAACCTCGCGACCCTGTTCGGCTGCCAGCCGCGCGGTGATCAACGAACCGCTGGCAACACTGGCCTCGACCACCAGCACGCCGAGGGACAACCCGCTGATGATGCGGTTGCGCCGGGGGAAGTTGCTCGGGCTCGGCCCGGCGTCCAGCGGGAACTCGGAAAGCACCGCGCAACCCGAGGCGATCATTGCCTCAGCCAAGCGTTTATTGCGCTGTGGATAAAAATTCTCCAGGCCCGTGCCAAGCACCCCCACGGTCAACCCGCCAACGTCCAGAGCAGCCTGATGGGCAGCGGCATCGATGCCCAGCGCCAGACCACTGTTGATGACAAAACCGGCTCCGGCCAGACTGCGGGAAAACGCAGCCGCCGTGTCCATGCCCGGACGCGAAGCGCGGCGGCTGCCAACCATCGCCAGCTGCGGCTTCTCCAGAATCGACGGATCGCCGGCGACGAATAACAGTGGCGGCGGATCGGCAATTTGCGCCAGCAACGCTGGATAATCCGCCTGGTCCCACATCAGCAAATATTGACCGGGACGCTCTAGCCAGCGCATGGCGTGGCTGGCGCCGTCGCGCACTGTCGGACAACGCCGTGCTTCGGCACAGGCCGCCGGCAATCCCAGCGAGCGCCAGGCACTGGCCGGCGCGCTGAGGGCTTTCGACGCCGAGCCGAAGGCTTCGAGCAACTTGGCAAAACGCTTGGGGCCGATATCCGGCATGCGGTGCAGGCGCAGACGCGCTTCCAGTTCCGCCGGGGAAATGGCAGTGCTGACAGGCAACATGAATGGATCATCCTTGATCGTTCTATGCTCCGAACCATTCGGAACAAGCTGTGGATAACTCTGTTGGTAACTTGTTAAGCAAGCTTACGGATTTCGCACCTTGTCGAGCACCGCCAGCGAGCGTGAAGCATTGAGGACCAGGCCGTAACTGAGCTTGTCGTAGGTGCGGAACACCATCAGCAGACCGGCGCGTTCATCGGGAATCTTCAGCGGCTGGCCGGTGATCCGGTCGCGCACCGTTTCGCCGGTTTTCATGACCGCCAGAACATTGCCTTCGGCGAGGCCGTCGCGCTTGCCCTTGTTCAGGGTGACCACGTCCATCACACCGATCTGCGTAACGCCGCGCGGCACGTCAATGATCAGGCCGTCGATGGAACGCTTCGGCGCGCTGGGCATGAAAGTCGAATTGATCGAACGTTCTTCACCGCCGAAGAGGCGGTCACCGAGCCGTACCTCCTGAGTGGTGCGTTGCAGGGCGAGGGTGGCGACGTCGCCTTCGGTGGCAACAATCTCGCCGCCGCCGATATCGTCGGCGTTGATGCCGAGAAACTCCTTGGTCTGCGGGTCGGTGTAGACCTTGCCCTGGCGGAAGATGCCGTAGACCGGTTGTTCCGGATCGAAATGGCCACGAGCGAAGATGCGGTCACCGGTACCGCTGAGCACCCGTTCGGCATCGCCGGCGACGATATACGGCGCCTGGTCGAAGTCTTCGGCCTTGTCGACGATGCGGTTGCTCAGCAGAAAGCTGTTGATCGATTTCAGCGGAATGCTCGGAATCGCCTCGGCCACCGCGCTGGTACGAATCCGTGGCGAGAGCTTGATGGTGCCGCGCGACTCGCCACGATTGACGGTCAGTTGCGGCTGGCCGTTGACGTAGCTCAGCGTCAGCGTGTCGCCGGGATAGATCAGGTTGGGGTTTTCGACCTGCGGATTGGCCCGCCACAATTGTGGCCACTGCCAGGGCTCGCGCAGGTATTTGCCGGAAATGTCCCAGAGCGTGTCCCCGGAAACCACCGTGTATTGCTGTGGAAAACCATCCCTGAGTTGCACTTGCCCTTGCGCGGCGCCGGCCGAAGCCAGAAGCAGCAGGGCGAGTAGTGTTTTCCTCATGCAGTGAATCCCTTTATCATGTGCATTCGCGTGAATCGTCAGAGCCCCCGTGGCTCGCTTCTGTTTTTCAGAAGCTACGCTTCACAACGGTAGCCTGCATCCTCGGACCCGCCAGGCCATCGACCCGACTTTACTCAACGTGTGCAGCAAGCGAAGCCTATGGCCATTTTAAACATCCTCGAATTTCCGGACCCGCGTCTGCGCACTATCGCCAAACCAGTGGCTGTAGTGGACGACGAAGTGCGTCAGTTGGTCGACGACATGTTTGAAACAATGTATGAAGCGCCGGGCATCGGCCTCGCCGCGACCCAGGTCAACGTGCACAAACGTATCGTCGTGATGGACCTGTCCGAAGACCGTACCGAGCCACGGGTGTTCATCAACCCCGAGTTCGAACCGCTGACCGACGAGATGGACCAGTATCAGGAAGGCTGCCTCTCGGTACCGGGCTTCTACGAAAACGTCGACCGCCCGCAGAAGGTCAAAATCAAGGCGCTGGACCGCGACGGCAAGCCTTATGAGCTGATCGCCGAAGGTCTGCTCGCGGTGTGCATCCAGCACGAATGCGACCACCTCAACGGCAAATTGTTCGTCGATTACCTGTCCACGCTCAAACGCGACCGGATCAAGAAGAAGCTGGAAAAGCTGCACCGCCAGAACGCTTGATGCCCCTCTTCAAAGGCTTGCTGCGGCAAGCCTTTTTCTTTTTATGAGACGCCTTTCATGACTGAGCCACTGCGCATTGTTTTTGCCGGTACCCCGGAATTCGCCGCCGAACACCTCAAGGCCCTGCTGAGCAGCCCATACGAGATCGTCGCGGTCTACACCCAGCCGGATCGGCCGGCCGGCCGTGGGCAAAAACTGATGCCGAGCCCGGTCAAACAACTCGCCCTGGAAAATAATATCCAGGTGTTGCAGCCGCCGACCTTGCGCAATGCCGACGCCCAGGCAGAGCTGGCCGCGCTGAAGCCGGATCTGATGGTGGTGGTCGCTTACGGTTTGATCCTGCCGCAAGCGGTGCTGGATATTCCGCGTCTGGGTTGCATCAACAGCCATGCGTCGTTGCTCCCGCGCTGGCGCGGTGCGGCGCCGATTCAGCGCGCGGTCGAACACGGCGATGCCGAAAGCGGTGTGACCGTGATGCGCATGGAAGCCGGTCTCGACACCGGACCGATGTTGCTCAAGGTTGTCACTGCGATCAGCGCTGAAGATACCGGCGGCACCCTGCATGATCGCCTCGCCGAGATGGGGCCGCCCGCAGTGGTGCAGGCGATTGCCGGTCTGGCTGCCGGCACCCTGCAAGGTGAGGTGCAGAATGACGAACTCGCCACCTACGCACACAAACTCAACAAAGACGAAGCACGCATCGACTGGAGCCGTCCGGCGGTGGAGCTGGAACGTCTGGTCCGCGCCTTCAATCCATGGCCGATCACCCACAGCACACTCAATGGCGAAGCGTTGAAAGTGCTGGCCGCCACCGTGGCCGAAGGCACTGGCGCTCCGGGTGAAATCCTCAGCGCCAGCAAGGACGGCCTGATCGTCGCCTGCGGTGCACAAGCGCTGTGCCTGACCCGCCTGCAATTGCCCGGCGGCAAGGCGCTGAACTTCAGCGACCTGTTCAACAGCCGCCGCGAGAAGTTCGCCGTCGGCAGCGTGCTCGGCGCAGCGGTGGACTCACAATGAATCCGCGTCTGGCCGCCGCCAAGGCTCTCGCTGCCGTACTCAGCGGCAAAGCCTCGCTGAACAGCTCCCTGCCGACGCAACTGGACAAGGTCGAGGATCGCGATCGCGGTTTCACTCAGGATCTGGCCTTCGGCACCGCGCGCTGGCAGCCACGCCTGTCGGCACTGGCGGAAAAACTCCTGCAGAAACCGTTCAAGGCCGCCGACGCTGATGTCGAGGCGTTGCTGCTGGTTGGTCTGTACCAATTGCTCTACACCCGCGTGCCGGCCCACGCCGCCATCGGCGAAACCGTCGGTTGTGCCGACAAGCTGAAAAAGCCCTGGGCCAAAGGTCTGCTCAACGCCGTGCTGCGAAATGCCCAGCGCGAAAGCGAGACGATCTTCGCCGAACTGGAACGCGACCCGGTGGTGCGCACGGCCCACCCGCGCTGGCTGCAAAAATCCCTGAAGGCTTTCTGGCCGCAACAGTGGGAAGCCATCTGCGCAGCGAACAACGCGCATCCGCCAATGATCCTGCGGGTCAACCGCCGTCATCACGGCCGCGATGCTTATCTTGCGTTGCTGGGCGAAGCCGGGATCGCCGCGACGCCGTGCGTTTACAGCCGCGACGGCATCGTCCTTGAAACCGCCGCCGATGTGCGCAGCCTGCCGGGTTTCGCCGAAGGCTGGATCAGCGTGCAGGACGAAGCCGCGCAACTGGCCGCCGACTTGCTCGATCTGGCGCCGGGCCAGCGGGTGCTCGACGCCTGCTGCGCCCCTGGCGGCAAGACCTGCCACATCCTCGAAGCCGAACCGGCGTTGGCCGGGGTGGTGGCGGTGGATCTGGAGGCCAAGCGTCTGGTGCGCGTAAAGGAAAACCTCGAGCGCCTCGGCCTCGACGCTGAACTGATCGCCGCCGACGGTCGCGATATCGACAAATGGTGGGACGGCAAACCGTTCCAGCGCATCCTCCTCGACGCGCCATGCTCGGCCACCGGGGTGATCCGCCGCCATCCGGACATCAAACTGACCCGCCAGCCCGACGACATCGTCACGCTCGCGCAACTTCAAGGCGAACTGCTCGACGCCATGTGGAAAACCCTCGAAGTCGGCGGCATCCTGCTCTACGCCACGTGCTCGACGCTGCCGACCGAGAACACCGAAGTCATCGCCGCGTTCCTCGAGCGCACCCCCGGCGCGCGGGAACTGGATCTGGCCACCGCGGCCGGCATCAAGCAGCCCCATGGTCGCCAGTTGCTGGCCCAGCAGGGCGGGCATGACGGCTTCTACTACGCCAAGCTGATCAAGATCGCCGCCGCGCGCGGCTAAACGGATTCATGGAGTGACTGGATGAAAATCATCATCCTCGGTGCGGGACAGGTCGGCGGTTCGCTGGCCGAACATCTGGCCAGCGAGGCCAACGACATCACTGTGGTCGACACCGATGGCGAGCGGCTACGCGACCTCGGCGACCGCCTCGACATCCGCACCGTGCAGGGCCGGGGCTCACTGCCGTCGGTGCTGCGCCAGGCCGGTGCCGACGACGCCGACATGCTGGTCGCGGTGACCAACAGCGACGAGACCAACATGGTCGCCTGCCAAGTCGCGCACACGCTGTTCCACACGCCGACCAAAATCGCCCGGGTGCGCGAAGCGTCGTATCTCAATCGCGAGGAACAGCTGTTCCAGAACGAAGCGATTCCGGTCGACGTGCTGATCAGTCCCGAGCAGGTCGTGACCAATTACATCAAACGCCTGATCCAGCATCCCGGCGCCTTGCAGGTGATCGACTTCGCCGAAGGCGCGGCGCAACTGGTGGCGGTGCGCGCTTATTACGGCGGGCCGCTGGTCGGTCAGCAACTGCGCCAGTTGCGCGAGCACATGCCGAACGTCGAAACCCGCGTGGCGGCGATCTTCCGCCGTGACCGGCCGATCCTGCCTCAGGGCGACACGGTGATCGAAGCCGATGACGAAGTGTTCTTCATCGCCGCCCGCGAAGACATTCGCGCGGTGATGAGCGAAATGCGCCGCCTCGACGAAACCTACAAACGCATCGTCATCGCCGGTGGCGGACAGATCGGCGAGCGCCTGGCCGAGGCCATCGAAAGCCGTTATCAGGTGAAGATCATCGAGATGAGCCCGGCGCGCTGCCGCTACCTCTCCGACACCCTCGACAGCACCGTGGTCTTGCAGGGCAGTGCCTCGGACCGCGATCTGCTGCTGGAAGAGAACATCGCCGACGCCGATATCTTCCTCGCCCTGACCAATGATGACGAAGCCAACATCATGTCGTCGCTGCTGGCCAAACGGTTGGGGGCGAAGAAGGTCATGACGATCATCAACAACCCGGCCTACGTCGATCTGATCCAGGGCGGCGACATCGATATCGCCATCAGCCCGCAACTGGCGACCATCGGCACTTTGCTTGCCCATGTGCGTCGAGGCGATATCGTCAGCGTGCACTCACTGCGACGCGGCGCGGCGGAAGCGATCGAGGCGATTGCCCACGGTGATGCGAAATCGAGCAAGGTCATCGGCAAGCCGATCGAGAAGATCGGCCTGCCGCCCGGCACCACCATCGGCGCGGTGATCCGCAACGAGAAAGTGATCATCGCCCACGACGACACGGTGATCGAAGCGGGCGACCACGTGATTCTGTTCCTTGTGGATAAAAAGCATATTCGCGATGTGGAGAAGCTGTTTCATGTGGGGTTGAGCTTTTTCTGAGGTTGATCGTTCCCACGCTCAGCGTGGGAATGCAGCCCGGGACGCTCTGCGCCCCATAAGCGGACGCAGAGCGTCCATTGAGGCATTCCCACGCGGAGCGTGGGAACGATCACTCAAACGAGGTTGCAAAAAATGCTCGAATCCCTGGAAAAAATGCTCGCCAAGGGTGTGGATAACGCTCTGCTGCGCTTCGGTCTGGGCAAGGGTTATCTGGATTTGGGTGAAAACTCCAAGGCTGCCGAGCATTTTCAGCGTTGTGTCGCTTTCGATCCGAAATACTCAGCGGCGTGGAAGTTGCTGGGCAAGGCGCAGCTGGCGCTGGGCGATCACGCCGCTGCGCGCCAGGCCTGGGAACAGGGCCTGGAAGCGGCCCGCGCCCATGGTGACAAACAGGCCGAGAAGGAGATGACGGTATTCCTGAAAAAGCTCGAGCGGCAGGCGCCTTGAGCTACCGAATGAGCAAGGCGAGCCCGTCTGCATCAACCGTCACCCCATCGAAGTTGCTCAGTACCAGCGCGCCTCGCCCGGCGGACGCTTCTTGAAGCGTTTCATGCTCCACATGTACTGGCTCGGATACGCCGCAACATAACGTTCCACTACCTTGCTCATCGCCGCGCAGGACTCTGCGGTATCGGTGCTGTACATCGCTTCGGGCGCGGCTTCGAGAATGACTTTGTAGCCCGAGCCGTCAGGCAGGCGCAGCGCATGCAGGAACACACCGACCGCTTTGCCGCCGGCCAACATGTTCGGCACAAATTTGCTGGTCAGCGCCTGTGTGGCGAAGAACGGCACGAAAATCCCGGCGGATTCGGCCGGTTCCGGGTCGGCGGGAATGCCCACGGCACCGCCCTTGCGCACTTCCTTGATGACGCTGAGAATGCCTTCCTTTGTCGACGCTGCGACCTTGTTGCCCAGCTGCACGCGCTGTTTGCGCAGCAATTCATCCACTGCCTTGAGCTTCGGCGGACGGTAGAAAATGATCGGTTTGCACTGGCTGCAATAGAAGTGGTTGAGCACTTCCCAGTTGCCGAGGTGGCTGGTGATGCCGACCACGCCTTTGCCCGAGGCCAGCGCGTCTTTCAACACATCAAGGCCTTCGACTTCACGGACCAGATCGATCGAGCGCTGCGCCGGCCAGATCCACGCGCAGGCGCTTTCGGTCAGCGACTTGCCGATGTCCTTCAGACTCTGCCCGACCAGACGCTCACGTTCGGCCGCATCCATCTGGGGAAAACACTTGGCGAGGTTGATCCGCACCACGTCGCGGGAACGGTTGGGGGTTTTCCACATGATCCAGCCGATCGCCGACCCCACGGCCTGCACGGCTCGCCATGGCAGCAGGGCAAACAGCCGCAGAGCGCCTACCAGCAAGGCGCCTTTAAACTTTTCCACAGGTCACTCCTGATCTTTGTGCTGTGCGCGAGGCGGGCATTCTAACCGGCGTTGGCGAGCTGCGCGTAGCGGTCGCAATCCTGGGTGTGGTCCATGACCATGCCCGACGCCTGCATCAGCGCGTAGCAAATGGTCGGACCGACGAAGGTGAACCCGGCTTTTTTCAGCGCCTTGCTCATTGCCAGCGCTTCCGGGGTGATCGCCGGGACTTCGCTGCGATCCTTGAAATGATTGATGATCGGTTGGTCGCCCACGAACGACCAGAGCAATGCCACCGGATCCTCCAGCGCCAGCCACGCCTGGGCGTTGCGTCGGGCGGCGTTGAGTTTCAGGCGATTGCGGATGATGCCCGGGTCGAGCATGAGCTCGTCGATTTCGGCGTCACTCATCTGCGCCACGCGCTGCACGTCAAAGCCGAACAGCACCTCGCGATAGCGCTCACGTTTGCGCAACACAGTGATCCACGACAGCCCGGCCTGGAACCCTTCGAGCAAAAGCAACTCGAACAAACCCTGCGCATCGCGTAGCGGCGTGCCCCACTCCTGGTCGTGATAAGCCATGTACAGCGGATCTTCGGTACACCAAAAGCAGCGTGGCATAAGGCTCCAGGGGGCGTGCGCAGCAACGAATCGGGTATACTCCCGCTCTTTAAATCGCAGCCCAAGAAACAGGTGAATTTCGTGAGCCAGCCTACGCCAGCCGTGCGTACCTTCCAAGACTTGATCCTCGCGCTCCAGCAATACTGGGCCGAGCAAGGTTGTGTGGTACTTCAGCCCTACGATATGGAAGTAGGCGCCGGCACTTTCCACACCGCGACCTTCCTGCGCGCCATCGGCCCGGAAACCTGGAACGCCGCGTACGTGCAGCCAAGCCGCCGTCCGACTGACGGCCGTTACGGCGAAAACCCGAACCGTCTGCAGCACTACTACCAGTTCCAGGTCGTGCTCAAGCCGAACCCGGACAATTTCCAGGAACTGTACCTGGGCTCGCTCAAGCATGTCGGCCTCGACCCGCTGGTGCACGACATCCGCTTCGTCGAAGACAACTGGGAATCGCCGACCCTCGGCGCCTGGGGTCTGGGCTGGGAAGTCTGGCTCAATGGCATGGAAGTCACCCAGTTCACCTACTTCCAGCAAGCGGGCGGCATCGAGTGCTACCCGGTGACCGGCGAGATCACCTACGGTCTCGAGCGTCTGGCGATGTACCTGCAAGGCGTCGATTCGGTCTACGACCTGGTCTGGGCTGACGGCCCGTTCGGCAAAGTCACCTATGGCGATGTGTTCCACCAGAACGAAGTGGAGCAGTCCACCTACAACTTCGAACACGCCAACGTCGACAAACTGTTCGAGTTGTTCGACTTCTATGAAAGCGAGGCCAAGCGCCTGATCGAACTCGACCAGCCGCTGCCGTTGCCGAGCTACGAAATGGTGCTGAAGGCGTCGCACACCTTCAACCTGCTGGATGCGCGCCGGGCGATCTCGGTGACTGCGCGTCAGCAATACATTCTGCGCGTGCGCACCCTGGCGCGTTCCGTTGCGCAAGCCTACCTGCTGGCACGCGCCAAGCTGGGCTTCCCGATGGCGACCCCGGACCTGCGTGACGAAGTACTGGCCAAGCTGGAGGCTGCACAATGAGTGCGCAAGATTTTCTGGTTGAACTGGGCACCGAAGAACTGCCACCCAAAGCCCTGAACACTTTGGCTGATGCGTTCCTCGCCGGTATCGACAAGGGCCTGCAAGCCGCCGGCCTGAGCTACGAAAGCAAAACCGTGTATGCCGCGCCACGTCGTCTGGCCGTGCTGATCACTGCGCTGGCCACTCAGCAGCCGGATCGCAGCATCAACCTCGATGGCCCGCCACGTCAGGCCGCGTTCGACGCTGATGGCAATCCGACTCAGGCCGCCCTGGGCTTCGCCAAGAAGTGCGGCGTCGAGCTGAGCGAAATCGACCAGAGCGGTCCGAAACTGCGCTACAGCCAGAACATCGCCGGCAAGCCGACTGCGAGCCTGCTGCCGACCATCGTCGAAGATTCGCTGAACGACCTGCCGATCCCGAAACGCATGCGTTGGGGTGCGCGCAAGGAAGAATTCGTGCGTCCGACCCAGTGGCTGGTGATGCTGCTCGGTGACCAGGTCATCGACTGCACGATCCTCGCGCAGAAGGCTGGCTGTGAATCTCGTGGTCACCGTTTCCACCATCCCCAAGCCGTACGCATCGGTTCGCCGTCGAGCTACCTCGCCGACCTGCGTGCCGCGTATGTATTGGCCGATGCCAACGAGCGTCGCGAGATCATCAGCAAGCGCACCGAAGAGCTGGCCACCCGTCAGGAAGGCACGGCGATCGTTCCGCCGGCATTGCTTGACGAAGTGACCGCGCTGGTCGAATGGCCGGTGCCGCTGGTGTGCTCGTTCGAGGAACGCTTCCTCGACGTGCCGCAGGAAGCGCTGATCACCACCATGCAGGACAACCAGAAGTACTTCTGCCTGCTGGATGCCGACGGCAAGTTGCTGCCACGTTTCATTACCGTGGCCAACATCGAAAGCAAAGACCCGCAGCAGATCATCGCCGGTAACGAGAAAGTGGTTCGCCCACGCCTGACCGACGCCGAGTTCTTCTTCAAGCAGGACAAGAAGCAGAAGCTCGAAGACTTCAACCTGCGCCTGCAAAATGTGGTGTTCCAGGAAAAACTCGGCAGCGTCTACGACAAGGCCGAGCGCGTTTCCAAACTGGCCGCGTACATCGCCGCACGCATCGGCGGCAACGCCTCGTGGGCTGCCCGTGCGGGCCTGCTGTCGAAGTGCGACCTGGCCACCGAAATGGTCGGCGAGTTCCCGGAGATGCAAGGTGTCGCCGGTTACTACTACGCCCTCAATGACGGCGAGCCACAGGATGTCGCGCTGGCACTGAACGAGCAGTACATGCCACGCGGTGCCGGTGCCGAATTGCCGGCGACCCTGACCGGTGCAGCCGTCGCCATCGCCGACAAGCTCGACACTCTGGTCGGCATCTTCGGTATCGGCATGCTGCCAACCGGCAGCAAAGACCCGTATGCCCTGCGCCGTGCGGCACTGGGCGTGCTGCGGATCCTGATCGAGAAACAACTGGATCTGGACCTGAACGACGCCGTGGCTTTCGCGGTGAATGCGTTCGGCGGCAAGGTCAAGGCGGCCGGTCTCAACGAAGCCGTGCTGGAATTCATCTTCGACCGTCTGCGTGCGCGTTATGAAGACGAAGGCGTCGACGTCGCCACCTACCTGTCGGTACGTGCACTGAAGCCGGGTTCGGCGCTGGACTTCGACCAGCGTGTGCAGGCGGTGCAGGCCTTCCGCAAACTGCCGGAAGCGGCAGCGCTGGCGGCGGTGAACAAGCGCGTATCGAACCTGTTGAGCAAAGTCGAAGGCTCGGTACCGACCGTGGTCGAAGCCAAGTATTTCGACAACGCCAACGAGTTCTCGCTGTATTCGGCAATCCAGCAAGCGGATCAGGCCGTGCAGCCAATGGCCGCGGCGCGTCAGTACAACGAATCGCTGGCACGCCTGGCGGCACTGCGCGAGCCGGTCGATGCGTTCTTCGACGCGGTGATGGTCAATGCCGACGATGCCAATGTGCGGGCCAACCGTTACGCGCTGCTGGCGCGTCTGCGTGGCCTGTTCCTCGGTGTTGCCGACATTTCGCTGCTGGGTTGAGGGATTGCTGTTGAAACTGCTGATTCTCGATCGTGACGGCGTGATCAATTACGACTCCGATGCCTACATCAAGTCGGTGGAGGAGTGGATTCCGTTGCCCGGCTCGATCGAAGCGATTGCGCAGTTGAGCAAGGCCGGCTGGACGGTGGCGGTGGCCACCAACCAGTCGGGCATTGCTCGCGGCTATTACGACCTCGCCACCCTCGAGGCCATGCACGCGCGCCTGCGCGAGCTGGTCGCGGAGCAGGGCGGTGAAGTCGGTTTGATCGTGTATTGCCCGCATGGCCCGGACGAAGGTTGCGATTGCCGCAAACCGAAACCGGGAATGCTCAAAACCATTGCCGAGCATTACACGGTGCCGTTGACCAACGTCTGGTTCGTCGGCGACAGCCTTGGTGACCTGGAGGCCGCCAAAGCCGTCGATTCACAGCCAGTTTTGGTGAAGACCGGGAAAGGCGAAAAGACTCAGGGCAAAACCTTGCCGGTTGGCACCCTGATTTTTGACGATCTGGCGGCGATTGCCGCAGAACTTATCCACAACTAGAGTACTTCTGAATTTCCTGGCCAGGGATTGCTCGGGAGTGCGCTTGAACAGTCGGGGCATTGCCCCGTAACGGTAACCGTCGCCATGTCGATACTGCGGGCCTTCAGAATCTTTGTTTTTTATCTGCTGCTGGGCACAACAGCGTTGCTGTGGTGCAGCCTGAGCTTTTTCATCGCGCCGTTTCTGTCCTTCAAGGCGCGCTATCGTTTCATCAACGTGTACTGGTGCCGTTGCGCCCTGTGGCTGACCAAGGTTTTCCTCGGCATCCGCTACGAAATCAAAGGCGCGGAAAACGTGCCGGACCGGCCCTGCGTGATTCAATCGAACCACCAGAGCACATGGGAGACGTTCTTTCTCTCCGCTTATTTCTCGCCATTGAGCCAAGTGCTCAAGCGCGAATTGCTTTACGTGCCGTTCTTCGGCTGGGCCATGGCCATGCTGCGCCCGATCGCCATCGACCGCGACAACCCGAAGGCCGCGCTCAAACAAGTCGCGGCCAAAGGCGACGAGCTGCTCAAGGATAACGTCTGGGTGCTGATCTTCCCCGAAGGCACACGAGTCCCCTACGGCACTGTCGGAAAATTCTCCCGCAGTGGCAGCGCATTGGCGGTGAATGCGGCGCTTCCGGTGCTGCCGATTGCACACAATGCCGGCAAATTCTGGCCAAAAATCGGCTGGGGCAAACAGTCTGGAGTGATCACTGTGGTCATCGGCGAACCGATGTATGCCGAAGGCAGCGGGCCGCGCGCCATCGCTGATCTGAATGACCGTGTGCAGGCATGGAACGAGAAGACCCAGCGCGAAATGGGCTCGCTGCCACCGGCGCCACAGGCACCGGCCGCGAGTGATCAACTGGCTGTCTGAATTTTGTGGATAACCTGTGTACGCTTTTGCTTCAAAAGTCCGTGGTCGTTTTGTAACTTATTGATTTTCATCGATATTTTTAAATCGATAAGTTGAACGAAATCCGTGCATAAGTTTTATTCGGATGTAAAAAAACCGGTCGTTATAGCCGGTTTTTTTGTGCCCCTTTTTCATTCAGCAATCAGCGGCAACTCGATGCGGAATGTGGTTCCCGCGTCGACCACGCTGCGACACTCGATTGTGCCGCCATGATGATCAATCACGGCTTTGACCATCGACAGACCCAGGCCTACGCCGTCGATGCCCTGGGCGGAGGAGAAACGCCGATATTGGCTGAACAGGTCAGGCAATTCATCGGCGGCAATGCCCTTGCCCTGATCGGACAATTCGCAGCGCAGCCACTGCCCATCACAGCTGACCGTCAGTTGCACCGTGCTGTCTGCCGGGCTGTACTTGATCGCGTTTTCCAGCAGGTTAAACAGGGCGCGCGTCAGCAGACTCTGATCGGCGAGTAACAACCGCTCTTGGCATTGCTCATCGACCTCGTTGAGCAGCTCGATGCGTTTCTGCTGGGCGATGGGCAAGGCCTGATCGAGGACGTCCAACACCAGCATCGCGAACAATGTCGGGCGGAACTGGTAGGTCTCGGACTCAGCCCGCGCCAACAATACGAAGCCATCGGTCAGATCCAGCGCGCGGCGCACCTGACGCTCAATCTGCTCGAACAGCGGCGCATCAGCACCCGCCTGGTGACGATGCACATCCAGCAGGGCGAGGATCGCCGAATGGGGGGCGCGCAGGTCGTGGGAAAGAAAACGCAGCAGCACGCCGCGCTGCTCCTCGGCCGCACGCTCGGCACTAAAGTCCGTCAGGCTGAGCAGCCAACCGATTGGCGTATCGCCGTCGACCGGCAGCAGCGCCGCTCTTTCCAGGCGCAGACTGCGCTCTTTGTGATCGCGAAATTCCAGCAGCGGCAGGGTGGCCAGCGGCGGTCGCGGCGCTGTGGATAATTCCGGATAGCCGAGCCGCGCCAGTTGCTCGAGTACGTCATCGCCCACCAGCGAATCTTCGAACAGTTCGCGCGCCTTGCGATTGCCCAGCAGAATCTTGCCCAGCGGATCACTGATCAGCGTCGCCACCGGCAGGTATTCCAGGCCATCGGCAATGAACCGCCGGGTGTCGCGGGTGCGGCTCATGGCTTGTTCGAGCGCCATGATCTGGCCCTGCAAACGGTCGGCACCGGTGAAGCGGGTCCGGCGGCGTTCTGGGAAGACTTTCGGTTCGCTGTCCAGACGTGCCAGCTCCCAGCCGAAATAGGTCAGCACCACGCTCAGGCGTCGCCAGTTCCAGATCAGGTAACCGAACAACATCCCCAGCGCTGCTGGCGTTGGCGACCACCAGTAGCGGACTTCGGCCAGGAGGGCGCTGGCAATCAGCGCACAGGCCATGCCGATCAAGGTGACCCACAGCGCCCAACGCGGCCGCCACAGCAACAATCCCAGCACACCCGCGACCATCGCCACGGACAACAGCGCGCCGGGCGCTGGCGACGGATTATGCAGATTGATCTGGGCGCGATGAGACAACAAGGCAGTCAGCGGCAACAGCACTAGACTTATCCACAACCACTCGCGCACCAGCCGGCGGAACAGACGCTGGACCTGGCTCGGCTCACGACTTTCACGTCGGCGTTGAGTGTTATGCATGAGGCACAGGGCAGGGCAGTGGGAATGGTTTCATAGGTCTCAGGTCTAAGGCGTAGACCCGAAGAATCATAGCGGACGTCGACCACCGACGGGCTGCTTCTTTCATCGCGGCCGGGGAGTCGTTATTGTCGACATCCCAGCCCCAGCGACAAGGAACACCGCCGATGCGCGTTGCCATTCTGGACGACGAACCCGCCGAACTGCGCCGGGTCGAGCAAACCCTGGAGCAAATGGCCGAAGCTGGCGAACAGCCGTGGTCACTGCACAGCTTCGAGCGCGGCGAAGACTTGTTGCGCCAGTTGCGCCGGGAAACCTTCGACCTGTTGATTCTCGATTGGCAACTTCCTGATCTCACGGGCCTGGCACTACTGCGCTGGACCCGCGAACACATGGACGCGCCACCCGCTGCAATCATGCTCACCAGCCGCGATGGCGAGAGCGATATCGTTCAAGCCTTGAATGCCGGGGCCGACGATTATGTCAGCAAGCCGTTTCGCCCGAATGAGTTGAAGGCGAGGGTGGCTGCGGTATTGCGTCGGCATAGTCAACCGCGCAGCGCGGCGGGCGAAGTACAGACGTTTCACGATCTGACTTTCGACGATGCCGAACTGACCGTCACCCGAGAAGGCAAACCGATCCTGATGACCGAACGCGAATACCGCTTGGCGCGCTGCCTGTTCAGCAACCTGGGTCGACCATTGTCGCGGGATTATCTGTACGAGCGCTTCTGGCCGAACGAAGAGACGACTTCCTCACGGCCGCTCGACACGCATATCTACCGATTGCGCAACAAGCTCGGGCTGACAGCGGATCGGGGTTGGCAGTTGCTGACGATTTATGGGTATGGGTATCGGTTGGAGAGTGTCGGCACTGGGAATGAGTGAGGCCAAAAAAACCCCGGCATTGGCCGGGGTTTTTCATGAGCGGGTAGCAATCAGGATCAGAAATCCAGGTTGGAAACCGCCAGTGCATTGCTCTCGATGAAGTCCCGGCGAGGTTCGACCGCATCACCCATCAGGGTGTTGAAGATCTGGTCTGCGCCGATGGCGTCTTCGATGGTGACCTTCAGCATGCGCCGCACGCTTGGGTCCATGGTGGTTTCCCACAGCTGATCCGGGTTCATTTCGCCCAGACCTTTGTAGCGCTGGATGGTGTGGCGCTTGGTGCTTTCGGCCATCAGCCAGTCGAGGGCTTCCTTGAACTCGGTAACGGCTTTCTTGCGCTCGCCACGCTGGATGTACGCGCCTTCGTCGAGCAGGGTGCTCAGTTGCGCGCCCAGGGTGACCACGGTTTTGTAGTCGTTGCTGCCGAAGAAGTCGCGGTTGAAGGTGACGTAGTTCGACAGGCCGTGGGAGATCAGTTCGACCTCTGGCAGCCAGACGCCACGTTCACGGTCTTCGCGCAGGCTGGCCTTGTAGACCAGGCCGGACTTCTCGTTGGTACGCAGACGGACTTCGTACTGGGCCAGCCACTCTTGCATCGCTGCGTGGTCGCCAAGGGTTTCGAGGCTGACGGCCGGCAGGTAGATGAAGTGCTCGGTCAGTTCCTGCGGGTACAGGCGCGACAGACGCTTGAGCGTCTTCATCACCATGCGGAAGTCGTTGACCAGACGTTCCAGCGCTTCACCGGAAATGCCCGGGGCTTCTTCGTTCAGGTGCAGGCTCGCATCTTCCAGGGCCGACTGCGTCATGTACTCTTCCATGGCGTCGTCGTCTTTGATGTATTGCTCTTGCTTGCCTTTCTTGACCTTGTACAGCGGTGGCTGGGCGATGTAGATGTAGCCGCGCTCGATCAGCTCCGGCAATTGACGGAAGAAGAAGGTCAGCAGCAGGGTACGGATGTGCGAACCGTCGACGTCAGCATCGGTCATGATGATGATGTTGTGATAGCGCAACTTGTCGATGTTGTACTCTTCGCGACCGATGCCGCAGCCCAGCGCGGTAATCAGCGTGCCCACTTCCTGGGACGAGATCATCTTGTCGAAACGGGCTTTCTCGACGTTGAGGATCTTGCCCTTCAACGGCAGGATCGCCTGGGTCTTGCGGTTACGTCCCTGCTTGGCAGAACCGCCCGCGGAGTCACCCTCCACCAGGTACAGTTCGGACAGCGCCGGATCTTTTTCCTGGCAGTCAGCGAGTTTGCCTGGCAGGCCGGCGATGTCCAGCGCACCTTTGCGGCGGGTCATCTCACGGGCCTTGCGCGCGGCTTCACGGGCACGGGCGGCGTCGATCATCTTGCCGACCACCAGCTTGGCTTCGTTCGGATTTTCCAGAAGGAAATCGGAGAAGTATTTGCCCATCTCCTGCTCGACCGCAGTCTTCACTTCGGAAGACACCAGCTTGTCTTTGGTCTGCGAGCTGAACTTCGGATCCGGTACCTTCACCGAAATGATCGCGGTCAGGCCTTCACGGGCATCGTCACCGGTGGTGGCGACTTTGTGCTTCTTCGCCAGACCTTCCTGCTCGATGTAGTTGTTCAGGTTACGCGTCAGTGCCGAGCGGAAGCCCACCAGGTGGGTGCCGCCGTCGCGCTGCGGAATATTGTTGGTGAAGCACAACAGGTTCTCGTTGAAGCTGTCGTTCCACTGCAGGGCGATTTCCACGCCGATGCCGTCTTCACGCTGAATGTTGAAGTGGAACACCTGATTGACCGCAGTCTTGTTGGTGTTCAAGTACTCAACGAACGCACGCAGGCCGCCTTCGTACTTGAACAGCTCTTCCTTGCCGCTGCGCTCGTCCTTGAGGACGATGCCGACACCGGAGTTGAGGAAGGACAGTTCACGAATGCGCTTGGCGAGGATGTCCCAGCTGAAGTGAATGTTCTTGAAGGTTTCGCTGGAAGCCTTGAAGTGGATCTGGGTACCGGTGGTTTCGCTGTCGCCAACGATGGCCATCGGTGCCTGCGGCACACCGTGGACGTAGGTCTGTTCCCAGATCTTGCCACTGCGGCGAACAGTCAGGACCAGTTCTTCGGACAGCGCGTTCACTACCGAAACACCTACACCGTGCAGACCGCCGGAAACCTTGTAGGAGTTGTCGTCGAACTTACCGCCAGCGTGAAGGACGGTCATGATGACCTCAGCGGCAGAAACGCCTTCCTCTTTATGCACGTCTACCGGGATGCCACGACCGTTGTCTTTAACGGTGATGGACTCGTCCGGGTGGATGATGATGCTGATGTCGTCGCAATGGCCGGCGAGGGCTTCGTCGATCGAGTTGTCGACCACCTCGAACACCATGTGGTGCAGACCGCTGCCATCGTCGGTGTCACCAATGTACATACCGGGACGTTTGCGTACGGCATCCAGGCCTTTCAGCACTTTAATGCTCGTTGAGTCGTACGTATTTTCTTCGCTCAATGCCTTCACTCCCGATGGTCGTGGGTCTGGGTGATACGGCCCTGTTCCACGTGGAACAAAGCGACTGGCGTTTCCGTCTGCCAGCCTTCCCTCAGTAATTCGTGATCTACACAGGTGATGAACACCTGGCAGCGTAAGTCTTCCAGCAAGCGGCACAGCGCGCGACGGTGGCTCTCGTCCAGCTCGGACGGCAAGTCATCCACCAGATAAATACACTGTCCGCGGCGGGCCTGGCTGACCAGGTGCCCTTGGGCAATCCGTAGTGCACAGACCACAAGCTTCTGCTGACCCCGGGACAGGATGTCCGCGGCATTGTGTGCGCCCAATCTGAGACGCAAATCAGCTCGTTGCGGTCCGGCCTGGGTGTGCCCCATCTGCTGGTCCCGCTGCACGGAACCGGCAAGCACGGCGCTCAATTCGCGGTCCTTGTCCCAGCCTCGGTAATAGCTGAGCGTCAAACCCTCGAGCTCAACCAGTTCGCTCAAGGTCTGTTCGAAGACCGGTTTCAAGGCTGTGATGTAAGCGCGGCGGTATTCATCGATTTCAGCGCTGGCCTGGCACAGTTCCCTGTCCCAAACCGCTTGCGAAACGGCGTCAAGTGTACCATGCCGCAGCCAGGAGTTTCTCTGGCGCAGCGCCTTCTGCAAACGCTGCCAAGTGGCCAGGAAACGCGGCTCGACGTGGAACACACCCCAGTCGAGAAACTGCCGGCGAATCTTCGGCGCGCCTTCCAGCAGACGAAAGCTGTCCGGGTTGATCAACTGCAACGGCAGGATCTCCGCCAGCTGCGCAGCGCTACGGGCGTTCTGGCCATCGATGCGAATCTGGAACTCGCCCTGACGGTCGCGAGAAATCCCCAGCGCACTGTGTCCGCCTTCAGCCAGCTCAACCTGACCAAATACAGTACAGGCGAGCTGTTCGTACTGAATGACCGGCAACAGCCGCGTGCTGCGAAACGAACGGGCAAGCCCCAGCAGATGAATGGCTTCCAGAACACTGGTTTTGCCGCTGCCGTTGGCGCCGTAAAGAATATTGATGCGGGGGGAGGGGGAGAAGGTCACCGGGTGCAGATTACGCACCGCGGTGACCGAAACACGACTTAACGACATTCAGGATCAGCTGATTACAGACGCATCGGCATGACAACGTAAGCCGAGTCGTCATTGTCGGACTCTTGCACCAGCGCACTGCTGTTGGAGTCGGACAGGATCAGGCGAACCTGCTCGGTGGTCATCACGCCCAGCACGTCGAGCAGGTAGCTGACGTTGAAACCGATCTCCAGCGAGCCGCCGTTGTACTCAACGCCCACTTCTTCTTCCGCTTCTTCCTGCTCCGGGTTGTTGGCCTGGATCTTCAACTGACCGCTGGCCAGTTGCAGACGGATACCGCGGTACTTCTCGTTGGACAGAATCGCCGTACGGCTGAAGGCTTCACGCAATGCCTGACGATCGCCGAGTACCAGTTTGTCGCCACCTTTCGGCAGGACGCGCTCGTAATCGGGGAATTTACCGTCGACCAGTTTCGAGGTGAAAGTGAACTCGCCCGTGGTGGCGCGGATGTGATGCTGACCAAGGACGATGCTGACATTGCCGTCCGGCTCGGTGAGCAGACGCGCCAGTTCGAGGATACCTTTGCGCGGCACGATCACCTGATGACGATCCGGCTGACCGATATCGGCCTGCATCGAGCACATCGCCAGACGGTGTCCGTCGGTGGCCACGGCGCGGATCACACCAGCGGAAACTTCCAGCAGCATGCCGTTGAGGTAGTAACGCACGTCCTGCTGGGCCATGGCGAAGCTGGTGCGTTCGATCAAGCGACGCAGTTTGCTCTGCTCCAGGCTGCACGTCAGCGAGCCCGGGCCTTCTTCAACAGTCGGGAAGTCGTTGGCCGGCAGGGTCGACAGGGTGAAGCGGCTACGGCCGGCCTTCACCACCAGCTTCTGCTCGTCGACCTTGATGTCGATGAGCGCGTCGTTGGGCAGGCTCTTGCAGATGTCCATCAGTTTGCGCGCCGGCACGGTGATCGAGCCCGTTTCGGCCGGCTCTTCGAGTTGCACACGACCGACCAGCTCGACTTCCAGGTCGGTACCGGTCAGCGACAGTTGCTGGCCTTCGACGACCAACAGCACGTTGGACAGTACCGGCAAGGTCTGTCGGCGCTCGACGACGCCTGCGACCAGTTGCAGGGGTTTCAACAGGGCTTCGCGTTGAATGGTGAAATGCATGGTCTAGTCCCTTGCCTTAATAAGCTGCGCTGGTGTTCATCAAGTGGTCAGTGTACGCAGCAGGTTCTTGTAGTCCTCGCGGATGTCCGCGTCGGATTCCTTAAGTTCGTTGATCTTGCGGCAGGCGTGCAACACGGTGGTGTGGTCGCGGCCGCCAAACACATCGCCGATTTCCGGCAGGCTGTGGTTGGTCAGTTCCTTGGACAATGCCATGGCGACCTGACGCGGACGAGCCACCGAGCGCGAACGCCGCTTGGACAGCAAGTCGGAAATCTTGATCTTGTAATACTCGGCGACGGTGCGCTGAATGTTATCCACAGAGACCAGTTTGTCCTGCAACGCCAGCAAGTCTTTCAGGGATTCGCGGATCAGCTCGATGGTGATGTCGCGGCCCATGAAGTGCGAGTGGGCGATAACCCGTTTCAGCGCACCTTCCAGCTCACGGACGTTGGAGCGGATGCGCTGGGCTATGAAGAACGCGGCATCGTGAGGCAACTCGACTTTGGCCTGATCGGCCTTCTTCATCAGGATCGCCACGCGGGTTTCCAATTCCGGCGGCTCGACGGCAACCGTCAGGCCCCAACCGAAGCGGGATTTGAGGCGTTCTTCAAGGCCTTCGATTTCTTTCGGATAGCGGTCACTGGTGAGAATGACCTGCTGACCACCTTCAAGCAGAGCGTTGAAGGTGTGGAAAAACTCTTCCTGGGAACGCTCCTTGCGAGCGAAGAACTGAATATCGTCGATCAGCAAGGCGTCCACCGACCGGTAGAAACGCTTGAATTCGTTGATGGCGTTCAGTTGCAACGCCTTGACCATGTCGGCCACAAAGCGCTCGGAATGCAGGTACACGACCTTGGCATTCGGATTCTTCTTCAATAGATGGTTGCCCACCGCGTGCATCAAGTGGGTTTTACCCAGGCCGACGCCGCCATAGAGGAACAGCGGGTTGTAACCGTGCTTGGGATTGTCCGCCACCTGCCAGGCCGCCGCACGGGCGAGCTGGTTGGATTTACCTTCAACGAAGTTTTCGAAGGTGAACGTGCGATTCAGGTAACTGGTGTGCTTGAGCGCACCTTCTACCTGCACGGTGCGCTGCTCCGCGCGAACAGGGGCCTGCTGCGAAGCGGCGCCGGCCATCGGGTCGAAGCTGTCGCGGGAAGGTTCTTCGCTGACTTCAGCGGCCTTCTGTGTGGAACGTTTGGCCGGAGCAGGGGCTGGCGTCGGTGCCGGATTGCTCGCTGGCACATTATTGGCCTGCGCCTGAGCAACCTGCGCGGCCGCCAGTGGCGCATTGGGTGCGGCACGAGGTGCCGAGCTGCGTTTGCTGCCTATTAACAAGGACAGCGCCGGCGTCGAGCCATTGCCGTGCTCATCCAGCAGTTCAAGGACGCGGCCCAGGTACTTTTCGTTGACCCAGTCCAACACGAAACGATTCGGTGCGTAAACGCGCAACTCGTCGCCTTCGGCTTCGACCTGTAGTGGACGGATCCAGGTGTTGAATTGTTGGGCAGGCAGCTCTTCGCGCAAAAGCTCCACGCACTGCTGCCAAAGTTCCACTGACACGGATATCCCCTAAGTTGAAAGCCGGTGAGGCAAAAACAAGCGGCCATTGTAGCGGCGAGCGATTCACTTATCCACATGCAGGTAGGTTCGTCACCATCATTTATCAACGCGTTAACGCATTAAAAGGCGACCAACGGCATGTGAATAAGCCCTGTGGATAAATGCCTCTGAGGGCACTGGACAACTGGGGGCTAAACCCGGTGGATAACCAGCCTGTGGATAACAGGCCATTCCACACACAGCTTATCCGATAGCGCAGCACAGGCTGAACACGGTTTTCCACTGTAGTTGTCATTCTCTGTACATCCCGTGGAATAAGGCTTCATGGCAGTTATCCACAGAAGATGGCGTGCCTAGCTTTTACAAGCTTTACAGAAAAGCTTTAAATAATTCCCTTCTTTATTTCTATATCTGGCTAACAGGCGTTCAAGCTAAAAACCTGCCCGGATCTATTTATAAGGAAACGCTGGTTGGAAATTGACCTGAAGGCTTGCTTTCTCTAGAATCCCCGGTCTCTTAAAACGGGGGCCATTCCGGCCCGTTGTGGACGAACCAGGTAACACGACATGAAACGTACTTTCCAACCAAGCACTATCAAACGCGCTCGTACCCACGGTTTCCGTGCTCGCATGGCTACCAAGAACGGCCGCGCAGTCCTGTCGCGTCGTCGCGCCAAAGGTCGTGCGCGTCTGGCAGTTTGATAATCCGGTACTGGAGGTGAGTCAGGACTTCAGTCGGGAAAAGCGTCTGCTTACCCCCCGGCATTTCAAGGCAGTCTTTGACTCCCCTACCGGCAAGGTTCCGGGGAAAAATCTCCTGCTCCTTGCACGCAACAACGATCTTGATCACCCCCGTCTCGGGCTGGTTATCGGGAAAAAGAGCGTAAAGCTCTCCGTTGAGCGCAATCGCCTCAAACGTCTGATGCGCGAATCGTTCCGTCTGCACCAGGATTCACTGGTCGGCTGGGACATCGTTATCGTCGCGCGCAAAGGTTTGGGTGATGTAGAAAACCCCGAATTGATTCAGCATTTCGGCAAACTCTGGAAGCGTCTGGCACGCAACAAGCCCGTTCCGGCAGTCAAAACCGAAACTGTAGGGGTAGACAGTACCGATGCGTAAACTGGCCCTCGTTCCGATCCAGTTTTATCGCTATGCCATTAGTCCTTTAATGGCCAGCCACTGTCGCTTCTACCCCAGTTGTTCCTGCTACGCGTATGAAGCCATTGAAAATCATGGCCTTCTGCGCGGTGGCTGGCTGACCTTTCGTCGTTTAGGTCGCTGTCATCCGTGGAATCCCGGTGGTTATGACCCGGTTCCACCTGTCCCTACCTCCCGTTCTTCTTCGATGGCCGAGTAATCATGGATATCAAACGCACGATCCTGATCGTCGCCCTGGCAATCGTGTCCTACGTCATGGTTCTTAAATGGAACCAGGATTATGGCCAGGCTGCCCTGCCGACTCAGAATGTTGCTTCCAGTACGACTACATCCGGTTTGCCGGACACCGCCACTGGCACAAATGCCGCCAGTGACGATATTCCGCGCGCCGCCAGCGATACCAGCGCACCTGCCGAAACGCCGGTCGCCGCCAGCAAGGATCTGATTCAGGTCAAGACCGATGTGCTCGATCTGGCGATCGATCCACAGGGTGGTGACGTTGCACAACTGACTCTGCCTTTGTATCCGCGTCGTCAGGATCGTCCTGACGTTCCGTTCCAGCTGTTCGATAACGGCGGCGAACGTGTATATCTGGCGCAAAGCGGCCTGATCGGTACCAACGGCCCGGATGCTAACCCGGCCGGTCGTCCGGTTTATTCCTCGGAGAAGAAGGTTTACCAACTGGCTGACGGTCAGGATCAACTCGTCGTTGACCTGAAATTCAGCAAGGACGGCGTCAACTACATCAAGCGTTTCACCCTGAAACGTGGCCTGTACGACGTTGCTGTCTCCTACATTGTGGATAACCAGAGCGCTCAGCCCTGGAACGGCGCAATGTTTGCCCAGTTGAAGCGCGATGCCAGCGCTGATCCTTCGTCGACCACTGCTACTGGCACCGCGACTTACCTGGGCGCTGCCCTGTGGACAAGTTCCGAGCCGTACAAGAAAGTGTCGATGAAGGACATGGACAAGGCGCAGCTCAAGGAAACCGTCACCGGTGGTTGGGTAGCCTGGCTGCAGCACTACTTCGTGACCGCGTGGATTCCGGCCAAGGGCGAGAACAATATCGTCCAAACCCGTAAAGACAGCAAAGGCAACTACATCATCGGTTACACCGGTCCTACTCTGACCGCTGCTCCAGGTGCGAAAGTTGAAACCAGCGCTGTGCTGTACGCCGGTCCGAAAAGCCAGGCTGTACTGAAAGAGTTGTCCCCAGGTCTGGAACTGACCGTCGACTACGGCATTCTGTGGTTCATTGCCCAGCCGATCTTCTGGCTGCTGCAACACATTCACGCCATTGTCGGTAACTGGGGCTGGTCGATCATCTTCCTGACCATGCTGATCAAAGGGATTTTCTTCCCGCTGTCGGCTGCCAGCTACAAATCGATGGCGCGCATGCGTGCCGTGGCTCCGAAACTGGCTGCGCTGAAAGAGCAACATGGCGATGACCGGCAGAAAATGTCGCAAGCCATGATGGAGCTGTACAAGAAAGAGAAGATCAATCCACTGGGCGGCTGCTTGCCGATCCTCGTGCAGATGCCGGTCTTCCTGTCGCTGTACTGGGTTCTGCTGGAAAGCGTGGAAATGCGTCAGGCGCCGTTCATGCTGTGGATCACTGACCTGTCGATCAAGGATCCGTTCTTCATTCTGCCGATCATCATGGGCGCAACCATGTTCATCCAGCAGCAGTTGAACCCGACGCCTCCGGATCCGATGCAGGCGAAGGTCATGAAAATGATGCCAATCATCTTCACCTTCTTCTTCCTGTGGTTCCCGGCGGGTCTGGTGCTGTACTGGGTTGTGAACAACTGCCTGTCGATTGCACAACAGTGGTACATCACGCGTAAGATCGAAGCGGCGACGAAAAAAGCCGAGGCGTAACTTGCACTGTGGATAACACCACTCAAAACGCCCCCTAGTGGGGCGTTTTGCTATCTGCCACTTTTGTCTGGATGCCGCTTTATGAGCACACCCCGTGAAACCATCGCTGCTGTCGCCACTGCTCAAGGGCGCGGCGGTGTGGGCATCGTCCGTATTTCCGGGCCGTTGGCCAGCATGGCGGCAAAAGCCATCAGCGGCCGAGAACTGAAACCGCGTTACGCCCATTACGGGCCGTTTTTCAGTGACGACCGGCAAGTACTGGATGAAGGTCTGGCTTTGTATTTCCCGGGGCCGAACTCGTTCACCGGCGAAGACGTGCTGGAACTCCAAGGTCACGGCGGCCCGATCGTGCTGGACATGTTGCTCAAGCGCTGCCTGGAACTGGGTTGTCGTCTGGCCCGTCCTGGGGAATTCAGCGAGCGCGCCTTCCTCAATGACAAACTCGATCTGGCCCAGGCCGAGGCAATCGCCGATTTGATCGAAGCCAGTTCTGCCCAGGCTGCGCGCAATGCGCTGCGTTCATTGCAGGGTGCGTTTTCCCAGCGTGTGCATAACCTGACCGAGCAACTGATCGGCTTGCGTATCTACGTCGAAGCCGCCATCGACTTCCCGGAAGAGGAGATTGACTTTCTCGCCGACGGCCATGTATTGAGCATGCTCGACAAAGTACGCGAGGAGTTATCCACAGTGATGCGCGAAGCGGGGCAGGGCGCGTTATTGCGTGATGGCATGACGGTGGTGATTGCCGGCCGTCCCAACGCGGGCAAATCCAGCCTGTTGAATGCATTGGCCGGTCGCGAGGCTGCCATCGTTACCGAGATTGCCGGCACCACGCGGGATATCCTGCGCGAGCATATCCACATCGACGGCATGCCGTTACACGTTGTCGATACCGCAGGACTGCGGGACACGGACGATCATGTGGAAAAGATTGGTGTGGAACGGGCCTTGAAAGCCATTGGTGAAGCGGATCGGGTTTTACTGGTGGTGGATGCGACCGCACCAGAGGCACTGGATCCTTTTGCCTTGTGGCCTGAATTCCTCGAGTCTCGACCGGACCCGGCGAAAGTCACGCTGATCCGGAACAAAGCCGATCTGACCGGTGAAGCGGTTTCTCTGGAAACCAGTGACGACGGCCACGTGACCATCAGTCTCAGCGCCAAATCCGCCGAAGGCCTAGACCTGCTGCGGGACCACCTCAAGGCGTGCATGGGTTACGAGCAGACTTCGGAAAGCAGCTTCAGCGCACGTCGCCGGCATCTGGAAGCACTGCGTCACGCCAGCGCGGCACTGGAACATGGCCGCGCGCAACTGACCCTGGCCGGGGCAGGCGAATTGCTCGCCGAAGATCTGCGCCAGGCTCAGCATTCGCTGGGTGAAATTACCGGGGCGTTTAGCTCTGATGATTTGCTCGGAAGGATTTTCTCCAGCTTCTGCATCGGCAAATAAAAGAAGGGGCTGTGGATAATTCATCCGCAGCCCCTTTTTGTTCACCAGTTATAGGACACCGTACCGAGCAAAGTACGATCCTCGCCCCAGTAACAGCGGCCTGCGTCGTTGCATCCCGACACATATTCCTTGTCGAACAGGTTCTTCGCATTCAGATCAACACTCCAGTGTGTGTCGATCTGATATCCAACAGCCGCGTCGACCAATGTAACGTCTCCGGCATCCAGCTTTCCGTATAGAGAAGGCGAAGTGTAGGCAAACGCACTGTCGAAATAGCGCACGCCACCGGCGACATACAAGCCTTTCAAATCACTGTCGAGGAAGCGATATTTCGCCCAGACCGAGGCCTGATTACGCGGCACGCCGGTCATTTGATGGCCTTTGACCAAAGATGTTGCTGCATCCTTGGTGATCTTCGCGTCGGTGTAGGTATAGGCCGCCGTGACATTGAGGTTCTGCGTCAGGTTGCTGTTTAGTTCCAGCTCGACGCCCTTGGCGCGGCTTTCGCCCACCTGGCGATAGGTCGAAGTCGTTGCGTCGAAATAGGTGTCGTCCTTCTTGCGCAGGTCATACACCGAAGCGGTGAACGCGGTGTCCCAGCCGATCGGTTCGTACTTCAAGCCCAATTCGTACTGGCTGCTGGTGATCGGATCAAGCGGCGCTCCGGCGTTGGAAATCTGCTGCACCGGCACGAACGCCGTGGAATAGCTGACATACGGCGTCATGCCGTTGTCGAACTGATACATCACGCCGCCCTGATAGGTGAACTTCTTGTCCTCGGAGCTGATGTTGCTGCCTCGGGCCACCTTGTCGCGGAAGTCACTGTCGACCCAGTCCTGGCGCCCGCCGAGCAGGAACAGCCAGTTGTCGTACTTGCTCTGAATCTGTGCATAAACACCCTTCATCTGCTGCTCGAGCAATGTGTTTTGTACGGCAATCGGCGTGGTCGGATCACGCAGGTAAACCGGGTTGTAGATGTCGATCGGCCCGACAATGCCGGCATTCCAGTCCTGGTTGAACGAGGTGCGATCGTAGCTGGCGCCAAACAGCACGGTGTTTTCCAGATCCCCCGCCTGGAACTTGCCTTCGAGCTGGTTATCCAGCGAATACACCATGGATTTGTTGAAGCGATCGTAGGCGGTCACGTTCAACCGCGTGCCGAAACCGGCGTTGTTCAGATTGCCCGGCCAGGTTTCGTGGCGAGTGATGCGCGACTGCATGTAGCGCGAGTTCTGGCGGAACTGCCAGTCATCGTTGAACGAGTGGCTGAACTCGTAGCCGGTGCTCCAGGTTTCCCGTTCGAAGGTATTCCAGTCCGGGTCACCGAGCATGGTGTCTTTGGATAGCTGGCCGTTGGGGTTGCTCAGCAATGTGCCGGCGGCCGGCAGGCCAAGCTCCATGTTGGTGTGGTCTTTCTGGTAGTTGGCCAGCAGCGTCAGCGTATTGAAATCGTCGAAATTCAGGGTCAGCGAAGGGGCGATATAAATACGGTCGTCAGGCACGTGATCGGTCTGGGTATCGGATTTGCGCCCCAGCATCACCACGCGTCCAAGAACGTTGCCGCTGTCATTGAGCGGGCCGGAGACATCTACGCCGATTTGCCGGCGATTGTTCGAGCCATAGCCCAGTTGCACTTCGCCCTGAGGCGCGGCGGTCGGGCGTTTGCTGACCAGATTGACCAGACCGCCTGGCGCATTTTCGCCATACAGCAGCGAAGACGGGCCACGGAACACCTCGACCCGCTCAAGTCCGTACGGCTCGGTGCTGGTGTCATAGCGATTACCCTGCACGCGCAGTCCGTCGCGCAGCAAACCGTAGCCGTAATCGGTGGCGTTGAAACCACGGATATAGAACAGGTCGCCAGCCAAGCTGTCGCCGGCGGCAAAAGGTGGGGCGAAGATCCCCGGCACGTAGCCGAGTACGTCGGTGAGTGTCTGGGATTTCTGATCCTTGATCCGCTGCCCGGTCACCACTGACACGGAACGCGGTGTTTCCGACAGCGGCGTACTGGTTTTCGTACCGATCCGGCTGTTTTGCGCCTTGTAGCCGACGTCGGCGGCGTAATCGAGATTCATTGGATTGCCCAACTGCGCATTGATGTTGGTCGGCGCCAGTTCCAGGGAGTCACCGTTGGGCACGTTCTGCAGAATGAAACTGCCGGGTGCTTGTGGCACTGCCTGTAAACCCGAGCCTTGCAGCAATTGAGCGAAACCTTGTTCGACGCTGAAGTCGCCGTTCAGCCCGGCACTGCGCAAGCGGCTGGTCTGCTGCGGCGAGAACGACAGAATCACATTGGCGGTAGCGGCGAACTGGCTCAAGGCACTATCCAGCGGGCCGGCGGCAATGGCGAAGCGCTGGGATGTCGACGCCGCGAAGGCGCTGTTGCTGATCACCAGACAGGACGCAGCGCTGGCCATCAATAAGCTGTATGCAATGCAGTGTGGAGAAAAGCGCTGAAGGTGGCGAAGAGCCGCGTTGATCGCGATTACCTGTAGGGCCGGCTCAGGACGCAAAAAGATAACCCCGTTTGCGATTATTTTTCCCAGGCGTTTTTTTGATCAAACGTTGTGGCTGATCGAGACCCAGTAACGACTGAAATAGCGGACGTTGATCGGCAACGAAGCCTTGAGATTGGCCAGCACTGCGTCGGTCGAATCGAGCTGGAAGGTCCCGGAGACCCGCAGATTCCGAGCGCGGCGATCACAGTGCAATACACCGCTGCGATAGCGCCCCAACTCTGTGATGACATCGCCCAGGCGCGCATCGAGAACGATCAACTGGCCGCTGATCCAGGCCACTTCTGATGACTGGAAGGGATGCCTGAGGCCGCTGTGCCGACTGTCGAAATCCGCGCCTTCGCCTGCGTTCAGGATGAGCGCAGCACTGGATGACTGCGCAGGTTGAACGCTGACCCGATCCTCCAGTACGCCGACCCGGGTTGAGTTCCGCATCTGATGCACCGAGAACCGGGTGCCTAATGCATGGATCCGCCCGTCACGGGTTTGCACATAGAACGGCCGCTGATCGCCAAGCTTGCCGGTTTGGACGAGGATTTCACCGGCACGCAGTTGGATCAGGCGTTGTGCTGCATCGAAAGAGACATCAATGGCCGAGTCGGTGTTGAGCTGGACCTGGCTGCCATCGGCCAGGCTGATGGTGCGACGCTGACCTACACCGGTTTTATAGTCGGCCCAGACGTTGCCGAGAGATGTGTGTCGTTGAACGTTCCAGCCAACGAAACCTGTTCCCGCTGCAAGCAACAGCAGTTTGAGTACCTGGCGTCTTTGTTGGCCGCTATTGAGCGCACGTCGTTTCAGATCCTGCGGCAGCGTACCGAGGTGGCGCTGTAATTGTTCCATCTGGTTCCACGCCGCCAGATGCGCCGGATCGCTGTCTATCCACAACTGCCAGGCTTTCTGTTCGGCAGGGCTCGGTGGCTGGGATTGAAACTGCACATACCAGCTGGCGGCAGTTTCGAAGACCTGACGGTCTGCAGCGACGGCCATCATGGTTGCGCCATGATCAGCGCGCATTCAGTCAGGGCGCGAACCATGTGTTTTTTCACTGTGGTCAGCGAAACCTCCAATTGCACAGCGATCTGTTGATAAGTCAGTCCGTCGACTTGCGAAAGCATGAAGATCTGCCGTGTGCGCGTGCCCAATCCGGTCAATGCTTTATCCACAGCAACCAGGGTTTCAATGATCAGCGCTCTGTCTTCTTCGCTGACGGTCGTCGCTTCCGGCCGAGCTGCGAGGGCCTGCAGATAAGCGCTTTCAATGGCCCTGCGTCTATAACGATCAATGACCAGCCCGCGTGCAATGGTCGTCAGGTAATCCCTCGGCTCACGAATATGAGCTGCATTGCGCGCCGCCAGAACTCGCAAAAACGTGTCATGCGCCACATCGGCGGCATCGCAGGCGTTGTGCAGTCTGCCCTTGAGCCAACCATACAGCCACGAATGATGTTGCTCGTAGATTCGCTCGATCGCAGCGGTGTGGGCGGGTAGGGACATGGGAAAAACTGATGAGTTAATGATAATGGCTATTATTAGCCTCTGTTACGTCCTCTCACAATAGCCTTTTTATTTTCCTGCCCTTGGCTTGCCAAGCGTCACCGATCCTTCGCTGGCGCTTTTTTGCGTCCGGAAAAAGCCTTGTTGGCGATTTTCTGTGGATTAAGCCCTGTGAATAACTGCCACTGAGGGCAGTTGATAAATGGGGTTGAAAACTGGATATAACCTGCACTGTGGATAACAACCCCTTTCATCCACAGGCTTAAACCGGTTATCCAATGGCCTCATTGCTACATGAACACAGAGTTTTGAATCTCTGTACATGTTAAAAAATAAGGCCTGTAGCGATGTATCCACAGAAAGGTGGTTCAGTAAGAATAAACATAAAAACAAAGGTTTTATAAATTTCTCTCTTTTTTATTCTTTTAACCTCGAGTTCTCCACAGCTGGTTAAATTTTGTGCAAAGGGTTCTTTAGAAAGGGCGAAGTCCCTATACTTGCCGACCAGGTCCAGAAACCTGAGCTCAACTATTTCCTGAATGACCTACTTAAGCAGGCACGAGGTGCGTGGTGGATTTCCCTTCCCGTTTTGAAGTGATCGTCATCGGCGGCGGTCATGCCGGTACCGAGGCAGCACTGGCGTCAGCACGCATGGGGGCAAAAACCCTGTTGCTGACGCATAACGTGGAAACCCTCGGTGCCATGAGTTGTAACCCGGCCATCGGAGGCATCGGCAAAAGCCACCTGGTCAAGGAAATCGACGCCCTCGGCGGCGCGATGGCCATGGCTACCGATAAGGGCGGCATCCAGTTTCGCGTGTTGAACAGCCGCAAGGGTCCGGCCGTACGGGCCACCCGTGCACAAGCCGACCGGATTCTCTACAAGGCAGCTGTTCGCGAAATCCTGGAAAACCAGCCGAACCTGTGGATATTTCAACAGGCTGCTGACGACCTGATCGTCGAGCAGGAACTAGTCCGTGGTGTGGTTACACAGATGGGGCTGCGTTTCTTCGCCGATTCCGTGGTGTTGACCACCGGTACCTTCCTCGGCGGACTTATCCACATCGGTTTGCAGAATTTCTCCGGCGGTCGCGCCGGTGATCCACCGTCGATTGCTCTGGCCCACCGTCTGCGTGAGTTGCCATTGCGTGTCGGGCGCCTGAAAACCGGTACACCGCCGCGTATTGATGGCAAATCTGTGGATTTCTCGGTGATGACCGAGCAGCCGGGTGACACTCCGATCCCGGTGATGTCGTTCATGGGCAGCAAGGAGCAGCATCCGCGCCAGGTCAGTTGCTGGATTACCCATACCAATGCACGTACCCACGAAATCATCGCGGCGAACCTCGATCGTTCGCCGATGTATTCCGCTGCCGGGGAGATCGAAGGCGTCGGCCCGCGTTATTGCCCGTCGATCGAAGACAAGATTCATCGCTTTGCCGACAAGGAAAGCCATCAGGTGTTCATCGAGCCGGAAGGTCTGACCACCCATGAGCTGTACCCGAACGGGATATCCACAAGCCTGCCGTTCGACGTGCAATTGCAGATCGTGCAATCGATCCGCGGCATGGAAAACGCACACATCGTGCGTCCGGGTTATGCGATCGAGTACGACTACTTCGATCCGCGCGACCTGAAGTACAGCCTGGAAACCAAAGTCATCGGCGGTCTGTTTTTCGCCGGGCAGATCAACGGCACCACCGGTTACGAAGAAGCTGGCGCTCAAGGTCTGCTCGCCGGGGCCAACGCTGCACTGCGCGCGAAGGGCAAAGAAGCCTGGTGTCCGCGCCGCGATGAAGCGTACATCGGCGTTCTGGTCGACGACCTGATCACCCTCGGTACCCAAGAGCCGTACCGCATGTTCACGTCCCGAGCCGAGTACCGCCTGATTCTGCGCGAAGACAACGCCGACCTGCGTCTTACCGAAAAAGGTCGCGAGCTCGGTCTGGTCGATGACGCGCGCTGGGCGGCCTTCTGCAAGAAACGCGAAAGCATCGAGCTTGAAGAACAGCGCCTGAAAAGCACCTGGGTGCGGCCGAACACCCCGCAGGGCGATGCGATTGCCGAGAAATTTGGCACGCCGCTGACTCACGAGTACAACCTGCTCAACCTGTTGAGCCGTCCGGAAATCGATTACGCCGGTCTGGTCGAAGTGACCGGGCAGGGCGCGGAAGATCCACAGGTCGCCGAGCAGGTCGAGATCAAGACCAAGTACGCCGGTTACATCGACCGCCAACAGGACGAAATCGCCCGTCTGCGCGCCAGCGAAGACACGAAATTGCCTGTGGATATCGATTACACCAACATCTCGGGTCTGTCCAAGGAGATCCAGAGCAAGCTCGGCGCCACACGTCCCGAGACTCTGGGCCAGGCTTCGCGGATCCCGGGCGTGACCCCGGCAGCGATTTCGCTGTTGATGATTCATTTGAAAAAACGCGGCGCGGGCCGTCAGTTGGAGCAAAGCGCTTGAGTGCCAAGGTCACTTCGCAACATGCCGAAGAGTTATCCACAGGAGCCCGCGAGCTCGGTGTCAATCTCACAGAAACCCAGCACGCATTGCTGCTGGGTTATCTGGCCCTGTTGATCAAATGGAACCAGGCCTACAACCTGACCGCCGTGCGCGATCCAGACGAAATGGTTTCGCGGCACTTGCTCGACAGTCTCAGCGTGATGTCGTTCATCGAAAACGGTCGCTGGCTCGATGTCGGCAGTGGCGGTGGCATGCCTGGTATTCCGCTGGCAATCCTTTATCCGGACTCGCAAGTGACCTGTCTGGACAGCAACGGCAAGAAAACCCGCTTCCTGACTCAGGTCAAACTGGAGCTGAAGCTGGATAACCTGCAAGTTATCCACAGTCGCGTAGAAGCCTTCCAGCCTGCGCAGCCATTCAACGGGATCATTTCCCGGGCATTCAGCAGCATGGAAAACTTCACCAACTGGACTCGCCACTTGGGCGATGCCGATACACGCTGGCTGGCAATGAAGGGCGTTCATCCGGCCGATGAGCTGGTAGCATTGCCGGCAGATTTCAAACTCGATAGCGAACACGCCCTGGCCGTCCCCGGTTGCCAAGGCCAACGCCATCTGCTGATACTGCGCCGCACGGCATGATTGGGAACACAAGCAAGAATGGCTAAGGTATTCGCGATAGCGAACCAGAAGGGTGGTGTGGGCAAGACCACCACCTGCATCAACCTCGCAGCATCCCTGGTCGCGACCAAGCGCCGGGTGCTGTTGATCGATCTCGATCCACAGGGCAACGCCACCATGGGTAGCGGTGTGGATAAACATGGTCTGGAAAACTCGGTCTACGATCTGCTGATCGGTGAATGCGACCTCGGCCAGGCGATGCACTTCTCCGAGCACGGCGGTTATCAACTGCTGCCGGCCAACCGCGATCTGACCGCGGCCGAAGTGGTGCTGCTGGAAATGCAGATGAAGGAAAGCCGTCTGCGCAGTGCGCTGGCGCCGATCCGGGACAACTACGACTACATTCTGATCGACTGCCCACCGTCGCTGTCGATGCTCACACTCAATGCACTGGTCGCCGCTGATGGGGTGATTATTCCCATGCAGTGCGAATACTTTGCGCTGGAAGGTTTGAGCGACCTTGTGGATAACATCAAGCGCATCGCTGAACTGCTCAATCCGAACCTGAAAGTCGAAGGCCTGCTGCGGACCATGTACGACCCGCGCCTGAGCCTGATGAACGATGTTTCGGCGCAGCTCAAGGAACACTTCGGCGATCAGCTGTACGACACGGTGATCCCGCGCAACATTCGCTTGGCCGAAGCACCGAGCTACGGCATGCCGGCGCTGGCTTACGACAAGCAATCGCGTGGCGCTCTGGCCTATCTGGCTCTGGCGGGCGAGATGGTTCGTCGTCAGCGCAAAAATTCACGCATTGCTGCTGCTCAGCCAACTTAAGGAATCCCCATGGCCGTCAAGAAACGAGGTCTCGGACGTGGACTGGATGCACTGCTGAGTGGTCCGACGGTCAGCGCGCTGGAAGAACAAGCCGCGCAGGCCGACACCCGCGAACTGCAACACCTGCCGCTGGACCTGCTGCAGCGCGGCAAATATCAGCCGCGCCGTGACATGGACCCGCAGGCCCTGGAAGAGCTGGCGCAGTCGATCAAGGCCCAAGGCGTGATGCAGCCGATCGTGGTGCGCCCGATTGGCGGCGGTCGGTTTGAGATCATTGCCGGTGAACGCCGCTGGCGCGCCAGTCAGCAGGCCGGGCAGGAAACCATCCCGGCGATGGTTCGCGATGTGCCGGATGAAACCGCCATTGCGATTGCGCTGATCGAGAACATCCAGCGTGAAGACCTCAATCCGATCGAAGAAGCCGTCGCCTTGCAGCGCTTGCAGCAGGAATTCCAGCTGACTCAGCAGCAGGTCGCCGAGGCTGTGGGTAAGTCGCGGGTGACTGTGGCTAACCTGTTGCGACTTATTGCACTGCCTGAAGTGATCAAGACGATGCTGTCGCACGGTGACCTGGAAATGGGTCACGCGCGTGCCTTGCTCGGTCTGCCGGACAATCAGCAGGTCGAAGGGGCGCGACATGTTGTCGCACGAGGGCTGACTGTGCGCCAAACCGAGGCACTGGTTCGCCAGTGGTTGAGTGGCAAACCGGAGCCTGTGGAAGCTGCAAAACCCGACCCGGACATCGCTCGCCTCGAGCAGCGTTTGGCCGAGCGCCTAGGCTCTGCGGTGCAGATTCGCCATGGCAAGAAGGGCAAAGGCCAATTGGTGATTGGTTATAACTCGCTCGACGAGCTTCAAGGTGTGCTCGCACACATCCGCTGAAACATTTCCTCATGTAGCGCGCAGTCGGAAATCACTACCTGACAGTTGAATAGGGGCAGAACCGCCCCTATACTCTGCGCGCATTTTGTCGGCACAAATTATGCCAAGTTATTGAATTTCGGCAGCCGACCATTGGAGAGCAACTGTGATGGAAACCCGCACGCCAAACCGCTTGCCTTTCCATCGCCTGGCGGTTTTTCCGGTGTTGATGGCTCAATTTGTCATTCTGCTCATTGCCGCTTTGGCGCTCTGGCAATGGCACGGAGTCGTTGCCGGATACTCGGGACTTTGCGGAGGCCTGATAGCCTTGCTGCCCAATGTTTATTTCGCTCACAGGGCATTTCGGTTTTCCGGCGCCCGAGCAGCCCAGTCCATCGTCCGGTCATTTTATGCCGGCGAGGCAGGCAAACTTATTTTGACGGCAGTGCTGTTTGCACTGTTGTTCGCAGGTGTGAAGCCACTGGCGCCGATCGAAGTATTCGGCGTGTTCGTGCTGACGCAGTCGGTCAGCTGGTTCGCTCCCCTGCTGATGAGAACAAGACTTTCGAGACCTTAGGGCGTTTGAGGCAACCATGGCAGAGACAACCGCTTCGGGCTATATCCAGCACCACTTGCAGAACCTGACTTTCGGTCAGCTACCCAACGGCGGCTGGGGCTTTGCCCACACCGCAGCAGAGGCCAAGGAAATGGGCTTCTGGGCTTTCCACGTCGATACCCTCGGCTGGTCGGTCGCGCTGGGTCTGATCTTCGTTCTTCTTTTCCGCATGGCGGCAAAGAAAGCGACGTCGGGTCAGCCGGGTGCCTTGCAGAACTTCGTTGAAGTATTGGTCGAATTCGTCGATGGCAGCGTGAAAGACAGCTTCCATGGCCGTAGCCCGGTGATTGCACCGCTGGCGCTGACCATCTTCGTCTGGGTGTTCCTGATGAACGCCGTCGACCTGGTACCGGTCGACTGGATTCCTCAACTGGCCATCCTGATCTCCGGCGATGCCCACATCCCATTCCGCGCCGTGTCGACTACCGACCCGAACGCGACTCTGGGCATGGCGTTCTCGGTGTTCGCACTGATCATTTTCTACAGCATCAAGGTCAAGGGCATCGGCGGCTTCATCGGCGAACTGACCCTGCACCCGTTCGGCAGCAAGAACATCTTCGTTCAGGCCCTGCTGATCCCGGTGAACTTCCTGCTGGAATTCGTCACCCTGATCGCCAAGCCGATCTCTCTGGCTCTGCGTCTGTTCGGCAACATGTATGCCGGCGAGCTGGTGTTCATTCTGATCGCTGTGATGTTCGGCAGCGGCCTGCTCTGGCTCAGCGGCCTGGGCGTTGTTCTGCAGTGGGCGTGGGCAGTGTTCCACATCCTGATCATCACCCTGCAGGCGTTCATCTTCATGATGCTGACCATCGTCTACCTGTCGATGGCGCACGAAGAAAACCATTAAGACCAGTCTCGACTAGTCTGATGTTCCTCCCGGTCAAACGGGAGGGAGCTCCTTGCGGGGCAGCTGAAACGATTTGTTTTACCGCTTTAATCTAAAAAACCTAAACCATACGACGTAAAAGTCGGGAGGAAAGATGGAAACTGTAGTTGGTCTAACCGCTATCGCTGTTGCACTGTTGATCGGCCTGGGCGCACTGGGTACCGCAATTGGTTTCGGCCTGCTGGGCGGCAAGTTCCTGGAAGGCGCAGCGCGTCAGCCAGAAATGGTTCCAATGCTGCAAGTGAAAATGTTCATCGTTGCCGGTCTGCTCGACGCCGTAACCATGATCGGTGTTGGTATCGCTCTGTTCTTCACCTTTGCGAACCCGTTCGTTGGTCAGATCGCTGGCTGATTACTCGGATCTTCCGGGTAATTTGGTGTGATGGACAACGTAACTGCGAGGTGTTGGCGTGAACATTAATGCGACCCTGATTGGCCAGTCCGTTGCGTTCCTGATTTTTGTACTGTTCTGCATGAAGTATGTATGGCCTCCGGTCATCGCTGCTCTGCACGAACGTCAAAAGAAGATCGCTGATGGTCTGGACGCTGCCAGCCGTGCAGCTCGCGACCTGGAGTTGGCCCAAGAGAAAGCGGGTCAGCAACTGCGCGAAGCGAAAGCTCAGGCAGCTGAAATCATCGAGCAAGCCAAGAAACGCGGTAACCAGATCGTCGAAGAGGCTGTTGAAAAAGCCCGTATCGACGCTGACCGTGTGAAGGTTCAGGCTCAAGCCGAGATCGAACAGGAACTGAACAGCGTCAAAGACAAGCTGCGTGCCCAAGTGGGCTTGCTGGCTGTTGGCGGCGCCGAGAAGATCCTGGGTGCCACAATCGATCAAAACGCGCACGCAGAGCTGGTTAACCAACTGGCTGCTGAAATCTAAGCGAGGGCGATCATGGCAGAACTGACCACGTTGGCCCGACCTTACGCTAAGGCGGCCTTCGAGCACGCTCAGGCCCACCAGCAACTGGCCAATTGGTCAGCCATGCTCGGCCTGGCAGCAGCGGTGTCGCAAGACGACACCCTGCAGCGCGTGCTCAAGGCCCCGCGACTGACGAGCGCAGAAAAGGCCGCCACGTTCATTGACGTGTGCGGCGACAAGTTTGATGAAAAGGCACGCAATTTCATCAACGTCGTTGCCGAAAACGACCGTCTCCTGCTTCTGCCGGAGATCGCTGCTCTATTCGACCTGTACAAGGCCGAACAAGAGAAATCGGTAGACGTTGAAGTAACCAGTGCATTTGCATTGAACCAAGAACAGCAAGACAAACTCGCCAAGGTTCTCAGTGCACGACTCAACCGGGAAGTGCGCCTGCAAGTTGCGGAGGACGCTGCCTTGATTGGTGGTGTCGTGATCCGCGCCGGCGACCTGGTTATCGATGGCTCGATTCGCGGCAAAATCGCGAAACTTGCCGAAGCATTGAAATCTTGAGTTTGAAGGGGCAGCAGAGCAATGCAGCAACTCAATCCTTCCGAAATAAGTGAAATTATCAAGGGCCGCATCGACAAGCTCGATGTGACCTCCCAAGCCCGTAACGAAGGCACTGTCGTCAGCGTATCTGACGGCATCGTGCGGATTCACGGTCTGGCCGACGTCATGTACGGCGAGATGATCGAGTTTCCGGGCGGCGTCTACGGTATGGCCCTCAACCTGGAGCAGGACTCCGTAGGTGCCGTGGTATTGGGCTCCTACCAGTCGCTGGCTGAAGGCATGAGCGCCAAGTGCACCGGCCGCATCCTCGAAGTTCCTGTTGGTAAGGAATTGCTGGGCCGCGTAGTCGATGCTCTGGGTAACCCTGTTGACGGCAAAGGTCCACTGGGCAACACCGAGACCGACGCGGTCGAGAAAGTTGCTCCAGGCGTGATCTGGCGTAAGTCGGTAGACCAGCCTGTACAGACTGGCTACAAGGCTGTCGATGCCATGATCCCTGTCGGCCGTGGCCAGCGTGAGCTGATCATCGGTGACCGTCAGATCGGTAAAACCGCTCTGGCGATCGACGCGATCATCAACCAGAAAAACAGCGGCATTTTCTGCGTCTACGTAGCCATCGGTCAGAAGCAATCGACCATCGCCAACGTGGTTCGCAAGCTGGAAGAAAACGGCGCCCTGGCCAACACGATCATCGTGGCTGCCAGTGCTTCGGAATCTCCTGCGCTGCAATTCCTGGCACCGTACTCCGGTTGCACCATGGGTGAATTCTTCCGCGACCGCGGTGAAGACGCGCTGATCGTTTATGACGATCTGTCCAAGCAGGCAGTGGCTTACCGCCAGATCTCCCTGCTGCTGCGCCGTCCACCAGGTCGTGAAGCTTACCCAGGCGACGTGTTCTATCTCCACTCCCGTCTGCTGGAGCGCGCATCCCGCGTTTCGGAAGAATACGTAGAGAAGTTCACCAACGGCGCAGTGACCGGCAAAACCGGTTCCCTGACCGCACTGCCGATCATCGAAACCCAGGCTGGCGACGTTTCCGCGTTCGTTCCGACCAACGTGATTTCCATCACCGACGGTCAGATCTTCCTGGAATCGGCCATGTTCAACTCGGGCATCCGCCCTGCAGTGAACGCCGGTGTTTCGGTATCCCGTGTGGGTGGTGCCGCTCAGACCAAGATCATCAAGAAGCTCTCCGGTGGTATCCGTACCGCTCTGGCTCAGTACCGTGAACTGGCGGCATTCGCCCAGTTCGCTTCTGACCTGGACGAAGCGACCCGCAAGCAACTTGAGCATGGTCAGCGCGTTACCGAGCTGATGAAGCAGAAGCAATACGCACCAATGTCGATTGCTGACATGGCGCTGTCGCTGTATGCCGCTGAGCGTGGGTTCCTGACTGACATTGAAATCGCCAAGGTCGGCAGCTTCGAACAAGCGCTGATCGCTTTCTTCAACCGCGATCACGCCGATTTGATGGCCAAGATCAACGTTAAAGGTGACTTCAATGACGAAATCGACGCTGGCATGAAAGCCGGTATCGAGAAGTTCAAGGCCACCCAAACCTGGTAAGCCGCAGCGGGAGCCGCGAGGCTCCCGCTTGCTAACCTGATAGGTGTTACATGGCAGGCGCAAAAGAGATTCGCAGTAAGATTGCGAGCATCAAAAGCACGCAAAAGATTACCAGCGCCATGGAAAAAGTGGCGGTCAGCAAAATGCGCAAGGCACAAATGCGCATGGCTGCTAGCCGTCCTTATGCGGAGCGTATCCGCCAGGTAATTGGGCATCTGGCCAACGCCAACCCGGAATACCGCCACCCGTTCATGATCGACCGCGAAATCAAGCGCGTCGGTTATGTCGTCGTGAGCAGTGACCGTGGTCTGTGCGGCGGCTTGAACACCAACCTGTTCAAGGCCCTGGTCAAGGACATGGCGGTAAACCGCGAAAACGGCGTCGAGATTGATCTGTGTGTAGTCGGTAGCAAGGGTGCGGCCTTTTTCCGCAACTTCGGCGGTAACGTCGTTGCAGCTATCAGCCACCTGGGTGAAGAGCCGTCGATCAATGATCTGATCGGCAGCGTCAAGGTGATGCTGGATGCCTACCTGGACGGCCGTATCGACCGCCTGTCCGTGGTGTCCAACAAGTTCATCAACACCATGACGCAACAGCCTACCGTGGAGCAGTTGATTCCACTGGTGGCAACCCCGGATCAGGATCTCAAGCACCACTGGGACTATCTCTACGAACCGGACGCCAAAGAGCTGCTTGACGGCTTGATGGTCCGTTACGTCGAGTCGCAGGTCTACCAGGCGGTGGTCGAGAACAACGCGGCTGAACAGGCTGCGCGGATGATCGCGATGAAGAACGCTACCGACAACGCCGGTGATTTGATCAGCGATTTGCAGCTGATCTACAACAAGGCGCGTCAGGCTGCGATCACCCAAGAGATCTCGGAAATCGTCGGCGGCGCTGCCGCGGTTTAACGGTTCAAATATTCAGAGGATCCAGCTATGAGTAGCGGACGTATCGTTCAAATCATCGGCGCCGTTATCGACGTGGAATTTCCACGCGACAGCGTACCGAGCATCTACAACGCGCTGACTGTACAAAGCGCGGCCGCAACCACCCTGGAAGTTCAGCAGCAGCTGGGCGACGGCGTGGTGCGTACCATTGCGATGGGTTCCACCGAGGGCTTGAAGCGCGGTCTGGAAGTCACCGACTCTGGCGCAGCCATCTCCGTACCGGTCGGTAAAGCGACCCTGGGCCGGATCATGGACGTCCTCGGTAACCCGATCGACGAAGCTGGCCCGATCGACACCGAAGAGCGCTGGGGCATTCACCGCGCAGCACCTTCGTTCGCCGAGCAAGCAGGCGGCAACGACCTGCTGGAAACCGGCATCAAGGTTATCGACCTGGTCTGCCCGTTCGCCAAGGGCGGTAAAGTCGGTCTATTCGGTGGTGCCGGTGTAGGCAAAACCGTAAACATGATGGAACTGATCCGTAACATCGCCATCGAGCACAGCGGTTATTCCGTGTTCGCCGGTGTGGGTGAGCGTACTCGTGAGGGTAACGACTTCTACCACGAGATGAAGGACTCCAACGTTCTGGACAAAGTGGCGCTGGTTTACGGTCAGATGAACGAGCCGCCGGGAAACCGTCTGCGCGTAGCACTGACCGGCCTGACCATGGCCGAGAAGTTCCGTGACGAAGGTAACGACGTTCTGCTGTTCGTCGACAACATCTATCGTTACACCCTGGCCGGTACTGAAGTATCCGCACTGCTGGGCCGTATGCCTTCGGCAGTAGGTTACCAGCCGACCCTGGCTGAAGAGATGGGCGTTCTGCAAGAACGTATCACTTCGACCAAGGAAGGTTCGATCACCTCGATCCAAGCGGTATACGTACCTGCGGACGACTTGACCGACCCGTCGCCAGCGACCACCTTCGCCCACTTGGACGCCACCGTCGTTCTGTCCCGTGACATCGCTTCCTTGGGTATCTACCCAGCGGTAGATCCACTGGATTCGACTTCGCGTCAGCTGGACCCGAACGTGATTGGTCAGGACCACTACGACACCGCTCGCGGCGTTCAGTACGTTCTGCAGCGTTACAAAGAGCTGAAAGACATCATCGCGATCCTGGGTATGGACGAGCTGTCGGAAGCCGACAAACAGTTGGTTAACCGTGCTCGTAAGATCCAGCGCTTCTTGTCGCAGCCGTTCTTCGTGGCTGAAGTCTTCACCGGTGCTTCGGGTAAATACGTTTCCCTGAAAGACACCATTGCTGGCTTCAAAGGCATCCTCAACGGTGACTACGACCACCTGCCAGAACAAGCGTTCTACATGGTTGGCGGCATCGAAGAAGCGATCGAGAAAGCCAAGAAACTGTAATCCCGGCGCCCGGCAACGGGCGCTAATTTAGGTTGAGGCAATCAGATGGCTATGACAGTCCATTGCGATATCGTCAGCGCGGAAGGGGAAATCTTTTCCGGCCTGGTCGAGATGGTGATTGCGCACGGTGCACTGGGTGATCTTGGTATCGCTCTGGGTCACGCGCCGCTGATCACTAATCTCAAGCCGGGTCCGATCCGCCTGATCAAGCAAGGCGGGGAAGCCGAGGTGTTCTACATCTCCGGTGGTTTCCTCGAGGTTCAGCCGAACATGGTCAAGGTACTTGCCGATACCGTGCAACGTGCCGCCGACCTGGATGAAGCTCAGGCTCAGGCAGCTCTCAAGGCTGCCGAGAATGCCCTGAACGAAAAAGGCGCGGACTTCGATTACGGCGCCGCTGCCACACGTCTGGCCGAGGCTGCAGCCCAGCTGCGCACCGTCCAGCAGATCCGCAAGAAGTTTGGCGGTTAATCCGTCAGCCGCTTGTTGTGCGATTGATAAAAAAGGGTAGCCTCGGCTACCCTTTTTTCTTTTCCGAATTCCCACAAACCGGTCGCAGTTGCTGACCACCCAGGATTGGTAGCCAGTCATGTCTCTCGAAATCGTTATCCTCGCGGCCGGTCAAGGCACTCGCATGCGTTCGGCGCTGCCCAAAGTGCTGCACCCGATTGCCGGCAACTCCATGCTCGGCCATGTTATCCACAGCGCTCGGCAACTTGATCCACAGCGCATTCACGTGGTGATCGGTCACGGTGCCGATGTGGTGCGTGAGCGTCTGGCAGCTGATGATCTGAATTTCGTGTTGCAGGACAAGCAACTGGGCACTGGCCATGCCACCGCCCAGGCGGTGCCGTTCATTGACGCCGACACTGTGCTGATTCTTTACGGCGATGTGCCGCTGATTGAAGTGGAAACCCTGCAACGTCTGCTCAAGCATGTCGTGCCGGGCCAGATGGGTTTGCTCACTGTCGAGCTGGATGACCCGACCGGTTACGGCCGCATCGTGCGTGATGCTGACGGCAAGGTCGCGGCAATCGTCGAGCATAAAGACGCCAGCGAAGCGCAACGTGCGATCACCGAAGGCAACACCGGCATCCTCGCTGTGCCAGCCGATCGTCTGGCTGACTGGATGAGTCGCCTCTCGAACAATAACGCGCAGGGCGAGTACTACCTCACCGACGTGATCGAAATGGCGGTCAGCGATGGTTTGGTCGTGGCTACCGAACAACCGCACGACCCGATGGAAGTGCAGGGCGCCAATGATCGCAAGCAGCTCTCTGAACTGGAGCGTCATTACCAGTTGCGCGCCGGCCGTCGCCTTATGACTCAGGGCGTGACCCTGCGTGACCCGGCGCGTTTCGATGTGCGTGGCGAAGTCAGCGTAGGCCGCGATGTGCTGATCGACATCAACGTGATCCTCGAAGGCAAGGTGATTATCGAAGACGACGTAGAGATCGGTCCGAACTGCGTGATCAAGGACAGTACCCTGCGCAAAGGCGTGGTAATCAAGGCCAACAGTCATATCGAAGGTGCCATTCTCGGTGAAGGCAGCGACGCCGGTCCCTTCGCGCGTTTGCGCCCGGGCACTGTGCTCGAAGCGCGCGCCCATGTCGGTAACTTCGTTGAGCTGAAAAATGCTCACATGGGCGAAGGTGCCAAGGCTGGCCACCTGACCTATCTGGGCGATGCCGAAATCGGCGCACGCACGAACATCGGCGCCGGCACCATCACCTGCAACTACGATGGCGCGAACAAGTGGAAAACCGTTTTGGGCGCTGATGTGTTCATCGGTTCCAACAACTCGCTGGTTGCCCCTGTGGATATCTCCAACGGTGCAACCACTGCGGCCGGATCGACCATCACGCAAAATGTGGATAACGCTCAGCTGGCGGTTGGCCGAGCCCGTCAGAAGAACATCGACGGCTGGAAGCGGCCGGAAAAAATCAAAAAATCCTGATTTATCCACAACCTCTTGTGGGAGCGAGCCTGTTCGCGAATGCGGTTTGTCAGTCACGTCTTCAGTGGCTGAGACTCCCTTTCGCGAGCGGGCTCGCTCCCACAGTCATTTCAATCTTTCTGAATTTTTCTCCCCGCGTCTTGACGGCAACCTTTCGATAGAGTTTCATTGCTTGCGTTATCTTTCGAATCGAAACTTAAGCCGCCATGTCCAAACGCAACACACCTCAGCGTCGTCATAACATCCTCGCCTTGCTCAATGAGCAGGGCGAAGTCAGTGTCGATGAGCTGGCCAAGCGTTTCGAAACTTCCGAAGTTACGATTCGCAAGGATCTTGCCGCGCTGGAAACCCATGGTCTTTTGCTGCGTCGTTACGGCGGAGCGATCACCATGCCGCAAGAGCTGGTCGCAGAAACGGCGCAGAGTATTTCCAAGTACAAGCAGGCGATCGCCCGCGCGGCGGTCAAACGCATCCGCGAGCACGCGCGCATCATCATCGACAGCGGCAGCACCACCGCCGCAATGATTCCCGAACTGGGCCAGCAACCGGGCCTGGTGGTGATGACCAACTCGCTGCATGTCGCCAATGCCTTGAGCGAACTGGAACACGAGCCAGTGCTGCTGATGACCGGCGGCACCTGGGATCCGCACTCGGAATCCTTTCAGGGCCAGGTCGCCGAGCAAGTACTACGCTCCTACGACTTCGACCAACTGTTCATCGGCGCCGACGGCATCGATCTGGTGCGCGGCACCACCACCTTCAATGAACTGCTCGGTCTCAGCCGGGTGATGGCCGACGTTGCGCGAGAAGTCATCGTCATGGTCGAAGCCGACAAGATTGGTCGCAAGATTCCCAACCTGGAGCTGCCCTGGAGCAGCATCCATACCCTCATTACCGATGATCGCCTGTCTGTCGAGGCACGCGATCAGCTTCAGGCCCGCGGGATCACTTTGATCTGTGCGGCTGTCAGTCAGGAGAAATAACCATGTGTGGCATTGTCGGCGCAGTAGCTGAACGTAATATCACCGCCATCCTTCTCGAAGGCCTGAAGCGCCTCGAATACCGCGGCTATGACAGCGCCGGTGTGGCGGTTTATACCAACGACCAGACCCTGGAGCGCATGCGCCGTCCGGGCAAGGTCAGCGAACTGGAAACCGCACTGGCCGAACAGCCGCTGGCCGGCCGTCTTGGTATCGCCCACACCCGTTGGGCGACCCATGGCGCGCCGTGCGAGCGCAACGCTCACCCGCATTTTTCCGGTGACATTGCAGTGGTGCACAATGGCATCATCGAGAACCACGAAGCCCTGCGCGAACAACTCAAAGCCTTGGGTTACTCGTTCAGCTCGGACACCGACACCGAAGTCATCGCGCACCTGCTGACCCACAAGCTCAAGGACCAACCGGACCTGACTGCCGCGCTCAAAGCGACCGTCAAGGAGCTGCATGGCGCCTACGGTCTGGCAGTGATCAACGCACAGCAACCGGATCGTCTGGTCGCCGCGCGCAGTGGCAGTCCATTGGTGATCGGCCTGGGCCTGGGCGAGAACTTCCTCGCTTCCGACCAACTCGCTCTGCGTCAGGTCACTGATCGCTTCATGTACCTGGAAGAAGGCGATATCGCTGAAATCCGTCGCGACAGCGTGCAGATCTGGGACGTAAACGGCAACGCTGTCGAGCGCCAGACCGTGCAGTACACCGACGGTGCCGAAGCCGCCGACAAGGGCGAGTTCCGCCACTACATGCTCAAGGAAATCCACGAACAACCGGCCGTGGTCCAGCGCACCCTCGAAGGTCGCCTGGGCAACAATCAAGTGCTGGTTGAGGCCTTCGGTCCGCAAGCTGCCGAGCTGTTTGCCAAAGTGCGCAATGTGCAGATCGTCGCCTGCGGCACCAGTTATCACGCCGGTATGGTCGCGCGCTACTGGCTCGAGGAACTGGCCGGCATCCCGTGCCAGGTCGAAGTCGCCAGCGAATTCCGTTATCGCAAAGTGGTGGTGCAGCCGGACACGCTGTTCGTGACCATCTCGCAGTCCGGTGAAACCGCTGACACCCTCGCGGCGCTGCGCAATGCCAAGGAGCTGGGCTTCCTCGCCAGCCTGGCGATCTGCAACGTCGGCATCAGCTCGCTGGTGCGCGAATCCGATCTGACCCTGTTGACCCAGGCCGGCCGCGAAATCGGCGTGGCCTCGACCAAAGCCTTCACCACGCAACTGGTCGGCCTGTTGCTGCTGACCCTGTCGCTGGGTCAGGTGCGCGGCACTCTGGCTAACGGCGTCGAAGCCACACTCGTCGAAGAACTGCGTCGCCTGCCGACCCGTCTCGGCGAAGCGCTGGCGATGGACAGCACCGTGGAAAAAATCGCCGAGCTGTTTGCCGAGAAAAACCACACCCTGTTCCTCGGCCGTGGTGCGCAATTCCCGGTCGCGATGGAAGGTGCCTTGAAGCTCAAGGAAATCTCCTACATCCATGCCGAAGCCTACCCGGCCGGCGAGCTCAAACACGGGCCGCTGGCACTTGTGGATAACGACATGCCGGTGGTCACTGTCGCACCGAACAACGAACTGCTGGAAAAGCTCAAATCCAACCTGCAGGAAGTCCGCGCTCGCGGCGGCGAGTTGATCGTGTTCGCGGATGAGAAGGCTGCGATGACCAACGGCGAAGGTACCCACGTGGTGCAAATGCCGCACATCCACGACATTCTCTCGCCGATCCTTTATACGATCCCGTTGCAACTGTTGTCGTACTACGTCGCCGTGCTCAAGGGCACCGACGTTGATCAACCGCGCAACCTGGCGAAATCGGTCACTGTGGAATAAGTTATCCACCGTTGATCTAAGCTCTCCCACAATCGCAGCCTCGGCTGCGATTGTCGTATCCGCCGCCGAGGAATCCCATGGACCGCTTTCAGGAAATGCAGATCTTCGTTGTCGTCGCCCAGGAGCAAGGCTTTTCGGCGGCGTCGCGGCGTCTGGGGCTGTCGGCGGCGAGTGTCACCCGGGCGGTGGCGGCGCTGGAGCAGCATATCGGTACACAGTTACTGGTGCGTACCACGCGCACCGTGCATCTCACCGAAGCCGGGCAACGTTACTGCGATGACTGCCGGCGGATTCTTGCCGAAGTGCAGGAGGCCGAGGATTCGGCGGCAGGCAGCCATGCCTTGCCGCGCGGGCAGTTGACGATTACTGCGCCGGTGCTGTTCGGCGATCTGTTCGTGACGCCAGTGATGGCCGATTACCTTTGTCGCTACCCGGAGGTATCGATCAATGCGCTGTTGCTGGACCGGGTCGTCAACATGGTCGAGGAGGGCATTGATGTCGCGGTGCGTATCGGTGAGCTGCCGGACAGCAATCAGCATGCAATCCGCGTCGGGGAAGTGCGACGGGTGATTTGCGCTTCGCCGACGTTTCTGGCTGAACACGGCCGACCGGAGCATCCGCAGGCCTTGGCCGGGTTGCCGGTGGTGGCGACGTCGGCGATCGGGCAGCAACGCAACTGGCCGTTTCTCGACGGCAGTGAAGCCTTTAGCGTGCGCACCGAACCGCGCCTGACCGTCACGGCCAATCAGTCGGCGATCACCGCCGCGCGCAAAGGCCTGGGTCTGACGCGAGTGCTGTCCTATCAAGTGGCGGACAAAGTCGCGGCGGGGGAGCTGGAAATCGTCCTCGCCGAGTTTGAATTGCCGCCGTTGCCGATCCATGTGGTGTATCAAGGCGGGCGCAAGGCACCGGCGCGGATCCGCAGTTTTGTCGACTTCGCCGTGAAGGCGCTGCGCGAGCATCCGGCCTTGAGCGCAGCGGCGTTATTGCACGAGATGAAATAATCGATTGCAGCGGCTGGTTATTCTGTTGTTCCGGCAACCCATAGATGATGACTCCATCGGCGCGCTCATTCCCGTAGCGACGTCACTTTTCAGCGGAGTCGACCATGCAAGCGATCAAACTCTACAACTTCCCACGTTCCGGCCACGCCCACCGCGTCGAGTTGATGCTGTCGCTGCTGCAACTGCCGACCGAGCTGATCTTCGTCGATCTGGCCAAAGGTGAGCACAAGCAACCGCAGTACCTGGCGATCAACAGCTTTGGTCAGGTGCCGGCAATTGATGACGACGGCGTGGTGCTGGCTGATTCCAACGCGATTCTGGTTTATCTGGCGCAGAAATATGGCAACGGACGCTGGCTGCCGACCGACCCGGTGGGCGCAGCGCGTGTGCAGCGCTGGCTGTCGGCAGCGGCGGGACCGATTGCGTTTGGCCCGGCGGCGGCACGCCTGATCACGGTGTTTGGTGCGCAACTGAATGCCGAGGAAGTCATTGGCCGTGCGCACAACCTGCTCAAGGTCATGGAACTGGAGTTGGGCAAAACTGCATATCTGGCGGGCGAAGAGCCGACCATCGCTGACGTGTCTGCCTACAGCTACATCGCACATGCGCCGGAGGGCAATGTCTCGCTGGATGACTACGCCAACGTTCGCGCCTGGCTGACACGGATCGAAGCCTTGCCGGGTTTTGTCGCAATGCCGCGCACGGTGGCCGGGTTGCAGAAAACCGCGTGACCTCCACTCAAGCGTAGGACAGAGCCTTTTCAGCCAGCAGTTCCTGATACAGCTCTGTCCACTTGCGACCCATCTCATCGGCGGTGAACAGCTGCCGATAGCGCGCTTCCGCTTTGACCCCCATCTCGGCAGCACGCTCAGGGTTTTCCCAAAGCGTACGCATGGCTTCACGAAAGGCCTGTGGATTGCTCGGGGGCACCACCAGTCCGGTTTCGTTGTGGATATTGATGAAACTGGTACCGGTGCCGATTTCGCTGGAGATCATCGGTTTGCCGTACATCGCGCCTTCGAGCAACGAGATACCGAAAGCCTCGGAGCGCAGGTGCGAAGGAAATACGATCGCGTAACTCAATTGCAGCAACGCCACTTTGTCCTCGTCACTCAGACGGCCGAGAAAGTGAATATTGCGCAGGCCCAGCGCGGCGGCCTGTGCATGCAGTTCCTGCTCCAGCGGACCGGCACCGACGATCACCACGGGATAATCGATGTCTTTGAGCGCATCGAGCAGGATGTGCAGCCCCTTGTAATAACGCATCACCCCGACGAACAGAAAAAACTTATCCCCAAGCTGTTGGCGCCAGCGGTTCATGCGTTCGGTACCAGGCTGTGGATAACCTGCTTTATTCAGGCCGTAGGGGATAACGCGGGTCTTGTCCTGAAACTGCTGCAGCACATCGCTGGTGTGCAGATAGTTCGGCGATGCAGCAACGATGCGGTCGGCGCTGGCGAGGAAGCGATTCATCAGTGGCCGATAGAGCTTGAGCAGATGCTTCTGGCGAATGATGTCCGAGTGATAGGTGACCACGCTCGGCTTGTTCACGGCGCTGGCGAAATGCACCAGGTCCATGAATGGCCACGGGAAGTGATAGTTGATCACGTCGGCTTCGGCGGCCAGCTCACGGAACTGCTTGAACACGCTCCAGGAAAAACCGGTCGAGGCGAACTGAATATCCAGCTTCGCCCGATGTACTTCGTGCTGGCCCAGTTGCACCACAGGCGGCGTCGGATTGGTGCTGAGGGTCAGCACTTGCCCATCGATGCCATGCTGGGCGCCGCTTTCGCACAACTGAAAGATGACTTGTTCGATGCCGCCGACCGAATCGGGCAGGTACGTCTTGAAGAAATGAAGAACGCGCATTCAACCTCCCATGGCCTGGCGATAGGCACCGGCCGTAGCCTGTGCACAACGTTGCCAGGAAAAAAGCCGCGCCTGCTGCAATCCTGCTTCGCGGCAGGCCTGCCAATGCTGCGAGTCGTCAAGCAGACGGCTCATTGCATCGCGCAGGCCCTCGGCATCGTTCGCTTCAATATAGTTGCCAGCCGCACCGGCCACTTCCGGCATCGCCGAAGAACGGGTGGTCACCACCGGCGTGCCACTGGCCATGGCTTCCAGCACCGGCAAGCCAAAGCCTTCATACAAGGATGGAAATATCAGTGCCCGCGCGCCGGCCAGCAGTTGCGCCAGTTGTTCATCGGGCAGATAGCCGAGCAGGCACACGTGGCCGCTGGCCAATGCCTGGCGCAGTGGCTCGCTGAACTGCTCGCGTTGCCAGCCGGCCATGCCCGCAATCAATAAGGGAAAGCGCTGGCGCACAGCGTCTGGCAGCAGGGCGTGGGCCTGCAACGCCAGGTTCAGGTTCTTGCGTGGCTCGAGGGTGCCGACACAGAGGAAATATTCCCGTGCCTGGACAGCGTGAGCCTTGAGCACACTGTCGATTTCCTCAAGTGGCCGAGGACGGAAGCGTTCGGCCACACCCAACGGCGCCACCACGAATCGCTGTGCAGGGAGATTGAAGTAGGCCTGCGCTTCGTCAGCGATCGCCTGCGAATCGGTCAGAATGACCCGCGCCTGCTCCACGCCGGCGGCCAGACGACGTTCGATTTCCCTCAAACGTGCTGGTGGCTGGGTTTCTGGAAAATGCAGGTGCGTCAGATCATGCAGGGTGATCACGGTCGGGCCGTCGAAGGCCAGCGGCCACAGGCTCGGCTCGTGATAAAGATCGAGCCCTTGTGCACGCCCTTGATCAAAACGTTTCTGCTCCAGCCAGCGGCGTGCCTGATAAGCCCCGGGAATTTGCCGCAGCAATGGCGTCATGCGCGAGTAGCCGGGCATGGCTGCGGCCGGCAGGGCCGAACTCCAGCCCCATCCGTGAAACAGGCTTACGTCCACATCGGGTTCGCTGCGCAAGGCGTTGACCAGTTCGGCGACGTAGTGGCCGATGCCGGTGCGCGGTGCTTGCAGGATGCGGGCGTTAAGAGCAATGCGCATGCGGCCTCGCTTGCACGCGCGGGGCCTGCTGAACATGGGCAAGGCTGTGTGTCGCCAACTGCTCACTGGCCTCGCGCCAGCCGATCCAGCGCCAGTCAGCGACGTCGCGGGCGGCGGGAAACTGTCCGCTGCGCTGATAGGTTTCGATCAGATCGGCAAGGCTTTGTGGATCCAGCAGATCGAAATACGCCATGAACTGGCCACCGATTTCGCGGAATACCGCGATGTCGCTGCCCATTGCCGGCAAACCGCGCTGCATGGCTTCCACCAGCGGCAGGCCGAAGCCTTCAACGAACGAGGGGAAGACCAGCGCGCTGGCCTGCGTGTATGCGTATTCCAGGCTGGTGTCGCTCAGGTCATTGAACATGAACAGGCGCCGATTCAGTTCCGGATGATTGCGGATTCGCTCGAGCAGCGCGTCGCATTTCCAGCCGATACGCCCGGCGATGCACAGGCGTGCCGTCGAGCCGGCAGCCCAGGCGCGTTCGAAGGCGTCGAGCAGGTACCCATGGTTCTTGCGCGGCTCGATGGTGCTGACCATCAGAAATACCGGGCCGGATGCAGCGAACAGATCCTTGAGGCGTGGTTCGATCGTTGCCGTGCCGTGATGCAGGTCGAGCTCGGACCCCAGATAAAAGTAATCGAACCAGCGCTTTTCAGTCTGCTCGGCACCGATTCTGCGTTGCAATTCACCACGCACCTGATCACGCACCGTGGCGGAAATTGCCATGTAGCCGTCGGCCGTGCGGGTAATCCAGTCGAACCACTCATTGAAAACTTCGACCAGCCGCGTGTCGTAAAACTGCGGATGCGTCAGCGGAATCAGGTCGTAGATCACCGCGATCATGCCGACGCCGTCGCGTTTGAGCTGCTCGACATGGGCGAAAAAGTCCGAGTGCCAGGATGAATCCAGCAGCACCAGTTGATCGCCCGGATGGTGTTGAAGCGGCGAGCAACGTTGAAGCAGCTGCCTGCGGTTGATCCGTCTGACCAGCCGAATCGGCAGGCCGAGCACGGCAAACTGGGTCAACCGATAGCTGACGTAAAGGAGCCGCCGCGCCAGTTTCGAAGTGCATAGCGCATCGCGGCGCTGGTGCCATTGCCAGAAGCGGTGGGCGAGGCGCTCCAGGCGTTCACCGAAGGTTTCCAGGCTGTTCCAGAACGGTGTATCGAGTGGCGCCAGTTGCAGCACGCGGTAGAGCTGGCCATTGATCACCACCACCGGCATGCACTCGACGCTTTCAGCGCTGGCGGGCAGCTGCTTGATGACGTTGCGCACCACGCGCTGAATCCCCGAATTGACCTTGGGGTGTTTGAATACGTGAGTGCATTCAACCAAGAGGCGGGTCATGGCGCACGCTCGACAGGCCGGGCCTCGGTTTCACGGGTAATGGTGGTTTTTGCGTCGAGCCAGGCACAACCGACGAAATCCTCCCGAGGGTTGTTGATCACGTGGAACACCAGTGCGTAGTCACGCCACTCGAAATTGCGATCCAGGTGCGAGTCCAGACGCGACAGGCTAAGGGACACCGAATAGTTGCCTTTACCCAGGCCCATGATGAAGGCGAAGCGATAGGTGAAGCGTTCACCGGCGCGCAGATCGGTCAATGCCTTGTTCAGCCGGTGGGTGTTGATGCCGTACATCATCTGGCCCAGTCGATCCTTGAGGATAAAGCCCAGCACCAGCCGTTCGATGTCCTCGCGTACCTCGACCTGCACTTCGAGCACCACCGGTTGGCCGACTTCGACAGCGTCAATGCTGCGCTGGTTTTCATCGAGCAGGCGTACGCCGAGAATCGCCGCCTCGCCGGTGCCGGAAACCGTTTGCACCTCGCCGCCGGCGAGCGTTTCCTGGCGTACGACCTGACCCTCCCGTTCGGCCATCAGCGCATTGTAATAATCCAGAACCGGCTCCGGTTTGCCGCGCATGGCCACGCGCCCGTCCTTGAGCAGGATCGCCGAGTCGCAAATCGACTGAATCGCGAAACGATCATGGGACACGATCAATAACGTCGTGCCGGATTTACGAAAGCTGCGGATGCGTTCGAAGCTCTTGTGCTGAAAATAGGCGTCGCCCACCGACAGCGCTTCGTCGACGATCAGGATGTCCGGGCGCCGGGCGGTGGCGACACTGAACGCTAAACGCATCTGCATGCCGCTGGAGTAAGTGCGCACCGGGTGATCGATGGCTTCGCCGATTTCGGCAAAACGCTCGATATCGGGCATCAGGGCCTGGATTTCTTCAAGCTGCATGCCGAACAACTGACCGGCCATGATTGCGTTCTGCCGACCGGTAAAGTCCGGATGGAAACCCATGCCCAGCTCCAGCAGGGCTGCGACGCGCCCTTGCAATTCAATCTTGCCTTGGGTGGGTTGAGTGGTGCCGGTGATCATTTTCAGCAAGGTGCTTTTGCCTGCACCGTTGGCGCCGACGATACCCACCGCTTCACCCGGAGCAATCTCGAATTCGACATCTTGCAGCACCCAATGCTGTTGATGGCGGATCGGCGAAAACGGGATCAGCCACTCGGCCAGGCGCGCCCAGCGGTTGGGGTATTGCTTATAGGCCTTGCCTAGGCCGGTGACACGAATATGTCCCATCAGAGTTCATCCACCATTTCGCCGACGCGCTGGCGAAACAGCCGCAGACCGATCAGACAGAACACCACGCCAGTAATGAAAACCGGCAGCAGCGAGCTCCATACCGGCCACTGACCGTAGAGAAACAGGTTCTGATAACTGCTGAACAGGTTGGTCAGCGGGTTGAGTTGCAGCAGGCGCTGCACCCATTCCGGCAGGATCGTGATCGGGTAGACGATCGGTGTCAGCCAGAACCAGAACTGCAGGCAGATGCCGAACAACTGGCCGACATCGCGAAAGAATACGTTCAATACGCCAAGGACCATGCCCAGCCCGGCGCAGAACATCATTTGCAGAGCAATCAGCGGAATCAGCGCCAGCAGAGCGATCCCCGGCCAGCGCCCGGTGACCAGCAGAAACCCGAGAAACAGGCTGATGATGATGGCGAAATTGATCCCGGCGTTGATCTGGACGATCACCGGCAGGCAGATCCTCGGGAAGCTGATTTTCTTCAGCAGGTTGGCGTTTTCCAGAAACATGTTCTGGCTGCGCAGGGTGATTTCGGAAAACAGTCCCCAGGCCAGCAGACCAGCGCACAGGTAGACGCTGTAGGCCATGCTGTCGTCCACACCGGGCAGGCGCGCGCGCATGATCTGGGAAAAGATCACCGTGTAGACGATGATCATCGACAGCGGATTGAAGATCGGCCACAGCGCGCCGAACAGCGAGTTGCGATAACGCGCTTGAAACTCGCGCTGCACGCTGCCGAGGATGAACCCACGGTAGCTGTACAGCGAGCGGTACAGGGAAAGCAGCATTCAGACCGTCCTGCCGTATTGATCTTCGAAGCGAACGATATCGTCCTCGCCCAGATATTCGCCGCTTTGCACTTCAATGATGACCAGGTCGATCACTCCGGGGTTCTCCAGGCGATGCTTGTGGCCGGCAGCAATGAACGTCGATTCGTTCTTGGCGACCAGAGTCGTGCCGGAACCGTTGTTGGTGACCTTGGCCATGCCTTCGACCACCACCCAGTGCTCGTTGCGGTGATGGTGCATCTGCAACGACAACTTGCCACCGGGTTTGACCACGATGCGCTTGATCTTGAAGCGCGGACCTTCCTCCAGAACGGTGTAGGTGCCCCAGGGACGGCTGACCGTACGATGCAGGCGATAGGCTTCGTGGGACTTGTCCTTGAGTTGCTTCGCCACGCGGCGTACATCCTGTGCACGGTCGGCATGGGCCACCAGCACCGCATCGGCGGTGTCGACGATGATCAGGTTATCCACACCGACGGTTGCCACCAGCCGGCCTTCGCTCTGCACGAAGTTGTTGTGGCTGTCGATGAAGATCGCTTCGCCACTGGCGCGGTTGTTGTCGGCGTCGGCGGGAATCAGCGCGGCGACCGCATTCCACGAACCGATGTCGCTCCAGTCGAAACCGGCAGGTACCACCACGACTTTTTCCGAGCGCTCCATCAGCGCGTAGTCGATGGAGATGTCGGTGATTTCGGCAAACAGCGTCGGTGACAGCTCCTGTTGCAGGCAGCCGACCGTTTCGACCGGTGCACTGGCGGCCATGCAGGCGCGGGTCTGTTCCAGCAACTCGGGTGCGTGCAGTTGCAGTTCGGCAATGAGCGTCGCGGTGGTGAAGCAGAACATCCCCGAATTCCACAGGAAGTTGCCGCTCTCCAGGTAATGCGTGGCGGTCTGCAGGTCGGGTTTCTCGACGAAACGCTGCACCTTGGCCGCACCCTTGGCATCCAGCGGCGCACCGGTCTCGATATAGCCGAAGCCGGTTTCCGGCGCGGTTGGTATCACGCCGAAGGTCACCAGATAACCGTCCTTCGCCAGATTCACTGCGTGCTCGACCGCACTCTTCAAGGCGTCCTGATTGACGATCAAATGATCCGCCGGCATCACCACCATGATTGCGTCGTCACCATGCAGCGCCTGCAATGACAGTGCTGCCGCTGCGATCGCCGGTGCGGTGTTGCGCCCGCTCGGCTCCAGCAGAAAGTGCCCGCGATGGCGCGACACATGCGCCGCGCAGTAGTGATCCTTGCTCTGGAAGTAATACTCGCGGTTGGTCACGGTGACGATGTCGCCCCAGCCGTCCAGCAACGCCGCCGCGCGCTGGTAGGTCTTGCCCAGCAGCGACTGGCCGTCGGGCAGGATCATGAACGGCTTGGGGTGGCCCTCGCGGGACACCGGCCACAAACGGGTGCCGGCACCGCCGGACAGAATCACCGGAATCAGCATGGCCTACTCCTTGGCGACGCGTTTCATGTCCGCATCCATCATCATGCGGATCAAGGTATCCAGGTCGGTTTTCGGTTTCCAGCCCAGTACACGCTGGGCCTTGGCCGGGTTGCCGAGCAGCACTTCGACTTCGGCCGGGCGGAAAAACGCCGGGTCGATCTTCACGTAATCGCGGTAGTTAAGGCCAACGTGATCGAAGGCAATGCGGCACATCTCGCGCACCGTGGTGGTGACGCCCGTGGCGACCACGAAGTCGTCGGGTTTGTCCTGCTGCAGCATCAGCCACATGGCTTCGACGTAATCGCCGGCAAAGCCCCAATCGCGTTTCGCGTCGATGTTGCCCAGCGCCAGGTCCTGCTGTTTGCCCTGCTTGATGCGCGCGGCAGCGTCAGTGACCTTGCGGGTAACGAATTCGATGCCGCGCAGCGGTGATTCATGGTTGAAGAGGATGCCGCTGCTGGCGTGCAGGTTGAAGCTTTCGCGGTAGTTGACGGTGATCCAGTGGCCGTAGAGCTTGGCCACGCCGTAAGGGCTGCGCGGGTAGAACGGAGTGTTCTCGTCCTGCTGCTCAGCCTGGATCAGGCCGAACATTTCGCTGGTCGAGGCCTGATAAAAACGCGTGTGCGGACTGAACTGGCGGATCGCTTCGAGCAGGTGTGTCACGCCCAGCCCATCGACGATGCCGGTGGTCACCGGTTGATCCCACGAGGCGGCGACAAAACTCTGTGCGGCGAGGTTGTAGACCTCGTCCGGTGCCGATTTGATTACCGCACGCTGCACCGAGCAGGCGTCCGCCATGTCGCCGTCGAGGTAGACAATATCGGCTTCGACGCCCATCTCGCGCAGGCGCCAGCGTGAATCGCTGCTGCGCCGGGCGACGAGGCCATGAACCTTGTAACCCTTGTCCAGCAGCAGTTTGGCCAGATAGGCGCCGTCCTGGCCCGTGATCCCGGTAATCAGTGCACTTTTTGTCATTGTTGTCGTACTCGCATCTCCCAGTCGGACAGGATCGCCCGCAGGGATTGTTGTGTGGTGGTGGCTGGCGCCCATCCTGTGGCGCTGGCCAGTTTTGCGTGACTGCCGCAGACGCGGCGCTGGTCGGCGCGCCGCATGCGCGCCGGATCCGCCACCAGTTCTACGTCGACTTCGGCCAGATCGGCCAATTGCTCGATCAGGCTGCGAATGCTTTGCTCGCGGCCCGAGCAGATGTTGTAGACCTGCCCCGGTGCGCCGTTTTCCAGCAGGGCGAAATACGCTGCGATCACGTCGCCGACATCAAGAAAATCCCGCGTAACGTCGATATCGCCGACTTGCAATTGCGGCGCTTGCAGACCCTGTCTGATACGGCAGATCTGCCGGGCGGCGCTGGCGATGACGAAGCTGTCTTTTTGCCCGGTGCCGATGTGGTTGAACGGACGCGCCACCAGCACTGGCCAGCCTTCACTCAGGCCCCATTGCAAACTGAGGAACTCCGCTGAAAGTTTGCTCACCGCGTAAGGATTGCGCGGCAGCGGCGGTTGTTGCTCGGTGATTGGCAGATGCTCTTCGGCGACTTGCCCGTAAACGTCGCCGGAGCTGACGTACAGGAAAGTGCCGGAAAAGCCGCGAGCCTTGAGCGCCTGCAGCAGGTTGAGGGTGCCGAAAAGATTGATATCGAAGGTGCGGGCCGGGTCACGAAAGGCTTCCGGCACGAAGGTCTGGCCGGCCAGATGAATGACTGCATCCGGCATCTCGGGCCAAAGGTCGATGAGGCTGTCGGCGTTCGTAAGGTCGTAGGCCGATGCGGCAGGCAGCAGCGCCCACGACGATCCCGGCGAAGCCAGACGAGACTGAATGTGTTGTCCCACGAAGCCGCTGAGGCCCGTGACGAACAGACGTTTTTTCAAACAGCGACCCCTTGGTCATGACTCGCGCCGCTTTCCTTACACGCTTTGAGGAAAGCCCTGTCAGACCGGAGGAAATATCCGGTGAAACAGCAGGCGAAGCCGTTGTTGTAGTTGTTTGGTTGCCAATCTGTGCCAATTGCTCGGCAATTTCAACCGGGCAAACCGTGACTGGTCAGTTCTCGTCAGCATAGTCCGATTTATTCTCGCCCGGCGGTTCCCGGACTCGCGATGGATGTGTTTAGAATGGCCTTCGTCGTGAGTTGGCCGGTTGTTTTCCGGACGCCGCGACGCGGGGTGAAACTGACCACTAAAACAAGAACAGAGACGTGCCCGATGATGACGGACGAGTGCCGGCCCTGCCGACCCGATCCGCCGCGCGGCCGTCATAGCATGAAGTCGCCGGGATGGTGCTTCATCGTGGGATGCCATGAATTTCATTCTCTATTCGGACGTCAACGACAGCTCCATCAGTGCCAGTCTCGGGCGTCCGGAATACAGCTATTACTTTGTCCTCAAAGCCTATCGCCCGGTGCTGGAAAGCCTTGGGCGCGTGCACGTGGCCGGATCTGTCGCCGACGTCGATGTGATTTACCGGCAATTGCTCGCCGCTGGCGAAGACAGTGTGTTCCTGTCCTTCACCCCGCCGCAGAAAACTCCGGTTGATCTGCAATGCTCGACGATTTGCGTGGTGGCCTGGGAGTTCGATTCGATCCCCGATGAACAGTGGGACGACGATCCGCGTCAGGACTGGACACGCATGCTCGCGCGCCACGGTCGGATAATCACCCTGTCGAGCCACACGGCAACGGCCATCCGCCGCGCCATGGGCGAAGCGTTCCCGGTGCTGGTTTTGCCGACGCCGTTGTGGGACAGCTTCGCAACGATTCGTCAGCAACACCAACCGATGCCGGTCAACCCGGGCACTGCACTGGCAATCAAGGGCTGCATATTCGACAGCCGTACATTGGGTCTCTCGGCCGACAGCTTGCTTCCTGTCCCGCTGACTGCCGAAGAAGAGGCTGCGCTGGCGGCGGAACTGGAGGCGGCCCGTCCACCACCGTTGACGCTCAAGCGGCGCTTGATCATTGCCCGGCACTACCTGCGGCTATGGCTGTTGAACGCCGGTGAGCAGCAAGCCGAACCGGTACATCGAGTCAAATTCTTGTCCAACTGGTATTGGGAGGGCGTTCGCGATCTGCTGCCTGATGCCGTTCACGATTGGCTCGAGCAGCGTCTGCCGGCCGTTTGCGCCGCGCCACCGCTGCCAATTGTCGAACCTGTTCCGCGCAATCTGCCGGACACCTCTTCGGTGGTCGAAACCCAGGTTGACGGCGTTATCTACGTCAGCGTGTTCAACCCCAAGGACGGGCGCAAGAACTGGCATCAACTGATCACGGCGTTCTGCTGGGCGTTTCGTGAGACGGCTGATGCGACGCTGGTGCTGAAAATCACTCAGAACGATCTGACGCTCTACTATGACGAACTGATGACCCTGCTCGCCCAGCTCACGCCGTTCGCCTGCCGTGTGGTGGTCCTGCACGGTTACCTGGACGATGGGCAATACGCTCGGCTCTATCAGGCTGCGAGTTTTTACGTCAATGCTTCGCGTTGTGAAGGTCTTTGCCTGCCCTTGATGGAGTTCATGTGCAGCGGCAAACCGGTGATCGCACCGGACCATACGGCGATGCAAGACTACATCGATGATTCGGTGGCATTCGTGGTCAAGTCCAGCGAGGAGCCGGCCATCTGGCCGCAGGACAGCCGCCTGATCTATCGCACGCTGCGCCATCGTCCCGACTGGGGCTCGCTGAAAACTGCCTACGAACGCAGCTACCGCATGGCCACGACGCAGCCACAGGCTTACCACCGCATGTCGGCAGCGGCGGTAGAACGCATGCAGCGTTATTGTGGTTTAAGCGAGGTGCAAACGCGCCTGTCGAATTTCTTCCAACCTTTGCCCAAGGTTGGGGATGTCGTGTTCGCGAAGGATAACGCGTGATGCTGATCATCATTCATTCGGAAACCAACCGGCACACCATTGCGCAGAACCTCGGGCGTTCGGAGTACAGCTATTACTTCGTGCTCAAGGAATATCGTCCGGTGCTCGAACGCATCGGTCGGGTGGTGGAAGTGGCCGATCCGCAGACAGAAGTCGATGCGCTGTATCTGGAATGCCTGAGCCGTGGCGAGCCTTGCGTGTTTCTGTCGTTCTCGCCGCCGCATCGCACCCCCGTTCACCTGGCCTGTCCGACGCTGCCGGTGTTTGCGTGGGAGTTCAGCACGATCCCCAACGAAGCCTTCGCGGGCGAGCCGCGCAACGACTGGCGTAGCGTCTTGCATGCCTGCGGGGCGGCGATTACCCATTCCAGTTATACGGTCAACGCCGTGCGTGAGGCCATGGGTGCCGAGTACCCGATCGTCGCGGTGCCGGCGCCGGTCTGGGACCGTTTTGCGGCCCGTGGCGCGAAGATGCCCGAGCAAGCGCTGGCCGCCGCGTACAGCCTGACGATCAAAGGCCTGGTCGCGGACAGCCGCACCCTCAATCTGAATGCATTCGGGCCGGCGCACCTGCGCAGCGGCGACGGCATCGACTTCGCCGCGCCGGCCTCCGAACAGACGCTGATGCTTGACGGTGTGGTTTACACCTCGGTGTTCAATCCCGGTGACGGGCGCAAGAACTGGGAAGACATGCTCAGTGCGTTCTGTGTGTGTTTCCGCGATGTCGAAGACGCGACGCTGGTGCTCAAGCTCACTCACCATGACGCCGAAGAAGCGCTCAGCGATATTCTTCATCACTTGTACAAAAACCAGTCTTATCGCTGCCGCATCGTTCTGATCTACGGCTACCTCGCCGATCCGGACTACGAGCAACTGGTGCAGGCCACGCGGTATGTGGTCAACACCTCGTACGGTGAAGGGCAGTGCCTGCCGCTGATGGAGTTCATGTCCTGCGGCAAGCCGGCGGTCGCGCCGCGTACCACGGCGATGATCGATTACCTGAGCACCGCGAATGCCTTTCTCATTGAGTCCACGGATGAGCTGACAGCCTGGCCTCACGACCCGCGCAAGGCCTTTAGAACCCTGCGTTACGTGACCAACTGGACCTCGTTATGCGAGGCCTATCGGGCCAGTTATGACGTCGCGAAAAACCAGCCGCAGCGCTATGCCGATATGTCCGCGCAGGCAGTCGACAGTTTGCAGGCGTTCTGCAGCCAGGCTGTGGCTGAACAGCGTTTGCGAGGGTTTCTGACGCAGTTGTTCGAGCATCGTGCGCCTGCCTTGGAAGCCCCCCAGGCATGAACGGCAAGCGCATTATGGACGTTGAAGTCCTGCGTGCGGTCGCGGTGCTCGCGGTGTTGTTCCACCATCTGGCGGACAATCTGTTCACCGACCCGGTGCCGTCGCTGGCCCGGATCCACGAATGGGCGCAGACGTGGTGGGGCGTTGACCTGTTTTTTGCGATCTCCGGTTTTGTCATCGCCCGGAGCTTGATCCCGGCGCTGCAAGGCTGCACGACGGGCCGGGAGCGCTGGCAACAGGTCCGCCATTTCTGGCTGCGCCGGGCTTTTCGGTTGCTGCCTTCAGCCTGGCTGTGGCTGGCGCTGATCCTGCTGGCCTGTATGTTTTTCAATCGATCCGGTGCGTTCGGCACGCTATCCGCCAATCTTCAGGCGACCCTGGCCGGGGTGCTGCAATACGCCAATTTCCGCTTCGCCGACAGCTTCTTCCAATACGAATATGGCAGCAGTTTCGTTTACTGGAGCCTGGCGCTGGAGGAGCAGTTCTACCTGCTTTTTCCGTTGCTGATCCTGTTGTTTCGTCGACGCTTGGTCTGGGCATTGCTGGCGCTGGTGGCGGTGCAGATTCTGACTGTGCGCACGCCGTTGCTGATGGTGGTACGCACCGACGCGCTGGCCCTTGGCGTACTGTTGGCGATGTGGAGTGCGCAGCCGGGTTATCAGCGCTGGCAGCCCTCGTTCTTGCGCCGACCATGGCTTGGCATTTCAGCCTTGATTGTCATTGCAGCGCTGTTGAGCTTCATGGCGACCGACCGTTTTACCTTGGCCAGTTTCCGCATCGGTTCGATCGCCGTGCTCAGTGCGCTGCTGGTCTGGATCGCCTCGTACAACCGTGACTACCTGATGCCTGCCGGACGCATTCAGCGCTGCCTGGCCTGGATCGGCAGCCGCTCCTACGGCATCTACCTGATCCACATCCCCGCTTATCTGCTGCTGCGTGAGCTGATCTTTCGCTTGCAGAGCAGCGGTCTGCCGAGCCCGGCCGGACATCCCATCCTTACGGTGCTGATTGCCTTTGGCCTGATCGCGCTGCTCAGCGAACTCAACTATCGCTTGGTCGAAATGCCGATGCGCAATCGCGGTGCTGCACTGGTCAAGCGCCTCAATGCTTCCCGAACTGCTGTTACCTCCACCGGAGCCACCTCATGCTGAGCTTTTTGAAGAAACTCTCGGCGATAACGCCTGCACAGACTGCAGCAGAACCGGTCGCTGCGGTTGCCGACAAGGTTGATCCGTTCTCGCTCGGCCTTTACGACGCGAAACTCAGCGGCTGGTACAACCAGGCAACCCACGAGCTGTATACGGGATTCGCTGTGAGTGCTGACGACACGTTGCTGGATGTCGGTTGCGGTGATGGCGGCAACGTGCACTTCTGCGGTATGCGCGGGGCGAAGATCATTCTTGCCGATATCGATGCGGCCAAGGTCGAAGCCACCCGCCAGCGTCTGAGCGACACGTCGGCCCGGGACATCGAATGCCACGTTACCGACTGCAACCCGCTACCGATTGCCGACGCAACGGCAACGCGTGTGGTCTCCACCGAGGTGATCGAGCACGTTGATGATCCCGCGCAGTTTCTTGCCGAGCTGGTGCGTGTCGGTAAACCGGGCGCGTTGTATCTGCTGAGCGTGCCGCATCCCAGCTCCGAGGACCTGCAAAAGGACATCGCCGCGCCGGAGTATTTTCAGAAACCCAACCACATACGCATTATCAGCGAAGACCAGTTCAAGGCCATGGTCAGCGAGGCCGGGCTGGAGATCATCAGCCACAGCCAATATGGCTTCTACTGGTCGATGTGGATGATGTTGTTCTGGGAAGCCAAGGTCGATCTCAGCAACCCCGATCACCCGATGCTCGAGCACTGGGCCAACACGTGGCAAGCGGTGCTGGATTCCCCGCGCGGTGCACAGATCAAGCAGGCGCTGGATGCGGTGGTGGCCAAGAGTCAGGTGATTATCGCGCGCAAACCAGCGGCATCCCTGTAGGCGCTGCGGCACGCTGCGATCTTTTGATCTGGAGTCTTGAAGCAAGATCAAAAGATCGCAGCCTCGTTTCACTCGTCAGCTCCTACACGGTTTTTGTGTAACCTTGCGGCCTGTGGTTTCGGGGATTTTCAAGGTATGCGGTTTATTGTGGGTCTGTTTCTCGGCGTCTTGCTTGCGGGTTGCGAGCAACACGTCGCGCCGCCTCTCGACCAACAACTTTACGTCTGGCAACGGCAATGGACACCTGCCCATGAACCGGCACTGCGTGACAGCCACGACGATTTCTCGACGCTGCGCGTGCTGGCATTGCAGGCCTTTCCCGGCGAGCGGTGGAGCAGGGCGCGAGTTGATCCGGCGTTGTTGAAAGCTGATGGTCGCGCTCTGATCGCAGTGATTCGCCTCGATGGCCAGTTGCAGTCGCTGGACCAGCAGCAGGTCACCGAGCAGATTCTGCAGGTCATTGCCGATTGGCAAGCGCAAGGCCTCACGCTGAACGGTATCGAAATCGACCACGATGCCGGCAATGCACGGCTGCCCGTGTACGCTGAATTCCTCAAACACTTGCGTGCGGTCTTGCCGCCATCGTTGCCTTTGAGCATCACCGCGCTACCGGCGTGGCTCGATAGCGCGCAGTTGCCGGCGCTGTTGCGAAGCGTCGACAGCAGCGTGTTGCAAGTCCACGCCGTGAGCGATCCGCGACTGGGTCTGTTCGATCCCGAGCAGGCGTTGAAATGGGCCAAGGCCTGGGCACGTATCAGCGACAAACCGTTCTATCTGGCGCTGCCGGCCTACGGCGTTGCGCTGTTGAGCGATGACGGTGGCGCGCCGGTAGTGGAAAGCGAAGTGCAACTGGAGCGCGGCGGGCAGCGCCGGGAGTTGCTCGCCGATCCGCAGCAACTCAGCCAATTGGCCAAGACTTTGCGCGAGGATCCGCCTGAGCATCTGACCGGTTTGATCTGGTTTCGCCTGCCGCTGGCCAACGATCGTCGCGCCTGGAGCCTGGCTACTTTACGCGCGGTGGCTCGCGGAGATGTGCTGAACAGTCAGTTGCGCCTGTCATTCAAAGAGCAGGGCGGTTTGTATGACATCCAGCTCGATAACCGCGGCAATCTCGACAGCCCGTGGCCCGCGCAAATCACCCTAAAGGCGCGGGATTGTGCAGGCGCCGATGCGCTCACCGGTTACTCGTTGCAACAAAGTGCCAATCTGCTTACCTTCACCCGCCTGCGTGACGGCCGCTTGCCGGCGGGCGGACAGCGCGCTGTCGGTTGGGCGCGTTGTGCACATATTGATCAAGGAGGTTCGCATGTTGACCCGTAACTGGCCCCGCCATCTGCTTTGCCTGAGCCTCAGCCTGCCGCTGGGTTCGGCGCTGGCCTGCGGCCCGGACTTCCCGATGCGCCTGCTCGACAACCGCGCGCAGACCCTCGCCGATCTGCCCGAAGGCAGTTTCAGCTTCGAAGTCAGTCGCCTCGGTAAAACCATTGCCGGGCTGAAAAATGTCACAGCGGCGACCCATAACCCCAACGACTATGCCGAAGACAACGCGGCTGAGCTGGCTCGCGAACAGGCTGAGCAGGTGGGCCTGAGCGTCGAGCAATACGCTGTGGTCAAGCGCCTGCGCGGGCTCAGCGATGCCCATCAGGCCGAGGAACAGGGCGCCAGTCTGCCGGTGGAAATCCGCTTGTACGTCGCCGGCGCGGTGGCCTTTGCCACCGGCGACCATCAATTGGCCACGGAGTATTTCAACAAGGTGCTGGCGCTGCCGGCGGACCAGCGTCCTTTGCGCAGCACGTGGGCGGCGTATTCCCTCGGGCGCATCGCCTTCGCCATGAGCAACGAGGCGCACGATCGCATCGAAGCGCTGGAAGAAGCGCGCGATGCCTTCCGGCAGGCCCGGCAACTGAGCATCGACGGCTTCAGCGATCCGTTGGAACTGGGCGTTGCCAGCCTCGGTGAAGAGGCGCGGGCGTTGCGCAGCGCGGGCGACTGGAGCGGCGCCATCGAACTGTACGAAGCACAGAACCTGCACGGTTCGGCCGTCGGCTACACCTCGCTCAAGCAACTGATGAACGAACTGGCCGAGTTGCCGGAATCTCAGTTGGCCAAACTGCTGCAGCAGCCAGCAGTGCAGCAACTGGTCACGGCATCGCTGGTCAGCCGTCAGGGCTGGTCTTTCGGTGAGCAGCCGTCGAATGAAAAGAAACTCGTCACTCTCTTGCAAAACAGCACCCGTGGCAGCCTCGACAATGCCGATCGACTGGCAGCGATGAGTTATCAACAGGGCGACTACGCGTCTGCCAAGGCCTTTCTGGTAAACGCCGGGGACGGCGGACTGGCCTGGTGGCTGCGGGCAAAACTGGCGGTGCGTGACGGCGACACGACTGCTGCTGCCGCCGCCTACGCCAAAGCCGCCCAGGCCTTTCCGCAGAATGAAGACTGGGGTTATCGCCGCACGCCGGACTGGGCGTTTGAAACGGTGCAGCCAAAATGCCGGGTCGAGGGCGAAAGCGCGATCCTGGCGCTGCAACGCGGCGAATACCTGCAAGCGTTCGTGCAGCTGTATCGCAGCAACAGCCTTTACTGGTTCGATGCCGCCACCGTTGCCGAGCGGGTGCTGACGGTCGATGAGCTCAAGCAGTACGTCGATGAGAACGTGCCGGCGCCGCCGCCATTGACGCAGCAGGAGCGCGACAACTATGTGCCGCTGTCGGTGGCCGCCAATCTGCGCAATCTGCTCGGTCGGCGCTTGCTGCGTGAGGGGCGATACGAGGAAGCGGTCGGTTATTTCGCCAGTGACGATCTGCAGCACAAGGCCCGGCTCTATGGCGAGCAACGGCTCAAGGCCGAGTCGGCGTGGTGGCCGAGCAAACGCGCCGGTGCGTTGTACAACGCCGCATGGACGGCCCGGGAGTGGGGCATGGACATCCTCGGTTATGAGATGGCCCCTGATTACGCCACCTTCGGCGGCAATTACACGCTGGAGAGCACGAAGCTGGATGTCGGCCCGCTGATTTCCACGGCGGAAGTGCAGCGCCAGCAGGCCAGCGCCGCGCAACCGGATCAGCGTTATCACTATCGTTTTGTCGCCACGGCACTGGCCAGTCGCGCCGCCGATAACTTGCCGCACACCAGTCAGGCGTTTGCTGCGGTGTTGTGCAATGCCGCCGGCTGGAACAGCAGCCTTGAAGACCAGAGTGCGCTGTATCAGCGCTACGTCAAGGAAGGTCCTTATGTGCCGTGGGCGCAAGACTTCGGCAATCAATGCCCGTACCCGGATTTTGAGAATGCCGACAAGCGCTACGTCACCCAGGTGACCGATGCCGTGCGTGGGACGCTGCGGCCGTACAAGTGGCCGGTGCAGATCGGCGCGGTCATCCTGGTCGCTGTTGCTGCGCTACTGCTGATCAGCCGTCGTCAGCGCAAGGTGCGCAAAGGCTAGGCCTGTTGAATGAAGCTCAGGCGTACGGCGAAGCCAATCAACAGACTGCCGAACAGCCATTGCTGAGCGCGCTGGGCGGTTGGACTGTGTTGCAGCCAACGGCCCAGTGCCGCGCCGGTCATGGCGACAACACTGTCGAACAGCAGGCCGACGCTGACCAGCACCAGGCCGAGCACGGCGAACTGTGTCAGCACCGGCGCGCCGCCGCTGACGATAAACTGTGGCAACAGTACCGAGCAGAACAGCAACGCCTTGGGATTGAGCAGGTTGGTCAGCAAACCGCGACGGATCGCATCGCGCCGCTGGCCGGGAGCAGGTGCCTGCTCTTGGGCTTGCACGCTCGGCACCAGCGAGCTGCGAAAACACTGGATGCCGATCCACAGCAGATAGGCCGCGCCGGCGATGCGCACCACGTCAAACGTCCACGGCGCCGTTTTGAACAGCGCCGCCAGCCCCAATGCCGCCAGTGCCACGTGGCAGCCGCGGGCGATGGCCAGGCCCAGCGCGGTGGCCAGCGCTGCACCTCGACCTTGCCGCGCACCGGTTTGCAACAGCAGGATCATGTCCGGTCCCGGCAGTAGCAGAACCACAGCCAGCGTCAAAATAAACAGCCACAGACTTGCCACATCACACCCCTTTTCGATGTCGATTTGCTCGCGCCAGTCTAGAGCGAGAGGGCAGGGCAGGTGCTTGCGTAGTCGGCTTCAATTGTTCGCAGCTTTGGCATAACCTGCTGGTTTTCAACCGTCAGACTATCGGGATCTGCCAAAGATGAAACTCGACGCCTATGACCGCAAGATTCTCGCCGCGCTGCAACGCAACGGGCGTTTGAGCAATGTCGAGCTCGCAGAAGAAATCGGCCTGTCGGCTTCGCCGTGTCTGCGCCGGGTGCGCATGCTGGAAGAGGCGGGGGTGATTCGAGGCTACCAGGCCAATCTGGATCGCGATGAAGTCGGGCTGGGACTGACGGTGTTTGTCGGGGTCAAGGTCGAGCGGCACAACGAAGAACGCGCCGAGGCTTTTTATGCGGCCGTCACTGCGTTGCCTGAGGTGGTCTCAGCGTTTCTGGTGTCCGGCGAATCGGACTTTTTGTTGCAGGTAGTGGTGCCTGACTTGCGCGCTTATGACCGCTTTGTCAGCGCGCACCTGCTGAAGCTGCCGGGGGTGAGCGATATTCGCAGCAACTTTGCCATTCACACGGTGAAAGCGCCGGGGGCTTTGCCGTTGGGGCATCTGCCGGTGTAGACCGGGTGGCGCCATTCGCGAGCAGGCTCGCTCCCACGGGGGAACGCATTCCAAAGTGGGAGCGAGCCTGCTCGCGAAGACGGCGGCAAGGTTTGGAACCTACATCTGCGTCGCCATCCCCTCGACATTCATCGCTGCCTGACGCAACGCTTCCGAACGCGTCGGGTGCGGATGGCAGGTCAGGGCAATGTCCTCGGCCGAGGCGCTGAACTCCATCGCCACACAGAATTCGCCGATCATCTCGCTCACGCTCGGCCCGACCAGATGCACGCCAAGCACTTCGTCCGTGCGCTCGTCGGCGAGGACTTTGGCAAAGCCTTCTGTTTCGTGATTGATCTTCGCCCGGCTGTTGGCGGTGAAAGGAAACTTGCCGACCTTGTAGGCACGGCCCTCGGCCTTGAGCTGTTCTTCGGTCTGGCCGACGCTGGCCAGCTCCGGTTGGGTGTAGATGACGTTGGGGATCAGCGCGTAATTGACCTCGCCAGCCTTGCCGTGGATCTGCTCGACGCAGGCCATGGCTTCGTCTTCAGCCTTGTGCGCGAGCATCGGGCCGGACGTGACGTCGCCGATCACCCAGACCCCGGCGGCTTCGGTGCGATGTTGCTTGTTGGCGAGCATGCCGCGTTTGTCGGTACTGAGGCCGACGTTCTCCAGCCCCAAGCCCTGGGTGTACGGCCGGCGCCCGATGGCCACCAGCACATAATCGGCTTCGATCAGTTCAGCCGTGCCGCCAGCGGCAGGCTCGACACTCAGCTGCACGCCTGTGGCGGAACTGGTGGCGCTGGTGACCTTGGAACTCAATTTGAAGGCAATGCCTTGTTTGCTCAGCGCGCGCTGCAAGGTCTTGCCGGCCTCGCCATCGACGCCGGGGCAGATGCGATCAAGGTATTCGACCACGGTGACCTGCGCGCCGAGTCGGCGCCATACCGAACCCAGCTCCAGGCCGATCACCCCGGCACCAATCACTACCAGATGTTTGGGTACTTCACTCAATGACAGCGCGCCGGTGGAATCGAGGATGCGCTGGTTGTCGATCTCTACGCCGGGCAGGGGAGTGGGCTCGGAACCGGTGGCGATGATTATGTCCTTGGCGCTGAGCTCGCTCTTGTTGCCTTGAGCGTCGGTCACCGTCACTTTGCCCGGGCCGTCGATATGGCCCCAACCCTTGATCCAGTCGACTTTGTTCTTGCGAAACAGAAACTCGATGCCCTTGGTCAGGCCGGCGACGCTCTCGTCTTTTTGTTTCATCATCTGCGCAAGGTTCAGCTTCGGTTCGACCTCGATGCCGAGATTGGCGAACTCCGTGCCCACCGCAGCGGCGTACAGCTCCGACGCGTGCAGCAAGGCTTTGGACGGCATGCAACCGACGTTCAGACAGGTGCCGCCGAGGGTTGCACGTCCTTCGACGCAAGCGGCCTTGAGCCCGAGCTGGCCGGCGCGGATCGCCGCGTTATAACCGCCGGGGCCACCGCCCAGAATTACCACGTCATAGTTGCTCATGCGCTTGCTCCAGATTGCTCGATGGGGATAGCCAAGATTAGTCGCGATAAAAATTATGCGCGTAATATGAGCTTCGCCGGACATTTCGGTCAAGGCTTCAGGCAAGCGACAGCTGCGGCATCCTTGAATAAGCGTAATTGTGTACGAATATTTCACAGCTTGCGTTATATCGTAACGCTATGAACGCAGAGCCTATATTTTCGGGGTGTTATGCAAGTCGATCTTGAGTTGGACGCCACGCCAGTCAACGGGCTGCCGCGCTTTCAGCAGGCAGCCGTGCAGTCACGCAAATTGCGTCGGTTGGCGTATGGACTCGGCGCAGTGGCTGTGTCGGGCTGGGTGCTGGCGTTTTTCGTCGGTTTGTTTGCGCCGCAGTCCCTGTGGTTGCCGTTGTTGGTCAATCAGGGCGCAGCGTTGCTGGTGCTGGTCGCCGGTCTGCAATCGGCGGGGTGGGTGGCGCAATGGCGCGCGCGGGTGATGCATCCGCCCGCTTCGCAATCGACCGTCGTGGAGGAGGGCGCCGCAGCCGAGGGCTGGTACGAAAGGCTGCTGGAGCGCTTGAGCCAGCGCAGCCGCCATCTGCTTGGACAAATCGGTGCGCCGACGTTGTGGCTCGGCGGCTGGGCGTTGCTGGTAGTGCTCAGTATTGAGCAGGTGTGGAATCTCACGTTGCCTGCGGCGGCCTTGGGGCTGTCGGCGAGCATCGGTGGGGCATTGGCGTTGTTGCTGGCGTTTGCCCTGCTCGTGCTGGAGCGGCACCTGGCGCAGGAACCGCCGGCGCAATGGCCGGAAGCGGCTGCGCTGGCGCAACTGACCCGGGTGGTGATCATCACCCTGTTGATCGGTGCGCTGTGTCTGTTGTTTGCCAGCGAAAACGCAGTCTGGCCGGTACGCGTGGTGGTGCTCAGCGCAGTCCTGCCAATGTTGGTTGCCGGCGAACTGCTGTTGCGCGCGTTACTGTCTGTCTTCAGCCCGCGGCGTGAACAACTGGAACCGACCCTGCTGGCGCGCAGTTTTATCGCCGATATGCTGCGTTGGCCGCCGCAGCCGTTGCTGGCGTTGCAGCACGAAATGCACAATCGGTTCGGCATCGATCTGCGGCAGATCTGGGCCTTCAGTTACATGCGCCGGGCGTTGTTGCCGGTGCTGGCGGTGGTCGCCCTGAGCGGCTGGCTGCTGACCGGCGTACATGAGATTCCCCTGCAAGGTCGCGGCATCTACGAGCGCTTCGGTAAACCGGTACAGGTGTTCGGCCCGGGTTTGCATGCCGGTTTGCCCTGGCCATTGGGGCGTGTGATTTCCGTTGAAAACGGTGTGGTCCATGAACTGGCCACCAGTGTCGGCGACAAGCCAACCGCCGTGCAATCCGATTCCGCTGAAGGCCCAGCGCCGCTGACCGCCAACCGTTTGTGGGATGCCAGCCACGTCAACGACAAATCCCAGGTCATCGCCAGCAGCCGCGGCGCGCAACAGGGCCTGCAAATCGTCAACATGGACGTGCGCTTCGTTTATCGCATCGGTTTGAACGACGAGGCGGCGCTCGCCGCGACCTATAACAGCGCCGATGTACCGACGCTGATTCGCAGCACCGCCAGCCGCATCCTGGTTCACGATTTTGCCTCGCGCACCCTCGACGGTCTGCTCGGCGACGACAGGGCTGGGCTGGCTGAGGAAATCGGTCGCGCAGTGCAAAGCGATCTGAACAGATTGAACAGCGGTGTGGAAATCCTCGCCACAGTTGTCGAAGCGATTCATCCACCGGCCGGCGCGGCGAATGCCTATCACAGTGTGCAAGCGGCGCAGATCGGCGCGCAGGCGTTGATCGCTCGCGAACGCGGGGCGGCTGCGCAGGCCACTAACGAGGCGCAGTTGCAGGCGAGCACGGCGCGGGATCAGGCAATGGCCAATGCGCGGGAGATCAATGCAGCCGCGCAAACCGCCGACCTTAAATTCAGCGCCGAACAGAAAGCTTTCACCAATGCCGGCCAGGCCTTCGTGCTGGAGCAATATCTCAGCCAGCTCAGTCAGGGCATGAGTAAAGCCAAGTTGCTGATACTCGATCATCGACTCGGCGGCAGCGCAAATGCGCCAACCATCGATCTGCGTACTTTCACACTGCCGACTGATCCGTCGTCCCCCCGCACCACCGCTCAACCAGGAGCCACCCATTGAGCCAGTCGCCTGTTCATGACATTCACGACCACAGCGGCCACGACCACGGCCACGGCGGGCATCACCATCATCATGGTCATCACCACCATCACGGCGATCCGCAAGAGGCCGGGCCATTTCCATGGCGGCGTATGGGCTGGGCTGCGTTGCTGGTGGCGTTTGCCATCGCCGCCGCGAGTCTGGTGCAAGTGCGCTCCGGTGAAGCCACGGTCATCACCCGTTTCGGTAATCCTTCGCGGGTCTTACTTGATCCCGGTTTGAGCTGGCGCTGGCCTGCACCGTTCGAAGCGGCGATCCCGGTGGACTTGCGTCTACGTACCACCTCAAGTGGTTTGCAGGACGTCGGCACCAAGGACGGTTTGCGCATCATCGTTCAGGCCTACGTGGCGTGGCAGGTGCAGGGTGATCCTGAACACGTGCAGCGTTTCATGCGTGCCGTGCAGAATCAGCCGGACGAAGCGGCGCGGCAGATTCGCACCTTTGTCGGCTCAGCGCTGGAGACCACGGCCAGCAGTTTCGATCTGGCCAATCTGGTCAACACTGATGCCAAACAAGTGCGCATCGGCGATTTTGAAACGCAGTTGCGTCAGCAGATCGACCAACAGTTGCTCGCTACATATGGCGTGCGCGTTGTGCAGGTCGGTATCGAGCGGCTGACTTTGCCCTCGGTCACGCTCAGTGCCACGGTCGACCGCATGCGCGCCGAGCGTGAAACCATTGCTACCGAACGCACGGCTGTTGGCAAACGCGAAGCGGCGCAAATCCGTTCTGCCGCCGAACGCGATGCGCGGATCGTCCAGGCCGATGCGACGGTGAAAGCCGCCGATATCGAAGCGCAATCCCGGGTCGAGGCTGCGCAGATTTATGGGCGCGCCTACGCCAGCTCGCCACAGCTCTATAACCTGCTGCGCTCCCTCGATACCCTCGGCACCATCGTTACGCCGGACACCAAATTGATTCTGCGCACCGATGCCGCACCTTTCCGTGTGTTGGTCGACGGCCCACCGACGCTCGACAACAAAGCCGGATCGCAACCATGAGCGAAGAAGTTCCACGTGGAACACATGCGTTTAACAGTCCGTGGATTCAGGCCGGCCGTCTGACCTTCATCGTCTTGTATGCGATCACTGTTTTGGCCGCATTAGCATGGGCGGTCTCGAATGTCCGGCAGATTGATCCGCAAAACCGCGCCCTGGTGCTGCACTTTGGCGCGCTGGATCGCGTTCAGAATGCGGGGCTGTTATGGGCGTGGCCGCAACCTTTTGAGCAGGTGATTCTGTTGCCGGCGGCGGATCGGGTGATCGAGCGTCGAGTGGAAAATCTGTTGCGCAGTGACGAAGCGCTGAAGGCAGACCGGGTGGCTTCCTTCGCCACGCCATTGAGTGATGCACTCGCCGGGTCTGGTTATTTATTGACCGGCGATGCCGGCGTAGTGCAACTGGACGTGCGAGTGTTTTACCAAGTCTCCGATCCGTACGAATTCGTGTTGCAAGGCGAGCATGTGCTGCCAGCACTCGATCGGCTAGTGACGCGCAGCGCTGTGGCCCTGACCGCCGCGCGAGACCTCGACACCATTCTGGTCGCTCGCCCGGAATTGATCGGCGCCGACAATCAGGCGGCCGAGCGTCGTGAGCGATTGCGCGGTGATCTGGTGCAAGGCATCAACGCGCGTCTCGCTGATCTGAACGCGAGCGGGCAGGGCATCGGTATCGAGGTGTCGCGGGTCGATGTGCAATCGAGTCTGCCGGAGCCAGCGATCAGTGCTTTCAATGCGGTTCTGACCGCCAGTCAGCAGGCTGACAAAGCAGTGGCTAACGCGCGCACCGATGCCGAGAAACTTGCCCAGTCCGCCAACGAACAGGCAGACCGCACGCTCCAGGTGGCTCACGCGCAGGCAGGCGAGCGTCGTGCCAAAGCCTCGACCGATACCGCAACCGTCTCGAGTCTGGCCACGTCTAGCGACCCGCAAATGCTCCTGCGTCTGTATCGCGAACGCCTGCCGAAAATTCTCGGTCAGGCCGGGTCGGTCACCACCGTCAACCCGAAAGACGATTCCCGGTTGATCATTCAAGGAGCCAGTCAATGACGGCGACCACCGCTGCCCCAGGCCTGTTGTCCTCGGCCGAACAACGTCGCGCCGCGCGCCAATTGACCCTGGCGATGCTTGCGCTCGGGCTGCTGGGTCTGGGGCTGGTCTGGCGCTGGACACTCCCGGAGCAAACCGGTGCCAGCCAACTGCTGCTCGGTTTCGCCTCGTTGCTGGTAGCGGTTCCGGTGATGCGTTCGGCCTGGTACAGCCTGCGTTACCCAAGCCTGCACGGCATCACCGATCAGTTGATCGCGCTGGCCATGCTCGGTGCCTGGGCGACCGGTGATCTGCTCACTGCGGCGTTGCTGCCGATCATCATGATCTTCGGCCATGTGCTTGAGGAGCGCAGCGTGATCGGCTCCCAGGAGGCGATTAATGCGCTTGGCCAGTTGACCCGCAGCCATGGGCGCAAGCTGCAAGCAGACGGTTCGATCATCGAAGTGGACAACGGCACGCTCAGCGCTGGCGATGTTGTCGAGGTGCGGGCCGGTGATCGGGTGCCGGCGGACGGTCGGGTATTGTCCGGCCAAGCGAGTCTCGATACGGCGTCGATTACCGGTGAGTCGGTACCGGTGGAAGCTGGCGTCGGCATGCTGGTGTTCGGCGGCGCGATCAACCTCGATGGATTGCTGCGCGTCGAAGTCACCCGTACCGGCGACGAATCCACCCTGGGCAAAGTCATCGCCCTGATGCAAAACGCCGAGCGCTCGAAACCGCCGATCACGCGATTGCTCGAACGCTATGCCGGCAGCTACATGGTGCTGGTCTTGTTGCTGGCGGCGGTGACCTGGTTCGTCACCCATGATGCACAGGCGATGCTCGCGGTGTTGGTGGCGGCGTGTCCGTGTGCGTTGGTGCTGTCGGCGCCGGCCACGGCGATTGCCGGTGTCGCCGTCGCCGCGCGTCACGGGATTCTGATTCGCAGCTCGGCGTTCCTCGAAGAACTCGCCGATCTGACCTCGCTGGTGGTCGACAAGACCGGCACGCTGACTTACGGCACCTTGCGTTTGCAGTCGATCGACAGCCTGAATGCGGACACCGCCGAAGTGCAGACACTGGCCGCCAGTCTTGGCGCGGCGAGCAGTCATCCGGTGAGCCGGGCACTCGCCGGGATGGCCGATCAGGAGGCCTATTGGCCTCTGACCAACATCCATGAGCGCCAAGGCTTGGGCGTAGTGGCGACGACAGAAAAGGGCGAGGCCGCGCTCGGTCGTCCAGAGTTGTTCACGCAACTGGGTATCACAACCACCCTTGTTCCTGAGCACGATGGCCCGATCGCCGGGTTGGCCCTGAACGGCGAATTCCTCGCCTGGCTGCTGCTAGCAGACAGCATCAAACCGGAAGCGCGCTTTGCCTTGAACGAGTTACGCGAATTGGGGCTGGGACGCCAACTCCTGTTGACCGGTGATCGTCAGAGCGTTGCCCTGACCCTGGCACAGGAAGTCGGGCTGAACGAAGTCCAGGCGCAAGCGCTTCCGGAGGACAAACTCAATCGCGTGCTCAAGGAAATCGATCACGGCTTCCGCCCGATGGTGGTCGGTGACGGCATCAACGATTCACTCGCGCTCAAAGCCGGCGTGGTCGGCGTGGCGATGGGCGCTGGCGGTGCCGACATTGCTCTGGCGTCAGCCGACATCGTGTTGATCGGCAGCGATCTGCGTCGCCTCGGTACTTGCGTGCGCTTGAGTCGTCAGTGCCGGCGTACTTTGCAGGTCAACGTGATTATCGGCCTCGGCTGGACGCTGGCTATCGTGGTCTTCGCGGCGTTCGGCTGGCTTGGTGCGGCCGGGGCTATGATCGCGGCGCTGCTGCATAACCTGAGCACCCTGTTGGTGTTGGGCAACGCCGGACGTTTGCTGCGCTTTCAGGAGCCATTGCTCAGGCTCGACGCTCAGGCTAAATGAAAGAAAATTCATCGAACCGCCGAGTGCGCAGGCAGTCATCTATCGTAAGGCGCGTCGTCTGTGGCGTTCAGCCGATGTGCCGATCACGATAGATAAGGCCGATCGAATCGATAGCCTGCTATTTTTCCAGGTTGGTCTACCCTCAGATCAGACGTCTGAAACAAGGGGGGATTTTCCATGCTCGCGCAACTTCCACCGGCCTTACAGAATCTGCAGTTACCGCTTCGCCTGCGACTCTGGGACGGCCACGAGTTCAATCTGGGCCCGACGCCCAGCGTAACCATCGTCGTCAAGGACCCGCAGATGGTTACTCAATTCACCCACCCAAGCCTGGATGCGCTGGGTGCGGCGTTCGTCGAAGGCAAGCTGGAACTGGAGGGCTCGATCAGCGAGGTCATTCGGGTTTGCGACGAGTTGAGCAATGCGCTGCTCGACGAAGACGAAGGCAGTCAGCCGGTGCGTGCGCATCACGACAAAGACACCGATGCCAAAGCCATTTCCTATCACTACGACCTGTCGAATGCGTTCTACCAGCTCTGGCTGGATAGCGACATGGCGTATTCCTGTGCCTATTTCGAAACCGGTAGCGAAACCCTCGAACAGGCGCAGCAAGCCAAATTCCGCCATCTGTGCCGCAAGCTACGCTTGCAGCCGGGCGAATATTTGCTGGATGTCGGCTGCGGTTGGGGCGGTCTGGCGCGGTATGCGGCGCGAGAGTTCGGCGTAAAGGTGTTCGGTATTACTTTGAGCAAGGAACAGTTGGCGCTGGCGCAGGAGCGGGTCAAGGCCGAAGGGCTGGAAGATCAGGTCGAACTGCAATTGCTCGACTACCGCGATCTGCCGCAGGACGGCCGCTTCGACAAGGTTGTCAGCGTCGGCATGTTCGAACACGTTGGTCATGCCAATCTCGCCGAGTATTGCGCAACGCTGTTTGGCGCGGTGAAGGAGGGCGGCCTGGTGATGAACCACGGCATCACCGCCAAACACACCGATGGCCGCCCGGTTGGACGCGGCGCTGGCGACTTTATCGAAAAATACGTGTTCCCCAACGGCGAGTTGCCGCATCTGGCGATGATCTCAGCCGAGATCAGTGAAGCCGGGCTGGAAATCGTCGATGTCGAAAGCTTGCGCCTGCACTACGCGCGCACGCTCGATCACTGGAGTGAGCGACTGGAGGATAACCTCGAAGCTGCTGCGAAACTGGTGCCTGAGCAAGCACTGCGTATCTGGCGTCTGTATCTGGCCGGTTGCGCGTATGCCTTTGCCCGTGGCTGGATCAATCTGCATCAGATCCTCGCCGTGAAAGCGCATCCGGATGGCAGCCACGAACTGCCCTGGACCCGCGACGACATCTACCACCCCTGAAACGGGGCGCTCAGAGAATCGGCGAAATCAGCCGGGCGATCCGCATGCCGACCTGTTGCAGGCGGTGGATCTCCCGGCTTTCTTCTTTGGCCACCTCATCGGCTTGGGCGAAATCGTCATTGAGCATGTGTTCCACGGCGGCGGCGAACTCGCTGTCGACGGTCAGCAACATCACTTCGAAATTCAGGCGGAACGAGCGATTGTCCAGATTGGCGCTGCCGATAGCGCTGATTTCGCTGTCGATCAGCACCACTTTCTGATGCAGAAAACCCGGTCGATAGCGGAACACCCGCACGCCGGCACGCACCGCCTCGAAGGCATACAGGCTGGACGCGGCATAGACGATGCGATGATCAGGCCGCGACGGCAACAGCAGGCGCACATCGACACCACGCAACACCGCCAGCCTCAATGCCGCGAACACCGCTTCGTCCGGGACGAAGTAAGGGCTGGTGATCCATACGCGTTGCGTTGCTGCGTGAATGGCTTCGACGAAAAACAGCGAGCAGGTTTCGTAGGCATCCGCTGGGCCGCTGGCGAGCAATTGGCAAAGCACGCCATCCTCCGGATACGCATCTGGAAGGATCAACGGCGGCAGAGTACGAGCAGCCCAGAACCAATCTTCGGCGAACGATTCCTGCATGCAGGCCACCACCGGCCCGCGGACTTTGACGTGGGTGTCACGCCACGGCGCCAATGGTGGCTTCTCACCCATGTATTCATCGCCGACGTTATGCCCGCCGACAAAGCCGACTACGCCATCAACCACAACGATTTTGCGGTGGTTGCGGAAGTTGACCTGAAAGCGGTTGAGCCAGCCGCTGCGCGTGGCAAAGGCTTTTACCTCGACGCCGGCATCACGCAGCGCCTGCACGTAATGATGGGGCAGGGCATGGCTGCCGATGCGGTCGTAGAGCAAATGAATCGACACGCCTTCGGCGGCTTTCTTCAACAGCAAATCACGCAAGCGCTGGCCGAGCCGATCATCGTGGATGATGAAGAACTGGATCAGTACGGCTTCCTTCGCTTGTGCGATCGCCTGGAAAATCGTATCGAAGGTCGCGGTGCCGTTCACCAGCAGTTGCACCTCGTTGTTCGCCAGGCACGGCATGCGCCCCAGTTTCGGCATTGCGCGCAGTGAGGCGTAGGCACTCGACGCGCGAGCGGCCAAGGCTTCTTCCACCCACGGGCGCCAGTTCAATTCGGAAATGGCCAGGCGCATCTGCTCGTTGGCCTGGCGCCGGGCCTTGATGTAGCCATCGAAGGTGCTGCGACCAAATACCAGATATGGAATAAGCGTAAGGTAGGGAATGAAGATCAGCGACAATGCCCAGGCGATCGAGCCTTGCGCAGTGCGCACGGTGAGCACCGCATGGATCGCAGCGATCGAACCGAGCGTGTGCAACAGGGCGATCAGGTAACCGAAAATGTGCGGTCCGAAAAAATCCATGGGGCAGCCTTGCTCCGTGAGATGCAATGCTTAACAGACCATTTTCTGCGGCGAATGTCTCTATTTAATCGGTGCATGAACCGACGCAACCGGCCGGCGTCTAACGGCCACAACTGATCAGGAGTTTCTCGATGAACGTTCGTCTGCTGGGTTTGGCGCTGGGCCTGGGTTTGGCATTGCCGGTGGTTGCGCAGGCGCAAATGCTGCAGCCGGGGTTGTGGGAAATGTCTTCGAGCAATCTGAAGGTCGATGATCAGGCCATGGATGTGCAATCGATCCTTGGCCAGATTCAAGGCCAGATCACCCCGCAGCAGCGCGCTGCGCTGGAGAAGAACGGCATCAACATCGGCGGCAAAGGGATCCGCGCTTGCCTGACGCCCCAGCAGGTGGCGACCAACGACATCCCGTTGGCCGACCCGCAGTCGGGCTGCAAGCAACAGATCACCGAGCGCACCGGCAACCAGTGGAAATTCCGCTTCAGCTGCCCGAAAGCCCAAGGCACCGGCGTCGCGACATTCCTCAGTGACCGCGAATTCACCACCGTTGCCAATGGCACCTTCAACGCCATCGGTATCAACCAGAAGGGTAGTCTGGAAACCCGTGCCGTGTGGCTGGGTCAGGATTGCGGCACGGTAAAACCCCGCGCTTGAACCCTCTGCGACGCCCACAGTTGGAAGCCATTCCAACTGTGGGAGCGAGCCTGCTCGCGAATAGATCGGAAGTGCACCTCAAGTCATGGCTGACTCAACGCCTTGTACAGCGTATTGAGGTTGTATTCGAACAGCCCGGTAAAGGTGCTCGCCGGTCCACGCGCCGCCAGTGCATCCGAATACAGCGTGCCGCCAATGTGCGCGCCGCTTTCATCCGCGATCTGCTTGAGCAGGCGCGCGTCCTTGATGTTTTCCATGAACACCGCTTTGACCTTTGCCTGGCGAATCTGCGTGATCAGCGCAGCGACTTCGGCGGCGGAGGGTTCGCGTTCGGTGGATAAACCCTGTGGCGCGATAAAGTCGATGCCATAAGCCTGACCCAGATAGCCAAAGGCATCGTGGCTGGTGACGATCTTGCGATTGCCCGGCGGCAGCGCGCCGAGTTTGTTTTTGGCTTCGGCGAGCAGGGCATAGATCTGCTTGAGGTAGGTCTGGCTGTTGCGCTCGTAGTCAGCCTTGTTGCCCGGGTCGGCGGCGATCAGCGCCTTGGTAATGTTGGCGACGTACAACTCAGCGTTCGCCAGATTGTGCCAGGCGTGTGGATCCGCAACGGTTTCGCCGCCTTCATCGAGCGAACGTGGAATCACCCCGCGACTGGCACTGATCACCGTTGCCTTGCTGTCGGTGCTGGTCACCAGGCGATCCAGCCAAGGCTCGAAACCGAGGCCGTTCTTGATGATCACTTTTGCTTTGAGCAACGCCTTGGCATCGTCCGGGGTTGGCTCGTAGGTGTGCGCATCGGCGTCCGCGCCGACCATGTTGGTGATCTGAACGTGCTCGCCGCCGACCTGATGAACCATGTCGGCGAGGATGCTGAAGCTGGTGACCACCGGCAGTTTTTCGGAGGCTGACAATGACATCGACAGCATCAGGCTGAACAGCACGAGTAGAGCGCGCATCGGGAAACACCTCATTGGGATGTGAGCAAAGGCGGGCGGCGCAGCAAACCGTGAACCGGTCCGAACACCACCGACAGCAGATAGCCGACCCCCGCGACCAGCACGATGGCCGGGCCGCTGGGCAGCGAGTAGTAGAACGACAGCAGCAAGCCGAGCCACACAGACACGCAGCCCATGACCGCGGCGATGGCGATCAGTAGCGGTAGGCGGCGACTCCAAAATCTCGACGCAGCAGCCGGAAGCATCATCAGGCCGACTACCATCAGTGCGCCGATGGCCTGAAAGCCGATCACCAGATTCAGCACGACCAGAGTCAGGAACACCCCATGAGCCAGCGGCCCGAGGCGACTGACCGTGCGCAAGAACAATGGGTCCAGTGTGTCCAGCAGCAGAGGTTTGTAGATCGCCGCCATCGCCATGAGGCTGACCGCCGAGACCCACAGCATGCCGGTCAGCGTCGGCCCGTCTACGGCCAACGCTGAGCCGAACAGCAAGTGCAGAAGGTCGAGGCGCTTGCCGGCGATGCCAAGGATCAAAACGCCGCTGGCCAGTGAGATCGGATAGATCGCGGCGAGACTGGCGTCCTCGCGCAAACCCGTACGCCGGGTTATCCAGGCTGCAAGTCCGGCCATGCTCAGACCGGCTCCCAAGCCACCGAGGGTGAGTGCGGGAAGACTCAAACCGGCAAACCAGAATCCCAGCGCTGCACCAGGGAGAATGCCGTGGGCGACGGCGTCACCGATCAAACTCATGCGCCTGAGTATCAGAAAAACACCCAAGGGCGCCGTGCTGCATGCCAGCACCAGGCCGCCGAGCAAGGCGCGGCGCATGAACACGAATTCGCTGAACGGCTGCCAGAAATGGCTGACGGTGGCGAGCATCAGGCGACCTGCATGTGCGGTGTTGGCTGGATCAGTTCTCTGCTGGTTCCGTACACGCAGTGGCCGTTTTTGATCAGCAGGGTATGCGGAATGTGTTGGCGGACAGCCGCCAGGTCATGGCAGACCACAAGCAGTGTCCGGCCTTCGGCGTGCCAGTGGTGAATGTGCTGCCAGAGCAATTGCTGGCCGAGTTCGTCGAGTGCGGCGTGCGGTTCGTCCAGCAACAGCACCGGGGCGTCAGCAAGGCTCAGTCGCGCGAGCAGGGCACGTTGTAGCTCACCGCCGGACAGGGCCATCAACGGGCGCTGTTCGAGTCCACTCAGATGCCAGTCTTCCAATGCGTTTTTCAGTCGCTGCGTGCGCAGCTGTGTCGAGAGCCGACGGCCCCAGAAACCTGCGGCGATGAGCTCTTCGAGGCTGATTGGAAACTGCCGATCCAAATGTTGCTGTTGCGGCAGAAAGGAAATGCCGCTTTGGCGTGGAACAGCCATTTCCACCTTGCCGGCCAAGGGCTTCTGCAAACCGGCGATGACTTTCAGCAGACTGCTTTTGCCGCAGCCGTTGGCGCCGATGATTGCGGTCAGGCTGGCGCTTTCGAACTCAAGACTCAAAGGCGTCGTCAGCGGTTGGCCGGGTGCGCCCCATACCAAGGATTGGCAGCGGATCATTTTTGCTCCCGTCGCCAGCTGCTTTCGGCGACGGCGTCATGGGCATGCAGGCTTTCGGCGTGGATCACGCGGATGTGGAATTGGTAGATGCCGGGCGTGCGCTGCAGTGCCAGATTGAGGCGGCGCGCGGCGTCTTCGCAGAACATCAGGTTTTGCCCATTGGCGAGTGCGAAGGCTTGCTCGTCGCGGCGCTTCACTGCGGTCTGCACGGCGGTGCCGAGGGCTGCTTCAGCGTCATTGATGATCGCGGTCAGCGGTAGCTCGTCGATGAAATTGTCGAGATGCAGGTGCAGTTGCGCATAGCTGCGCTGACTGTGCGGAGTGGCTACGATCCCTTTGGTTGAGCCAAGCCATGCCAAAACATCGGCATGTTGCAGAGTTTTGTTGGCGAAATCGTCGACGAATTGCTGCTGGATCAATTGCCTTGCCAAGACTGCGGAGCATGGGCACGTCGAGGAATAGGGCAGTTCAATTTTTAGTTCCACGTGGAACATTTGCTGTTTCAGGCTCGCTGAAATGGACGCCGGATAGGATTTCCAGCCGGCCAAGGGGCTGACCAACGCGGGTCGTTTCAGCAACAATTCGGTGTGAATATTCAGATACGCGCAGGCGGAAAGACCTTGATGGCTTGTCAGAAAACACTTGAGTACCTGATGCAGCAAAGCGGGAGAAAGACTTCGCTCTTCGAGGGTTTCGAGTGCCAGATACAAGCGCGACATGTGAATACCACGCGCTTCACCATCATCGAGACTCACGCCAGCGTCGACTCTGGCGCTGAGGCATTGGCCTTCAAGCACAACGGGTAGAGCAATCCCACGCATGCCTACCCAGTCAAGGGGCAGTGCCAAGCGTGCAGATTGGGCGGCGATATCCGGGAGAGTAAGAGCATTCATGGTTGAGACCGTCGTATTGATCTCTATTTACGTTACATTATAACAGTCCATTCAGCGATGCTTTTTTCATGAAAAGGATTTCACTAGCAGCCCGTCAGCCGGCTGCAAGTGAACCTTGCGCTGCTCCCTCCCGAGCTGGAGAAGCGGTTGATGGTTGTCCAACCGACACGGCGGGTATAGCCAACCCAAGCCTCGCCATCGGAGGCAATGCCGGTAAAAAAGGTCAATTGGCCGAAGCGGCTGTTGGTCTGCGCCCAATAGCGATGGCCGTCCTTCTCGAATCCGCGCAGGTAAAGCGTGGTGCCTACCGTATTGACGCTGTAGGCATTGCCGTCGACGTCTACACACGCCAGCAGATTAGCGCTGCGTGTGCAGTGCGCCGGCCCCGGCATGTGCGCCTGTGCTTGGCTGGCCAGCGACATGGCAAAGCTCAAAAGCAGGCATTTCAACCCCTTGTTCATTGCGAGTTTCCACGATCGGTGGTGCAGCAATTTGCGAAATCTCCTCTGCCGGACTGGCAAAATCAAGTTGTTATACTATAACATAAATCGCAACTAGCCTGAGCTGCCGATCACAATCGTATGCCTTCTTTGACCCGGTTAAATGAAGCGCAACACGCCAAGCGCACACCTAAAAGCGTAAATCGGCTGCCTTTTATGAGGATTATCCAGTGTCAGCCAAATTACCCGTAACCGTACTTTCAGGATTTCTCGGTGCCGGAAAAAGTACACTTTTGAATTACGTACTACGTAACCGAGACGGCTTGCGCGTTGCGGTGATCGTCAACGATATGAGCGAGATCAACATCGATGGCAGTGAAGTCCAGCGCGATGTCAGCCTGAACCGCGCTGAGGAAAAACTCATCGAAATGAGCAATGGCTGTATCTGCTGTACGTTACGTGAAGATTTACTGGAAGAAGTCAGCAAACTCGCTCGCGAGGATCGTTTCGATTACCTGCTGATCGAATCCACCGGCATTTCCGAACCGCTTCCGATTGCTGAAACCTTCACCTTCCGAGATGAACAGGGGCAAAGCCTCGCCGACATTGCTCGCCTCGATACCATGGTCACCGTGGTCGACGGTGTGAATTTCCTGCTCGATTACCAGGCGGCCGAAAGCCTTGCCTCTCGCGGCGAGATTCTCGGTGAAGAAGACGAGCGCTCCATCACCGATCTGTTGATCGAGCAGATCGAGTTCGCCGACGTCCTGCTGATCAGCAAAATCGACCTGATCAGCCAGCACGAGCGTGAAGAACTCACCGCCATCCTCAAGCGCCTCAATGCCCAGGCTGAAATCATTCCAATGGTGATGGGCGAAATCCCCCTGGAGAAAATCCTCAACACCGGTCGTTTCGATTTCGATCAGGCCGCACAAGCGCCCGGATGGCTACAGGAATTGCGCGGTGAGCACGTCCCGGAGACACAGGAATACGGCATCGCCTCGACGGCCTACCGCGCGCGCCGGCCATTTCACCCGCAACGCTTCTTCAGCTACATCGATCGGCCTTGGCTGAACGGCAAGCTGCTGCGCTCCAAAGGCTTCTTCTGGCTCGCCAGCAAACCCACCGATGCCGGTAGCTGGTCCCAGGCAGGCGGCTTGATGCGGCATGGATTCGCCGGTCGCTGGTGGCGTTTTGTGCCAAAGAATCAATGGCCGCAGGATCAGGAAAGTGTCCAGGCGATCATGGGAAACTGGATTCCAAGCGTAGGAGATTGCCGCCAGGAGCTGGTTTTCATCGGTCAGAACATAGATTTCCTACAGCTCTCCGCCGAACTCGATGCCTGTCTGCTGACCGACGAAGAAATGGCCATGGGTGTAGAAGGCTGGCGTTCGCTGCCTGATCCATTCGGTCCTTGGCACGAAGAGGCCGCCTGATGCTCGCACTCCAAGATCAGCCGCTGCTTACCCGTCATCAGCACCAGGGCGTGACCCCGGAAACGTTGACGCGAATCCTGGAAGACCAGACCAATCTCGCCGCCTGGCAACGTCAGCTGCCCGTGCACATTGCCGATTTTGCGCAATTGGTGCTGTCACTCAACGAGCCCTTGGCCGAGTCGCTGTGTCTGGAATTGCCCGACGAAGATGCCGAACCGGATCTCGCCGGTCTGGCTGCAGGGCTGCGTGATCTGCAAGGTTTCGAAGGTTTCGTGAGCGATCTTAAATGGCTGATCAGTGCCTTCGCCTGCCTGCTCGGTGCGCGGCGTATCGGCGTGCGTTTGCGTGTGCTGGACAAGGCCATGTGTCCGCGCTTCCACGTCGATCACGTGCCGGTGCGCTTGATCACAACTTACGCTGGCATCGGCAGCCAATGGCTTGAGGAGGGCGCGATGGATCGCCTGCAACTTGGCCAGGCCAATGCCGAACCGCAAGGTGCAGCGTCGATTCGTCAGCTCAACAGCGGCGACGTCGCGCTGCTCAAAGGCGAAAAATGGCACGGCAATGAAGGCTTCGGCCTGATCCATCGTTCGCCGCAACCGGCACCCGGTGAACGCCGTCTGTTGCTGACCCTCGACTGGCTCGGCTGACACATCAGGGCTTGCGCCAGGCGCCCTGGCTCTGGCCTTCGCAATAAGGCTTGAGATACGCCGCATCAGTGGCCACGCCGTAATAGTGGATATCCTGGCGATAGGGCATATTGGCGACTTGCGCGTTGCTGCACACGCCGAAAGCGCCGCTGGGGCACTGGTCGACGTATTGCACCTCGACCTTCTGCCCGGCCAGCGTCGGTTGGCAGAAGCCGTCATTGAACAATTTCTGCGGAATCGTCCGGTTCTGCTGACAGACTTTGACGTCGAGCCGTTCGCCCTGTGTGTGCACCACGCAGGCCTGAGCCCACGCTTCACTCGACAGCAGCGCCAACAGCAACGACCATCCCGACCAGCGCATCTTCGATCTCCTCAATAACTGTCCGCAGAAAGTACCCGCCATGTTGCAGAACATTCCGACCCACGTCATCGCCGGCCCGTTGGGCGCCGGCAAGACCAGCCTGATTCGCCAGTTGCTGGCGCAACGGCCTGCGGACGAGCGCTGGGCGGTGCTGATCAACGAGTTCGGCCAGATCGGTCTGGATGGTGCATTGCTGACGAATGACGCCGATGGTATCGCACTGGGTGAGGTGGCCGGGGGCTGCCTGTGTTGCGTCAATGGCGCGCCATTCCAGATCGGCCTCGGCCGCCTGCTGCGCAAGGCCAGGCCAGATCGACTGTTTATCGAGCCATCCGGGCTGGGCCATCCGGCGCAGTTGCTCAAGCAATTGAACGAGGCGCCGTGGCTGGGCGTGCTGGCGGTTCAGCCCTGTGTGCTGGTTCTGGACGCTCAGGCACTGCACGCGGGTAGAACCCTGCCGGACGCTCAGCAGCAAGCGTTGGCCAGCGCGGGTTTGCTGTTGTTGAACAAGGCCGAAGATCTCGATGAAGCGGTTCGAGAGAAAATCGCCAGCCAGTTGCCGCCCGTCAGGCTGATCTGGACGCAGCAAGCGCAACTGCCTCTGAGCGAGCTGCCGGGGCTGGCAGTAAAAGCGAACGAAGGCGCAGGGCATCTGCCGCTGCCGACTGGATTGGCACAGCTGCCAGCGGTCTGGAGCGATCCGGCCGAACCGATTTGCCTGAGTCAGGCGCAGGAGGGTGGGTGGAGCATCGGTTGGCGCTGGCATCCGCGGCAGGTATTTGATCACGCACGCATCGCCGATTGGCTGAGCGCGCTCGACTGGATGCGGGCGAAACTGGTTATCCACAGCACGGATGGCTGGGTTTCGGGCAATGCGCTGGAGCATGCCGAGCTGAGTTGGCAAGCCAGCGAATGGCGAAAAGACTCAAGAATCGAGCTGATCTTCGCTGAACCGCAGAACATCGAACAGCTGCAAGCCGGTTTGGCTGAATGCCGGATTCAGTGAGTCAGCTCAAGGCTTCCACTTGGTATGTTCCTGGCGCCACTGGCTCAGCTCGATGACTTCGGCGCGAGGCTTGTGGACTTCGACTACCGGCGGCGTATCGTCGAACGGCGCCGGGTAGGGTGCCAGTTCAATCTGCGCACTGTGCGCGCCAAATTGGGTGACGGTGCCGTTGTGGCGGCTTTCGCCGGTCACGGTGAACTCGAAGTTGTAGACCCGTGCCAGTCGCCGGCGACCGTTGGCATCCCTGATCAGACCGATCTTTTTCAGCGCGACGTTACCGTCCAGCAGTTCAACGCCAACATTGGTGCAATGCTGCTTGACCCGCTCCAGCGCGCGCTCGCGCAAGCCGTGGTTGTGCCATAGCCAGGCACCAGCGGCGGCGAACAGCATCAGCACGAAGATGTTTTCCAAGGTCAGCATCGACATCGAACTCCAAATGATGGCGTCAGCTTAACTGTCTCGCCGGTCTGTCGTACAGGCTGTGTTTCGTCGCATACTGCGCGGCTTGAATTTCAATCGTTTTACGGAATGACCCGAATGAAACGTACGCCTCATCTGCTCGCCATCCAGTCCCACGTGGTGTTTGGCCACGCCGGCAACAGCGCTGCGGTTTTTCCGATGCAGCGCGTCGGGGTCAATGTCTGGCCGCTCAACACCGTGCAGTTTTCCAACCACACCCAGTATGGTCAGTGGGCCGGGGAAGTGCTGGCGCCGCAGCAGATTCCCGAGCTGATCGAAGGCATCGCCGCAATTGGCGAGTTGGGCAATTGCGACGCGGTGCTGTCCGGCTACCTCGGCAGCGCCGCGCAGGGACGGGCGATTCTCAGCGGTGTGGCGCGGATCAAAGCGGTCAATCCGAAGATGCTGTACCTGTGTGATCCGGTGATGGGCCATCCAGAGAAGGGTTGCAGCGTGCCCACCGAGGTCAGCGATTTCCTTCTTGATGAGGCCGCGGCCGTGGCGGACATCATGTGCCCGAACCAATTGGAGCTGGACAGTTTTTCCGGGCGCAAGCCGCAGTCGCTGTTCGATTGCCTGGCGATGGCACGAGCGCTGCTGGCGCGCGGACCGAAAGCGGTACTGGTCAAGCACCTGGATTACCCGGGCAAACCGGCGGATGGGTTTGAAATGCTGTTGGTGACCGCCGAGGGCAGCTGGCATCTGCGCCGTCCGTTGCTGGCGTTTCCGCGTCAGCCGGTGGGCGTGGGCGACCTGACGTCCGGCCTGTTCCTGGCGCGGGTGCTGCTGGGCGACAGCCTGCTGGCAGCGTTCGAATTCACCGCAGCGGCAGTGCATGAGGTGTTGCTGGAAACCCAGGCGTGCGCCAGTTACGAGCTGCAACTGGTGCGGGCGCAGGATCGCATTGCGCATCCGCGGGTGAAATTCGAGGCTACAGCGATCAGTCTCTGAGACCGGGTCGTCTTTATTCGCGAGCAGGCTCGCTCCCACAGGAAGAATGCATTCCAAATGTGGGAGCGAGCCTGCTCGCGAAAGCCATTTGTCAGGCAACATCAATCAAGGCTGATCAGGCGTCGCCCTTGATCTCCTGATAACGCTTCTCCAGTTCCTGACGAATCTGTCGGCGCTGCTGCGCCTGCATGAAGCGGCGTTTGTCTTCGCTGTTCTGCGGTTGCAACGGCGGCACGGCGGCCGGTTTGCGCTGATCATCCACCGCGACCATGGTGAAGAAGCAGCTGTTGGTGTGGCGCACCGAGCGTTCGCGGATATTTTCGGTGACCACTTTGATGCCAACTTCCATCGACGTGTTGCCGGTGTAGTTGACCGAGGCGAGGAACGTCACCAGTTCGCCGACATGAATCGGCTCGCGGAAAATCACCTGATCCACCGACAGGGTCACCACGTAGCGCCCGGCATAACGGCTGGCGCAGGCGTAAGCCACTTCGTCGAGGTATTTGAGCAGGGTGCCGCCGTGGACATTGCCAGAGAAGTTGGCCATGTCGGGGGTCATCAGTACCGTCATCGACAGCTGGGCGTTTCCGGGTTCCATAACGTTCTCACGGATCAAGGCTGATTGCAGGAAGCGCCTCTGCGGGCACCTGGTGGCTTTTCAAAAAGCACCGTTATCGGGACGCCGCGCGGCGGGCCGCCGTCACGCCGGTAGCGATCTGTTTCCATATATTGCACCGGCTTCCAGAGCGAAGTCGCGGTGTTAACCTGCAAAAGCCCTGCCCAAGGGCAATTCCTACATTAAAAGCGGGTTTTTACCCTGCTCGCGCAGAACGTCTGACGTCTGTCCGCGCGCCTCGTCATCAAGGAGCCCACGCCATGCATGCCATCAGTTTCATTCAGGATCTGGCAGTGATCATGCTGGTCGCGGGCGTGGTAACCGTGCTGTTTCATCGTTTCAAGCAACCGGTGGTGCTCGGCTACATCGTCGCCGGCTTCATCATCGGCCCGCATACGCCGCCGTTCGGCCTGATTCACGACGAAGAAACCATCAAGATCCTGGCCGAACTCGGGGTGATCTTCCTGATGTTCTGCCTTGGCCTGGAGTTCAGCCTGCGCAAGTTGTTCAAGGTTGGGGCAACGGCGTTCATTGCCGCGTTTCTCGAAATCATCCTGATGATCTGGATCGGTTACGAAATCGGTCGCTGGTTCGACTGGAACACCATGGATTCGTTGTTTCTCGGCGCGATTCTGGCGATCTCCTCAACCACCATCATCGTCAAAGCGCTGAATGACCTGAAGATGAAGAACGAGCGCTTTGCGCAGTTGATCTTCGGTGTGCTGATTGTCGAGGACATCCTTGGCATCGGCATCATCGCGCTGCTGTCGAGCATCGCCGTCAGCGGCACGGTGAGCTCGGGGGAAGTGTTTTCCACGGTCGGCAAGCTGTCGCTGTTCATGATCGTCGCGCTGGTCATCGGCATTCTGTTGGTACCGCGTCTGCTGGCTTATGTGGCGAAATTCGAAAGCAACGAGATGCTGCTGATCACCGTACTCGGCCTGTGTTTCGGCTTCTGCCTGCTGGTGGTCAAGCTTGAATACAGCATGGTGCTCGGCGCTTTCCTGATCGGCGCGATCATGGCTGAGTCGCGGCAATTGCTGAAAATCGAACGATTGGTCGAGCCGGTTCGCGACCTGTTCAGTGCGATCTTTTTTGTCGCCATCGGGCTGATGCTCGACCCGCTGATTCTCATTGAATACGCCTGGCCGATTGCGGTGATCACCGTGGCCGTGGTGCTGGGCAAGATGTTGTCCTGCGGCCTCGGTGCGTTTATCGCTGGCAACGACGGACGGACCTCACTGCGGGTCGGCATGGGTCTGTCACAGATTGGCGAATTTTCCTTCATCATCGCGGCGCTGGGCATGACCTTGCAGGTCACCAGCAACTTCCTCTATCCGGTCGCTGTAGCCGTGTCGGTGATCACCACCCTGCTGACGCCGTACCTGATTCGCGCGGCGGATCCGTTGTCGATCAAGCTCTCGGCCGCTGTGCCCAAGCGGCTCGGGCGGGTGCTCGGCATGTATGGCGAATGGTTGCGCAGTATTCAACCGCAGGGCGAGGGTGCGCTGCTGGCGTCGATGATCCGGCGGATCCTGTTGCAGGTCGGGGTCAATCTGGCGCTGGTGATTGCGATCTTCTTTGCCGGCGCATACTTCGCCGAGCGCATGTCGTTGTGGCTGCAGGACTGGATCAGCGATCCGAGCTGGCAGAAGGCATTGATCTGGGGCGGAGCGTTGTTGGTCTCGCTACCATTTCTGATCGCGGCTTATCGCAAGCTCAAGGCGCTGTCGATGCTGCTGGCGGAGATGGGCGTCAAGCCGGAGATGGCCGGGCGTCACACGCAGCGAGTGCGCCGGGTGATCGCCGAAGTGATCCCGATTATCTCGCTGCTGGTGATTTTCCTGCTGTTGGCAGCCTTGTCGGCCAGTATCCTGCCGACCAACAAGCTGCTGGTGCTGATCGCCGTCGTCGCGGCCGCCGTGGCGGCGCTGCTGTGGCGCTGGTTCATCCGCGTGCATACGCGGATGCAGGTGGCCTTGCTGGAAACCCTCGACAACCACAAGGAGTCGTCGGGGCATTGACCTGCCGGGGCGTGTGGCGGATCAGCTTTCCAGCCAGACGTCCCGCGCCCAGTGCCACACCGATTCCCATGATTCTTCGGTGATCAGCTCTTCTTCGCCGGACCACAGCACCACGGTGCCGTCTTCTTCAACGCAGTAGTAGTCGTCGCCGTCCTGGCAGATCGGGATCAGGTCGCGCGGCACGCCGGCGTCCCAGGCATTGGCGGCAACGTCCGGCAGATAGGTGTGCGATTGCGGGTCGGTGACGGTCACCGGCTCGAGGCTGCCATAGACCACGTCGCTGACGGTCAGCAAAAACTCTTTGAAGACGAACGGAATGTTGATGAAGAGTTCTTCTTCGATCTCCACCAATTGGTCTTCGTCTGGCAATTCCAATGGAACCGGCACGGGTTCGTTGGCTTCGCGCAGTTGTTCGATGATTTCTTCCACGTCCGGGATCCTCTTGCTTGAATGGCGCGGTTTATATGGGCCGGTTTATACAGTAGCTCGCCATAGATGCAACCGTGAAATGAAAAACCCCGGCCGAGGCCGGGGTTCTGTTACTGCAAGTGAAGCGCAGCAGGGATCAGCCGTTCTGGCGGATACCGGCGACCAGCCAAGGCTGGTTGTCGCCCTGCGGACGTTCCATGTTCCAGCTTTCGCTGAACACTTCGCCCTGGTCGAAACGCGAGGTTTTCGACACGCCGGTGAAGGTCAGGGTGGCGATGGTCTTGTCGGCACGATCGTCGACGCCGTCCAGCTGCACCTGCAGGTTGTCGATGTAGGTCGACTGGAAGCCGTCACCCAGATCCGCACGCTCACGCTTGAGGAACTCAAGCATTTGCGGGGTCACGAACTCGGCGATCTTGTCCATTTCGTTGGCGTCCCAGTGCTGCTGCAGCGACTGGAAGTGGCTGCGCGCGGCTTCAAGGAAGCGCTCTTCGTTGAACCAGGCCGGTGCATTGATCACCGGACGGGCAGCAGCCGGAGCGGCCGAACCACCGAAGATCGAACCCATGGCGGCAGGCTTCTGCTCGAACACTTCACGCTGCATCGGCGCGCCGGCCGGAGCGAATTGCTCCTGCTGCTTGCGACGACGGGCGGCGATGAAGCGGAAGATCACGAACGCGATCAGGGCCATGATCAGGATGTCGAAGATCTGCATGCCCTGGAAGCCGTCGCCCATGAACATCGACGCGAGCAGGCCACCGGCGGCGATGCCCGCCAGCGGGCCGAGCCAGCGCGACGCACCGCCGGCCTTGGCTGCGGCGCCAGCAGCACCGGCAGCGCCAGCGGTCGCTGCTGCGCCGCCCACGCCTGGAGAAGAAGGAGCCATCTGGCTGGTCTGGTGCGTCGGCGCAGCGCCGGCGCTTTTGCCACCACCAAAGCGCTTGGCGTTGGCGTCGAGGCTCATCGTCAGGCCGATGCACAACGCCATGGCGATGCTAAGAAAACGTTTCATAAAGGGTATTCCCGTTTTGTGGAGACACGCGCGCCATGTTGCACAGCTGAAGTGTTACTGGCTAGCGAGAGAGTGTTTCGGGCTTTTGCCTGACAGGTCGCGTTCAGCTTGGCGAGGCAATCAGCCGATGTACTTTTGTCTGTAGGAAAAGGCGATAGGTTCAGAGGGATTGTTACCTTTGCGCCGCATAATCTGTGGGAGCGAGCCTGCTCGCGAAGGCGTCGTGTCAGGCAATCGAATGCTTGATGACACACCGCTTTCGCGAGCAGGCTCGCTCCCACATGGGTTCAGTGCCGGTGGTTAGATCGCTTCCAGCTTGGCATAGCCGAGCATCAGCCACTTGCTGCCTTCGCTGAAGTTCACCTGCACCCGGGCCTGGGCGCCGGAGCCTTCGAAGTTGAGGATCACGCCCTCGCCGAAGATCGAGTGACGTACGGCCTGACCGAGCACAAAACCGGTTTCCGGAATCTCGCTGCCGCTGAACAGGCTGCTGCCGCTCATCGACTGGTTGCCGCCGAACGGTCGGCTGACGCTATTGGACAGGCGCACTTCCTGAATCAGGCCTTTCGGCACTTCGCGGACGAAACGCGACACCTTGTTGTAGGTTTCGCTGCCGTACAGGCGCCGGGTTTCCGCGTAGGTCATGACCAGATTCTGCATCGCCCGGGTGATACCGACGTAAGCCAGACGCCGTTCCTCTTCAAGACGCCCCGGTTCTTCCAGGCTCATTTTGTGCGGGAACAGGCCTTCTTCCATGCCCACGAGGAACACGTAAGGGAATTCCAGGCCTTTGGCGCTGTGCAGGGTCATCAGCTGAACGCTGTCTTCGTGCTCGTCGGCCTGAGTGTCGCCGGCCTCCAGCGAAGCGTGGCCGAGGAAGGCCGCCAGTGGCGTCAGTTCTTCGTCCTCTTCGGTGTTCTCGAAGTTGCGTGCGGCGCTGACCAGTTCCTCAAGGTTTTCCACCCGGGCCTGGCCTTTCTCACCTTTTTCCGCTTCGTGATAAGCGATCAGACCGGACTGCTCGATGACGGTTTGCGTCATCAGGTGCAGCGGCATCTCGGCGCACTTGGCAGCGAGGTTCTCGATCAGTTCGATGAACGCACCGAGCGCACTCGCGGCGCGACCGGTCAGGCCTTTGTTGGCCACCAGTAGGCGCATCGCTTCCCACATCGATACGTCGCTGTGTCGCGCATGCTCGCGAATCGCTTCGACGGTTTTCTCGCCGATGCCCCGCGCCGGTACGTTGATCACTCGCTCCAGCGCCGCGTCGTTGCCGCGACCCTCAAGCAAACGCAGGTACGCCATGGCGTTCTTGATTTCCGCGCGTTCGAAGAAGCGCTGTCCGCCATAGATGCGGTACGGGATCCGCTCGCGCAGCAGGGCTTCTTCAAGCACCCGCGACTGGGCGTTGGAACGGTACAGAATGGCGATATCGCTACGGGCCAGACCGGTTTTCAGCGCGCTTTCGATGGTTTCTACCACGTAGCGCGCTTCGTCATGCTCGTTGAACGCGGCGTACAGGTTGATCGCTTCGCCGTCGCCGCCGTCGGTCCACAGCTCTTTGCCGAGACGCCCGGTGTTGTTGGCGATCAGCGCGTTGGCGGCTTTGAGGATCCCGGCGGTGGAGCGGTAGTTCTGCTCCAGACGAATCGTCTCGGAGTCCGGGAAGTCGGAAGAGTACTGATGGATGTTCTCGATCTTCGCCCCGCGCCAGCCGTAAATCGACTGGTCGTCGTCGCCGACCACCATCAGGCTGTCGCCGCCCTTGCCGAGCAGGCGCAACCAGGCGTACTGCACGGCGTTGGTGTCCTGGAACTCGTCGACCAGAATGTGCCGGAAGCGCTTTTGGTAGTGCGCCAGCAGGCCGGGGTGATCGCGCCACAGATCGAGCGCGCGCAGCAGCAGTTCGGAGAAATCGATCACGCCAGCCCGCAGGCACGCCGCCTCGTAGGCTTCGTAGATGCCGCGCATGGTGGCCAGGAACAGGTCGCCGCTGGCCTGAATGTGTTGCGGCCGCAGACCTTCGTCTTTCTGGCCGTTGATGAACCACTGCGCCTGACGCGCTGGCCAGCGTTGCTCGTCCAGGCCCAGCTCGCGGATCACCCGCTTGACCAGACGTTGCTGGTCATCGCTGTCGAGAATCTGGAAGGTCTGGCTCAGGCCCGCTTCCTGCCAGTGCGCCCGCAGCAAGCGGTGCGCGAGGCCGTGGAAGGTGCCGACCCACATGCCGGCCGGGTTGATGCCCAGCAACTGCTCGATGCGATGGCGCATCTCGGCAGCGGCCTTGTTGGTGAAGGTCACCGACAGGATGGAGTGAGGCGAGGCGTTTTCGATCTGGATCAACCAGGCGATACGGTGCACCAGCACTCGGGTTTTACCGGAACCGGCGCCGGCCAGGACCAACTGACGGCCAACGGGGGCTGCTACGGCCTGGCGTTGGGCATCGTTGAGGGAGTTCAGCAGAAGGGAGAGATCATCGCGCATCGGGGCATTCTAGGGTGCGCCGCAGGCCCGGGCAAACCGTGCGTTGCATTAGCCGATGAAAGTGCTGCCGATGACGACCGGTCGGTCACTGGCTGCAGGCTTCGGCCCGTCTCGCCTGAGGGGTTGCAGCGGTGCGCAAGCGGCGGAAAATTTCCCCGCAATTGTGATCGGCAGCAGTTTGGCATCGGGATCGGCTTGTGTATGCTCCGTGCACGTTTCGGGCGCACGCCCTCCTATAAGAACAAGAACGTTGCCCATGATCCTCAGCGCCGAACTGTCGGGGCCCTCCGTGGACCCCCGGGTGATCCGCAAGCACTATGCCGTCGAAATGGCGGTGGAGCGCACGCGTCTGCTGTATCAGGGCTCGTTGTTGCCCACGCTGTTCATGTTGATCAATGGTCTGGTCTGCGCCGCTTTGCTCTGGAGCCCGCAGCGCTACTTCGTGGTCAGCGTCTGGCTGGTGTGGCTGCTGTCGCTGGTCGCGCTGCGGGTGATTCAGGTAGCTGCGTTCGATTCGGCGATTCCCGATCGTCAGGCCCAGCCGATCTGGTTCCGCATGTTCCTGCTCGGTTCGACCATGACCGGCCTGACGCTGGCGGGAGCCGGCATCGCTCTGGTACCCGCTGACAACTTCATGCAGCAAGCCTGGGTGTTTGGCCTGATCGGCGCGGCAACGCTGTCCGCCAGTGTCGCCTACGCGGTGAGCCTGCCGGCGTTCCTCTCGTTTACCTTGCCGTGCCTGCTGCCAGCGATCGGCTACCTGTTCTGGGGCGGCGACGATCAGGCCCGGGGCTGGGGCTGGCTGGGTCTGATCCTGCTCGGTTCGTTGAGCGTGGTGGCGTGGCAGGTCAATCGGCTGATCGACCGTGGATTGCTTCGGCGTTTCCAGAATCAGCACCTGATCGAGCATTTGCAGCAAGCGCAGACGCGCAGCGAACAACTCAATCAGGAGCTGGGCAAAGAGATCGAACAGCGCCGCTGTGCCGAGGCGCAGTTGCGTGAAGCGCAGGTCGATCTCGAAGATCGCGTGGCCCAGCGCAGCCGCGAACTGGATGCCGCCAATCAGGCCCTGAGCAAAAGCGAAGCGCGCCTGGCGCTGGCGCTCAAGGCCAGTGAGCTCGGATTGTGGGACTGGAACCTGCAGACCGACGAGGTCCATCACACGCAGATTCAGGAACTGTTCGGCCTCGCCCCGGAATACGTCACGGCGCTGCTGCGCGACCTCAAGCCACGACTGCATCCTGAAGATGTGCCGTCACTCAAGTTCGCCCTGGTCGAGCATCTGAAGGGGCGCACCGAGGATTATCAGGTCGAATATCGCCTGCGCCACGGCGACGGTCACTGGGTGTGGATCGAGGACCGTGGCCGCGCCGTGGAGCGCAGCGCCAGCGGCCGGGTGATCCGTATGGTCGGCACCCGTCGCGATATCAGCGCCAGCAAAAGCCTTGAAGAGCAGCAGCGGCTGGCGGCGACGGTGTTCGAAGCGGCCAGCGAAGGCATCGTGATTCTGGACCCGGAATACGCGCTGATCGCGATCAACCAGGCTTTCAGCCGGGTTACCGGTTACGAGATAGACGACATGCTCGGGCGCAACGTCGTCGAGTTGCCGTGCAGCCGCGATGCCCGTCGTCACTATGTGGCGATCCGTCATGCGCTGGAGCAGCACGGCAGTTGGCAGGGCGAACTCGTGGAAACCCGCAAGAACGGCGAGCTGTATCCGCAGTGGCTGCAACTCAATGCCGTGCGTGATAGCCGTGGCAATGTCAGCCATATCGTCGGCTTCTTCGCCGATCTCTCGGCGCGGCGGGCCTCGGAAGAGCGCATGCGCTATTTGACCCATTACGACGAGCTCACCGGCCTGGCCAACCGTTCACTGTTCCGCGAACGCCTGCACGAAGCCCATCAGCGGGTGCGCCAGGGCGGGCGCCGCAGTCTGGCGTTGCTGCACATCAATCTCGATCGCTTCAAATTGCTCAATGACAGCCTCGGCCATGAAGTCGCCGATCAGCTCCTGCAGAAGATGGCCCGGCGGCTGGTCAATGCCTTGCCGGAAGCCGACACCATTGCGCGCCTGTCCGGTGACGAATTTGCCGTGCTGTTCGATGCCTACGGCAATCTGTCGAGCCTGGCGCGGGTGGCGACGCGGTTGTCGGCCAAGCTGCGTTTGCCGCTGAGTGTCGACGGGCATGAGTTGGTAGTCAGCGCTTCGATGGGCATCAGCCTGTTGCCGGACAACGCGCGGGAAATCTCGGCGCTGGTCAGCCAGTCGAACATGGCCATGCAGCATGCCAAACATCTGGGCGGCAACAATTTCCAGTTCTTCACCGACAGTCTGCAAGCCAGCACACTCGAACGTTTGCAGCTGGAAAACCACCTGCGCAGAGCCATTGAAGAACAGCAACTGACGGTGTTCTACCAACCGAAACTGTGCCTGCAAACCGGCCGCATGAATGCCGCTGAAGCGCTGGTGCGCTGGGATCATCCGAGCATGGGCCAAGTGCCGCCGGCGGACTTCATTGGCCTGGCCGAAGAGACCGGTCTGATCGGGCCGATCGGTGAATTCGTTTTGCGCCAGGCGTGCTGGCAAGCGTGCGAATGGCAGCGCCAGGGCCTGGCGCCGATCCGCGTGTCGGTGAACCTGTCGGTGCATCAGCTGCGTCAGGGCAAACTGGTCAGTCTGGTCCGGCAGGTGCTGGAAGAAACCGGGCTGGCGCCGCACTACCTCGAGCTGGAGCTGACCGAAAGTCATTTGCTCGACAGCGTCGAACACATCATTGCGACGTTCCAGCAATTGCGCGATCTGGGAGTGAAACTGGCGATCGATGATTTCGGTACCGGGTATTCGTCGTTGAGTTACCTCAAGCGCATTCCGGTGGATTACGTGAAGATCGATCAAGCGTTCATTCGCGGCTTGAGCGAGGGCATTGCGGACGCGGCGATCACTCGCGCGATCATCGCCATGGCCCACGGACTGGCCCTGAAAGTCGTGGCCGAGGGCGTCGAGCGTGAGGATCAGCTGGCATTTCTGCGCGCCGAACACTGCGACGAGGTGCAGGGTTATCTGATCAGCCGGCCGGTAGACGCTGCTTGTCTGGCCGGGCTTTTGCGTGATCAGGCAAATCCGCAGTAAGGGCTACATGCACCGCAGCGTGCCTGATGCCGGGACATTGAGTTACGCATTGAGCAGGCAAAATGCCCATTCATGTAGTATAACTACAAGCTTGCTACATCCTTGCCCACAAGAAGAGTCCAGCCCCTTGAATCTGCTGCAACACATTGCCCAGTCACGTCACCTGTTACGCAAGTCGGAGCTCAAGGTCGCCGACCACGTGCTGCTTGACCCTGCGGCAGTGATGCACAGTTCCATGGCCGACCTGGCTCACAGTGTCGGCATCAGCGAGCCGACCATCGTGCGCTTCTGCCGCGCCATCGGTTGTTCCGGCTTTCAGGATCTCAAACTGAAACTGGCGCAAAGCCTGGCCGCCGGCGCCAGCTTCGGCCAGTTCGCGATCCACGAAGATGACTCCGTCGCCGACTACAGTCTGAAGATTTTCGACACCACGCTGCACACCCTGATGGAAGTGCGCGAGAAGCTCGACCCGGTCGAGTTGCAGCGCGCGGTGACGCTGATGTCCCAGGCGCAGCGTGTCGAGTTCTACGGCTTCGGTGCTTCCGGTGCGGTGGCCGCGGATGCACAGCACAAGTTCTTCCGTTTGCTGCTGACCGCAGCGGCGTATTCCGATCCGCACATGCAGGCGATGTCGGCTGTGACGCTGAAGCCTACCGATGTGGCGATCTGTATTTCCCAGTCAGGGCGCTCCAAGGATTTGCTGATCACCGCTAACCTCGTTCGCGAGAGCGGGGCATCGTTGATCACCCTGTGTCCGAGCCAGACGCCGTTGGCCGAACTGTCGACCGTCAATCTGGCGATCGATGTGCACGAAGACACCGAGATCTACACGCCGCTGACCTCGCGAATCGCCCACCTGGTGGTGATCGACGTGCTGGCAATGGGCGTGGCCATGGCGCGCGGGCCGAGCCTGGTCAATCACCTCAAAAGCGTGAAGCGCAGTCTGCGCAGTTTGCGTTTGTCTCCAAAAGCCGTGAAAGCCCTGGATGATTGAGCAAGGTCGTTCCGACCTTGTTCGCGAGCAGGCTCGCTCCCACAGGAGATCTCCTGAGAACATAAATTCTGGGTCATAACGGAATCAAATGTGGGAGCGAGCCTGCTCGCGAAAGCGTCTTCAACAACAGCACATCCCTGCGCACATTTCATCACATTGTCATCCCCGCGCAGCCAAATCGTCATCCCCCACGCCTATCGTGAAACTCCCGTACTCGCCCTGGGAGACTCGAAATGGCTCAGCCCTACGAAGAACGCAACAGCGCCGCGAAAACCCGTCGTCAGCAGGAAGATCAGCGCCGCATGGAATTTCGCCGCGCAATCGAAGATCGCTTCGAACTTCGCCAGCTTCAGGCCGAGATCGGCGATTTTCCCGAGATCACGCACTGGCAGGCGAGCCCCGCAGCTTCCCGTCGAAACGCTCAACCATCGCAATAATCTGCGCCCGCTCGCTGCGGATAAACGCCAGGAAGGCGTGCGCCACCGGTGACAGCCGCTTGGCTTTGGCCTGCACCAGACACCAGCTGCGCAGCAGCGGCAACTCTTCGACCGGCAGCTCGACCAAGCCGCCGGTCGCCAGCTCCAGGTTCAGGGCGTGGCGCGTCAACAGCGCCAGGCCCAGACCCGCCACCACGCATTCGCGCTGGGCTTCGGCGGACGCTACTTCCTGGGTCTGGGTGAAATGCACGCGCTTTTCCTTGAAATATTCTTCGCAGGCCAGACGCGTGCCCGAGCCCGGCTCGCGGATCAGCAGCGTATACGGCTCCAGATCCTGCAAGCGCAGCGGGCCCATGTGCGCCAGCGGGTGATCCGGGCGCGCCACGGCGACAATCGGATTGTTGAGAAACGGCAGAAATTCCAGGCCCATGTCCTGCGGCACCATCGACATGATCACCAGATCATCGCGATTGTCCGAGAGGCGGCGAATGACCTGGCCACGGTTGACCACAGTCAGCTGCAAATTGACTTCCGGATGCTGGCGCTTGAACGCAGCAAACAGATGCGGCACGAAATATTTCGCGCTCGATTCCACTGCCAGTTTCAGCTGACCCTGCAGCGAACCCTGCATGTCCGACAGTTGCATATCGAGGTTTTCCAGCCGCCCGAAAATGTCGCGACTGGCACGTTGGAGCGCTTCCGCCGCCTCGGTCATGTAGAGTTTTTTGCCGACATAGTCGAAAAGCGGCTGACCGATCAGCTCTTCAAGCTGACGAATCTGTAGGCTCACCGCCGGCTGTGTGAGGGACATTTCCTCGGCGGCGCGGCTGTAGGAGCGTAAATCACACACCTCATTGAAGATCTGCAACTGACGCAATGTCATACGCATCAACGACTTACGCATTTTATTCAGGCTCTCACGGTGCACGGATGTTCCGACTATAAGTGTTTACTTATGCCTGACCCAATTTTTATTCATTTTTGTTAATCCCTCAGCAGCGCTAGTGTGGACCTGCGACTGAATTGAAACATTTGGTCACGCGTCGACCTGGCTCCAGCAGGTCGTGGTGCCACCGGCTCAAGGGAATTTCCAAGTGATAAAAAAGATCCTGATCGCCAACCGTGGTGAGATTGCCGTACGCATCGTACGAGCCTGCGCCGAAATGGGCATTCGCTCGGTTGCGATTTTCTCCGATGCCGATCGCCATGCCTTGCATGTAAAGCGTGCGGACGAGGCCCACAGCGTCGGTGCCGAGCCACTGGCCGGTTACCTGAACCCGCGCAAGCTGGTGAACCTCGCCGTGGAAACCGGCTGCGATGCGCTGCACCCCGGCTACGGTTTCCTGTCGGAAAACGCCGAGCTGGCGGAAATCTGCGCTGAGCGCGGCATCAAATTCATCGGCCCGTCGGCGGAAGTCATCCGGCGCATGGGCGACAAGACCGAAGCGCGGCGCAGCATGATCAAGGCCGGCGTACCGGTGACGCCCGGCACCGAGGGTAACGTCTCCGGCATCGAAGAAGCCTTGGTTGAGGGCGACCGCATCGGTTACCCGGTAATGCTCAAGGCCACCTCCGGTGGTGGCGGTCGCGGTATCCGTCGCTGCAACAGCCGCGAAGAACTCGAACAGAATTTCCCCCGGGTCATCTCCGAAGCCACCAAGGCGTTCGGTTCGGCGGAAGTGTTTCTGGAAAAATGCATCGTCAATCCCAAGCACATCGAAGCGCAGATCCTTGGCGACAGCTTCGGCAACGTCGTGCATCTGTTCGAGCGTGACTGCTCGATCCAGCGCCGCAATCAGAAGCTGATCGAGATCGCGCCGAGTCCGCAGCTGACCCCGGAACAACGCGCCTACATCGGCGACCTGTCGGTTCGTGCGGCCAAGGCTGTGGGTTACGAGAATGCCGGCACCGTGGAGTTTTTGCTCGCCGAGGGCGAGGTGTACTTCATGGAAATGAACACGCGGGTGCAGGTGGAACACACCATCACCGAAGAAATCACCGGCATCGACATCGTCCGCGAACAGATTCGCATCGCTTCCGGCCTGCCACTGTCGGTAAAGCAGGAAGACATCCAGCACCGTGGCTTTGCGTTGCAGTTCCGTATCAACGCCGAAGACCCGAAGAACAACTTCCTGCCGAGCTTCGGCAAAATTACCCGTTACTACGCCCCCGGCGGCCCGGGCGTGCGCACCGACACGGCAATCTACACCGGCTACACCATTCCGCCGTTCTACGACTCGATGTGCCTGAAACTGGTGGTCTGGGCGCTGACTTGGGAAGAGGCGATGGACCGTGGCTTGCGTGCCCTTGATGACATGCGTCTGCAGGGCGTGAAGACCACCGCCGCCTACTACCAGGAAATCCTGCGCAACCCGGAGTTCCGTAGCGGCCAGTTCAACACCAGCTTCGTTGAAAGCCACCCGGAACTGACCAACTACTCGATCAAGCGCAAACCCGAAGAGCTGGCCCTGGCCATCGCCGCCGCCATCGCCGCCCACGCAGGCCTATGAATGAAGCAGCTGCGAGCTTTCAGCTGCAAGCGGCAAGTAAAAGCACATTGGCTTTTTCTTGCTGCTCGTAGCTTGAAGCTTGCCGCTATGAGGAGATACCAATGACTAAGAAGATCTTCGTTACCGACACCATCCTGCGCGACGCTCACCAATCGCTGCTCGCCACCCGCATGCGCACCGAAGACATGCTGCCGATCTGCGACAAGCTCGACAAGGTCGGCTACTGGTCGCTGGAATGCTGGGGCGGCGCGACGTTCGACGCCTGTGTGCGCTTTCTCAAGGAAGACCCGTGGGAGCGCCTGCGCCAACTGCGTGCGGCGTTGCCCAACACCCGTCTGCAAATGCTCCTGCGCGGGCAGAATCTGCTCGGCTATCGCCATTACAGCGACGACGTGGTCAAAGCTTTCGTCGCCAAGGCAGCGGTGAACGGCATCGACGTGTTCCGCATTTTCGATGCGATGAACGATGTGCGTAACCTGCGCGTGGCCATCGAAGCGGTGAAGGCTGCCGGCAAACACGCACAGGGCACCATCGCCTATACCACCAGTCCGGTGCACACCATCGAGGCCTTCGTCACCCAGGCCAAGCAAATGGAGTCCATGGGTTGCGACTCGGTGGCGATCAAGGACATGGCCGGTCTGCTCACGCCATACGCCACCGGTGAACTGGTGCGCGCGTTGAAAGCCGAGCAGTCGCTGCCGGTGTTCATCCACTCCCACGACACCGCTGGCCTGGCCGCCATGTGCCAGCTCAAGGCGATCGAAAACGGTGCCGACCACATCGACACCGCGATCTCCAGCTTCGCCTCGGGCACCAGCCACCCGGGCACCGAATCAATGGTCGCCGCGCTCAAGGGCACCGAGTACGACACCGGCCTGAATCTGGAATTGCTCCAGGAAATCGGCCTGTACTTCTATGCCGTGCGCAAGAAGTACCACCAGTTCGAAAGCGAATTCACCGCCGTCGACACCCGTGTGCAGGTCAACCAGGTGCCGGGCGGGATGATTTCCAACCTCGCCAACCAGTTGAAAGAGCAGGGCGCTCTGAACCGCATGAGCGAAGTGCTCGCAGAAATCCCGCGCGTGCGTGAAGACCTTGGCTTCCCGCCGCTGGTGACTCCAACCTCGCAGATCGTCGGCACCCAGGCATTTTTCAACGTACTGGCCGGCGAGCGCTACAAGACCATCACCAATGAAGTGAAGCTGTATCTGCAGGGCGGCTACGGCAAGGCACCGGGCGTGGTCAATGAAAAACTGCGCCGTCAGGCGATCGGCAGCGAAGACGTCATCGACGTGCGCCCGGCCGATCTGCTCAAGCCGGAAATGACCAAGCTGCGTGCCGATATCGGCGCACTGGCCAAATCCGAAGAGGACGTACTGACCTTCGCCATGTTCCCGGACATCGGCCGCAAGTTCCTCGAGGAGCGTGCCGCCGGCACCCTCACGCCGGAAGTGCTGTTGCCAATCCCGGAAGCGGGCGCCGTTGCTTCGGCGGGCGGCGAAGGCGTGCCGACCGAGTTCGTCATCGACGTCCACGGCGAAACCTATCGCGTCGACATCACCGGTGTCGGCGTCAAGGCTGAAGGCAAGCGCCACTTCTATCTGTCCATCGACGGCATGCCGGAAGAAGTGGTGTTCGAGCCGCTCAACGAATTCGTTGGCGGCGGCAGCAGCAAACGCAAACAGGCCTCGGCGCCGGGCCACGTGAGCACCACCATGCCGGGCAACATCGTCGATGTGCTGGTTAAGGAGGGCGACACCGTCAAGGCTGGCCAGGCGGTACTGATCACCGAAGCGATGAAGATGGAAACCGAAGTCCAGGCCGCCATTGCCGGCAAGGTCACCGCGATTCATGTGGCCAAGGGCGACCGGGTCAACCCGGGCGAAATCCTCATCGAGATCGAAGGCTGAGATAACAGTCGCGATCCAACGCTTTAAACCTCGGGGGAGCATGTGCTCCCCTTTTTTTTGCCTGTGATTTTCCTACCTTCTCAGGTCATCAGGGACCATATGTGGAGCGAGCCTGCTCGCGGATGCGCCAGGTCAGCCAATAGCATCTTTGCATGATCCACCGCTTTCGCGAGCAGGCTCGCTCCCACAGCAGGCGTGCTTAATCCATCAGAACGCCATGCGCCATTGACCCGCCACGCCATACGTTCGGCTGTCATTACCCAGCTCACCCGTTAAGCCCACGCCCAGTGTGTGCGCCGCCGATAGACCAAGGTCGAGCCCCGCATCCACCGCGAGGCTGTTCCGATCCAGTGCCGCCCCGGTCACTTCAAAGCGCTTGCCGCCCTTGCGCAGTTGCTGGCGGGTGTCGCTGTCGATCTCGCCGAAGGTATGTTTCCAACCTGCGCTCAAGCGCGGGGTCAAATGCATGCCGTTATCCAGCGTATTGATCTGCGCAAGCCGCAGGCCAAAGGTGCTGCTGAAGTTGTCGCGAGTCTGACCGAAGACTTTCAGCGCCGCGTCGCCACCCTTTTCGTTGTAGCTGTCGCGCTGATAACGCTGATAGCCGAGGCTGGCGTAGGGCTCGAGGGTGACGCTATCCCGGCCCAGATTGAACCCGACTTCGGCGAATGCCTGTTGAGTATGGGCGTCGTAGTTGCCCTTGAGACGATCGCTGAAACCCTTGAACGCGACCCGCCGTGTGCTGCTGCCGTCATGGTTGGCGTAGGTCGCGCCGAGGCGCAGTGACAGCGGGCCATCCTGACGCATGGCGTAGGCGCCGAGGTGCCAGCTGTCGAGGTCGCCGTCGTACTGGCGGGCATCGAATTTCGTCTGCGATTTGCCGCCAAGCAGGCCGACATGCCAGTGCTCGTCGAGTCGCCAGTCAGCGCCCACGACCAGCCCTTGCGTGGCATGTTGGAGGATACCGTCAGCGTCGCGATCAACCTTGCCGCCGAGGCCCAACGCCTGAATCCACACCCGCCCGGAGTCTTCGTTGCCTGCGGCCTGACGCGGTGAACTGCGCGAGCCGTAGGTCGAGGCGGAATGATTGTCCAGCTGCCGCATCGCCGAAAGCATGCTCGCACTGACCGGCGTGATACTGCTCAGCGTGGCTTTGGCGAGGTTGGCATTGCTGCCTGCGGCAAGTTGATCGAGGGCGATGGGCGCGGTGGTTTTATCGCTGGTCAGCAGTGCGGCGACGGCCCTGTTGGTGCCGATATCGAAAGCTTGAGTGGAAGCCCCTCGATTATCCAAGCTCTGCGCAATCGAACGAGCACTGCGTGTTCGGGCCAGTTGTTCGAACCCTACATCGTTGCGCACGTAGTGCAGGTTCACCGCGTTTGGCTCATAGGAGAGCGTTGGTGTCATGTAGGCCAGATTGGTGGTGACCTCACCGAACTCGCCATCAATGACGTTTGCAGACAACAGCCGATACTCATTGGTACGAGCGTAGTCGCCCGGTACGCCATAAATCTCGACACGCGCACCTCCCAGGCTCGCGGTGCCCTGAACATGCACGGGATCTGAGCCGCGGTCGGCAGATACGGCGTAAGAAAACAAAGCGTCCTCATGGAGCGTCAGATTGCCTTTGATATTGGGAGAGCCGTGTTGCTGGCTGGCAAGCAGGGTTCCTGCGACATATAGCCCCGTCACGTGTCCATAACCGCCAAAAACCGCTCCCGGGTCGACATCGACACCATTGATCGATGCGTAGTTGAGCAGCACGGCGTCGGCTTTGACGTCAGCATCACCCTCGAAAGCGTGACGCAGGGTCCACTGTCCACGTGCGATACGCATGGCTGAGAAATTGCGCGTCTCACCGATCTCGCCGCCTTCTACGGCATTGAACAGCAACCCGTTCGCACCTTTGCCACCGTCCAGGCGACCGTCCCAACGGGCGCCCTTATTGATCACCAGCAAGTCATCTCCATCGCCCAGTTGCAGGGATACGCCGCCGATATTCTCGAGCGGGCTCGAGACAAAAGAGCGCTGCGTCGTGATCGCCAACATGTCGCGTTCAAACGGGTCGACAAGATCGAATTCCTCATCGCCGGTTTCCACCACTACGAACTCTGGAAACTCCAGCCCTTCATAAAAGGCCGGACTGAAATCCTCGATCGCAACCGTCGCGCGTACGGCATCGACCGAAGGCGCGTCAGAGGCCTGAGTGGGCGACGGAGAAGTGTGCTCCAGCGGGCCGATGAATTCCTTGATCGCAAACAAGTCATCAGGATCCACTTTCGGTGTGGGTGTTTTCTTCTTTCGAGGCTTGGCGGTTTTGTCTTCGCTGATCTGCGCAGAAACCTGGACGTCGGGCAGCTGTTCGATGGACGCCTCGGCAGATCCGATCGTCAGCGCGATCGCCAAAGCGAGGTGATGGGGACGGTATTTGTGTAGGGCAGGCATCGAGTTCAACCTCCTTGTATGAAAGGCTCAACTCTATTGCTGCGTTGCAAAAAACGATGTCGGTCGGTTCCTGATGCTGTGCAGGCGACGTCGGATCGTTCTGTCGAAAATCCTCGCGGGATTTCGCAAACAGAGCTTTTACGCAGCATCGCCGGTTCTTTTTCCTACGGCTTGGTACTGTTAGCGCATTCTTATCGGAGTGAGGTCAGGCGCTTACCTGCATTATTTTGCATGCACCTTGTCAATGGCTAAGATAGAACTGCATTTTGTTGCAGATATCCTGCAACTGAAACTCCGCGAATGCACTATATTGCATTTATTGACAGTTTTCTCTCGTCCAGCTGCATTTAAATGCATACGGAATCAACATGTACAACCTGACACTCCAGATCTTCACCGCCGGGCAATGGCACGACGCGATGATTCTTGACTTCGATGATCCGGAAAAGGGCTTCGAAAGCCGCTGCAGTTTTGGCTATGAAGCGGACTATCTGGTGGAAAACATCGAGTTGATCGGGTCGCCTTTTTCCCAAGCCGTGAGTGCCCTGTATCCGCTGGATTGGGAAGGTCGGCGCGCGAAGACGCCAGCCTTTGTCCACGACATCGCACCGGCAGGCGCAGCCAAGCGGTTTCTGCTCGCCCGCTTGGGTCAGGAAAGACCCGCCGAGATCAGCGCCGATCTGTTTCTGCTGGGTCGCAGTACACCGGCTCCCATTGGCAACATGCGAATAAAGGAATCGGCGGAAGCAGTCGATGAGAGGAAGCCGATCGGATTCAAGCGCGAGGAGGTCATTAGCCGCGACAACCGCTTTCTTGAATATGCCTACGAGCTAGGCGCGGCCATTGGTGGCGCGACGGGGGCAGGTGGTGAAGCTCCGAAGCTATTACTGGCAGAGAACAGCGCCGGGCTTCTGTATCCCGATGCAGTATTGGACGATGAAGAAGTGCGACAGCACTGGTTCGTGAAATTCGCCAGAAACAGGGGCGGGCAGACCGACCAGGACATCCTGCGCAGCGAATTCCATTACTACAAAGCGCTGCAGACATTAGGCATCGAAACGGTCGCGGCAGAAGGCTTGGCCTTGGAAGAGGCGAACAAACCGAGTTTGTGGATGCGGCGTTTTGATCGACAAGTGAAAGATGGAGCGGTGTCGCGTTTTGCCGTCGAATCGATTTATTCGCTGGCTGAAGTGACGACGCCAGGCAGCGCCATGAATCATCTGGAAGTGATCCGCATGCTCGCCGGGCTCTGGCGCAAAGCGGGTCAGGCCAGCCAGATTGCCGGCCTCGTCACCGATTATCTGCGTCGCGACCTGATCAATAAAATCCTCGGAAACTCCGATAACCACGGTCGTAATACGGCGATCATCCGGCAAGAGAACGCTTTCCAGCTCGCGCCTATTTATGACCTTGCCCCGATGGTCATGGATGACGAAGGCGTGACTCGTACGACCAAATGGCCAAGAGAGTTGGAGCGGGCGGGCGATGTCGATTGGCGAGGTGTCTGCCGCGTATTGGCCGATAGCGTAGATCCGCACGATTCGTTGGCGGGGCTGGATGCCTCGGCGCTGTTCGAGGGCCTGCGCGCGGATGCCCGCCGTCTGGCCGCACTGCCGGATATTCTTGCCGCCAGCGGTTTTCCCGCCAGAACCATGAATCACCCGAGCGTTCATCTGAAAAAACTCGAGCAACGTTTGAAAGAGTGGGACCTGCAATGAGTCTGACCGTCCTCGAGCGCACGGCGCTCATCGAAAGCATTCAGCAAGCGCTGGCCGAAGGCACTCTGGAAATCGGTGACGCCGTGCGCCGTTTACGGGTCGAAGTCACCGGTCTGCATCAGACTCAGTTCGCGAAGATGTGCAAGATTTCAGTGCGCACGCTGGTGCATATCGAACATGGCGAAGGCAATCAGACCCTGAAGTCGCTGAACGCGGTGTTCCGCCCGTTCGGCATGAAAATGGGCGTTGTGCGGATTCGCCGGGACACCATTTGAATGCACCTCAACTACGGCGCACATACGCCTTGCCGTAATGCCGCTCCATCCGTGCCTGAATCAGCTCCAGCCCGATCGACATCAGCCAGTAGATGATCGCCGCCGTGGTGAGCATTTCGATGTAGCGATAGCTTGAGCGCCCGTAGGACTGGGCGAGGAACATCACTTCCCAGACACCCATCACCGAGATCAGCGACGAGTCCTTGAGCATCGAGATGAACTGGTTGGTGGTCGGCGGAATGATTGTGCGCATGGCCTGGGGCAGGGTGATGCGCCAGAAGATCACGCTTTCGCGCAGGCCAAGCGCCAAGGATGCTTCGCGTTGGCCGTGATCGACGCCGAGGATGCCGGCGCGGAAGATTTCGCTCAGGTAGGCGCCGTAATTCAGCGACAGGGCAATGATGCCGGCGACGATGGCGCCGGGGACGATGCCCAGTTGCGGCAAGCCGAGGTAGATCAGCAGGATCTGGATCAGCAGTGGCGTGCCGCGAAAGAACGAGGTGTAGAAACTGGCGATGCCAAATGCCACGGCGCTGTTCGACAGGCGCGCCAGCGCGGTGATGAAACCGAGCAGCGACGAGGCGATGATCGAGCATGCGCAGAGAAACAGCGTCAGCGCTGCGCCTTGCAGGAAGCCGTTCGGCGCCAGCTTCAGGCCAACGAGGTTGGGCAGCTTGTCGAGGATGATCGCGAACTTCAGGTCGAAGCTGAGGAAGAATCCGGCAAACAGGCAGAACAGCGCCGCCCACGTCAGGTACAGGCGCGTTCGGAAACCAAAGAGCTTTTGCAGGCGTGTTTCAGCCACCGGTTGCGGTGGCTGGGGCGGGGTCGGAAAGGAAGTCATTGGCTGATATCGGCGCCGATCCATTTCTGCGACAGCTTGCTCAGGGTGCCGTCCTGTTTCAGTTGGGCAAACACCTCGCGCACCTTGGCGTCCCACTGCGGATCACCCTTTTCGATGGCCACCGAGTTGGGTTCCGAGTACAGCGGTTCACCGGCCAGTTTGAAGCGCTGGTCCTGATTCAGGCGCGGCTGTGCGGTGACCAGATTGGTGAGGATCGCATCCAGGCGCACGCCGGCGCCCAGGCCCAGATCCTGGAAGGCGACGTTGTCGGTGTCGTACGGAGCGATCTGCACATCCTCGAACGGATACTCCAACTGCGTATCCTCGGCGCCTTCGATGACCAGGTTCTTGTTCAGATAACTTTCGTAGCTGGAGGCGCTGGTGAGGCCGACCTTTTTGCCGCTCAGATCCTTGGCGCTGTGGATGCGCTCGTCCTTGGCGTTGATCACGATCACCGCTGGTGAGGCGTAGTACTCGACAGGGAAGTCGAACACTTCGGCGCGGGCCTTGCTCGGGGTCATCGAGCAGATGCAGATGTCGTAGCGCCCGCTCCAGCGGCCGGCGGCGATCACGTCCCAGGACGGCGTTTCCAGACGCAGTTTGACGCCAAGCTTGTCCGCCACCGCTTTGGCAACGTCGACATCGAAACCGTCGAGTTGATTCTGCTCATTGAGAAACGAGAAGGGCGGATAGCTTTCCATGAGCACGCCGACCAGCTCTTTTTTCTGTTCGACGCGGTCCAGCGTCGCGCCGCCGAAGGCTTGGGTGGAGGCCAGAATGGTCAGGCCCAGGGCCAATAGCGGTTGGAGTTTCACAGTCGCTTCCTGTTGAAAAAAGAGGTTGTTATTAACTGAGTGGTGCGTATTAAATAGTTATAAGAACGACTCTGATAGTGAGTTATTTTCATAAGCATATGAGTGAAAAGCATATGGGCGCAGCGAACAGGGTCATTCTCGATGGCGGCATGGGCCGCGAGTTGCAACGCGCCGGCGCACCGTTTCGCCAACCGGAGTGGTCGGCACTGGCGCTGAGTGAAGCGCCGCAGGCGGTCGAAGCGGTGCATGCCGCGTACATCAACAGCGGCGCGGACGTGATCACCAGCAACAGTTACGCGGTGGTGCCGTTTCACATTGGCGAGGCGCGCTTTGCGGCTGAAGGCCAGGCGCTTGCTGCACTGGCGGGGGAGTTGGCACGGCGGGCGGTGCAGGCATCCGGCAAGTCAGTGCGTGTTGCCGGTTCGTTGCCGCCGCTGTTTGGTTCGTATCGTCCGGATCTGTTCGAAGCGGATCGCGTGAGCGAGCTGCTGACGCCGCTGATCAATGGGCTGGCCTCGCATGTTGATCTGTGGCTGGCGGAAACCCAGAGTTCGATTATCGAGGCGCGGGCCATTCACGCCGGGTTGCCGAAGGACGGCAAACCGTTCTGGCTGTCGTTCACCCTCAAGGATGAAGACACCGATGAAGTGCCACGCCTGCGCTCCGGTGAGCCGGTAGCCGAAGCGGCTGCGCTGGCGACTGAACTTGGCGTCGAAACCCTGCTGTTCAACTGCAGTCAGCCCGAAGTGATTGGCGCTGCCATCGACGCGGCGCGCGCAACCTTTGAGCGTCTCGGCGTCACGATCAATATCGGCGCGTATGCCAACGCGTTTCCTCCGCAACCGAAAGAAGCCACGGCCAACGACGGGCTCGACCCGTTGCGTGACGATCTCGATCCGCCGGGGTATCTGCACTGGGCGCTGGACTGGCAACAGCGCGGCGCCAGTCATCTGGGTGGTTGCTGCGGGATCGGCCCGGAGCACATTGCGGTGCTGGCGCAGAAGCTGCGTCGATAAGCCTGACCCCGCCAATTGTGGGAGCGAGCCTGCTCGCGAAAGCGGTCAGTCAGTCAATATTTCAGTGACTGCCACAGCGCCTTCGCGAGCAGGCTCGCTCCCACAGGGGCTTTGTGACGATCAGCTACGGCACTCGGCCAAGCCTTTCACCTGGCCATCAGGCGTCTGGTTTTCATCGCTCAGCCAGCGCTCGAACCCAGCACCAATCGCTGGCCATTCCGAATCCAGAATCGAATACCACGCGGTGTCGCGGTTCTGCCCCTTGACCACCATGTGCTGGCGAAACACCCCTTCGAAACTGAAGCCCAGACGCTCGGCTGCGTATTTGGAGCGGGCGTTGCCGTTGTTGCACTTCCATTCCAGGCGCCGGTAACCCAGCTCGAACGAATACTTGGCCAGCAGGTACACCGCCTCGGTGCTTTTCGGCGAGCGTTGCATTGGCGCACCGAAAGTGACGTGGCCGATTTCGATGCGGCCCTGCGCCGGGACGATCGACATCAGGCTGAGGATGCCTTGCACCTGACCAGTCGCGCGGTCGATGACGCTGAAGAAATACGGGTCGCTGTTGGCCGCATGATTGTTCAGCCAGTCGTTGAACGCGCTGCGCTCGCGAAACGGACCGTAAGGCAAGTAATCCCAGAGCTTCGGATCGGCACCGGGCCCTTCGAGGGCGGCGTACAGTTGCTCGGCATGCCGCGCCGGGTCGAGTTTTTCCAGACGAATGAAACGGCCCTCGAGCAGGGTGGCGCAGGGGGCGGGGACGCCTTTCCAGTCAGCGAGTGAAGCGGTCATGTGCGCGTCTCCTTACAGTGCCTTGCGAAATTGGATGAAGCCCGGGCGTTCAGCGATGCGCTCGTAGAGCTGGATCGCGGTGGCGTTGGTTTCATGGGTCAGCCAGTGGACTTTGCAGCAACCATCTGCCTTGGCGGTAGCGTAGACATGCTCGATCAACAGCCGACCGACACCGGTGCCACGGGCTTCCGGCACCACCAGCAGATCCTGCAGATAGCAGGAGTTTTCGATGCTCCAGTTCGAGCGATGATAGATGTAATGCACCATGCCCAACGCTTTGCCTTCAGCCCAGGCGAGGGCGGCGTGGGTCGGTTCATTCGGGTCGAGAAAGCGCTGCCAGGTGCTTTGGGTGACGGCGCCCGGCAGTTCGGTGTTGTAGAAGCGCAGGTACGCCTGCCACAGCGGCAGCCAAGCGGCGTGGTCATTGGCGCTGACCGGGCGAATGTCGATCTGGGTCATGGGTAGATCCTTAGCGCATCAGGCTGGCAAGGGTTTGGTCGTTGGCGTCGGGGCTGGCGGCGAGGCCTTCGCGCACCCCGGCGATATCTTCGGCGCTACGGTTCTGGCTGAGCTTGCGTTTGCCTTCGAGGCGGTCGATGGGAATGGCAAAACCGACGATGGCTTTGAGCATGGTGTCGATGTAATCGGCTGGCGCATCGTCCACCGACCACGGCTGGGCACGGCCTGCCTCGTGACGGTCGGTGAGGGTGCTGACGATGTCGAGCAACCGGCCGCCATCGCTGAAGGTCTCGGCCTGGCCGTAGGCGTGCACGGCGATGTAGTTCCAGGTCGGCACGACCTTGCCGTGTTCGGCCTTGCTCGGATACAAGCTTGGGCTGACGTAGGCGTCCGGGCCGGCGAAGATCAGCATCGCCTCGGCGCCGTCCCGCAGGTCCTTCCACTGCGGATTGGCCTTGGCCAGATGGCCGTAGAGCGTGCCGTATTCGCCCTGTTCGCGATGCAGCAGCACCGGCACGTGGCTGGCTTGCAGGCCGCTTTCGCCGTGGCTGACCAGAATGGCCAGGCGCGTGGCGAGGATCAGTTCGTGCAGTTGGGACAAGTCTTCGATGGCAAAGGCGCGTGGCGTGTACATGGACAGATTTTCCTTGGCGAATGCCTGCATCCTAGGCAGGCTATTGGTCCGTTGTAAGAGCCATTGCTGAGCCATTTCATAGGTCCATTCGCCATGCCTGATCTGCCACCCTTGTCGATGCCTTTCAATCCGGCCGGAATCGAGCTTGATCGCCGTCAGGGCCTGAGCCGCCAGCTCTATCAGGCTCTGCGCCTGCGGGTACTGGATGGACGTCTGGCCAGTGGCACGCGATTGCCGGCCAGCCGAGATCTGGCCTCGGCGCTGGGCATTTCCCGCAACAGCGTGGTGCGCGCCTACGATCAGTTGTATGCCGAGGGCTTTATCGAAGGGCGCGTGGGCGACGGTACTTACGTGGCGCAATTGGCTCAGGCATCCACGCCTGAGAAAAAACTATCCACAAATTCATCCACAGGCTTGTCAACATCCTTACCCACAGCCTTATCCACAAATTGGCTGGATTTACCTGTAAATTCATCCAGCAAAGTTATCCACAGCGACGGATTTTCCCGCATTGAAAAGCATCATTTGCCGCGACCACCGAGCGGTCCGCCGCGTGCTTTTCGGGTGGGTGTGCCTGCATTCGATCTGTTTCCGTTCGAGGTCTGGGCCAAGCTCAACGCGGCTTTCTGGCGTAAACCGGATCTGCAGCAGCTGTGTTACGGCGACCCGGCCGGTGACGCGCGGCTGCGCGGCATGATTGCTGCGTATTTGCGCAGCTCGCGCGGTATGCAGTGCACGGCTGAGCAAATTGTGATCACCAGTGGCGCGCAGCAGGGCATCAGCCTTTGTGCACAGCTGCTGGTCGAGCCTGGGGACGGCGTGGCGATCGAGAATCCGGGCTATCGCGCGGCCGGACATGCCTTCGCTGTAGCGGGGGCGCAATTGCATGGGGTGGCGGTGGACAGCGACGGCATCGATTGCAGCGCCATGGCTCAGCTCAGCGATTGTCGGGTGGCTTACGTGACGCCGTCTCATCAGTACCCGACCGGTGTGGTGATGAGCCTGGCCCGGCGTCTGGAGTTGCTCGCCTGGGCCGAACGTGTCGGCGGCTGGATCGTCGAGGATGATTATGACGGCGAGTATCGCTACACCGGCGCACCGCTGGCACCGTTGGCGGCACTTGACCGTCAGGGGCGTGTGCTCTATGTCGGCACGTTTGGCAAAGTCGCTTTTCCGGCGTTACGCCTGGGCTATCTGGTGCTGCCGCCCGCGCTGGTCGAGGCGTTCGCGCAACGCCGCGCCGTCGATGTGCGGCACTCGGAGGTCAGCACGCAAGCGGTGATGGCCGAATTCATGGCCGCCGGGCATTTCCAGCGGCATATCCGCCGCATGCGCCGGGCTGCGCTGAGCCGACGCAACTGCCTGCTCGAAGGCTGGCCGACGGTCGCCGGCGTCGGTCAACTGCCCGCCGTGCCGGCCGGGCTGCACTTGACCGTCGCCGTGGACAGCATCGAGCGCGAGCAGCAATTGATCGCTCAGGCCGCTGAGGTCGATGTCGAAATCAACGGCCTGAGCAGCTACTGGCTCCCCGATTCGACTACGCCCATGGATAAGCGCGCCGGCCTGGTGCTGGGGTTCGCTGCTGTACCAGAGCCAGCAATCAAAGCGGCGCTGTCGCGTCTGCGGCAGGCTTGGCGAGATTGAAGAACAGCGTTTCGGCGCTGCGACTGGAAATTTCGCTGCGATGGATTTCGATCAGCCTCTGATTATCCACATCGGTTATTTCAGAGGTGCCTCCCAGGCGGTGCTGGGCAACTGTCTTCATGTGTCCACGCAAAAATGCGCCATCGGGCGCGTCGGCGCTGCTGTAATGGAAATGCGCATAGCAGAGGACCTTGTCGGTATGCGTATCACGAATCTGATACTCGTCAAGGAAGTCATTCTTATGGCGCCTCAGGCGCCGTCGGGTCAGGGTTTTCGAAATGTTCACTTCGCCCTTGTCCTTGAGCCACTCGACCCCGGCGGCTGTTGGTAGTTGTTGCTTGACCAGACGGATTCGTGTGCTGGTGCCCTTTTCCTCCAGCGTCGTAGCCGCAGCGTCGAGCTTGTGGTTGAGCGTCTCGGACGGTTCATGCAGAGCAGCGGTGAGGTTACTCGCCGTCAACGCTTCATCGATGGCGGCACCGGCCTTGCGCAACAGGGCGGCGTGGTTGTGGTATTCCTCTTCGACTTCCACCGGAATGCGCGAGCCGCGTTTGAGGCGCGCCTCGATGCGCCGATGGAACGCCGCCAGCCCGTCGATCAAGGCCTGCCCTGCGCTGATGCTGTTGTTGAGGTTGGGCCGGGCTTTTGGCGACGGTGCCGGCCGTGCATTCTGTTCGACCCAGATACCTGGCGACTCCTCCTTGAATGTCGCGATGACTCTCGTCAGTGCTGTACTGACCTCGACCAGATCGGTGTCTTTGCCGTCGAGGCTTTTTTTCCGTTCGCCGACCAGGATGCCCTTGTTGCGCGTCTTGATGATCTGCCGATTCGAAGATGACGTGGAAGGTCTCGACGGACCGGCTTGCGGCACCAGTAAATGCCGGTAGCGCAACAGATCGGCGAGTCGATTGTCGGCGCTTTCCTTGAATGCGGCCACTCGCGCCTGCAACTGCTTGAGTCGCTCCGTGTGTATGTGTTCGGAATATTCACTCGCCAGGTCATCGAATCGCTTGTCCACGGAAGCAAACTGTTCGCTCACCTGGCTCAGGGCGTCGATGCGTATGCGCAGATCACTGAGGCTTTCATCGGCGCTCAGGTCCCGTGAACTCTGAACGTTCAGCGCAGCATCTTCGAACAGACCGGCCAGCGCTTGTTGTGCCTCGACATGAGCGGTGGAATCGCCGGGCTTGATGCAGGTGTACTGGCCGAGACTGATCTGCAAAGTCTTCAGATCATCCAGCGGGTAGGGCGCAAGGCTGATGTTGTATTTCTGCTTTACATCAAAGCCATCCGGTCCCAGCCTGGTGAGCTCCTTCATGCAGGCTTCAGCCGACTCCATTTTCTCGATAATGGTTTGAGTGACATCGTTCAACTGTTCGAACGCAGAGGTGGCTGCCTGCGATTCGCTGCGCAGTTCGTCGTCGAGTATCGCCTGCACCGCCAGTACCCGCTGCTGGTAATCCGAAGCGTTATTACTCAGCCACTCCTGTCCCAGAAACAACTGCATGTCCAACCGCTCCGGCATTACCGTGCGGTAGTTGGGAATGGATTGCTTGCAGTTGAGTTTCTTGATCAGCTTAATGTTTGCGGCATATTCGTTGTGCTGTGAATCGAGCGTGGCAAGGTACTGCGCAAGCGCTTGCTCGCGTGCCTGCGCAGGGGCATCGTGCAGGCTGTTGCGGTCTGCATCGAGACGGCTCCCTTTGCTCTCCATCGTCAAATCGAACGCAGTAATCTGCTCGGCCAATACGGCCACCTCCTTGGTTCTTATGCCTTGCGCGGCTTGGCGACCTTCTTCCAATCCGCCGCCGCGCAGACGCAAGCGCAGATCGATTACCCACTGGCCGTTGGCGGTATAGGCCAGCCTGGGTCCGGCAGGTCGGGTGGGCTGACGCGTATCGACAATGTGCACATCGCCATGCGCGTTGCGCGCGACTTCGAACCAGCGTTCACCGACGCGGGCGTACCATTTGTCTGCGTGGGCGTAGAGGCCTCGCTGCGCACCCTCTCTGGTGGCAGCGCCAAGCCCTTTGGGCTTGCCGACCTTGAACGTATCCAACAGCTTGGCGAGGGCCAACGGGGATCGTTTCAGCGCCGTGATGCTGTCGATCGATGTGCCATGGGCTTCGGTCAATTGCGGGCCGGTGATGTCCGGCTGGCGCAGCGCTTTGACGATTCTGGCGGCAGGTTTGCTCGTCGCTGTGTCCTCTTCGAGCGTCGTGGCCACGGGCGTCGATGGCGCATCACCGATTGCCGCACGATGGGCGAGCACCATGCCCAGCGCCAGAAGGATATCGGCGATGGCCGTCCAGGCGACTTTCGCCGATTGCTCGTTGGCGCCGTCGGTGATTTCCTGCAGATCATCCATGATCTGCCAGATCCACGCCGCTGTACCTACGCTGCGGCCCAGAAACGGCAGTGCGGCATTGAGCATCACCCATCCACCCTGTTTCAGCGAGGCCCAGCGTGCTTCTGCATCGGAGACCGATTGCCGGTCGGCTTGAGTGACAAGCGCCTTGACGTTGCGTTCGTGCAGGGTGGCGAGGACATCGCTGGCGATCACCTGAGTGCCCAGCGCGACCGCGCCGGACATGTCCAGTGCTGTGGTCGGGTTGATCATCAGTTGCGGGATCGTCCAAACCGACGGCAGCCTGGCGGTGAAGACGAACTGGCTGTAATTGAAGCGCACATCGTCCGGCAACCAGGCCAGTACCGAATCGCGCAGATGTCGCGAATGCTGGATCGCAAAGAGCAGATTGGCAAATCCCGGATATTGCAGCAGAGCCTTGTCGAACAACGGTCGATACAGCACGCACGGCCCTTTGTCGGCATCGCGCGGGCCTATGACATACATGTTGTCGACAGTGTCTGCGGTGGAGCGACTGCGATGGGCCACGAACGCCAATGGGCGAATGACGATTTCCTCGCCATCGACGTAGCGTTCTGCGTCAGTCGTGGCCAATGCGGCAACCACGTATCGATAACCCGATTCGTCAATGCCGGCTCTGCCCTGGATCTTGTGCTGCAACGCCAGCAATGGCAGCTCGACGCGTAGCTGACTGGTATACAGCCTTTCCAACCGTGACGCTTGCACTGAGTCGTCTATCAGTACGGCCTTGAGATGCGCCGGGTAGGTCTTGCCGATGTCGACCGTGCTGACCAGCTTCTCCAGAAAAGTCGCGCTCATCCACTCGGGTACGGGGCTGCCATCCTTGTACCGCACAGTCTTGTTGCCCAAGGGCAGGCCGGCGAGGTTTTGCAGGGCAAGCTCGGTCAGCGTCCATGTCTGAGTCTGAGTATTTCCCGGCAACACAAACGTGCCCCAGACCACGAGACTGGTGATGGTGATTTCGATGTTGTCGATGTCCAGGTCTTTGGCGTCGGGCTGCTCCTTGAGAATCTGTTTGATCAGCGCTGCCCGAGTGAACGCCTGCAGGCTGGTGATTTCATTCTGAAAGGATTTGCCGTTGTTCTCGTGCTGCAGCGTCGTCAGGTCCAGCAGGTGCCGGCTGTAACGTGTCTGATCGATGGGCAAGGCGTCGTTCAGCCAGTCCGGAAGCATCGGCTGTAAACGCTCGAAGTGCGCTTCGAGGCGCGGTGTCGGTTGTGCCGGTTTGCCGGCCGTGCCGGTATGCGGATAGACGCGTTTATCAGGGGAGTCCTGAAAAAAACTGATTTTGCCCAAGGCATCCGCTTCCAGGGAAATCAGGGTGCAGGCCTGCTGGTCGAAGAAATTGCCCTGGGGTTCGACCAGCCGCCACTTGAGATCTTCGCCCGAGGCGCTTGCGCCATATATCCGCAACAGAGCCTCGCCGAGTTCCTCCAGTGAATCGAAACGCTGAAAGCCCTGAGTAATCGCGTGGGTGAGAATCAACGTACGGTCTGCGATGCTGCCGACCAACACTGCGGCGTCGAGCAGGGTCAAGTGGCTTTGCGTGTCGGCGTTCCCCCGATCGAGATCAATCAGATATGCCTTTGCCGAGTACGGGGCGGGGGCCAGGCGTTGTTGCGGGTCGGGCTGTTTGAAAATCGCCTGGGCCATGGCGATTTCATCGGCATCCCAGCCGACGCTGGCATCGACGTTCCACAGGTTGCGCAGTGCCTCGGACAATTGCTGCCAGCGCGGTTGCCCGGGATAGGTGAACTCGTCCCAGTAGTCGACGTGCTGTTCCTTGTAGGCGATGAACAGCAGCGGTGCCAGTTCGTTGAGCAACAGGCCGATCGCATCGATCTTCACCGGCAGATGCGCAGGGGCTGGCACGCCGGGTTGCAGGGTCAGGTAATGCTCACCATCGAGGTACGTCACCGTGGTACCGGACAGGCCGAGCCGCACCAGGGCGTTGGTCAGCGATCCAGCCTGATACCCGTCGGGTACTACTCGACCCTCCACAATGGCCCAGGTGGGTTGCACGACCATCGCCAGACGCGGGTCTATGTCGAGATTCGGATACAACGTCTTGAGGGCTTCGCGCAGCGTTTTTGATGCGACTTCTTGCAGCGAGGGGCCGGTAACCAGCTGAGTCACGATATCGACGGCACTGGCTTTGGGAATGGCGGTCATGTTGGTTTCCTGCTCTGTCGGGACGCCGCGAGGGCGGCGGAGCAGGGCAAGTTAAAAGGCGCGACAGCGACCCGTGCGGTAGATAAAGCTGCCAGGCAAAAAAAGACCCGCCTCGGCGGGTCTTCGGCAAACGAGCCGGTTTCAGGTCCCGGACTTGATTTTCGTCCAGGCTCGCGTACGTGCACGCTCGGCATCCCGAGGCAGCGGCTGCAAGGTGTAGAGCGTGCTCATTGCCGCATCGGTCGGATACAGGTTCGGGTTGTTGCGAATGGCTGGATCGACCAGGCCGGTGGCGTCCTTGTTCGGGTTTGGATAACCGACAAAGTCGCTGACCGGAGCAATCACCGCCGGTTGCAGCAGATAGTTGATGAAGGTGTAGGCGTCCTCGGTGTTCTTCGCGCCCTTGGGAATGGCGAGCATGTCGAACCAGATCGGCGCGCCTTCTTTCGGCAAACGCATATCGACCACCACGCCGTTTTTCGCTTCCTTGGCGCGGTTGGCCGCTTGCGAGAAGCTGCCGGAATAACCGACGGCCACGCAGATGTCGCCGTTGGCAATGTCAGCCATGTACTTGGAGGAATGGAAATACGTCACGTAAGGGCGGATCTTCATCAGCAGCGCTTCGGCCTTGGCGTAATCCGCCGGCTTCTCGCTGTTGGGGTCGAGGCCGAGGTGTTGCAGAGCCAGCGGCAGAATCTCCGACGGCGAGTCGAGCAGGGCGACGCCGCACTGCTTGAGCTTGCTGATGTTTTCCTCTTTGAAGATCAGGTCCCAACTGTCCACGGGCGCGTTGTCGCCCAGGGCCGCCTTGATCCTGGCCGGGTTGAAACCAATCAGGATGGTGCCGTACATGTATGGCACGGCGAACTTGTTCCCCGGGTCGTTGGCCTCGATCAGCTTCATCAGTTTCGGATCAAGGTGATTCCAGTTCGGCAGTTTGCTGCGATCCAGCGGCTGGAACACCCCGGCCTCGATCTGCTTGGCGAGGAACACGTTGGACGGCACCACCACGTCATAGCCGGAGTTGCCGGTGAGCAGCTTGGCCTCGAGCGCTTCGTTGGTGTCGAAGATGTCGTAGATCAGTTTGGTCTGGCTGTTCTGTACCTTGAAGTCGTCCAGCGCCTTGGGCGTGATGTAGTCGAACCAGTTATAGACGCGCAGCGTGCGTTCTTCGGCGTAGGCGCCAGCGCTGAGCAGAGCCGCGCACAGCGCCGAGGCGATCAGTCGCTTTTTCATTGTTCAAAACCTTCCAGCACGTTCACCGCGTTGATGCCGATTTCCTCCACCGCGTAGCCACCTTCCATGACGAACAGGGTCGGCTTGCCGAGGGCGGCGATGCGTTTGCCCATGGCCAGATAATCCGGGCTGTCGAGTTTGAACTGCGAGATCGGGTCGTCCTTGAACGTGTCGACGCCGAGGGAGACGACGATGATGTCGGCGCCATAGCGAGCGATCTCGTCGCAGGCCTGATCCAGCGCCGCGCTCCACACATCCCAGCCGGAACCGGCCGGCAGTGGATAGTTGAAATTGAAACCTTCACCGGCACCTTCGCCGCGCTCGTCGTCATAGCCGAGGAAGAACGGAAACTCCGCTTCCGGGTGGCCGTGGATCGAAGTGAACAGGACATCGCTGCGTTCGTAGAAAATCGACTGAGTGCCGTTGCCATGGTGGTAGTCGACGTCAAGAATCGCGACTTTCTTGTGGCCCTGATCGAGAAAGGCCTGAGCGGCGATGGCGGCGTTGTTGAGGTAGCAATAACCGCCCATCAAGTCGCTGGCGGCGTGATGTCCCGGCGGACGGCACAGGGCGAAGGCCGCGCGTGCGCCACGCTGGATTTCAGCCTGCGCGGTAAGGGCCACTTGCGCTGCGCTGTAGGCCGCTTGCCAGGTGCCGGCGGTAATCGGCGCGCCGCCGTCGAAGCTGTAATAACCGAGCTGGCCATGCAGGCTGGTCGGTTTGATCGCACGCAGGGTGCGCGCCGGCCAGGTGTAAGGCAGCAAGTCGCCGTCAGTGTTGAACTCGGTCCAGCGCTGCCATGCACCTTTGAAAAACTCCAGATAGCCGCGGCTGTGAATGCGCGCGATCGGCTCCAGGCCGAAATCCTTCGGCGCTTCGACCGCACCGAGGTTTTGCTTGTGCACGCGTTGCAGCACATGGTCGGCACGCGACGGCATCTCGAAGCACGGCTTGAGCTGGCCATCGATGAGTTCGCAGCGGCCATGGTGCAAGTGGTGATCGTCTGAGTAGATCGTCAGCATTTGTTGTTCTCCGCAAGGCTGATTCGGTGGTCTTCAGTGTTGCGGCGCAAGTTGAATCGGAGAACGTCGGGAGCGGCCAAAAGGGGATAGATATGGCCAAAACCTCTGACCGAAATTCGCCCCTTGTTCATGCAGGCTCATGCCTGGAGCAGCCATCAATGCGGTCTGAACTGACTCGGCGCCACGCCGCTCCAGCGCACAAACGCATGGCGGAAACTCGCGGTCTCGCTGAAGCCCAGCGTCTCGGCGATCCGATAGATCGGCAGCTGATCCTCACACAACATCTGCTTGGCCCGTTCGAAGCGCAGTTCATCGAGCAGTTCCTGATAGCTGCTGCCCATGTCTTTCAAATGCCGACGCAGGGTGCGCGGTGAGCACTTCATCTGCTGTGCCAGACCTTCCAGTCCCGGCGCGGCATTCAATTGTGCGCTGAGCAACTGCCGAATCCGCCCCAGCCAGGCCTGGCGTCCGGTGAACTCCAGATTCTGTTTGCGGCAGCGCTCTGCCATCGCCTGATGGGTGATCGCGTCGGCCAGCGGCAGCGGCTGCTCGAGCCAGTGGCGGTCGAAGGCGAAGGCGTTGTCCTTGGCCGAAAAGTGCAGCGGCGAGTCGAAGGGTTCGGCGTAGCTGTCGCGATAGTCCGGCGCTGCATGTTCGAAGCGCGTGGCGCGCAGCGGCAGCGGATGGCCGAGCAAGTCGTCGCAGATGACTTTCAGTGACACCAGACAGAATTCGGCGTTGAACACCGCCATCGCCGGGCTTTCACGGTAATCAGCAGCGACGAACCACACCTGCTCGCCATCGTCTTCCAGGCTCAGTTCGAACAACGTGCCCAGCAGCGCCGGATAACGGATCGCCAGACGCAAAGCGTCACCGAAGGTGGCACAGGTCAGCAGGGCGTAACCGAGCATGCCGTAACAGGACACGTGCATGCGCCGGCCCAACTCAAGGCCGATGTCACGTTTGAGCGCGACCGCGTTGGTGCAGACCTGCATCTCTTGATGGGTGGTGATGCGCGTATCGGCACGCTGCAGATCGGCCGCCACGATGCCGCTGCCAGCCAGCAGCGCCTCGCTCGACAGGCCTTCGGCCTTGAACGTGTTGAGGATCAGCGAGACCGCGTTGAGGGTGGTGAGGTGGGAGTGGAGCATGGGATCTTCCAGCCTGGAGGTGGCTGGAACGCAGCAATTTATATGCCGTACAAAAATCCCTGGTGGGAGCGAGCCTGCTCGCGAAAGCGGTGTGTCAGGCACACGAATGCCGAATGTGTCATGGCTTTCGCGAGCAGGCTCGCTCCCACAGGGGGATTTGCGTTGTGACAGATCAGCTCAGTTCGCCGCAGAGATCCAGTTCGATCAATCGTCGCACTTCCGCCGTTTCCAGCCCGGCCCCCAGCAAACCATGCAACTTGCCGAACGCCGCCTCGCGCGTCATGCCGCCACCGGACAACACGCCGACCCCACGCAAGCGGCTGCCAGCCTCGTAGATATCCAGCTCGACCCCACCTTCATGGCATTGCGTCACTGCAGCCACCACCACGCCGTTATCCCGTGCGCGGCCAAGGCTGGCGAGGAACTCTGGATTGTCGCTCGGCCCGGTCCCGCTGCCGTAGCATTCCAGCACCAGACCTTGAATGCCGCTGTCGAGCAGACCGTCGAGAACCTCGGCACTGATCCCGGGAAACAGCGGCAACACCGCGACTTTCGCCAGTTGCTTCGGCTGGTTGTAGTTCAGCGCGACTGGGATCGACGGCGCCTTCACACCACCGCCCTGACGCTCCAGGCGTTTGAACGGATGGCGGCCGAAGCTGCGCACTTTCGCGCAGCGGGTCGGCGCCAGCAGTTCACCGTGGAAGTACAAATGCACGCCCGGCGCCAGGCCCTGGCCGAGGGCGACCAGCGCGCCGCCGAGGTTTTCCCAGGCATCGCTGTCGGTCACGCCCGCCGGCAACATCGAGCCGGTGAAACACACGCGGGCATGCAGGCCGAGCAACTGAAAACTCATCGCCGCCGCGCTGTACGCCAGCGTGTCGGTGCCGTGCAGAATCAGCACGCTGTCGCAGCCTTGCACGTCCACGGCATCGACCACCGCTTCGCGCAGTTGCTGCCAGTAGGCCGGGGTCATGTTGGCGCTGTCGATCAGCGGCGACATTTCCCGAAACTGCCACTGCGGCACTACCAGCTCAGGCTGGCTGTGCAGATAGTCGCGCATCCGCGCTTCGAAACCGGACGCCGGGGCCAGCCCGTTGGCGCTGGCCTGCATGCCGATGGTGCCACCGGTGTAGAGCACCATGACGTGTTGAGCGGCGGGATAGGTCGACGAGCTCATAGGATTCTCCGAAACGATGAGGGCCTTGCAGGAGCGAGCAGGCTCGCTCCTGCAGGTTATTGCATCACAATAACTGACGGGCGCAGGGGATGCGCCCGTCATTCACCTGTCAGCGTTGCGCTGCAGGTACGCCTTGCGGCGCAGTTTCAGTCTGGCCCGCCGCTGCTGGCGGGTTCACCGGCCAGGCGTTGCGATCCAGATCCAGGTCGGCGAATTTGCTCGAATCAAACACTGGCTGTTTGACGCCGGCGCGACGCTGCTCATCGTAGTCGCGCATCACCCGCAGGCCGACCTTGAACAGCATGGCCAGGGCCACCAGGTTGACGAAGGCCAGACAGGTCATGGTGATGTCGGCGAAGGCGAACACTGTCGTCAGGTCCTGCATCGAACCCCACACCACCAGCGCCAGCACCAGGCCGCGGAACAGCATCAGCAGGGCGCGGTTGCGGCTGAGGAACTGCAAGCTGTTCTCGCCCAGGTAGTAGTTGTAGAGGATGCAGGTGAAGACGAACAGCGACAGCGCGACGCTGACGAACATGCGACCCCAGTCACCGACCACGGCAGCCAGCGAGTTCTGGGTCAGGACGATGCCGTCACCTTCGAAGCCCGGGGTGTAGAAGCCCGACAGCAGGATCAGCAGCGCGGTGCAGGTGCAGATCACGAAGGTGTCGAGGAACACGCTGAAAGCCTGGACCACGCCCTGCGCGCCCGGGTGCTTGACGGCGGCCACAGCGGCGACGTTCGGCGCACTGCCCAGGCCCGCTTCGTTGGCGAACACGCCACGCTTCACGCCCATGACAATGGCGCTGCCGAGCAGACCGGCAAAGGCCGGGTCGAGGCCGAAGGCGCTCTTGAAGATGGTTTCCAGCATGGCCGGTACGTGTTCGATCTGGGTGCCGATCACGTACAGGGTCACGCCGATGTAGGCCAGGGTCTTGATCGGTACCAGCAGGTCGGAGACCGAAGCGATGCGCTTGATCCCGCCGATAAAGGTGATGGCCAGCAGCACCGCGAGGACGATACCGGTGTGTTGCGGGTTGAAGTCAAAGGCGTTCTGCAGCGAGTGGGTCACGGTGTAGGACTGCAGGCCGATGAAGGCGAAGCCGTAGGTGACCAGCAGCAGAACGGAGAAGACTATCGCCATGCCCTTGAGCTTGAGCCCGTGCTGGATGTAATACGCCGGGCCACCACGGTACAGGCCGTCGCCATCGGCGCGCTTGTAGACCTGGGCCAGGGTGCACTCGAAGAAGCTGCTGGACATACCGACCAGTGCGGTCACCCACATCCAGAACACCGCACCCGGACCACCGAGGGTCACGGCGATGCCGACACCGGCAATGTTGCCTGCACCGACGCGGCCGGCGAGGCTGAGCATCAAGGCCTGGAACGAGCTGAGTTGCCCGGCGCTGCCTTTGAGGCTGTCGCGGAACACCGCGAACATGTGGAAGAAATGACGCAGTTGAACGAAACGCGAGCGAATCGTGAAGTAGCTACCGAGCCCGACAATGAGCACGATCAGTACTTTCCCTGAGAGGAAGTCGTTGATGACTTCGAGCATGGATTTATCCTCGCTGTTTTTTGTGGGTGCAAATGCTGGATCGGAGAAACATCGTGTTACACCGGCACGCACGCGGCACGACGGGTGAGGCGAAGGTTTCGTCCCGGATCCATATCGCGGGTTTTGTTATTAGTTCGGGTTTCGCATGGGTTATGGCCTCGTTACCGACGACCGCTCACGCGAAGAGGGGCGGCACTATACCGATCAGTGGCGCGCCCGTCTGCACGGTAGTGGTGCAAGCGACGAAACGAAGCTTTGAAACACTTGGCGTTTGTGGCGAGGGGATTTATCCCCGTTCGGCTGCGAAGCAGTCGTAAACCATTGCACGCGGTGTTTCTGGTACATCCTTATTGTTGCTATCGGGGCCGCTTCGCAGCCCAGCGGGGATAAATCCCCTCGCCACAAGGGCTCACCTGCATATTGTTCAGTCCTCTACGTTCGGGTTTCAGGATCAAACAGTTAAAAAAAAGGGCTCGGGGACAAAATCCCCAAGCCCTCAAAAGGTGAGAGGTGTCTAGTCCCTCGACCTGGTGAGCGGTGCTACAAGTTCGCGTCGGCTCAGGCTTTGAGCGGAACCAGACGCGGGGCAATCATGTTTTCCGGGCGCAGGATGTCGGCGAGCATGGCTTCGTCGAGCAGACCTTCTTCGCGCACCAGTTCCAGCACGCCGCGGCCGCTTTCAAGGGCGATACGGGCGATGCGGGTGGCGTTTTTGTAGCCGATGTACGGGTTCAGTGCGGTGACCAGACCGATCGAATGCTCGACCAGTTCGCGGCAGCGCGCTTCGTTGGCGGTGATGCCGACGATGCAGTGCTCGCGCAGCATGTCCATGGCGCGTTGCAGCAGGCGGATCGAATCGAGGATCTTGAAAGCGATCAGCGGCTCCATCACGTTCAGTTGCAGCTGGCCGCCTTCGGCTGCCATGGTCAGCGCCAAGTCGTTACCGATGACCTGGAACGCGACCTGGTTCACGGCTTCCGGGATCACCGGGTTGACCTTGCCGGGCATGATCGAGCTGCCTGGCTGACGCGCCGGCAGGTTGATTTCATTGATGCCGGTGCGTGGGCCGCTGGACAGCAGGCGCAGGTCGTTGCAGATCTTCGACAGCTTGACCGCAGTGCGCTTGAGCATGCCTGAGAACAGCACGAAGGCGCCCATGTCGGAGGTCGCTTCGATCAGGTCGGCGGCCGGTACCAGCGGTTGGCCGCTGATCAAAGCCAGACGTTGAACAGCCAGTGCCTGATAGCGCGGGTCGGCGTTGATGCCGGTGCCGATCGCGGTGCCGCCCAGGTTGACTTCGGTCAGCAGCTCCGGGGCCAGCGTCTTCAGACGCGCGAGGTCTTCGCCCATGGTGGTGGCGAACGCGCGGAATTCCTGGCCGAGGGTCATCGGCACGGCGTCTTGCAGCTGGGTACGGCCCATTTTCAGGACGTGGTCGAACTCTTTACCCTTGGCCGCGAACGCCTGAATCAGGCTGTCGAGGCTGGCCAGCAGCGCGTCGTGACCCAGCAGCAGACCCAGGCGGATCGCCGTCGGGTAGGCGTCGTTGGTCGACTGCGCCATGTTCACGTCGTCGTTCGGGTGCAGGTACTGGTACTCGCCTTTCTCGTGGCCCATCGCTTCCAGAGCAATGTTGGCGATCACTTCGTTGGCGTTCATGTTGGTGGAGGTGCCGGCGCCACCTTGAATCATGTCGACCACGAACTCTTCGTGGTAATCGCCGCGGATCAATCGGGCACAGGCTTCGCTGATGGCAGCGTGCTTGGCTTCGCTCAGGTGACCCAGCTCGCGGTTGGCGTCAGCGGCGGCCTGTTTGACCATCGCCAGGCCCACAACCAGTTTCGGGTAATGCGAAATCGGAACGCCCGAGAGGCGGAAATTGTTCACCGCTCGCAGGGTCTGGATGCCGTAATAGGCATGGGCCGGTACTTCGAGGGCGCCAAGCAGGTCGGTTTCTGTGCGGAAAGATGCAGCGGAGGACATGATAGAAATCATCTCGATAAGGACCCGGTCTGTGCCGGAACGCTGCGAATGCTAGGCTTGTGGGGATTTTTGGGCCAATGCTGTTCAGCACTGCCCTATGCACATTCGGCATAATGCCCGTGTGACGCCGCCTGTGCGGTAGACGTGTGACCTGTTTTGGTGCGTGTCCGGGAGGACGTGATGAATCTGGAAAGCAAATGGCTCGAGGACTTCAGTGCCCTGGCCGCCACCCGCAGCTTCTCGCAGGCGGCCGAACGGCGCTTCGTGACCCAGCCGGCGTTCAGCCGGCGGATCCGCAGCCTCGAAGCGGCGCTGGGGCTGACCTTGGTAAATCGCTCGCGCACGCCGGTCGAACTGACGGCGGCGGGGCAGTTGTTTCTGGTGACCGCGCGCACCGTGGTCGAACAGCTCGGCGAAGTGCTGCGCCATCTGCATCATCTGGAAGGCGGGCAGGGCGAGGTGATGCAGGTGGCGGCGGCACACTCGCTGGCGCTGGGCTTTTTCCCGCGCTGGATCGCCCAGTTGCGCAACGAAGGGCTGAACATCGCCACGCGGCTGGTGGCGACCAACGTTGGCGACGCCGTGCACGCTTTGCGTGAAGGTGGCTGCGATCTGATGCTGGCGTTCTACGACCCGGATTCGGCGATGCAGATGGACCCGGAAATCTTCCCGTCGCTGCATTTGGGCCAGACCGAAATGCTGCCGGTGTGCGCGGCAGATCTGGATGGCAAACCGCTGTTCGATCTGGAAGGCGAGGCGAGCGTGCCGTTGCTGGCGTACAGCGCCGGTGCGTTTCTTGGGCGTTCGGTGAATGGATTGTTGCGCCAGCGCCAGTTGCGCTTCACCACGATCTACGAAACCGCGATGGCCGACAGCCTGAAAAGCATGGCGCTGGAAGGCCTCGGCATCGCCTGGGTGCCGCAATTGAGTGTGCGCGCCGAACTGGCTCGCGGTGAACTGGTGGTGTGCGGCGGCCCGCAGTGGCATGTGCCGCTGGAGATCCGCCTGTACCGCTGCGCCCTGGTGCGCAAGGCCAACGTGCGGTTGCTGTGGCGCAAGCTTGAAGGCGGCGCCGCACAAAGCGCTTGAAGCTGATGAAGATCGAATGTGGGAGCGAGCCTGCTCGCGAATGCGCAGTGTCAGGCCCTGAGGTATCGTCTGACACAACGCTTTCGCGAGCAGGCTCGCTCCCACAGGGGGATTTTTGCGCTGTTCTTTCGCTGACCTCAAGGTCAATAAAACCGGGCGTTTCGCTCATTTGACAGATGGTCGTTTCGGGGGCTGTTTATTGCTTTCTTTGCGGTATACTGCGCGGCCTTCGGCCGGCACGTCCGGCCATTTTTCGCACAATCAAGCCACGCAACCTGCGTGGCTTGTTGTTTTATGATGCGCCTGCGGGCGCTCCAGAGAGAAGAGGCGCGACGATGAGTGCACTGGTTGGCGTGATCATGGGCTCCAAGTCCGATTGGTCCACCCTTAGCCACACCGCCGATATGCTGGAAAAGCTCGGCATCCCGTACGAGGTCAAGGTGGTTTCCGCCCACCGCACCCCGGATCTGCTGTTCCAGTACGCCGAAGAGGCTGAAAGCCGCGGCATCGAGGTGATCATCGCCGGTGCCGGTGGCGCCGCCCACTTGCCAGGCATGTGTGCGGCCAAGACCCACCTGCCGGTGCTGGGCGTGCCGGTGCAGTCGGCCATGCTCTCGGGCGTCGATTCGCTGCTGTCGATCGTGCAGATGCCGGCGGGCATTCCGGTCGCCACCCTGGCCATCGGCAAGGCCGGCGCAATCAACGCCGCCCTGCTCTCGGCGAGCATCCTCGGCGCCAAGCACCCGCAATTTCATGCGGTACTGAAAACCTTCCGTGCCGAGCAGACAGACAGCGTCCTGGACAATCCAGACCCACGTATTGCCTGAGGTTGTTGAGATGAAGATCGGTGTAATCGGTGGCGGCCAGTTGGGTCGCATGTTGGCTCTGGCGGGCACTCCGCTGGGCATGAACTTCGCTTTTCTCGACCCTGCGCCGGACGCTTGCGCCGCTGCGTTGGGCGAACACCTGCGGGCCGATTACGGCGATCAGGATCATCTGCGCCAACTGGCCGATGAAGTCGATCTGGTGACCTTCGAATTCGAAAGCGTCCCGGCCGAAACCGTGGCGTTTCTTTCGCAATTCGTGCCGGTCTACCCGAGCGCCGAAGCCCTGCGCATTGCTCGTGACCGCTGGTTCGAAAAGAGCATGTTCAAAGACCTCGGCATTCCGACCCCGGCCTTCGCCGACATCCAGTCGCAAGCCGACCTGGACGCCGCCGTCGCTTCCATCGGTCTGCCGGCCGTGCTGAAAACCCGCACCCTGGGTTATGACGGCAAGGGCCAGAAAGTCCTGCGCAAGCCGGAAGATGTTGCCGGTACGTTCGCCGAACTGGGCAGCGTTGCCTGCCTGCTGGAGGGCTTCGTGCCATTCACCGGCGAAGTGTCGCTGATCGCCGTGCGTGCCCGCGATGGTGAAACGAAGTTCTATCCGCTGGTGCACAACACCCACGACAGCGGCATCCTCAAGCTGTCGGTGGCCAGCACCGATCACCCGTTGCAGGCGCTAGCCGAAGATTATTCCAGCCGTGTGCTCAAGCACCTCGACTACGTCGGCGTGATGGCTTTCGAGTTCTTCGAAGTCGACGGTGGCCTGAAAGCCAACGAAATCGCCCCGCGCGTGCACAACTCCGGGCACTGGACCACCGAAGGTGCCGAGTGCAGCCAGTTCGAAAACCACCTGCGTGCCGTGGCCGGCCTGCCGCTGGGTTCGACCGCCAAGGTCGGCGAGAGCGCGATGCTCAACTTCATCGGTGTAGTGCCGCCGGTGGAAAAAGTCATCGCCATCGAAGACTGCCATCTGCATCACTACGGCAAAGCTTTCAAGGCCGGACGCAAGGTCGGCCATGCCAACCTGCGCTGCGCCGACATGGCCACGCTGCAAGCGCAGATCATCAAGGTCCAAGCGCTGATCGCCGAGTAAACCAGTTTCATGTGGCCGCGGCGGAACCATTCAGGGGCCGCCGTTCTCTCATGGCAGGATGCCAAAGTCTGTCTAGGCTTTGGCATATCTACCAAATCAGAGGGAAATGCCATGGGAATTATCGGAACCATCTTTATCGGCTTGATCGTCGGCCTGCTGGCTCGGTTCCTGAAACCGGGCGATGACAGCATGGGCTGGATCATGACCATCCTGCTCGGTATCGGCGGTTCGCTGGCAGCCACCTACGGCGGCCAGGCTCTGGGCATCTATCAGGCGGGCGAGGGCGCTGGTTTCCTCGGCGCACTGGTCGGCGCTGTCGTGTTGCTGGTGATCTACGGTCTGATCAAAAAGAACTGATCGAAAGCGACAAAGCCCTCTCGGCCCGCGCGGCCGGGAGGGCTAGAATGCGCGGCGACTCACCGTCCATTCCTTTGCCTGCCGAGCACCTTCATGCGCCGTCTTCTGTTGACTCTCCTCTTGCTGGGCAGCAGTCTCGCCCACGCCGGCGAACTGCCGGAAACCGACTGGCTGGAACTGATGCCCAAGTCGGATCAAAAGGCCCTCGAGGCCATGCCGGAAATCGACCACAACTCCCCCGAAGCCACCGGCACCTTCACCGAGAAGGGCGGGATGAAGCAGGCCAAAGGTCTGCCGGCGGTGATGTATTCGACGAAAACCGTGGCGTCGATGAATGACAAACACATCCGCATCGGTGGTTACCCGGTGCCGCTGGAGTCCGATGCCAAGGGCCGCAGCACGTTGTTCTTCCTCGTGCCGTATCCGGGCGCCTGCATCCATGTTCCGCCACCGCCGCCCAATCAATTGGTGCTGGTGCGATATCCGAAGGGTTTGAAGCTGGACGATATCTACACACCGCTGTGGGTGACCGGCACGCTGAAAATCGAGAAGGTCAGCAATGACCTCGCTGATGCGGCGTATGCGCTGGAGGCGGAGAAGGTGCGGGTGGTGCAGGAGGCTGACCTCTAAAGCGCGCCACAGATAAATGTAGGAGTGAGTCTTTTTGGTGAAGGGATTTATCTGTGGCGAGGGGATTTATCCCCGCTGGACTGCGCAGCAGGCCCCAGCTTCTGATTTAAAAAAAGCGGGGCCGCTGCGCGACCCAGCGGGGATAAATCCCCTCGCCACAGGGCTCTTTGCCCTTTTGTATGGCGCTAGAGCTTAGAGCGGCGTAGCAGCTACGCTGACACCCATCGTATGGCTCGCCCCCGGCGCCAGGGTCACCAGATCATCCATCACATTCGCCGTTTCGATGCACAGCATGCGCTGCCAGCCATCGTTGTCCATGTCCGGCAGGGCGGCGGCGCGGTCGATCCATGGGTTCCAGATCACCGCCGTGCGCGAGCCGGTGGAGGTCAGCACGATGCGTCGTTCCCAGGTCGGATCAATGATGCTCAATTGCGGCGGAACGTCGAGGTAGATGCGGTCGGTCTCGCCGGCGAAATGCAGATCGCCGCTCTGGCTGGCCGTGTTCCAGTCATCCAGGGTCTCGATATAATTCAGCCCGGCCACGCCGTCGACATGCACATTGCGCACGTCACTCACGGCGAAATAGGTGTGCAGCGCCTGACTCAGCGTGACGGTGTCATTACCACGGTTATGGCTGGTCAGGCTGTAGTGCAGTTGATCCGCCAGATGCAGGGTCAGGGTCAGATCGACCTCGTGGGGCCAGCCCGGCAGGCCACCTTCCGGGTAGGGCAGCTTGAATTCGACCTTGATGCCGTCAGCCTCTGATTCGATGTTGCCCAACTGCCAATCCATCGCCCGCACCAGACCGTGCGCGGGGGCCGGTTGCTCGCCGGTGTACATGGCCTGCACGCTGCTCGGATTGCGTTCGAATTTGCCGAACCACGGCCAGCACACTGGCACGCCGGCGCGGATGCTCTTGCCGGTCTTGAACTCGGCCTTGTCGTTGAGCCAGATGATCGGCGGCTGGCCGTCGATCTGATAACTGAGGATGTGCGCGCCTTGCTGGGCCACCAGCACTTCGGCCTTGCCGTGGCGGATGCGCCAGCAGTTCAGTTCATCCTGTTTCACGGCTTCAACGTTGGGCGTGTTCATGGGCAACTCTCGATCAGACACTGGGGACGACTATCGACCGCAAAACGGCCGCGAGGTTTAACGCGCGCGTGGCGGCACCGAACGGGTGCGACCGCTGCCGTCGATGGCGACGAAAACGAAAACCGCTTCGGTGACCTTGCGCCATTCGCTGGACAGTGGGTCATCGCTCCACACTTCGACCATCATCTGGATCGAGCTGCGGCCGATTTCCAGGGTCTGGGTATAAAAGGACAACTGCGCGCCGACCGCGACCGGGACGAGAAACGCCATGCGGTCGATGGCGACAGTGGCAACGCGGCCACCGGCCACCCGGCTGGCCATGGCGGTGCCGGCCAGATCCATCTGCGCGACCAGCCAGCCGCCGAAAATATCGCCAAAGCCGTTGGTTTCGCGCGGGAGTGCGGTGATTTGCAGGGCCAGGTCGCCCTGTGGGATCGGATCTTCTTGTTCGAGCTCTATCATGCCGAGGGGCCTCTGACCCGTGACTCTTCGTGGGTATTGCGGGTGGTAGCCGTCGTCAAGAAAAACGATTCAACACCGAACACACTGCGTTCGTCACGTTTTCCATCAGGCGCCTAAAGGGAAACTCTGCGAAAAAGGCTAAATCCCGAGCAAAGGACGGGCCAACAACGTTTTCGCACAGCAACCTCTTACAAATCCTGCGCAGGTGGCGAGTATATCGGTCGATAGACCCCGCGACGACCACCCGGTTCTGATTTCGAACGTCAATTACGCGCCTCTATGTGCTTTTTCGAACAATTTGCTATGGTGCCGAACCTGTCCGAGCCACCGCCAGCGTTGTTGTGGCGACAGATTCGACTATAAGAGAAGCCCTTGCCATGACCACAGCGCCTTCGAGCCTCGCGCAGCCCGAGCAACCCGCACGACCGTTGACCCGCAATGACTACAAGACTCTGTCGCTGTCCGCCCTCGGCGGGGCGCTGGAGTTCTACGATTTCATCATCTTCGTCTTCTTCGCCACCGTCGTCGGCAAGCTGTTCTTCCCGGCCGACATGCCCGAGTGGCTGCGCTTGATGCAGACGTTCGGCATCTTTGCTGCCGGCTATCTGGCGCGTCCTTTGGGCGGCATCGTCATGGCGCACTTCGGTGACCTGCTGGGGCGCAAGAAGATGTTTACCCTGAGCATTTTCATGATGGCCGTGCCGACGCTGATCATGGGCCTGCTGCCGACCTACGCGCAGATCGGCATCTGGGCGCCGATCCTGTTGCTGCTGATGCGGGTGATCCAGGGTGCGGCGATTGGCGGCGAGGTGCCGGGAGCGTGGGTCTTCGTTTCCGAACACGTACCGCAAAAGCACATCGGTTATGCCTGCGGCACGCTCACCAGTGGCCTGACTGCCGGCATCCTCCTCGGCTCGCTGGTCGCCACGGCGATCAACAGCATTTATACGCCAGCCGAAGTGTCGGATTACGCCTGGCGGATCCCGTTCCTGCTCGGCGGCGTGTTCGGCCTGTTCTCTGTGTACCTGCGCCGCTGGCTGCACGAAACTCCGGTGTTCGCCGAACTGCAATTGCGCAAGGCACTGGCCGAAGAAGTGCCGTTGCGCGCGGTGCTGCGTGATCATCGCGGCGCCATCGCCATTTCGATGCTGCTGACCTGGCTGCTCTCGGCTGGCGTCGTCGTGGTGATTCTGATGACCCCGACCGTGCTGCAAACGGTCTACCACTTCTCGGCGACCACGGCGCTGCAAGCCAACAGCCTGGCCATCGTGTTCCTCAGCCTTGGCTGCATTGGCGCCGGCGCGCTGGCCGATCGCTTCGGCGCCGGTCGCGTCTTCGTCTTTGGCTGCCTCGGTCTGCTGATCAGCTCCTGGACCTTCTACCACAGCCTCGCCGACCACCCGGACTGGCTGTTCCCGCTGTACGCATTGACCGGTTTGCTGGTCGGTACCATCGGCGCGGTGCCGTACGTGATGGTCAAAGCGTTCCCGCCGGTGGTTCGCTTCAGTGGCTTGTCGTTCTCGTACAACGTCGCGTACGCGATCTTCGGTGGCTTGACGCCCATGGTGGTCAGTCTGCTGCTGAAAGAAAGCGCTATGGGCCCTGCCTACTATGTTGCGGTGCTCTGCGGGATGGGGATTCTGGTCGGGGCGTGGCTCTGGAAGAAGGGGCGTTGATTTTCTCTCCCGCCTGATCGTTCCCACGCTCCGCGTGGGAATGCATCCTGTGACGCTCCGCGTCACGTCTCAAATGCGGACGCAGAGCGTCCATGGCGGCGTTCCCACGCAGAGCGTGGGAACGATCTGTTCATCCAGCAAAACCCGATGCTGGCCTTTCATCCAATTGTCATATTTCAGCCATAGAGTGTTCACATGGCCTGCTGATACTTGGCCCCGACTTAACACACCCTATCTGCTAGGAGTAAGGCATGAAACTGAAGCGTTTGATGGCGGCAATGACTTTTGTCGCTGCTGGCGTTGCGACTGCCAACGCGTTCGCCGCTGTTGACCCTGCTATCCCGAGCTACACCAAGACCACTGGTGTGTCGGGCAACCTGTCCAGCGTCGGTTCCGATACCCTGGCCAACCTCATGACCCTGTGGGCCGAGAACTACAAAAAAGAATACCCGAACGTCAACATCCAGATTCAGGCTGCCGGTTCTTCCACCGCGCCACCTGCACTCACCGAAGGCACCGCCAACCTGGGCCCGATGAGCCGCAAGATGAAAGACAACGAGCTGCAGGCTTTCGAACAGAAGTACGGCTACAAGCCGACGGCAATCCCGGTTGCCGTGGATGCCCTGGCGGTGTTCGTGCACAAGGACAACCCGATCAAGCACCTGACCATGGCTCAAGTCGATGCGATCTTCTCCTCGACGCGCCTGTGCGGTGCCAAAGCTGACGTCAAGACCTGGGGCGACCTGGGCGTGACCGGTGACCTGGCCAACAAGCCAGTCCAGCTGTTCGGCCGTAACTCGGTGTCCGGCACCTACGGCTACTTCAAGGAAGAAGCCCTGTGCAAAGGCGACTACAAGCCGAACGTCAACGAACAACCAGGTTCGGCGTCGGTGGTGCAGTCGATCAGCAGCTCGCTTAACGGTGTCGGCTACTCGGGCATCGGCTACAAGACCGCCAGCGTGAAAACCGTCGCCCTGGCCAAGAAAGAAGGCGGCGAGTTCATCGAAGACACCGAAGAAAACGCCCTGAACGGCAAGTATCCGCTGTCGCGCTTCCTCTACGTTTACGTCAACAAAGCCCCGAACAAGCCTCTGGCCCCGCTGGAAGCCGAGTTCGTGAAGCTGGTGCTGTCGAAGCAGGGCCAGGAAGTGGTAGTGAAAGACGGCTACATCCCGCTGCCAGCCAAGGTTGCCGCCAAGGCACTGGCTGACCTCGGTCTGCAGGAAGGCGGCGCGGTCGCCAAGAAGTAACACCCTGAGGCCGGCCTGAAGCCGGACTCCTGTGGGAGCGAGCCTGCTCGCGAAGGGGTGGTCACATGCAGCATCGATGTGACTGACCCGACGCCTTGGCGAGCAGAAGCGCTCCTGCAACCACCAAATTCTCGACTCCGCTGCCGGACTTCCGGCTGGCGGATTTGCTGCGTCACTGCACTGTCATCTTTCTGTCATACAGGATCGCTAGGGTGTGCGCATGAATGATCTGGCCAATTCCCCAATGACTACGTCTTCCCCTCCCAAGCGCATTGATTTCAATACGCCTGAGCTGCAACGCAAGCGCCGCATCCGCGCGCTCAAGGATCGCTTCACCCGTTGGTACGTCCTCGTTGGCGGCCTGGCGGTGCTGGCGGCCATCACCCTGATCTTCTTCTTCCTCGCTTACGTTGTAGCGCCGTTGTTTCAAGGTGCCGACCTGACCGCGAAAGACTCGATCACCCCGGCCTGGATGCAGGACGCCGGCAAGCCGCTGATGATCTCGCTCGAAGAGCAGAATCAGGTAGCCATGCGTGTGTCCGACAAGGGCCAGGCGCTGTTCTTCGATCTCGACAGTGGCGCTGAATTGAGGCGTGTCGATCTGCCGCTGCCTGCGGGCGCCACCGTGACATCTATCGGCGAAGACCAGCCGGGTCATCCGCTGGTGGCCGTGGGGCTGTCCAACGGTCAGGCGCTGGTGTTCCGTCATACCTATAAAGTCAGCTACCCCGATGGCAAGAAAACCATCAGCCCGGCCATCGAATATCCCTATGGCGAGGCACCGATCGCGCTGAACGAAAGCGGTGGTGCGCTGGAGCACGTCAGCCTCAACGCCACCGACTCGACGCTGATGCTGGTCGGCTCCACCGGCTCGCAACTCAATGTGCTGTCGCTGACCAGCGAAGAAAACATGATGACCGGCGAAGTCACCAACGAGCAGACGCGTATCGATCTGCCGCAGATGACCGAGCCGGTGAAAAACATCTTCGTCGACCCGCGCCAGCAGTGGCTGTACGTGGTCAACGGGCGTGCCCAGGCCGACGTGTTCAGCCTGCGCGACAAGAGCCTCAACGGGCGCTACAAACTGCTGGAAAACGCTGACGCCCAAGTCACCGCCACCGCGCAGCTGGTCGGCGGTATCTCGCTGATCGTCGGCGATTCCAAGGGCGGTCTGGCCCAGTGGTTCATGGCCCGCGATACCGATGGCGAGCAGCGTCTGAAACAGATCCGCACCTTCCAGATGGGCACCACGCCGATCGTTGAAATCGCTGCCGAAGAGCGCCGCAAAGGCTTCCTCGCCCTCGATGCCAGCGGCAAGCTCGGCGTGTTCCACAGCACCGCACACCGCACGTTGCTGGTCGATCAGGTGGTTGAAGGCCAGGGCCTGTTCGGTCTGTCGCCACGCGCCAACCGAGTGATCGTCGAAGCCGGCGGCAAGCTGCAGCCGTTGCTGCTCGACAACCCGCACCCGGAAGTATCGTGGAGCGCGCTGTGGAGCAAGGTCTGGTATGAGAACTACGACGAGCCTAAGTACGTCTGGCAGTCGACCGCCGCCAACACCGATTTCGAACCGAAACTGAGCCTCTCGCCGCTGACCTTCGGCACTCTGAAGGCCGCGTTCTACGCCATGCTGCTGGCCGCACCATTGGCCGTCGCTGCGGCGATCTACACCGCGTACTTCATGGCCCCGGGCATGCGCCGCAAGGTCAAACCGGTGATCGAACTGATGGAAGCGATGCCGACGGTGATCCTCGGTTTCTTCGCCGGCCTGTTCCTCGCGCCGTACGTAGAAGGCCATCTGCCGGGCATCTTCAGCCTGCTGATGTTGCTGCCGATCGGCATTCTGGTCGCCGGTTTCACCTTCAGCCGCCTGCCCGAATCGATCCGCCTGAAAGTCCCGGACGGTTGGGAAAGTGCGCTGCTGATTCCGGTGATCCTGTTTGTGGGTTGGCTGTCGCTGTACATGAGCCCGTTCATGGAGAACTGGTTCTTCGGCGGCGACATGCGCATGTGGATCTCCCACGACCTGGGCATCACCTACGACCAGCGCAACGCTCTGGTGGTCGGTCTGGCCATGGGTTTCGCGGTGATCCCGAACATTTACTCGATCGCCGAAGACGCCGTGTTCAGTGTGCCGCGCGGCCTGACCCTGGGTTCGCTGGCCTTGGGTGCGACGCCATGGCAGACCATGACCCGCGTGGTGATCCTGACCGCCAGCCCGGGGATTTTTTCGGCGCTGATGATCGGCATGGGCCGTGCGGTCGGCGAAACCATGATCGTGCTGATGGCCACCGGCAACACCCCGGTGATGGAGATGAACCTGTTCGAAGGCCTGCGCACCCTGGCCGCCAACGTCGCGGTGGAAATGCCCGAGTCGGAAGTCGGCGGCAGCCACTACCGCGTGCTGTTCCTCTCGGCGCTGGTGCTGCTGTTGTTCACCTTCGTCATGAACACCCTGGCAGAACTGATTCGTCAGCGTCTGCGCAAGAAATACTCGTCGCTTTAAGCAAAGGTAGAAGTCTGTGAAACAGAACTCCCTGAAAGGATGGTTCAAGAGCGGCGCCCCGGGCGTCTGGATCAGCGGTGGCGCGGTGTCCATTGCGGTCATCATGACCATTGGCCTGTTGGCGGTGATTGCCGTGCGCGGTCTCGGTCACTTCTGGCCGGCGGACCTGATCCACGCCCATTACGACGTACCGGGCCAGGCCAATCACCTGGTGATCGGCGAAGTGGTGCAGAAAGAGGAAGTGCCGCGCGCACGTCTGAAGAGCGCCGGCCTGCCGGTACCGGACGAAGGTCCGGAATTCATGACCCGCGAGCTGATCAAGGTCGGCAACCGTGACCTGAACGGCAACGATTTCACCTGGATCGTCGGCGAGTGGCTGACCAAGCAGACCACACCGCCCGAGCTGATGGCGATCGAGCGTCGCGAGTGGGGCAACTTCTACGGCTACCTGGTCAACGTCAAACAGGATGGCAAGGTCATCGCCGAGGGCGAGGCCGCATGGCCTGAACTGCAAGCGCGCATCGATCGGGTGAACGATCTCGCGGCTCAACTGAAGACGCTGGAAAAAACCGACATCGGCGCAATCAACGCCGGTCTTGAACGCATCCGACTGCATGGGCGCAAGCTCGAGCTGGAAGGCAAACTCGACGCCACCGCACAAGCGGACATGGAATCCGAGCGCGCCGAGCTGGACGCGCGCTACAAAGACATCGAAGCACGTCTGTCTGATTTGCATGCTCAGTTCAACCGCGACGCCTTGACCGCCCGAGACGCCAACGGCAAGGAAATCGAAATCGGTCTGGGCAAAGTCGTGCATGCCTACCAGCCAAACGGCATGAGCACCTTGACCAAGGTTGGTTTCTACTTCAGCAAGATCTGGGAATTCCTCTCCGACGACCCGCGTGAAGCGAACACCGAAGGCGGGATCTTCCCGGCGATTTTCGGCACCGTGATGATGACCCTGATCATGGCGATGATCGTGACCCCGTTCGGCGTGCTGGCGGCGGTGTACCTGCGTGAATATGCCAAGCAGAACACCCTGACTCGCGTTATTCGCATCGCGGTGAACAACCTCGCCGGCGTACCGGCGATCGTTTACGGCGTGTTCGGTCTGGGTTTCTTCGTCTACGTGCTGGGTGGTTCGGTCGACCGCTTGTTCTTCCCTGAAGCATTACCGGCGCCGACGTTCGGTACGCCGGGCCTGCTCTGGGCTTCGCTGACCCTCGCGCTGCTGGCCGTGCCGGTGGTGATCGTGGCGACCGAAGAAGGTCTGGCGCGGATTCCGCGTACCGTGCGTGAAGGTTCGCTGGCTCTGGGCGCGACCAAAGCGGAAACGCTGTGGAAAATCGTTATCCCGATGGCCAGCCCGGCCATGATGACCGGGATGATCCTCGCCGTGGCCCGCGCCGCCGGTGAAGTGGCGCCGCTGATGCTGGTGGGTGTGGTGAAACTGGCGCCGTCGCTGCCGGTGGACGGCAACTACCCGTACCTGCACCTGGACCAGAAGATCATGCACCTGGGCTTCCACATCTATGACGTCGGCTTCCAGAGCCCCAACGTCGAAGCAGCCCGCCCGCTGGTGTACGCCACCGCGCTGCTGCTGGTGCTGGTGATCGCGACGCTGAACCTGTCGGCGGTGTATATCCGCAACCACCTGCGCGAAAAATACAAAGCACTGGATAGCTAAAGCCATTAGCCACAAGCGGCAAGCTACAAGCCGCTTTTGCTCAAACTTGCAGCTTGCAGCCAGAAGCTTGCAGCTACGAACGGAGTGAGACCCATGCAGCACGAAACACACAGCCACGGCATCAACATGTCTGCCCTGGGCCGCGACAAGCAGAGCCTGGACCTGGCGCAGGAAACCGTTGCCATCGAAGTACCGGGCCTGAGCCTGTACTACGGCGAGAAACAGGCACTGTTCGACGTCAGCATGAACATCCCGAAACAGCGCGTGACCGCGTTCATCGGCCCGTCGGGCTGCGGTAAGTCGACGCTGCTGCGTACCTTCAACCGGATGAACGATCTGGTCGACGGCTGCCGTGTCGAAGGCGCGATCAACCTGTACGGCAACAACATCTATCGCAAGGGCGAAGACGTGGCCGAGCTGCGTCGACGCGTCGGCATGGTGTTCCAGAAGCCCAACCCGTTCCCGAAGACCATTTACGAAAACGTGGTCTATGGCCTGCGCATCCAGGGCATCAACAAGAAGCGCATCCTCGACGAAGCCGTTGAGTGGGCGTTGAAAGGCGCGGCATTGTGGGACGAGGTCAAAGACCGTCTGCACGACTCGGCCCTCGGCCTGTCCGGTGGTCAGCAACAGCGTCTGGTGATCGCGCGCACCATCGCGGTTGAGCCGGAAGTGCTGCTGCTCGACGAACCGTGCTCGGCTCTCGACCCGATCTCGACGCTGAAAGTCGAAGAGCTGATCTACGAGCTGAAGTCCAAGTTCACCATCGTCATTGTTACCCACAACATGCAACAGGCGGCACGGGTGTCCGACTACACCGCGTTCATGTACATGGGCAAACTGGTGGAATTCGGCGACACCGATACCCTGTTCACCAATCCGGCGAAGAAGCAGACCGAAGACTACATCACCGGTCGCTATGGCTAACCGTGCAGCTGCAAGCCGCAAGCTTCAAGCGGCAAGTAAGAGCGGTTCGAGTACGACACAAATCAGCTTGCGGCTTGTAGCTTGCAGCTCATGGCTTTTGCGGAGCAAATCATGATTTCGAAGGAAGGTTTAACCCATCACATTTCCGCGCAGTTCAACGCCGAACTGGAAGAAGTGCGCAGCCACCTCCTTGCCATGGGCGGGCTGGTCGAGAAGCAGGTCAACGACGCGGTCACGGCGCTGATCGAGGCCGACTCCGGCCTGGCTCAGCAGGTCCGTGAGATCGATGACCAGATCAACCAGATGGAACGCAACATCGACGAAGAATGCCTGCGCATTCTCGCCCGTCGTCAGCCGGCAGCCTCCGACCTGCGTTTGATCATCAGCATTTCCAAGTCGGTGATCGACCTTGAGCGTATCGGCGACGAAGCCACCAAGATCGCCCGTCGTGCCATCCAGTTGTGCGAAGAAGGCGAAGCGCCGCGCGGTTACGTCGAGGTTCGTCACATTGGCGACCAGGTACGCAACATGGTGCGCGATGCGCTGGACGCCTTCGCCCGTTTCGACGCCGATCTGGCCTTGTCGGTGGCGCAGTACGACAAGATCATCGACCGCGAATACAAAACCGCCTTGCGTGAGCTGGCCACCTACATGATGGAAGACCCGCGCTCTATCTCGCGGGTGTTGAGCATCATCTGGGTCCTGCGTTCGCTGGAGCGCATCGGCGATCATGCGCGCAACATCTCCGAACTGGTGATCTACCTGGTGCGCGGCACCGACGTGCGCCACATGGGCCTCAAGCGCATGAAAGAAGAAGTTGAAGGCACAAGCGCTGAAACCGCTAATGTTCCGGGCGAAGCTGACGATAAGTAAGATTGCCTGAGAAAAGCGCCCGGCCCTCTGGCCGGGCGTTTTTGTTTCTGCTTTTCGGAGGCAGATACGGATCGGAAAGCGCATTAAAAAGCAGCACCCGCGAACGAAAAGTCCCGGCGTGACTGAAGAGTTTTGGCAATGTGCCATCAGCCAGCGTTATGCTTGCCGGGATTTTAATAGGGGTGTTGGATGAGCAAGATCAGTGTGTTGGTCGTGGACGATGCTTCGTTCATTCGTGACCTGGTGAAAAAGTGCCTGCGTAATTACTTCCCGGGGATCCGCACCGAGGACGCCATCAACGGCAAAAAGGCCCAGGCCATGCTGGCCAAAGAGGCTTTCGACCTGGTGCTGTGCGACTGGGAAATGCCGGAAATGTCCGGCCTCGAACTGCTGACCTGGTGCCGCGAGCAGGACAACCTCAAGACCATGCCGTTTGTCATGGTCACCAGCCGTGGCGACAAGGAAAACGTCGTGCAGGCGATTCAGGCCGGCGTTTCCGGCTACGTCAGCAAGCCGTTCACCAACGAGCAGCTGCTGACCAAGGTCAAGCAGGCACTGAACAAGGTCGGCAAGCTCGACACCTTGATGAACAGCGCGCCGACCAAGATGAATTCGGCATTCGGCAACGATTCCCTGAGCGCACTGACCGGCGGCAAGCCTGCCGTGGTCGGCGGCGCTGCGGCCAGGCCTGCCGCTGCTGCACCCGCTCCAGCCGCTGCACCGTCGCGCGGCTTGCTCAACAGCCCGCCAGTTCAGGCGCCCGGTGCATCCAAGGCGCCGGTGGGCGGTCGTGGTCAGGGCCAGTTGCGCCTGCCGAGCGGTACTCAGCAATGCGTGATCAAGGCCTTGAGCATCAAGGAAGCCCTGCTGGTAGTGAAGCGCACCGAAACCCTGCCGCAGATCCTCGACAGCGCCGTGCTCGATCTGGAGCAGGGTGACAACGCCGAGATCGCGCGCCTCAACGGTTACCTGCACGCCATCGTCGCCCACGAGCAGAAAGCTGACAGCGACTGGCTGCAACTGACCTTCCGCTTTGTCGACCAGGATGCGCAGAAGCTCGACTACATCTCGCGCCTGATCGCCCGGGGCACGGCGCAGAAGCACTTCGTACCCGGCGCGTAAGCTTCGTCGCCCGATAGGCCGCCTTCGCGAGCAGGCTCGCTCCCACAGAGATCACACCGAACCTGTGGGAGCGAGCTTGCTCGCGAAGGGGCCATCAAAAGCACCACCCATCTCCCGCGCTGGCCATTTTGAAACATCTGTCGACTAGCCTGGTCTGTCTCAGCTGCTAGGCTGATTCCCAGGCCTTCCTTCGACAGACTTTTGCCCATGCTCGCGCGCCTGCTGTTTTTCTGCGGTCTCTGCCTGGCCTCCCAGCTGGCGATGGCCATGACCATCTACAAATCCACCGACGCCAACGGCGTGGTCTCGTACAGTGACCGCCCGAGCAAAGGCGCGAAAGTGTTCGTGTTTCAGGACCGCATGGTCGAGCGCCTCGACCGCCAGGTGTACCTGGACATCAAGAAGCAGAAGGGCGTCGACGTAGTGTTTGCGCGCAACGATCTGTACGCGCCGGTTGAGGTTGCCCTGGCCTTCATCGGCACGAGCAATGTGCGTGGCGCGCCGTCGCGAGCGATCCGTCGTGTGCTGCCACCGCGCAGCAACACGCGGCTGGCGCTGCTGACCGCGATCAGTCGTGACCAGCCGCTGGTGTATTCGCCGCAGTTCCAGTATTCGCTGGGCGACCCCGCAGGCACCGCGCAGAGCTATCGCTATCCGCTGCCCTGGCGTGGCGGGCCGTTTCGCCTGAGCCAGGGCGCCAACGGCCAATACAGCCACTACGGGCCGAAAAACCGCTACGCCATGGACATTGCCATGCCGGTGGGCACGCCGATCATCGCCGCGCGAGCGGGTGTGGTAGTCAAGACCGAGAACTCCCAGAGCGGGCGCGGCACCGATGCCTCCGGCAATTTCGTCCGGGTGCTGCACGACGACGGCACCATGGGCGTGTACCTGCATTTGAAACAGGGTTCGGTGAGCGTGCGCGAAGGACAACGGGTGAAGGTCGGCAGCCCGCTGGCGCTGTCGGGCAACACCGGCAACAGCAGCGGCCCGCACCTGCATTTCGTGGTGCAGCGCAATACCGGCGAAGGGCTGGTGTCGATTCCCTATCAGTTCAACCAGCCGCTGGGGGCGTTGCCCAACTTTGCGTTGGGCAAACAGTAGGCGCGATAGGGTGTTGAGGGTTTTTGTGGCGAGGGGATTTATCCCCGTTGGGCCGCGAAGCGGCCCCAAATATTGCAACTCAGTACTAACTGACTGCATTCAATGGTTTTGGGACGGCTGCGCCGTCCAACGGGGATAAATCCCCTCGCCACAAGAGCCCCCCAAACTCCCATCAATCCAGCATCAACACCTTGGCCAGGACAATCTTCGGCCCTTTCATCTTCTTGATGATGATGCGCAGGCCTTCGACTTCGAGCACTTCTTCCTCTTCCGGCACCCGTTTCAGGGTTTCGTAGACCAGCCCGGCGAGGGTTTCCGCTTCGATGTGATCCAGATCGATGCCGAGCAGGCGCTCGACCTTGAACAACGGCGTATCGCCACGCACCAGCAACTTGCCCGGCTGATAGGCGAGGATGCCGCGCTCTGCCTTGCGGTGTTCGTCCTGGATATCGCCGACCAGCACTTCCAGCACGTCTTCCATGGTCAGGTAGCCGATGATGTTGCCGTCAGCCTCCTCGACCACGGCGAAGTGCGAGCCACCCTTGCGGAACTGCTCCAGCAGCTGCGACAGCGGCATGTGCCGCGATACGCGCTCCAGCGGGCGGGTCAGCTCGGCCAGGTTGAACGACTCGGGAATGTGGTCCAGCGCCGCCAGTTCCAGCAGCAGATCCTTGATGTGCAGCAGGCCGACGAACTCCTGGCGCTCGCTGTCGTACACCGGATAACGGCTGAACTTGTGGCGACGGAACATCGCCAGGATTTCCTTCAGCGGCGCGTTGAATTCCAGGGTGATCAGGTCTTCGCGGGAGTTGGCCCAGTCCACCACTTCCAGCTCGCCCATTTCCACTGCCGAGGCCAATACGCGCATGCCCTGATCGCTGGGATCCTGGCCACGGCTGGAGTGCAGAATCAATTTCAGTTCTTCGCGGCTGTAATGGTGTTCATGGTGCGGGCCGGGTTCACCTTGCCCGGCGATACGCAAAATCGCATTGGCGCTGGCGTTGAGCAGGTAGATCGCCGGGTACATCGCCCAGTAGAACAGGTACAGCGGCACCGCTGTCCACAGCGACAACAGCTCGGGTTTGCGGATCGCCCACGACTTGGGCGCCAGCTCGCCGACCACGATGTGCAGGTACGAAATGATGAAGAACGCGGTGAAGAACGACACGCCTTTGATGATCTCGGGCGATTCGACGCCGACCGCGCTCAGCAGCGGTTCGAGAATATGCGCGAACGCCGGCTCACCGACCCAGCCCAGACCGAGAGAGGCGAGGGTGATGCCGAGCTGGCACGCCGACAGGTAGGCATCGAGCTGACTGTGCACGGTGCGCAGGATGTGCCCGCGCCAGCCGTGTTGTTCAGCGATGGCCTCGACCCGGGTCGAGCGCAGTTTGACCATGGCGAATTCCGCCGCAACGAAAAAGCCGTTGAGCAAAACCAGGATCAGAGCAAAAAGGATCATGCCGAAGTCGGCAAAAATGGTCGCGAGGGACAAGCCAGGGGAAGGGTCCATGATGGAGTTTTGCGGGTTCCGTGTGATTCGAAAGTGGGGAGAAACAGCGCCTGAAAGGCAGGCACAAGTCAGCCAATGTAGCGGCTGACCGTGCGATTGCCTAGTGGCGTGTGCCGGGCGGCATCACTCGGTGGCGCTGATCGCCCGTGCGCTGGCCACCTGGGCCGGGGCGAAATGGCAGGTGAACGTGCTGCCGTGGCCGGGCACGCTGCTGATCTCCATGCGCGCGCGGTGGCGCAGCAGCACGTGCTTGACGATGGCCAGGCCGAGGCCGGTGCCGCCGGTGTTGGAGTTGCGGCTGGAATCGACGCGGTAGAAACGTTCAGTCAGGCGCGGCAAGTGTTTGCTGTCGATGCCGATGCCGGAATCCTGCACGCTCAGGTGCGCGCCCTGATCGTCGCCCCACCAGCGAATGCGGATGTTGCCCTCGGCCGGGGTGTACTTGACCGCGTTGAACACCAGATTGGAAAACGCACTGCGCAGCTCGGCCTCGCTGCCCTTGAGCAGCACTCCGGCATTGGCCTCGAGGCTGATGCGCTGGTTCTTCGCCCCGGACAACTGCTGCGCATCGCTGGTAATCGATTGCAGCAATGTGTCGATCTGCACTGGCTGGTTGTCCGACGGATAGTCGGTGGCTTCCAGCTTGGCCAGCAGCAACAGGTCGTTTAGCAGCGTCTGCATGCGCCCGCCCTGTTGCTGCATCTGCTGCAGGGCACGGCTCCAGCGCGGGTTCACTTCCTCGACATTGTCCAGCAGGGTTTCCAGATAGCCGCAGATCACCGTCAGCGGTGTACGCAGTTCGTGGGAGACGTTGGCGATGAAATCCTTGCGCATCTGTTCCAGCTGATGAATGCGCGTCACGTCGCGGACCAGCATCAGGTGTTCATTGTTGCCGTAGCGGGTCAGGTACAGCTGAATGCGCACGCGATCATTGGTCGGCGAAGGGATTTCCAATGGCTCGGCGAAGCTGTCCTGCTCGAAGTATTCCTTGAAGCGCGGATGGCGCACCAGGTTGGTCACCGGTTGGCCGCTGTCCTGCGGAGTCTTCAGGCCGAGCAGGGTTTCGGCGGCGCGGTTCCACCATTCGAGGTTGCCGTCGCTGTCGAGCATGATGACCGCGTCTTTCAGCGCGGCGGTGGACTCCTGCACCCGGTCGATCACCGCTTGCAGACGTCCGCGCACCCGTTGGTCGCGGCGTTGCAGGTGGTAGATGCTGTCGAACACCTCGCCCCACAGGCCATAGCCATCGGGCGGCGCTTCGTCGGGTTGATGCTGGCGCAGCCATTCGTGCAGACGCAGCAATTGCTTGAGCGTCCAGGCCAGATAAAGCCCCAGACCCGCCGCGAGGCTCCAGCCGTAATAGCCGGTGATCAGGCCGATCACCAGGCAGGCGGTGACCAGCAACAGCATGTGGCGAATCAGGGTGCCATGCCAGTTTTGATTCACGAGGGCGTCCTTAGCCGCAGCTTCAAGTTTCAAGCCGCAAGCTTCAAGCTAAAACGGATCGGCTTTCACTTGCCGCTTGTAGCTGGAAACTTGCAGCTGCTTTTACGCTTTTGTGGAGAACCGATAACCGGTGCCGCGCACGGTTTGTACCAGATTTTCGTAAGCGTCGCCGAGGGCCTTGCGCAGGCGGCGGATGTGCACGTCGACGGTGCGCTCTTCGACGTAGACGTTGCCGCCCCAGACCTGATCGAGCAACTGGCCACGGGTGTAGGCGCGTTCCTGATGGGTCATGAAGAATTGCAGCAGGCGGTATTCGGTCGGGCCCATCTCGGCGGGTTTGCCGTCGATGGTCACGCGGTGGCTGATCGGGTCGAGCAGCAGGCCGCCGACTTCGATCGGCGCTTCGCCATCGGTCGGTCCGGCGCGGCGCAGTACAGCCTTGAGGCGGGCGACCAGTTCACGCGGGGAAAACGGTTTGGTGATGTAATCGTCGGCGCCGACTTCGAGGCCCTGGATCTTGTTGTCCTCTTCTCCCTTGGCGGTGAGCATGATGATCGGGATGTCCCCGGTCAGCTCGTCACGCTTGAGGCGCCGGGCCAGTTCGATGCCCGAGGTGCCGGGCAGCATCCAGTCGAGCAGGATCAGGTCCGGTTTGCGGTCGACGATGATGGCGTGAGCCTGCTGCGAGTTCTCTGCCTCGAGGCAGTCATAGCCGGCCATTTCCAACGCCACGGCGATCATTTCGCGAATAGGCGCTTCGTCGTCGACGATCAGAATGCTCCTGCCAACCATGCCTTAATCCTCTTGTCATTTAACTGTCTTGCGCCGCATTAGATAACGGAATTATTGCAGTCGTGTGACAGTATTTCAGGCGCGCAACATTTGCACCCATCCTCGACTAAGCTCTAAGTCCGAATCCTGACAACCACAAAAGAAGGTTTCCATGACTCAGATGACTGCTTCGTTCAAAGCCCTGCTGCTGGCCGCCGCCCTGACATTGCCGGGGCTGGCCATGGCGGCCGATCCGGCGATGGAAAAGGACGGCATGTACACCGATCAAAAGGGCATGACCCTGTACACCTTTGCCAAGGACTCCGCTGGCAAGTCCGCGTGCAATGACAAGTGCGCGGCAAACTGGCCGCCGCTAATGGCGACAGCGAATGACAAGTCGATGGGGGACTGGACGGTAATCACTCGTGATGATGGCAGCAAGCAGTGGGCCTACCAGGGCATGCCGCTGTACACCTTTGTGATGGACAAGAAGGCCGGCGACATGACCGGCGACGGCAAAATGGACGGCGCGTGGAAAGTCGCCAAGGCCAAATAACCACGGTCCAAAACCCTGTGGGAGCGAGCCTGCTCGCGAAGCGTTGTGTCAGTTGTCGCAGAGGTGACTGACATGACGCCTTCGCGAGCAGGCTCGCTCCCACAGGTGTCATGCATCAGCGCAGTGCGTAATCCAGCACGATCCCGACAAATATCGCCAACCCTGCCCAATGGTTGTGCAAGAAGGCCTGGAAGCAACGCATACGGTCTTTGCTGCGCGTGTACCAGAACTCCCACGCATAACATCCCGCAGCCACCAGCAAACCGAGGTGGAACCAGATCCCCAGCTCGAACTTCGACCCGGCCAGAATCAGGCAGGCCAGCGACAATGCCTGCAAGCTGAGGATGATCACCCGATCCGCCTCGCCAAACAGAATCGCCGTGGATTTCACGCCGATCTTCAGGTCGTCATCGCGATCGGTCATCGCGTAATAAGTGTCATAACCCACCGTCCACAGCAGATTGGCGATCCACAGCAACCACGCCGCCGCCGGCAATTCTCCGGTCTCGGCGGTAAAGGCCATTGGCATGCCCCAGGAAAACGCCGCACCCAGCACCACTTGCGGGTAGTACGTGTAGCGCTTCATGAACGGATAAGTGAACGCCAGCGCCAGACCGCCCAATGACAGCCAGATCGTCGGCGCATTGGTGCACAGCACCAGCAGAAAACTGATGCCCATCAGCACGGCAAAGAACACCAGCGCTTCCTTCGAGCTGATCCTGCCAGCAGCGAGCGGCCGTTGCGCGGTGCGTTTGACGTGGCCGTCGACCTTGCGGTCAGCCCAGTCGTTGATCACGCAACCACCGGCGCGGGTCAGCACTACGCCAAGAACAAAAATCACCACGTTGGCCAGCGACGGCGAACCCTTGCCGGCAATCCACAACGCCCACAGCGTTGGCCACAGCAGCAGGTAAATGCCAATCGGCTTGTCCATGCGCGTCAACTGAACGAAATCCCAGGCGCGTGGGTTCAGACGGTTGAGGGACTTGAGCAGGCTCTGATACATCAGCAGTTCTCCGGATGGGCGCGGGCGGCGTCCCACAGGCTCGGCAGGAAGATTTCCGCGACCAGCACACTCAGCGCGCCACGGTCGAAACGCGAACGCCGGCCCCACAATTCAGGGGCTTGCACCGCTGGCGGGAGCCATTGTTCGGGGTAGCGGCAGACTTCAATGGCGCGGCGCTGGAACGCCTGATCGCAAAACAGCAATTCGCCCAGCGAGCGGCTGCCCAGTTCATCCATGTGCAAACCATCACCTTGCAGGGCCGCCCGCGAGGCAACGCTGCGGGCAAACACCCAGGCCTCGCCGTGGCCGCGCAAATACACCTCGCGCACCCAGCCTTCGCTGCCCTCGGCCAGCTCCAGTGCCGCGCATTCATCAGCGCGCAAGGTGTCCCAGCCTTCGAACAGCGGCGACACGCTGAAGCCGTCCTCGGACAAACGGGTCAAACGGCGGGTCAGCGAGCCTTCGTCGAACAACCAGTCGAGGGTCAACGGATCGGGGCGGGGCGTCAGGCGGTCTTGGGTCAGCCAGAGCGGGGCGGGGCAGGCATTTGAATGTTGCACAATGAGTCATTATTGGCCGCAAATGAGGCGGCGAGCTTACCATGGCGGGCGACAGGATTGAGCGGCGCCGGCCGCCGTTGCGCCGAACAGGCTTGCATCTGCGCGGCACCCTCAGTACAAAACGCCCTGAGCCGGATGGCAACGCAGCACCCATCGACTGTCCGCGCCGGCACTACGCCTGAACCCTGAGGAAGTACCTGAATGAAGAAGTGGCAATGTATCGTCTGTGGCCTGATCTATAACGAAGCCGATGGCTGGCCGGATGACGGCATCGCGCCGGGCACCCGCTGGGAAGACGTACCGGCAGACTGGCTGTGCCCCGACTGCGGCGTCGGCAAGATGGACTTCGAAATGATCGAAATCAACTAAGCAAATCAGAGGAGTAAGGCATGAGCGCACCAGTCGTCATCATCGGCACCGGGCTTGCGGGCTACAACCTGGCCCGCGAGTTTCGCAAGCTCGACAGCGAAACCCCGCTGCTGCTGATCACCGCCGATGACGGCCGCTCTTACTCCAAGCCGATGCTCTCCAACGGTTTCGGCAAGAACAAGGACGCCGACGGCCTGAGCATGGCCGAACCCGGCGCCATGGCCGAGCAGTTGAAAGCCGAGGTGCGCACCCACACGCGCATCAGCGGTATCGACGCCGGCCACAAACGCTTGTGGATCGGTGAAGAAGCCGTGCCCTATCGCGACCTGATTCTGGCCTGGGGCGCGGAAACCGTGCGCGTGCCGATCGAAGGCGACAGCGCGGAACTGGTATTCCCGATCAACGATCTCGAAGACTACGCGCGCTTCCGTGCCGCAGCGGCGGGCAAGCGTCGGGTGTTGTTGCTCGGCGCCGGGTTGATCGGCTGCGAATTCGCCAATGACCTGATTCTCGGCGGCTACGAAGTGCAACTGGTCGCGCCGTGCGAACAGGTCATGCCGATGCTCTTGCATCCCGCCGCTGCGGCGGCCGTGCAGGCCGGGCTGGAAAGTATCGGGGCGAAGTTTCACCTCGGCCCGGTGCTGACCCGGCTGGAGAAAGTCGCCGATGGCATGGAAGCGCACCTGTCCGACGGTCAGATCATCCCGTGCGATGTAGTAGTCTCGGCGATCGGCCTGCGCCCGCGCATCGATCTGGCGGCGGCTGCCGGCGTGCAGGTCAATCGCGGCGTGATGGTCGATCGTTACCTGAAAACCTCCCACGCCAACATCTACGCCCTGGGCGATTGCGCCGAAGTCGACGGGCTCAATCTGCTTTACGTGATGCCGCTGATGAGCTGCGCGCGCGCATTGGCGCAAACCCTCGCCGGAAATCCCACCGCGGTCAGCTACGGGCCGATGCCGATCACCGTGAAAACCCCGGTGTGCCCGCTGGTGGTTTCGCCGCCGCCACGGGGCAGCGAAGGCATTTGGAGCGTCGAAGGGCAGGGCGCCGACATCAAAGCGCTGTGCCACAGTGCCGACGGTCAGTTGCTTGGTTACGCCCTGACCGGCGGGGCGGTCATGGAAAAACTGACCCTGAACAAACAGCTGCCGCCGCTGCTGGCGTAAATGCCGGTCGTTCTGTCGCAAACACCGCTCTTTTGCCCCGACAAAGGTCTTGGGGACACTGGCGCCGCCGTTGGCGGCGTGCCATTCTCACTCCCGTCTGCCGCAGAGTAGAGCCTGCGGCGCCTTGGGCGCTGTTCCAACGAGAACAGCACGGACATAACAACAAAAAACCGTCAAAGGGGCTTCACTAATGCGTAAACCAGAACTCGCCGCTGCAATCGCCGAAAAGGCAGACCTGACCAAAGAACAGGCCAACCGCGTCCTCAACGCCGTCCTCGAAGAAATCACCGGCGCCCTGCACCGCAAGGACAGCGTGACGCTGGTCGGCTTCGGCACCTTCCTGCAACGCCACCGCGGCGCCCGCACCGGCAAAAACCCGCAGACCGGCGAACCGGTCAAGATCAAGGCCAGCAACACTGTGGCATTCAAGCCAGGCAAATCGTTGAAAGACAGCGTCAATCCTTGATGGCAGCGTGCTCCCCTGAATGACGGGGAGAACCGCAAATGAGAAATGGGCACACCGATTGCGGTCGGGTGCCCATTTTTTGTGGCTGTCTGTTGGCTTACTGGCGTCGGAAGCAGGCCTTGCCGTTGCCGAAATCCACGGCCAGGCAGTTTGGCTCGATCGCCAGTTGCAGGTCCTGGAACAGTTCGCCCAGATCGCTGTTGGAGGCAGGCTTGGTTTTGCTTTCCAGCAGTACTGTCTGGTTCTCGACTTTCCAGGTGCCTTTGGCAAAGCCATCGGCGCTGCCATACGCCACACCGGCATCAAAGGTGCCGTCCTTTCGCAACAGCAACTCGGCGCCCATTTCCATTGCGCCGGTCAGGTAGTAATGGCCGTCCAATGGTGGGGTTTCCGCTGACGCGTGGGTGATGGGCAGCCACATGAGCGCGGCGAAAAACAGTGGTTTCAGTTCCATGAAATGAAGCTCCTTGGCAGTTGTAGTAGAGGGATCGCATTTTCGAGCGTTGGATTCTGGCACAGCCATGTTTTGCCCGCCCGTTGTTCAGGCGCTACACAATCGAATCAATATCCAGATGAAACGGCGCGCCAACTGCATTTCCACCGGTCATCGCGGCGATAGCGGCGTCGTGGTCTTCAGCGGCTGGCGGGATCATCGCCAGTTGCTCCTGAACCAGGTTTTCAGGGTGGGCGTTCCAGCGCAGCAGACCTTCCTCGACCCATTCGGGCTGGTCGGCATAGCTGCCGTAAACGTCGGTCTCAGTGACCCGTTGACTGCGCAGCGCTGTCAGGTGGGCCTTGGTCATGCTGATTTTGTCTATTTCCTGATTGAGCATCAGCGTCTTGTGCACGCGCTCCTGCTCTCGCACGTAAGAACGGTGGTTGTTTTGCAGATCGCGCTTAACGGCCCGCAGCTGTTGCTGAATATTCTCCAGGGCGCTGCTGATCCACTCGTATTCGCGATTGGTCACCAGCGAACGCTTGAGCTGCAGTGCTTCCTGCCAACGGCGCAAGCTGGCCCAGCAGCCGGGGATGTAGCTGCCGACCATTGAGTGGTGACCTGCGGAGAACAACTGCCGCAAAAACGATCCGCGTTCGGGCAAGCCGTTGGTAGCGCGCAGGGCCTTGGCGCAGCCGTGATCGACGATCGTGCTGCAACCCGGCTCCCAGAGAAGCGAGGATCGGTGGTCGTTGTCGAACTCAACGGGCATGAAATGGCGCAAAGCACCGTGATGCCCATAGTCGTCGCCAAAGAAATTGATGATTCCCCAGATCAGCAGGCCGAGGCCGGCGACCGGGTTGAAGCCCAGCACCACGGCGTTGGTTGCGTACATCGGCCCAGGCTTGGCAAAGGTGTTCATCCAGGTCGCCGGCACGCTCGGTACCGGATCGTTCTGATTGACGATGCGGTGATGAACCAGCGACTGGGCGCTTTCGATGAAGGTAGTGTCGCCGGCGCGGGGGGCGCCGTAGGTGTAGAGCACGATTTGCGGGGAGAACTCCAGGTTGCGTCTCAGCATCTCGGACAGGATCAATGCAACTGCACCGCCCAGACTGTGACCCGTGATCAGCAGCTTTTGCCCGCTGTAGAATTTTTCCAGATAAGTCACGATGAATGGATAAGCCGCCAAAGCGCCACCGTAGAAACCGCGGTGCACTTTGCCTTCGCCTTCGGCAAAGGGAACCTGATAGGCATCGCCGTCACGCCGGCCGTCGGGCCAGATCTCACTGGTACCTCGCACGCTGATCAGGATCAACTCGTCATGGTGGCAGATGAAAGCTTGGGTATCAGTACTGTTGTCTTTGTTACGGTCATCGAGACAGTGCAACTTGGCCGGGTGTTCTTGTTCGTCGCCCAACGCGGGGTCATTCACTTCGGGGTAAAGGTTCGGGTCGAACGGCACCACTTCCAAGCGTTTCGAATACGGCACGTCTTCGTACAGTGGGTAGTATTTCTGCGTTTGCGAGTCATCGACCTTCCACAACTCGTCGAACTGCGGTAGCGCGTGGCCGAACCAGTTGCCGCTGCTGGGCTGTACCGGAAAGCTTACCGTGTCGGTCTGCACCGGTTGAGTGTTGGGTTCCTGTCCGAAATCGGTGTAGCTCAGCGTCGCCATCACCGACAGCTGATAAAGGTTGAGCGCGCAGAACGCGTCGCCTGTCGACAGCATTGGCCGTAGCGCTCTCATCGGCCGTACTTCCAGCACATGGTGTTTGTTCGGCAGCAGTGCGACGCCCTTGGGCGGCGGCGGGGAAAACCCCAGTTCGACGGTGGCCATCTCCGCCGCACTCAAGATTGTGTGCAGTCCGCCATCCGCAGAAGTTTTATCGACGAGCGTGAAGTCTCTGGACTTCGCCGCCGATCGCATGAGCTTGTGCGCCGCCCTCTTCGGAGGGTCGCGACGAGCAACCAGTGGTGGCAGGTGGGCGATGTGCTTTACCAGTTCACTGACTTCGACCTGACAGTACGCGTCGGTTTCGGGCAGGTCCTTGGCGGGGTTTGCCTGGGTGCGAGTGCCTGTTTTGTGGAAGAAGCGGGTTTTTTCGGCGCGGACTTGGAGTTCGGTGATGGGAAGGGGATAGTGGGGGCGCTTTTGCAAAAATGTGTAAGATTTTTCGCTGCCTTGATAGCGGCTCTTCAATTTGAGTACTAGCGGACCGCAATAATGATCGTCGATCTTTGCAGATCCAGTCGCATCAAGTTTTCCGCTATGGACCGTGTCTTCGTAATCAATCACTTCGTAAGACAGACCAGCGTATGGCTTACCGTCGCCGAATTCGTCCACTAGCTGGAAGCTGGTACGATGGCCGCGTTTAGGGCAGGCATGTATGTCGCCCTGCATGAAGCGCAAATCGGTCGCCGAGGGAGTCTCAATGTTCATGGTGCCCCTTGCTCCGTGCATCCCGGATAGATGGTGCAAACCCGCCCATCGACCATTTTAAAAGTGCTGAAATTTGTGTCGTTGCCGTAGCAAAAGGCGTATTGATCCTCGAAGTTCTCACCCATACAGCGCTTCCAGCCGCGGGTTACTTTGATCCAGGTATCGCCGATGGCTGGAAGTTCTTCACTTGCCAGCCTGACCTTCAGCGTCACCGTTTTGCCCTCAAGTTGAGTCAATGTGTACGCCGTGGAAGGTCTCGTTCGCAGCACGTTGCCCTGAGCATCCATGTTTTTGCAGGTCAGCAGTTTGATCAGGAAACGATGTGGACCGACGGTGCGGAATGACCACCTGCATTCACCATAAAACTCCCCTGCACCGTCCTCGTTGAAAGTGCCCTTTAGTCGTTCCAGCAACTCTGGACGCACGAAAATCGAGGCGTAGTCCATGCTGAAGTTGCTTCGGCCTTTTCCATAAAAACCGATGAGCTTGATTTCCACTTTGTTGAGCGCCAACGGACAATCGCTGACGGTTTTGTACAACTCGATTTCCGCAGTGCTTACATATTCCATGGTGGGTTTATTGAAGCTCACCCAGAAATCCGGCTTTCCTGGCACGCGGCAGGTTTCACCCGCTGCGGGCAGGTAGATAGCCTTCAGCTCATATTTGAATCCAGGTGGAAAATCCGGAACAAACGTAAACGTGTTCGGGGTCTTCACCGTCGTACAACCCACCAGCAATCCCAGGCAACCACTCAGCAGCAACCCTCGTTTCAAGTTCCTCATCGACCTACCTCTCCCTGCCAATACAACGCTTCCTGATATACCCGCTCAAAATGCATCGCCGGATCTTCACCGGGTTTGGGCAGCCATGATTTGCCTGGCCGATATCCCGGTAACTGCAAACTGCGGGTCAGCAAGAAATGCACTTGCTCCGGTTGTTGCCAGCCCCACAATTGCGTCAGTTGAATCAGGCCCCACAGCCACTCATCGACGTCGAGCTGTTCGGCCAGCGTGGCCATGGCTTCGGTGTGTTCGCCGACCAGGTAACGGCGGGTGTTGTCGAACAGCACGTTGGCGTAGATCAGCTCCGGGGTCGGCGTGTGCAGCCAAGGCGGATCCATCGGCAGCGGGTGGTGGCCGGGGTCCGGGTTGTCGATCGCGTTCCATCGCTCTGCGTGCCAATAGCAGACGCTGTTGAATGGCCCGAGAAACGCCGCGCGGTGCTGGGGTTGCAGGTGCGCCAGCGCACGGCCCAGAACCCGGTTGTCATGCATGCGGTACACCGCCTGATTCGGGCGTTCGCCGGTTATCAGGCGCTCGCGCCAATGCGCCGCCAGCAGATCAAGTTCGGCGTGACGGGCACTGGCCAGCCAGCCCCAATTGCGCTCGGGCGTGGCGAGCAAGGTCTGGATGGCGGGATGCTGCGCCGTATCGATTTGCAACAGCAGCGGGCCGGTCGGCACCAGCGACTCGGCCGGCGTGCCGCTGTAGAGCGGACGAAACCGCTCGGTGCCGAGGTCGCGGGTCAACGCAGCGTGCTCTGCGCTTTGGCCCTCGGTGTCGAGCATCAGATACAGTTCGCAGCCGGCGCGGGACTGAGCGTGCAACCATTGTTCGACCGGGCTCATGCGACTTCTCCCAGCTCACACTGACCCGCTGCGCAGGCTTCGCACAGCGGGCAAAAATCCGCTGCCTGCTGGCGGGCACTGTTGACGATCGACAGCGGCGTGGCGTTGATCGCAGCTGGCAGGCCGGCCTCAACTTGCAGCGGTTGTAGCGGTGCGAGACCCGGCAGTGGCGCGCCGCCCTGAACGATGGGCACGCTGCTGAAAATCCCGCCGGCATTGATCACGATGTGATGACCGCCCGCTGACAGCGTCAGGCTCATGCCGGCATCGATCACCACGTTGCTTGCCGTGACATGCGCCTGCTGGCCGGCCTGGATCACCAGAGCGCCCAAGGTCTGGCTGCTGGTGCCGCTGACCTGCAACAAGTCGTCGGCGTTGATTACTGTGCTTCGCAGTCCTTGATGAGTGCGCGAATCCTTGCCCTCGATGAGACTGGTGCTGTCATTGCCGACATGCTCATGGCGGTCGCGAGTGATCAGGCTGCGGCTGTCGTTGAGGATCAGTTGCTCGAGGTCGCGCTGCGCGCGCAGGTAGATCTTCTCCTGCCCGGCGCGATCCTCGATCGACAGTTCGTTGTAGCCGCCATTGCGCGGTGAGCTCTGGCTGCGTAATACCGTGCGGGTTTTACTCGCCGGCAAGGGATGGGCGACGGCATTGACCTTGTTGGCGATGCAGCCGGTAATCAGCGGTTGGTCCGGGTCGCCTTCCTGGAAGGTCACGACCACTTCCATGTCGACCCGGGGAATGGTCACCGCACCAAATCCGTCACCTGCCCAACTGGAAGCTACGCGTAACCAGCAGCTGCTTTTTTCGCTGTTGAGTTCAGCGCGATCCCAGGGAAACTCGACACGAACCCTGCCGTACTCATCGCAGAAGATCTCTTCTCCGGGAGGCCCGGTAACGCGCGCGGTCTGGCAGACCAGCAAGGGTCTTGGCGCGGGCAAAGGCGGGCGGAAAACCACTTCTGCGGGAATGGCCCTGAAGGTATTGCGATAGCCCTGGGAAAAACCATCGGCAGGTTTCGCCTCGCTGCTGAAAGCCTCTTCGAGCACTGCCGGTTGCTTGCCTTCGTGACTGAGACTGACCAACAGCCACAACTCGTTGCACTCGGCCCTGGGATGTTCGCTCAGCTCGAACAGGTGACCGCTGCGCAAAATCGCCTGATCGCTTTTGCCTTCAATCCATTGATAGTCGCTGCGATGGCGCTCCAAGGCCTGACGCGCCAGCTGTTTGCCGTGCTTCTCGGACTTCATCAACAGTGGATAGCGATACTCCTCCAGAGCCGGCGTGAACTCTGCGGTGAAGCGGCTTTCCAGCAGCAGGCTTGGCCGCTTGAGGTCATAGTCACGGCGGGTGACGGTGCTGGTACGGGTGTTGAAGCCCATGGTCAGGTGGTTGACCACCGGGTGTTCGGCAACCATGCCGCTATCAACCCGAAAGGCTGTCGTACCCAATTTGGGTGCGAACACCGGGCTGTCGCTGAATACCAGTAAGTGCCCGTCGAGCGAATGTTGATGGTGCCAGGCGATACCCTCTTCGGCGCACAGACGCTGAATGAACAAAAAGTCGCTTTCGCCGTACTGCGTGCAGTACTCACGAGGCTCACCGGCGGCGACATTGAACGTGAAGTCATCGGCCTGGATGCCATGCCCTTTGAGCACTTGCGCGATGATCTGCGGCACGGTCAGTTGCTGGAAAATCCGCTGGTCGTGGCTCAGTTGCAGATAATGCAGCGCCGGTACCAGTGTCAGTTCATAACGGGTCAGGCGCTGGCCTGATTCGCCGAGCATGACGTTTTCGATCCGCCCGTGAATGCCTTCGCCCGCTGATCCGAACTGCAGAAACGCAGGTTGGCTGAGCAAGCTTTCCAGATCGAAATCCGCGTGCTCGCTCACCAGCTCAAGGCGAAATGCGTACAGCTGACTGATGGCTTCGGTGCCCGTGAACGCGAGCACCTTGAAGTCGTGACGAATGGCGGGGATATGCAGAGAGAATGGCGCGCAGTGGCCTTTGCCGAACATGGGCTTGTCCTTAAGCAAAGTGAGTCAAAGCGCGATGCTGTCCTCCCTGATCGCCGCGCATGAAAAGTGGCCAGGGCAAGCTAGCGGCGCGGCAAACTAATTGATGTAAGAAGTATCCCTGAAATTTGTCAGAGTATTCCGGTGTGGAAGTCTTGGTCGTGATGCGAGAACTATCTGAAGGACGCGGCTTCGATAACTATCGAGTTGGCAGTGTTTGTTGGCGCGGGAAAGTTTCAGAATAATGAAATGCCATCATTATAGTGGCACTTTTTGCGTTGATCGTTGTCGCGGAAAACTTGTTGAGGCAAACCAGCTATTTTCGGAAGTGTCCTACTTCTATTTTTTTTTGAATTTGGCATGCTGCACGCCGCTCGAGGATACGAGCGTCAGGTAAACTCGCCCGGCTGCGGCGCAGGGCTCTGGGTCAAGGGTTTGCCGGGGGCTGGTAAAATCCGCCAGTTAATAAACGGCCTCAGGGAAACCCCTGCGACATATAGGGCGATCTCCTACAGACCGCAATGAACAGTTCGTCTTGTTGTTTAATCAGATGCTTGCTAGTGGCCATCATAGTGATTACGATGCGCCCACTTGAAAGAGCACATCTCAATTGGATGAGTCGCTGAACTGCTCTTCGATACTGTCCCGCGTTGCTGAAACTCCATTCGCGCGCATGACTGTAATCCTTAATAAAGGCCATGGATGTCCTACTCAAGCAAACTTTCCGCCCATTACCTCGAACTCGCAAAAGTCTCTGTTTCCAAAGAGAATTTCGCGGGCGAAGACGTTCGTTTTTCGAGCGAATTCGAGGCGCTGGAAAGTGAGCTGGCCAAGGCTTCGTCGATGCACGAAAGCGGGCAGATCGACTGGCTGAAAATCCGCGAAAACAGCGAAAATCTGCTGCGTACCCAATCCAAGGATCTGCGTGTCGGCGCCTGGCTGACCTGGTCGCTGTACCAGCGCGAATCCTTCCCCGGGCTGCTCGCCGGCCTCGGTCTGCTGCACCATCTGTCGGAAAACAACTGGGCCGACGTCCACCCGCTCAAACCCCGCACCCGTGCCGCCGCGATCGGCTGGCTGGTGCCGCGTCTCGAGCAGGTCATCACCGAAAACATTGCGATCAAAGAGCAGTTGCCGATGTTCCGGCAGCTATCCGAGCACCTGGCCGGCCTTGAGGCCGCGTGCACTGAGCATCTGGGCGATGACGCGCCGCTGCTGCTGCCGATCTCCCGCCGCCTGAAAACCATGATTCAGCGCGCCGCCGACAACCAGCCGGCACCCGGTGTGGTGGGCGCGGCGGTGGCGCAGGTCAAGCAGGCCGCGACCCAGCTGCTCACCCCCGGCGCGCCGATCGACAACGAGCGGGATGCGCACAAAGCCCTGCGCGCCCAGCAGGAAAGCGCGCGCCCGCTGTGTGCCTGGTGGCTCAAGCAGAAGGCTACCGATCTGCGCGCCCTGCGCCTCAATCGCACGCTGTTGTGGATGACCATCGACGCGGTGCCCGAGCGCAACGCCGAGCAGATCACCGTGCTGCGCGGTCTGCCGCTGGAAAAGCTCAAGCTCTATCAGGACCGTTTCGATCAGGGCAAATACGCCGACCTGCTGGTGGAACTGGAGGCGAGCCTGGCGAAGGCGCCGTTCTGGTTCGATGGCCAGAGGATGGTCTGGGAATGTCTCCAGAACCTCAACGCCGAATTGGCAATGCGCGAAGTGGAAATCCACTTCGCGCTTTTGATTCAGCGCCTGCCGGGCATCATCGAGTTGCGCTTCCATGACGGCGCGCCGTTTGCCGATCCGTCCACTCGGGCGTGGATCGCCGCCAATGTCATGCCGCACCTGCAAAGCGCCAGCGCGCCGCGCAAGGTCGAAAGCGAGAACGTCGAAACCCAGCCGGCGTGGGAAAAAGCCCTCGAGGAAGTCCAGCCTATCCTGCGCAAGGAAGGTTTGAAGCCGGCCGTGCAGATTCTCAAGCAGGGTCTGCAATCGGCCCACGGTGGCCGCGAACGCTTCTTCTGGCAGTTCACCCTCGCGCGGCTGTGTTTCCTGGCCAAGAAATACGAACTGGCCAAGAATCAGCTCGAAACCCTCGATCAGACATTACAGGACTCAGGCCTGCACGCCTGGGAGCCCGATCTTGCATTGCAAGTGCTGCACCTGCTGCACAGTTGCTGCGAGTTGTTGCCGCAGAACCACGCCGTACGTGAAAGCAAGGAAGAGATTTATCGCAGGCTGTGCCACCTCGACCTCGAAGTGGTACTCGAATAGGCCCCAGGGCCACAACCGCAAGGAGAAAAGCCATGGCCAAAGAAGGCTCGGTAGCCCCCAAGGAACGCATCAACGTCACCTTCAAACCCGCCACCGGCGGAGCTCAGGAAGAGATTGAACTGCCGCTGAAGCTGCTGGCAATCGGTGACTACACCCACCGCAAGGACGATCGCAAAATCGAAGATCGCAAGCCGATCAGCATCGACAAGATGACCTTCGACGAAGTGTTGGCCAAGCAAGAGCTGGGTCTGACGCTGAGCGTGCCGAACCGTCTGCAGGAAGATGGCGAGGCTGAAGAGCTGGCCGTGCAATTGCGCGTCAATTCGATGAAGGACTTCAACCCGGCCAGCCTGGTCGAGCAAGTGCCTGAGCTGAAAAAACTGATGGAACTGCGCGATGCGCTGGTGGCCCTCAAAGGCCCGCTGGGTAACGCACCTGCGTTCCGTAAAGCGATCGAAGGCGTGCTCGCCGACGACGAATCCCGCGGTCGCGTACTCGGTGAGCTGGGCCTGAACGCCGCAGCCCCGGACGCCTGAGACTCTTGCCAAGGAAGCCAACACAATGAGCACTAGCGCAGCACAAGAGAAGAGCGCCGCCAGCGGCGAATACAGCATTCTCGACAGCATCATCGCCGAAACCCGTCTGACCCCGGACGACGAAGCCTACGACATCGCCAAGCGTGGCGTGTCGGCGTTCATCGAAGAGCTGCTCAAGCCGCAGAACAACGGTGAGCCGGTCAAGAAAGCCATGGTTGACCGCATGATCGCCGAGATCGATGCCAAGCTCAGCCGTCAGATGGACGAGATCCTGCACCACCCGGATTTCCAGGCGCTGGAATCGTCGTGGCGTGGTCTGCAGTTGCTGGTCGACCGCACCAACTTCCGCGAAAATATCAAGATCGAAATCCTCAACGTCTCCAAAGAAGACCTGCTGGACGATTTCGAAGATTCGCCGGAAGTCATGCAGTCGGGCCTGTACAAGCATATCTACACCGCTGAATACGGCCAGTTCGGTGGTCAGCCGGTGGGCGCGATCATCGCCAACTACTACATGTCGCCAAGCTCGCCAGACGTCAAGCTGATGCAGTACGTGGCCAGCGTTTCGTGCATGTCCCACGCGCCGTTCATCGCTGCTGCCGGCCCGAAATTCTTCGGCCTGGAAAGCTTCACCGGCCTGCCGGATCTGAAAGATCTGAAAGACCACTTCGAAGGCCCGCAATTCGCCAAATGGCAGAGCTTCCGGACTTCGGAAGACTCGCGCTACGTTGGCCTGACCGTGCCGCGTTTCCTGCTGCGCAACCCGTACGATCCGGAAGAAAACCCGGTGAAATCGTTCGTCTACAAGGAAACCGTTGCCAACAGCCACGAGCACTATCTGTGGGGCAACACCGCTTACGCGTTCGGTACCAAGCTGACCGACAGCTTCGCCAAATTCCGCTGGTGCCCGAACATCATCGGCCCGCAGAGCGGTGGCGCGGTTGAAGACCTGCCGTTGCACCACTTCGAAAGCATGGGCGAAATCGAAACCAAGATCCCTACTGAAGTTCTGGTTTCCGACCGTCGTGAATACGAACTGGCCGAGGAAGGCTTCATCTCCCTGACCATGCGCAAAGGCTCCGACAACGCGGCGTTCTTCTCCGCAAGCTCGGTGCAGAAGCCGAAGTTCTTCGGCATCAGCGCAGAAGGCAAGGCGGCAGAGCTGAACTACAAGCTCGGCACCCAACTGCCGTACATGATGATCGTCAACCGTCTGGCTCACTACTTGAAAGTGCTGCAGCGCGAGCAACTCGGTTCGTGGAAAGAGCGTACCGACCTCGAGCTGGAACTGAACAAGTGGATCCGTCAGTACGTTGCCGACCAGGAAAACCCGAGCGCCGAAGTGCGTGGCCGTCGTCCGTTGCGCGCTGCGCAAGTGATCGTCAGCGACGTTGAAGGCGAGCCGGGCTGGTACCGCGTGAGCTTGAATGTGCGTCCGCACTTCAAGTACATGGGTGCCGATTTCACCCTGTCGCTGGTTGGCAAGCTGGACAAAGAGTAAGAGCGACTCATGGACGGATACGGCAGCCTGTTCGAACGCCTCAACGGCGACGCACAACTACGCAAGGGCAACAGCCTTGAGGCTTGTGCCATGGCGTCAGTGGCTGCCCATCTGGCCAAAATGCTCAGCACCCGGGCCGGCAGCGTGCAAACGCTGGCCGACTACGGGTTGCCCGATCTCAATGACATGCGCCTGAGCCTGCACGACTCGCTGAGTCAGGCCCGCCTGGCCATCGAAAACTTCATCGAAGCCTACGAGCCACGCCTGAGCAACGTGCGTGTCATTTCCCTGCCGCGTGACCACGATCAACTTCGCCTGGCCTTCAGTATCGAAGGCCTGCTGGAAGTCGAGGGTTTCAAGCGTCAGGTCAGTTTCTCCGCGCGCCTGGATGGCAGCGGACAAGTCAAGGTCACCTAAGGAGATCCCCGATGTCTGGCAAACCCGCAGCACGCGTATCCGACCCCACCGCTTGCCCGCTCCCCGGCCACGGCACCAACCCGATCGCCGCCGGTTCCGGCGACGTGTTCTTCGACGGCCTCGCGGCCGCCCGCCAAGGCGATGTCTCGGCGTGTGGTGGTGCGATGGTCGGCGATCTTGCGACAACCGTGTTGATCAACGGCAAACCGGCTGCGACCGTAGGTTCGGTTGGATCTCACGGCAATAAGGTCACGGCCGGATCCGGGACGGTGATTATTGGCAATTCGCATACGCCGGCGCCGTTTGTGCCGCCGGAGCCGGTCATCATTCCTGCAATATTCAATCGTGTCTTTGAATTCAAAACCGCAGATGGAAGAACGGTTGAAAATTTAAACTACATCATGCGCTCTGATAGCGGGATTGAGAAAACAGGCTCAACGTCAACAGGCATGTCAGGTGGTTTTTCAACTGGAAAGACGGCAGAGCCTGTAACTATATATATTTCGGCGGACTAGTAGGTATGGAGACCGTAATCAACATCGATGGTGTCGCTTACACGTTTGTGACTCAGGACGAGGTGACTACACTTAAAGTTCTTACCGAAACAACTGAGAGCAAGGATACAAAGCCTAAGAAAGTTGACCTTCCGTTGGCCTGGATTATTACGCGAAAAAGTGGTGTGCCGCTCTTCGCCTTGAATCCGGGTAAAGATGACTCTCCATTCAGAATTATCACTGCGGAGAAACTATACGCAGAAAAGGGTCAGTGGTTCGAACCGTTGGCCAGATATTATAGAGAGCTTGTCTGGATCAACCCGGAAACAACGCAGGCCGGATCAGAATCGCATGCGGCTTATAAACATGTTACTTGGCAGGAGCTGATCGACTTCGCAATCGTCGACCGGTTTTCATTCACTTTTCACTCTGGAATGCCGGGTGACTGGAAATTCCGTGCCGTGGGCGGTGCTGAGTTCTTGATGGTGTTCATGGAGGATAAACCGTATTGGACTGATGGCATTGGCCAGGTGCCGTTTGCGGTTAACACCTATAGAAAATATCTGCGAGAAACAAAGCAGGTAGAACTCGCAATAAAGCTGGCTGGTGAAACGGGTGTGACCTGGGGCGACGGCAAAGCCTATACCGGAGCAGAGCGAGGACCGAAAGACGTTTACGATAACTTCATCATATTGCGAGGGATATTGTGGGCAAAAGAAAACTGCAAGTTGGTTGTGAAAAAAGACACGGTATACGATAAAGGTATCCCGCACACAATTGAACTTACTGACGCACCTTATGTGCCTGTATCGAATGCGAAGTTAATAAATCCAATTTCGCAAGGCGATATGGATCAGTACGGGGCATGGAATAAATGAAAGCTCGTCGCTTAGTTGCCTGTATTCCACACCTGATAGTATGTGCCCTGTATATTCCTTTGCATAACTACGGTGTCGACGTATATATCGATATGTATGGCGGGTTGACATCGAGAGGTATCGGCATCGGTATGACGCCGGATCTAATGGTTCAGTATTTTGTGGTGATGAACGCTATAGCGTTTTTTGTCCCCAAGCTGAAATTAAAGGTCCTGTCTGTCTCATTAATGCTGGGACTTATTTTGTACTATTTTTTGCCTCACTACCCCGTCCGTGCGATGGCTTACACCTCGATGGGTGGTGTCCTGACTTTTGCGGCGATATTTGCTGGCCAATTGATTGATCGCGTTTTTTTTTCAAATCGAGAAGTTAAAGCATGACTGTTGGGCGTTATGGCCGACATTGCCCGCGGGGAGTTTCTTACCCGCATGAACTGTTCTGCTGTTTTTTTAAATGAGTTCCACTACCAGGCAGGTACCCCGTGTCCTTTAACCACTACTACCAAAGCGAACTCACCGCACTGCGCCAGCTCGGTCGCCGTTTCGCCGAGCGTAGTCCGGCGCTGGCGCCGTATCTGGGGCAGGCCGGGCGGGATCCGGATGTAGAGCGGTTGCTCGAAGGCTTTGCATTCCTCACCGGGCGCCTGCGCCAGAAGCTCGATGACGAACTGCCGGAGCTCAGCCATTCGCTGATGCAGTTGCTGTGGCCGAACTACATGCGCCCGCTGCCGGCGTTCAGCATTTTGCAGTTTGATCCGCTCAAGCGTTCCGGGCCGGCGCTGCTGGTCGAGCGCGATACGCCGATCGAGAGCAAGCCGATAGAAGACGTGCGCTGCCGTTTCCGCACCTGTTACCCGACCGAAGTCTTGCCGCTGGATCTGGCCGCACTGAATTACTCGGTGAAGGGCGATGGCTCGCTGCTCAGCCTGCGCCTGGAAATGAGCGCTGACGGCCACCTCGGCGAATTGGAGCTGAGCAAGTTGCGCCTGCACTTTGCCGGTGAGCGCTACATCAGCCAGATGCTCTACCTGAGCCTGCTGCGCAACCTCGACGGCATCGAACTGATCCCGCTCGACGGCGCCGGCAAGCCGATTGATGGCGTCAGCGGCAAGCCGATGGCGTTCAAGATTCCCGGCGACCGGGTGAAACCGGTGGGTTTTGCCGAAGAAGAAGCGTTGATCCCGTATCCGCTGAACACCTTCCGTGGCTATCGCTACCTGCAGGAATATTTCGCCTTCCAGGACAAGTTCCTGTTCGTCGACGTCAACGGTCTGGACATTCTCAAGGCGCTGCCGGAAGACACCCTCAAGCAGATGCGCGGCCTCGAATTGCGTTTCGACATCCGCAAGAGCGGCATCATGCGCATGCGCCCGACGCTCGATAACGTGAAGCTGTTCTGCACGCCGATCGTCAATCTGTTCGAGCACGACGCGCTGCCGATTCGTCTCGATGGCAAGCAGGACGAGTACCTCCTGCTGCCGGCGGAATACGACCTGGAAAACTGCGGTGTGTTCTCGGTGGAAACCGTGACCGGCTGGAAACCCGGCGGCCTCGGTTATCAGGAGTACGTGCCGTTCGAGTCCTTCGAGCACGACCCGAGTTTCGATGTGCCCAACAGCCGTCCGCATTACAGCATCCGCCAGCGTTCGTCCTTGCTGCATGACGGCCTCGACACTTACCTGAGCTTCGGCATCCGCCACACCGAAGCCCACGAAACCCTGTCGATCGAGCTGATGTGCACCAACCAGAACCTGCCGAAAAAGCTCAAGCTCGGCGACATCTGCATGGCCAGCGAGCAGACCCCGGAATTCCTCAGTTTCCGCAACATCACCCCGGCCACGTCGAGCTTCGCGCCGCCGCTGAACCGTGACTTCCTGTGGAAGCTGATCAGCAACATGTCGCTCAACTATCTGTCGCTGGCCGACGTCAATGCGTTGAAGGTGATTCTGGAAACCTACGACCTGCCGCGCTACTACGACCAGCACGCGGAGAAGGTCAGCAAGCGCCTGCTCGGCGGCCTCAAGCACATCAAGCATCATCACGTCGACCGCCTGCATCGCGGCCTGCCGGTGCGCGGTTTGCGCACCGAACTGACCATCGACCCGGAAGGCTATATCGGCGAAGGCGACCTGTTCGTCTTCGCTTCGGTTCTCAACGAGTTTTTCGCGCTTTACGCCAGCCTCAATTCATTCCATGAGCTGCGGGTAAAAAGCACACAGGGAGAGGTGTACCAATGGACACCACGTATGGGCCTGCAGCCCCTGCTTTAAGCGGGCTGACCAAGGTAATACGCGAGTACTCGCTGTTTCAGGCCGTGCTGCTGGTGATCGACCGGCTGCGCGAGGCACACCCGCATCTGAGCGAAGACGATCTGTACGACCAGGTCGAGTTCCAGGCCAACCCGAGCCTGGGCTTTCCGCGCAGCGACGTCGATCGCGTCGAGTTTTTCGAAGAGCACGGCAAGATGCGCGCGCGCATGCGCTTCAACCTGATCGGTCTGGTCGGCTCCGGTTCGCCGCTGCCGGCGTTCTATGGCGAACAGGCCTTGGGCGACAGCGAGGACGGCAACCCGACGCGCAATTTCCTCGACCTGTTCCACCATCGCCTGCAACGACTGATGCTGCCGATCTGGCGCAAGTACCGCTACCGCGCGAGCTTCCAGAGCGGCGCGATTGACCCGTTCTCGGCGCAACTTTTTGCGCTGATCGGCCTGGGTGGCGACGAGATCCGCAAGGCCAAGGAACTCAACTGGAAACGCCTGCTGCCGTACCTCGGTCTGCTCAGCTTGCGGGCGCACTCGGCGGCGCTGATCGAAGCCGTGCTGCGTTACTACTTCAAGCACGAAGACCTGGTCATCGAGCAGTGCATCGAGCGCCGCGTGGAAATTCTCGACGAGCAGCGCAATCGTTTGGGCCGCGCCAACAGCGTACTCGGCGAAGACCTGGTGCTGGGCGAACACGTGCGCGATCGCAGTGGCAAATTCCGCATTCACATCACCGAACTCGACTGGCAGCGATTCCATGAATTCCTGCCGATCGGTTTCGGTTACCAGCCGCTTTGCGCGCTGGTGCGGTTCACCTTGCGTGACCCGCTCGATTATGACATTCGCCTGGTCCTGCGCCAGGAAGAAATCCGCGAACTGCGCATCGGTGAGCAGAACGCCTGTCGCCTCGGTTGGACCAGTTGGCTGGGCCGCGAAAAAGCGGACGGCGTGGTGACCCTGGGCAGCAAAATTCATTAAGGACGTGAGCCATGATCAACGTAGACCTGCAACAACTCATCCAGGCGCTGGACGCCGAAACCCGTCGTGATCTGGAACGTTCGGCCGAGCGTTGCGTCGCCCGTGGCGGCAGCAAGATCCTCGTTGAAGACTTGCTGCTGGGCTTGCTCGAGCGCCCGAACGGCTTGCTGTCGCGCGCGCTGCAAGATGCTGACGTCGACGCCGGTGAACTGACCGCTGCATTGCAGTCGCGGGTCGAGCACAGCGCTTCGCGCAACCCGGTGTTCGCCCCGGAACTGGTGCAATGGCTGCAAGACGCGCTGCTGGTGGCCAACCTCGAGCTGGGCCAGACCCAGGTCGAAGACGCCGCGCTGATCCTGGCGTTGCTGCGCAACCCGATGCGTTATGCCGGCAGCCGTTATCAGCCGCTGCTCGCCAAGCTGAACATCGATCGCCTGAAAGAATTTGCCCTGTCGCAACAAGAGCAACCGGCGGCTAACGGCAAACCGGCGGCGCAGGGCGAATCGCTGTTGCAGCGTTTCACCCACAACCTGACCCAGCAGGCTCGCGACGGCAAACTCGACCCGGTGCTGTGCCGTGACGGCGCGATCCGGCAGATGGTCGACATCCTCGCCCGTCGCCGCAAGAACAACCCGATCGTCGTCGGTGAGGCCGGTGTCGGTAAGACCGCCATCGTCGAAGGCCTCGCCTCGCGCATCGCTGCCGGTGAAGTGCCGCAGGTACTCAAAGGCGTTGAATTACTCTCGCTGGACATGGGCCTGTTGCAGGCCGGAGCCAGCGTCAAAGGTGAATTCGAGCGTCGTTTGAAAGGCGTGATCGATGAAGTCAAAGCCTCGCCGAAACCGATCATCCTGTTCATCGACGAAGCCCACACCCTGATCGGTGCTGGCGGCAACGCTGGCGGTTCCGATGCGGCCAACCTGCTGAAGCCGGCGCTGGCCCGTGGCGAACTGCGCACCATCGCCGCGACCACTTGGGCCGAGTACAAGAAATACTTCGAGAAAGACCCGGCGCTGGCCCGTCGCTTCCAGCCTGTGCAATTGCACGAACCGACCGTGAGCGAAGCGGTGACCATTCTGCGTGGTCTGGCTCAGGTCTACGAGAAGAGCCACGGCATCTACCTGCGCGATGACGCGGTGGTGTCCGCTGCTGAATTGTCCGCGCGTTACCTGGCCGGTCGGCAACTGCCGGACAAGGCCGTCGACGTCCTCGACACCGCGTGCGCCCGCGTGCGCATCAGCCTCGCTGCGGCCCCGGAAAGCCTCGAGCGCCTGCGTGGCGAACTGGCGGAAGGTGGCCGTCAGCGTCAGGCGCTGCGTCGCGATGCCGAAGCCGGTCTGCTGATCGACCACGAAGCGCTGGAAGCACTGGAGGCGCGGCTGGACGAAGCCGAAAGCGAGATGGTTGCGCTCGAGACTTTGTGGACTGAGCAAAAAGAATTGGCTGAGCGTCTGCTGGAACTGCGTCAGCAACTGGCCAAGGCCCGCGAAGCCGCAGCGGTCGAGCCGACCGTCAGCGTGGAAGAAGACGCCGAAGGCACCGTGATTGAAACCGTGGTCGCCGAAGTCGAAGAAGGCCAGAGCGTCGAAGCGCTGGAAGCCCAGCTGCATGAAACCCACGCCGCGTTGACTGCCGCGCAAGTCAAAGAACGCCTGGTCAGCTTCGAAGTGTGCCCGCGTCTGGTCGCCGAAGTGATCAGCGCCTGGACCGGCGTGCCATTGGCGCAACTGGCCCGCGAGCACAACGCCAAGGTCGCCAGTTTCGCCACCGATTTGCGCACCCGCATCCGTGGTCAGGAACAAGCCGTGCACGCGCTGGATCGTTCGATGCGCGCCACCGCTGCCGGCCTGAACAAGCCTGATGCACCGGTCGGTGTGTTCCTGCTGGTCGGGCCGAGCGGCGTCGGCAAGACCGAAACCGCGCTGGCCCTGGCTGACCTGTTGTACGGCGGCGACCGCTTCATCACCACCATCAACATGTCCGAGTTCCAGGAAAAGCACACCGTCTCGCGTCTGATTGGCGCGCCACCGGGCTACGTCGGTTACGGCGAGGGCGGCATGCTCACCGAAGCGGTGCGTCAGAAGCCGTATTCGGTGGTGTTGCTCGATGAAGTCGAGAAGGCCGACCCGGACGTGCTCAACCTGTTCTACCAAATCTTCGACAAAGGCGTGGCCAACGATGGCGAAGGTCGCGAGATCGACTTCCGCAACACGTTGATCCTCATGACCTCGAACCTTGGCAGCGACAAGATCAGCGAACTCTGCGAAGACGGCGCGCGGCCGACCGCCGAAGTGCTCGAAGAAACCATTCGCCCGGTGCTCAGCAAACACTTCAAACCGGCGCTGCTGGCGCGGATGAAAGTGGTGCCGTACTACCCGGTGGGCGGCCCGGTGCTGCGCGAGCTGATCGAAATCAAACTCGGCCGTCTCGGCGAGCGCCTGAACCGTCGTCAGCTGGAGTTCAGCTGGTGCCAGAACCTCGTCGATCACCTGTCCGAGCGTTGCACGCAAAGCGAAAGCGGTGCGCGCCTGATCGATCATCTGCTCGATCAACACGTGCTGCCGTTGGTGGCCGATCGTCTGCTCGATGCGATGGCGACCGGCGAAAGCCTCAAGCGTGTGCATGCCACGCTCGACGGCAACTCCAGCGTGACCTGCGAGTTCGTCTGAGGTGGGCGTGATGTTCACTCAAGTGCCGCAGCCACTGGTCTATGCCGAAGCGTTGCTGGCGCAGTTCGCCAGTCTTTCGCGCGCGGCGGACAGTGCTGCGCTGCTGAGTGAATTCGTCCGTGGCCTGGCCGAACTGAGTGGCTGCGAACTGACGCAGCTGTATCTGCTCGACGCCACCCACACCTGCCTGGGGATGAATGCCGAGTGCCTCGACGGCGCGCTGCAACCGCGTCAGGCGGCGAGCCTGCCGGCGGATTACAACGGTGAACAACTGCTGCAATTCGCCCTGTGCCAGAACCGCGTGGTGTGCCTCGACGACCTGACCGGCAGCCTGCACGAAACCAGTTTTCTGCCAGCGGCGAGCACGCCGTGGCAGTCGCTGTTGTGCGTGCCGCTGGTCAATCAGCACAAGTCGGTTGAGGGCTTGCTGCTGTGTGCCAGTCGTCGTCGCACTGACTTGCAGGGTTTCGCCGACTCCCTTGGCCAGCTCGGCTCGTTCGTGCTCGGCCAACTGCATCTGCTGCAACGCCTGCGTCAGCCAGCCGCCGAATCGGCCACCGCCACTCGCAGCGTGCCGAGCATCAGCGGCTACGGCCTGATCGGTAAAAGCGCGGCGATGCGCCAGACCTACTCGCTGATCAGCAAGATCCTCCACAGCCCGTACACCGTGCTGTTGCGTGGCGAGACCGGCACCGGCAAGGAAGTGGTGGCGCGGGCGATTCACGATTGCGGCCCGCGTCGCTCCCAGGCGTTCATCGTGCAGAACTGCGCGGCGTTCCCGGAAAACCTGCTGGAAAGCGAGCTGTTCGGCTATCGCAAAGGCGCCTTCACTGGTGCCGATCGCGATCGTGCGGGGCTGTTCGACGCGGCCAATGGCGGCACGTTGCTGCTCGATGAAATCGGCGACATGCCGTTGTCGCTGCAAGCGAAGATTCTGCGCGTGTTGCAGGAAGGCGAGATCCGTCCGCTGGGTTCCAACGACACGCACAAAATCGACGTGCGCATCATCGCCGCGACGCACCGTGATCTGGCGGCGCTGGTCAGCGAAGGCAAGTTCCGCGAGGACTTGTACTACCGCCTCGCACAATTCCCGATCGAGCTGCCGGCCCTGCGTCAGCGCGAAGGCGACATCCTCGATCTGGCCCGGCATTTCGCCGAGAAGACCTGCACGTTTTTGCAGCGTGACCCGGTGCGCTGGTCGGATTCGGCGCTGGAGCATCTGTGCGGCTACAACTTCCCCGGCAACGTTCGCGAACTCAAGGCACTGGTCGAGCGCGCGGTGTTGCTCTGCGAGGGCGGCGAGTTGCTCGCCGAGCATTTTTCCCTGCGCCTGGAAGCGATGCCGGAAGACAACAGCGGCCTGAATCTGCGCGAACGCCTGGAGCAGGTCGAGCGCACTTTGCTGCTCGATTGCCTGCGCAAGAACGACGGCAACCAGACCCTCGCGGCCCGCGAACTGGGCCTGCCACGGCGCACGCTGCTGTACCGCCTCGGGCGCCTGAATATCAATTTGGGTGACTTTGATGGTTGAGCTACAGCACTTCTTCGAACCCAACACATACCCTGTGGCGAGGGGATTTATCCCCGTCCGGCTGCGCAGCAGTCGCAGTCCGGTACATACGGTTTCACTGAGAAATCGCGCTGGCAGGTTATGGGGGCGCTGCGCGCCCCAACGGGGACAAGTCCCCTCGCCGCGGGAGGTCGCCGTACCTCCAGGCTATGGCGCAAGGCCTCGATCTAGAGGCTTCGAGCCCACCTCAAAAACTTATTTCAGCGCCGCCCGCAAGGGTCGGCGCTTTGTGCTTTGTCTACACCTGGAGACCCTCTGATGTCTGTTCGTCACTGGCACGCTGTCCTGCTGACCCTCGTCGTTCTATGCGGCCTTGGCGGCTGTAGCGGCAATTACAAATTCAACGACAACGACTATCGCCCGTTGGGTGATCCGCAAGCGGTCAATCGCGGCAAGTGACCGCAAGGAGCATCAAACATGGAATTGGTTTTCGAAATGCTGAACACCAAGCAGTTCGTGCCCACCGAGCTGTGCCAGCGGACCTTCAAGCAGGCCGGCGGTGTGATCGGGCGCGGCGAGGACTGCGACTGGATCATCCCTGACCGCAAGCGGCACCTGTCCAATCATCACGCGATTGTCAGCTACCGCGAGGGCTCGTTCTTCCTTACCGACACCAGCAGCAACGGTGTCCAGGACGGCAGCAGCGGCGCGCGCCTGCACAAGGGCGAGCCGGTGCGCATCGAGCACGGCAGCACCTACATTCTCGGCGACTTCGAGATCCGCGCGCGGCTGGTCCGTGACCCGGCGACCTTCGACGGCGAAGTCGGCCGTCCGCGTGCCGCTGGCAGCATCATTCCGGATGACGCGTTCCTCGACCTCGACCCGCTCAATGCCCTCGAACAGCAAGAGCGCGTCTACTCGGAAATCGACGAACTGCTGTCGCCCACCGCCAAGCCGGAAGACTCCCGTCAACGTGCCGACTACGCGCGCATCGACATGGAAAGCCTGATGGTCCCGGAGCTGATCGCCGCCCCGGTCGAGCCTGAGCCGGCGCCTGCACCGAAAGCCGTCGAGCGTCAGAGCGAAGGTTTCTGGGAACACTTCGGCGCGGCGCTGGGCGTCGACGTCAAAGGCCTCAGCCACGACGAACGCGAAGCGCTGGCGCTCAACGCTGCGCGCCTGCTGCGCCAGAGCATCGGCGGTTTGCAGCAGAGCCTGCGCACCCGCTCCGAGCTGAAAAACGAATTGCGTCTGGCCCAGACCACCGTGCAAGGCACCAACAAGAACCCGCTGAAATTCGCCGTCGATCCGAGCGAAGCACTGCAGATTCTGTTGCAGCCAAGCAAGCCTGGCCATCTGCCCGCCGAGCAAGCGATCTCCCGCGCATTCCGCGACCTGCAGGCGCATCAAGTGGCACTGCTGACCGCCAGTCGCGCTGCTGTGCGTGGCACGCTGGAGCACTTCTCGCCGGAGCAGCTGACCCTGCGTTTCGAGCGTGACAGCAAGCCATTGATCGCCACTTCGGGCGGGCGCTGGAGAGCATTCGGCCGCTACCACCAGGCACTGCGTCAGGACGATGACTGGAGCGAGCGTCTGCTGGCCCGCGACTTTGCTCAGGCTTACGAAGAACAGATTCGTCTGATCTCCACCCTCCACACCGACCACCAAGGATGATGCGCATGTCTCGCCGCTCGACCGCTTTTTTCAAGACGCTGACTGCGCTCACCGTGCTGGTGCTGCTCGCCGGTTGCTCGTCGCTGTCGCCATACTCGAAAGTGACCAAGATCAACCTCAAACTGACCGGCAGCGATCAGCTCAACCCGGACCTCAACGGGCGGCCGTCGCCGATCGTCGTGCGCCTGTTCGAACTCAAGCACCCGGTGACCTTCGAGAACGCTGATTTCTTCAGCCTCTACGAGCGCGCCAAGGAATCCCTCAACCCGGATCTGGTGGCCAGCGAAGAACTCGAATTGCGCCCGGGCGAAACCGTGGAACTGAAACTCAGCGTGGAGGAGGGCAGCCGTTACGTGGGCATCCTCGCCGCCTATCGCGACCTGCCGGATACCCAGTGGCGGCACACCGTGCAGATCACTCCGCTGGAACTCACCGAGGCTGATCTGACCCTCGATCAGGCCGGTATCCGCAACACCCAACAAGTGCTCGCCAAGGCGGATGACTGATCATGAACACCCATAAAGTCATTTGGCAGGAAGGCATGCTGCTGCGACCGCAGCACTTCCAGCACAACGATCGTTATTACGATCACCAGATGAAAACCCGCACGCAATTGCTCGGTGGCTACACCTGGGGTTTTCTCAATCTGGAAATCGACTTGCAGTTCCTCAACATGGGCAAACTGGTGATCAGTGAAGCCTCGGGGATTCTGCCGGACGGCAGCCTGTTCGAACTCGGTGGCAACACCGAGCCGCTGGCGCTGGACGTGCCGCCGAACACCGGCAACACGCCGATCTATCTGGCGCTGCCGCTGGTCACCGGCAACCACATCGAGGCCCGGCGCCCGGAGCAATCGGACGTGCTCGCGCGCTACACCGCGTATGACGCCGAAGTCGCCGACTCCAACGCCGGCGATGATTCCGCCAGCCAGGTCAGCTGCGGTCGGCCGGACTTCAAACTGTTGCTCGGCGAGCAGCAGAGCGATCAGGCCTACGTGAAGCTGAAAATCTGCGACGTGCTCGACACCACGCCCGACGGCGTCATCAGCCTCGACCCGGATTTCGTCCCGACCTACATTCAGGCCCACGCCTCCAGCTACCTGCTGTCGTGCCTGAAAGAAGTCATCAGCATGCTCAGCCACCGTGGCGACACCATCGCCGAGCGGATTCGCTCCAACGGCAAGGTCGGCGGCGCTGAAGTCGGCGACTTCATGATGCTGCAACTGATCAACCGCACCGAACTGCTGCTGCGCCATTACCTCGGTCTGGAACAAGTGCATCCGGAAGAGTTGTACCGCACGCTGCTGACCATGCTCGGCGATCTGGCGACCTTCTCCGGCGAGAGCAAACGCCCGCGCCTGGACAGCCGCTATTCCCACGCCGATCAGGGCGCAAGCTTTCGCAAACTGATGGAAGCGATCCGTCAGGTGCTGTCGATGGTGCTCGAACAGCACGCCATCGAACTGATCCTGCAGGCGCGTCAGTACGGCATCATTGTTTCGCCGTTGCACGATCACAAACTGCTCGGCTCGGCTTCGTTCGTGCTGGCAGCCAGTGCCAACTGCGACTCCGAAGAACTGCGTCAGCGTTTGCCGCAGCACCTCAAGGTCGGCCCGGTGGAGCGCATCCGCCAACTGGTAAACCTGCACTTGCCGGGGATCAAGGTCAAACCGTTGCCGGTGGCCCCACGGCAGATCGCGTTCCACTCGAACAAAACCTATTTCATTCTCGAACTCAGTTCCGAAGACCTGGCACAACTCGAACGCTCCGGCGGTTTCGCGTTCCACGTGTCCGGCGAATTCGCCGAGCTTGAACTGAAATTCTGGGCCATCAGGAACTGACCGACATGATCAAGGAAACGGATTACAACCAGGACGACAAAACCGTCCTGCTCGATCGTCAAGGCCACGGACCGGCATCGAGTCCGCTGACCGACTTCGCCGCGCCGCCGCGTTTCGAGCAACTGGAAGAACGCATGATCTACGCCGCGCGCCTGCGTCCGGCGGAGGCGTTCAACATCAGCCTCAACTCGCTGGTCGCGGCCTCGTCCGATCTGCTCTCGGAAGTGGTGCGTCTCAAGCACAGCGAGACCCGCGAAGACCTGTACGCGCTGAATGAGCGGCTGACCGCCGGGCTGAAGTTGTTCGAAGTGCGCGCCCTGCACAACGGTGCGGAAAGCAGCCAGGTGATGGCCGCGCGTTACGTGCTCTGCACCGTGGTCGACGAAGCTGTCGTGACCACGCCGTGGGGCAACGAAAGCGAATGGTCGCAGATGAGCCTGCTGAGCAGCTTCCACAACGAAACCTTCGGCGGCGAGAAGTTTTTCCAGCTGCTCGATCGGCTGTCGAAAAACCCGGTCAAGCACCTGCCGATGCTCGAGCTGATGTACCTGTGCCTGTCCCTCGGTTTCGAGGGCAAGTACCGCGTCCAGGCGCGCGGCATGCTTGAGCTTGAAGGCATCCGCGACGCCTTGTACCGGCAGATCCGTCAGTTGCGTGGCGACGTGCCGCGCGAGTTGTCGCCGCACTGGGAAGGCCTCAACGACCAGCGCCGCAACCTGGTGCGCATCGTGCCGGCGTGGATGGTGGTGCTCTTTACTCTGGTCTGCCTGGTGGTGATGTATTCGGGCTTCGCCTGGGTCCTGAGCGAACAACGCGACACCGTTCTGCATCCTTATCAGCCGCTTGATCCAGCCGCGGTACAACCGCAGGCGCAGCCGTAAAACAGGGACGTGTGATGAAAAAGTTTTTCAAGAAAGTCGGCGCCTTCCTGCGCCAGACCTGGGTCTGGACTTTGCTGCTGGTGCTGTTCGTGGCGCTGCTGGTGTGGTTCGTCGGCCCGTTGTTGGCGGTCGATGATTACAAGTTCTGGGAAAGCGCGACCTCGCGCCTGCTGACCATCAGCGTGCTGTTCCTGATCTGGGGCCTGACCATGGTCTTCGTCAGCTGGCGCGCGGGTATCCGCAAGAAAGCCGAGGAGGAAAGCGAGGACGGCCAGGACCGCATTCGCCGCGAAGAGCTGATCGACGAAGAACAGAAAGAGTTGAAGGCGCGGTTCAAGGACGCACTGAAAACCCTGAAGACGTCGAGCCTGTATCGCGGTCGCAGCGAGCGCTGGCGCAGTGACTTGCCGTGGTACCTGCTGATCGGTCCGCAGGCCTCGGGTAAGACCAGCCTGCTGGACTTCTCCGGTCTGGAATTCCCGATCAACAAGATCGACCGCAAGCTGACCCGCGACACCCTCGGCACCCGTCATTGCGACTGGTATTTCGCCGATCACGGTGTCCTGATCGACACCGCCGGGCGCTACACCACTCAACCGGACGCGGAAGTCGACGGCAACGCCTGGACAACCCTGCTGGAACTGCTGCGCAAGCGTCGTCGCGGCCGTCCGTTGAACGGCGTGCTGGTGACCATTCCGGTGGAAACCCTCACCGGCGGCAGCGAGCAGGACATCGAGACCCTCGCGCGCCAGGTGCGCAGTCGTTTGCAGGACGTGCATCAGAAACTCCACGTCGATGTGCCGGTGTATCTGGTCCTGAGCAAGGCGGACAAGCTGCTCGGCTTCGACGAATTCTTCGATCAACTGACCCGCGAAGAAAGCGATCAGGTGCTCGGCACCAGTTTCCGCAAGGATCAGGTCGGCACCGACGTCACGGTTCTGCGCAACGAGTTCGAAGAGCTGCTGCGCCGCTTGAACAGCCAAGTGATCATGCGCATGCACTCCGAGCGCGATACTCAGCGCCGTGGGCGCATCCTCGATTTCCCGCATCAGTTGGGGCAGATCGGCGAGCGTCTGTGCCTGTTCGTCGACATGGCGTTCACCGGCAACCGTTATCAGCGCGCGACGCAACTGCGCGGCTTCTACCTGACCAGCGCACCGCACCTGACCCAGGAAATGGATTCGACCACCGCCGGCATCGGCGCCAGCCTGGGCATGAACGCCGGCGTGCTGCCGACTCTGCGCAGCGGCCGTTCGCGGTTCATCCACCACTTGCTCAGCCAAGTGATTTTCCCCGAGGCCGATCTGGCCGGTCTGGACAAGCGCGAGCGCAGCCGCATTCATTGGGGCCAGCGTGCGCTGTACGTCGGTGCACTGGCGGCACTGGCACTGTTCGGCATGCTCTGGGCCGGTGGTTTCTCGGCCAACTACGAGCGTCTGGAAAACCTGCGCACGCTGGCGCAGAACTGGACCCAGCAACGCTCGGCCGTGACGCCGCGCGATGACGCCATGGGTGTGCTGAAAGTCCTCGACACCAGCTACGCCGCGACTCAGGTGTTCCCGAGCAAGGGCGACGTCTCGTACCACGAGCGTGGCGGCCTGTATCAGGGCGAAGAGATCAACCCGGTGGTGAAAACCGCCTACGAGCGTGAGCTGGAAGCGCAGTTGCTGCCACGGGTGGCGACCATGCTCGAAGGGCAGATCCGCGCCAACATGAAGGACCGCGATCGCCTGCTCAACAGCCTGCGCGCGTACCTGATGCTGAACATGAAGGATCGTCGCGACGCGGCGTGGCTCAAGGACTGGGTCGCCACTGACTGGTCGCAGCGCTACACCGGCAACACCGCGGTGCAGAACGGTCTGAACACGCACCTCGAGCGCTTGCTCCAGCAGCCGTTCATCTACCCGCTGAACGATCAACTGGTGACGCAGGCGCGTCAGGTCCTGCGCAGCGAATCGCTGGCCAACGTGGTTTACCGCATGCTCCGCGAGCAGGCGCGCAACCTGCCGGACTACCGCTTCAGCCAGCACCTCGGCCCGCAAGGTTCGTTGTTCATCGGCACTGAATACGTGATCCCGGGTTTCTACACCCAACAGGGTTATCAGCAGTATTTCTCGGTGCAGGGCGCCGCGCTGGTCACCGATATCCTGCGCGACAACTGGGTGCTGGGCGAAGGCGCGGGCATCAGCGACATGGACTTGCGTCGCCTGATGGTCGAGCTTGAGCAGCTGTACTTCCGCGACTACGCCAACTACTGGAGCGAAGCCGTTGGCCAGGTCGCATTGCCACCGATCAGCGACGCTGGCGAAGGCGCCGAGCAACTGGCGGGCCTGACTTCGGCTAACTCGCCGGTCCTCGCATTGCTCACCGAAGTGCGTGAAAACACCCGCTTCGAAGCTGCGCCTGATCCGGTCGATGAAGCCGGCGAAGCTGCCGATGCGCTGGCCGGACAGAAAGGCAAAATGGGCAAGGTCGGCAAACTCGCTGCGGCTGCCGCCGACAAGGCTTCGGCGCTGAACGTGGCGAAAAACCTGCCGGACACCGCGAAGAAATCCCTGCAACGCCGCTTCGAACCGCTGCATCGTCTGCTCGATGACAACAACGGCCCGGGCGCTGACCTGACGCCAGCGTTCAGCGCGCTCAACGACCTGCAACTGCAACTGGCCGGTCTGGCCCGTTCCAGCACGCCGGAGCAAGCGGCATTCGAGATGGCCAAGACGCGCATGAGCGGCCAGCGTGATGCGCTGACCAACCTGCGCAATGCCTCCGGTCGTCTGCCGCGTCCGCTGAGCGTGTGGTTCAACGTGCTGGCCGAAGACTCGTGGCGTCTGGTGCTCAACGATGCCTATCAATACCTGAACGGCCGTTATCAGAACGAGCTGTACAGCGTGTACGGCAAAACCATCAGCAAGCGCTATCCGTTCAGCGCCAGCAGCACCAGCGACGTGGCGATCAGCGACTTCCGTGAGTTCTTCCGTGCGCAAGGTACCGTCGACCGCTTCTTCGACAGCTACATGCGTCCATTCGTCAGCGGCGATCCGGGCAACTACCGCATGCGCAGCGTCGACGGTCACAGCCTGCCGGTATCGAAGGTCTACCTCGATCAGATGGCGGCGGCGCAGACGATTCGCCAGAGCTTCTTCTCGATCAACCCGGCCGAGCCGACCGTGCAGTTCAAGCTTGAACCGTACACCCTCGATCCGGCGGTCAGTCGCTCCGAATTCAAGTTCGGCGACAAGACCATGGAGTACCGTCACGGCCCGATCCTGCCAATGACCTTCAAGTGGCCGACCGATGCTGAAGACGGTCGCACCAGCCTGGTCATGGACAAGATGGCCGGACGCCCGATCGGGATCGAGAAGAATTCCGGCCCATGGTCGCTGTTCCGTTTGTTCGACCTGATGCAGACCGAGTACCTGAACGGTCGTGACGTGCTGGTACTGAAAGCCGACGTGGGCGGTCTGCGCGCCAACTACCTGCTCACCAGCCAGCGCACGCCGAACCCGTTCGACATGGGCGTGCTGCGCACCTTCCGTATGCCGGTGCAGCTCTGATGCTGGTGGCCAGTCCCTGGCGCAGCGCGGCGCGTACCGACCCGGGCAAGGTGCGGGCGCGCAACGAAGATGCCTTCCTCGACTCGCCGCAGCAGGGGCTGTGGGTGGTCGCGGACGGCATGGGCGGTCATCAGGGTGGCGACATCGCCAGCCAGTTGATCGTCGCCAGCCTGGCTGAGTTGCCGCAACACGAGGACTTCGACGAACGCCTCAAAGCCATCCGCCAGTGCCTGCACTGGCTGAACCGGCGCTTGGGGCAGGAGTTGACGGTCACTGCCGGACGTCACGACAGCATCATGGGCAGCACCGTCGTCGCGCTGCTGGTGGAAGGCAATCGCGCGGCCTGCATCTGGGCCGGCGACAGTCGTTGCTACATGTGGCGCGGGCAGCGGCTGTATCAGCTGTCCAAGGACCATTCGCTGCAACAGCAGCTGATCGACGAGCAGCAAATGAGCGTCGAACAGGCGGCAGCGCACCCGGCGGCTCAGGCACTCACCCGAGCCGTCGGCGCCGCCGACACACTGACCCTGGATGTGCTTGAACTCGAGGTCTATCCGGGCGATGTGTTTTTGCTCTGCAGCGATGGTTTGTATCAGGGCCTGAGCAGCGATGCCCTCGGCAACGCCCTCAGCCTCAGCGCGCCGCATGTCGCGCTGGAACGTTTGTTCGACGGCGCTCTGCGGGGCGCCGCGCGCGACAACCTGACTGCCGTGGTGATCCGCCAATGAGTGAACTCGAATCGCCCATCGATGACCTGCTGATCAGCGAAGAACAGGCCAGCAACCTGACCTACTTCGCCTTCGCCAAGGGCAACAAGGCCGAACCGTTGCTGGCGCCGACCAAGGCCAGCATCGGTGCGCTGCCGGATGTACTCGCCGGTCGCTACCACCTCGAGCGTCTGCTCGGGGCCGGTGGCATGGGCGCCGTTTACCGGGCGCGGGATCTGCTGCATGAGCAGTTCGGCGATCCCGACCCTTACATTGCGCTGAAAATCCTCAGCGAAGAATTTGCCGAATCGCCGGACGCCAGTGCCTTGCTCTACAGCGAGTTCGCCCTGACCCGACGCCTGCGCCACGACAACGTCGTGCGTGCACACACCTTTGAAGTCGACACCGACTGCCAGCGGGCCTTCATCACCATGGAATACATGCGTGGCCTCACCCTGGACAAATTGCTCTGCGAGCGGCCCCTCGGCCTGCCGTGGCAAGAACTGCGCGACATCGTCCTGCCGCTGCTCGACACGCTGGCCTACGCCCACCGTCGCGGCGTGCTGCACGGTGATCTGAAGCCGAGCAACGTCATGCTCAGCGAAGACGGCCTGCGCCTGTTCGACTTCGGTCTGGGGCAGGCAGAGGAGGGCACCTTGCCCGGCCTGCCGCACCTGAGCCGCGAGCGCTTCAACGCCTGGACCCCGGGCTACGCCGCCCCCGAACTGCTTGAGGGCCAACCGTTGTCGGCCAGCGCGGACGTGTACGGCGTGGCCTGCGTGATCTATGAACTGGCGGGCGGCAAACACCCGTTCCGCCGCTTGCCCTCGGCCCAGGCCCGCGACGAGCATCTGGAGCGCGAACTGCGCGCCCCAGCGAATCTACCCCAGCACGGCTGGCAAGCGCTGCGAACCGCGCTGAGCTTCAACCCGGCAGAACGCACCATCACTGCCCAACAATTGCGTGACGCCTTGGGCGCCACTTCGTCCTGGCTGCAACGTCTGCGACTTCGGGCGTAACGGATGATATTCGAACAGGGAGCACACGATGTTCAACTCAGCTAACGAAACCCACTTCAGCCTCAAGGTCGAAGACTACGTCGGCGACCTGCAAGTGCTGTCGTTCACCGGCACCGAAGGCATCAGCCAGGCGTATCGCTTCGACCTCGAACTGGTCAGCGAAAACCCCGATCTGGACCTCGAACAACTGCTGCACAAGCAGGCGTTTCTGGCATTCGATCCACAGGGCTCGGGCATTCACGGGCAGATCTACCGCGTCGCCCAGGGCGATGCCGGCAAGCGCCTGACCCGCTACAAAGTCTCGATCGTGCCGCAACTGCAATACCTGCATCACCGCACCAACCAGCGTATCTACCAGCAGATGTCCGCGCCGAAAATCATTGCGCTGATCCTCGAAGAGCACGGCATCAAGAGCAACGCCTACAGCTTCCAGCTTAGCCAGCCGTGCCCGGATCGCGACTACTGCGTGCAGTACGACGAAACCGACCTGCATTTCGTCCAGCGTCTGTGCGAAGAAGAGGGCATTCACTACCACTTCCAGCACAGCGAAAAAGCCCACCTGCTGGTCTTCGGCGACGACCAGACCGTGTTCCAGAATCTCGGTCAGCCGACTGCGTACGTACAGGGCAGCGGCATGGTCGCCGATGAGCCGGTGATCAAAGCCTTCAAACTGCGTCTGGAAACCCGCACCACGCGCACCACTCGCCGCGACTACGATTTCGAAAAACCGCGCCTGCGAATGGAAGCGGCGTACAAACCCGACGGCGACAGCACCGAGCCGGATCTGGAAGATTACGACTACCCGGGCCGCTTCATCGACCGCGCGCGCGGCAAGTTCCTCAGCCAGCGCGCCCTCGAACGCCACCGCGCCGACTACCGCCAGGCCGAAGGTCGCGGCGACCAGACCAGACTGGTCAGCGGCCACTTCATGGAAATGTCCGACCACCCGCGCAGCGAGTGGAACGACCTGTGGCTGCTCACGGAAATCTTCCACGAAGGCAAACAGCCGCAAGTCCTCGAAGAAGGCGTGACCAGCGACACCACCGACAACAAAGACGACTTCCACCAAGGCTACCGCAACACCTTCCTCGCCACCCCGTGGGACGTGTTCTACCGCCCGGCCCTCGAACACCCGAAACCGCGTGTGCTTGGCAGCCAGACCGCCATGGTCACCGGCCCCAAAGGCGAAGAAATCCACTGCGACCAGTACGGCCGCATCAAAGTGCAGTTCCACTGGGACCGCGAAGGCCTCGCCGACGACAAAACCAGCTGCTGGCTACGCGTCTCCAGCTCCTGGGCCGGCGACCGCTACGGTGCGATCAGCATCCCGCGCATCGGCATGGAAGTCCTCGTCACCTTCCTCGAAGGCGACCCCGACCAACCGCTGGTGACCGGCTGCCTGTACCACAAGGAAAACCCGGTGCCGTATGCACTGCCGGCGAACAAGACTCGCAGCGTGTTCAAAACGCTTAGCTCGCCGGGTGGTGGTGGGTACAACGAACTGCGCATCGAAGACAAGAAAGGTGCCGAGCAGATCTACATCCATGCGCAGCGCGATTGGGATGAGAACGTTGAGCATGACCAGAAGATTCGGGTCGGCAATGAACGTCACGACACGGTGGTGAAGAACACCTACACCGAGCTGAAGGCTGAAGAACACCGCACGACGATTTCCGACCGCAAGATTGAAGCGAAGCTGGATGATCATTTGACGATTGGGCAGAACCAGCATGTGAAGCTCGGGACTGCGCAACTGACCAGTGTGGGGAAAGAGATTCACCTTAAGGCTGGGGACAAGATTGTTATTGAGGCGGGGACGGAGCTGACCATTCTTGGCGGTGGGAGCTTTATCAAGCTCGATGGCGGTGGGGTTACGGTGGTTGGGCCGGTGATCAAGATCAATGCTGGAGGTGCTGCTGGAACTGGTTCAGGAATTGGTATCAAAGTTCCAGGTTTGCCCGGACTGGCTGACGCAGCGAAAGCTGGGGCGGTGCTAGAGGCGGGGAAAGCCAATCCAACGTGGCTTGAATTGAATTTGCACCAAAGCAATCTTGAACCTGTGTCAGGTGCCTCTTATCGTGTCGAGTTCGCTAATGGGTCTAGCCGTGAAGGTATCCTGGATGCTAAGGGATTCGCTCGACTGGAAGATGTGCCACCAGGTCCAATTGAAGTTTATTACGGTGAAGACCCGCGACCCTTCGACCGTGAGTCAGTCAAAGTAGTTGAGAGTACCGATGACAAGGTCAATTCAGACCTGCGAAAACTTGGGTTGGACCCAGCTCAAGTTGATTTACAAGCATTGATTGAGCAAGCCGCAGGGAGGCTGAAATGAGTGAGGATTTAAACGCGACGAATGCCGCAGGCGATGAAGATCGTAAAGCCGCTTACCAAGAGGCTGCTGTTGAACTGGCAAAAGGCATTGCTTTGGGTGCAGTGCCATTCCTAGGCCAAGCCATTGATGCTTACGATACTGTGGAGTCCTCCATTGATCTCTACAATGCTGGAACTGCAGAGGGTAAAGAGGACGCAAAGTTTGATTTGCTGATGGCTGTCATCGGTTGGATTCCCGGTCCGGGTGACGGACTCAAGAAGAGCTTGCGTATAGTCAATCGCGACCCTCAGCGTTTCGCGCCAGTACTATTTGATCTCCTGCGTTTCGTGTTAGATGAGTGTGGTGTAAAAACTAGTCCAGAAGAATTGCTAAAGCAAATTTTTGATGCATCAAAGTTGCGCGCAGAGCTGGACGATATTATCAGCGGAGTGAAAGGATCCTCTACTTATAAAAGCTTACCTGCTTGGACTCAATCTACTATCGTTACTGTGCTTGCTACTGCGCGCGACAACATGCCTGAGATGATAGGTATTGTTGAGAAGCGTCTACTTAAGTGGAAAGGAATGCAGCGCAATAGTTCGGCTATGGCATCGGGCTCAAGCAAGTCGGCCAAAGGTCATAAGCCAGCGGGTAAAGATCCTTCAGTCGCAACGCAAGGTAAAAGCGGCGCGAGTGAAACTCGACCTAACTCTATAGATAGAAACAAAACAGAAAAGAAGAGTTATCACATTTCCAACGAGGGTTTGGGTGTAAGCGGAGAACATATCGCCGACTACATTTGTGCAGTGGAATTTGGCTGGGGTAAAGATTGGGATGGCCACGACAAGGGAGCTGACGGAAAATGGTTAGAAGGGAAACCAAGCGCAAGTAAACTGGGTAAGCTCTCTAAAGGAGGGAGCCCGAAAAGTCACAATATTCTTTATAAGTTGTCGGATCCTGCTAACGGCACAGGCATTGACGCTGTATGGAGAGCAGATCCCGCGACGAACGCAGGAAGAAAATTTGCCATTGTCGAGGCAAAAGCAAGCAAGAATGAGGATGCTCCGAAGTTTTTGAGAAGACCCAATAATACTCGTAAGCCGAGCATTAATTCAAAACTCGGTGTTTCCGGTGAACCTCAATTAAGCGATCTTTTGGAACCTATTGAAGAGGTCAAAGATGGTAATGGTTCTACTGGAAAAGCTACGGGGAAAAATCGAACAAAGGTATCTGGTAAAAAATCTTCTGATAATGCATCTGTGAAGGCCGCGAAACCCTCTCAAGCCCGAAAAAACGACTTGATGATTCAGATGAGTAAAGAGTGGATATCAAAAAATCTAAGGGACGCTGTGGGAGTTACGATGACAAGAGAAATTCTTAATTCTTACTCAAGGCATCTATTTTTTTCTCCGTTGTATCATCTTTCGGGAAGCCCGGAGGAGCACGCTGTGGCACTTCTTAGTGGATCCCCTGAATCCAGCCATGCAAAGCATGCCGCATTTCACTATGGTGAGGATGAGGTAAAGCAAGCTGTGAATAGGCGAAAAAAATCGCTGGCGAAAAAACATGGTGCACTAGATTCTTTGCGGCTTGAGGTTTAAATAAAAATGAATAGAAGGCAGCCGTTTATTACAGAGGCATATTATAAAAACCTTGTGGGCTTTTATGATGCTTCGGAATCGTATTGGAGTACGCACAATCTGGAAGAGGATTTTCCAGGCCAGGAAGCATCTTTGAAAGCCTTTGAGGTTAAACAGGATTCACTCGGCGCTTTGATAATCAGGTATACAGCTGGCGAACCTATTTCAGAGTTGTTTGAACCGCTTGAAAGAGTCGTGCAAAATTTTGAGGTGTATCAAAATGCCTTGGCTGAGTATGAGGGTGTGCCGAATATATCGCCATTAGATCTTGAAGATTCTCCAGCAGATTTTGAGGAGTTTGTTCAGGTGGCCAGCCTGTGCATCCTGTTGCATCGGAATGATCTATTGGCCAGGTTTGTAAGTTTGACAGATGCAGCAGGCTTTAGTAGTGAAGATACGCTGTACGAAGATTTGCTACGTAAAAACTTGGCGGGGCGGGCTGATATAGATGAGTGGTTTCACCCAGTATATACGAAGCTGATCAGATCAATTTATGCCTCTAGCAAAACCGAAGCATCTAAGCTTCTGAATGAATATTGCGGTCAGTGGTATGAATCTTTTGGTGAGCTCCAGGCGAGTTGGCACGACTCGCATTTAAGTATTGATGGTGATGATGGTAGCTACGTTGGTTACTGGGCCTTTGAAGCAGGTGCTATTGCATTTCTTTATGGGATTGATGATAGCAAAATAGACCATATGGTTTATCCGAAGGACTTGGTTGAGTATGCTAGAAACTATACCGGCTCCAGCATCTCACAAGTTGGTCGTGTTGACTCGGGGCAACCATGTAGTAAACAGGGTTATTGGTTTACTCCCGCGCAAGCTAACTCTCGGCGATACTTCAAACAGGGCGAAATTATGCCGAATGTAGATGATTCGCGATGGGGCGATACGATTTGGTATTGGTCAGGGGAGTAGAGGTTTAATAAATGAAATGGGCACAGACCACTTTTCAGTAATTGTTAAAAAACGTGGTCTGTCCCCGGTTTCCTTATGTTAATCCGAACTCCGGTTATGTGCAGTATAGGTATGGTGTACCTGGAAAAATAGAGCTTCTATATCCACAAAGTAAAGTTCCTCCCAAAGGCCGTTTTTATGTAGTTAATGCCTCTGAAGGTAGCGTGAGTTTGAATATAATAAAATTTTATAATGGAAGGTATACATATCTTGTTTCGCGGGCATATAGAGGTTTTTTAACTGTTCTAAAAGATGGACAGCTTATTTCTAGAAAATCTTGTGAGAGAGGAAGCTACTCATTCATAAATCGAAAGGCGTTAAAGGGTGTTGAGTCGCTCCCGAAAAGTGCTGAAGATTTTAAGTGAGATTTCGTGGCGGGATAGTGAGAGAAACGAATAAAAGGGACAGATCTATTTATCAAGGAAAAGGGACGGATTTTTTTAGTCCGTCCCACAGGGGGTGAAATGGGGACAAATCACGGTTTTAGTAATTACCCGAAAAACGTGGTCTGTTCCATTTTTTCCTCAAAAGGATATATAAAGGTGAAAAAATATTTAACTCTATTTAAGCGACATTTTATTCCGTATGTATTTTTTGGTTTCGTAGCGTCCGATGTGTTTGGGGACGCCGCACCCACAATAGGTGAATTCCATCCTACGGTGGTAGCCTCTTTGGGCGAAGAAAAGATCGCTGTATTTTTTTTGAAAAATAGTCTGAAGGCGATAGCTAAAGAAGAGCATGTTGCCGATGCTGAGATATATTACTCATCATTGAGCTCCGGTAAACCCTCTCTAAACTATGTTTGGAAGGTTGAGGGGGATCAGATCGCTTCTGTATTTTTCTACGAGTGGAAGTCCCCTGCGAGAGCCGGAAAGTCTATGTTTGTATTGACAAAAAGAAAATTGTCGAACTCGGCATTTGACGGTTTTGCTTATTCGGTAATGGAGTTCCCAATAAGGAGAGATGGTGGAGGTGTATCCTTGCTTTATTTTATTGGCGATTTGCCTGACCCAGCTTTAGATAATTGTATGGAGGGGGCAGATCTGGTTACGGGAAATAAAGTGGTCTGTGCTTATAAAGACGCGGCGAGCATTAAAAATTACTTTAGCCTGCAGGATAAAAAACATTAAAAGTTGCGTGCGCGGCAATAGAGAAAACGGGGCGGTTCATTTTTAGCTGAATCCGTCCTGTGTATCTTCTTGCGGTTTTATTTCCTGCTTCACCGTCATCTAGTCGTCACCACATTGGCAATTTAAGTCAGGTGGTAAAGGGGGCTGGTAAGGGGGGCGGATTTATTTATCCGTTTGTTTTATCGTTGAGCCCAAATAAATCTGTCCCCTTTGTTGTCGATTTTATTTTCAGCGGCTAAACAATACGCCGAAGCGCGCATAGTTTCACTTGAGGGGGGCGTAGAATGAGAGTGGTAGCTTTTTTAGTTTTCGCGCTCCTGGCGTCAGTAGTCAAAGCGAGTTCTAGCTGCGAGGCTGACCTGAATGGGGATGGAATCTGCGATTCGTATGGTGTTAGTCAAGAGGATGACGGTACGATTTCGCGAATTACTATAGATGTTGGTGGGGGTAACAAGTCAGTTTCGGGGGTTTTTGAACTTGGAGACGGGGGAAATGGGGACAGACCACGGTTTTAGTAATTACCCGAAAACGTGGTCTGTCCCCTTTTTTCTACCATTCAGCGAGCTGTTCCAGAGTGGGGGGCAGGGATACATAATTTATCTCCTATCGGTAATTGTAGTCCTGGCGATGGCCCTAAATATATTGGGAGAGGGGTTATTCAAATGACTGGGCGTGAACTCTACTCGAAATACGGTACCTATCGAGGTAAGAATTTCGTTTCTGGTATGGCCCATTTGGACGTTTCGGACGTAGCAGACAACGCCTGTGATAGTGCTGGATACTATTGGGTAAAAGAAGATTTAAGGGAAAGGACCCTCGCTGGTTCTTGGGTTCTAAGAGGTGTAAAAAACATACATAGAGACGCTGACGCACTTAGCGGAACAGAGCTAAGTACCGCAGCGGGATTGGCAGCGGCAGACACGAAAGTTCTTTCTTTGACCCGGCAAATAAACAGGGCTTCTCTTCACCTTGCCAGACGTCGCCACTTTTTTAAACATGCCTACTATTTTCTTTCAGAGTTAGTGTCTACACCGCCGAGTGCTTTTCATAAAAGGTCCTTGTAATGAAAAAATTATTGATTCGTCTCTTTGGGTTGTCTTTAGCCACAGTTTTGTCGGTGGCTCAGTCACATCCTCTGGTTATGTGTGGAGTTTCAATTCCAGACATCCCAGGCTTTAAATTGAACGTAAAACTTGAAGATGGTATTTGCTATGGAGAACTGGTCTCGAACGTAAGCTTGAGGCCAGATATTTTGACAGAGGAGAATGTCTTTTTAATTGAGCCTGTCGAGTTTGAAAAAAGCTTAGATGCATCTGGCCGCTTTGATAGCAATGGTAAATATAAATACAGCTATGCTGCGGATGAAGCTTTGCAACAAGGGTCAGAAACGGGAGAGGTGGATCTTGCTCATTCGTCAGCGTCGGGCTCCGCCGCAGTCAGAGTATTAATGTCCCCTTTTATGCTTTGGGACTCTGAAAAAGACAGAGCTGCAGCTGAGAGTAAGTACTCGGTGAGAAAAAAGGGGCTGTGGTTCGACTGTTTCTATGGGTTGAAAGGCGTGAAAGGTGCAACGGTCAAATTTTCTGCATGCGTGCCTAGGTCAAACCTCAAAAGTGATCCTAAGTTATCTGATATTAGATCTTCATTTGAGGCTATGACACCGAGCAAAAATTAGTAGATACAGCGGGGTAGGGGGACGGGCTGGCAACTTAATCCGTCCCCCCTCGTTCCGTTTACGTTTTCGCTTCCTGTCTCGCCGCTATCAACTCTTCCAGATGATCCAACTCACGTTCCACCATGTGGGAAATGGGTGGGAAATGGGTGGGAAATGGGGACAGATCACGGTTTTTGTAATTACCCAAAAACGTGGTCTGTCCCCTTTTTTCCAGTGTGGCGATGCGGGTGGATGTTGATGTCGTCGAGCATTGGCAAAGAGGGTAACAAATGAAGCAGCGGATAAATGAACGCCCCAAGCATCTCGCAACCCGCTTCGCGAAGATCAATGCCTAATAGCGTGAATCAATGAAAAATATATATTCGCTCCCTAGCTTTTTACCGTTAGCCTTTTTGCTTTTCAGTTCGGTGGCATTTTCTGCGAGTTTCGACTGTGGCAAAGCTTCAACGGACGTAGAAAGGCAAATTTGTCGTTCTCCTTCCTTGTCCGCAATGGATGAAAAGCTAAGTGAAGTCTTCAAGTCGATAAGAAGTCGGCGGGTTTTTCAATTAATCGAAAGTGACTGGCTTGAGTCGGAGCGTAATTCTTGTGAGTCAGTAGAGTGTTTAGAGGAAGCTTATGTTCAGCAGATAAGCTTTCTCACACCGGTTTCTATTGCGCCTAGACCAACTCAGAAAGATATTAAGTTAATGTTGGGTGATAAGCCGTACACACAGTTTGAGCACTCATGGAAGGTCATTGATTTAGCATGGCTTCCCAATGAAAAAGGGGCTGTCGAACGATTTTTGATCTCCGCTGAAACAATTTCAGGCATGTTGCATGTCATCGTGTTTGAAGGGCATTTTGATGCGGCGATGATTGCGTACCGGGGTAATCTATATGAGTACGTTGATCGCAACGACAGGCCGGTATTGCACACGATTGCGAAAGATATCGGTTTTGATGGTGCTCTGAGTTTGGGTTCAAACGACGAAGGGAAAAGGTTTGCGGGAATCTTTGATGGGGCGTTTTACTATCGACAGCAACTCTCTAAGAATCAGCTGCGGGGGATGGTTTATAAGCTCGGTTCAAAATCTCCGCCATTGGAAAGCAGTTTGCTGTTCCAGCAGTGGCCAAATACTGATGAAAATGCTGTTAGTGGTTTGACATTCGGTTGGGGTGGTGAGTATGGAAAATTGCAAGCGTACTACTCGCACACCTCAGGGTATGAAACGATAGCGCAGGCTGGTCGGCCCGAGGCCGGTTGGAATATATATGCTCCGATTTGGAGCAAGTCACGGCCGACGTTTTATTTCAAGAACGGTGATGAAACTATTTGGCGTGCCAATGTTGCGGATAAGACGTTAACAAAAATTGCGAAGGCTAGTGATGAAGGAATGATCCAGAATCCTACCCCTGTCGATATTAATGGGCGCGAAGCAGTCGTTTATCTGAATGGATCTACTCTAAAAATGGCTATCTCCCTTGAAGAATAAGCACGACTTAAAAATACACTTTCGCAAAATATTGTTGGACTTTGCCTTGAGTAAATATCTTATTCCGGTGCTTCCCGCCGTGCTGATTGGTGGTTTATCTCTGTTGGGGGGGCATGCATTTGCTGACGATGCATGTGCCGATATCACTACGAACTCTCAGAGGGAAAGATGTTCTGTGAGTGCCAAGGTTGCTGCAGATAAACAGTTGAATACTAGTTATCAAGAACTGATGGTTCGGCTCGAGGGTGGGTATCAAACGGATCCAGTTCTTGCGGCGAGCCAAAAGGCAACGGTTCAGGAGGCTCAGCGCGCCTGGATCAAACTGCGCGATACCGATTGCCAGGTCGATGCGTTGGAGACGGAACCGGGCTCTTCGGCGCATGTGTCAGCGGTGAACAATTGCATCGCCAGTATGAGTCGCGACCGTTCAGTGTTTTTGGACAATATCGCGTCCGATACCGGGAGTGGCCCGACAATTGGACGTGGCTCGTGCTCTACGCAAGACTTTGCACAGTTTCTTCCAGCATTCTCCGCTAATGTCGAGTCGCAGAAGCGACTAACTGCGCAGGCCGTGAAGCTGCTGGTATTAAAGGGGACGTCGGATATAGGGCGGATTGTGACTTACGTTACTGCGGAGGTGGGACGCGATATGGCGTTTCCCTTAATGGTGGCTGTGCCCGATGGGAAAGTGGAAGGAATAGAGATCGAGAAGGTGGATGACCGCCACGTTAACGTTGTGGATAAACGCGCCGGCAACAGCAATATCAAGATTTTCAACTTTTCGCGGAGGTCCTGCTGGACGCTTGATGGGGTTGAGGACTGGTCGATTCCTGATAAAGAGCTTTCTGTAGCCAGTACTCGGAAAATGAGTCGTGCGGAGAATTTCTGTTGGCAGCGCGGACAAGGATTTGCTGGCTTGGGCGGCCTTGAGCAATACCGACTGACAGGAGAACTTTTTGAGGCGACTTTGGAAAATTACCTGTGCGCGGCCGCTTCAGGCGATCCTATATCTAGTTCGGCTGCGGCCGGGCTGAGTCTGTCGGGTATGGCCCCGCAATTGGAATACGGCAAAGTTGAGGCTCTTTTCAAGGCAGCAGCCGTTGATTCGCCGAGCGGTGCTGAGTCGTTGGCTGGCTTCTATTGTTTTGGCAATGAATTGGCCGGTTCAGGACCCTGCCAGCGCCCGCTGGACGTTGAAAAAGAGTTGATTCGTGCTACCACCATGGGATCAACCCATGCATTCGTTTCGTTAGGCGATTATTGGAAAAGCGGCGATCTAGGAAAGAAAGATACTCCTCGCGCCTTGGCCTGTTATCAGCTTGCTGCCGACAAAGGTAACGACTCGGGCATCAATGCGATTAAGCGACTTCAGTCCGAAGTGGCCGAACCGATAGTGGCCAGCAGCTGCTTTTAGTGCGGTTGAGTGAAAAAGGGCGTTTACAGCGCCCGACGCCTTTTCACCTCGATGTGATCAAACGCGTTCCGCCATCATGGCTAACGCGTTTTCATATGCGCTGAGCCAGAATCCGCAGCGCTTAAAGGTTTAATTCTTGAGCATCTGACGACCGCGATTTTCCTTTAAACTCCCCACCCCCAAGGAATGCGCTCAGGACACGGAATGCCAGCCCCCTCGAACTCCCTTCGCCCAGCGTTAGTGCTCTGGCTATACGCCGCCGCAATCGTGCACATTCTCGCCGGCCTTACCCTGACTTGGGCCGGTCATTCCGGTTTACTCGACGGCTATCTGCACACCCTCGAACTCGCATTCTGGGGCGCCGACCCGGTACCCACTGCCGGCCACGAACAACAAGTCTGGTGGCTCGCGCTGTTCGGCGCGACGCTGCAAAGTTATTCGCTGTACATGCTCGCGCTGGTGCACTTGGGCAATCGCTTGAAAGCCCCGGCAGTGTGGGGCTGGTTGAGCGCCGGCATCCTGTTATGGGCGCCGCAGGACATGTGGCTTTCGGCGCAACAACAGGTCTGGTCGCACTTGTGGCTCGACGGTTTTGCGTTGCTGGTGTTGTTGCCGCCGCTGTTCTGGTTGTATCGGCATGACCGCCGGAAATCCCCTTCAGAAAAGACTCCGAGCCAATCCAACCCGTTTGCCGGCGGCGCTTTCAAGCGTGTGCTAATCACCGGCGGCACCGGGTTCATCGGTGAAACCTTGGTCAATCAATTACTCGACGCGGGCCACTCGGTCAGCGTACTGACGCGCGATCCATTGAGCGCGGCCAATCTATTCAACGGCCGCGTCCGCTGCGTGTATTCGCTCAGCGAACTCAGCCACGACGAAGCCTTCGACGTACTGATAAATCTCGCCGGCGCGCCCGTCGCCGGCCCACGCTGGACTCCCAAGCGTCAGGCACAACTGCTCGCCAGTCGAGTCGGCACCACCGAAGCGTTGATGACCTGGCTGAAGAACACCAAGCAGAAACCCTCGCTATGGATTCAAGCCTCGGCCATCGGTTTCTACGGCGTGCGCGATGCCAGCGAAAGCCTCGACGAACACGCCAGCAAGGGCGACGGCTTCATGGCCGAACTCTGCGCGCGTTGGGAAGCCGCCGCGCAACCGGCCACCGAGTTTGGCGTGCGTCAGGTAGTGCTGCGTCTCGGCGTGGTGTTCGGCCCCGGCGGTGCGTTGACGCCGTTGCTGCTGCCATTCCGCCTGGGTTTCGGCGGGCGCATGGGTGACGGTCGGCAGATCATGAGCTGGGTGCATCGCGACGATGTGCTTCAGGTGATCGCGCGGGCTTTCAACGATGACACTCTGCGTGGCACCTACAACATTGTCGCGCCCGAAACGGTCAGTCAGGCAGCGTTCGCCGAGCAGGCCGGCAAGGTCCTCAAGCGTCCGGTGTGGTTGCACATTCCCGCCGCGCCAGTGCGTGCAATGGCGGGGGAGATGGCGCAGCTGTTTTTCGATGGTCAGCGCGTGGTGCCGGAGCGTTTGACCGAGGCCGGCTACACATTCCGCTATCCAACCCTCGACGCCGCTCTGCGCGATCTGATCTGAGGATCGTTCATGAGCAAGCCGTTGATGTACCTGCTGGCCGGCAACGGCAGCGCTGCCGATTGGTGGGATGACGCGCTGCCGCACTTTCAGCGCTACGACGTGGTGCCGCTGGAGTTGCCGGGCTTCGGCGCCAACCCGCAGCCACCCTGCGAGGATCTGGCGGACTACGCGCAGACCTTGCTGGCGATGACGGAGCAGGGCAGCGCGATCATGGCGGTCGGGGTCAATGCGTTGCTGGTGCTGCACGCGTTACAACGTCGGCCTGGACACTTTTCCCGCAGCGTTTTGTTGGCGCCGGTGGGGGCGTTTCTCTGGCAGCGGCGGTTGCCGGCGCTGATGTCGCCACTGCCGATTCGTAAAACCATCCACTGGCTGCTGTCGAACAAACCCAGGCTGTTCGCGCGCAAGTTTTCCAACCAGACCTGGACGCCTGCGCAGTACCAGCGCATGGGCGCCGGCTATGCGCGCTGCCGTGCGTTTGTGCCGCACTGGGATCTGATTCGCGCCGACACTGCGCTGCCGCTGCTGGAGTGGATCACCGATCCGGTCGAGTTGGTTTGGGGTGATCAGGACGCTGTGCTCGGCATCGAGCAAGCGGCGGCATGGTCGGCGATTCTCGCCCGCGCTGATCTGACCATCAGCTTGAAACCCGGTTGGGGCCATTACCCGTGGATCGACTCGCCCGCCGAATTCGCGCAGTGGCTGGAGTCGGGCGAGCGCGGGTTTGTCGCGCACACCAAGGGCGGGCGTTTGCGCCTGGCTGAACTGGCGCGGCAAGCGGTACCGGCAGCGCTGACCCTCAACGATTGCACCGATCCGCGTCTGCCGGCATTTCTCGCCGCCCAACCTGATGTGACCTGGGCGGTGCGCTCCTCCAGTTATGACGAAGATCAGGCCGATTCGGCGAATGCCGGTTTGAGCACGACCTATCTGCGCGAGCCGTCCGCCAATGTGCCGAAACGCATCGCCGAACTCACGGCCGAAGGCGTCGAGGAAGTGGTGGTGCAGCGCTTCATCACGCCGCTAGTTTCCGGGATCGCGTTCGTGCGCCATCTCTCGGTAGAACTGGAATGGGTTGAAGGCCATCTCGAATCGCTCGCCGACGGTCACGTCAGCCCCACACGGGCAACGCTTTCGCGACTCGGCGATGCGTGGCGCAGCGGCACGTTCACTCCATCCCACGGCTTGACCGAAGACCTGTTGTGGTGCTTTCTGCAAGACGTGCTGCGCGTGTTCCACTACGTGCCCGGCGACGTCGAATGGGCCTGGGACGGCTCACAACTGTGGCTGCTGCAATACCGGCCGATCAGCGATTACGGCTGGCGCCGCCACCTGACCGCCGCCAATATCGCCGAGATCCTGCCGCCGCAACCGAGCGTGTTGGTGGAATACGCCCAACGCCGGGCAGCGGCAAGTATTCCGGCGATCATGGCGCGTTGGGATGCGCGGGTGTTGCAGGACAACGAGCCGTTCACTGCCGTGTTCGGCGGCGCTTCCTACATCAACAATGATCTGTTTCTTGCCCGGCTGGCCGACTGGGGCATCAGCGCCGATAACTACGCCGGTGAAGTCGGTGGTGCGACGCCGCATTTGCCGTGGCAGCCACTGAAGATGTTGCGTTCGTTGCCGCTGTTTTTGCGCATGCAACGCAAGGCTCGCAGCCATTTGCTGAGCCTTGAAAATGGCTTGCAGCGCTTTGATCAGGAACTGGCTGAACTCGTCGCCCAAGCTGCCGATGGTCAACAACTCGCAGACTGGTTCACCCGGTTTTACGTGTTCGTGGTGCAAGGCAATCTGTGCATCGCCACGGCGCTGGCCAGTAGTGGCGGCGACTGGCTTGGGCGCCCGCCGACCGCTTATGACAATCTTGAAAACAGTCCGCATCGATTGCCGTGGGAGACCGATCCCGCTACGCCTCGACCTACGGCGACTGAGCTGCCGTTACAGGCATTCCCGCAATGGTCAGGGCTCATCCGCCTCGCGCATTCGACCGGCCTGCCGGGCCTGCGCGGTTACTACCTGCAAGTACGCGAGTGGTATCGCGACAACCTGATGCGCATCTTCTTCCGCCTGCACCACGCCATGCCGCTGGCGGATCGCGAACATTGGTTTGCACCGCACCCCGATGTGCGCACCCGCGATGGCAGCTTTTGGCAGGACGGTCGCGAAGGTGCGGAGCTGGCCACCGGGTTCATGATTTATCCGGGGCAGGTGCAGGGCATTCTGGGCGAGGATATTTTGCTTGAAGACAGCCTCGATCCGGGGCGTCACGCGCATTACCAAACGGCGCGGGCGGTGATTGCACGGATGGGTGGGCGGCTGTCGCACGGCTCGACGTTGTTGCGTGAGTTGCGCAAGCCATCGGCGGTGATGCCGCAGGTGGATCCGGCGTGGGTGGGGTGTGAGGTGTTGTATCGGGATGGTGAGTTGCAATTGATCAACTCGAAGGATGTGACGTGAAACTACGATGCCTCCGCGAATTGATCTTTGGTCTGGTCGCGTTTTTACAGATGGATTATGTGACTGCCGCAGCTCCTGTACTGGTCGGTAACGAGCCCGGCCAATCGCCGGTTGCGCAAGGCCCGACCGAGACAGTTGTAGACATGAATTCGTGTCGGTTCTCCATGCCGCTGCTGCAGAACCAATGGCTGAAGTTCGACGATTTCTATTCGGTATTTATCGCAGCCAAACAACTGCCAAAACCGTCCAGCGCCCCTGGCTTGTGGCAAGCGCAGACGTCGAGTGGTGCCGACTGGCACTTCGAGAAACACGGCGACCTGAGCCAGCCGTGGTTTGGTTTGATGTGTGAAAACTCGGAGTACTTTTCGCTTCTCACCGACTGGAAACCCCCGGAAGACGATGCGTTTGCGGTGCAAATCCTGCGTGACGACAACGACCGCAGGTGTCCGGCGACCCTTACCGATCAGGGCTGGGTGCCCAATTCGCTGGCCGGTCGTGCGAACACCTATACCTTTGAGCAATGGGGCGGGGAGAACTCTTCGGGATTCATTTTCGGTTTCCACGACAAGTCACGACGGCACATAACCCGCGTCGCTTTTTGCCTGCTGAGGGGCAAAGACGTGCTGATTGGCTCGGCGGTATCGGGTTCATCCGCCCCGCTGGCGATCAGCAACGAAGGGTTCGAGCAAATCAAGAAAGCGGTGCGCGGCATTGCCTTCGAATGAACATCCCCAAAATGCATTACGTCGACGGAGCTACAGCGTGAAAGGATTTTCGCTTCTTCTCGGCAGCTTGATATTGGCTGCCGTGTCCATGGCATTCGCTGCCGATCCAGCCTTCAAGGATTACACCGTCACGCCAGTTTTCACCGGCCCCAATCATAAACTGGTGCCGCAAGAAAACAGCAGCCCAATGATGGATCAGGCACGGGTGCAAGCCCTGAAAGGCAAGGTCAACTTCGCCGGCCATTACATCCTGCACAGGCTCGGTTGTGGCGGTAGCGCCATTTGTGGCGAAGTGCTGGACGCCCAGACCGGTAAAGTGGTTGGCGGTCTGCCGAATGCTTACGACGGCAGCACGTTCGGCATGGCTTACCAGCCCGATAGTCGCTTGATCATCGTGTCCGGCATCACGCTCGACGGCGAAGAAGATGCCCAAGGGAGTGCTTTGGAAAGTGGTAACCGGGACCGTTACTACGAATTTGTGAAAAACGAATTCCGGCTGCTGAGCATGACCGACGTGGAGTCGTCGCCGATGGATGAGGAGTGAGTGGATGATCCGTCTTCTCGCGGGCAGTCTTAAGCGGTTGATGTTTGTCATGGGCCTGTTAGCTTCAGCCAATGCCTTGTCTGAAAATATTCAGATCGTGGGGGTTGGCGGGCACTTAGTGACGCTGAATGACAAGACATGGGGCAGGCCTGCTGCGGAGTCGGCGGTCGCCTCGTTTACCGCCAATGGAAAAATGTTTCCCCTCTATGTACCCGCGGTGGGTACTGAAACGCATGAGGCTTGGCTAAGTCCCGACAAGAAAACATTGCTCCTCCTTCAGACTCTGTATGGCGCTGTCATTGGCCAGGAGAGTGAAGAAATCCCGACTGAGGAAACTGGTTGCGGGGTCATTTCGATGGAGACCGGTTGCTTGCTCAGTCAGCACGCAGCCAGGTTTTGCTACGGCAAGTGGGAGGGCAATCGGTGGGCTTCCGGGGAAGAGGATGCGCCTGACCTCGTCATGCAGACGCCGTCTCCAAAGGACTTATTGAAGCAGGTCTCAAATATTGAGATGCCGCAATCTCGCGTGGAAGAACTCAAATTCAATCTTCGCACTATAAGTCCAGAGTCCTATATGGCTTGTCATCCACCGGCGCGCGATGTTCAAGCTTTCAACGACTTGGCTTTCTATTTGGCCGAGGGCGGTAGAGATGAGTTGGCGCTGAAGTTTTATCGCGGCGTTGAGGCCTTTGGTAAGCGCACGGTACTGATGTTGAACATTGCCGACTCGCTCTGGCGCCTTGATCGCAAAGATGAAGCGCAGCGCTATTACAGCCAGTACCGCGACGCGATGAGAGCCGACGGCAAGGCGCAGAAAATACCTCAACGTGTCGTTGAGCGATCCGTCATTCAGGGAATGAAAAATTGAACATGTTTGCGCGTTTTATCGCGTTGTCCTTTGGATGCCTGTTTGCCTCCTGCGCGATGGCCGAGGACGACTGCAAAGAAATCACCGTCAGCGCCCAGGTTGATCGGTGTGTGGAGGCAGCTCGCAAAGAAGCCGACACGCAACTCAATGCCAGCTACAAGAAACTGCTGGGACGGTTTGAGGCTCAACAGCGGCGCGATCCTGAGCAGGGTAAGGCGCTGGTCGCCATGGCCAGAGAATCCCAGCGCGCCTGGATCAAGCTACGCGACACCACGTGCCCGCTTGAAGCCACGGAAATCGAGCCTGGGGTGGCAGCGCATGTCACGACGATCAACAACTGCATGGCCAGACTGAGTCTGGAACGTGCTGCTTACCTGGACACAATCGTCGCTGATGAGCCGGGTAATGTGGTCGATCTCAACAAGGTGTACCTGTCCAGCTCCCAGCGCTTCGGCGATGTCGTGGCACGTTATGTCAGCACCTTTGGCAGCCCATGTCTGACGGTCCAGATACTGGCGCCCAACGGCGGTTGGAGAGTGCTGTCCTCCAAGCGGTTTTGCAGTTTCGAGGGCAAGGCATTTTGGACGGACTATGCCGATGCCGGGTTTGAGGATCATGTGTTTGCCGAGGATGGGTTGCACGTGACGCTCAGTTTGACGGAGCTTCGTGGGCTCGGAGAGAAGCGCCTTGCTTGTGTGATTCCGATCAAGAACGAGCAAATCAAAGAGCTGAAATGCGGCGCGCCTGAACCCGGTGCCTAATCGGGGCTCAATTGGGACGTATTTGGACATCATTTGATTGAATCAAGGATTGAAGAAAGTGAAACGCGTATTGCAGAGCGTTCTCTGCGCTCTAACTTGTTGTCTCGCTGTACCGGGTTCTCCCGCGCTTGCTGCGCCCCAAGTCCTCAAGGAAATTCCGGCTAGCTTGTTGGGTGATGCATCACGGCAAAACGTATTTGTTCTGGCAGGAGATGCGGACGAGGCCTCCAACCGGTTGTTGATTGCGCCGGTGCAGGCACGTAATGAGGACATATTGCTCGATACGTCGAAGGCGCTGCCTCTGATCAAGAGTCAGTACTCGTCTGCGCTTCAAGGTGTCTTCAGCGTCCATGTACTCAAAGGTCGCCCTGGCGTCATGACTGTCATTGATCCGCAGGCTGAGGAAGCTGTGGTCAAGCAGCCGTTCGTTGAGGCTGGGGATTACATCGCGCTGGTGACCAGCGAGGAAGATAACGCGGTTTACAACTTCAACCTGTTGTTCGCCTTCAACAGAGGTTCAAAGCAGTTTGAGCTGAAAGCTCTGCTGGAGGTGGCGAATAACGACTCCTGTGACCGGTCGCTTGTTAGCGCAGTGGAGTTGCCGGTGCAGACACTGGGCCCCGTCACTCTCGCTTCTTTCGATGGGCGTGAAGTGCTGCAGAAGCTGCAGGTTGCTCATACTGGCAGTATTGAGGGCGTTAGAAAGAAATTGATGACCGTCAATTCGGCTGATTTGCTGGATATGGCGCTGGCAGCCTACCGAAAGGGTGATGACTCTTCCTTCAAGGATACGATGAGCTCCGCGTTGATGGGCGGTGGCTCGCATGACACTTGTCCCCCGGATAGCTATATCGTCGCAAAGTACTACTACCCGCAGCGTCCCGGCTGGTCCAACGACCTCGGTTTTCTGCTCGGCGAGGCGGGTTACTACGCTGAGTCGATTGAGTTGCTCAATGCAGTGATTGCCAACCACCCAAACAGGACGGTTGCTTACCTGAATCTCGCTGACAGTTATTGGGCCGTGAACGATAAAGAGCGGGCGGTGGCGGCGTACAAGCAATACGCATCGCGAATGTCTGAAGCGGGGAAGGTTTCGAAGATCCCGGCGAGGGTGGGTGAGCGCTGTGCTGGACTCTCCAAGAAATGATTCGGGCCCTATTCCCGTAAAGTTCGCAGAAAAGCACTTTCAATTGCCCATAAGTCGCTAAGGAATGATCGGTTTGAAATCGTCGTTTGCGTTTATTTCTGCGCTTCTTCTAATACCGCTGACTGCCCTAGGTGAGGTTACCACCGAGGTTTCCTGCTTCCGTTCGTTGGAAGGCAAGAACATCAATTTCGAGTTTCGATCCTATTACGACACCGTCTCACGGTGGAGCGGAGCAGGGGTCAAGTACACGAAGTCCCGAAAGGTCATTCCACTTGTCTATCGGAGTGTCGAAGAGGAAGACATGGCAGAGGGGCGGCCTTCTCAGTTCACGACAACTTGGGTAGAAGTGTCCGAAGACTCGCTGACAGGCGAATATGAAATGGTCAGCCAGGGTGCTCGAATTTACGGGATGACTTACACGAACTACAAATCCGGAAATAAGTATTCATTTGAACAAGACATCACCATGGATGCATCTCCAGAGACAGGCTGTCGGTGGTAAGACAGGGATCATCGAGAAAGGGTGCTCAACGCCCCCTCTTTATCATCCGCGGATCTCGCTAAAACTTGGCAGCCAGGTTCCGCACTTCAATGTGATCAAGCGTCCCTTCCACCATCAATCTGACCCCGTCCGCCATCCTACTCAATGCCAATGCAACCGAGCGGCGTGAGCCATCTATGTCGTCCGCAAGATCCGCAGCGATGATACTGATAGACAGCAGGTCTTCCGAAGCGTTGGCCAGGAGGGCTTCGGCGTCGATGTCCGGGTTCAGGCTGAACAAGCCTTCACGGCGCGGGGCCTGAGGGAGGTCGGATTTGCCGAAGTGGTGATTGAGGGCGCGTTCGGCGGCTTTATGTAGTTTTCTTGAATCGAAGGATTCGTAGGGGGAGGTGTCCTCGGTGTTGGCAGTTGAATTGGTCATCGGTGTAAATCCCTTGGAGTAAGAAGAAATTGCTCCCGAATTCGGACTTGCACATCCGGTCACCGAATAGCCGATGACGCAGAAAGCCTATCGGTGATCTTCAAGCTCGCCTAGTTCACGAACAGCCCCGCACTTCGCAGGAAATTTCCCATGGATTCGCGGGCCGGAAGATCAAAAGATCGTAGGCTTCGCCGGCTCCTACAGGGATGTGTTTCAACAGGTGTAGGAAAGGTGAGCGGTGAGACGCGGAGCGTCTCGGGATGCGTTTCCACGCGGAGCGGGGGAACGATCAGGGGTGAACGTAGAATCGTGACTTGGCAGTCATCGTGCGGGAAATGGTCTGCATCCTCTTCCAACAGCTTCAAATACTGGCGTTATCGTCCGAATCCCTTACACTGCCCCGGCCGTTCATTTTCCTTTTGAGGCTGTGCGCATGAAATTTCGTTTTCTTCTGTGGATGATGGGTTTGTTGATGGGTAAGGCCAGCCGGACAAATCCTGCGTTCCAGCAGCAGTTGGGTGACAAGGATCTGGTGTTTCAGTTGCAGACGCTGGACGGGAAAGTGGCGCGGCATTTCGTGGTCAAGGATCAGCGCATCACCAGCAAGTCTGGCGTGGTGGCGGAGCCGGCGTTTGCGATTGCGTTTAAAGATGCCGGTTATGGCTTTGCCACGATGCAGGCGAAGAACAAGCAGTTGGCGTTTATGCAGGGGATTCAGGACAAGTCGATCCAGCTCAAGGGCAACCCGGCGCTGGTGATGTGGTTTCAGGGGTTGATGAAGTATTTGAAGCCGAGGAAGGCAAAGGCCAAAGCTTGAGATTCTCCTGGTTGGCTCCAAGCGAAGCGCATTGAAGAATGGTGTGCTCGCTGGCTCGCAAGGTTGCTGTTTAGGCCTGTAAAGACAGTCGAACTGTCATTTCTGTCAGGTGCTTTGCTCATCTTCGCGATGCTCTACTCAAGCTCTGGTCCCGTAAAGGACGCAACGCACTTGATGGAGCAAGAACATGACTCAGGCTCACGCTCAGGTCTTTATAACCCCAGGTACCTCCGATCCCTCTTTTGCCCTGAATGGTTTATTGAAGTTGCCGATACCGGGCATCGCGAGCCATGAGGCTGCGGCCGTTTTGGCACTCCCCGACAGGAAATTGCTGGTCGCCCTTCCTCAGGAAGGAAATGATGCGCCGCTTGCCATCGCACGATTGAACGAAGACGGGACGCTCGACAAGTCCTTCGGAAGTCATGAGACAGGTTTCGTCGAGATATCTTTAGTCAACGCTCGCATCAGTGCCGTGTTTGGGCTCGATGCGTTGCAGGACGGCGGTTGGCTGGTGCGCGTTCAATACTTCACACAGAAGGCCGTCGACGCTGGCCAGGCACTGATTCGCCTGCAAGACAGCGGTGAGCTGGACGATTCGTTCGGCGATCACGGCATCAGTCTACTTTCCTATTATGAGATTCCGGGCTCCCCGCTTGCGTCGTCGGCAGGGGCGGAGTTGAACCGAATGTCCTCCTCTGCAAATGGTTCTACCGGCTCGGTAGTTCAGCAGGCCGATGGCAAAATCGTCCTGCTCCATTTCCTGCTGATCGATGAGCCATGGCCATCACCCGTGGTGATGCGTCTTTTGGCGAACGGCTCGCTCGATCAATCATTTAACGGCGCGGGCTACGTCTCGGTGGATGTCGGTGCCACCTCGAGCACCGCCGGCGCTATCGCTGTTCAAGCCGATGGCAAGGTGTTGGTTTGCGGATCCTTTCAGAATGGTGAGACAGGCTCCGGAGTTTTTCTGGCACGTTTGGACGCAGCGGGGAAGTTGGATAGGGAATTCAACAACGGACAAGCGAAGCTGATTTTCAACGAGGATGGCGAGCGCTCTCTGAAAGCCATTTCGGTGCGCGGAAGTGATGGCCGGATCGTTGCGGTCGGTGATGCCTGGCAAGAAAACGTCCACGGCGGGTTAGTGGTTGTGCTGACCGCCAGTGGAGCGGCCAATCTTGTATTCAATAATGGCCAGCCTCTGTTTTCCCCGTTACTGCCAGACGGGTTGTCGTGGTGGCATACATCACAGCTCGACGGCTCGATCATTGTCGTTGGTGCCGGGGATTCAGCGGTAATGACCGCGCGCTTTCTTGCTGACGGCAAACTGGACACGGCCTTCAACGGTATTGGCTATACGCTCTTCGATGACGTCGCGGGGCCAGTGTTTCCTCGGGATCTGGCAATCATGGAGGGCGGCCGAATAGTGGTGTCCATGACCCACACCAGCCTTTCTGATCCTTCACGGGTGGATGGCTGGATCACTCGCTATCTCAGCGCAAACCTGACGGGTGGCACGCTTGATTTTGATCCGTCTTTTGGTGACAGCGGCATCGTCAGATTCCCCCTTGGAGGACTGTCTGAGTTTGACGTAAGAGCGCTGCTGGCGCTGCCCGACAACAAGTTGCTGGTGGCTGTCCGTCGACGCAAGGATGGCCTGGAAACGCTGATCGCCCGGCTTCTGGAGAACGGCCAACTGGACCTTGAGTTTGGTGAAGAAAGGACCGGATTCGTCGAAATCTCACTCAAGGACGGTCTATATATGCACTCGATGCTCGAGCTGACGCCGTTCCCGGATGGTGGTTGGCTCGTTCGCGCCGAGTACCAGAGCAATGGGCCTGTTGTTTCTGCTGGGCTGGTTGTTTTGAAACAAGACCAAGACGGGCGGCTGGATCAGGACTTTGCTGACCAGGGTGTGCGTTACCTTCCTTATGCGCAGATGGGGAGCGCGGGTCATACCGGCGACGCTGTCTTGCGGCAGGACGAGAAAATTCTTCTGGTCAGCTCCGTCGAAGAAAGCATTGGCCGTTTGAGTGGCATCGTCATGCGGCTCAATCCGGATGGCTTCAACGACATCACATTCAATGGTGCGGGGTTCGCGTTTGTCGAACTCGCTGGCATTGCACACCAGCACAGTTCTGCGCAGGTGGTCGCGCATCAACCTGACGGCGGTGTAGTGGTTGGTGGCAGCTACAGCGGACCCTCTTCGGGCGCTTACGTCATTCGATTCGACGCTAACGGCCAGATCGACAGGTCATTCGGCGAGAGCGGTAACGGCGTCGTGATCATCTCTGGAGAGGATGATATCCACCTGTCCGCCATTTCAATTGTGGATGGCAAAATTGTTCTTGCAGGGTCTGCCGTCAGGGACGGTGCCATGCGAGGAGTGATTGCGGTCCTCACCTCCAAAGGCTCCTACAATCTCGTATTCAATAACGGTAAACCGTTGTTCTCCGACTTCGTCCCGCAAGGCTTGAGGTGGTTGCACTGTGTGGCGCGACTTGACGGTTCAATCGTCGTCAGCGGCGATACCGGGATCGGAGTCACTGACGATGATCCGAGTGCGATCACGGCGAAGTTTTTGGCAGACGGAACACCAGACCTGTCATTCAATGGCACAGGGTTCAGTATTTTCGACGAGGACGGCGTCCTGGAAGCTCTTCATGACATGACGGTATTGGCGGACGGCCGAATTGTAGTGGGAGGGTATTTCATTGGAAGCTTCCCGAACCCGCAGGGCTGGGTGATTCGGTACCGCGGTTGATTACGCCAATAATCAACAGTTGGCCGCAACGCACCCGCTCCTGAAGATCGCATCGATCTTGTGGGAGCGGGCTTGCCCGCGAAGCTTTTCAGGCCTGGCTGAACTGCGAAGCCAGTTCACGCAACAGCACTTCAGCCTCAAGCACCTTGCTGACGACATCGTTAGCTTTTTCACGGCTCAGGCCGACGCGTTCAAGCAGGGCATCCGGAATATCTTCATCCGGCCCGGAGCCGATCCCGCGGCTGCGCAGCAGGCGTACGGCCAGGCAGACGAGGTTCGGGTATTCGGCGTAGGCGCCGTCGTAGCTTGGGTCGTGCTGGAAGCGCAGGGCGGTGGCCAGTTCATCGGGCATGTCCCAGTAGCGCATCAGCCACGAGCCGATCTGTTCGCGGCTGATACCGAGCAGGTGTTGCTCGATATAGCTGTGGCACAGGTGCGGGTTGACCTCCAGGTGACGGCAGATCAGCGAGAAGTGCGGCGGAAAGACGTGGGCCAGCAACAGGTAACCGAAGTTGTGCAGCAGACCGGCGAGGTAGGTCAGGCCGGCTTCCGGGCGCTGGGCGCGGGGCATGGCGCGGGTCAGGCCTTCGATGACGGCGGCGGTGTAGATCGATTGCTGCCAATACGGCGTGGTGTGTTGCGGGTGGTCTTTCGGCAGGCTCAGGGTCTTGCCGAGGGCCAGGCCCAGTGCGAGGTTGATCACCAGATCGAAACCGAGCACACGGACGATCGCATCTTCTACCGAACGAATCTTGCCCGGCGACGCGTAATACGGCGATGCCGCCCAGCTCACCACTTGCGCAGCCAGCGCCGGGTCGGTTTCGACTACGCCGGTGATATCGTCGATGGTGGCGTTGGGGTCGACGCGCAGCTTGATGATTTTTTGCGCGGTTTCGGCCAGCGGGGGGATCTCGATGGTCGCTTCCAGACGTTGCTGAATGCGCCGTGCAGTGAACGCCTGCACGGCCTGGGTGATTTCCTCGCGGTCATCGTCCGGGCGGTCGAGGTTGGGGCGGATGCTGCTCAGGGCTTCGCCGAAGTTGGCGGCGCTGGCTTTGGTCAGCATCGACTTGAAGTCTTCGCTGCTGATTTCCAGCAGCAGGCCCGGCTCGCCGGAGTTGATCAGCAGCTTCGGCTCGCGCAGCAGGCTTTCTTCGTAGAGGCACGGCGAACTGGTCAGCGCCGGCAGGCCCGGCAGCAGGCTCAGATTGTGTTTGCCGAGCATCTTTTCCAGGCGCTCGGTGGACACGGCTGTGAGGCGGCGACCAGTGAGTTCGGCGAGGCGATTGAGATCCAGCAACTGGCTCTGTGGAAACAGCACCATCAACGCGCCCACGGCATCGTCCAGCAACACGGCCTGCACCTTGCGCGAGGCATTGAGGCCGTGGTGGTCGAGCACTTCTTCATAGGCAACGCCCAGCTTGTTGAGCAGCAGCCGAATAACAGACGGAGCTTGCGGAGATTCGGGGACGAGAGCAGCTTCGGTCATGGTCTGTATCCGTTTTTGAAACAATGGCAGGAGTATAACCAGCTCTGTAGGAACGATCCTGCACAAACTGCGACGGTGCTCACACTTGGCCGTATTGCTGCCCATGGCGCAGCCAACGGTCAAGCAGTGGGCTGACGTGGGTCGGCCAGCGCTCCAGCAAAGCCTGGGCGGCGTCGCGCACGGCGGGCAGCAGGTCGGCGTCGCGCATCAGGTCGGCGACCTTGAATTGCAGCAGGCCGGTCTGACGGGTGCCGAGCATTTCCCCAGGGCCGCGCAGTTCGAGGTCTTTTTCGGCGATGACGAAACCGTCGTTGGTCTCGCGCATGATGCCCAAACGCTGACGGCCGATCTGCGACAGCGGCGGGTGGTAGAGCAGCACACAATGGCTGGCCGCGCTGCCCCGACCAACCCGACCGCGCAACTGGTGCAGTTGCGCGAGGCCGAGCCGCTCGGGGTTTTCGATGATCATCAGGCTGGCGTTGGGCACGTCGACGCCAACTTCGATCACGGTGGTGGCGACCAGCAGTTGCAGGTTGCCGGCCTTGAACTCGGCCATCACCGCAGCTTTTTCAACCGGCTTCATGCGCCCGTGAATCAGCCCGACTTTCAATTCGCCGAGGGCGGCGGTGAGGTCCTCGAACGTGGTTTCGGCGGCCTGGCAAGTCAGCTCTTCGGATTCTTCAATCAGCGTGCACACCCAATAGGCCTGTCGCCCTTCGGCGCAGGCGCTGCGTACTCGCTCGATGACTTCGACGCGGCGGGTGTCGGTGACCAGCACGGTGTTGACCGGCGTTCGCCCGGGCGGCAACTCGTCGAGGATCGAGGTGTCGAGGTCGGCGTAGGCACTCATTGCCAGCGTTCGCGGGATCGGCGTAGCGGTCATGATCAGTTGGTGCGGGCACATGCGCCCGCCAACGCCTTTCTGCCGCAATGCCAGACGCTGTTGCACGCCGAAGCGGTGCTGTTCGTCGATGATCACCAATGCGAGGTTCTTGAAATGAACTTCGTCCTGAAACAGCGCGTGGGTGCCTACCACCATTGGTGTTCCGCTGGCGATCTGCTCCAGCGCGGCGACGCGGTTCTTGCCCTTGAGCTTGCCGGCCAGCCACGCGACTTCAATGCCCAGCGGCTCGAGCCAGCGCTTGAAGGTGATGAAGTGCTGTTCGGCGAGAATCTCGGTCGGCGCCATCAGCGCGACCTGATAACCGGCCTCCAGCGCTTGCAACGCGGCGAGGGCGGCAACCACGGTTTTACCCGCGCCGACGTCACCCTGAATCAGGCGCAACATCGGTTCGTGCTGGCTGAGGTCGTAGGCAATTTCATTGCCGACGCGCTGCTGAGCACCGGTTGGGCTGAAGCCGAGGTTCTTCAGGTATTTCGGCGGCAGCCTGGTGGCTTTCGGCATCGCTGGCGCGCGCAGCGAGCGCATGCTTTCGCGCAGACGCTGCTGCGACAGTTGATGGGTGAGCAGTTCTTCGAAAGCCAGGCGATGCTGCGCCCAGTGATGGCCGAGGGCGAGCTCATCGACATCGGCGTCGGCGGGCGGATTGTGCAAGTAGCGGATCGCATCGGCCAGCGGCGCCAGTTGATAGTCGCGGGCCAGTTCGGTCGGCAGCCAGTCCGGCAGGGTGCTCGGCTTGAGCAGTGTCAGGGTCTGCATGCACAGCTGGCGCAGGCGCTGCTGGGTCAGGCCTTCGGTGAGCGGATAGACCGGGGTCAGGGTTTCGTCCACTGGCGGCGGTTCATCGCCGGTGATCGCGCGGTATTCCGGATGATAGATTTCCAGGCCTGAGGCGCCGGGCCGGGCTTCACCGTAGCAGCGAACCCGCGTGCCACGCTTGAGACCTTCTTTCTGCGCATTGCTGAAATGGTAGAAGCGCAGGCTCAGGCCGCCGGTACCGTCCTGCAAGCGCACGACCAGGCTGCGCCGGCGGCCCATGACCACGTCGGCGCCGCTGACGGTGCCTTCGACCACGGCGTCCTGTCCCGGTCGCAGCGCACCGATCGGCACCACGCGGGTGCGATCCTGATAGCGCAGCGGCAGGTGAAACAGCACGTCCTGCAGATTCTCCAGACCGACCTTTGCCAGTTTCTCGGCCATGGCCTCGCCGACACCCTTGAGTGCCGTCACCGACACTTGCGACAGCTCCGTCATGACGCTCGCTTAACCGGCCGTAACCGGCGCGGCAGGCTTGGCCACCGAACACAGGCGAATGGAGTCGGCGAGGATCTCGATGGCTTTCGGCCGTGGGAAGCTCGCGCGCCAGGCGATCGCCACGGTGCGGAACGGCACCGGCGCGGTCAGTGGGCGCACTTCGATCACGCCGGGGGCGTAGTGATGGCTGTCCACCGCCGACAGTGGCAGGATCGAGATGCCCAGGCCGGAGGCGACCATGTGGCGAATGGTTTCCAGCGAGCTGGATTCGACCGTGGTGTGCTTGGCGCCGTCGTTGCCTTTGGTCAGGGTCGGGCAGGCCTCGAGCACCTGATCGCGGAAACAGTGGCCTTCACCGAGCAGCAGCAGGCTCTTGTCGTTGAGCAGGCCGGCGTCGATGGACTCTTTCTTGGTCCACGGGTGCTGGGCCGGCATCAGGACGTAGAACGGCTCGTCGTAAAGCGGCAGGGTCAGCACGTCGGCTTCATTGAACGGCAGGGCGATGATGATCGCGTCGAGCTCGCCGTTGCGCAGTTTGTCGCGCAGCACGTGGGTGAAGTTTTCTTCGATGTACAACGGCATCTGCGGGGCAACCCGGTGCAGTTGTGGGATCAGGTGCGGGAACAGGTACGGGCCCACGGTGTAGATGGCGCCGACTTTCAGCGGCGCGGTCAGCTGATTCTTGCCGGCCTGGGCCAGTTCGCGAATGCCTTGGGCCTGTTCCAGGACCTTCTGCGCCTGGGCGACGATGCCTTCGCCGACCGGGGTCAGGCGCACGGCGCTTTTGCTGCGCTCGAAAATCAGCACACCGAGTTCGTCTTCAAGTTTTTTCACGCCCACCGACAGCGTCGGCTGACTGACGTGGCAGCGCTCGGCGGCATGGCCGAAGTGCTGCTCTTGGGCGAGGGTAACGATGTAGCGTAATTCTGTGAGGGTCATAGCAAGCGTCCATGAAGATGCGCGCCAAGCATACCGGCTGCAATCGATAGACGCACGTTATCAGACTGCGGGCTGAGTGCGACACCGGTCGAGGACGGTTTGCCGCTGGCAGATACGCACAAAGCACCTTTCGGTGCCTCTCCCTGTTTACGCTGAACCCTGTGGGAGCGAGCCTGCTCGCGAAAGCGGTGGGTCAGGCAAAAATGTGCTGACTGACACGACCTCTTCGCGAGCAGGCTCGCTCCCACAGATTGCGATATTGCTTAGCGGCGACGTTCCAGCGAATAAACAAACGGCGCAACAATTTCGATCGAGCCGTTGTTGAGCATGTCGGCCGGTGGCTTAGGCAGCGGTTGGGCGCGGCGGATCATGTCCAGGGTGGCCCGGTCCAGATCAGCGTTGCCGGAGCGGCCAACCAGTTCGAACGACAGCACATTACCTTCGCCATCAACCACGAACCGCAGACGATTCAAGCCTTCCTTGCCCCGCGACTGCGCACTCTGCGGGTACTTCTTGTACTTCTGCAGATGCGCGAGCAGGGCGCCTTGCCAACTGGCCTTGGCCGCCACTTGAGCTGGCGATGGGCCCGGTGCCGGCTGGGCGGATTTCTCCGTCGGTGCCTGGGTCGGTTGAGTATCGGCCGGTTTTTCCTCGGAAGGTTTTTCCTTCGGCGGCTCGGGCAGCTTTTTCTCGACCGGCTTCGGCGGTTTCGGCTTGGGCTTCGGCTTGGGTTTCGGTACTGCGATTTCCGCTTTCGGTGCTTCAGCCAGTTTCGGAATCGGCAACTCTTCCACCGGAGCCGGTGGCTGCGGCGGTGTGACGACTTTCGGCGGAGCCGGCGGTGGCGGGGCAGGCAACGGGGCCAACTCGACCATCATTGCCTGCGGCGGCAATTCGATGGGCGGGCGGGCAGTCCAGTTCAGCGCCAGCGCGATGGCCAGCGCATGCACGCCCAGCACCACGGCCAGGCTACCGCTGTAACGCGTCAGCTTATGGCGCGTCGTGATCATTTCTTGGCTGCCGTCTCAAGTCCGACCAGACCAACCTTCAGGTAACCGGCGGCGCGCAGGCTGTCCATCACGCTCATCAGGTCACCGTAATCCACGCCTTTGTCGGCCTGGAAGAAGATCGTGGTGTCTTTCTTGCCCTGGGTCTTGGCGTCGAGGGTAGCGCCGAGGGTTTCGGCTTTCACTTCGTCGTCACCGAGGAACAGGCGCTGGTCAGCTTTCACACTGAGGAACACCGGTTTCTCTGGCCGCGGCGCCGGTTTGGCGGTCGAGGCGGGCAGGTCGACTTTGATGTCTACAGTGGCCAACGGCGCGGCCACCATGAAGATGATCAACAGCACCAGCATCACGTCGATGAACGGAGTGACGTTGATTTCGTGGTTCTCGGCCAGATCGTCGTCTGCGCCTTCTTTCAAATGCAGGCCCATGGCCGATTACCCCACTTTAACCATGTGCGGCTGCGAGCTGCGCTCAGGCTGGTGGTCGAGATCGCGGCTGACCAGCAGCAGGACTTCTGCCGAGGCATCGGAGACCTGCGCCTTGTAACCGGCGATGGAGCGGGCGAAGACGTTGTAGATCACTACCGCAGGAATCGCCGCAACCAGACCCAGTGCAGTGGCCAGCAGGGCTTCAGCGATACCCGGTGCGACAACGGCGAGGTTGGTGGTCTGGGTTTTGGCGATGCCGATGAACGAGTTCATGATGCCCCACACGGTACCGAAGAGACCTACGAACGGTGCGGTGGAGCCGATGGTGGCGAGGACGCCGGTGCCGCTGCTCATGTTGCGACCGCAGGCAGCAACGAGGCGCTCAAGGCGGAAGCTGACACGCTCCTTGATGCCTTCTTTCTCGCGGCTGTTGACCGACAGGCGCATCTCTTCGAGCGCGTCGTGCACCAGCAGGTTGGCGAGAGTGCCTTCTTTACCAGCGGTGGCGCTGGCTTCCTTGAGTGTGGTGGCTTTTTTCAGTGCGGCAATTTCGCCACGCAGACGACGCTTGGCGCCCATCAGCTCGAAGCCTTTGGCGATCCAGATGGTCCAGGTGATGATCGATGCGATGGCCAGACCGATCATCACGATTTTCACGATGATGTCGGCGTTCTGGTACATGCCCCACGGCGACAGGTCGTGGGCCATGCCCAAGGTGTTGTCGGCTTCGAGGACTTCAGGTGCGTCGGCCGCGTCGACAGCCTGCACCGGATCGGTGGCGGCCGGTGCAGCCGGAGCGGCAGCGGGTGCGCTCTGCTCGGTGGCGGCTGGGGTGGCGGGCGCTTGAGCGTCGGCGAAGGCGGCGGTCGGTGCCAGCATCAGGCTGAGCAACAGAGCCGCGACGGCGCTCCAGGCGCGAGGTCGAGTGGTTGGCGAAGCGGGAGTTTGATTACGTGTCATGCTGGCCGGACCTGAGATAGAAAAACGTTGTTGCTCTTCCAGGCCTCGTGAGGCCGAGAACAAAAGTGGCGTGCATTATTGCAAGTAATTCTTGTTAACAAAAGTAATAGAGTAACTTTTTTTCCTTCATTGCTAGCCGTTCGTCCTGTGCCAGAGCTAGTCTGTGCCTTTCTGATGGGAGTTTTCTGATGTCCGCGCCTTCTGTTTTGATTGCCGGTTGTGGTGATGTCGGCAGTCGTCTGGCCACGCAATTGCTGGCGGCTGGCTGGCAAGTCCATGGCCTGCGCCGCGACGTTTCCAAGCTGCCGGAGGGTGTCATCGGCGTCGCCGGCGATCTGTTCAACGAAGAATGCCCGGCGACCTGGCCGGTGGGTGCCGTGGATTATCTGGTGTATTGCGCTGCGGCCACCGACCACGATGAAGAGGGCTACCGTAAGGCCTACGTGCAAGGATTGCACAACGTGCTGAGCTGGCTGGACGACTATGGGCAAGTGCCTGAGCGGCTGATCTTCGTGTCGAGCAGCAGCGTGTACGGCCAGCAGGATGGAGCATGGGTGGATGAGACCTCCGAGACGGTCGCGGCCGGATATTCAGGTCGCTTGATGCTCGAAGCCGAGCAGGTCGCGCTCAATAGCGGCATCCCGGCAAGTGTGCTGCGCCTGACCGGCATTTACGGCCCGGGCCGCGAGTGGCTGCTGACTCAGGTGCGTCGCGGGTATCGCGTGGCTACGGAGCCACCGCTGTATGGCAATCGTATTCATGCCGATGATGCAGCGGGGCTGCTGGCGTTCTTGCTGGAAAAAGACCGCGAGGGGGTCAAGCTGGACCAGCTCTATATCGGTGTGGATGACGCGCCGGCGCCATTGGCTGAGGTGGTGGGCTGGTTGCGCGAATACCTGGGTGTGACTGAATGGGCCGAAGACGCCAGTGTGCGCCGCACCGGCAGCAAGCGTTGCAGCAATGCGCGGGCGAAAGCGTTGGGGTGGGTGCCGAAGTATTCGAGTTATCGCGAAGGCTATGCAGCGATTCTTGAAGGTAAGTGCTGAATTTCCAGCAACACAAAAACCACTGTGGGAGCGAGCCTGCTCGCGAATGCGGTATGTCAGTCATTATCAGTTTGACTGACCCACCGCGTTCGCGAGCAGGCTCGCTCCCACATTTGATCTTCTGAGATTTCGGAGGCAGGTTACTGTTTCTCCAGCAACCACTTGCGCTCACCTGCGGCGAACTGCGGTTGCTCATCCGCCAGCGCAGCGTTCACTGCCTGCAGAATCTCCAGCTCCTTGCCCTTGCGCACAAAGATCCAGTTGTTGCCCTGGCCATTGAGTTGCAGCCACATGCTGTCGTTGCCATTGCTCATGGACGCGCAATCGCCGGCCAGGCACAAGGCATAACGGTCAACGCCCGGCAGGCCGGTTACCTGGCCGTCTGCCTGAAACTGCACAGTGCCGCCTTCACCCTGGCCGCTGGCGATGGTCCAGTTGCCGCCCAAATACGCTGAATACAGAGCGCGTTCGAAGCTGGCACCGATTGGCGCGCCTTCGGGCACGGGGATCTGTGCGCGATCGAAGAGTTGTTCGGGTTCGTTGTCGCTGGCAGCTTGTTGCAGGCGCCCGCCATCGCGTTTCAGTTCGCTCGCGGAGCTGCCGTAGAAGTCGACTTTCCAGGCGCCGGACTCTTCGCCCAGCAGCCGTCCTTCGACGTTCTCAAAACCGTTGGTGTAGCGGGCCTGACCGGCCTTGGTGTTGACGTCCCATTCCAGATTCGGGCCGTAAGCCTGCAGCGCTTCACGCAGGGGGCCGCCCTTGGCGGCGGCATCGATTGCCACCTGATTGATCCAGGTGCCGCTGATGTCACGGTCGGCAGGGTCGCTGGCGCAGCCGCCGAGAAACAGGGCGAGCAGCGAGAGAGCTAGCGCTTTGCGCATGGTGGAATCCTTTCAAAACCTTTTCTTGCAGCAGTCGGCGCGGCGTGGAGGCCGCGCCGTGCGCATCACTCGATGACCAGAATGGCATCCATTTCAACCTGCGCACCCTTCGGCAGGGCGGCCACGCCAATGGCGGCGCGGGCAGGGTATGGCTGGTCGAAGTACTTGCCCATGATCTCGTTGACCTTGGCGAAGTGGCTCAGGTCGGTGAGGAAGATGTTCAGTTTGACGATGTCCTTGAACGAACCGCCGGCGGCTTCGGCCACGGCTTTGAGGTTCTCGAAGACCTGGACGGTCTGGGCTTCGAAGCCCTCAACCAGTTCCATGGTTTTCGGGTCCAGAGGAATCTGGCCCGACATGTAAACGGTGTTGCCTGCCTTGATCGCCTGGGAGTAAGTGCCGATGGCGGCCGGGGCCTTGTCGCTGGTGATGACGGTTTTGGTCATGTAGGACTCCTTGTAATAGGCAGGTTATGCACGCATGCGGGTGATGCGGATCACCCCGGTCAAGGCGCGCAGTTTCTTGATCACGCGGGCCAGGTGCACACGGTCGTGAACGCTGACCACCAACTGCACGACGCTGATGCGACCATCGCGTTCGTCCATGCTGATTTTCTCGATGTTGCCGTCGGCCGCGTTGACGCTGCTGGCCAGCAGGGCGATCAGGCCGCGCTGATGTTCCAGCTCGACCCGCAGCTCGACGTTGAATTCGCCAGTGACATCCTTGGCCCACGAGAGCTGGATGCACTTTTCCGGGTTATGCCTGATTTCGCTGATGTTGCGGCAGTTGTCCAGGTGCACGACCATGCCTTTGCCCGCCGACAGGTGCCCGACGATCGGGTCGCCGGGGATCGGCGTGCAGCACTTGGCGTAGCTGAGCACCAGGCCTTCGGTACCGCGAATCGCCAGCGGACCTTCCGGGCTCGGCAGTTGCTCGCCTTCGCCAAGCAGGCGACGGGCGACCACGTAGGCCATGCGGTTGCCCAGGCCAATGTCTTCGAGCAGGTCTTCGATCAGTTCGAGGCGGTACTCGGTAAGCATTGCCTTGACGCGCTCTGCCGGGATCTTCTCCAGGGAGCTGTCGAAACCGTTGAGCACCTTGTTCAGCAGGCGTTCGCCGAGGCTGATGGACTCGGAGCGGCGTTGTAGCTTCAGCGCATGACGAATGTGCGTGCGCGCCTTGCCGGTAACGACGAAGTTGAGCCACGCCGGATTTGGCCGTGCGCCGGGGGCGCTGACGATTTCGACCGTGGAGCCGCTTTGCAGCGGTTCGGACAGCGGCGCGAGACGACGATTGATGCGGCAGGCGATGCAGCTGTTGCCGACATCGGTGTGCACTGCGTAAGCAAAGTCGACTGCCGTGGAGCCTTTTGGCAGCTCCATGATCCGGCCTTTGGGCGTGAACACGTAGACCTCGTCCGGGAACAGGTCGATCTTCACGCTTTCGATGAATTCCAGCGAGTTGCCGGCGCGTTGCTGCATTTCCAGCACGCCTTTGACCCACTGGCGGGCGCGGGCGTGCGTGCCTTTCGGCTGCTCGTCGCCGCTGGATTTGTACAGCCAATGGGCGGCGATGCCGTTGTTGGCCATCTCTTCCATTTCGCGGGTGCGGATCTGGATCTCGATCGGTACACCGTGCATGCCGAACAACGTGGTGTGCAGCGACTGATAGCCGTTGGCCTTGGGGATCGCGATGTAATCCTTGAAGCGCCCTGGCAACGGTTTGTACAAATTATGCACAGCACCCAATACGCGGTAGCAGGTATCGACCTTGTCGACGATGATCCGGAACGCGTAGACGTCCATGATCTCGTTGAAGGCCCGACGCTTGCCGCGCATTTTCTTGTAGATGCCGTAGAGGTGTTTCTGCCGACCGCTGACTTCGCCCTGGATGCCGTCGATGGCGAGGCAGTGACCAAGGGATTCTTCGATCTTGTTGACGATTTCCTTGCGGTTGCCCCGGGCGCGCTTGACCGCCTGGTAGATCCGCGCGGAACGCATCGGGTGCATGGCCTTGAAGCCGAGGTCTTCGAATTCGATGCGGATCGCGTGCATGCCCAGCCGGTTGGCGATGGGTGCGTAGATCTCGAGGGTTTCCTTGGCGATGCGCCGGCGCTTTTCGCCGGACAGCACTTCCAGCGTGCGCATGTTGTGCAGACGGTCGGCGAGCTTGACCAGGATCACCCGGATGTCGCGCGCCATCGCCATGGCCATTTTCTGGAAGTTTTCCGCCTGCGCTTCGGCCTTGGTCTCGAAATTCATCTGGGTCAGTTTGCTGACCCCGTCGACCAGTTCGGCCACGGTTTCACCGAACTGCGCTTGCAGCGCTTCCTTGGCGATACCGGTGTCTTCGATCACGTCATGCAGCATCGCGGCCATCAGGCTCTGATGGTCCATGTGCATGTCGGCAAGAATATTGGCCACGGCAAGAGGATGCGTGACGTACGCCTCACCACTGCGACGGCGTTGACCGTCATGGGCTTGTTCGGCGTAGAAATACGCTCGGCGGACCAGGTTGACCTGGTCGTTGCCGAGGTAGGTCGATAAGCGATCGGCGAGGGCGTCTATGCTCGGCATGATGATTCCTGCCGAAAGCTGTGACCCCGCGCCGTGCTACGTCGACCAGGCATAGGCTTAGACGGCCTCGTTCGACTCGTCCTCGAACGCTGCGAACAGCGGTTCATCCTGGACGATTTCCTGCTCGGCGATGAACTCGTAGCTCATCAGGCCTTCAGCAATTTCACGCAGCGCGACAACGGTCGGCTTGTCGTTTTCCCACTGCACCAATGGCTCTTTGCCGCCGGTGGCCAGTTGACGGGCACGCTTGGTAGAGAGCATGACCAGCTCAAAGCGGTTTTCCACGTGTTCTAGGCAGTCTTCAACGGTTACGCGGGCCATGGTATTCCTCGGAGCGAATGCAATATGCGCGCTGCCCGGTTGGGCGAGCGGACTGAGCAGTTTAAAAAATCACCAGCGATTAGGGAAGCGCTGATTTTTTGACCAGACCCTTCAACGCGCTGCAAGCACCAATGTAAAGCGCTTGCAGGCATTTTGGGAAGTGTTGTTTCAGCCGAGCAATTCAGCCAGCAATTTGCCGAAACGCACTTGCTGGCGTTTCTGTTGCAGCTGATTGGCGCGGAAAATCGCTTTCAGATCGTCCAGCGCATGGGCGAAATCGTCGTTGATGATCAGGTAATCGTAATCGACGTAATGGCTCATCTCGCTGACCGCTTCGCGCATGCGGCCGTCGATGATCTCGTCGCTGTCCTGGCCACGGTTGGTCAGGCGCTGGTGCAGGGCTTGCAGCGATGGCGGCAGAATGAAGATCGAGCGCGCCTGCGGCATCAGCTTGCGCACTTGCTCGGCGCCTTGCCAGTCGATTTCCAGAATCAGGTCGTGACCTTCGTCCAGGGTCTGTTGCAAACGGCTTTGCGAGGTGCCGTAGAAGTTGCCGAAGACTTCGGCGCGCTCAAGGAAGTCGCCGTGCTCGCCCATCTTCACGAACTCTTCGCGGGTCACGAAGTGGTAGTTCACGCCATCCACTTCGCCCGGGCGCATGGCGCGGGTGGTGTGCGAAACGGAAACGCGAATCTCCGGATCGGCGTCGGTCAACGCCTTGACCAGACTGCTCTTGCCCGCGCCCGATGGCGCGGAAATGATGTACAGGGTGCCGGTGTGTTGGGTCATGTCAGGGTAGCCTTACTCAATATTCTGCACTTGTTCGCGCATCTGCTCGATCAACACCTTGAGGTTGACGGCGGCCTGGGTGCTGCGCGGGTCGAAGGCTTTGGAGCCCAGTGTGTTGGCTTCGCGGTTGAGCTCCTGCATCAGGAAGTCCAAACGCCGCCCGGCGGCACCACCGGACTTGAGCACCCGGCGAACTTCGATGATGTGGGTGCTCAGGCGATCCAGTTCTTCGGCCACGTCGCTTTTTTGCGCGAGGATGACCATTTCCTGTTCCAGACGCTGCGGGTCGAGCTCGGCCTTCATGTCGGCGAAGCGATCGAGGACCTTCTGGCGCTGGGTGGCGAGCATCTGCGGCACCAGTTCACGCAGGGTCACGACGTCTTCTTCGATGGACGTCAGGCGGTCATTGATCAAGCGAGCCAGCTCCGCGCCTTCGCGCTCGCGGCCAGCCTTCAGATCCTTCAAGCCCTGATTGAACAGCGCCAGCGCTTCGGCGTTCAGCGCTTGCGGGTCGGTCGCATCGGCCACCAGCACGCCGGGCCAGGCCAGCACTTCCAGCGGATTCAGCGCAGCAGGATTCTTGATCAGCCCGGCAACGGTTTCCGCAGCGGCCACCAGTTGCGCGGCGCGCTCGCGGTCCACTTGCAACGGTTTGCCGGTGCTTTCTTCGGTGAAGCGCAGCGTGCATTCCAGTTTGCCCCGCGACAGGCCCTGACGCAGCGCTTCACGCACGGCGCCTTCGAGATCGCGGAACGATTCGGGCAAGCGCAGGTGCGGTTCCAGATAGCGGCTGTTGACCGAGCGCAGTTCCCAGCTCAGGGTGCCCTGAACGCCGGCTTTCTCGACGCGGGCGAAGGCGGTCATGCTGTGCACCATGGCGGTGACCTCGCAATGCAGATCGGCGCGAAACGCTGTTTCGCAGGCGCGATTTCAATGAATTTAAGCCGACTGGCAGCAAAGGCGCAGGATTGTAGCGCAGTGCGGCGAATGCGCCCAAACACACGGTGTGACAAAGCGCTGCAGCCCGTCGGTTATGCGCGCTTGAGGGGCTTCGGTCGTCGGCCGGCGGTTTTAACCAGTGCCCACTCGCGGTGCAGCGCTCTATAATGCTCGGCAGTTTTCCGTCCTCAGTACAGGTATCCCTATGAAACGTCCAAGTGGTCGCGCTGCCGATCAGCTCCGCTCGATCCGCATCACCCGCAACTACACCAAACACGCCGAGGGATCCGTACTGGTCGAATTCGGTGATACCAAAGTCATCTGCACCGTCAGCGTCGAAAATGGCGTGCCGCGTTTCCTCAAAGGTCAGGGCCAGGGCTGGTTGACTGCCGAGTACGGCATGCTGCCGCGCGCCACCGGCGAGCGTAACCAGCGTGAAGCCAGCCGTGGCAAGCAAGGCGGTCGTACTCTGGAAATCCAGCGCCTGATCGGCCGCTCCCTGCGCGCGGCACTGGATATGTCCAAGCTCGGCGACGTGACCCTGTACGTCGATTGCGACGTGATCCAGGCCGATGGCGGTACTCGCACCGCGTCCATCACCGGCGGCATGGTTGCGCTGGTCGATGCCCTGAAAGTGATCAAGAAGCGCGGCGGCCTGAAAGGCGGTGACCCGCTCAAGCAGATGATCGGTGCGGTCTCGGTCGGCATGTACCAGGGCGAGCCGGTGCTGGATCTGGACTATCTTGAAGATTCTGCAGCTGAAACCGACCTGAACGTGGTGATGACCAGCACCGGCGGCTTCATCGAAGTGCAGGGCACCGCTGAAGGCGCGCCGTTCCAGCCTGATGAGCTCAATGCCATGCTGGAACTGGCCAAGCAGGGCATGAACGAAATCTTCGAATTGCAGAAGGCTGCGCTGGCCGACTGAGATTTTGACCACAAGGAGGACGTGATGAGTGACGAGCAAGAGTTGCTGCCCAAACCGAGCCAGGAGGTTCGCCAGTGGGCGATGTTCTGTCACTTGTCCGCCTTGCTGGGGATCTGGATTCCGTTCGGCAATCTGATCGGGCCGCTGATCCTTTGGCAGATGAAGCGCGAGAAGGACCCGTTCATCGATGCACAGGGCAAAGAAGCACTGAATTTTCAGATCACGGTGGCGATAGCCTCAATGATCTGCTTCCTGCTCATGCTGCTGATCATCGGTTTCTTCCTGTTTGGCTTGCTGGCAATCGCGGCACTGGTCCTGACGATCATTGCAGGGGTCAAAGCCAACGAAGGTTTCCCGTACAGATATCCGTTCACTTGGCGACTGATCAAGTAACAGTCTGTTGTATCGCAATATGGAAATGCCCCGGCTTATCGGGGCATTTTTATTTGTGCAACTCAATAATTGGTTTGTGTTGTAGGACTAGTCTGTTGTCGATGTGCGGTTTGGCATTTATTTATTGATATTTCTCCATTACATCTTTGGTCACAACTGATCGAGCAAGTGCTTATCCCCGTTCTTGTTATTGACGCGAGCGGGTTGTTAAAGTTGCCCGATGCAATGTTTCGATTGAAACATTTCGATATGTTCAAGCCATCGATGGCACTTGAATTCCCCAGTAATCAGTGTTGATAAAATCAGCCGGTTCACCCGTCGAGCCCAGGTAAACGCTCGCCTCGTGAATACTTAGCCAAGAATAATCCACATGATTGAGCTCGATTTCTACGGCACGCTCGTGGCCGCTTCTTTAGTACTACTGCTCGGACGCGGGCTTGTTACGCGTGTCGGCTTTCTGCGAAGTTACAATATTCCTGAGCCGGTAGCGGGCGGCCTGGTGGTTGCCGTGCTCCTGTTGATATTGCGCACTTTCGATATAGAAGTCCGCTTCGATACATCATTGCAAACACCGTTGATGTTGGCGTTCTTTGCCACGATTGGCTTGAGTGCCGACCTTGCCAGCCTGAAAAAGGGCGGGCGCGTCGTCGGCATCTTCCTGCTGGCGGTCATTGGCTTGCTGGTGGTGCAGAACGCCATGGGCATCGGATTGGCAACCTTGCTCGGACTCGATCCTTTGATGGGCTTGCTGACGGGTTCGATCACATTGGCCGGCGGCCACGGTACTGGCGCCGCATGGGGCGCGGTATTCAGCGAGAAATATGGCCTGGCCTCGGCTTCGGAACTGGCGCTGGCCTCAGCGACGTTCGGTCTGGTGCTGGGTGGTCTGATCGGTGGGCCCGTTGCCCGGTTGCTGATCAAGCGCGTGCAAGTGCCAGGTTGCAATCCGCAACAAGCGCCGCGACTGCCAAGAGGTTTTGAACAGCCGAACAAGGAACGTTCGATCACGCCGTTTTCGTTCGTCGAGACGCTGGCGCTGATTGCCGTCAGCCTGCTCGCTGGCAATCTTTTGAATGGTTTGCTGCATGGCACTGCGTTCGAACTGCCGACGTTTGTTTGCGTGCTGTTTGTTGGCGTGGTGTTGCGCAACAGTCTGTCAGCGCTTGGCTTGTATCAGGTATTCGAGCGCGAAGTTTCCGTGCTCGGCAATGTCAGCCTCTCGCTGTTTCTGGCAATCGCTTTGATGTCGCTGAAGCTTTGGGATCTGGCGGCGCTGGCATTGCCGATCTTCATCATCCTGGCCGTGCAGGCGCTGGTCATGGCGCTGTTCGCGATTTTCGTGACGTTCCGGGTGATGGGCAGCAACTACGATGCCGCAGTGCTGGCTGCGGGACATTGCGGCTTCGGTCTGGGCGCCACGCCTACGGCCATTGCCAACATGCAAGCGGTGACGCAGCGCTATGGGCCATCGCAGATCGCGTTTCTGGTAGTGCCGATGGTAGGAGCGTTCTTCATCGATATCGTCAACGTCATTGTGATCAAGCTGTACCTGACCTTGCCATTCTTCGCTGCCGTCTAGAAAGCACGGCGCATAAAAAATGCCCGCATCTCACGATGCGGGCATTTTCTTTGGCTGCGATAGGACGCTTAGATGGTCAGCGTCCAGTCGTAGTCGACGATCAACGGCGCGTGCTGCGAAAACCGTGGCTGACGCGGCAGGCGTGCACTGCGCACCGAGCGACGCAGGCCCGGGGTCAGGATCTGATAATCGAAACGCCAGCCCAGATTGAGCATCTCGGCCTGTTCGTTATCCGGCCACCAGCTGTACTGGTCGCCTTCGCGGCTGACTTCGCGCAGCGCATCGACATAGCCCATGTTGCCGACAATCTCGTCCATCCAGGCGCGTTCCGGCGCCAGGAAGCCTGGAGATTGCTGGCTGTCGCGCCAGTTCTTGATGTCGAGCTTCTGCTGCGCGACGTACAGCGAGCCACAATAAATGTACTCGCGACGTTTGCGTCGCTGTTTGTCCAGGTACTTGCCGAAATCGTCCATGAGCTTGAACTTCTGGTTCAAGTCTTCATCGCCGTTCATCCCCGAAGGAAACAGCAAGGTGGCAATACTGACTTTGTCGAAATCTGCTTGCAGGTAGCGCCCGTAGCGGTCGGCCGTCTCGAAACCGAGACCGCTGATGACAGCCTTCGGTTGCAACCGCGAATACAAAGCCACGCCGCCTTGGGCAGGGACTTCAGCATCGCAGGCATAAAGGAAGTAGCCATCCAGTTGGAAGGCTGGGTCATCCAGTTCAAAGGCGGAGGCACGGGTGTCCTGCAGGCAGATGACGTCGGCATTCTGGGCTTGCAGCCAACTGAGCAAACCGCGCTCGACTGCCGCCTGAATACCATTGACGTTCACACTGATGATCCGCATAAATGGCCCCAAAAATCGCGTGCGTGTATGATACACGGCGTCAAGCTAATTAGCTAAATCCGTGGTATTTGGGGTTTTTTTCATGCAAGCGTATCAGCGCGATTTCATTCGTTTTGCCATCGATCGCGGCGTTTTGCGCTTCGGTGAGTTCACCCTGAAGTCCGGGCGCACCAGTCCCTACTTCTTCAACGCCGGCCTGTTCAACTCGGGTTCGGCCTTGGCCCAGCTGGGGCGTTTCTACGCCGCCGCCATCGCCGAGAGCGGCATCTCCTTCGACGTCCTGTTTGGCCCGGCTTATAAAGGCATTCCGCTGGCGGCCACGACCGCCGTTGCGCTGGCCGAACATCACGACCGTGACCTGCCATGGTGCTTCAACCGCAAGGAAGCCAAGGCCCACGGCGAGGGCGGCAGCCTGGTTGGCGCACCGCTGACTGGCGAAGTCTTGATCATCGACGACGTAATCACCGCCGGCACCGCGATTCGTGAAGTGATGCAGATCATCGCTTCCCAGGACGGCGCCAAGGCCGCCGGTGTGCTGATCGCACTGAACCGTCAGGAGCGTGGCAACGGCGAGTTGTCGGCAATTCAGGAAGTCGAGCGCGACTTCGGCATCCCGGTAATCAGCATTGTCTCGCTGAATCAGGTGCTGGAGTTCCTCGCCGACGATCCGCAGCTCAAACAGCATTTGCCAGCCGTGGAAGCGTACCGCGCGCAGTTTGGCGTGTGACCAATATGGGAGCGAGCCTGCTCGCGAATGGCCGTCACCTGTCAGCGATGTGAGGCACATTAGGCGTTCGCGAGCAGGCTCGCTCCCACAGAAAAAAGACCCGGTTCAGGCAGGCTGAACCGGGTCTTTTTTTGTTGGCGATCAACGCAGATTTCGCCATTTCATCAGCAGTCTCAGCGCCAATGCAGCGTTCACTAGCGCAAACACCAGCAGCGCAACCACCACCATCACGTATAACGTGCGATCCACATCGAAATCCCAAAGGTCCAGCGTGCTGCTGCGCATGATCCCGACTGCTGCCGGCAAGTTAACGTAAAACAGCGCCACGAAAGCGCACGTCAATGGCAATGCTCGCCAGTAGAAAGCAGCCATCACCTTGTCTCGACTGCGCTTGCGGCCCTGCGAACCCTTTTGAAACTCATCCTCAGCCAATGCTTCATTGAGCGCCGGCCACGCCAGATTGAACATGAACGTGGTCAGGGTCAGCAGCAAGCCACTGACCGCGACGATGTCACTGAACGGCATTCAGACCCAACGTTGCACAGAGCAATGCGTGGGAATCTTCGCTGATCTCGAACTGCCCGGCGCTGCCCTTGCGTTTGGTGATGGGTTTGAAGGTTGGCTCGTTTTGGGTGATGAGCATGTTCAACTCATCGCGAATCACGTCCGAGCTGATCACCACCAGAAACACGTTTTGCGCATGTTCGGCGGACTCGATCACTGCGCGCATGCTGTGCTGCAGGATGTCGTCGAGCTGATTGCGAAAACGCGAAACGGTGTTTTTCAGCAGGGTTTTGCTTTGACTCTGGGTCAGTTGAAAGATCGTCGAGATCTGCGATTCGGTCGGCAGGGTTTGCCCGAAGTAACTCTGAATCAGATACAGCAGGCGATCCTGCTTGGCTTCGTCGGCCCGGCTGGGCATGCCGCCCTCGACCAGCATTTTCAGGTATTCGGTCAGGCTGGCCTTGGCGATGCGCTCCAGCGCATGGGCGATTTCAGCGTCGCCGATGCGCAAGGTCTTTTTTACCGGTTCCTTTTGTTCCTGCTCGAAAGCATCGGCGTCGATCGTGAACGAGATCTGCATGAGTCGCCGCTCCGGTTATTTGTCGCTGGCGGCTGGGTAGGGATCCTGGGGTGCATCTCCTTGGCCGGTGAGCACTTTCCAGCCCTTGAGTGGGTGAGAGGCTTCGGTGAAGTCAGGGCAGGGCGGCATCGAAGTCTGCGAAGGGGCTGAATATTCTCGGCCGCAGTCCACGCAGGCGTAAGTGCCAGCCGAAATGTCACTGCCGTAAGGAACGCTGTTTTTTTGCATGGGAAGATCTCCGTTGGATGAGGGGAAGATCCTATGGAGATTTATTCTGAAGGGATGTCGGACGTTTCGCTGTGTGGAGTCAGGCTTTTCCTGCGCGCATAAAAAGATCGCAGCCTTCGTCAGTTCCTACAAAAGCGGATTCTCGCGTGTGCGAAATCCCTGTAGGAGCTGTTGAAGGCTGCGATCTTTTGCTTTCAGCGATCAGCCATCAAGGACGCTTGCGATTACTGATCAGCGTGCCCACACCGGTATCAGTGAAGATTTCCAGCAGGATCGCGTTCGGCACACGACCGTCGATGATCAACGAACTGCCAACCCCACCCTGAACCGCTTCCAGTGCGCAGCGGATCTTCGGCAGCATGCCGCCGTAGATCGTGCCGTCAGCGATCAGGTCGTCGACCTGCTGCGTGCTCAGGCCGGTCAACACGGTGCCCGACTTGTCCATCAGGCCGGCAATGTTGGTCAGCAGCATCAGCTTTTCAGCTTTCAGCGCTTCGGCAACCTTGCCCGCCACCAGATCGGCGTTGATGTTGTACGACTCGCCGTTCTCACCGACGCCAATCGGTGCGATGACCGGGATGAAGTTGCCTTTGACCAGCAGATTCAACAGCTCGGTGTTGATGCCGACGACTTCGCCAACGTGGCCGATGTCGATGATTTCCGGCTGGGTCATCTCCGGGGTCTGACGGGAGACGGTGAGCTTTTTCGCCCGGATCAGCCCGGCATCTTTACCGGTCAGGCCGATGGCGCTGCCGCCATGGCGGTTGATCAGGTTGACGATGCTTTTGTTGACCTGACCGCCAAGGACCATTTCCACCACGTCCATGGTCGCCGCGTCGGTGACGCGCATGCCGTCGACGAAATGGCTTTCGATCGACAGGCGCTTGAGCAGGTCACCGATCTGCGGGCCGCCACCGTGCACGACCACCGGGTTGATGCCCACGGCTTTCATCAGCACGATGTCGCGGGCGAAGCCGGTTTTCAGCTCCTCGCTTTCCATCGCGTTGCCGCCGTATTTGATCACCAGGGTCTTGCCGACATAGCGTCGGATGTAAGGCAGCGCTTCGGACAGGACCTTGGCAGTGTTGGCGGCGGCTTCGCGTTCGAGGGTCATTCAGGGCTCCGGGTGGATCAGAACGGTAGTTGGAGATCAGGTGCAACGCGTTTCAGTTGGGCGTGGAACACATCCTTGATGCGCTGCAATTCAGCCTCGTCATCGGCCTCGAAGCGCAGCACCAGCACCGGTGTGGTGTTGGACGCGCGCACCAGGCCCCAGCCTTTGGCGTAATCGACCCGCACGCCGTCGATGGTGGTCAGGTCGGCGCCTTCGCCCCACTGAGCATCGTGCAGTGCATCAATGATGCTGAATTTGCTCTCTTCGGTCACATGGATATTGATTTCCGGCGTGGAAATATCGTTCGGGAAGGTCGCAAACAGCTCTTCCGCAGTGGATTTTTCCTTGCTGAGAATCTCCAGCAGACGTGCGGCGCTGTAGATGCCGTCGTCAAAACCGAACCAGCGCTCCTTGAAGAAGATGTGTCCGCTCATTTCGCCGGCCAACAGCGCGCCGGATTGTTTCATTTTCTTTTTGATCAACGAGTGACCGGTCTTCCACATTAGCGGCCGACCGCCGTATTCCTTGATCAGCGGCACCAAACGGCGAGTGCATTTGACGTCGAAGATGATTTCCGCGTCCGGGTTGCGCGCCACTACGTCGCGAGCGAACAGCATCAGCAGACGGTCCGGGTAGACGATACTGCCGGTGTTGGTCACCACGCCGACGCGGTCGCCGTCACCGTCGAAGGCCAGGCCGATATCGGCGTTGGTTTCCTTGACCTTGGCGATCAGGTCGACAAGGTTTTCCGGTTTGCCCGGATCCGGGTGATGGTTAGGGAAGTTGCCGTCGACTTCGCAGAACAGCGGGATGACTTCGCAGTTCAGCGCTTCGATCAGTTGCGGGGCGATCACGCCGGCCGCGCCGTTGCCGCAGTCGACCACGACTTTCAGGCGGCGGGCCAGTTTGATGTCCTGAACGATTTCGGTGTTGTAGCGGTCGAGGATTTCGACCTGAGTGACGCTGCCCTGGCCAGTGCTCAGGTCGTTGTTCTTGATGCGCTCGTGGAGCACCTGAATCTGCTCGTTGGCGAGGGTGTCGCCGGCGATGACGATTTTGAAACCGTTGTAGTTCGACGGATTGTGGCTACCGGTGAGCATCACCCCGGACTTGCCGGCCAGTACGTTGGCCGCGTAGTACAGCGCTGGCGTTGGCACCAGGCCGACATCGCTGACGTGGCAGCCGCTCTCGGCGATGCCGCGAATGAGTTCCGCGACCAGCTCCGGGCCGGACAAGCGGCCGTCGCGACCGACCGACACATTCGGTTCGCCCTGGGCCAGGCTCTGCGAGCCGATGGCACGGCCGATCCAGTAGGCGGTTTCGCCGTTGAGGAATTCCGGCACGGTGCCACGAATGTCGTAGGCGCGGAAAATACTGTCAGGCAGCTTCGGGGCGATCTTGGCGGGGGTGCTCATCTGTGGACATGCTCCATCTCGAAAAGGGCGGGACAGACCGACGAATGATTCGACGGCAGGCTCAAACTGAAGGGTATGACGGCGTTTTCCACAGAGAGTTCGTGCTATGAAAGGGCCATGACGCCCCGGCTGGCGTGGCTTTGGGCCGGCAAAACCTTGATTTACGGTGTTAAAACCTGCTGCCGATGTAGCGCATTTTTTGTGGTGAGGGGATAAATCCCCTCACCACCATAATTTCTATCCGGTTATTTGGTGCCAGTGTGGCCAAAGCCGCCGGTACCGCGCTCGGTCTCGACAAACTCTTCAACCATTTCGAAATGTGCTTGCACTACCGGTACCAGCACCAATTGCGCCAGGCGTTCGCCGACGGTCATGGTGAAGTCGCTCTGGCCGCGGTTCCAGCAGGAAACCATCAGCGGGCCCTGGTAATCGGAGTCGATCAGGCCGACCAGATTGCCCAGCACGATGCCGTGTTTGTGGCCCATGCCCGAGCGCGGCAGGATCAGTGCGGCGAGATTCGGGTCGCCGATGTACACCGACAGGCCGGTGGGGATCAGCACGGTTTCACCCGGCTTGATCACGATGTCCTGTTCCAGCATGGCGCGCAGGTCGAGGCCGGCGGAGCCCGGCGTGGCGTATTGCGGCAGCGGGAATTCGGTGCCGATGCGTGGATCGAGGATCTTGGCTTGCAAAGCGTGCATGTAAGTTAAACCTGGTTCAGACGTTCGGCGATAAAAGTGACCAGTTGGCGAGCGATCTTGCTCTTGCTGGTCTGGGCGAAAACCGTGGCGTGCAGCTCACGGTCGATGACGCTGCAGGCGTTTTCTTCGCTGTTGAAACCGATGCTCGGGTTGGCGACGTCGTTGGCGACAATCAGATCGAGATTCTTGTCCTTTAGCTTGCGTGCAGCGTAGTCGAGCAGGTGTTCGGTTTCGGCGGCGAAGCCGACACTGAACGGACGGTCGGGACGGGTCGCGATGGTGGCAAGGATGTCCGGGTTGCGCACCATTTGCAGGACGAAGCCGTCACCGCTCGTAGGATCTTTCTTGAGTTTATGCGGAGCTACTACTTCCGGGCGGTAGTCCGCCACCGCTGCCGACGAGATGAACACGTCGCAAGGCATGGCCGATTCGCAGGCGGCGAGCATGTCGCGGGCGCTGACCACATCGATCCGCGTCACGCGATCAGGCGTCGGCAAGTGCACCGGGCCGCTGATCAAAGTGACACGGGCGCCGGCTTCCACGGCTGCTTCGGCGAGGGCAAAACCCATTTTGCCGGAGCTGTGGTTGGTGATGTAGCGCACCGGGTCGATGTTTTCCTGAGTCGGGCCGGCGGTGATCACCACATGCTTGCCGGTCAGGGCCTGGCGCTGGAAGCAATCGGCGGCGAGCAGCGCCAGATCGGTGGCTTCCATCATGCGGCCCATGCCGACGTCGCCGCAGGCCTGGCTGCCCGAGGCCGGGCCGAAAGTCTTCAGGCCACGGCTCTCCAACAGTTGCAGGTTGGCCTGGGTCGCCGGGTCGCGCCACATCGCCTGGTTCATCGCTGGCGCGACAGCAACCACAGCGTCGGTGGCCAGCACCAGCGTGGTCAGCAGATCGTTGGCAATGCCTTGGGCCAGGCGGGCGATCAGGTCGGCGGTGGCCGGGGCGATCAGTACCAGATCGGCCCATTTCGCCAGCTCGATATGGCCCATGGCGGCTTCGGCGGCAGGGTCGAGCAAGTCGAGGTGAACCGGGTGGCCCGACAGGGCCTGCATGGTCAGCGGGGTAATGAATTCGGCGCCGCCATGGGTCATGACCACGCGCACTTCGGCACCCTGGTCGATCAGGCGGCGAACCAGATCGGCGCTCTTGTAGGCCGCAATGCCGCCGCCGACGCCCAGAACGATGCGTTTCCGATACAGCCGCTGCATAGGTCTGCCTTTCATTTCGTTGATGACTGCGGTGCGATGCCCCTCCCCAGGGTTGAATCGACCGCCAAAAAGATGGGCTACGATATCACAGCGACCGCTACGGAACAGCGGCGCCCACAGACAAGGAGGTGCTATGAGTATTCGCGATTGGCCGGCGGCGGAACGGCCGCGGGAAAGGCTGTTGGAACACGGCGCAGGGAGTCTTTCGGACGCTGAGCTGTTGGCGATTTTTCTGCGCACCGGATTGCCCGGAAAAAGCGCAGTCGACCTTGCCAGACATCTGCTGACGCAATTCGGTGGCCTGCGTTTACTGCTTGAGGCCGATCAGGACGCATTCAGCAAACAAATGGGCCTCGGCCCCGCCAAGTTCGCCCAGCTGCAAGCCGCGCAGGAAATGAGCAAGCGCCATCTGGCCGAGCGCTCACGACAGAAGCCGGCACTGGAGAACCCCCAGGTCGTCCGCGATTACCTCAAGGCGATGCTGCGGCATGAGCCGCACGAGGTGTTCGGCTGCCTGTTTCTCGATTCAAAGCATCAGGTGCTGAATTTCGAGGCGCTGTTTCGCGGCTCGATCGACAACACCAGCGTGCATCCTCGGGAGGTGGTGAAGCGCGCGCTGGCCAATAACGCCGCAGCGGTGATCCTGTGTCACAACCATCCGTCCGGCAACACCGATCCGAGTCAGGCCGATCGGCTGCTGACCAAACGCCTGCAGAAAGCGCTGGAGCTGATTGACGTGCGAGTGCTCGATCACTTCATCGTCGGAGACGGCGAACCGCTGTCGATGGCGGAGTGTGGCTGGATGTAAAAGAGCAGCGGCAAGCCTCTAGCTGCGAGCGGCATGCTGGAGCTGCGCGCGGAGTGCTCTAGCTTGCCGCTTGCCGCTTAGGGCTTGAGGCTGGTCTTGGAATAATCCTGCCGGCCGAACGGGCTGACGGAATAACCCTGAACATCCTTGCGCGTCAAAGCGTAGGCCGTCGGGTGCGCCAGTGGCAGCCACAACGCCTGCTGCTGGATCTGCGCCTGTGCCTGTTCATACAGCTTGGTGCGCACGCCTTGCTCGCTGGTGGTCTTGCCGGCGCTGATCAGCTTGTCCAGATCGGCGTTGCAGTACCGCGCAAAGTTGGTCCCGGATTTCACCGCCGCGCAGGAAAACTGCGGGGTGAGGAAGTTGTCCGGGTCGCCGTTGTCGCCGGCCCAGCCCATGAACAGCAGGTCGTGTTCGCCGGCCTTGGCGCGGCGAATCAGTTCGCCCCACTCGATCACACGGATCTCCGCCTGGATGCCGATCTCGGCCAGATCCGACTGCAGCATCTGCGCGCCGAGACTTGGGTTCGGGTTGAGCAGGCTGCCTGATGGACGCGTCCAGATTGTGGTCTGGAAGCCATCCTTCAAGCCGGCCTTGGCCAGCAGCGCCTTGGCTTTGGCCACGTCGTGTGGATAGCCCGGCAGGTTCTTGGCATAGCTCCAGGTGTTCGGCGGGTACGGGCCGTTGGCCGCTTCGGCGGTGTCTTCGAACACGGCTTTGATGTAGTTGGCCTTGTCGAAAGCGAGGTTGATCGCCTGGCGCACTTCCGGTTTGTCCAGTGGCGGATGCTGGCTGTTGATGCCCACGAAAGCGGTCATGAACGCGTCAGTCTTTTCGACTTTCAGCGTCGGCTCCTTCAGCGCAGCCTGTACGTCCAGTGGTTTTGGCGACAGGGCGATCTGGCATTCATTGCGTCGCAGCTTTTGCAGGCGCACGTTGGCGTCCGGCGTGATGGCGAAGATCAACGGGTCGACCGCAGGCTTGCCACGGAAATAGTCCGGATTGGCCTTGTAGCGAATCGCCGCGTCTTTCTGGAAGCGATTGAACACGAACGGGCCGGTGCCGATCGGCTGGCTGTTGAGTTTGTCAGTGGCGCCGGCCTTCATCAGTTTGTCGGCATATTCGGCGGAATAGATTGAAGCGAAACCCATGCTCAGCGTGGCGAGGAAGGTCGAATCCGGATGGTCGAGGGTAAAACGCACGGTCAGCGGGTCGAGGGCGTCGATCTTCTTGATCAGGGTCGGCAGTTGCATCGACTGCGCATGGGGGAAGCCGCTCTGGGCGACCTTGTGCCACGGGTTGGCCGGGTCAAGCATGCGGTCGAAGCTGAATTTGACGTCCTCGGCACTCAGCTCGCGGCTCGGCTTGAAGTAGTCGGTTGTGTGAAATTTCACCTGCGGGTGCAGTTTGAACACGTAGGTCAGGCCGTCGGTGCTGACTTCCCAGCTGTCGGCAAGGCTCGGGATGACCTTGCCACTGGCGGTGTCGAAATCCACCAAGCGGTTCATCAGTACGTCAGCCGAAGCATTGGTGGTGGTCAGCGAGTTGTACTGCACCACGTCGAACCCTTCGGGACTGGCCTCGGTACACACGCTCAACGCGGCGGCCTGGGCGAGGGGGCTCAGCAACAGCGGAGCGAGTAACAGGGGTAGGGCAGCGAGGCGCATGGTCGGTTTCCTTTACAGATCGAAGGCCCATCTGCAAGTGCAGTCTGGAAAAGTCCTACCCTAGAGCTCTGAATTGCAAATGACTATCCCCTTTTTGCATTTTCAGGCGCACTCTTGCGCGGTTTCGAACGTGGGCAGCCAGATGAAAAGTCTGAATCGGCTGTAGGGCGGGATTTCTGCGACGAGTGGTCAAAACTGGCCGCAGCCTTTGTCCAAGGCGTCTGCGGCGGAAAAAATCGCCCTTTTGCCGATTGATTGCACACCGATTGTTGTGGCACCCCGGTCTTTCTGGTATAAAGCAGCGCTCTTTTCTAGGGGCCCGGTTCCTTCACTGTAGGTGTAGCCGGTAAGACCTCTAAAGAAACGCGGCGCCTGGCGCCAAATGACTGAGAGATTAAGCGGCCAACCCATGCCGGGTTGGGCATGTGGTTTTAGAGGGCTGAGGCATGTCGAGAGTATGTCAAGTTACCGGTAAGGGTCCGGTGACTGGGAATAACATTTCCCACGCAAACAACAAAACCCGTCGTCGTTTCCTGCCGAACCTGCAGCATCACCGCTTCTGGGTTGAAGAAGAGAAACGTTTTGTGCGTCTGCGCGTATCTGCCAAAGGCATGCGTATCATCGACAAGCGTGGCATCACTGTCGTGCTCGCCGAACTTCGCCGCGATGGCAAGATTTAAGGGAGCTAATCATGCGTGAATTGATTCGTTTGATCTCGAGCGCCGGTACTGGTCACTTCTACACTACCGACAAGAACAAGCGTACTACCCCGGACAAAATCGAGATCAAGAAATATGATCCGGTTGTTCGCAAGCACGTGATGTACAAGGAAGGCAAAATCAAGTAATTGATTTTTCCTGACTGCGAAAAAGGCCCGTATCGTGAGATACGGGCCTTTTTTGTTTGCCTTGCATTTGGTGTTGCCTGTCCTGCGCTCCCACAATGGAATACGTTCGAATGTGGGAGCGAGCCTGCTCGCGAAGAGGCCGGTGGAATCAGCGCAAAGACTCAAGCCTTCTGTTCAAAGATCACATAAACCTTGCGGCAAGCCTCCAGCACTTCCCAGGTTCCGCGAAACCCTGCCGGGATCACGAAGCGATCACCAACGCGCAAGGTCTTGGCATTGCCATCGCTGTCACGCAATACCGAAACCCCCTGCAGAATCTCGCAGTACTCATGCTCAGTGTAATTCACCGTCCACTGACCTACCGCGCCTTCCCACACACCCACGCCCATTTGCCCACAAGGGCTTTCGTATTGATGAAACACCGCCTGCTCAGGATCGCCCTTTAGCACTTTCGCCGGGTCCGGCCGATAGCGCTCGGCTTCGCTGCTGGCGAGGCTGATATCGACGACGTTCTGGATGTTCATTGTTGTTTTCTCCGCTAGTGACGGCGCATTGGCTGGGATGGGCCAAAGTCTATGTTTATTAAAATGAACACCGCAAGGCCGTATGGCCAGCTTATGTCAAATATATTGAAACAAACCCGGTCGCTGGTTTAGGGTGGCGGGTGCCTCGGGCCGAAAGTGCAGGCTGGCCGGGCAGAATTCTTGAACAGCGCCGCAGCGCTTGCGGTGCTCGTATTCAATAAGAGGAGGACACCCGAATGACCACCCTGACTCGTGCCGACTGGGAACAACGCGCCCGCGATCTGAAAATCGAAGGCCGCGCCTTCCTGAATGGCGAATACACTGACGCCGTCTCCGGCGAAACCTTCGAATGCATCAGCCCGGTCGATGGCCGCCTGCTCGGCAAGATCGCCAGCTGTGACGCCGCCGACGCCGACCGTGCTGTAGAAAACGCCCGCGCTACTTTCAATTCCGGCGTCTGGTCGCGCCTGGCGCCGACCAAACGCAAAGCCACCATGATCCGCTTCGCCAGCCTGCTGAAACAGCACGCTGAAGAACTGGCGCTGCTGGAAACCCTCGACATGGGCAAGCCGATCAGCGATTCGCTGTACATCGACGTACCGGGCGCGGCGCAGGCGTTGAGCTGGAGCGGTGAAGCGATCGACAAGATCTACGACGAAGTCGCCGCGACTCCACATGATCAACTGGGGCTGGTAACCCGTGAGCCGGTGGGCGTGGTCGGCGCTATCGTGCCGTGGAACTTCCCGCTGATGATGGCCTGCTGGAAACTCGGCCCGGCGCTGTCGACCGGTAACTCGGTGATCCTCAAGCCGTCGGAAAAGTCGCCGCTGACTGCCATCCGCATCGCTGCGCTGGCCATTGAAGCCGGAATTCCGAAAGGCGTGCTCAACGTGCTGCCGGGCTATGGCCACACCGTCGGCAAGGCGCTGGGTCTGCACAATGACGTCGACACGCTGGTGTTCACTGGTTCGACCAAGATTGCCAAGCAACTCATGGTCTATGCCGGCGAATCGAACATGAAGCGCGTCTGGCTGGAAGCCGGTGGCAAGAGCCCGAACATCGTCTTCGCCGATGCGCCGGATCTGCAGGCCGCCGCTGAATCCGCCGCCAGCGCCATCGCCTTCAACCAGGGCGAAGTGTGCACCGCCGGTTCGCGCCTGCTGGTCGAGCGTTCTATCAAGGACAAATTCCTGCCAATGGTGATCGAGGCGCTGAAAGCCTGGAAGCCGGGCAATCCGCTGGACCCGGCGACCAACGTCGGTGCGCTGGTCGATACCCAGCAGATGAACACCGTGCTGTCGTACATCGAATCCGGCCATAGCGATGGCGCCAAACTGGTCGCCGGCGGCAAGCGCATCCTCCAGGAGACCGGTGGCACTTACGTCGAGCCAACCATTTTCGATGGTGTGAGCAACGCGATGAAGATTGCCCAGGAAGAGATTTTCGGCCCGGTGTTGTCGGTGATCGCTTTCGACAGCGCCGAAGAAGCCATCCAGATTGCCAACGACACGCCATATGGTCTGGCCGCAGCGGTGTGGACCCAGGACATCTCCAAGGCGCACCTGACCGCCAAAGCCTTGCGCGCCGGTAGCGTGTGGGTCAACCAGTACGATGGCGGCGACATGACCGCGCCGTTCGGTGGCTTCAAGCAGTCGGGCAACGGTCGCGACAAATCACTGCACGCCTTCGACAAGTACACCGAGTTGAAGGCGACGTGGATCAAGCTGTAAGCCGCTGACGGGAGCCCGCTCACTCCGGGCTTCCAGACCAAACAGAGATCCCCTGTGGGAGCGAGCCTCTGTGGAGAGGGGATTTATCCCCGTTCGGCTGCGAAGCAGTCGCTAAACCATTGCGCGCGGTGTACCTGGTACATCGTGGTTGCAGGTTTTGGGGCCGCTGCGCGACCCAACGGGGATAAATCCCCTCGCCACGGGGGCTCGCTCCCACAGTGATTTTGTGGTGCATATAAAAATATCCACAGGAGCGTGGAACATGCGGTGGGCGACGTATTTCGCCGTGTTGGCGTCTGTCTTGAGTGTCGGCCTGGCCCTGGGGGTCAGCATGCCGCTGGTGTCGTTGCGTCTGGAGGGCTGGGGCTACGGCTCGTTCGCCATCGGTGTGATGGCAGCCATGCCGGCAATCGGCGTGCTGCTGGGGGCGAAGATTTCCAGCCATCTCGCCGCGTATTTCGGCACGGCGAACCTGATGCGTCTGTGCCTGTGGGCCGGGGCATTGTCGATCGGCCTGCTGGCGCTGTTGCCGAGTTATCCGATCTGGTTGCTGCTGCGCCTGCTGATCGGGGTGATCCTGACCATCGTGTTCATCCTCGGCGAGAGCTGGATCAATCAATTGGTGGTCGAGCAGTGGCGCGGGCGTCTGGTAGCGCTGTATGGCAGCAGCTATGCGCTGAGCCAACTGTCCGGTCCGTTGCTGCTGGGTGCGCTCGGTACCGAGCATGATTACGGTTTCTGGGTCGGGGTCGGTCTGCTGACGCTCTCGCCCTTTCTGCTGCTGGGGCGCAGCGGGGCGCCGAGCAGTGAAGCCAACAGCGTCACGTTTGGCGATCTATGGGGCTTCGCCCGTGAGTTGCCGGCGATTGCCTGGGCGGTGTCGTTGTTCGCCGCGTTCGAGGCGATGATTCTGACGCTGCTGCCGGTGTACTGCCTGCAACAAGGGTTCACCGCCGAAATCGCGCTGGCCATGGTCAGCACCGTGGTGGTCGGCGATGCGCTGCTGCAATTACCGATCGGCGCGTTGGCCGATTACCTGTCGCGGCGCACGCTGTTCGCCGGATGCGCGGTGGTGTTGATGCTGTCGAGTCTGGCCATTCCGATGTTGCTCGACACGCTGCTGATCTGGCCGTTGTGGGTGCTGTTCGGCGCCAGTGCCGGCGGCTTGTTCACCCTGTCGCTGATTCTGATTGGCGAGCGTTATCGAGACGATGCGCTGGTTCGCGCCAATGCGCATATCGCGCAGTTGTGGGGTGTCGGTTGTCTGGTCGGGCCGCTGGCGGCAGGGGCGGGGAGTCAGTGGATCAATGGGCATGCGTTGCCACTGTTGATGGCGGCGGGGGCGTTTGGCCTGGTGCTTTTGTTGTTGCGCCAAGGGGCCTTTGGCACAACGGCGGAAGCAGCCTGAGCGCATCCCACAAGGGATCATCAACAGACGGACTTACAGCATCCGCTCCAGGCCGACGCTGGTGCTGAACCACGAGTTGAAGCGCCGCCACCAGCTCCCCGGCTCCTTGGTCAGAGTGTGCATCTGGCCGTTGTCCTCGGTGACCCAGACGACCTTGCCGTCCTCGAGTTTCGCCTGATAACTCAAGGTCGGCGCCATGCCTTGCAATGCCAGTGCGCGCACATGCTCGGCCAGTTCCGGGCTGTCGACGAGCACGCCGACTTCGGTGTTCCACAGCACCGAGCGCGGGTCGAAGTTGAACGAACCGATAAACGATTTGCGCCGGTCGAAGATCATCGCCTTGCTGTGCAAACTCGAATCCGAACCGCGAAACGACTTGCTGTAGAACACCCGCGGCCCGCTGCCATAGTTATCCCCAGGCTGGCGGCGCAGTTCATAGAGTTTCACCCCGTGTTCAAGCAACGCCTTGCGATAAGGCGCGTAACCGCCATGCACCGCCGGCACGTCAGTGGCCTCCAGTGAATTGGTCAGCAGGCTCACGGAGACCCCGGCATCGGCGCGCCCGGTCAGGTAAACCAGCCCTGGCTGGCCCGGCACGAAGTACGCGGAAATCATGATCAGCTCTTTGCTGACGCCGGTCAGCTCCGGCGCCAGTTGCGTGGTCAGCAGCAGATGCGGATCCGGTTCGCCCTTGGACAGCACCTTGCTCGGCGCATCCCACAGCGCCTGGTTCCAGGCCCAGATCAGCTCTTTACGCCAGATGTCCATGCGCGGGTCGGTAGTGAATTTCATCAACTGTTGATAGAGCGCGTGGTTCTGCTTGCGGGTTTCTTCCAGTGATTCTTCCAGGCGCGTGCGCGTGTTTTCCAGGTCGGCGGCGGTCGGCTGGCTGGAGAGGAATTCGTCGATCGGCTTGCTCAGCGCGCTGTTCCAGTACTGGTCGAAACTGTGTCCGAGCTGTTCGGCCACCGGGCCGATGCTGAGCATGTCGATGTCGGTGAAATTCAGGTTGGGTTCGGCGTCGAAATATTCATCGCCCAGATTGCGCCCGCCGACGATGGCCGCGCTGTTGTCCGCCAGCCACAACTTGTTGTGCATGCGCCGGTGCTGCACGGACAGATTGAACAGTCGCCCGGCCGCGCGCGTTACGCCGGTGCTGCGCCCCAGGTGCAACGGATTGAACAAACGAATCTGGATCTGCGGATGTGCCGCCAGCGTCGCGATGATCTGGTCGAGGCCGTCGCTGGTGGTGTCGTCGAGCAAGATGCGCACGCGCACACCACGGTCGGCCGCCTTGAGCACTTCCTCCACCAGCATTCGCGTGCTGATGCCGTCGTGGACGATGTAGTACTGCAAATCGAGGCTGACCTGGGCATGGCGAATCAGCTCGGCCCGGGCGGTAAAGGCCTCACCGCTGTCCGAGAGCAGACGAAACCCCGATTGCCCTTTGTAGGGTGCGGCCTGAGCCTGGATCGAGCGGCCGAAGCTGGAGTCCGACGCCGGCAGGGCCTGGCTTGGTTCGCGCGGCACATCGAGGCTGGCGCAGCCGCTGAGGAACGAGGCGAGTATCAGTGAAGCGAGTAAGGGCTGTCTGAAGCTCACGTAGGGTCGTTCCGGTTGGCGGCTGAGGTCGGCAATTTGGACGCCGGGCGCGCAAAAAAGGTCAGTCGGTCTCAGCGAGTAGTTTGATTGCCGCAGCGCCGACTTTGCGCACCGCTTCTTCGATCTGCGCTGTTGGTTTGGCAGCGTAGTTCATCCGCAGACAATTGCGGTACTTGCCCGAGGCGGAAAAGATGCTGCCAACGGCAATCTGTACGCCCTGATCGTGCAGCGCGCGATTCAGTTTCAGCGTGTCGAAACCTTCCGGCAGCTCCACCCAGAGCATGAAGCTGCCCTGCGGGCGACTGGCGCGGGTGCCAGCGGGAAAGTAGCGCGTCACCCAGTCGATCATCGCGTCACGATTGCGTTGGTACTGCATGCGCATACGCCGCAAGTGCGGCTCGAAATGGCCGGCCTTGATGAATTCGGCGATGGCGATCTGCGGTTGTGGTGCGGTGGAGCCGGTGCTGATGTATTTCATGTGCAGCACTCGCTCCAGATATCGGCCCGGCGCCACCCAGCCGATGCGCAGCCCCGGCGCCAAGGTTTTGGAGAACGAGCTGCAGAGCAACACGCGGCCGTCTTCATCGAAGGATTTGATCGTGCGCGGGCGCGGGTAGGTATAGGCCAGTTCGCCATACACATCGTCTTCAATGATCGCCACGTCGAAACGCTGGGCGAGCGTCAACAGCGCGCGTTTGCGCGACTCGGGCATCACGTAGCCGAGCGGGTTGTTGCAGTTGGGGGTGAGCTGAATGGCCTTGATCGGCCACTGTTCCAGCGCCAGTTCAAGGGCGTCGAGGCTGATCCCGGTGAGCGGATCGGTGGGAATCTCCAGGGCTTTCATGCCCAGGCCTTTGAGGGTCTGCATGGCGCCGTGGAAGCTCGGCGAGTCCACCGCGACGATGTCACCCGGCTCGCAGATCGCGTGGATGCTGGTGGACAGCGCTTCGTGGCAGCCAGTGGTAATCACGAGATCGCTGGCGCTCAACTGACAGCCGGAATCGAGCATCAGGCGCGCGATCTGTTCGCGCAGTTCGAGGTTGCCGTGGATGTTGTCGTAATACAGACCGGGCATGTCCTGCCGCCGGCTGATTCGCGCCAGTCCGCGCAGCAGCGGCTTCATGGTTGGCGAGCCGACATCGGGCATGCCACGGCCCAATTGCACGACGTCCTTGCGCGGTACCGCGCGAATGAGTTCCAGCACCTGATCCCATTGCGAAATCTCTACCGGCCGTTGCGCCGGGCGGCCTACTGCGGGCAGCTCCGGCAACTCGCGGCCGACTGGGACAAAGTAGCCAGACTTGGGTTTCGGCGTGGCGAGGCCGCTGTCTTCAAGCACGCGATAGGCCTGCTGCACCGTGCTCAGACTGACTCCGTGCTCGACGCTCAAGGCTCGAACCGACGGCAAGCGATCGCCAGGACGATAGAAGCCTTGTTCGATGCGGGTGCCGAGCAATTCGGCGAGATTTACATACAGAGTCATGGTGGCCTCGGTGCGTCTTGGTGGAAACCAGTACAGATGCGGCAAAAATCAGTCATTCAGTCGGTGAATCGGCAAATCTGTATGGAGTTAATACAGGTTCTTTGAGTCTGTAATGGTTTTGCTCGCCCGCGCATCATGGAATCTCTGGCTACCCAAGTAAACAGGAGCAACGAAAATGAACGGCTTGAGCGATGTGCGGCTGACGTTACACAGTCAGGAACTGGCGGCAGGGCAGAAGGACAGCGCGCGCAATCTGCTGCGTAACGCACCGTCCGGCCTCAGTCGCTGGGGTCTGTTCTGGCATCGTCTGCACACGCGCAAGGCGTTGCTAGGCCTGACACCGGAGCAACTCAGGGATGTCGGGTTGACGCGGGAGCAGGCAAGGGAGGAGGGATTGAAGCCGTTTTGGCGGATATGAATACCACAGAGCGTTCCCACGCTCTGCGTGGGAACGCCGCCCCGGACGCTCTGCGTCCGCTGTGACGCAGAGCGTCACTGGATGCATTCCCACGCGGAGCGTGGGAACGATCCTGATTCGTCAGACCAACTCTTTCAGCCGATGCCACAACATCCCCAACGCCAACAACGGCGAGCGCAAATGCTTGCCGCCGGGGAAGGTGATGTGCGGCACCTTGGCGAACAGATCAAAGCCGCCGCTGTGCCGCCCGCTGATTGCTTCGGCCAGCAGCTTGCCGGCCAGGTGGGTGGCATTCACCCCATGTCCGGAATACGCCTGGGCGTAATACACGTTCGGCTGCTCGGCGAGCCGGCCAATCTGCGGCAAGCGGTTGGCACCGATGCCGATCATTCCGCCCCACTGATAATCGATTTTCACCCCGGCCAGTTGCGGGAACACTTCAAGCATCTTCGGCTGCATATAGGCGCCGATGTCTTTCGGATCGCGTCCCGAGTAATGACAGGCGCCGCCGAACAGCAAACGTCGATCCGCCGAGAGCCGGTAGTAATCCAGCGCCACCCGCTGGTCGCAGACCGCCATGTTCTGCGGCAGCAGGTTGTGCGCCTGCTCTTCGCTCAGCGGTTCGGTGGCGATGATGTAGCTGCCGGCGGGCAGGACCTTGCCGCTCAGTTGCGGGTTGAGGTCATTGAGATAGGCATTGCAGCCCAGCACCAGGGTCTTCGCCCGCACCGAGCCTTGCGCGGTGTGCACCTTCACTTCGGGGCCGTAATCGATGCGCGTCACGGCCGAACGCTCGAACAGCTGCACGCCCAGTTGCTGCGCCGCTGCCGCTTCGCCCAGCGCCAGATTCAGCGGATGCAGATGTCCGGAGCCCATGTCGATCAAGCCGCCGACATAGCGCTTGGAACCGACCACGGTGTGCATTTCACTGGCCTGCAACAGACGGGTTTCGTAGCGGTAACCGAGGCCGCGCAACTCTTCGGCATCTTCGGCAAAACCGTCGAGATCGGAAGGCTTGTTGGCGAGGTCGCAGTAGCCCCAGGTCAGGTCGCAGGCAATGCCGAAACGCTCGACGCGCCGGCGGACAATCTCCACCGCTTCCAGGCCCATGAGTTTCATCTCGCGCACGCCTTCGGCACCGATGACATTGGCGAACTGATCAAGGCCGTGACCGACACCGCGAATCAACTGCCCGCCGTTGCGACCGCTGGCGCCCCAGCCGATCCGGTGCGCTTCCAGCAAAACTACGCTGAAACCGCGTTCGGCGAGTTCCAGCGCCGTATTCAGCCCGGAAAAGCCGCCGCCGACCACGCAGACATCCGCCACCACCTCGCCTTGCAGCACGGGATGGTCAGGCTGCGGCAGGCTGCTGGCGGCGTAATAAGAGGCAACGTGGGGTTGGCTCGCGGTGGTCTGGGCGCGGGCGGTCATGGGCATCATCCAACGGCTGAGTGTCGAGAAAATTTGACGGAGCATAAGCCGCACGCCCGAACGTGGGCAACATCGGTCGGCCTGCGGTGTCTGGATCCGGGCTTTTGCGGCACAATCATCAGCCCGCCACTTTGGTCAACGTTTCGATGAGCTGCAACAGCCAGAAAATCCGCAACCTGCGTCAGCAGATCCCCACGTTCGACTGCGTGCCGGGCTGCCACGACTGCTGCGGGCCGGTGACCACTTCGCCCGAGGAAATGGCCCGGCTGCCGCGCAAGACCCGCGCCGAGCAGGATGCCGCGCTGGAAAAACTCAACTGTGTGCACCTGGGGCCGAATGGCTGCACGGTGTATGAAGAGCGACCGCTGATCTGCCGCTTGTTTGGTACGACCAAGACGCTGCCATGCCCGAACGAGCGGCGGCCGGTGGAGCTGATTCATCCGCGGGTGGAAAAGCAGATATTCGAGTATATGGCGGCGAATCGGCAGGTGTTGGTGTAAGCGATCGTTCCCACGCTCTGCGTGGGAATGCCTCTTCGGACGCTCCGCGTTCGGCCTTTGGGACGCAGAGCGTCCCGGGCTGCATTCCCACGCAGAGCGTGGGAACGATCATTGCGGTGATCAGTCCGGAATCGGCAGGCACAGGCTCTCTTTCACCTCTTCCATGACGATATAGCTCTTCGATTCACGCACATGCGGCAGCTTCAACAGAATGTCGCCGAGCAGTTTGCGATACGACGCCATCTCGGAAATCCGCGCCTTCACCAGATAGTCGAAATCCCCTGACACCAAATGGCACTCCAGCACATGCGGCAGCTTCAGCACCGCGCGTCTGAATTCTTCGAATGTGTCGCCGGATTTGTAGTCGAGGCTGATCTCGACGAACACCAGCAGGCTACCCTTCAAATGCTGCGGATTGAGCCGGGCGTTGTAGCCCATGATGATCCCCTCGCGCTCCAGACGCCGCACACGCTCGGTGCACGGCGTGGTCGAGAGGCCGACCTTTTCCCCCAGTTCGGTGAAGGAAATCCGCCCGTCCGCTTGCAGGATGCGCAAGATGTTGCGGTCGATCTTGTCCAGCTCACGTTTGGTCTGAGTGTTGGTACGCATAGGGGATGCGCCTCCGTGAAAAGGGTTTTTGCCGAGAATTGTCGCCAAATATAGGCGCTTATATAGTGAAAAGCACTGGCATTTCTTTTTTACACTGCGCCCATCATTGCTCTAACAAACAGTTCGGCGAAAAGCCGCGATGAGGGATTGAAAATGCGCGTCATGGTCTTGGGTAGCGGCGTCATCGGTACCGCCAGTGCTTACTATCTGGCCCGTGCCGGGTTTGAAGTGGTGGTGGTCGACCGGCAGCCTGCTGCGGCCATGGAGACCAGTTTCGCCAACGCCGGCCAGGTCTCGCCGGGTTACGCCTCGCCGTGGGCCGCGCCGGGCGTGCCGCTCAAGGCCATCAAGTGGTTGCTTCAGCGCCACGCGCCGCTGGCGATCAAGGCCACCGCCGATATCGACCAATACCTGTGGATGGCGCAAATGCTGCGCAACTGCACCGCCAGCCGTTACGCGGTGAACAAGGAGCGCATGGTGCGTCTGTCCGAGTACAGCCGTGACTGCCTCGATGAATTACGCGCCGAAACCGGTATCGCCTACGAAGGCCGCAGCCTCGGCACCACGCAGTTGTTCCGCACTCAGGCGCAACTGGATAACGCCGCCAAGGACATCGCCGTGCTGAAGGAATCCGGCGTGCCGTTTGAAGTTCTCGACCGCGCCGGTATTGCCCGCGTCGAGCCGGCGCTGGCAGGCGTGACCGACATTCTCGCTGGCGCGCTGCGTCTGCCCAACGACCAGACCGGCGACTGCCAGATCTTCACCACCCGTCTCGCCGAAATGGCGCGCAAGCTCGGTGTGGAATTCCGTTTCGGCCAGGACATCCAGAAGCTCGATTACGCCGGTGACCGCATCAACGGCGTGTTGATTGACGGCAAGCTGGAAACCGCTGATCGCTACGTGCTGGCGCTCGGCAGCTACTCGCCGCAACTGCTCAAGCCGTTGGGCATCAAGGCCCCGGTGTATCCGCTCAAGGGCTACTCGCTGACCGTGCCGATCACCAATCCGGACATGGCGCCGACGTCGACCATTCTCGACGAGACCTACAAGGTCGCGATCACCCGTTTCGACAACCGCATCCGCGTCGGCGGCATGGCCGAGATCGCCGGTTTTGACCTGTCGCTGAACCCGCGTCGGCGCGAAACCCTGGAGATGATCGTCAACGACCTTTATCCTCAGGGCGGCAATCTGGCCGAAGCGAGTTTCTGGACCGGCCTGCGCCCGACCACGCCGGACGGTACGCCGATCGTTGGCGCCACGCCGTTCAAGAATCTGTTCCTCAACACCGGTCACGGTACGCTCGGCTGGACCATGGCCTGTGGTTCCGGCCGTTTGCTCGCCGACCTGATGGCGAAGAAAAAGCCGCAGATCAGCGCCGAAGGCCTCGATATTTCCCGTTACGGCAACCAGACCCAGGAGTCCGCAAAACATGTCAATCCAGCGCCAGCTCACCAATGAGCGCATGAGTCAGATCGTCAGCCACAACGGCACCGTGTATCTGGCCGGGCAGGTCGGCGATGACTTCGACGCCGGAATTGAACAGCAGACCCGCGACGTGCTCGCCAATATCGAACGTCTGCTCGATCTGGCCGGGACGGACAAACAGCATCTGTTGTCGGCAACGATCTATTTGAATGACATCGAAGCGCACTTCGCCGGAATGAACGCGGTGTGGGACCAGTGGCTGCCCAAAGGCGCCGCGCCGGCCCGCGCCACCGTCGAAGCGAAGATGGCCAAGCCGAGCATTCTGGTGGAGATCTCCATCGTCGCCGCGCTGCCATAACGTTTTACAGATCCCTCTCCCGGTGCTGTTGGCGGTTCACGTCGTCAGTCAGCGCCGGTTTTTCTTCCCATGACCGCCCAGAAGTCTGCCGCCATGCGTCCTGCCCGTGCCCTGATTGACCTTCAAGCCCTGCGTCACAACTACCGAATTGCCCGTGAAGTCACCGGCGCCAAGGCGCTCGCGGTGATCAAGGCGGACGCCTACGGCCATGGCGCGGTGCGTTGCGCCCAGGCGCTGGAAGCCGAGGCTGACGGGTTTGCAGTGGCCTGCATTGAAGAAGCACTGGAGCTGCGTTCCGCCGGGATTCGCGCGCCGGTATTGCTGCTGGAAGGCTTCTTCGAAGCCGATGAGCTGGCGTTGATCGTCGAGCATGATTTCTGGTGCGTGGTGCATTCGCTTTGGCAGCTCGAAGTGATCGAGCAGGCAGTCCTGAGCAAACCGATCACGGTATGGCTCAAGCTCGATTCCGGCATGCACCGCGTCGGCCTGCATCCGAAAGATTATCCAGCGGCCTATCAGCGTCTGCTGGCCAGCGGCAAAGTGGCAAAAATCGTGTTGATGAGCCACTTCGCCCGCGCCGATGAACTGCATGCGCAAAGCAGTGCCGAGCAGGTCGCGGTGTTCGAAGCGGCGCGTCAGGGTCTGGCGGCGGAAGTCAGCTTGCGCAACTCGCCCGCCGTGCTTGGATGGCCAGAAATCCAAAGCGATTGGGTACGCCCGGGCATCATGCTCTACGGCGCGACCCCGTTCGAAGAAGCCAACGCCGTCGCTGAACGCCTGCAACCGGTGATGACCCTCGAATCGAAAGTCATCAGTGTGCGTGAATTGCCGGCCGGCGAGCCGATCGGTTATGGCGCCAGGTTCATCACCGACAAGCCGATGCGCATCGGCGTGGTCGCTATGGGTTACGCCGACGGCTACCCGCGCCAGGCACCGACCGGCACACCCGTGCTGGTGGCGGGCAAACCCAGCCGCCTGCTAGGGCGCGTGTCGATGGACATGCTCTGCATCGATCTGACCGACGTAGCGGAAGCGGGGCTTGGTTCAACTGTCGAGCTGTGGGGTAAAAACATCCTCGCCAGCGACGTGGCAAAGTGGGCCGATACCATCCCGTATCAGATCTTCTGCAACCTGAAACGGGTGCCAAGGCTCTATTCCGAGGGTTGACGCCGCTGCGGGGGCCAGCTGTTGTAAATACTGAACGCTGTCGCCATGATAACGCTCAATATTCTTACAACATCAGGAGGCTCCCGCCTTGGACGTCGGTGAACGACTGCAATCGATCCGCAAGCTCAAAGGGCTTTCCCAGCGTGAACTCGCCAAACGTGCGGGCGTCACCAACAGCACCATTTCGATGATCGAAAAGAACAGCGTCAGCCCTTCGATCAGTTCGCTGAGAAAGGTGCTCGGCGGCATTCCCATGTCGATGGTCGAGTTCTTTTCCGAAGAGATCCTGCAGGACCAACCGACCCAGATCGTCTACAAGGCCAATGAGCTGATCGACATCTCCGACGGCGCCGTGACCATGAAACTGGTCGGCCGCGCGCACCCGAGCCGCGCCATCGCCTTCCTCAACGAAATCTACCCGCCGGGCGCCGACACCGGCGAAGAAATGCTCACCCATGAGGGCGAGGAAACCGGGATTCTGGTGGAAGGTCGCCTCGAACTGGTGGTGGGTCTGGAAACTTTTATCCTCGAAGCCGGCGACAGCTACTATTTTGAAAGTACCAAGCCGCATCGTTTCCGTAACCCGTTCGACGTGCCGGCGCGACTAATCAGCGCAGCCACGCCGGCGAATTTTTAAGCAGAAGGCGCCAGGCCGATATGGCAAAGGCCCCCGAACCGATTTACCGATGGGCAACAAGACCCCTCTAACCATGGGGTTGTTTCAGTACAGCGGCCTACCCGCTATACTTGCGCCCGCCTGCGAACCGTGGCCGCAGGCGTGAATAGCCACCATTGAGGGTGAACGCGTGAACCTAATTATGAAAATGCTGGCTGCACCAGCAACCGTACTGGCCCTCTGGGCTGTCAGCGCTCAAGCTGCGACAAATGACGACATCGCCAAACGCCTCGAGCCCGTCGGCCAGGTGTGTGTTCAAGGGCAGGAATGCAAGGGTATGGAAGTGGCTGCTACCGCTGGCGGGGGCGGCGGAGCAAAGGCCCCTAAAGACGTCATCGCCAAGCACTGCAACGCTTGTCACGGCACGGGCCTGCTCGGCGCGCCGAAGATCGGCGACAAGGCAGCCTGGAAGGAGCGGGCCGATCATCAGGGTGGTCTGGACGGCATCCTCGCCAAGGCCATCACCGGCATCAACGCCATGCCGCCAAAAGGCACCTGCGCCGATTGCTCCGATGAAGAGCTCAAGGGCGCGATCAAAGAGATGTCCGGTCTGTAATCAGCGCCGGCTTTGAAAAAAACCGTCTTCGGACGGTTTTTTTGTGCCTGTGGTTTCTGGTTTCCGATTCATTCAGGCCCTGATCCCTCCAAACCAAATGCTGTCCTTTGCAGCAAACTCAAGGCAATCTCGGTCTACCCCTATCAACGGAACGGGCGGGAGGCTTCAGATGGTGCAGTTGTGTTCGATCGAACAGGCGGTGGACGATGTGCTGGCGCGTTTGCCTGCGCACATCCACATGGGCCTGCCGCTGGGGCTGGGCAAGCCGAATCACTTCGTCAACGCGCTGTACCGGCGCATCAAGGACCTGCCCGAGCGGCAGCTGACGATCTATACCGCGCTGTGCCTCGGTCGGCCGAATTTGGGCGATGGCTTGCAGAAGCGCTTTATCGAGCCCTTTGTAGAGCGGGTGTTTGGTGATTATCCGGAGTTCGATTTCCTCGCCGATCTGCAGCGCGACAGCCTGCCCGCCAACATCCGTATCCAGCAGTTTTTCATGCAGCCTGGCAGTCTGCTCAACAGCGCGCCGGCGCAGCAGGATTACGTCAGCAGCAATTACAGCCATGCCGCTCGCGACATCAACGCAGCGGGTCTCAATCTGGTGGCGCAATTGCTCGCCAGCAGCAGCGAATACCCTGATCGCTTAAGCCTGAGCTGCAACCCGGACATCACCCTCGACCTGTTGCCGATGATCGCCAAGCGTCGCGAAGCGGGGGAGACCATTGTGCTGGTCGGCCAGGTGCATACGGATCTGCCGTACATGCCCGGCGATGCGGAAGTCGATATCGACACGTTTGATCTGCTGATCGACGAGAAAGACAGCAGCACGCTGTTTTCAACGCCTAACATGCCCGTAGGCTTTCAGGATCATTTCATTGGCTTGCACGCCAGTACGCTGGTGCGCGATGGCGGCACATTGCAAATTGGTATCGGCTCGATGGGGGATGCGTTGACTGCTGCGCTACTTGCCCGTCAGGCCGATAACGCCGGTTATCAGGCGTTGCTCGGTGACATCAACCTCAGTCAATGGGCGCAATTGATCCAGCGCGAGGGCGGCACCACGCCATTTGCCAAAGGCCTTTACGGTTGCAGCGAGATGTTCGTCAACGGGCTGCTGGTTTTGGCGGATGCCGGGATCATCCGGCGCAAGGTCTATCAGGATGTGCCGACCCAGGAGCAGGCCAACGCTGGCACCCTCGATGAAGCGGCACAGCCTGACGGTATCTGCGTCCACGGCGGCTTCTTCCTCGGCCCGCGCAGCTTTTATGAACGTCTGCGCGAGTTGCCGCAAAGCAGGCTGCTTGAATTCAACATGACCCGCATCAGCTACATCAACGAACTGTACGGCCAGGAAGAGCTCAAGCGCTTGCAGCGCATCGATGCGCGCTTCATCAACACCGTGTTCACCATGACTCTGCTCGGCGCCGGCGTGGCTGATCAATTGGCAGACGGACGCGTGCTCAGCGGTGTCGGTGGGCAGTACAACTTTGTTGCTCAGGGCCACGCGCTGGAAGGCGCGCGATCGATGTTGATCCTGCGCAGCTGGCGCGAGTCCGGCGGCGAGGTCAGCTCCAATATCGTCTGGGACTACGGCCACTGCACGATCCCGCGGCACCTGCGCGACATCGTCGTCACCGAGTACGGCATCGCCGACCTGCGCGGAAAATCCGACGCGGCGGTGATCGAAGCGTTGCTCAATATCAGCGACTCGCGGTTCCAGCCGGGGTTGATCGAGCAGGCGCAGACAGTCGGTAAGCTGCCGAAGGACTTCCGTCTCGATCCACGGTTTGCCGACAACACACCGCAACGCTTGCGGGCGATTGCCGCACGGCATCCGAACCTGTTTCCGGAGTATCCGCTGGGCTGTGATTTCACCGCCATCGAACGGGATCTGCTGCGGGCGCTGAACTGGCTGAAGAGCAAGTTCAAGCTGACCGAGATTCTCGACTTGGGCAAGGCAGCGCTGGATGCGCCGGAGGCCTCAGTGTTCCCGGAACATCTTGAGCGGATGCAACTGACGAATCCGGAGGGTCTGAAGGAGGACCTTTTCCAACGCCTGCTGCTCACAGGCCTCAAAGCTACCGCGCAATAACTGACCACCCCCAGAACCCATTGTGGGAGCGAGCCTGCTCGCGAAAGCGGTGTGTCATTCACTCAACAGGGTGACTGACACAATGCATTCGCGAGCAGGCTCGCTCCCACAGGGGATAACTAGGGGCCGCTGGTTACTCGATGAAGGTGACGACGCCATCCTTCAGCGATTGCACGCGAGCCAGCGACTCGACGCGGTAGCCCTGCGAGTCCAGTTCGGCGCGGCCGCCCTGGAACGACTTTTCGATGACGATGCCCAGACCGGCAACGGTGGCGCCGGCCTGTTTGATGATCGAGATCAGCGCTTGCGAGGCCTTACCGTTGGCCAGGAAATCGTCGATGATCAGCACGCGGTCGCTGCTGGTCAGGTGGCGCGGGGAGATGGCCACGGTGCTTTCGGTCTTCTTGGTGAACGAGTAGACGGTCGCCGAGAGCAGGTTTTCAGTCAGGGTCAGCGACTGTTGCTTGCGGGCGAAGATCACCGGCACGCCGAGGTTCAGACCGGTCATGATCGCCGGGGCGATGCCCGAGGCTTCGATGGTGACGATCTTGGTGATCCCCGAGTCTTTGAACAGTGCGGCGAATTCGTCACCGATCAGCTTCATCAGGGCCGGGTCGATCTGGTGGTTCAGGAAAGCGTCGACTTTCAGGACCTGATCGGAAAGCACGATGCCTTCTTCGCGGATTTTTTTGTGCAGTGCTTCCACAACAGCTTCCTCTGTTGGCGCGATGGGCGCCGAAGGTAGATTAAAAAGTAGTCGATTCTAGCGCTTTAACATCGCGCGTATGTCGGCCAATGCGCTATTGCCACGCACGGCTTTGACTTCAGTCGGGGTGTCGTCGTTGCCTTCCCAGGCCAGATCGTCCGGCGGCAGCTCATCCAGAAAGCGACTGGGCGCGCAGTCGATGATTTCACCGTACTGCTTGCGCTTGGCTGCGAAGGTGAAGGCCAGGGTCTGGCGGGCGCGGGTGATGCCCACATAGGCCAGGCGGCGTTCTTCTTCGATGGTGTCGGCTTCGATGCTGGAACGGTGCGGGAGGATTTCCTCTTCCATGCCCATGATGAACACGTAGGGAAACTCCAGCCCTTTGGAGGCGTGCAGCGTCATCATCTGCACACCTTCGGCACCGTCCTCTTCTTCCTGCTGGCGCTCGAGCATGTCACGCAGCACCAGTTTGCCGATGGCGTCCTCGACGGTCATTTCGCCGTCCTCGTCCTTCTCAAGGGTGTTTTTCAACGCCTCGATCAGGAACCAGACGTTGCCCATGCGGTAGTCCGCCGCCTTGTCGCTGGAGCTGTTGGTACGCAGCCAGTTCTCGTAGTCGATGTCCATGACCATGCTGCGCAGCGCCGAGATCGGATCTTCGCCGGCGCACTGCTCGCGGACCTTGTCCATGAAGCGCTTGAAGCGCGCCAGGCGATCAGTGAAGCGGCTGTCCAGATGCTCGCCGAGACCGATTTCGTCGGTGGCGGCGTACATCGAGATCTTGCGCTCGGTGGCGTAGTTGCCGAGCTTTTCCAGGGTGGTCGAGCCGATCTCGCGGCGCGGCACGTTGATCACGCGCAGGAAGGCGTTGTCGTCATCCGGATTGACGATCAGGCGGAAGTAGGCCATCAGGTCCTTCACTTCCTGGCGACCGAAGAAGCTGTTGCCGCCGCTCAGGCGATACGGCACCTGATGGTGTTGCAGCTTCAATTCGATCAGCTTGGCCTGGTAGTTACCGCGATAAAGAATCGCAAAATCGCTGTATGGGCGGTCGGTGCGCAAGTGCAGGCTGAGGATTTCCATGGCCACGCGCTCGGCTTCGGCGTCCTCGTTGCGGCAGCGGATCACGCGGATCTCGTCGCCGTGGCCCATCTCGCTCCACAACTGTTTTTCGAATTCGTGCGGGTTGTTCGAGATCAGCACGTTGGCGCAGCGCAGGATGCGGCTGGTGGAGCGGTAGTTCTGCTCGAGCATGACCACTTTCAAGGACGGATAGTCGTCCTTGAGCAGCATCAGGTTTTCCGGGCGCGCGCCACGCCAGGCGTAGATCGACTGGTCGTCGTCGCCGACCACGGTGAACTGGTTGCGCTTGCCGATGAGCATCTTCACCAACAGATACTGGCTGGCGTTGGTGTCCTGGTATTCGTCGACGAGCAGGTAACGGACCTTGTTCTGCCATTTTTCGAGAATGTCGGCGTGTTCTTCGAAGAGCTTTACCGGCAGCAGGATCAGGTCATCGAAGTCCACCGCGTTGAACGCCTTGAGCGTGCGCTGATAGTGGGTGTAGACGATGGCGGCGGTCTGCTCCTTCGGGTTGCGCGCGTTTTCCAAGGCCTGGGCGGGCAGGATCAGGTCGTTTTTCCAGGCGCCGATCATGTTCTTGATCTCGTCGACGCCGTCGTCGCCTGCGTATTCCTTCTGCATGATGTCGGTCATCAGGGCTTTGACGTCGGTCTCGTCGAAGATCGAGAAACCGGGTTTGTAGCCCAGCCGCGCATGCTCCTTGCGGATAATGTTCAAGCCCAGGTTGTGGAAGGTGCAGACGGTCAGGCCGCGTCCTTCGCCGGCACGCAACAGGGTGCCGACCCGCTCTTTCATCTCGCGCGCGGCCTTGTTGGTAAAGGTCATGGCGACGATGTACTGGGCGCGGATGCCGCAGTTCTGGATCAGGTGCGCGATCTTGCGCGTGATCACGCTGGTCTTGCCGGAGCCAGCACCGGCGAGCACCAATAGAGGGCCGCCGACGTAGTTCACGGCTTCTTGCTGCCGGGGATTGAGTCGGGACATACGAAAATTCGGGAGTCGTTGACGAAATGGGCCGGCATTTTAACAGGCTCAGCGATTTCTGCTGCTCTGTCCGACTTGTGACGCAGCACGCGATTCAGATTTGCCGCTTTTGTTACTTTCACGCAGGATACGCGGGGATTTTGCGGCTAATGTTCTCATTCGTGACACAAAATAACGTTTCGATGCCGTTGTCATCAGACAACGCATTGGTCATTGTTCAGCACACCGGCATAATGCCCCGCCTACATCATTGCAGAGTCTAGGGAGTCAGCTTGTCTACGCCTGTCGAACCCTTGCGTTTGCTGCTACTGGCCGAAGAGCCAGCGTGGACAGCGTTGTTGCGTGAGTGTCTGGCTCCGATGGGGAGCGCGGCGGTGCTGATCAGTGCGCCGAACTGGGATTCGGTCAGCCGCCTGTTCGAGGACAACCGCCACGCGGTACTGCTGACCCTGCCAGCGTTGCAACCGCCGCCCGGTCGTTGCAGCCTGCCGACCGTTCTGCTGCTGGAGCACGAACCGGCCACTGCGCCGGTCGGTGTCAGCGATTGGCTGGTGTTCGACGCTCTCGACGCCGGCATGCTCCAGCGCTGCCTGCGCCATGTGCGCGAGCGCGGCGTGCTGGAAAACACCTTGCAGCGCCTCGCCGAACAGGATCCGCTGACCGGCATCGCCAATCGCCAGGGCTTTCAGACCCTGCTCACTGCGCGCCTTGCCGAAGGCGACGGTCGCGGTCTCGCCCTCGGCCATCTCGATCTCGACAACTTCCGCCATGCCAACGATGCCCTTGGTCATCAGGCCGGCGATCGCTTGATCCTGCAAGTTGTCGCGCGGCTGAAAAGTCAGCTGGAGGCCGGCGATCAACTGGCACGGCTGGGCAGCGATGAATTCGCTCTGCTGATCGATACCCGTCGTGCACCGCAACGCGCCGAGTGGATGGCCGAACGCATCACTGAGGCGTTGGCAGAACCTTACTGGGTTGACGGCGAAAGCCTGCTGATCGGTTCCAGCCTCGGCATCGCCCATGCCCGTGCCAACGGCGGTGCCGATCCACTGATGTGGCACGCCCATATCGCCATGCAGCAGGCCAAGAGCACACAGGGCTGCACTTTTCATATCTTCAACGAACGCATCAACCGCAACGCGCGGAGCATGGCCGACCTTGAGAGCGAACTGCGCCGGGCGTTGCGCCGCGATGAGCTGGAACTGCATTACCAGCCACGCCTGAATCTTGAAGACGGCCAGATTGTCGGCCTCGAAGCGCTGGTGCGCTGGCGCCACGGTGAGCGCGGTCTGCTGCCACCGAGTGAATTTGTGCCGCTGGCCGAGCAGAGCGGTCTGATCGTGCCGCTGGGCTACTGGGTGATTTCCCGCGCCTTGCGCGATATGCAGGCCTTGCGCGAGCAGGGGCTGCCGGCGCTGCACATGGCGATCAATCTGTCGTTCCGCCAGTTTCAGGACAGCCAGTTGCTGCCGACACTTAGCCGCCTGATCGCCGAGCGCGGCGTCGAGGCGCAGTGGCTGGAATTCGAACTGACCGAAACCGCGGTTATGCGGCGCAGCGATCTGGTCAAGCAGACCATGGACGCCCTCGGCCGCCTCGGTGTGCGCTTCTCGCTGGACGATTTCGGCACCGGATTTTCCTCGTTCGTGCACCTCAACAGCCTGCCGATCACCTTGCTGAAGATCGACAAGAGTTTTGTCGGCGGCATGGAACAGCGCGAAGAGAACCGCAAACTGGTGCACGCGATGATCAACCTTGCGCACAACCTGCACCTGGAAGTAGTTGCCGAAGGGGTCGAGACGCCGGAGCAACTGGAGTTGCTGCGCGGGTTCGGCTGCGATCAGGTGCAGGGTTACCTGATCAGCCGACCGCTGCCGCTGGATGAGTTGGTGGAATATCTGACCTTTGGAGCCAGTCAGCAGGCTTCGGTGGAAGCCATTTAAAAGATCGCAGCCTTCGGCAGCTCCTACCTTGGAATGTGTTCCTTTGTAGGAGCCGCCGAAGGCTGCGATCTTTTGATCTTAATCCGCGCCGATGGCCTCGAACCTCTCTGCAACTGGCTCGCGCCGAATCATCCGCTGCATCTTCCATTCGAACGCCAGCGTCAGGCTTACCGCCGCGCACGCCAGGCCCAGCGCCAGACCCCACCAGACGCCGGTCGGTCCCCAATTGAGATGGAACGCCATCCACCACGCCGCCGGTGCGCCGATCAGCCAATAGCAAGCGAGCCCGACCAGAAACGTAGTCTTGGCATCCTTGAGCCCCCGAATACAGCCCATGGCAATCGTCTGCGTGCCGTCGAACAGCTCGAACCACGCCGCTACTGCCAACAGGCTCACCGCCAGACGGATCACTTCGGCAAACGCCGGATCGTTGTGGTCGAGGAACAGGCCGACCAACTGGTTCGGCCACAGCCAGAACACCAGGGCAAAGCCGAGCATCACCACGGCACCGAAAGTGATGCCGACACGCCCGGACATGCGCGCATCGACCAATTGCCCGGCGCCATAGTGTTGGCCGACGCGCATGGTGATGGCATAGGACATCCCGGCCGGGACCATGAACGCCACCGACACGATCTGCAGGGCGATTTGATGCGCGCCCATCTGCGTACTGCCCATGGTGCCCATGCACAACGCGGCAAAGGCAAACAGCCCGACTTCCACTGCATAGGTGCCGCCAATCGGCAGGCCCAGACGCCACAGTTCTTTCAGGTATTGCCGGTTCGGCCGCGACAGGCCGGCGCGCAACGGATAAGCGTCATACGCCGGATGCCGGCGGATATGCCAGGCCAGCGCCAGTGCCATGCAGTTGGCGACAATCGCCGTGACCAGGCCGATACCGGTCAGGCCCAGTTGGGGCAGGCCGAACATGCCGGTGATCAGCGCGTAATTGAGCAGGAAGTTGGCCACCGTACCGGCGAGGCTGATGACCATCACTGGCGTCGCCCGGCCAATCGCACTGGTAAAACCGCGCAGGGCCATGAAGCTCAGGTAACCGGGCAGGGCGAAGGGCAGGGCGATGAGAAATTGCCCGGCGGCGTTGACGTTGGTTTCGGTTTGGCCGAACAGCAGCAACACGGGTTTGAGGTTCCACAACAACAGCCCGGCGCCGAGGGCCATCAGCCAGGCCAGCCACAGTCCGGCCTGGGTCAGGCGTGCGGCACCGATGATGTCGCCGGCACCCTGACGGATTGCCACCAATGTGCCGACCGCTGCAATCACGCCGATGCAGAAAATCGACACGAACGAGTAGCTCGCGGCACCGAGGCCGCCACCGGCCAGCGCTTCGGGGCTGAGGCGCGCCATCATCAGGGTGTCGGTCAGCACCATCAGCATGTGCGCCAACTGCGAAGCAATCAGCGGCCCCGCCAACCGCAGAATGGCCCAGAGTTCGGTACGCACAGGATGCTGCATGGTCATCACCACCCAAATATCAGAGGAAGCAGAAGAGCGTCGATTCTCGGCGCTTGGCAGGCTTTGCACAAAGGGATAAAAAGGATGGGTGGCATGATTAATACTCATCCTGAATCGTCCTGCCGAATTGGCTGTATCCCCGCTATTGGAGCTTTGTGTATGTCCCGACGCCTTCCGCCGTTGTATGCCCTGCGCGCATTCGAAGCGGCCGCGCGACACAGCTCGTTCACCCGCGCGGCGGAAGAACTGTCGATCACCCAGAGCGCGGTCAGTCGGCACATGCGCACCCTTGAAGAGCACTTCGCCTGCCGGCTGTTTCATCGCAGCGGACGCAACCTGCAACTGACCGAATCGGCGCGGCTGCTGTTACCCGGTATCCGCGAAGGCTTCGCCGCCCTTGAGCGCGCCTGCAATACCTTGCGCGCCGAGGACGACATCCTGCGCATGAAAGCGCCATCGACCCTGACCATGCGTTGGCTGCTGGCGCGGTTGAGTCGCTTCCGCCATTTGCAGCCGGGCAATGAGGTGCAACTGACCAGCGCATGGATGGATATCGATTCGGTGGACTTCAACAACGAACCATTCGATTGCGCAGTTTTGCTCAGTGACGGGCATTTCCCGCCGGACTGGGAAGCGAGCCTGCTGTTTCCCGAGGAATTGATTCCGGTCGGCGCGCCGAACCTGCTCAATGATCAACCTTGGGATGTAGCGCGTCTGGCGACGGCTGAACTGCTGCACCCGACCCCGGATCGCCGTGACTGGCGCAGTTGGCTGGAGCGCATGGGCCTGTCCGATCAGGTCTCGCTCAAGGGCGGACAAGTGTTCGATACGCTGGAACTGGGCATGATCGCCGCGGCGCGCGGCTACGGCGTTTCGATGGGTGATCTGTTGATGGTCGCCGAAGATGTCGCGCAAGGGCGCTTGAGCCTGCCATGGCCAACCGCCGTCGCCAGTGGCCTGAATTATTACCTGGTGTGGCCGAAACCGCGTCCGGGAGGTGAACGTTTGCGCCGCCTCAGCGACTTTCTCCAAGGCGAAGTCCGCGCCATGCAATTGCCGGCGGTAGAGCGCTTGAGCTGAAACGTTCGAGCCGGCACAATGCCACTACTGCGCCATACCCACGCAATCCGCTCAAGTATTCGGATTTTCCGCCGACTACGAGCATGTGGAACCGTCGTGCCGGTTCCGCGCTACCCCCATTATTAGAATATTTTCCGGGCAATTACCGCGATCAAGGAGGATTCGGTGGCTCGGCCAGGAGCTGTTCATGTCTCAACCTCGTGCTCGGATCGCCTCGCAGCTGGGCCTTGCCCTTGCTGTGATACTGGCGATAGTCATCAGCGGCAGTACGGTGTTCGCCTTGCGTTCGCTGGATTCCGCCAACCTCGCCACCCGTGAAGAGCATCTGGCCAGTGAGGCCCGGCTGCTGGCCGATCAACTGAGTACCTTTCACGGTACGCTGCGTGAAAGCACCCTGCGCCTGAGCGGGCTGTTCGAAAAGCGCTTCGGCAGTGGTTTGAGTGTGCACCCCGATCAGCCAGTGACCGTGGCCGGCGTGCAGACTCCGGGTCTGCACCTGGGCAACGAGGTGCTGAACAACAACTTCAAGGAAGTTGACGAGTTCAAGCAGATGACCGCTGGTGTGGCCACGGTATTCGTGCGCAGCGGCGAAGACTTCATTCGCGTCAGCACCAACGTCAGCAAGCAGGACGGCACCCGTGCCATCGGCACCGTGCTCGATCATGCCAACCCGGCGTACGCGAAACTGATGGCGGGGCAGAGTTATGTCGGCCGCTCGTTGCTGTTCGAGCGCTACTACATGTCGCAGTACACCCCGGTGCGCGATGCGGGCGGCAAGATCATCGCCGTGCTGTACGTCGGCTTCGACTACACCGACGCGCAGAACGCGCAGTTCGCCAATCTCAAGCGCTTCCGCATTGGCAAGACCGGCTCGCTGGCGCTGCTCGACGAGCAGAACAAATGGCTGGTGCCGATTGCCGGGGTCGAAAACCTGGATCAAGCCGCCCCGACCATCAACAACCTGGTGAAAACCCCGGGCAAGGGTGAGTTCTGGAGCGACAAGGGTGAGGACTTCTACAGCATCGCCGTGCCGTTCGAAGGTGGCCCGTGGTCGGTGGTGGCGAGCATGCCGAAAGCCGAGATCCGCGCGGTGACCTGGAGCGTCGGTACGCAACTGGCGATCGGCAGCCTGCTGGCGATGTTGCTCGCGGTCGGTTCCGTGGTCTGGCTGCTGCGCAGCAAACTCGCACCGCTGGGCGATCTGGTGCGTCAGGCCGAAGCCTTGGGCGCGGGTGATCTGAGTGTGCGGCTGAACGTATCGAGCCACGATGAAATCGGTCAGCTGTCCCGCGCGTTCAACCAGATGAGCCAGGCGCTGTCGACCATGGTCGAGCACATCCGCCGCGCTTCGGAAGAGGTCAACAGCCGTGCGCAGGCGCTGTCCGGTTTGTCCGGCGGTGCGTATGAAGGCATGGAGCAGCAGTCGGGCGAAATCACCAGCATGGCCGGCGCCGTGGAAGAGTTCAGCGCCACCTCGCTGAACATTGCCGACAACATGGGCGCGACCCAGCGCCTGGCGCAGGAAAACGCTCAGCAGACCCAGATCGGCCGCAGCTCGATGGAAGAAGCGTCGTCGTCGCTGGAGCAGATCGCCGGCGCGCTGAACAGCACCGCCAGCGTGATCAACACGCTGGGGCAGCGCTCGCAGGAAATCGGCGGCATCGTGGGTGTGATCACCTCCATCGCCGAGCAGACCAACCTTCTGGCACTTAACGCAGCAATCGAAGCTGCCCGTGCTGGTGAGCAGGGGCGCGGTTTTGCCGTGGTCGCGGACGAAGTGCGCAGCCTCGCCTCGCGTACCCGTCAGGCGACCGATGAAATTTCCAGCATGATCCACAGCATTCAGCAGGAAACCGGCAACGCGATCAGCACCATGGAGCAGGGCAATGTGCTGATGCAGGAAGGCCTGTCGCGCAACGCCAACGTCGCCTCGGCGCTGGCGCGGATCGATGAGCAGAGCCGTTCGGCAGGCCAGCAGTTCGCCGCGATCACCACCGCCACTCAGGAACAAAGCAGCACTGCGACGTTGCTGAGCAGCAATTTGCAAAGCATCGCCTTGGCCAACAGCGAGCAGCGTGAGGTGGTGTCAAACCTGGCTGTCACCGCTAAAGAGCTGGAGAAGCTGGCGGCGGATCTGCGTTCCGAGGTTGACCGCTTCCGCTGATGTGTCGTTGAAACAGTTTTCGCGAGCAAGCTCGCTCCCACAGTTTCCGCGGTCGTTCACAAATCGTGTGAGCAGCCGAAAATCCGGTGGGAGCGAGCTTGCTCGCGAATGCTCCGGCACAAACCGGTTTTTGCACTTGCTGAAACGTTTCCGCAGCGCTATAAAAATGGCACAACTCCAATAAAGGCTGCTGCCATGACCCCGCTCAAACTCCTCGTCGCCCTCGGCGCATTCTCTGCCGCTTCCCACGCCGTGGCCTGGGACTATGTCCTGCTCGACGCCAACACTCCGGCAAAAAACTGGACGATCACCAGTGAGCAACTCGGCGTAAAAACCGCCAAACCGTTTTCCGTGACCCTGCGTACCCTGCATGGTGGTCGTCAGGAGGGCGTCAGCATTGTCGATATCGATAACGGCACGATGAAACTCTCGGTAGTGCCGACCCGTGGCATGAACGTGTTGCAGGCTTCGGTGGGCGACGTGCGGATGGGCTGGGACTCGCCGGTCAAGGACGTGGTCAACCCGGCGTTCATCGAACTCAACGGTCGCGGTGGCCTGGGCTGGCTCGAAGGTTTCAATGAACTGGTCACCCGTTGCGGTTACGAGTGGGTTGGCCATCCCGGCATGGACAACGGCGAATTGCTGACCTTGCACGGTCGCGCCGCCAACATCCCGGCCAGCACCGTCACTTTGCACATCGACGAGAAGCCGCCGTATGCCATCACGCTGCGTGGCGAGCTGAAAGAGCAGGCATTCAAGAAAGTCGATTTCTCGGTAGCGACCGAACTTGTCACCGAACCGGGCAGCGCCAGCTTCGCCCTCAACGACACCCTGACCAACAACGGCGACTATGCGAAGGAATATCAGGCGCTGTATCACAGCAACTTCAGCACGCCGTTTCTCGAGCAGGGCGCAAAATTCGCAGCGCCGGTGAAGCAGGTTTCGCCGTTCAACGACAAGGCCAAGGGCGATCTGCCCGACTGGCAGACCTATCGCGGGCCAACCAAGGACTACGACGAAACTGTCTACAACGTCGTGCCGTATGCGGACGCCAAGGGTGACACCCTCACCGTGCTGCACAACAAGGCCGGTAGCCTCGGCGTATCCGTTGGCTTCAACACTCAGCAGTTGCCAGTGTTTTCGCTGTGGAAAAACACCGACACCCAAGGGCAGGGCTACGTCACCGGGCTGGAGCCGGGAACCAGTTTTTCCTACAACCGTCGCTATCAGCGGCCGTTGAATCTGGTGCCGACCATTGCGCCGAAAGAACATAAACAGTTCCAGATCAGCTACAGCCTGCTGGCCGACAAAGGGGCGGTGGACAAGGCCCTCAAGCGCGTGACCGAGATTCAGGCCGGGCGCGACACTGAAGTGCGCCAGGCACCGCTGGTTGATCTGACTGAGCATTAAGGTGTCGCCGGCCGGTATTGCAGTGCCTCGGCCAGATGCTCGCGGGTAATCGCATCGGCCTGTTCAAGATCCGCCAGCGTGCGCGCGACCTTGAGCAGGCGATGCGCCGAGCGCAGCGACAGGATCAGTCGCTCGCAGGCCGCCTCCAGCCATATCTCGTCAGCTGTGGATAACTTGCAGTGACGCTTGAGCCCCGGCAGATCGAGAAACGCATTGGCACAGCCCTGACGTTTCTGCTGACGCTCCCGCGCTTCCGCCACCAACGCCGCAGCGCTGGCGCTGTTTTCGCCTGGCTTGGCTGCCGGATTCAAGGCGGTTGCCTCCCGCGCGACGGTCAGGTGCAGATCAATCCGATCCAGCAGCGGCCCTGACAGCTTGTTGCGATAGCGCTGGACCATGTCCGGTGTGCACGAGCATTTGCCGCTGGGTTCGCCAAGATATCCACAGGGACACGGATTCATCGCTGCCACCAGTTGAAACCGTGCGGGGAAACGCACGCGATCCTTGGCCCGAGCGATGACGATATGCCCGGACTCCAACGGCTCGCGCAGCACTTCCAGAACCTTGCGATCAAACTCCGGCAACTCATCGAGAAACAGTACGCCATGGTGGGCGAGGGTGATTTCGCCGGGTTGCGGTTTCGAGCTGCCACCGACCAATGCCGGCCCTGAAGCCGAATGGTGCGGTTGCCTGAACGGCCGCTGCGGCCAGTGAGTCAAGGGAACCCCGCTGGCCACCGATTGAATCGCTGCCACTTCCAGCGCCTCGCATTCGGATAGCGGCGGCAATAATCCTGGCAGACGACTGGCCAGCAGCGTCTTGCCGGTTCCCGGAGGCCCGCTGAACAACAAGTTGTGCGCCCCCGCTGCGGCAATCAGCAGTGCGCGTTTGGCGGCTGTCTGCCCCTGCACCTCGTTGAGGTCGGGATAGGGTTTGGCGGCATGCATCAAGCCATCTGATGTGTACGGCTCGACCGGCGTGTGCCCATTGAAATGCGCCACCGCTTCCAGCAAGTGATCGACTGCGAACACTTTCAGCCCCGAAGCCAGGCACGCCTCTTCCGCATTCGCTCGAGGCACCACCAACGCCCGCCCGGCCTTGCGCGCCGCCAGTGCCGCCGGCAGCACGCCACGCACTGGTCGCACGGCACCGGACAATGCCAATTCACCCAGACATTCCACCTCGTCCAGCGTCAGACACGGCACCTGCACGCTGGCCGACAAAATCCCCAAGGCAATTGCCAGATCGAAGCGCCCGCCATCCTTGGGCAGATCCGCCGGCGCCAGATTCAAGGTGATCCGCCGCGCCGGAAATTGCAGCCCGGAATTGATGATCGCACTGCGCACCCGATCCTTGCTCTCCTTCACCGCCGCCTCGGGCAGGCCGACCATGGTCAGCGACGGCAGACCGTTGGCCAGATGGACTTCGACGGTGACAGCGGGGGCTTCCACGCCAATCTGGGCGCGACTGTGGACAATGGAGAGGGACATGGTCGTTCCTTGAGCTGAATCGGGGAGCCGCTTCCTGCGGGTTTTTGAAGGGTAGTCTGGGGAGAGAGCGTTGGTCGGACAGTTTTAAGGGCGAACTTTCACTGGATGTTGCTGAAGGCACTAATCCTCAGGCATAAAAAAACCGCCTGTCAGGCGGTCATTTTTGCGGTACTCAGGTTCCACCACCGGCGAGCCAACCATCGGGCTCCATTTCCTTGCCATAGGTCGCGGCTACTTTCAGAAAATGCCGCTGGCTGGCTGAAACTCTGTCCGGCAAACCGAGTGCCCCGGTACCTGGTTTGGAAACCCGTGCCGGTTGGGTTTTCTGCTTCTTCTGCTTCATAAACACCTCACGTGCCGGGATGCTTGATTCGATCTTATTGGGCTTCTACCGGCCAGCGCGCCGCCTGGCTCAAGCGCTGGCCCACATGTAACAGCAACTTCAATAAATCGCCGTTGGTTGGCTGACATATTTCCAGCCAAACGGAGTGCTTCGAGGTGCAAATCAACAATCTGAAATAGCTTTTCCTTCCTCTTCTTATCCTTCAGATATCTCCATCTTGATGGGCGTATTTCGTTTGCCAATGTAATGACATGCGTAAGGGCTGCGTAACTGGGCGCAAACGCTGATGTTTGTAGGACTATGCCCTAATAGATGTAGGACGCCGGCGAAAGGTTTCGACGGTCTGGTATCGCGGAGTCGGATGCTCCAGTTTGGCCACTCAATGCAGCTTCTGGAGGCGAAAAATGGACCGCAATGGTATGCGCCCGATTCATCCGGGCGAGGTTCTGAATAAGGAATTCATGGAGCCGTTGAGCATGACCGTCATGGATCTGGCCATGCCCACGAAATGGCCCGAAAGCGAGATCGAAGAGCTTGTGAAATGCCAGCTCAGGATCTGCACCGATCTGGCAATCAGCCTTGCCACTCATCTCAACACTACGCCTGAGTTCTGGATGAATCTCCAATCGACTTACGATTTGCGCAGGGCCCAGCTCCGGCATGCGGGCTTATAGCGATTGCAGCATCCGCGAAGCCCTTTTCCACCATGGCCCTGCCCGGGGCGCCAAACCCGCTGCTGAACATTCAGCATCAGATGAGCTTAGAAACTTGGGCTTTTGGCGCAATCGGACGGCGGTCATAAAGGTTGTAGCACGTTGCGGGGATGGTTGAAGGGCTGAAGATCAAAAGATCGCAGCCTTCGGCAGCTCCAGGAGGCGCGAATTATTCAGCGGGCGGTGTCAGTTTCGCTTCCATCTCGGCGACTTTGGCTTCGAGGCTTTCGAGGCGGGCGCGCGTGCGAGCCAACACCACCATCTGACTATCAAACTCTTCCCGGCTGACCAGATCGAGTTTGCTGAAGGCACTTTGCAGCAGCATTTTGAACTGGCTTTCGATTTCGGCTTTCGGCAGCGGGGTATCGCCGCTGAACAGGCGGGAGGCGGTGCCGCTCAGGGCGTCGAGGAAGTCTTTGGGCGCGAGCATGGGAAATGTCCTGGAAACAATGGCCGGCAGTGTATCACGCAGTGTCTATAGTCAATCCCGTTGCACGGATGCACGCTTTTCGCGCAGGGGGACGGACGGTGGCGCACCGTTGTTGTGCGTATCGGCAAAAGCTTTTCTGCCCGAGCGCGTGCAACACGGGCCAAGAGATTGAAATGCAGGGTTTTTGCCGAGCTGGCAAGGTTTCTGCTTAGTCACCCTCGACCCATGCACTGATGCAGTCGCTGTGACGAATGCAGTGCGGCAGACGAAGCGGGGAGTTTCGTCTGATGCGGTTAGCTGGCGTCAACGATGCGTTACAAAGCCAGGCACTGCGCTTAGACTTGAGACGGGTTTGTTTTCCTGGGGCAAGTCCACCAATTCGGGAGAGAGTTTCATGAAGCTAGTCACTGCCATCATCAAGCCGTTCAAGTTGGACGACGTGCGCGAGTCGCTGTCCGAAATCGGCGTGCAGGGCATTACCGTCACTGAAGTCAAAGGCTTCGGCCGGCAGAAGGGTCACACCGAGCTGTATCGCGGCGCGGAATATGTGGTCGATTTTCTGCCCAAGGTGAAAATCGACGTGGCCATCGACGACAAGGATCTGGATCGGGTTATCGAGGCGATAACCAAAGCGGCCAACACCGGCAAGATCGGTGACGGCAAGATCTTCGTGGTCAATCTGGAACAGGCGATCCGCATCCGTACCGGCGAAACCGATACCGACGCGATCTAAGCGCCGCCACAAACCCAACGCCCCAGGAGAAAACAATATGACTCTGCGTAAATTCGCAGGGCTAGGCGCCCTGTTGTCCATCGTAATGCCCGGCATCGCCATGGCGGCAGACGAAGTGGCAGCGCCAGCCCTCAATTCCGGCGACACCGCCTGGATGCTCACCTCGACAGCGCTCGTGCTGTTCATGACCATTCCCGGCCTGGCGCTGTTCTACGGCGGTATGGTTCGCTCGAAAAACATTCTTTCCGTGCTGATGCAGTGCTTCGCCATTACCGGCCTGATCAGCATCCTGTGGGTCATTTATGGCTACAGCATTGCCTTCGACACCACCGGCATGGAACAGGGCGTCGTCAACTTCAATTCGTTCTTCGGCGGCATGGGCAAGGCGTTCCTCGCTGGTGTCACGCCTTCGAGCATCACCGGCCCGGCGGCGCTGTTCCCTGAGGCGGTGTTCATCACCTTCCAGATGACCTTCGCGATCATCACCCCGGCGCTGATCGTCGGTGCGTTCGCCGAGCGCATGAAGTTCTCCGCGATGCTGATCTTCATGGGTATCTGGTTCACTCTGGTTTATGCACCGATCGCGCACATGGTCTGGTCCGGTAACGGCGGCCTGATGTGGGACTGGGGCGTGCTCGACTTCGCTGGCGGCACCGTGGTGCACATCAACGCCGGTATCGCCGGTCTGGTCGCGTGCCTGGTGCTGGGCAAGCGCAAAGGCTTCCCGACCACACCAATGGCTCCGCATAATCTCGGCTACACGCTGATGGGCGCGGCGATGCTGTGGGTCGGCTGGTTCGGCTTCAACGCCGGTTCCGCTGCGGCTGCCAACGGCACTGCCGGTATGGCCATGCTGGTTACCCAGATCGCCACTGCCGCTGCCGCACTGGGCTGGATGTTTGCCGAGTGGGTCACCCACGGCAAGCCAAGCGCACTGGGCATCGCTTCGGGTGTGGTCGCCGGTCTGGTCGCGATCACTCCGGCCGCTGGCACCGTGGGCCCGATGGGTGCACTGGTGATCGGTCTGGCCGCAGGCGTGGTGTGCTTCTTCTGCGCCACCACCCTGAAACGCAAACTCGGCTATGACGATTCCCTGGACGCCTTCGGCGTGCACGGCATCGGCGGTATCCTCGGCGCGATCCTCACCGGTGTGTTTGCCGCACCGGCACTGGGCGGCTTCGGCACCGTGACTGACATCGGCGCGCAGGTCTGGATCCAGATCAAAGGCGTCGGCTTCACGGTGATCTACACCGCGATCGTCACCTTCATCATCCTCAAGGTGCTGGACGCCGTCATGGGTCTGCGCGTAACCGAGGAAGAAGAGTCGGTCGGCCTCGATCTGGCACAACACAACGAACGCGGCTACAACCTGTAAGTACGCGCGATAAAAAAATTGCCCGGTTCGCCGGGCATTTTTTTGTCCGGGATTTGTCATTCAGGGAGCGGCGGAAAGGATTTTTCTTACGGCTTTGGTCGTCTTTACGACGAGGCTTTTTCTGCGGGCAATCGCTTACATCGCTGCAGGAATATTAGGGCCTTTGTTTTTTTTCAGAGCACGCTAGAATGCGCCCCGAACGAGCGGAGAACTGTGTGTGGCAACAGACTCTGATAACCCTGCGGGCAAGGCCCCGGGGCTTTCATCTGGTGACGGACGAGTTGCTCGCAGGCTTGCCTGAACTCAAGGCCTGTCGGGTCGGTCTGTTGCATTTGTGGCTGCAGCACACGTCGGCGTCGTTGACCATCAACGAGAACGCCGATCCGGCAGTTCGTCGCGACTTCGAACGATTTTTCAATCGTCTGATCCCACAAGGAACAGACGGCTACGAGCACAACGACGAAGGCCCGGATGATCTCCCGGCGCACTTCAAGGCCAGCGTGCTCGGTTGCCAGATCAGTCTGCCGGTTGCGGCAGGGCGGCTGGCACTGGGTACCTGGCAAGGGATCTATCTGGGCGAGCACCGTGATCATGGCGGTGCCCGTAAAGTCCTCGCCACCTTGCACGGTGAACAGGCATGAGCCGCTGCCGGGCAGCGGCAGAAGATTTTTCAACGGCGGCTTCGACAGCCGCCAAAGCTGGTCTATAACTAATCTGCTTTTGGCAAGTCATGAGGTAGAACATGAGCGACGATGATCTGGAAAACGACGACCTCGAAGTAGGCGACGAAGACGAGGCCGAGGAAGGCCTGGAAGCGGCAGCGGAAGACGTTGCCGAAGACGATGGCGGTGACGACACGCCGGCCCCGGCTGCCAAAGGCAAAGCCAAGGCTGCGGTCTCGGTCGACGAGTTGCCGAGCATCGAAGCCAAGAACAAGGAGCGTGACGCCCTGGCCAAGGCCATGGAAGAATTCCTTGCGCGCGGCGGCAAGGTGCAGGAAGTGGAGGCCAACGTGGTCGCCGATCCGCCCAAGAAGCCGGACAACAAGTACGGCAGCCGTCCTATCTGAGGCGCGTCGCTCGCTTGCTGAAAAAGCCCGCCGTCGCTGCGGGCTTTTTCATGCCTGGAATAGATGCGTTGAAAACAAATGCAGTCCCCTGTGGGAGCGAGCCTGCTCGCGAAGGGGGCATGTCAGCCGACATACATGTTGGATGACACACCGCATTCGCGAGCAGGCTCGCTCCCACAGGGCTGTAGATCAGTTCGAGGAAGCATTCCAGCGGGAGAGGACGGCGGGCAATTCTATCAGGCTGCGAATTTCCGCATCAGGCAAGCGCTCCGCTTCCCAGCCCTTGCCCGTCGGGTTGAACCACACCGCGCGCAAGCCTGCCTGCTGAGCGCCAGCAATGTCATCGCCGGGATGATCGCCGACATGCACCGCTGCTTCGGCACTCACGCCCCCGCGTTGCAGGGCTTCATGAAACAGCCGTGCATCCGGCTTGGCGATGCCGATGTCTTCGGCGCACAAGGCAAATTTGAAGTAATCCGCCAGCCCCAACCGGCGTACATCGGCGTTGCCATTGGTGACGACGCCGAGGGCATAGTGATTGGCGAGCAGCTCCAGCAGCGGCTCGACTTCCGGGAACACTTCGATCTGATGCCGCGCATGCAGGAACACTTCAAAAGCCTTGTCAGCCAGCTCCGACGCCTCGCCGTGGGCGTACCCGGCTTCCTCCAGCGCATGGAACAGCACACGTCGGCGCAGCGCGCTGATGCGGTGTTTGAGACCCGGTTCGCCCGCCAGCACTCGCTCGCGAATCGACCACAAATGCTCCACCGGCACCACGCCCAGGTTCGACGCATGCTCGCTCAGCCATTCGCGCAACACGGTTTCGGCGCTGGCGATCACTGGCGCGGTATCCCACAAAGTGTCGTCGAGGTCGAAGGTGATCAACTGAATGCTCATGAATCATCGCCTTTCATGCGTTTGGCCCGGGGATGGGCGCTGTCGTAGACCGCCGCCAGATGCTGGAAGTCGAGGTGGGTATAGATCTGCGTGGTTTTGATATCGGAGTGGCCGAGCAATTCCTGCACCGCGCGCAGATCCTGTGAAGACTCGAGCAAATGGCTGGCGAACGAGTGCCGCAGCATGTGCGGATGCAGGTTCTGCCCCAGCTCGCGCTCGCCAGCCAGTTTGACCCGCACCTGAATCGCCCGGGGGCCGAGACGCCGACCTTGCTGGCTGACAAACACCGCATCGTCCGCCGGGTTGGTCATGGCTCTAAGCTGCAACCACTGTTCCAAGGCTTCGCGAGCCTTGGTGCCAACCGGCAACAGCCGGGTCTTGCTGCCCTTGCCGAGCACCTGAACCATGCCGTCGGCGAGGTCGAGTTGATCGAGATTGAGCCCGGTCAGCTCGGACAGGCGCAGGCCAGAGGAATAGAACAGCTCGAGAATCGCCTGATCACGCCGGGCGAGAAAATCGTCCTCGACCGCACCTTCCAGCAATTGCAGGGCGCGGTCGGTATCGAGGGTCTTCGGCAGGCGCCGTTCGCCTTTTGGCGGGGCCAGGCCGGTAGCCGGGTCGTGGTCACACAGGCCTTCGCGATTCAAGTAGTGATAGAGCCCGCGCACCGCCGAGAGCAGGCGGGCGAGGCTGCGCGAGGACTGGCCTTGCGCATGCAACCGGGCGATCAGGCTGCGCAGGCGCTGGATATCCAGCGCGGCCCAACTGCCGATGTTCTGCTTGATGCACCAGCCGAGGACTTTATCGAGGTCGCGGCGATAAGCCGACAGGGTGTGCGGCGACACCTGTCGCTCACTGCGCAGATGTTCGCAGTAAGCGTCCAGTTGTCGTTCCATGGTCAGCGTACCGAGCGCAGCGAGCTGTTGACCCGTGGCAGCACACGGCCCATGACCTCGGCGATGTAACTGAGGAACAGGGTGCCGACCGAGCTCTTGTAGTGCTGCGGGTCACGGCTGGCGATGGCCAGAATGCCGTGAATGCCCTGATGGCTGACGGCAACCACGGCGGTCGAGCCGATCTGCTGGCGCTGTTCTTCGCCGAAGAGGAAATCCAGCTCATGCTCACGCAGGCTGCCGCTGACGCTTTTGCCTTCGGTGAGCAAGCCGCCAATCGCGGTTTGCGCGTCGGCGTGAGTCACCCAGCGGCCGACCGGGGCCGGGTTGTCGCCGAGCAGGATCAGGCTGACGAAGGGCACCTGGAAATCCTGACGCAGGCTGTCTTCAACGCTGATGACCACGTCTTCCAGGGTCGATGCATCCATCAGCGCGAGAATCAGGCGGCGGGTTTTTTCGAACAGGCGATCGTTGTCGCGGGCCACGTCCATCAGATGCGAAAGGCGATGGCGCATCTCGATATTGCGGTCGCGCAGGATGGTCATCTGCCGCTCGACCAGCGACACGGTGTCGCCGCGTCGGTGCGGAATGCGCAACGACGGCAGCAGCTCTTCGTGCTCGACGAAAAAGTCCGGATGAGCTTCAAGGTAGGCGGCAACTGCGGCTGCCTCGAGGCTCTCGGACGCTGATTCGTCGGCTGGTCGGGCGGGTACCTGTGGCTTGTCGGTCATGATTTCTGCTCGCTCAAAGACGCACTTGTCCTTCGTATACACGCACTGCCGGACCGGTCATCAACACCGGTTCGCCCGGGCCGGCCCACTCGATGGACAGACGCCCGCCGGGCAGGTCGATCAACAGCGGCGAATCCATCCACCCCTGACTGATGGCTGCCACCGCCGCCGCACAGGCGCCGGTGCCGCAGGCCTGGGTTTCCCCGGCGCCGCGTTCCCAAACACGCAGTTGCGCGCGATGGCGGTCGATGACCTGAAGGAAGCCGACATTGACCCGCGCCGGGAAGCGCGGATGGTGCTCGATCTTCGGCCCCAGCTCATGCACCGGTGCGCTGTTGATGTCGTCCACGCGAATGACCGCATGGGGATTGCCCATCGACACGGCGGCCAGTTCGACCGTGGTGCCATCGACATCCAGCTGATAACTGGTGGCCTGGGCTGGCGCCTGGAACGGAATGTCCGCCGGCACCAGGCGCGGCGCGCCCATGTTCACGCCGATCTGGCCGTCGTTACGCACGTCCAGTTCGATGATGCCGCCCTTGGTCTCGACGCGGATCTGCCGTTTGGCGGTCAGACGCTTGTCGAGCACGAAGCGGGCGAAGCAGCGCGCACCGTTGCCGCACTGCTCCACTTCCGAACCGTCGGAGTTGAAGATCCGGTAGCGGAAATCCACATCCGGGTTGCTCGGCGCTTCGACGATCAGCAACTGGTCGAAACCGATCCCGGTGTGGCGGTCGCCCCATTGCTTGGCGTGTTTGGGCTGAATGTGCGCGTGCTGGCTGACCAGGTCGAGGACCATGAAGTCGTTGCCCAGGCCGTGCATTTTGGTAAAACGCAGCAGCATGGGTTACTCCGGCAGCAGGCTTTCGCCGGCAAACAGCTCGGCCACGGTTTCGCGGCGACGCACTTCAAAAACCTGATCACCATCCACCAGCACTTCAGCGGCACGGCCGCGAGTGTTGTAGTTGGAGCTCATGACGAAACCGTAGGCACCGGCCGAATGCACTGCCAGCAAGTCGCCCTCTTCCAGCGCCAGCTCGCGATCCTTGGCGAGGAAGTCGCCGGTTTCGCAGATCGGGCCGACGATGTCGTAATTGCGTGCAGCGCTGTCGCGCGGTTTCACTGCGGTGACGTCCATCCACGCCTGATACAGCGCCGGGCGGATCAGGTCGTTCATCGCCGCGTCGACGATGGCGAAATCCTTGTGCTCGGTGTGCTTGAGGTATTCGACCTGGGTCAGCAACACGCCGCCATTGGCAACGATGAAGCGACCCGGTTCGAACACCAGCGCCAGATCACGCCCGTCGAGACGCTCGCGCACGGCTTTGATGTAGTCGGCAGCCACCGGCGGCTCTTCATCGCGATAACGCACGCCCAGGCCACCACCAAGATCGATGTGGCGCAGGTGAATGCCGCAATCGCCCAGACGGTCGACCAGATCGAGCAAGCGATCCAGGGCGTCAATGAATGGCGGCAGGGTGGTCAGTTGCGAACCGATGTGGCAGTCGACACCGACCACTTCCAGGTTCGGCAGATGCGCGGCGCGCACGTACACGTCTTCGGCATCGGCAATGGCGATGCCGAACTTGTTCTCTTTCAGACCGGTGGAAATGTACGGATGGGTGCCGGCATCTACGTCCGGGTTCACGCGCAGCGAAACCGGGGCGCGAACACCCAGCTCGGCGGCGACTACTTGCAGGCGCTCGAGCTCGTCGGTGGATTCGACGTTGAAGCAGTGCACGCCGACTTCGAGGGCGCGGCGCATGTCGTCACGGGTCTTGCCGACGCCGGAGAAAACGATCTTGTCGGCGCTGCCACCAGCGGCCAGTACACGTTCCAGCTCGCCACGGGAAACGATGTCGAAACCGGCGCCGAGACGGGCCAGGACATTCAGTACACCGAGGTTGGAGTTGGCTTTGACCGCGAAGCAGACCAGATGCGGCATGCCGGCCAGCGCATCGGCGTAGGCCAGATACTGCGCTTCGATGTGGGCGCGCGAGTAGACATAGGTGGGCGTGCCGAAGCGGTCGGCGATGGCGGACAGCGCCACACCTTCCGCGAACAGCTCCCCGCCACGGTAGTTAAAAGCGTCCATGGCGATCCCTTAGTAAACGTCGTGCTTGTGAGCCTTGGACGGCTGCTTCTGCGAAGACTGGGCTTGTTCGGCCGGGTCCTGGTCGTCATCGGGCAGGTATAGCGGGCCTTTTTGACCACAGGCCGAAACCAGGCAGGCAACCGCGACGAGCGCAGCAAGGGAAGAGATCAGGCGCTTCATGGCGAAATCCTTGAAAATGCGTTAATTGCGCCGGAGTATACCGGCCACCCGGCAGCTTGCCTATGCGAGGGGGTTCCCGTCCGGCGGGGCTCCTGTGATGCGCATCATCCCTGTGGGAGCGAGCCTGCTCGCGAAGGCGTCGGCAAATTCAACAGGCTCGTTGCCTGACACACCGCTTTCGCCAGCAGGCTCGCTCCCACGGGGGCGGTGCTGGATGGGCCGACAGGTGCTTGGTCGTTAATCTTTGCAATCGGCCGGCAGCGTCCGTATCTTTCGGCGCTTGAGCCTGATCAGACATTTTTGAGGTTGCCGCAATGAGTTTGTCCGAAGCCCGTTTCCACGATCTGGTCGATGAAACCCAGGAAAAACTGGAAGACATATTTGACGAAAGCGATCTGGACATCGATCTGGAAAGCTCGGCCGGCGTGCTGACGGTCAAATTCGAAAACGGCAGCCAGTTGATCTTCAGCCGCCAGGAGCCATTGCGTCAGCTGTGGCTGGCGGCAGTGTCCGGTGGTTTCCACTTCGACTACGACGAAGAAAGCGAGCGCTGGATGTGCGACAAGAGCGAAGAGCAATTGGGCGAAATGCTTCAGCGCCTCGTCAAGCAGCAGGCTGGCGCCGAATTCGATTTCGAAGGTCTGTGATTCGTGACGGATGCCGCGCCTGTTCGCCCGCCGAAACCGCTCTACAGCAACGTCAGCCCGGCGGTGCCTTCGCCGTGCACGGGCGTATGCCGACTGGACGAACAGAAAGTCTGCCTCGGCTGCGCGCGCCACGTTGAAGACATTCGCGAATGGCGCTCGGCCGATGATCAACGGCGCCGGGTGATTTGCCAGCAGGCTGCCGCACGAAAATCCCAAGCCTGTTGATATCGTGGCGAGGGGATTTATCCCCGTTGGGTCGCGTAGCGGCCCCAAAATCTATACGGCTGCTGCGCAGCCGAACGGGGATAAATCCCCTCGTCACAAGGGTTTCACCCAGGCAATAAAGGGCGTGACTTGTATATTTTTTGAGCTGTGATAGTGTCCGCGAACGCCTCAAACCACCGAGGCACGGTGAAAACCCCGTCTTTTTTGGCGGGGTTTTGCTTTTTTTGTGCAGAAGAAAGGAGTCTGCCTGGATCATGACCGCACCTTCCATCACCCTTACCCGTCTGGACGTGCAACGTCTGGAGCGCCTGATCGACAGTCTGAGCGAGAAAGACCAGGCTGCGCCGGGCGTGATTGCGCTGCAAACCGAACTGGACCGCGCCGATACCGTGGTCGGCCACGATGAAGTGCCCGCCGATGTCGTGACCATGAATTCCCGTGTGCATTGCCGCGAAGAAGGCAGTGGCAAGGATTACCACCTGACGCTGGTCTATCCCAAGGACGCCAACGCCGATGAAGGCAAGATTTCCATTCTGGCGCCGGTCGGCAGTGCGCTGCTGGGTCTGAAGGTCGGTCAGCACATCGATTGGCCGGCCCCGGGTGGCAAGTCGCTGAAACTGACCTTGCTGGAAGTGGAATCGCAACCGGTCAACGGCGGCGCCTTTCCCGAATAACTCCCCGCTTCAAACCTGTTCGAGCGCTTCATTCAACGAGCGCTCCAGGTCCGCCTTGTAGCGCAGATACAGATTGCTTGAACTGTGCCCGTCACCGAGCAACCCCGAGAGGTCGAGGTCGGTGATGTAGCAGCGATAGCGTTCGGTCTCGCGGCGCTGCTCGACGATCTCTCGGGCGACCACGCTGAACAACTGGTCGCCATGCTCCAGCTCGCTGAATTCGCGCTGATTGCAATACAGGGTGACCTGCACTTCGCCGGGCGCGGCTTTGCCGATGATCGCCTGTACGTCATAGAACGGTTTGTTCACCGGGGTCTGCGGTGCCGGCCGGGTTTCGACCCTGCGCGAGCGCCCCGGGCCTGACGGCAACAGCTGGTAATACAAAGTCTGGGGGCTGCCGGCAGGGCCACTGTCCATCGGCAATTGCGCTTCCCGCCGATACTGGATCGATTGCAGAAAACGCTGCAGCGGTACCAGCAGACTCTGCTCGTCATGGTACGGAAGCTGCTGTTGCCACAGCGCATTGAATTCATCCAGCACGTACAGCTCGGCCTGCTGCTCGCTGATGCGATAAAACACCTGAATGCACTCCGGCTGACCCATCGGCAGGATCAGCGCCAGATCGTGATCTTCCAACGCCATCGGGTCGAGGTGCAGCGGGCTGTAGCGCGGTAGTTCTTCGCCCAGATAATCGAGCAGTGCCGGCAGGGTGGCGAGGGCGACATGGTTGACCTGACCTGGCACCAGCTCCAGCACGTGGTAGTGCTGCTGCACCTGAATCAGGTAGCGGTGATTCAAGTCACTGAGCAACAGGGTCTGCGCGGTGTCGACGATTTCTTCGACGCGACGGGCAATGAATTGCGCGCGGTTGTGGCAGAAACAGCGCACTTTCAGCGACGGCTGCACCGAGCCGCGCGGCAGGTTGTTGAGATAATCGCGCAGGCAATCGAGCAGTGCATGCGGGCCGTCGAAACGATTGACCAGCACTTCGTTCCAGCTGTTGAGCGTGACCTGATCGAGGGTCAGCACCAGGTTCTCGCGCACACCGGCATAGCTCAGCGAGTCGGTGCGTTCGGTGGTCATCAGGATGTTCAGATCACGGTGATGCTTGAGCGGGTCGACGCCGACGTTGATCAGCAGCAGCACTTCGCTGGGCACAGCGGCACGTAGCAATGGCTCTTCGGCAACGGTGGGCAAGGGCAGGGCGATGCACTGCTGCAGGCTGCCGAGCAGGTTGAACAGCTCGAACTCGCTCAAGTCGCTGGTGCCCGGATGCAGGGCCAGACGTGTGCTGCTGTCGATCACGCCGTTGCGGTGGCACCAAGTCAGCAGTTCAAGCAGCTCGCGACTGCGCTTGATCGGCGCGAAGTGTTCCCACTCCAGTGCCGTCAGGCTACCGTTGTACAAGCCCCACTGGGTATGCCCCGGCTCCTTTTTGTTCGGCGACTGCACCAGGGTCAGGGTGTCTTCCGCCAAGTCCGGGGCGATGCCCGGATTGATGAACTCGACCTTGTCGGCCTTGCGCTCGAACGCTGCGTAGAGGCGCCGGCCGAGGACATTGAGGTCGCGCTTGTTGATCAGGCTGACAGTCTGTTCGCTGCGGGCGAACTGGGTCAGAAAGCGATAGCTGTAGTTGAGTTCATTGACCAGCGCGCGGCGCTCGGCGCTGACCTGGCGGACTTTCCACTGACTGCGGCTGTCGAGCAGCGCCAGTTGCCGTTGATCCCAATGCCACTCGCCAGCCAGGCGTTCGAGCAGTGTGCGTTGCCAGCCCTGGCTGCGGCTGTTGCCGGTGAGCTTGCGGTTGACCTTCAGATACAGCGCGCGGCGCACCAGTTCAAGACGCTCCGGTTCGTTGCGGGCGATCAGGTATTCCTCGATACGCCGGTACACGACCATGTACGGGTCCAGTTCATCAAGATCGAGCTGATTGGCGAACACGGCTTTCTTGAAGCGCAGGCTCAGGCACTGCACGTGCGGGTGTTCGCTGGCGTACACCTCGGTCAGCAGCAGTTTGAGCACCGACTTGTAGGGCGACTCGATGCCTTTGAACAACTGCCACAACCCGGCGCCGATGAATTCTCCGGGCGGAATGGTCGCCATCGGCCCGAGATCGAGGGTTTCGTCGGCGCGAATAAAGCGTTTGGACAGCAGGGTGTGGGTGTAGGCGTCGTAGGCTGTTTCTTCATAAACCGGCACCAGCCACCAGATCGGCGTGCGCCCGGCCAGCCAGATCGCCGTGCGGTAAAACTCGTCGAGCAGCAGATAGTGCTGGGTGCTGCCGCAGTTGTCCGAACTGAGCTGGGAATCGCGTTCGCCTTTGACGAAGCGCGCCGGGTCGATCAGGAAGAAATGCGCTTCGGCACCCTGGCTTGCAGCCCAGGCTTCCAGCAATTGGCACTTCTTGCTCAGCTCGGCGAGCTCGCTTTCGCTCAGATCCGGCCCATGGCAGACCCACACGTCCATATCGCTCTGATCGGCCTGGGCCAGCGTGCCGAGGCTGCCCATCAGGAACAGGCCGTGGATCGGTCGCGGCGGGTTACTGCCATGGCGCGGCCTGTAAGAGAACGAGCGAGTCAGGCGCTGCGCCTCAGTCAGCGCATTGGCGTCCGGCTCATAATTCGAAAGCCCCGCCGGCGTACTGCCCGAGACATAGCCGGGCAGCAACGGATGATTGACGTGAAAGAACAGCGGCAACAGCGTCAACACGCTTTGCTGGCGCGTCGACAAGCCTTCGAGAGCGCGGCCGAGGCGGCCTTCATTGAGTTTGAGAAAACGTGCGCGCAGTTGGCTGAGTACCTTGCGGTCGATGCCTTCGTCCAGGTCGGGGCGGATTTCGTGGGTGCGGGTCATGTCAGCTCAAACCGGCTTGCAGGCTCGGACGTAGAGGGTCTCGGAATGGCCGCAGTTTAGCCGCTGCGCGGCAGGACGTTTAAGCTGAATTTGTTTTTTGACGTCAGTTTTTTATCGACAGCGATCGGGCGGGCCCGCGGAAATCCCGTGGCAGGAGTTCCCGTGGGCAAAGTCAGAGAAATCAGGCGGTTTCCTGTTCTTTCAAAATCGTCAGTACGGTCTGCACGTTTTGCGCGGCATCGCGACCGAGGCTGGTCAGATAACCGCCATCGGGCTGGTCGGTGAGTTCTTTTTCAAAGAGGCGCTGGGCAGCAGCGATGTGTTTCGGGGCAGCGGTCTGATGAATTTTCAGACCTTCCTGGGAACTGTCCAGGTTGAAGAGTGCAAGGACTTCCAGTTCGGCAACCAACTCAGGGGTAAGCGACATAAGGACTCCAGACTTTCTAGGAATTGGACGACAGCGCCTCTAAGGTGAACCCGCTGGTGCAGCATGTCCAGTGCTCGGATCAGGGGATTTTGTCTTGAGGCGAATTCCAGTGTAGTCGGGCGGCAGCAGATGGCTGGATGGATGCGTAACAAACCTTGTGGGAGCGAGCCTGCTCGCTCCCACAGGAATGATGTGGTTACTGCTTTTCCGGTGGCAGCTCTGGCAAAGCGCGCAGTGCCGCTTCGTACCACTGGGTGTCGAACGGGCGATCTTCATCGAGCATCGCGTCAATTTCGAAAGCCAGCACATGGGCCATCAAATTGAGGATCTCCTCACGGTCCATACCGACCAAAGTCAGCTTGTTCAACGTCGCCTTCGCCGCCGGCGGGTTGTCGCTTTCAATCTGGTTCTCGATGGCTTCGATCAGGGTCGCTTCGGTGAATGCTTCTTCGTCGTCATCGTTGACGATATCTGTCGGCTCGCTCATGGCAGGCTCCTCAGGGAAAGGCGCCAGTTTACCCGCATTCAGCGGCGTGATGCTGCTGGCGGGAAACGCCGCGGCGATCTATAAACAGGCACTGCCCACCCCGCACGGCCTGGAGGCTCTGTGATGTTCAAGCTCTACGGATTCGCTGTCAGCAACTACTACAACATGGTCAAACTGGCACTGCTGGAAAAAGGCCTGCCCTTCGAAGAGGTAACTTTCTATCCGACGCAGACCCCGGAGTCACTGGCAATCAGTCCGCGTGGCAAGGTCCCGGTGCTGGGTGTCGACGCCGGTTATATCAACGAAACCGCGATCATCCTCGAATACCTCGAACAAGCACAAAAGGGCACGCCACTCCTGCCCAGCGACCCGTTCGAGCGCGCGCAGGTATTGGCAATTGCCAAGGAAATCGAGTTGTACATCGAGTTGCCGGGGCGTGCCTGCTATGGCGAGGCGTTTTTCGGTGTGACATTGCCGGAGGCTATCAAGGAGAAGACCCGGACCGAGCTGTTGCTGGGCTTCGCGGCGCTGGGCCGTCATGGCAAGTTCGCCCCGTACGTGGCGGGTGACAGCCTGAGCATTGCCGATTTGTATTTCCTCTACAGCGTGCCGCTGGCCTGTGCGGTCGTGCAGAAGTTGTTCGGGGTTGATCTGCTGGCTGAGATGCCGCAGGCGAAAGCGCTGCTGGAACGGTTAGAACAGAATCCGCATGTGCAGAAGATTGCGGCGGACAAGGACGCGGCGATGCCGGCGTTTTTGGCGATGATTGCTGCCAAGAAGTGAATTTTGTAACGCTCTGAAGTCAGTCATCGCTGGCAAGCCAGCTCCCACAGGGCTATGGGGCGAACGCAAAATTGTGTTCCACAAAGAACCCTGTGGGAGCGGGCTTGCCCGCGATCCTTCTAGCGGCTGGCCAGCAGGGCCTGACCGCGCGCCACCGCAGCCCTGACCTGCGCCGGCGCAGTCCCGCCGATATGGTCGCGGGCATTCACCGAGCCTTCCAGGGTCAGCACGGCAAACACGTCCTGCTCGATCTGATCGCTGAACTGACGCAGTTCTTCCAGGCTCATCTCGGCCAGATCCTTACCCGTGTCGACGCCGTATTTCACCGCGTGGCCAACGATTTCATGGCAGTCGCGGAACGGCAGGCCACGGCGCACCAGATAATCCGCCAGGTCGGTCGCGGTGGAGAAACCGCGCAGTGCCGCTTCACGCATGATCGCGTGTTTCGGCTTGATCGCCGGGATCATGTCGGCAAACGCGCGCAGCGAATCGCGCAGGGTGTCGGCGGCGTCGAACAGCGGCTCCTTGTCTTCCTGATTGTCCTTGTTGTAGGCCAGTGGCTGGCCTTTCATCAGGGTCAGCAGGCCCATCAGCGCGCCGAACACACGGCCGGTCTTGCCGCGCACCAGCTCGGGCACGTCGGGGTTTTTCTTTTGCGGCATGATCGAGCTGCCGGTGCAGAAACGGTCCGGCAGATCGATGAACTGGAACTGCGCGCTGGTCCACAGCACCAGCTCTTCGGAGAAGCGCGACAGGTGCATCATCGCGATGCTTGCGGCCGAGCAGAATTCGATGGCGAAGTCGCGATCGGAAACGTTGTCCAGCGAGTTGCCGCCGACGGCGTCGAAGCCGAGCAGTTGCGCGGTGTATTCGCGGTCGATCGGGTAAGTGGTGCCGGCCAGCGCGGCGCTGCCCAGCGGCATGCGGTTAGTGCGCTTGCGGCAGTCGACCAGACGCTCGTAGTCGCGGCTGAGCATTTCGAACCAGGCCAGCATGTGATGCCCGAAAGTCACTGGCTGTGCGGTCTGCAGGTGGGTGAAGCCGGGCATGATGCTCGCCGCTTCACGTTCGGCCTGCTCCAGCAGGCCTTTTTGCAGGCGGGTGACCTCGGCGAGGATCAGGTCGATTTCATCGCGCAGCCACAGGCGGATATCGGTGGCGACCTGGTCGTTGCGGCTGCGCCCGGTGTGGAGCTTTTTACCGGTGACGCCGATGCGGTCGGTCAGGCGCGCTTCGATGTTCATGTGCACGTCTTCGAGGTCGACGCGCCAGTCGAACTGGCCGGCCTCGATTTCGCCCTGAATGGTCTTCAGTCCATCGATGATGCTGTCGCGCTCGGCATCGGTCAGCACGCCGACCTTGGCCAGCATGGTGGCGTGGGCGATCGAGCCCATGATGTCGTGGCGATACAGGCGCTGGTCGAAAGTGACGGAGGCGGTGAAGCGGGCGACGAAGGCGTCGACGGGTTCACTGAAGCGGCCGCCCCAGGACTGATTGGTCTTGTCAGTGCTCATGAATTCGCTCGTATCGGCTTGAAGAAATGGCGTGAAACGCTGGCGGGGATAATAACAGGGTTGCCAATCCTGTCGCTGACACCGGTCGATACGTTTTTTCGCGGATGTGTCAGGCATGTCCGGCGCGGTCTGCAAGGAATTTACAAAAGGATATTTTTTGATTGAGCAATATCGTTCCGACGAACGTCTACAGTGGACATAAGGGTCGGTGCGAATGCGGATCATGCAAAGGTCCGGCCACTGGCTATAAGAAGAGGGGGCGGGTGAGTTGTACAACGGTCACCCACCGTGAGAAACGCAGGAAACACTGGGCTCCGAGCGGTACGACCCGGACGCTGGCAAATATTGCTGGCCGACGTACGGCACTTTTTGGCGCTCGGGCTAGTCTTAGCGTGGATCGCGGTGACGGAGGTCACTACACCTGTCTACGCTATCCTTGTGCGAGACTCACGCAGGAATCCAGCGCAATATGAATGTCCTGATCGTTGATGACGAACCCCTGGCTCGCGAGCGCCTAAGCCGTATGGTGAGCGAGCTCGAGGGTTACACAGTCCTGGAGCCCAGTGCCACGAATGGCGAGGAGGCGTTAGCGCTGATCGACAGCCACAAGCCGGATATCGTGCTGCTCGATATCCGCATGCCGGGCCTCGATGGCCTGCAGGTTGCTGCCCGACTGTGCGAACGAGAGACGCCGCCGGCCGTGGTGTTTTGCACCAGTCCCGATGAATTTGCCGTGGAAGCCCTGCAGGCCAGCGCCGTGGGCTATGTGGTGAAACCTGTGCGAACCGAACACTTGAATGAAGCCCTGAAGCGGGCTGAACGTCCCAACCGGGCGCAACTCTCGGCCCTGACCCGTCCCGCTGCCGAAAGTGGCAACGGCCCACGCAGCCACATCAGCGCACGGACCCGTAAAGGCATCGAGCTGATTCCGCTGGATCAGGTAGTCTACTTCATCGCCGACCACAAGTACGTGACCCTGCGTCACGAAGCCGGCGAGGTGCTGCTCGACGAACCCCTCAAAGCCCTTGAAGACGAATTCGGCGAACGCTTTGTGCGTATCCACCGCAACGCGCTGGTCGCTCGTGATCGCATCGAGCGATTGCAACGCACGCCACTGGGACATTTCCAGTTGTTCCTCAAAGGCCTCAATGGCGACGCACTGATTGTCAGCCGGCGGCATGTTGCCGGTGTGCGCAAGATGATGCAGGGGCTTTGACCTGGTCCTCACCGGGCTTTTTCGTGTTCTTTTATCCGGCATGGCAGGCCAGGGAGGCCGCGCCGGTTCTGATTCAAATCAAAGTGAAATTGACTGAGCTGTTATTATCCGCCGTATCTATTCAGTACGGATTGTTCCATGTCCCCTCGCGAAATCCGCATCGCCACCCGTAAAAGTGCGTTGGCCCTCTGGCAGGCCGAATACGTCAAAGCCCGTCTCGAGGCGGCCCACCCGGGCCTGCTGGTGACGCTGGTGCCCATGGTCAGTCGCGGCGACAAGCTGCTCGACTCGCCACTGTCGAAGATCGGCGGCAAGGGTCTGTTCGTCAAGGAACTGGAAACCGCGCTGCTGGAAAACCAGGCCGACATCGCTGTGCATTCGATGAAAGACGTGCCGATGGACTTCCCGCAAGGCCTGGGTCTGTTCTGCATCTGTGAGCGTGAAGACCCGCGCGATGCTTTCGTCTCCAACACCTACGCCAGTCTTGAAGCGCTGCCTGCCGGGGCCATCGTCGGCACCTCGAGCCTGCGTCGGCAAACGCAATTGCTGGCGCGGCGTCCCGACTTGCAGATCCGTTTCCTGCGCGGCAACGTCAACACCCGTCTGGCCAAACTCGACGCCGGCGAGTACGACGCGATCATCCTCGCCGCGGCCGGTCTGATCCGCCTGGGTTTCGAGGAGCGCATCACATCGGCGATCAGTGTCGATGACAGCCTGCCGGCCGGTGGCCAGGGCGCGGTCGGCATCGAATGCCGCAGCGCCGACCACGAAATTCACGCCTTGCTCGCGCCTTTGCATCACGCCGATACCGCTTCGCGGGTGAACGCCGAACGCGCCCTCAACAAACATTTGAACGGCGGCTGCCAAGTGCCGATCGCCTGCTACGCCGTGCTTGAAGGCGGGCAGTTGTGGTTGCGCGGTCTGGTCGGCGAGCCGAGTGGTGGCAAGCTGCTCAGCGCCGAAGCCCGCGCGCCGCGCGCGGACGCCGAGACCTTGGGCGTGCAGGTCGCTGAAGACTTGCTCAAGCAAGGCGCTGACGACATTCTCAAAGCTGTCTACGGCGAGGCGGGTCACGAGTGACAGCCTGGCGCCTGCTGCTGACGCGCCCGGCAGACGACTGCGCGGCGCTGGCCGAACAGCTGGCCGGGCACGGGATTTTCAGCAGTTGTCTGCCGCTTCTGGACATTGTTCCGCTGCCGCTCTCTGACACTATTCGCCAGGCGATTTCGCGATTGCCCGCCTGTAGCGCAGTGATTGTGGTCAGCAAACCGGCGGCGCGGATTGCGGTGGATCTGCTCAAGTCCGAAGGCACGGCGCCATTGAGCATGCCGTGGTTCAGCGTCGGTGCGGCGACCGCAGGCATTCTTCGCAAACACGGGCTCGATGTCAGCTTCCCGGCTGACGGCGATGACAGTGAAGCCCTGCTGCAATTGCCGCGTCTGCGCGAGGCGCTCGACCAGTCCGGCGCGCAGGTGATGATCCTGCGCGGCGAGGGCGGTCGTGAACTGCTCGCCGAGCGCCTGCGCGCGCTTGGTGCTAGTGTCGAGTATCTGGAGTTGTATCGCCGCGACCTGCCAGCCTACCCGCCAAACGAGCTGCCACGGCGGATCGAAGCGGAACGCTTGAACGGGCTGGTGGTCAGCAGTGGACAGGGTTTCGAGCACCTGCGGCAGATGGCCGGCGATGCCTGGCCGAAGATCGCGCAGTTGCCGTTGTTTGTTCCAAGCCCGAGGGTCGCCGAGCTGGCACGTGCCGCCGGGGCTCAAACAGTTGTGGATTGCCGCGGCGCAAGTGCCGCGGCTTTGCTGACGGCGTTACGGGAATGTCCCGTGCCGTTTTCTAATGCAAAGGATGGATACGTGAGCGAAACAGCCTTGCCAAAAGATGACGTCCAGCCTGCGCTCGATGCCCAGGTTGAAACTCCACCACCGGCCCAAGAGCCGCGCCGAGGCAATGGACTGGCGATTGTCGCCCTGCTGCTCGGCGCCGCCGGTGTCGCCATCGGCGGCTGGGGTGTCTGGCAGGTGCGCCACCTGCAGAACAACACGCAGCAACAGTCGAGTCAGGTGCAGGCTTTGAACGATCAGGCGCAAAGTCTGAAGCTCAACGAACAGCGTCTGACCGAGCGTCTTGCACAGTTGCCCGGTGCGGACGAACTCGCCGAGCGCCAGCGTCTGGTCACGCAACTGCAGGGCGATCAACAGCGCCTCAATCAACGTCTGGAAACCGTCCTTGGCGCCAGCCGCAAGGACTGGCGTCTGGCCGAGGCCGAACACTTGCTGCGTCTGGCCAGTCTGCGCCTTTCAGCGTTGCAGGACGTCAGCAGCGCCCAGGCATTGGTGCAAGGCGCCGATGAGATTCTCCGTGAACAGAACGATCCGGGCTCCTTCGCCGCGCGCGAGCAAGTGGCGAAAACCCTGGTCGCCTTGCGCAGCACCGAACAGCCGGATCGCACCGGGCTGTTCCTGCGCCTTGGCGCGCTGCGCGATCAGGTTATCGACCTCACGGAGCTTGCGCCGGAGTACAAGGATCGCGGCGAATCGCTGCTGGGCCTGACCAACGATGGCGATGGCGCCAGTCGCTGGGCGCAGTGGTGGGACAAGGTGTCGCGCTATATCCGCATCGATTTCAATGCTGACAAAAACGTCAAACCGCTGCTGGCCGGACAGAGCCTGAGCCAGGTGCGCCTGGCCCTGAGCCTGGCGCTGGAGCAGGCGCAGTGGGCCGCGCTCAACGGTCAGGCGGCGGTGTACACCCAGGCGCTGGCCGAGGCACGCGATGTGCTCAAAGGCAATTTCAACCCGGACAATCCGCAAAGCAAAGTCATGCTGGAACAGGTCGCCGAGCTGAGCAAGGAACCGGTCACCGTCAAGACGCCGGATCTGGCCGGCACCTTGAGTGCGGTGCAGGGATATCTGGAGCGACGTAACGTCAATGCCGAGGAATCGGTGAAACCGTTCGCCAAGCCTGCCGCCAATGCTGCGCAGGAGGCGACCCCATGAAGCGCCTCTATGTAATCGTGTTTCTGGTCATCGCCGCGACGGCAGCGCTGGGCCTGGCGATTGCCGAGCATTCCGGTTACGTGCTGGTGGCGTACAAGAGCTTCCGCTACGAATCGAGCCTGTGGGCGACACTCGCGGTGATCGCGGTGCTGTGGCTGCTGTTCTGGGGCATCAAGGTACTGGTCGAGCTGGTGATGACCTCCACCGGCGTGGTCAATCCGTGGTCGCGGCGCAATCGCAGCCGCCGGGTGCAAGTGGCGATCGAACACGGCCAACTGGATCTGGCTGAAGGTCGCTGGGCCAGCGCGCAGCGGCATTTGACCCGCGCAGCGGAAGCCGAGCGCCAGCCACTGCTGTATTACCTCGGCGCCGCCCGTGCGGCGAACGAGCAAGGTCAGTACGAAGAAAGTGATCGTTTGCTCGAACGTGCGCTGGAGCGTCAGCCGCAAGCCGAATTGGCGATCGCCCTGAGTCACGCACAATTGCAGACCGATCGTGGCGACACCGACGGTGCGCTGGTGACCTTGCAGGCAATGCATGAACGGCATCCGCGCAGCGCGCAGACATTGCGTCAATTGCAACGTCTGCATCAGCAGCGTGGCGAATGGCCGGCGGTGATTCGTCTGCTGCCGGAGCTGCGCAAGGACAAAGTGCTGCCGCCAGCCGAGCTGGCCGAACTCGAGCGCCGCGCCTGGGGTGAGAACCTGTCCTTGGCAGCGCATCGCGAAGAAGACGGTGCGGTGGGTCTGCAATCGCTCAAGCGGGCGTGGGAACAGCTGACTTCGGCGCAGCGTCAGGAAGCACCTTTGGTACTGGCCTATGCCGAGCAACTGCGCCAGTTGGGCGCTCAGGTCGAAGCCGAAGAAGTGCTGCGCACAGCGCTCAAACGCAAGTACGACAGTCATCTGGCGCGGCTTTATGGTCTGGTTCGTGGCAGTGATCCTGCGCGTCAGTTGCAGATTGCCGAAGGCTGGCTCAAGGAGCATCCGGCCGATCCGAGTCTGCTGCTGACCCTCGGGCGGTTGTGTCTGCAAACCAGTCTGTGGGGCAAAGCTCGCGACTATCTGGAAAGCAGTCTGCGCGTGCAGCGCAATCCGGAGACCTGTGCGGAGTTGGCCCGTCTGCTTGCACAGCTTGGCGATACCGAGCGCAGCAATCAGTTGTTCCAGGAAGGTCTGGGGCTGCTGGATGAACGCCTGCTCGCGGCGCCTTTGCCGGTTGCGGCGAAGGTCTGAATGGCGAGGGAGGTTGCTCCCTCGTGAACTTCGCTGTCCGAAAATTCCCCTTCTTTGCGCTCTAGAGACAAAGTCCTACAGAGCTCTTCACCGTTTCCTATCGAGCCTGTCGGGTTTTCCCTACACCTGCGGTGAACTGTCGGCAGGCCCTTGCCTTGAAAGGCTGACACGCTTTCCTCTACCGTAACCGTCTGTCTCTACTGTTACGGAAAAGCCATGTCGTTGGCCTGCTCACGCTCCTTGTTCTTCATGGCTTTCATTGCGGGGGCCTTTGCTCTGGGAGCTTCCTATTACCTCGAATATGCGGTCGGACTGACGCCTTGCAGTCTGTGCCTGGTGCAGCGATTGTTCCTCACATTGCTGTGCATCGGCTGCGGCGTGGCGGCGGTGCATGGCCCCCGGCGCGTTGGCTTATGGTGGTACTGGCTGTTTGCACTCGGCGCCAGTCTGGGGGGAACCACCGCTGCGTGGCGGCAGGTGTTGATCCAGAGTGACTCGATGCTGCAACTGGTCAAATGCTCGCCAACCGTGGAGTCGCTGTTCAGCGACCTGCCGTGGATCTGCGCCTTGCAACGGATGTTCAACGGCGGCGCCGATTGTGCGGACATCTCCTGGACACTGTTCGATTTGAGCATCCCGGAATGGAGCCTGCTGTTTTTTGTCGGCGTGTCCATCCTTGCGGTTTATCAGTTGTTGCGTCTGATCTGGAGCGCTCTGCAACGACCGGTCAGCGACGAAGCGTCGCACCACCAGCTGGTCAGGGATTAAACACTTGTATGAACTTTATCTCCTGCGTACCTTGAAGCCATAGGCGTGCGGGCATAATCTGGCCGGCACGTGTCATTGGATTTATGTTGCTCGATGACGCTCTGCCCGATCGTCCTCCAGTCAAATCAGAACAGGGGCGCGGGTGTAGAGCAGCATGACCCACAAGGGAAGAGAGATCGCCATGCTCGAAAGTTGTCAGAATGCTCAGGAACGTTGGGGTGGGGTTCATCTGCTGATCGACCGCTGGTTGCAGGAGCGTGAAGAGCTGATCGGCGCCTACGACAAGCTCGGTGCGCAGCCTGAGTCGCTGTCCGAGAGCCGCAAGCCTTTGCAGGAATTCTGCGGCGTGCTGGTCGATTACGTATCGGCGGGGCACTTCGAAATCTATGAACAGCTGACTGGCGAAGCCAAGGCGTTCAACGACAAGCGCGGTCTGGAACTCGCCGAGACCATCTACCCGCGCATCGACGTCATTACCGAGAAGCTGCTCGCGTTCAACGACCTGTGCGATGAAGGCAAATGCGTTGCGGAGAAATTCAAGGAATTGGGCGGCTTGCTGCATGAGCGCTTCGAACTTGAAGACTGCCTGATCGAAGTGCTGCACACGGCACACAAGGCAGAAGATCCGGTTCAGGCCTGATCCACGTCCTTCATGAAAAAACGGTGCGCCCGAAAGCGCACCGTTTTTTTATGCCTGATCAGCTCGTCGCGCCACGCAATTCCACTTCGAAAACCAGAGGCGTGAACGGCGCGATCAGGTCGCCGGCACCGTCGGCGCCATAGGCTTGATCCGATGGAATCACCAGCCGCCATTTCGCCCCCACCGGCATGTTCTGCAAGGCGGTGCGCCAACCGGCGATCACGCTGTCGAGGTTGAACCATTGCGGCTGGGTGTTCTGATCGAACACGGTGCCATCCGGCAGCTTGCCGACATACAGCACCTGCACTTTGCCGTCCGGGCCGGCCTTGGCGCCAGTGCCCGGAACCAGTTCAGTCAGAAGGATGCCGTCGGCCAGTTCCTTCACCCCCGGTTTGGCTTTTTCCGCACTGAGAAAGCGTTGCTCGTTTTCCATCGCCGCATCGCTCGATTGCCGTGATGCCTGCTCGGCATTGCGCGATTCGTGGTCGGCCAGAATCTGTTCGATACGCGCTTCACTCAGCGCCAGCGGCTTGCCCTGATACGCCTGTTGCAGACCTTCGATCAGCGCCTGGATCTGCAACTGCGGCACCTCTTGGCGCAGCCGTTCGCCGAGGCTGGCACCGAGGCTGTAAGCCAGATCATGAGCATCGTTCGCTGTGTTTTTTTCATCGGCATGCGCCGTCGAAAAAAACACGCAGAGGGACAAAATAAAGTAGCGCGACATGGGCACTCTCCGACCTGGGATGCGGGGGATTATGCCAGTGCAAACGTCTGCATCGGTGAACTGCTTTTTCCCGCGTGCACAACATTTCGGCTTCGGTGCAACGCAACGGTGCAGATACTGTCAACATGCCCTAGCGGCGGTATCAGCAGAGGTCTAGTATGAGCCGCACTCACGTCAGCCAGGAGGTAAACCATGTCGGCCACCAAGAAGCCTGTAAATACTCCGTTGCACTTACTCCAACAGTTGTCGGGCAGCCTGCTCGAGCATTTGGAAAACGCTTGCTCGCAAGCCTTGGCTGATGCTGAAAAACTGCTCGCCAAGCTGGAAAAGCAACGCGGCAAGGCGCAGGAAAAACTGCATAAATCGCGCACCAAATTGCAGGACGCCGCCACCGCCGGCAAAGCCAAGGCACAGAACAAAGCCAAGGCTGCCGTGAAAGAACTCGAAGACCTGCTCGACGCTTTGAAAGATCGTCAGTCCGAAACCCGCAGCTACATTTTGCAACTCAAGCGCGATGCCCAGGAAAGCCTGAAACTGGCCCAGGGTGTTGGCCGCGTTCAGGAAGCAGTGGGCAAAGTTCTGTCGTCGCGCTCGGCCAAACCCGCAGCAGCACCAGCGAAGAAAGTTGTTGCCAAGCCTGCTGCAAGCAAAGCCCCGGCGAAGACCGCTGCGGCGAAACCTGCTGTTGCGAAAACCGCCGCCAAACCAGCGGCCAAGGCGCCAGTGAAAGCGGCTGCCAAACCAGCGGCGAAAACTGCAGCGAAGAAGCCGGCGGCGAGCGCGGCAAAACCGGCGGCTAAAACCACCGCAGCCAAACCTGCTGCAGCCAAGCCAGCAGTGAAAGCCACCCCTGCCAAAGCCGCTGCAAAACCGGCCGCGAGCAAAGCTGCACCGGCGAAAACCGCAGCCGCCAAACCTGCTGCCAAAGCAGCAGCGAAACCAGCAGCAAAACCTGCTGCCAAGACTGCCGCTGCGAAGCCTGCTGCCAAGACTGCGGCCAAGCCGGCCGCCGCCAAACCTGCTGCGAATGTGGCGGTAAAACCGGCTGCCAAACCAGCCGCAACATCGGCAGCAAAACCTGCGGCAAAAACCGCTGCGAAACCGGCCGCCAAGCCAGCCGCAAAACCAGCGGTGAAAAAGCCTGCAGCTGCCAAGCCAGCCGCGACCAAACCGGCTGCCGCTCCAGCAGCCAAGCCTGCACCTGTGGCGACCCCGGCTGCCTCGGCACCGTCGTCCGCCAATCACTCGACCCCTTCGACTGCGCCAGCACCAGCCGCTTCGTCGAACGTCAGCAGCACCCCGACCAGCGCTTCCTAAGTGCCGGTTGCCGCGACGCGCAGCACTTGCAGCGCGTCGCGGTTCAGGCTGGCGGCATTGCCGGCCAGGTCTTCAAGCCAGGTCACCGAACCTGCATCGTTGCGCGTCCACTCCTGCGCCACACCTTCGAGCCGTGACAGCAAGGTGCGCTCAGCTTCAAGCTCCAGTGATTTGATCTGCTCGCGCATGCCGGCCACCACCGCATCGTCGACGGCCCGCGCTTTCCATTGCATGCGCAGGGTTCGCAGCGGCTGCACCACTTCGATATCCCACGGCGCGGTCAAGGCCTTGAGCAGACGTACGCGCGGTTCATCGCACGCCACCGCGCGCTGCTCCAGCCATAAACCGCAGAGCAGCAGGCAGACATTGGCGCCCGCCGTTTGCAATCGCAGGCAGGCATCTTCCACGCCCGGCCGGGCGTAGACATCAAGGGCAAAGCTCCACAGGTCAGAGGACATCGTGCTACTCGCGCCAGTTGTGAGCGAAGCTGGTAGACTCCGCCGCCATTATGATCCGACTTCAGAACCTGACTTTACAGCGTGGCCCGCAACGTCTGCTAGAAGACGCCGAGCTGACCCTGCACGCCGGCCACAAAGCCGGCCTTATCGGCGCCAACGGTGCCGGCAAATCCAGCCTGTTCGCGTTGCTGCGCGGCGAGTTGCACCCGGATTCGGGCGACTGCCTGCTGCCGGCCGACTGGCGCATCGCGCACATGCGTCAGGAGGTCGACACCCTCGAGCGCCTGGCGGTCGATTATGTGCTCGATGGCGACCTGCGTCTGCGCGAGGTGCAACGCGAGCTTGCCGCCGCCGAGGAGGCCCATGACGGCACCGCACTGGCGCGCCTGCACGCCGAACTCGACAGCGCCGACGGCTACACCGCCGATGCGCGGGCGCGCAAGCTGCTCGCCGGTCTTGGTTTCACCAATGAGCAGATGGATCGTCAGGTAGGCGATTTCTCCGGTGGCTGGCGGATGCGTCTGAATCTGGCGCAGGCACTGATGTGCCCGTCGGATCTGCTGCTGCTCGATGAACCGACCAACCACTTGGATCTCGACGCGATCATCTGGCTCGAAGAGTGGCTGAAGAGTTATCCGGGTACCTTGCTGCTGATTTCCCACGACCGGGATTTCCTCGACGAAGTGGTCGACCACGTCGCCCATGTCGATCAGCGCAAACTGACCCTCTACCGGGGCGGCTACACCGCGTTCGAACGCGCCCGCGCCGAGCGTCTGGCCCAGCAGCAACAGGCCTACGAGAAGCAGCAGGCGCAGCGTGCGCACATGGAAAGCTACATCGCCCGCTTCAAGGCGCAAGCGACCAAGGCCCGTCAGGCGCAGAGCCGGATCAAGGCGCTGGAGCGCATGGAAGAATTGTCGGCGGCCCACGTCGATTCGCCGTTCGACTTTGTTTTCCGCGAGTCGACCAAGATCTCCAGCCCACTGATCGACTTGTCCGATGCGCGCCTGGGTTATGGCGACAAGACCATCCTCGAGAAGGTCAAGCTGCAACTGACCCCGGGTGCGCGGATCGGTCTGCTTGGGCCGAACGGTGCGGGTAAATCGACGCTGATCAAGAACCTCGCCGGCGAGCTCGAACCGCTGGCCGGGCGCCTGACCCGTGGCGAAAACACCGTGGTCGGCTACTTTGCCCAGCATCAGCTCGACTCGCTGGATTCCAAGGCCAGCCCATTGCTGCATTTGCAGCGTCTGGCGCCGGGTGAGCGCGAGCAGACCCTGCGCGACTTCCTCGGCGGCTTCGACTTCCGGGGCGCACGCATCGATGAGCCGGTGCTGAATTTCTCCGGTGGCGAGAAGGCCCGTCTGGCCCTCGCGCTGATCGCCTGGGAGCGGCCGAACCTGTTGCTGCTCGACGAACCGACCAACCACCTCGACCTGGAAATGCGTCTGGCGCTGACCATGGCCCTGCAGGAATTCAGCGGTGCGGTGCTGGTGGTTTCTCACGATCGGCACTTGCTCAAGAGCACCACCGACAACTTCTATCTGGTCGCCGACGGCAAGGTCGAAGAGTTCGACGGCGATCTCGAAGACTACGCACGTTGGCTGGTGGAATACCGTCAGCGCAATGCGCCGGTCAGCAATACGCCGGTCAACCCGGACAAGACCGACAAGAAAGCGCAACGCCAAGCGGCGGCAGCGTTGCGTCAGCAACTGGCGCCGCACAAGCGCGAGGCTGACAAGCTTGAAGCCGAGCTGGGCAAGCTTCACGAGAAACTGGCCAAGGTCGATGCCAGCCTCGGTGACAGCGATATCTACGAGCCGGCACGCAAGAATGAATTGCGTGATCTGCTCGCCGAACAGGCGAAATTGAAGGTGCGTGAAGCCGAGCTGGAAGAAGCCTGGATGGAAGCGCTGGAAACCCTGGAAAGCATGCAGGCGGAGCTGGAGGCGTTGTCCTGATGGAAGCCTTCAAGCTGCCCTTTGCGGCGGTGTGGGTCGAACCGCTCTGGTTCACCGCGCAGATTCTGCTGATTCTGCTGGCCGGTTACCTGACCCAGCGTTTCGTCGCCAAAGGCCTCACTCGCCTCGGTGAGCGCTATCCGTTTCCGCCGCAGTTGCTGATGCCGCTGCGTGGCGTGTTGCGCTGGCTGATCATGGGCAGCGCGCTGCTCTTCGTGCTCGAGCGCCTCGGCGTTTCGGCCACGGTGCTGTGGACTGCGCTGTCGGGATTTGTCGCAGTGGCGGCGGTGGCGTTCTTCGCCATGTGGAGCGTGCTGTCGAACCTGCTCTGCGCCATTCTCATCTTCACCGTCGGGCCGTTCCGCCTCGGCGACGTGGTCGAACTGGTCGACACCACCGACAAGCCTGGCGTCAAAGGCCGGGTGATCGCAATCAATCTGCTCTACACCACGCTGGTCGAGGCCGAAGAACTCGGCACCGGCAGCGCCATGGTGCAGGTGCCGAACAGTCTGTTCTTCCAGCGATCGGTGCGGCGTTGGCGCGGGACGGATGTGTTTCCTTCCAGCGGGTTCGAGAAGTAGCTTTTTCAGCAAGATCGCAGTCTTCGGCAGCTCCTACATTTGGAATACGATCCCTGTAGGAGCTGCCGAAGGCTGCGATCTTTTGCTTTTAGCCCCAAACAGCATTAGTTTTGACGACTTGTCACAAGCATCAGCCGAGGTGTGCGATGGAGCTTCAAACATGGCTGGCATTTTTTGCCGCCTGCTGGGTGATCAGCCTGTCCCCGGGCGCGGGCGCCATCGCGTCGATGTCCAGCGGTTTGCAGTACGGATTCTGGCGCGGCTACTGGAACGCACTGGGCCTGCAGATCGGTCTGGCGGTGCAGATCGCGATTGTCGGCGCGGGTGTTGGCGCTGTGCTCACCGCTTCGGCCACAGCGTTCCATGCGATCAAATGGTTCGGTGTCGCCTATCTGGTTTATCTGGCGATCAAGCAATGGCGCGCGCTGCCCATGGACATGAGCGATGACGCCGCAGTGCGGCCGATCGGCAAGCCACTGGCCCTGGTGTTTCGCGGCTTTCTGGTGAACATCAGCAACCCCAAGGCGTTGGTGTTCATGCTCGCGGTGTTGCCGCAGTTCATCAATCCCCATGCGCCGCTGCTGATTCAGTATCTGGTGATCGGCGTGACCATGGTGTTCGTCGACCTGATTGTCATGGCCGGTTACACCGGGCTGGCGTCGAAGGTGCTGCGCCTGTTGCGCACGCCCAAGCAGCAGAAACGCATGAACCGCACCTTTGCCGGGCTGTTCATCGGCGCAGCGGCGTTTATGGCGACGTTGCGCAAAGCGGCGGCGTAAAACGCTCGGGCAGAAAAAAGGCGACCTCAAGAGGTCGCCTTTTTCATTTCTACCGAGACATCGGGGCAAGCGAGCTTTTCTTGAATCAATAGCGAGGGCCGCTTCGCGACCCAACGGGGATAAATCCCTCGCCACAGAGCCCTTCGCCACAAAAGTCCTCAGATCCGGCTCAGCGTAAAATCACCGGCGCCGTATCACGCGGCAGATTGTTGCGCTGCGGCGCTTCACGCGGCTGCTCATAACCGTCACCGCCACCGAGCTGCATGCTCAGTTGCCCGGCCACGTCCTCGCCCAACGCCTTCGACACCTCACGCACCACCCGCGGACGGTTCAGCGAGATCTTGATGTCGCGATGGTTCACCAGTTTGGTGTCCTGCGCTTCGCCCATCGCCGTGAAGGCCGAGGTGATCTCGTAGGTCTTGGTGTTGATCAGGCTGAAATCCGCCACCAGCGTCAGGCCCAGCACCGCCGAGTAGCTGTCGGTGTGCGCCAGCTCGTTGATGTCCTGGGTGAAGTCGATGTCGGACACAGTGCCGAACAGCACATAGTCGGCACCCTTGAAGTTGCCGGCCTTGATGCGCTTGATCACGTCATACACATCGCCTTTGGATGAGGCGGTATACGGCGTGCCCTGCACCAGCTGGAACATGCCGGTACGCAGGATTTCACCCTTGATGTCGCCGGTGAATTTGCGCAACTCGCCCTGTTCGATGTAGCTGGTGGTCGCTTCGATCTCGTTGTAGCTCGAAGAACCGCTGGCGCTGTAGTAACTCTCGCGGTGATTGCTCTGCGCCGAAACGATGTGGATGTATTGCTCCACGCGCTCCTGATACGCCAGATCCGTCACCGCCACTTTCGGGGCCGCCTGCGCGCTGAACGCGCAAGCCAGGGCCATCATGCCAATCCATGTGCGCATCGATCAACGCTCCGTGGTTTTGCGGATCTCTTTTTCGTCCATCCACTCGGCCAGACCGCTTTCGACGTCGATCAACTGCAGGCTGAATTTGTAGAAGACGTCCTTGTAGTCGCTGCTGCGCTTGACGATCGAGCTGATCGAGCCTTCGATGCGGTACTTGGCGGCAACCATGTTGCCGGTCTTGGCCACGGTGCTTTTCTTGTACAGGCCGCTCTGGTTTTGCAGCTTGAGCTGGTCAACCTGGCTCTGCATCGCATTGTTGTCGCTGGCGAAGCGCGCAACACCGGTCTTCATCAACTGAGTCTTGATGCTGGTGGTGATTTCGCGGGTGTCGATGTACTCGCTGGTCTTGTTCTTCACATCGTAGACCTGAACTACCGGACGACCCTGCAGGATGCCGGACTGGGCCAGCGAGCGGGTCATCGACTCGGCGATCATTTGCAAGTCGGTCGAACCGAATTCGTTGGTCACGGTTTCAACCGCTTTGGTGTCGCCGTAGCTGATGTTCTTGCTGCCCAGGGTCGGCGAGGTGTTGGCGCAACCGGAGGCGAGCAGGGCGATGACGGCGATGCAGGAAAAGCGTGCAAACATGAGAAAGCTCTCTCAATCAGAAATAGGGTGGCGGGCTTAAGGCGTCTTGATTTCCAGACGGAAATCCACGGCTTTCGGGGTCGGCGCGATGGCCTGAATGAAGCTGGTCTGGGCGCCGTACATCATCTGGCTTTTCCACACTTCTTCTTCGGCAACCGGGAAACCTTCGGCACCAAGCCAGGCGAAGCGGTAGTAGAAAATCTTGTTGCTGTTGAGGGTATTGCTCAACTGCACGTTGACGGTCATGAAGCCGTTTTCACGAGCCACGCGCATGGCGCCGACGACGATGTGTTTCTGCGGGCCCATGGCCACGACTTTGCTCGCGGCGCTGCCCGGCTCCGGCGGTGGCGGGGTGGCGCAGCCTGCCAGCAAGGCGAGGGCGGCGACGGCGATGATCTTCAAGCGCATTGCAAAGACTCCGTTCTTAAGGTTGTTTGAGGCTGGCGACGTTGGTCGCGGCAGCGCTCGGCATTACGTGAGCAGCGATGCCGCCAGCGAATACCTGGTTGCCCACGGCACGCAGGCTGATCACTTGGTAGCGCTGGTCGACAGTGACCTTGACCACCGAGCCGCCGACGGCGCTCGGCAGGGTAACCTGATGCTCACCTTTTTTCAGGCGCAGACGCACCACTTGGGTGTTGTCCGGCAGGGTGCGCCATGTACGGGTATCGGCACCTTCGAGCACCGCTGAAGAAATCCCCACGGCGAGACCGGCCAGCGGGTTGGTTTCGTTGATCTGCTTTTGCGCCACGCCTTTGGTGATTGCGCGCACGGTGGTGCGCACGATGATCCCCGGCATGTCATCGCGCAGAGCGCGGCGGGACATGGCGGTGGTGCTGTTCAGCGCGGTCAGGTCGACTTGCTTGCCGTCGACACCGATCTGCGCAAACGGCGCGGTGGAGGTGTCCGGTTTGATGATCGGGAACGACAGCGGAGTGATCACCACGTTGTTGGAAATCGGCAGCGGCAGCGGCACGCGAATCGAGTCGCGGGCCGGGGCCAGACCGCTCTGCACGACGATGAGAATGTCGCTGTCATCGGATTTGGAAGGCTTGTCGAGATTGACCAGCGCCTGCTCGAGCAGCGGCGTGTTCGGACGCAGTTCGGCAGCCTTGCGATAACCCGGCGCGGCCAGATCCTTCTCGCCCAGGGCTTCGTAAACGAAACCGGCCAGGTAATGGCTGAACGCACTCTGGTAGCTGTTCTTCAGGCCGACCACTTCCGGCGCGTCGAGGCTGGCCACCGGATAACCCTGCAGATCCTTGTACTGGGTCTTGATGCCTTCTTTCTCGGCCTCTTCTTCGCTCTTGAGGTATTCCTTGTCGCGCAGATCGGCGATCACTGCTTCGCGTTCGTGGGTCTTTTTGATCGCCGTGCGGGCGCCATCGAAATCGTTGACCGCCAACAGGTTCAGGGCCATCTGCGTGGTCAGCATGACTTTTTCGTAGTCATAGCCTTCGTAGCGACGCACCTTGTCGTTGACGATGAAGCTGCCGAACTGTGCCAGGTACTTGGCCGAGTCGAGCTTGACCGCGTCTTCCCACTGACCGACCACCTGATCGGCACTGCCCCAGGCGTTCTGGCTGCCCGACAGGTCGCCCTTGGCGCGCAGCAGTTCACCTTTCTCGAAGTAATAGAGCAGGTCTTTGTCGGTGCCGGTGTTGTTCTTTTCCAGCAGGGTCAGCGCGGCGTCGACGTTGCCGGATGCCAGTTGCTGATTGGTCTGGGCCAGTTCGGAATCGTAGTTGCGAAACGCTGCGCAGCCGGACAACAGCGTGACAGCGCTGAGCGCGAGCAGCATGGGAGCGCGGAATGCCATGGGTACTTCTTCCCTGAGTAACAAAACTTGCAGCCGCGTGTGCTGGTCGGGCTGGTGTGACCTATCGACGGCGGCGCTGGCCTCCTGCCAATTCCTCATGCGTGAGGAGCTTTTGATGCCGGCTCGTTGGGCGAGGGCGCGGCATTATAAACGTGGGGTGATGGCTATGTAATAGCTTTTTGGGTGCATTTTCAGATGCGGTGCCATCACTTCTCCGCAGAAGCGGGTTTATCCGACCCGGGTTTTTGATTCGGTACAAAGGCTGATCCGACGGTATAGACCTGATCCCGGAATACCCGCAGGTGCAGAATCTGGCGGTCCTGGTCGACGCGCATTTCAAAAGGGTGGTCGATGGACGCAGGCGCAAAACGGAAGGTATGCAGGCCTTTCTTCAAGCGCAGGCGGGCGACCAGCGTCTTGTCCGGCAACGCTCGCCATGTGCGGGTGTCGGCTTCTTCGAACGGATCATGCTGAGTGACGACCAACGAGGCTTTAGCCGGGTTGCGCTCGTTTTCCTGCGCTTGACCGATGGCGGCCATGTTGGCGCGGAACATCGCCCGCGAGATGATTTGCGGCATGTCGTCGCGCAGTGTGCGCATGGACATGTCAGTCACGCTGTTGATCACTACCAACGGCTGTTTGCGACCGTCTACGGTGATATGGCTGAAGTTGGGCATGACCGCGTCCGGCACCATCACCGGGAATGAAATGGGCGCAATGATGACCAGCGTTTCGTTCAGACGAACCGGGATCGGCACTTGCACTGAGCTGCGAGCCGGGGCCAGGCCACTCTGGATAATCAGCAACACATCGCTTTCATCGGCGTTCGCTGGCGGTTTGTCGAGATTGCGCAGGGCCTTTTGCAGCAAGGGCATGTCCGGCCGCAGTTCGATCGCCTGACGATAACCGGCCGCCGCGAGGGCGCGTTCGCCGAGGGCTTCATAGGTGAATCCGGCCAGATAGTGGCTGAACGCACTCTGATAGCCGTTTTTCAGCTCAACGACCTGCGGCGCATCAAGCAAGGCGACCGGGTAGCCTTCCAGTTCTTTGTAATGGGGAATCTTGCCCTGAGCTTTTGCCTGTTCCTCGGCCGCTTCGTATTGCTTTTCACGCTGGCGGGCGATCAATGCTTCGCGTTCGTGGGTTTTCCTGATGTCTGCGCGGGCGCCGGCAAAGTCATTGACGGATAGCTGGTTCAAGGCCATTTGCGTAGTCAACATGACCTTTTCGTAATCGTAGCCTTCATAGCGCCGCAGCTTGTCGTTGACCAGCATCGTGCCCATTTCATCACCGAAACGCGCCAGTAATTTCATCGCGCCGGACGGGTTGGCTTCCTCGCGCTGGAAGATCATCCGGTCGGCATTGCGCCAGGCGTCCTGGCTGTCGGGCAGGGCACTGCCAGCGCTGAGGATCGCGCCTTTTTCCAGGTAATACAGCAGATCCTTGTCTTCCCACGGGTTGTTCATTTCCACCAGTGCCAGAGCCCCGGTCAGATTGCCCCGGGTCATTTGCTCGGTGGTCTGCTGCATTTCAAGATCGTAGTTGCGATAGGCGGCACAACCGCTCAACTGAACAGCAACGCAAAGCAGCAAAACGAACGGAAGACTCCGCATTGAGGTTGATTCCTTGCGCGCAAATGCTCTGGGGCGGGCAGTATAAAGTGGATGATGGCAAATGGCTGCGATCTTGATCGAACCTGTCGAGGCTCAATCGGCAGCGGGCAGTGCGGCAATACTCGGCGACAAACGCTGATGCCGTCTGCCGGGTATTTCCTGCCAATCAAAGCGAAACGCCGACAAAGCTTGAGAGAAATGTCTTCGAAGTGAACAATATGTAACTTCGCATTTCCATTTGAGATTCGTTCATGACTGCCTCGTCCCGATTGCTGGCCTGGCTGCTGTTCCCGTTATTGTCCCTGAGCAGCCTGCCGCTGCTGGCCGATACCGTGGAAGGCGCGCCGCAAGCGTTGCACCTGCTCGATTACATCAGTGCCGATTACCCGCCAACGGTCGCGGCAGGCAAAGTCATCGACGATGGCGAATACCGCGAGCAGCTGGAATTCACCCGGGTTCTGCAAGGCTTGATCACTGCATTACCGGCCAAACCGGAAAAAGCCGCGCTGGAACAGGGCGTCGAATCTTTGCACGCCGCCATCACTGCGAAGCAGGACGGCGCTGATGTCGCCCGTCAGGCCCGACAGCTGGGGGCGAAACTGGCGGTGGCTTATGAAGTCAGTCAGGCACCGATCATCACCCCGGACCCGACACGCGGCGCGCCGTTGTATGCGCAGAACTGCTCGGTGTGCCACGGCGACACTGGCGCTGGCGACGGCCCGGCCGGCCTAGGTCTGACTCCCGCGCCAGCCAACCTGCGCGACGCTGCGCGCATGGATCACCTGAGCCTGTACGCGATCTACAGCACCCTTGGCCAAGGTGTCGAAGGCACCGACATGCCGGCGTTTGCCGATCAGCTCGATGATCGCCAGCGCTGGGATCTGGCCACCTACATCGCTGGCTTCAGTGCCGATGCGGCGGCCGCCAAGTCCGACAAGGTCTACAACATCGCCGACCTGGCCCGGCAGACCCCGGCCGAGGTGCAGGCTGCCGAGGGCGCAGAGGTCGCGGCAACGTTCCGGGCTCAGCGCGCGCAACCACCGCAGGTCAAACGCGGGCCGGCACAGTTGCTTGATTACACCGCCGCCACGCTGGACAAGAGCCTCGCGGCCTACCGCGCCGGGGAACATGATCAGGCCTATGACCTGTCGGTAGCGGCGTATCTGGAAGGCTTCGAACTGGTCGAAAGCTCGCTGGACAACGTCGATGCCAACGTGCGCAAGGACACCGAAAAATCGCTGATGGCTTACCGGCAGTCGCTGCAGGACGGTCTGCCGGTCGAACAGGCCGAGCAGCGTCTGGATGCGGCCAAGGCCAAGCTCAAGGAATCCGCCGGCCTGCTGGGCAGTGACGGCCTGAGCTGGTCGCTGAGCTACATCTCCGGCCTGCTGATTCTGCTGCGCGAAGGCCTGGAAGCGATTCTGGTGCTGGCGGCGATCCTCGCCTTCTTGCGCAACACCGGTCAGCAATCGGCCGTTCGCAGTGTCAACGTTGGCTGGGGCCTGGCCTTGCTGGCGGGCTTGGGCACCTGGGCGCTGGCGGCGTATGTGATCGACGTCAGCGGTTCGCAGCGTGAGTTGCTGGAAGGCGCCACCGCGCTGTTTGCCAGCGTCATGGTGTTGTGGCTCGGCGTGTGGATGCATGACCGCCGTCACGCGGCGGCCTGGCAGGATTACATCAAGAGCAGCCTGGTCGGCGGCGGTGGTCGTTTCGGTTTTGCGATCCTGGCGTTCTTCTCGGTCTATCGCGAGTTGTTTGAAGTGATCCTGTTCTACGAAACCCTGTGGCTGCAGGCCGGGCCTGCCGGGCACAACGCCGTGCTGGCTGGCGGTGCGACGGCGCTGGTGCTGCTGGTCGGTCTGGCGTGGGTGATTCTGCGCGGCTCGGCGAAACTGCCGCTGACGCTGTTCTTCAGCATCAACGCCGCGCTGTTGTGCGCGTTGTCGGTGGTGTTTGCCGGGCATGGCGTCAAGGCCTTGCAGGAAGCCGGGATCTTCGGCACACGGCCGGTGGCGTTCTTTGAATTCGACTGGCTGGGAATCCATGCCGATGCCTATTCGCTGACCGCGCAGGTGGTGGCGATTGTGGCGATTGCTGTGCTGTATGGGCGCAGTTGGGTGGCGGAGAAACGTCGGGTTTCGGCTGCATAAAGGCATTCGCTGCGCTCATATTCGCGAGCAGGCTCGCTCCCACAGGTTCGGTATGTATCCTGTGGGAGCGAGCCTGCTCGCGAATTTTTTGGAGGCAAGAACATGCGTGTATGGATCGATGCCGACGCCTGTCCGCGGGCGGCGAAGGATCTGGTGGTGAAGTTCGCGTTAAAGCGCCAGTTCGAAGTGGTGCTGGTGGCCGGGCAGCCGCAGGTCAAGCCGGGGCTGGCCATCGTCAAATTGATTGTGGTGCCGAGCGGGCCGGATGCGGCGGATGATTATCTGGTCGAGCATGCGGTGCCGGGCGAGTTGGTGATCTGCAGCGATATTCCGCTGGCCGATCGGCTGGTGAAGAAGGGCGTGGCGGCGCTGGATCCGCGCGGCAAGGAGTTCGATGCGCAGAACATGGGTGAGCGTCTGGCGGTGCGGAATCTGTTCACCGATCTCAGGGAGCAGGGCCAGATGAGCGGCGGCCCGGCACCCTTTGGCGAGCGTGAGAAGCAGGCGTTTGCCAATGCGCTGGACCGGATTCTGACCCGGCTCACCCGCAAGCCCTGAAAAGATCGCAGCCTGCGGCAGCTCCTACCGGGGCGGTGTATGCCGCAATATCACGGCGCGACACGGAACCTGTAGGAGCTGCCGAAGGCTGCGATCTTTTGATTTCAAGCGTCGTTTTCGTGAGTCAGTTCGAGCACGCGGTCGACCAGTTTGTTGATCCCCGAAGCCGCTTCACTGATGGTCTGCGCCAGCATGTACGCCGGGGTGGTGACCAGTTTGCGCGCCTTGTCTTCGACGATTTCGGTGACGGCGCACTCTTCGTGGGTGGCGCCCATCTTGTTCATCGCCGCAGCGGTGTCGGCGTCGTTGCCGATGGTGCAGGTCACGCCCGGGCCATAGATTTTCGCCGCCAGCGCCGGGGAGATGCAGATCAGCCCGACCGGTTTGCCCGCTTCGGCAAATGCTTCGGCCAGGGCCAGCACTTCGGGTTGCACGGTGCAGCCGGCGCCTTCGATGGCGAAGTTCGACAGGTTCTTCGCCGCGCCGAAACCGCCGGGCACGATCAGCGCATCGAAGTCTTCGACGTCGGCGTCGCGGATATCCTTGACGTTGCCCCGGGCAATGCGCGCCGATTCCACCAGCACGTTGCGCGATTCCGGCATTTCTTCGCCGGTCAGGTGGTTGATCACATGCAATTGCGCGATGTTCGGCGCGAAGCACTGCACCTGTGCGCCGCGCTGGTCGAGGCGCAGCAGGGTGATGACACTTTCCTGGATTTCGGCGCCGTCGTACACGCCACTGCCGGACAGGATCACTGCAACTTTTTTGCTCATGGGCTTCTCTCCAGATTCATGGCGCTCAATGTCCCTCAAATCGTCGCGCGTGGCCATAGGGGCATGGCTGACGCGCGCGGGGGCAGAGCGCTCTCTCAATGGATCGCAACGGCGGCGGGGTGTTCATTATTTGCCTGGGCTGCGCATGGCAGTCGCCAGCGAATGGCTTATTCGGCTGGCGTTTTCGGCCCGGCAGGAGGGGGCGTTTCGGCCAATCGCAACTGCTCTGCCTCGGCGGCCTTGGCGAGCAGCTCGTCCTGATAGATTTTCTTCGCCAGTTGCGCATTCTTGAAGCGGCGCCGCAGCCACAGGCCCAAGCCGAGGATCAGCAAGGCGCCGAGCACCCACAGCTCGTACTTCTTGATGCTGCCGAGCATGCCTTCCAGCACTGCGCCGAAGTGGTAAGCCGCCGCAGCCAGGGCGGTGGCCCAGATCGCCGCGCCGATGCCGTTGAGCAGCAAGTAACGTCCCGGTGGATAACCGGACAGGCCGATCGCCACCGGCATCACCGTGCGCAGGCCATAAACGAAGCGGAAGCTCAGGACCCAGATGTCCGGATGTTTGCGGATGTGCTCCAGCGCACGGTCGCCCATCATCTGCCAGCGCGGCTTGCGCGCGAGCAATTTGCGCCCGTGCTTGCGCCCCAGGAAGTACCACAGCTGATCACCGGCATAACTGCCGAAGAACGCCACGACTACCACCAGGTTGATGTCCATGTATCCACGGAACGCAAGGAAGCCTGCGAGCACCAGAATGGTTTCGCCTTCGAAGAACGTGCCGAGAAACAAGGCAAAGTAGCCAAAGTCGTGCAGAAATTGTTGGAGCATTGTCTGGGTGCTGGCGAAATGAACGCGCAGCCTAACCCTTCGGGCACATTCATGAAAGTGTCCAAATGTGTCTCGACGTGAACATTTCCTACATCGACAATGGATTGCGGCTACCTGTCACAGAGCACACATAACTGTCATCTGTTAGTCATAATGGCCGTCTATAACTGTCACGCTCGCCCGTTTGCCCGGGCTCAGGAGTCTGCCGTGAGCTTTACCCCCGCCAATCGTCTGTTCCCTGCCACTCGTCTGCGCCGCAATCGTCGTGATGATTTTTCGCGGCGCCTGGTGCGTGAAAACGTATTGACGGTCGATGACCTGATCCTGCCGGTGTTCGTGCTCGACGGTGAAAACCGCCGCGAAGCCGTGGCCTCGATGCCGGGCGTCGAGCGACTGACCATTGATCTGCTGCTTGAAGAAGCGGCGAAATGGGTCGAGCTGGGCATTCCGGCGCTGGCGCTGTTCCCGGTCACCCCGCCTGAGCTGAAATCCCTCGATGCCGTCGAAGCCTGGAACCCTGAAGGCATCGCCCAGCGCGCCACTCGCGCCCTGCGCGAGCGTTTCCCGGAGCTGGGCGTGATCACTGACGTCGCGCTGGACCCGTTCACCACCCACGGTCAGGACGGCATTCTCGACGAAGACGGCTACGTGCAGAACGACATCACTGTCGATGCGCTGGTGCGTCAGGCGCTGTCCCACGCCGACGCCGGCGCGCAGGTGGTGGCGCCGTCGGACATGATGGACGGCCGCATCCAGGCGATTCGTGAGGCGCTGGAAATTGCCGGCCACGTCAACGTGCGCATCATGGCCTACTCGGCCAAGTATGCCAGCGCCTACTACGGGCCTTTCCGCGATGCCGTGGGTTCGGCGTCGAACCTCGGCAAGGCCAACAAGGCTTCTTATCAGATGGACCCGGCCAACAGTGACGAAGCGCTGCACGAAGTCGGTGCCGACTTGTCCGAAGGTGCGGACATGGTCATGGTCAAGCCGGGCATGCCCTACCTGGACATTCTTTTTCGCGTCAAAGATGCCTTCAAGGTGCCGACCTTCGTCTATCAGGTCAGTGGCGAATACGCCATGCACATGGCCGCTATCCAGAATGGCTGGTTGAGCGAAGCGGTGATCCTCGAGTCACTGACCGCCTTTAAACGTGCCGGTGCAGATGGCATCCTGACTTACTTTGCCGTTCGTGCCGCTCAATTGTTACGAGAGCAGAAATAGCCCTCCCAGGAACATTCCATGAATACCGAAGGACTCACTGAAGTTGCCGTAAAAGAAGCTCAGCCGGTGGTCGAGCAAATCACCGAAACCCCGCCGGAACTGGAGCCTGCGCCACCCGCGCCGGTTGCCGAAACCGCTGTGGCGGTACCGGCGATCGCCATTCCCGGCCTGGATGACAGCAGCCTGTACATCCACCGCGAGCTTTCGCAATTGCAGTTCAACATCCGCGTGCTGGAACAGGCGCTGGACGAGTCCTACCCGTTGCTGGAGCGTCTGAAGTTCCTGCTGATCTTCTCCAGCAACCTCGACGAATTCTTCGAGATCCGCGTCGCCGGGCTGAAAAAGCAGATCACTTTTGCCCGCGAACAGGCCGGCGCTGACGGCTTGCAGCCGCATCAGGCGCTGGCGCGGATCAGCGAACTGGTTCACGGTCACGTTGACCGCCAGTACGCGATCCTCAACGACATCCTCCTGCCGGAGCTGGAAAAGCATCAGGTGCGCTTCATCCGTCGGCGCAACTGGACGACCAAGCTCAAGACCTGGGTCCGGCGCTATTTCCGCGACGAGATCGCGCCGATCATCACCCCGATCGGCCTCGACCCGACGCACCCGTTCCCGCTGCTGGTGAACAAGAGTCTGAACTTCATCGTCGAGCTCGAAGGCATCGACGCCTTCGGGCGCGACTCCGGTCTGGCGATCATTCCGGCACCGCGTCTGCTGCCTCGGATCATCAAGGTGCCGGAAGAAGTCGGCGGCGCCGGCGACAACTATGTGTTCCTGTCGTCGATGATCCACGCCCACGCCGATGACCTGTTCCAGGGCATGAAGGTAAAAGGCTGCTACCAGTTCCGTCTGACCCGAAATGCCGACCTGGCGCTCGATTCCGAAGACGTCGAAGACCTGGCCCGCGCTCTGCGTGGCGAGTTGTTCTCGCGGCGCTACGGTGACGCGGTGCGTCTGGAAGTCGCCGACACTTGCCCGAAACACCTCTCGGACTATCTGCTCAAGCAGTTCAACCTGAGCGAGACCGAGCTGTATCAGGTCAACGGCCCGGTCAACCTGACGCGCCTGTTCAGCATCACCGGTCTGGACAGCCATCCGGAGCTGCAATACACGCCGTTCACCCCGCAGATCCCGAAACTGCTGCAAAACAGCGAAAACATCTTCAGTGTGGTCAGCAAGCAGGACATCCTCCTGCTGCACCCGTTCGAGTCGTTCACCCCGGTGGTCGACCTGCTGCGTCAGGCCGCGAAAGACCCGCATGTGTTGGCCGTACGGCAAACGCTTTACCGCTCCGGCGCCAACTCCGAGATCGTCGATGCGCTGGTCGACGCCGCGCGTAACGGCAAGGAAGTCACCGCGGTGATCGAGCTGCGTGCGCGCTTTGACGAGGAATCCAACCTGCAACTGGCCAGCCGTCTGCAAGCGGCCGGTGCGGTGGTGATCTACGGCGTGGTCGGCTTCAAGACCCACGCCAAGATGATGCTGATCCTGCGCCGTGAGGCTGGCGAGATCGTCCGTTATGCGCATCTCGGTACCGGCAACTACCACGCCGGTAATGCCAAGCTCTACACCGACTATAGCCTGCTGACCTCCGACGACGCTTTGTGCGAAGACGTCGGCAAACTGTTCAGCCAGTTGATCGGCATGGGCAAGACGCTGCGCATGAAAAAGCTGCTGCATGCGCCGTTCACCCTGAAGAAGGGCATGCTCGACATGATTGCCCGCGAAACCCAGTTCGCCCTCGAAGGCAAACCAGCGCACATCATCGCCAAGTTCAACTCGCTGACCGATCCGAAGATCATCCGCGCGCTGTACAAGGCCAGCCAGTCCGGCGTGCGCATCGATCTGGTGGTGCGCGGCATGTGCTGCCTGCGTCCGGGCATCGCCGGGGTCTCGCACAACATTCATGTGCGCTCGATCATCGGCCGCTTCCTCGAGCACACGCGGGTGTTCTACTTCCTCAACGGCGGCGACGAGCAGATGTTCCTTTCCAGCGCCGACTGGATGGAGCGCAACCTCGACAAGCGCGTCGAGACCTGCTTCCCGGTGGAAGGCAAGAAGCTGCTGACCCGCGTCAAGAAGGAGCTGGAGCTGTACCTGACCGACAACACCCACAGCTGGAGCCTGCAGTCGGACGGCCGCTACATTCGCAACACGCCAACCGGCAACCAGAACCCGCGCAGTGCGCAGGCGACGTTGCTGGAGCGGTTGGGCAGCCCGATCTTGCCGGTGAGCAGCTGACCTTCAGCCCAATAAAAAGGCGATCCCTCGGGATCGCCTTTTTTGTTCCTACACTGATTCCGACCTGTGGCGAGGGGATTTATCCCCGTTGAGCGCGAAGCGACCCCTTGAGTCAAAATCGGGCCTGCTGCGCAGGCCAGCGGGGATAAATCCCCTCGCCACAATCAGTGTCAATGCACCGTGAGAACAATCCCCACCCGCGTCAACCAGTCCGCCTCAAGCCCGAAATCCGCCTGGGTCAGCTGATTTTCATCCAGCCAGTTCTCCGGGAATTCCACATCGAGATGGTCGCCATTGGCATGCAGCACCACCTGCGGCATCGCCTGGGTTCCGCGAATGTGATGGAACAGAATGGCGAACCGCAGCAGCACGCACAGGCGAATCAGCTTGATGCCGTCATCGCCGAATTCGGCGAACTTGTCCTTGGGAATATTGCGCCGGTGCCCGCGCACCAATAGCGCGAGCATCTGCTGATCCTCGCGGGAGAAGCCGGCCAGATCGGAGTGCTCGATCAGGTAGGCCCCGTGCTTGTGGTAGTGATAGTGAGCGATGTCGAGGCCGACTTCGTGGACTTTCGCGGCCCAGCCGAGCAGTTCGCGCCAGATGCCGTCATCCAGCTCCCAGTCGACGGCGACCTGATCGAACGCGTGCAGGGCCTTGCGCTCGACCCGCGCCGCCTGTTCCAGATCGACGTGATAGCGCTCCATCAGCGAGGTCAGGGTGCGTTCGCGCACGTCTTCGTGATGATGGCGGCCGAGCAGGTCGTAGAGCACGCCTTCACGCAGCGCGCCTTCACAATGATCCATGCGTTGCAGTTCGAGGGCGTCGAAGATCGCTTCGAGAATCGCCAGGCCCGCCGGGAAGATCGCGCGGCGGTCAGGCTTGATGCCTTCGAAATCGATCTTGTCGGCGTCGCCGAGCTTGAACAGTTTGCGCTTGAGCCACGCCAAGCCTTCGGCGTTGACCTCGCCGCTGCCGTGGCCGCCAGCCTTCAGGGCCAGGCCGATGGCGCGAATCGTACCGGAGGAGCCGATGGCTTCATCCCAGGTCAGGCGATGCAGGGCGTGCTCGATGCTCATGATTTCCAGGCGCGCCGCCGTGTAAGCCTGGGCGTAGCGGGCCGGAGTGATCTTGCCGTCCTTGAAATAGCGCTGGGTGAAACTCACGCAGCCCATTTGCAGGCTTTCGCGCAGCAACGGCTCGAAGCGCTGGCCGATGATGAATTCAGTACTGCCGCCGCCGATGTCGGCGACCAAACGTTTGCCTGGGGTATCGGCGAGCGTGTGCGAAACGCCGAGATAGATCAGGCGCGCTTCTTCACGGCCGGAGATGACTTCTACCGTGTGGCCGAGGATTTCTTCGGCGCGGCGGATGAATTCGCCACGATTGCGCGCTTCACGCAGGGCGTTGGTGCCGACGATGCGCACGGCGCCGAGCGGCATACCGTTGATCAGTTGGGCAAAGCGCTTGAGGCAATCGAGGCCGCGCTGCATCGATTCTTCGTTGAGCTGGCGCGCGTCATCGATGCCGGCGGCCAGTTGCACCTTCTCGCCGAGGCGTTCGAGAATGCGGATTTCGCCGTTCTGGGCCTTGGCCACGACCATGTGAAAGCTGTTGGAGCCCAGGTCGATTGCGGCGATCAGGGACAGATTCTTGGCTTGGGATTGCGGCATGGTCAGGGGGTCTCGGTCGATAACCCCGACATCGTGCCACGATCAAACGCTGGCGCCAACGCGCATGGTTCAAACCTGATCGTTCCTGCGCTCTGCGTGGGAATGCAGCCCGGGACGCTCCGCGTCCCAAAAGCGGACGCAGAGCGTCCGGTGAGGCATTCCGACGCGGAGCGTGGGAATGATCAGGATGAGGCTGCTTCAGGCTGTCGCCTCCACCGTGCCAATAAAGTTCGCCAGCTCCGCCGTCTGCGGATTGGCAAACAATACCTTCGGATCGCCCACCTCGTGCACCTTGCCATGGTGCATGAAGACCAATTTATCGCCGACTTCCCGGGCAAAGCGCATCTCATGCGTGACCATGATCAGCGTCATGCCTTCCTTGGCCAGTTGCCGAACCACGCTGAGCACTTCATTGACCAACTCAGGGTCGAGCGCCGAGGTGATCTCATCGCACAGCAGCACTTTCGGCGACATCGCCAAAGCCCGGGCAATCGCCACCCGCTGTTGCTGCCCGCCGGACAGGCGATCCGGAAAGGCATCGAATTTCTCCCCGAGCCCGACTCGCTCGAGCATTTCCCGCGCCAGTTCGGCAGCCTTGGCCTTGGGTACTTTTTGCACCACTTGCGGCGCGAGCATGACGTTCTCCCCGACGGTCAGGTGCGGGAACAGGTTGAACTGCTGGAAGACCATGCCGACCTTCTGTCGCAAGCTGCGCAGATCAGCGCGGGCGGCGTCGAGGTATTCGCCGTCGACTTCGATCACGCCGTCGTTGATCGACTCCAGACCGTTGAGTGTGCGCAACAGAGTCGATTTGCCCGAGCCGCTGCGGCCGATGATCGCCACGACCTGGCCTTCCTCGACGCTGAGGTCGATGCCTTTGAGTACGTGGTGATCGCCATAGTATTTATGCAGGGCGGAAATTCTAAGCAGAGGCATGCAGTCTCCTTTCCAGGTAGCGCGCACTGAGGGACAAGGGGTAGCAGAGCAGGAAGTAGCCGAGGGCGACGAGGCCGTAGACCATGAACGGTTCGAACGTGGCGTTGGCGAGCATGCCGCCGGTCTTGGTCAGTTCGGTGAAGCCGATGATCGAGGTCACCGCTGTGCCTTTGACCACTTGCACCGAGAAGCCTACGGTCGGCGCCACGGCGATGCGCAGCGCTTGCGGCAGAATCACGTAGCGCAGCTGCTCCAGCGGATTGAGCGCCAGGCTCGACGAAGCTTCCCACTGACCGTGGGGAATGGCCTCGACGCAGCCGCGCCAGATCTCTGCCAGATAGGCGCTGGTAAACAGCGTCAACGCTATGGCTGCGGCCATCCACGGTGAGATCTCGATCCCGGCCAGCGCCACACCGAAGAACACCAGAAACAGCTGCATCAGCAGCGGCGTGCCCTGAAACAGCTCGATCCAGGTGCGGGCGATGCTGCTGGGCAGTGTGTTCTTGGAGATGCGCATCACCAGAATCAGCAGGCCGACGAGGCCGCCGCCGATGAATGCCACCAGCGACAGCGCCAGCGTCCATTGGAGGCCGGTGAGCAGGTTGCGCAGGATGTCCCAGAAAGTGAAATCGCTCATTGGCTGCTCCTCGCAATGAACCGCCGGCCGAACCAGTTGAGCAATTGGCGGATCAGCAGCGCCATGCACAGGTAGATCAGGGTGGTCAGCGCGTAGGTTTCAAAGGCGCGGAAGTTGCGTGACTGAATGAAGTTGGCGGCGAAGCTCAATTCTTCCGTGGCGATCTGCGAACACACCGCCGAACCGAGCATGACAATGATGATCTGGCTGCTCAGCGCCGGCCAGACCTTGCCCAGCGCCGGCAGCAGGACGACGTGGCGGAACGCTTCGAAGCGGGTCATCGCCAGTGCCGCAGCCGCTTCCAGTTGCCCGCGCGGAATCGCCTGGATGCCGGCGCGGATGATTTCGGTCGAATAGGCGCCAAGGTTGATCACCATCGCCAGCACCGCCGCCTGCCACTCGGAGATCTGCATGCCGAGCGACGGCAGGCCGAAGAAGATGAAGAACAGTTGCACCAGAAACGGCGTGTTGCGGATCAACTCGACGTAGACGCCGAAGATCGCCGAGAACGGGCGAATCTGCCACGCCCGCACCAGCGCCCCGACAATGCCCACGCCGACCCCGAGCAGCGCGCCGATGGCGGTCAGCTCAAGGGTGAACAGCGCGCCGCGCAGCAGCAGGTCGGTGTTTTCCACCACCGGCAAAAAATCGAACTGATAAGCCATGAAGGTCTCCCGCGCAGTCGATCAGAGATCGGCCGGCAGCGGCTCTTTCAGCCAGGTCTGCGAGTTCTTTTCCAGTGCGCCGTCAGCCTTGGCGGTGTTGAGGATGTCGTTGACCTTGGTCAGCAGCGCCGCTTCGTTCTTGTTCACGCCCACATAGACCGGGGAATCCTTGAGCTTCACCTTCAGCGCCGGTACGCGCTTGGGGTTCTTCTCGCTGATGGCCACCATCACCACGTTGCCGCTGGCGATCAGATCGACCTGGCCTGCCAGATAAGCGGCGATGGTCGAGTTGTTGTCTTCGAAACGTTTGATGGTCACGCCTTCGGGGGCGACTTTGCTCAGCTCGATGTCTTCAATGGCGCCACGGGTGACGCTGATGGTCTTGCCCTTGAGGTCGTCGAGGCTGGTGATCGCAGCGTCTGGCGGGCCGAACACGGCGAGGTAGAACGGCGCATAGGCGCGGGAGAAGTCGATGACCTTCTCGCGCTCGGCGTTTTTGCCGAGGCTGGAAATCACCAGATCGACTTTGCCCGTGGTGAGGAACGGGATGCGGTTGGTGCTGTTGACCGGGGTCAGTTCGAGTTTGACCTTGAGTTGGTCAGCGAGCAGTTTCGCCGTGTCGATATCCAGGCCGCGCGGCTTCATGTCCGGGCCGACCGAGCCGAACGGCGGGAAGTCCTGGGGCACGGCGACTTTGAGCGTGCCGCGTTTGACCACGTCGTCCAGACCGTCGGCGTGAGCGGGGGCCTGGCACAGCAGCAGGCCGGCAAACAGGGAAGCGAGGAGGGCGCTGTAACGCTGGGTCATGGACAATCTCCGGATCGGCGGGAAGTGGTTGCTGCGATCGGACAGAGCATGGGCCGTGCCAACAGGCGGATTTCGCCCCGGCAGGCCGCAGTAGCAGCGGCTTCGTTCGGTCTTACTGGTCTGAACAGTCAACTCGGTTTTCGCACTGCGATGGCGCATCCGCTGCACGCGCCGAACTCCGCTGGGGCACGACTTGCCGGACTCGACGAATAGCTTTACAACTAGCCGCACCTTGGCCCTGACGCGTCCGCACATCATGAATTCGATCTCCCGCGCCGTACCCGAAGTGGCGCTGCAAGCGATCCGCAAACTGATCACCGAACAGGGCTTCGGCGCTGGTGATGCGTTGCCGTCGCAACGGGATCTGGCGCTGCAACTGGGCGTCAGCCGGGCATCGTTGCGTGAAGCGCTGTCGTCGCTCAGTGCACTGGGCGTGGTCAGCATCCAGCCGGGCAAAGGCGTGTTCGTGCAGTCGCCGGTCGAATTGTCGCGCGGCGAAGCGCCGGGCTGGCCGTTCGCGGCGCAGGCATCGCCGCTGGACATCTTCCAGTTACGTTACGCGCTGGAGGGCTTTGCCGCCGGGCTCGCCGCGACAACCTTGAGTACATTTGATCTGGATGCGCTGGAAGACAACGTCGCGGCGATGCGCGAGCAATTGCGCGGCGGCGACTTCGAAGCAGCGGCGAAACTCGACTTCGAATTCCACCGGCGCATCCTCCTCGCCAGCGGCAATCAGGCGATGCTGAGCATCCTCACCGCCAGCGCCGAGATTTTCCTCGAGAGCCAGAAACTGCCGTTCATCCGCGCCGAACGCGCCATGGAAACCTGGCAGGAACACCGCAAGATCCTCCGTGCCCTGGCCCGCCGTGCGTCGGGAGCAGCGCAAAAAGCCATGCAGGAACATGTACGCAACGCCGCCCTGCGTACCGGAATCGCCTTCATCGCTCCCGCCACGGCGTGACTTGAGCTATACCCAAACTCATCAAGGGCCATAGCAACACTCAATCATCTGCGGCTTCCTGAACAAGGGAAGGGCGGCTATGATGGGCCACGTTTTTTTGCTTACAACCTGGAGAATTCCATGAGCAGCGATCTGATCAAACACGTTAGCGACGCTAGCTTCGAAGCCGACGTACTCAAGGCCGAAGGCGCTGTCCTGGTCGACTACTGGGCTGAATGGTGCGGCCCTTGCAAAATGATCGCACCGGTTCTGGACGAGATTGCCGAGACTTACAAAGGCAAGCTGACCGTCGCCAAACTGAACATCGACGAAAACCAGGAAACCCCGGCCAAGCATGGCGTGCGTGGTATCCCGACGCTGATGCTATTCAAGAACGGCAACGTTGAAGCGACCAAGGTCGGCGCACTGTCGAAGTCGCAGCTGGCGGCGTTCCTCGACGCCAACATCTGAGCGTCGCAGTAAAAAGCTGAAAAAAAGCCCCGCAAATCGCGGGGCTTTTTGCGTATTCAGGGCTAGACGCTCCGAAACTCAGGTGGTACATTCGGCCCCGCACTGGTTTCTCCAATGCCCCCTGCTAGCCGTCGCCGACGCACTCCTTTTCGAATTAGTTCGCGATCCTGTCGCCTTCTCCGCGGCGCGGCCTCATTAAGCCAAAAGCTTAATTTCCCCCCCCCTCCATAAATGATTACGTCATTCCTATATGAATCTGACTGAACTCAAGCAAAAGCCGATTACCGAACTGCTCGAATTGGCCGAACAGATGGGCATAGAAAATATGGCCCGTTCGCGCAAGCAGGACGTGATTTTCTCCCTGCTGAAAAAGCACGCGAAAAGCGGCGAGGAAATCTCCGGTGATGGCGTGCTGGAGATTCTCCAGGACGGCTTCGGCTTCCTGCGCTCCGCAGACGCTTCCTACCTCGCCGGCCCTGACGACATCTACGTCTCGCCGAGCCAGATCCGCCGCTTCAACTTGCGCACCGGTGACACCATCGTTGGCAAGATCCGCCCTCCGAAGGAAGGCGAGCGGTATTTCGCCCTGCTCAAGGTCGACACGATCAACTTCGATCGTCCGGAGAACGCGAAAAACAAGATTCTCTTCGAGAACCTGACGCCGCTGTTCCCGACCGTGCGCATGAAGATGGAAGCCGGCAACGGTTCCACCGAAGATTTGACCGGGCGCGTGATCGACCTGTGCGCACCGATCGGCAAAGGCCAGCGTGGCCTGATCGTCGCACCGCCGAAAGCCGGTAAAACGATCATGCTGCAGAACATCGCAGCGAACATCGCCCGTAACAATCCTGAAGTTCACCTGATCGTGCTGTTGATCGACGAGCGTCCGGAAGAAGTGACCGAAATGCAGCGCACCGTGCGCGGCGAAGTGGTTGCCTCGACCTTCGACGAGCCGCCGACCCGTCACGTGCAGGTTGCTGAAATGGTGATCGAGAAGGCCAAGCGCCTGGTCGAACACAAGAAAGACGTGGTGATCCTGCTCGACTCCATCACTCGTCTGGCCCGTGCCTACAACACCGTGATCCCGAGCTCCGGCAAGGTATTGACCGGTGGTGTCGATGCCCACGCCCTCGAGAAGCCAAAACGCTTCTTCGGTGCCGCGCGTAACATCGAAGAAGGCGGCTCGCTGACCATTATCGCCACCGCGCTGGTTGAAACCGGCTCGAAGATGGACGAAGTGATCTACGAAGAGTTCAAGGGTACCGGCAACATGGAACTGCCTCTGGATCGCAAGATCGCCGAGAAGCGTGTGTTCCCGGCCATCAACATCAACCGCTCCGGCACCCGCCGCGAAGAGTTGCTGACCGCCGACGACGAACTGCAGCGCATGTGGATTCTGCGCAAGCTGCTGCACCCGATGGACGAAGTCGCCGCCATCGAGTTCCTGGTCGACAAGCTGAAAACGACCAAGACCAACGACGAGTTCTTCTTGTCGATGAAACGTAAATAGTACGCAGCTGATAAAAGGAGCGCTCCGCGAGGGGCGCTTTTTTTTGTCCGCGATTTATTTGTATCTGGATTGAAATTTGCGCGGCTGCTAACGTCGCGCCTTCAAGGGATTCTGTACCCAGAACAGGTAAGGTTTTTAATGCACACGTTTGGCAATCGCCGTGATATTGACGGCTTACGGGCACTGGCGGTACTTCCCGTCGTGCTGTTTCATTTCGGATTCAATACATTCAGCGGCGGCTTCGTCGGCGTGGATGTTTTCTTCGTCATCTCCGGATTCCTGATCACCTCGATCCTGTTTCGTGAAATCAGCGCCAAGCGGTTCAGCTTTGTCGATTTCTGGGCGCGCCGTGCCCGCCGCATCATTCCTGCCTTGACGGTGGTCATGCTGGTGACACTGGCGCTGGGTTGGCTGCTGCTGACGGCGAAGGATTTTTCCGAACTTGGCCGAACGGTGCGTTATCAGTCGCTGTTCATCTCCAATATTCTTTTCATGCGCGAGGACGGCTACTTTCAGCCGGCCTCCGATCTGAAGCCGTTATTGCACACCTGGTCGCTGGCGGTTGAAGAGCAGTACTACATTTTCTTCCCGTTACTGATGGCGGTGCTGGTTCGCTATTTCAGACAATGGCGCTGGATGTTGCTGGGATTGCTGTTGATTTCCTTTGGCCTGAACATCGCCTGGATTGAGCACAAGCCGGAATTCACTTTTTTTGCCTTGCCGACTCGTGCCTGGGAATTGTTGAGCGGGGCGATGCTCGCGGTAATGCCTGCGCCGAGACAGGCCGTACGACCGTGGCTGTACCAGATGGTCGGCATTGCCGGTCTGGCGGCGGTGCTGGTCGCCGTATTCACGTTTGACCGCTCAACAGTGTTTCCTGGATGGGCGGCGTTGCTGCCGGTATTGGGCACCACTGCACTGATCTGGTCAGGCGCTCAGGGCCCGAGCTGGGCCGCACGACTGTTGAGTCTGCGGCCGCTGGTCTGGATCGGCCTGCTGTCCTATTCGCTGTACCTGTGGCACTGGCCGATTTACGTGTACGCCAACGCCATTTCCATCGACGGTATCCAGCCGCTGGAGGCGCTCGCCTGGATTGCGCTGGCGCTAGCCCTGGCGTGGCTGAGCCTGCGCTACGTCGAATTGCCATTTCGGGAAAAGCGTTTGCTGGGCGAACGTAAATCGATACTGGCGGGGGCAGTGGTGGCGATTGCTGTACTGGTCGCGGTCGGTTCAGCGATTCGCTCGGCCGATGGTATCCCCGGGCGCCTGAGCGGTAAGGCTCTGGAATATGCCCAGGCCCGCGAGTGGCGCGCCGGGCAAATGAAATGCATGGTGGTGACGCAAGACAAATCGATCGACAAGGCCTGTCTGGTCGGCGGTGAACAGGACACGCCGCCGACCCAGGCGTTCTGGGGTGACAGCCATGCTGCTGCGTTGATGCCGGCCATCGAGGCCAATGCCCGCCGCGACGGTCGTTCGGTGTGGCTGTTCAGTATGAGCGCCTGTCCGCCGATTCTCAGCGACGAGCCGCGCCAGCGGTGCAAGGACTTCAATCAGCAGACCATGGACAAAGTGCTCAGCCTTGGCATCAAGGACGTGGTATTGGCGTCCAATTGGAGTCTTTACGTCTATGGTCGCGAGGATGGCGACAAGAAGGTTTTGCTCAACGCCCATGACGATACCGCCCAGGCTGAGCAACGCATGGCCGCCGCGTTGCGCGCGCGGGTGGCCGCCTTGCGCGCAGCCGGCGTCCAGGTCTGGCTGTTCAAGGAGGTGCCGCTGCAACGCAAGGGCACCATTAACCGCCTGACCAGTCTGGCAAGAGTCGGCCGTTCCGCCGAGGGACTGGGTCGTCCGCTTGAGGAACACCTGGCGCGCCAGCATTTTCTCGGCAGCTTGTTCACGTCCATGAGCGAAGCCGATCCGGGTGTTCACGTTATCGATCCGACGCCGATGATGTGTGCTGACGGGGTCTGCAGCATCGAGGTCAACGGCCACTCGCAGTACAAGGATGAGGACCATCTCTCGGACATTGGCAGCGCCAGACTGAGCCCGCTTTTTGCTCCGGTATTGCTGGGCACAAACCGGCATTGAGTACTGTCGGACTCTGACGGGCTGCTGTTTGCCCGTCAGAGCAGGTAGGATGTACGCCTATTTTGAGGGTGCCATCATCAATGAAATTCAAGGATCTTCGGGATTTCGTGCAGCAGCTTGAGCAGCGCGGAGAGTTGAAACGCATCCAGATTCCCGTCTCGCCGGTGCTGGAGATGACTGAGGTGTGCGACCGCACGCTGCGGGCCAAAGGCCCGGCATTGTTGTTCGAGAAGCCCACCGGTTACGACATTCCGGTGCTCGGCAACCTGTTCGGCACCCCCGAGCGCGTGGCCATGGGCATGGGCGCCGAGTCGGTCAGCGAACTGCGCGAAATCGGCAAGCTGCTGGCCTTCCTCAAGGAGCCGGAGCCGCCGAAGGGCTTGAAGGACGCGTGGTCGAAACTGCCGATCTTCCGCAAGATCATTTCGATGGCGCCAAAAGTCGTCAAAGACGCGGTGTGCCAGGAAGTGGTCATCGAAGGCGACGACGTCGATCTGGCGATGTTGCCGGTGCAGACCTGCTGGCCCGGCGACGTCGGTCCGCTGATCACTTGGGGCCTGACGGTCACCAAAGGCCCGAACAAGGAACGCCAGAACCTCGGTATCTACCGCCAGCAAGTGATTGGCCGCAACAAGGTGATCATGCGCTGGCTCAGCCATCGTGGCGGTGCTCTCGACTTCCGCGAGTGGTGCGAGAAGCATCCGGGCCAGCCGTTCCCGGTGTCCGTGGCCCTTGGCGCCGATCCGGCAACGATTCTCGGTGCCGTGACGCCGGTACCTGACAGCCTCTCCGAATATGCTTTCGCAGGGCTCTTGCGCGGTAACCGCACCGAACTGGTCAAGTGCAGGGGCAACGATCTGCAAGTGCCGGCCACCGCCGAAATCATCCTCGAAGGCGTGATCCATCCCGGCGAAATGGCCGACGAAGGTCCGTATGGCGACCACACCGGTTACTACAACGAAGTCGACAGCTTCCCGGTGTTCACCGTCGAGCGCATCACCCACCGGATCAAACCGATCTATCACAGCACTTACACCGGCCGCCCGCCGGATGAGCCGGCGATTCTCGGCGTGGCGCTGAACGAAGTGTTCGTGCCGATCCTGCAGAAGCAGTTCCCGGAGATCACCGACTTCTACCTGCCGCCGGAAGGCTGCTCGTACCGCATGGCCGTGGTGACGATGAAGAAGTCGTATCCGGGGCATGCCAAGCGCGTGATGCTCGGTGTCTGGTCGTTTTTGCGACAGTTCATGTACACCAAGTTCGTTATCGTCACTGACGACGATATCAACGCCCGCGACTGGAACGACGTGATCTGGGCCATCACCACGCGCATGGACCCCAAGCGCGACACGGTGATGATTGATAACACGCCGATCGACTACCTCGACTTCGCCTCGCCGATCTCCGGGCTGGGCTCGAAAATGGGCCTGGATGCCACCCACAAGTGGCCGGGCGAAACCACCCGCGAGTGGGGCCGCGTGATCGTCAAGGACGACGCCGTCACCCAACGGATCGATGCCATCTGGAATCAGTTAGGAATAGATTGATGCGTGTAACCCTGCAGCCTTCCGGAGCAGTGCTCGAGATACAGCCCGGTGAGCGGATTCTCGACGGTGCGCGGCGCCTGGGCTATGACTGCCCGCAAAGCTGCCGCAACGGCAATTGCCACGTGTGTGCAGCGCTGCTGGTGGAGGGCCGCGTCGAGCAGGCCGGCAAAGTCCACGATCATGGCGAGTTCTACACCTGCATCGCCGCACCGCTGGAAGACTGCGTGCTGTTGTGGGATGGCGTGCTCGCACTCGGTGAATTGCCGGTGCGCAGCCTGTCGTGTCAGGTCATCGAGTGCCGCGAGGTCGGCGGCGACACCTGGCGCGTGCGTCTACGGGCGCCGGCGGGCAAGCCGCCGCGCTATCACGCCGGGCAATATTTGATGATCGAGCGCGAGAACGGCGAGAAATCGGCGTTCTCCATGGCCTCGGCACCCCACGGCGGACGTGATCTGGAAATCCATGTGCTGGCGCGCGAAACCAGTGCGTTGAACCTGATCGAGCAGTTGCAACGCAACCCGATGGTGCGTGTCGAGTTGCCGTTCGGTGACACACATCTTGCGGAGCTGCCCGACGGTCCTCTGGTGTTGATCGCCGCCGGCACCGGCATGGGCCAGATTCACAGCCTGATCGAACATTGCCGCGCCGAAGGCTTCAAGCATCCAGTGCATCTGTATTGGGGCGTACGCCGTCCAGAAGATTTTTATGAGATCGAGCACTGGGACGAATGGCTGAAGCTGCCCAATCTGTTCCTGCACAAAGTGGTCAGCGACCAGTGCGGCTGGGAAGGGCGCTGCGGGATGTTGCACGAGGCGGTTTGCGAAGATTTCCCTGATCTGAAACCGCTGCATGTCTATGCCAGCGGGTCGCCAGCGATGGTTTACGGCACCTTGGACGCGCTGGTCGAGGCGGGCATGGATGCGCATCAGATGCGCGCCGATGTGTTCGCCTACGCGCCGCGCTCCTGATAATTATAACTTGGTATATAGCCGATCGGTATTTACGTTAAACAGTAAATACCGCTAGGTTATATATCAATCAGGCGATTAATCAGTGGCACTTAAATTGCCTTAAAACATATGTGCCTTATTGTTACAGCGGTGCGTTCTATTAAGTAATTCTTCACCCGCGGGGAGCTGAACGCTATTCGCCATGAGCGCCATTGAAAACGCAATTCTGAACCTGGCTTACCCTCCGCGGCTCGATCTTGGGCCGCAGCTGACGCACGAACAACTTCTCGCTTCCATGCAATCGACCATGGCGCGCCACAAGGGCGGGCCGGTGTGGCTGTTCGCGTATGGTTCGCTGATCTGGCGCCCGGAATGCACGGCAGTCGAGCGCATGCGCGGTCGGGTGCATGGCTACCATCGCGGCTTGTACCTGTGGTCCCACGAGCATCGGGGCACGCCGGAAATGCCCGGCCTGGTGTTCGGTCTGGATCGCGGCGGTTCGTGCAGTGGCTTTGCCTACCGCTTGCCGGAAGACAATCTCGATACCGCGCTGTATGCGCTGTGGAAACGTGAGATGCCGTTTCCGTCGTATCGACCACACTGGCTCAATTGCCGGCTCGAAGATGGCACTCAGGTGCAGGCCTTGGGCTTCGTGCTGGAGCGCCACCTGCCGAGCTATGCCGGCAACTTGCCGGATCATGTGCTCAGCCAGGTGTTCGCCAGCGCCAGCGGGCGCTACGGCACTACTCGCGATTATGTCGAGCAGACCGCGCATGCCCTGCGCAGCCACGCCATGCCAGACCGCAATCTGGAGGCGCGGCTCAAGCGCTGTAAATCACACAGCGATCAGGCGACCGCTTCACGGCTCTGACTGGCGACTTGCTTGTGCCACAGCGTTGGCGCAAGGAAGGCCATCGCCAGCAGGCAAGCGCCGACCAGCAGGACGAAACCGCCATCCCAGCCGAAGTGGTCAACGGTGTAGCCCATCGCCGCACTGGCTGCGACCGACCCCCCCAGATAACCGAACAGACCGGTGAAGCCCGCTGCGGTACCGGCGGCTTTCTTCGGCGCCAGTTCCAGCGCTTGCAGGCCGATCAGCATCACCGGGCCGTAGATCAGGAAGCCGATCGACAACAGGGCGATCATATCGACCATCGGGTTGCCGGCCGGATTCAGCCAGTACACCAGAGTCGCCACAGTCACCAGGGCCATGAACACCATGCCGGTCAGGCCACGGTTGCCACGGAAGATCTTGTCCGACATCCAGCCGCACAGCAGCGTGCCCGGAATGCCTGCCCACTCGTAGAAGAAATAGGCCCACGAGGTTTTATCCACGGTGAAGCCCTTGGCTTCCTTCAGGTACGTCGGCGCCCAGTCCAGCACGCCGTAGCGCAGCAAGTAGACGAAGACGTTGGCCAGAGCGATGTACCAGAGCATTTTGTTGCGCAGCACGTATTTGACGAAGATTTCCTTGGCGCTGAATTCGTCTTCGTGGCTGGCGTCGTAGCCTTCCGGGTAGTCGTTCTTGTACTGCTCGATCGGCGGCAGGCCGACCGATTGCGGGGTGTCGCGCATGGTGATGAAGGCGAATACCGCCACGCCCAGCGCGACCGCTGCCGGGACGTAAAACGCCGCGTGCCAGTCGTTGAACAGACCCATGCCGATCAGGAACAGCGGGCCGATCAGACCGCCGCCGACGTTATGCGCCACGTTCCACACCGAGACCACGCCGCCGCGTTCCTTCTGCGACCACCAGTGCACCATGGTCCGCCCGCTCGGCGGCCAGCCCATGCCCTGCGCCCAGCCGTTGATGAACAGGAGAATGAACATCATCGTCACGCTGGACGTTGCCCACGGCGCGAAACCGAAAATGAACATCACCCCGGCCGAGACCAGCAGACCGAACGGCAGGAAGAAGCGCGGGTTGGAACGGTCGGACACCAGGCCCATGAGGAACTTCGACAGACCGTAAGCAATGGCGATAGCCGACATCGCCAAGCCGAGGTCGCCACGGCTGTAGCCTTCGTCGATCAGGTACGGCATGGCCAGGGAGAAGTTCTTGCGCAGCAGGTAGTAACCGGCGTAGCCGATAAAGATGCCGGCGAAGATCTGCCAGCGCAGGCGGCGGTAGGTGCTGTCTATTTTTTCTTCAGGCAATGGAGCCTGATGTGCGGCAGGACGAAAGAAAGCAAACATTCAAGAGCTCCAGTTTTCTTGTTTTGACTGCGGATGCGAATGTTACAGTTTCGTTACCGAAAATAGCATCGCTTCACGTCGGCAAAACAGCGGAAATTTGGGCAGATGAGCGTTCCTTTATGAACATGTCGCTCTGAGATAAGAAGGCGGCGCTGAGGGGATGGTGGCTCGGGTGGGTTTCTGCGGTTTGACGTATGGAAGAGGCAGACCTCAACGCTAAAGCGATCCGGATGGTTGCTCCGGATCGCTCCATGTTGTTAACGAACCTGAACGACAACCTTGCCCACAGCCTTGCGCTGGCCAAGATCATCGATCGCCTGCGCGGCATTGCTCAGCGGATACACCTGCGACACCAGCGGTTTGAGTTTGCCCTCGGCAAACCAGGCGAACAGCTGCTGGAAGTTGGCTGCGTTGTCCTGGGGCTGGCGTTGGGCAAAGGAGCCCCAGAACACGCCGAGCACCGCCGCGCCTTTGAGCAGGGCGAGGTTGACCGGCAGTTCCGGGATGCGTCCGCTGGCGAAGCCGACCACCAGCAGGCGGCCGTTCCAGGCGATGGCGCGGATGGCCTGGTCGAACAGGTCGCCGCCGACCGGGTCGTAGATCACGTCGGCGCCCTGGCCGTCGGTGAGGCGTTTGATCTCGTCCTTGAGGCTGGCTTCGCTGTAGTTGATCAGCTCATCGGCGCCGGCAGCCTTGGCCACCGCGAGCTTCTCGGCGCTGCTGGCGGCGGCGATCACCCGGGCGCCCATGGCTTTGCCGATCTCCACAGCGGCGAGGCCGACGCCGCCCGACGCGCCGAGCACCAGCAGGGTTTCGCCCGGTTGCAGGTTGGCGCGTTGCTTGAGCGCGTGCATCGACGTGCCGTAGGTCATGCTGAATGCAGCGGCAATGTTGAAGTCCATCGACGGCGGAATCGGCAGGACGTTGTAGCCCGGCACCGCAACCTGCTCGGCAAAACTGCCCCAGCCAGTCAAGGCCATGACCCGGTCGCCGACTTTCAGATGGCTGACCTTTTCCCCGACTTCGCGCACCACGCCCGCCGCTTCACCGCCTGGCGAAAACGGGAAGGGCGGTTTGAACTGGTATTTGCCCTCGATGATCAGCGTGTCCGGGAAATTGACTCCGGCAGCGTGCACGTCCAGCAGGATTTCATTCTTTTTCAGGGCGGGACTGGCGACGTCTTCCAGCACCAGCGATTCGGCAGGGCCGAAGGCTTTGCACAGCACGGCTTTCATCAGGGCTATTCCTTTGGGAGTGATGGCCGATAAGTGTAGGTGTGTGAATCAACGGGTCAACGAGCATGCCCGGCCCTGATAGTCAGCCATAAGCTTGTGCTTGCGCGGCGGGTCGTTATGCTAGGCCGCAAACCGGATAAGGAGCGAATTGTGAAAGCGTGGATCATGTTGTTGCTGGCCCTGTCTCTGCCTGTGGCAGCACTGGCCGAAGAAGCCAAAGAAGGCGAGGCGCCGAAAGTCAATTACATCACCCTGAGCCCGCCGTTCGTCGGCAATTACGGCCTCGACGGCACGCCGAAGCTCAAGGTCTACAAGGCCGATGTGGCATTGCGTGTGACTGGTGAGGAGGCGACCAAACTGGTCAAGGCCAACGAGCCGTTGATCCGCAATCAGCTGGTGGCGTTGTTCACTCAGCAGTCGACCGAGGCGATGGGCAGCATCGAGGGCAAGGAAAAGCTGCGTCAGGAAGCGTTGAAGCAGACCCAGCAAGTGATGAATGACGAGACCGGCAAGCCTGTTGTTGAAGATCTGTTGTTCAACAACCTGATCATTCAGTAAGTCATTCGCTGTCCGGGCAGGCCTCTTCGCGAGCAGGCTCGCTCCCACATTCGACTGCATGTTCCTGTGGGAGCGAGCCTGCTCGCGAAAGCTATTTATCAGGCAAAAATGAATCAGGGTTTGAGCGCGATGACTGCCGCCCACTGCTCCGCCGTCACCGGCATCACCGACAACCGCGAGCCCTTCTGCACCAGCGGCAGCTCCGCCAGCGCCGTCTGCTTCTTCAAATAATCCAGCTTCAACACCCGCTCGAACGTCTCGACATGCTCGACATCAATCGCGCTCCAGGCATTTTTCTCCGGCGTAGCTTTCGGATCGAAGTAGTGACTGTCGGGCTCCAGCGCCGTCGGATCGGGATACGCTGCTTCGATAATTTTGCCAATCCCGGCAATCCCCGGTTCCGGGCAGCTGGAATGGTAGAAAAAGAATTCGTCACCGACCGCCATCGCCCGCAGGAAATTGCGCGCCTGATAGTTGCGAACCCCGTCCCAGCGCGCCTTGCCGAGCTTTTCCAGGCCCTTGATCGAGAGTTCGTCGGGCTCTGATTTCATCAGCCAGTAGGCCATGTCGTGTGCTCCTGAAGCGGTCATTGGGCAGGTTGTCGGGCAATTTTATGACAAACCGACAGTCGGTTGACGTCAGCGTTTGCGCACAGGTTCACGTTGCCGCAAAATGCCGGCCTTTAAAGCTTGACGCTGCTGCACGGCCTACGAACGGAAACCGCTGCTGTCATCGTGATGATGTGCCTTGAGGGGGGCAATCGATGAAACGCAAACCGGATTTGCTATGGACTTTGGTAATTTTGTTTGGCCTGGGCGTGGTAACCACCGGTTACGCGCAGAGCCTGTGGGCGAACAAGACCGACGCGCCGATTGAAGTGGCGCAACAGGTGCAACAGTCGACCGCTTTCAAACGCTGAACCTGTCTCTTCGACGCCGCTGTTCCATGCGGCGTCTACTCTGCGAAATACCACGCCTTGTCGGTGACCGTGCCTTGTAACGGCACATCCCAGCTCGCCTGCGCCAAACGCTCGACCTTCTGACACTCGTGGGCCAGGCCCAGCAGCGTCGGCTTGCGCCAGTTCTTGCGCCGGGCCAGATAGGCGAGGCTGCGATCATAAAACCCGCCGCCCATGCCCAGGCGCCCGCCGACATCATCAAACCCCACCAGTGGCAACAGCACCAGATCCAGCGCCCAGACCTTGCGTTGCCGAGCCAGATTGGCCCGGGGCTCGAGGATGCGGAAGCGATTGGGTGTGAGCTTTTCGCCGGGGCGGATGCGCTGGAAGACCATTTTCGTTCGTGGCCACGCGCTGAGTACCGGCAGATAAGTCGCCTTGCCACGACGCTGGGCTTCGCGCAGGAGCAGGCGCGGATCGATTTCACCGTCGGTGGGCAAGTACAGGGAGATATGTTTCGCCCGGCGAAAGTGCGGGTCTTGCGCCAATTGCCGGAACAGGCCTTTGGCAGCCTGCCGTTGTTCGCCCGGCGTCAGTGCGCGGCGCGCCTTGCGCAGCAGGCGGCGGAGTTGCGGGCGGGGCAGCAGCGCGGGTTCGGTCATGGTTCGGCTTCGGCAGGTGGATGCAAAAACGATACGCATAAAAAATCCGATGTCGGCATACACCGACATCGGATTCGAATCAGGCTCCCCGGATGAACCGCTGTCAACTCAGCCCTTGAACCCGAAAGTTCAAGGTGGAAGAAGCAGTAGACTTTAAGGCTTTCCGTCTAGCGGACATGCACACCAGCCCAACGTGCAACTTCCAGGGTAGTGCGAATCGGCTCCGGGACATCGTCAACTGGCAAGCACCCCAGGGAGTGCCGCGAGTATACCTCAAGCTGTCAGTCGAATCAGCCCTTGGCGGTGTTCTGATCGTCGGCCAGGACCAGATCGACACGATCGAGCAAGTCGCGTACCTGTTCGCGGGTCGAACCGCTGGCCTGGATGTCCGGGCGCTCTTCTTTGTGCAACAGGTCGTGGGTGATGTTCAGCGCGGCCATCACGGCAATGCGGTCGGCGCCGATGACTTTGCCGCTGCTGCGGATCTCGCGCATCTTGCCATCCAGGTAGCGGGCGGCGCTGACCAGATTGCTGCGTTCCTCCGGCGGGCAGATGATCGAATACTCTTTGTCGAGGATCTGCACGGTAACGCTATTGCTTGAACTCATGAGTCTTGCTCCAGGGCCTTGAGGCGCGAAATCATCGATTCGACCTTACGCCGGGCGATTTCGTTTTTTTCAATGAGGTGAGCGCGTTCCTCGCGCCAGGTTTTTTCCTGAGCTAGTAAGAGTGCGTTTTGACTCTTAAGTTGCTCGACTCGGCCAATCAGCAGTTCGAGTCTGGCCATCAGCGCTTGCAGGTCGGTGTCTTCCATTGGGTCCACGTGTTCGTCTGATGGGTGGTGACTGGCGGACAGCCTTTAATGGTCTTGGCGGGGCTGTCGATGTAGGATACAAGGCCTTCATTCTAGACATAGCGCCGTCTGGCGCCTAGCTGCCCATGACCATTGCGAATTCCCCGTACCAAGCCTTTGCCACCCTGCTGACTGCCAGCGGCCACAACGTCTCGCCTGCCGAACTGCACGGCGTGCTGCTCGGGCGCAGTTGCGCCGGGGCCGGCTTCGATCACGAAGGCTGGCTGATCGACGCCGCCGAACTGCTCGAAGGCGAGATCCAGGACAACGTCCGCAACGCCCTGATCGGCCTGCAGGAGATGGTCAAAGGCGAGCTGACCGGCGACGACGTCACCGTCGTTCTGCTGCTGCCGACCGACGATGCACCGCTGGCGGACCGCGCTGCCGCACTGGGCGAGTGGTGCCAGGGCTTCCTCAGCGGTTTCGGCCTGAACTGCCGCGACAGCAGCATGCTCAGCACCGAAGCCACCGAAGTGCTGCAGGATCTGGCCGCCATTTCCCAGGTGCAGGACGCGCTGGAAGAATCCGAAGACGGCGAATCCGACTACATGGAAGTCATGGAATACCTGCGCGTCGCGCCGTTGCTGCTGTTCTCGGAAACCAAAAAAGCCGATGTGCCGCCAGCCGCCAAGCCGTCGTTGCATTAATCGCGTGCCAGGGAAAGCCATCTGCCCATGACCCATATCCCCAAAGCGGAATACAGCCGTCGCCGCAAGGCCCTGATGGCGCAGATGGAACCCAACAGCATCGCGATCCTGCCCGCCGCCGCGGTGGCCATCCGCAACCGCGACGTCGAGCACGTCTACCGTCAGGACAGCGACTTCCAGTACCTCAGCGGTTTTCCCGAGCCACAAGCCGTCATCGTCCTGATGCCCGGCCGCGAGCACGGCGAGTACATCCTGTTCTGTCGTGAACGCAACGCCGAACGCGAATTGTGGGATGGCCTGCGCGCCGGGCAGGAAGGCGCGATCCGCGAATATGGCGCCGACGATGCTTTTCCGATTACCGACATCGACGACATTCTCCCGGGCCTGATCGAAGGCCGCGACCGGGTGTATTCGGCGATGGGCAGCAACCCCGAATTTGATCGGCACCTGATGGACTGGATCAACGTGATCCGCTCCAAGGCGCACCTCGGCGCGCAGCCGCCGAATGAATTCGTTGCCCTGGATCATCTGCTGCACGACATGCGCCTGTATAAATCGGCGGCAGAAGTGAAGGTGATGCGCGAAGCCGCGCGGATTTCGGCGCAGGCGCATATCCGCGCGATGCAGGCCAGTCGTCCGGGGCTGTATGAATACAGCCTCGAAGCCGAACTGGATTACGAATTCCGCAAGGGCGGGGCGAAGATGCCGGCCTACGGTTCGATTGTCGCCGCCGGGCGCAACAGCTGCATCCTGCATTACCAGCAGAATGACGCGTTGCTCAAGGACGGCGATCTGGTGTTGATCGACGCCGGTTGCGAGATCGACTGCTACGCCAGCGACATCACCCGTACGTGGCCGGTCAACGGCAAGTTTTCGCCGGAGCAGAAGGCGATCTACGAGTTGGTGCTGGCTTCCCAGGAAGCGGCATTTGCCGAGATCGCCCCTAACAAGCACTGGAATCAGGCGCACGAAGCCACGGTTCGAGTGATTACCACAGGGCTGGTGAAACTCGGTTTGCTACAAGGCGAGGTCGACGAGTTGATTGCGAGCGAAGCCTACAAAGCTTTCTATATGCACCGCGCCGGCCACTGGCTGGGCATGGATGTGCATGACGTCGGCGAGTACAAGGTCGGCGGCGAATGGCGCGTGCTGGAGGTCGGCATGGCGTTGACCGTGGAGCCGGGCATCTACATCGCCGCGGACAATCAGAACGTGGCGAAGAAATGGCGCGGTATTGGCGTGCGTATCGAGGATGACGTGGTCGTGACCCGATCCGGTTGTGAAATCCTCACCAGCGGCGTGCCGAAAACCGTCGCCGAGATCGAAGCGCTGATGGCACAAGCAAGGACACACGCAGCATGAGTCGAGTCAATCTGGCAATCATCGGTGGCGGTCTGGTCGGCGCCAGTCTGGCGTTGGCGTTGAAGGCCGGGGCCAAGGCGCAGGGCTGGAAGATCGTCCTGATCGAACCGTTCGCCCCCGGCGACAGCTGGCAGCCGAGCTACGACGCCCGCTCCTCGGCGCTGTCGTTCGGCTCGCGGCAGATTTATCAGCGCCTGGGCGTGTGGCAGGAAATTTCCCGCCGCGCCGAGCCGATCAAACAGATTCATGTCTCCGACCGTGGCCGCTTCTCCACCGCGCGCTTGTCGGCGATGGAAGAGGGTGTGCCAGCGCTCGGTTACGTGGTGGAAAACGCCTGGCTCGGCCAGTGCCTGTGGCAGCACCTCGACAAAGACGTGATCACGTGGCGCTGCCCGGCGGAAGTCATGCGCATGGAGCCGTTGGCCGATGGCTATCGCCTGACCCTCAACGATGAAACCACCCTTGAATGCGACCTCGCGGTGCTCGCCGATGGCGGCCGCTCCGGGTTGCGCGAACAGTTGGGCATCAACGTGCGCAAGCGCCCGTACAACCAGAGCGCGCTGATTGCCAACATCACCCCGAGCGAAGCGCACAACGGTATGGCCTTCGAGCGCTTTACCGATGAGGGGCCGATGGCCCTGCTGCCGCTGCCGGACAATCGATGCGCATTGGTGTGGACGCGGCTGGGCATGGACGCGCAGCGTCTGACTGAATTGAGCGAGCGTGATTTTCTCAGCGAGCTGCAAGGTGTGTTCGGTTACCGCCTCGGCACTTTGAAACAGGTCGGCGCACGGCATCTTTATCCGCTGTCACTGATCGAAGCTGAAGAACAGGTGCGTTCGCATCTGGCCGTGCTCGGCAACGCCGCACACAGCCTGCACCCGATCGCCGGCCAGGGCTTCAACCTGTCGCTGCGTGACGCCGACGCCTTGGCTGCCGCGCTGCTGGCCAGCGACAAGCCGCTGGGCGACTTCGCCACGTTGCAGGCCTATCGCGAACGGCAGCGCCTCGATCAGGACCTGACGGTGGGCTTCTCCGATCAGGTCACGCGCCTGTTCGGCAGCACCCAGCCGCTGGTGTCGCTGGGGCGCAATCTCGGCCTGCTCGGCCTCGACCTGCTGCCGCCAGCCAAACGCTGGTTCGCCCGGCAGGCGATGGGCCTGGGAACCCGTCCGGATGCTTGAGTGGCTGAGCAAAAAATTCGGCAAGGCACGATTGATGCGCTGGGTAATGACCTTCTACCCGCCGTATCTCGGCGCCGGAGTGCGCGTTCGACACATCAGTGGCGACTTTCGCGATGTGCAGGTGTCCATGGGGTTGGGCTGGTACAACCGCAACTACGTCGGCACCCAGTTTGGCGGCAGTCTGTATTCGATGGTCGACCCGTTCTTCATGTTGATGCTCATGGAAAACCTCGGTCCGAAGTACATCGTCTGGGACAAGGCCGCCGACATCGATTTCATTGCGCCGGGCAAAGGCCTGGTGTTCGCCCGGTTCAACATCGACCAGACCCTGCTCGACGAGATCCGCCGGCAGACCGCCAACGGCGATAAATACCTGCCGCAGTTGCAGGTCGACATTCATGACGGCGCCGGCAACCTTGTGGCGCGGGTCGGTAAAACCCTTTACGTGCGGCTCAAGCCGCAAGCGAGACAGGCCTAAAGCATGGAAATGCGCGCAGATCTGCTGATTGTCGGAGCCGGAATGGTCGGCAGCGCCCTGGCGCTGGCGCTACAGGACAGTGGGCTGGAAGTGCTGTTGCTCGACGGTAGCCCGTTGAGCGTGAAGCCGTTCGATGCCGAAGCGGCGTTCGAACCGCGCGTCAGCGCGTTGTCGGCGGCGAGCCAGCGCATTCTCGAACGCCTCGGCGTCTGGGACGGCATCGCCCAGCGGCGCAGCAGCCCGTACACCGACATGCACGTCTGGGACGGCAGCGGCACCGGGCAGATTCATTTCTCGGCGAGCAGCGTACATGCCGATGTGCTCGGCCACATCGTCGAAAACCGCGTGGTCCAGGATGCGCTGCTCGAGCGTTTGCATGATTGCGACCTGGGCATGCTGGCCAATGCGCGGCTGGAGCAGATGCGTCGCTCCGGCGACGACTGGCTGCTGACCCTGGCCGATGGCCGCACCTTGCGCGCGCCGCTGGTGATCGCGGCGGACGGCGCCAATTCAGCGGTGCGCCGTCTGACCGGCGTGGCGACCCGCGAGTGGGATTATCTGCATCACGCCATCGTCACCAGCGTGCGCTGCAGCCAGCCGCACCGCAAAACCGCCTGGCAGCGCTTTACCGATCACGGGCCGCTGGCGTTTTTGCCACTGGAGCGTGACGGTCAGCAGGACTGGTGCTCGATCGTCTGGTCGACCACACCGGCTGAAGCCGAGCGCTTGATGGCGCTGGAAGAGACTGCGTTTTGCGCTGAGCTGGAGCGAGCCTTCGAGGGGCGCCTCGGTGAAGTCATCAGCGCCGACCCGCGTCTGTGCGTGCCGTTGCGTCAGCGTCACGCCAAGCGCTACGTCGCTGAGGGCCTGGTCTTGATCGGTGATGCGGCGCACACCATTCACCCCTTGGCCGGGCAGGGTGTGAACCTTGGTTTCCTCGATGCGGCGGTGCTGGCGGAAGTGTTGCTGCAAGCGCATGAGCGCGGTGAGCGCCTGGCAGACGTGAAGGTGCTGAGCCGCTACGAGCGTCGGCGCATGCCACACAATCTGGCGCTGATGGCGGCGATGGAAGGCTTCGAGCGGTTGTTCCAGGCCGACCCGCTGCCGCTGCGCTGGTTGCGCAATGCCGGGTTGAAGCTGGTCGAGCAGATGCCCGAGGCGAAGGCGTTGTTTGTGCGCGAGGCGCTGGGGTTGACCGGGGATCTTCCAGCTCTGGCAAAGCCCTGACCGCCTCATTGAGGCTGATGGCCCCTTCGCGAGCAGGCTCCCACAGTTGAGATGCATTCCAATATGGGAGCGAGCCTGCTCGCGAAAGCGTCCGCCCACTTACCGCAGTTTTGAGTCGTGCAACATCTGGTAACGCCTTCCCCCAGTGTTCGATTGTGGTGGTAAATGTGAGTCCTTATCATTTGGCCCACCTTTCCCGACCGTGAGACCACTCCCATGTTGGCACCCAAGCGTCTTCTGACCGCACTGGCCTTGACCCTGATCGGCAGCACCACTGCCCAGGCCGCCGATGAGGTGGTGGTTTACTCGTCGCGTATCGATGAGCTGATCAAACCGGTATTCGATGCCTACACCGCCAAGACCGGGGTGAAGATCAAGTTCATCACCGACAAGGAAGCGCCGCTGATGCAGCGCATCAAGGCCGAAGGTGAAAACGCCACAGCCGATCTGCTGCTCACCGTCGATGCCGGCAACCTGTGGCAGGCCGAGCAGATGGGCATCCTCCAGCCATTCACCTCGAAAACCATCGACACCAACATTCCAGCGCAATATCGCTCGTCCACCCACGCCTGGACCGGCCTGAGCCTGCGCGCGCGGACCATCGCCTACTCCACCGAGCGGGTGAAGCCGGGCGAACTGACCACCTATGAAGCGCTGGCCGACAAGAATTGGGAAGGCCGCCTGTGCCTGCGCACGGCGAAGAAGGTCTACAACCAGTCGCTGACCGCGACCATGATCGAAGTCCACGGCGCCGAGAAGACCGAGAAAATCCTCAAGGGCTGGGTCAACAACCTGTCCACTGACGTGTTCTCCGATGACGTTGCAGTGCTGGAAGCGATCAACGCCGGGCAGTGCGACGTTGGCATCGTCAACACCTACTACTACGGTCGCCTGCACAAGCAGAAGCCTGAATTGCCGGTGAAGCTGTTCTGGCCGAATCAGGCCGATCGCGGTGTGCATGTGAATCTGTCGGGCATCGGCCTGACCAAACATGCACCGCACCCGGAAGCGGCCAAGGCCCTGGTCGAATGGATGACCACGCCTGAGGCGCAGAAGATTTTTGCTGACGTGAACCAGGAATTCCCGGCCAACCCGGCGGTGGCGCCTTCGGAAGAAGTGGCGGCGTGGGGCAAGTTTGTCGCCGATACCTTGCCGGTTGAGGTGGCGGGCAAGCGTCAGGCCGAGGCGATCCGGATGATGGATCGGGCGGGGTGGAATTGAAGCGTTTCGTGTAACTGTCGATCGTTCCCACGCTCCGCGTGGGAATGCAGCCCTCGACGCTCTGCGTTGTGCCGCTGAAAGCGTGACGCGGAGCGTCACAGGATGTGTGCCCACGCAGAGCGTGGGCACAATCATTTGAACGAGATTGTTTCCTTGGCCCACCCCGCCCAACGCCGCTGGTACCCCATCGTCTTCGCCATCGCCGCGCTGGTGTTGTTGCCGCTGAGCGTGCTGCTGTTGTCGTGGCAGACCATCGATCAGCAGATCTGGTCGCATCTGTGGCAAACCCAGATGCCGCGACTGCTCGGCAATACCCTGACGCTGATCCTCGGCGTCGGTGTCGGCGTGACCCTGCTGGGTGTCAGCCTCGCGTGGCTGACCAGCCTCTGTGAATTCCCCGGTCGGCGCTGGCTCGACTGGGCGCTGATGCTGCCCTTCGCCATCCCTGCCTATGTACTGGCGTTCGTCTTCGTCGGCCTGCTGGATTTCGCCGGCCCCGTGCAGTCCCTGTTGCGCGAATGGTTCGGCAGCGGCCTGCGCCTGCCACGGGTGCGTTCCACCGGCGGGGTGATCGTGGTGCTGGTGCTGGTTTTTTATCCCTACGTTTATCTGCTGGCGCGCACCGCATTCCTGGCTCAGGGCAAAGGCCTGATGGAAGCGGCGCGGGTGCTCGGGCAGTCGCCGTGGCAGGCGTTCTGGCGGGTTGCGCTGCCGATGGCGCGTCCGGCGATCGGCGCGGGCGTGGCGCTGGCGCTGATGGAAACCCTGGCCGATTTTGGCGCGGTGTCGGTGTTCAACTTCGACACCTTCACCACGGCAATCTACAAGACCTGGTACGGCTTCTTCAGCCTGCCCAGCGCCGCACAACTGGCCAGTCTGTTGCTGCTGGTGGTGATGCTGGTGCTGTACGGCGAGCGCCGTGCGCGCGGGGCGAATCGGGCAAGCAATGAGCGGCCACGGGTGAAAGCGCTGTATCACCTGCGCGGGCTCAAGGCGTTGGCGGCGACAGGCTGGTGTGCATTGGTATTCGCCTGCGCCTTCGTTATCCCGGTGCTGCAACTAATCGTCTGGTTCTGGCAGCGTGGGCGCTTCGATCTGGATGAACGCTACGCCGGGCTGATCCTGCACACGCTGTATCTGGGGGCGATGGCCGCGCTGATCACCGTCAGCGTTGCGCTGTTGCTGGCGTTTGCCCGGCGTCTGGCGCCGACCCCAGCCATCAACTCCGGGGTCGGTCTGGCCAATCTCGGCTACGCCTTGCCCGGTTCGGTGCTGGCGGTGTCGATCATGCTCGCCTTCAGTTATCTGGATCGTGAACTGGTGATTCCGCTCTCCGCCTGGCTCGGTGGTGCCGGCAAACCGTTGCTGCTCGGCAGCCTCGCGGCGTTGCTGATGGCTTATCTGGTGCGCTTCATTGCCGTCGCCTACGGGCCGCTGGAAAGCAGTCTGGCGCGTATACGGCCATCTTTGCCTGAAGCGGCACGTAGCCTGGGTGTCAGTGGGCCGCGACTGTTTTTCAAAGTGTATCTGCCGCTGTTGCTGCCCGGCACCTTGAGCGCGGCGTTGCTGGTGTTCGTCGATGTGCTCAAGGAAATGCCCGCGACCCTGCTGATGCGCCCGTTTGGCTGGGACACGCTGGCGGTGCGCATCTTTGAAATGACCAGTGAAGGCGAATGGGCGCGCGCCTCATTGCCGGCATTGACGCTGGTGCTGGTCGGGTTGTTGCCGGTGATCGGATTGATTCGACGTTCGGCGCACCGAAACTAGGGGGCGTTCTCGATTGGTTTCCCCACCGCGCCGGGCCTGCTGTTGTGCAGGGCAAGACGCGAGAAGCGTGGTTTGGTTGTTCCAAATAAGCTTCGAGCAACGCAGCCCTGCACAACAGCAGGCCCGGCCCTCCGGGTTGTGCCTAAAAGCGAGCCAGCCTGCGTTGCAGGCCTTGAAAAGGGAATACCATTCCCAGCGGCCTGCGCCTTGCCTGGCTCGCTTTTAGGCGACAACGCGGTGGGGAAACCAATTGAGAACGCCCCCGTAGTCGTCAGTCCTACATCATGCGGCTACAATGCGCGGCATTCGGTGCGGTTCGTCTGACAGACCCGTGCGCTGGAATCGGCTGAAAGCCTTATTCATCAAGGCTTTCCGCCGTATAGCGGCGGTCCGCACCCTCGCCACGCCCGGAAGGAGAAACCCATGGGACAGCGTACGCCTCTGTATGACCTGCACCTCGCGCTCGGCGCGAAGATGGTCGATTTTGGCGGTTGGGACATGCCACTGCATTACGGCTCGCAGGTCGAGGAGCACCACGAAGTGCGCCGCGATTGCGGGGTGTTCGATGTTTCCCATATGACCGTGATCGATGTCACCGGCGTCCAGGCCAAAGCCTGGCTCCAGCATTTGCTGGCCAACGACGTCGAACGTCTGCACCGCACCGGCCGGGCGTTGTACAGCACCATGCTCAATGAGCGCGGCGGCATCGTCGACGACATGATCGTCTATCGCCTCGACGACGCGTACCGGCTGGTGTTCAACGCCTCGACCCGCGATCAGGATCTGGCCTGGATGAACGCCCAGCTCGGCGCCTACGACGTGCAACTGCACGAGCGCGCCGAGCTGGCGATGCTCGCCATCCAGGGCCCGCAGGCCCGGCACAAGATTGCCGAACTGGTCACCCAGTCCCGTGCCACGCTGATCCAGCAACTCAAACCTTTCGAAGGCGCCATCGACGGCGACTGGTTCATCGCGCGTACCGGTTACACCGGCGAGGATGGCCTGGAAATCTGCCTGCCCGCGAATCAGGCGCCGGGTTTCTTCAACGACCTCGTCGGCGCCGGCATTTCGCCGATTGGCCTCGGTGCCCGTGACACCTTGCGGGTCGAGGCTGGGATGAACCTGTACGGTCAGGACATTCATCAGGACGTTTCACCGCTGGCCTCGAACATGGCCTGGAGCATCGCCTGGGAGCCGGCCTCGCGGCAGTTCATCGGCCGCGCGGCGCTGGAGGCGGAAAAAGCCGCCGGTGTGGCGCACAAACTGGTCGGTCTGGTACTGGAAGAACGCGGGGTTTTGCGTGCTCACCAGGTGGTTCGCATCGCCGATGTTGGCGAAGGGGAGATCACCAGTGGTAGTTTCTCTCCTACGCTGAGCAAATCGATTGCCCTGGCGCGTGTACCGATGGCAACCGCCGACCGCGCCGAAGTGGAAATCCGTGGCAAGTGGTACCCGGTACGGGTGGTCAAACCGACCTTCGTGCGCCATGGCAAAACCTTGATCTAACCTTTTCTGGCGGGTATGACCGCTGACCAATTTCCGAGGAACCGAAGATGAGCGATATCCCTGCCGAACTGCGTTTTGCCGAAAGTCATGAATGGGCGCGTTTGGAAGCCGACGGCACCGTCACTGTGGGCATCAGCGATCACGCGCAGGAAGCGCTGGGCGACGTGGTGTTCGTCGAACTGACCGAAGTCGGCAAGGTGTTCGCCGCCGGTGATCAATCCGGCGTGGTCGAGTCGGTGAAAGCCGCCTCCGACATCTACGCCCCGGTCAGCGGTGAGGTCATCGCGATCAACGAAGACCTGAGCGGCTCGCCCGAACTGCTGAACTCCGACCCGTACGTCGCGTGGATCTTCAAGCTCAAGCCAAGCGACAAGGCCGAGCTGGACAAGCTGCTGGATGCGGCGGCTTACAAGGCTGCCATCGGCGAGTAACTTGCCGGCGCGCCCCAAAGCCCCGATTCGTCGGGGCTTTTTTATGGGCGACGAATATCCCTTTGTGGGAGTGAGCCTGCTCGCGAAAGCGCCATATCAGTCAATGCCAAGGTTTCTGAAACACCGCTTTCGCGAGCAGGCTCGCTCCCACAGGGGCGGCGTGATCTTGAAAACTCGCCTGCTATGCTGGTTTGACCGTGTCGATTGACGCCAAGCGCCAGCCAGGAGAGCCCGTCATGTCCCAGTCGCCGTCCCTGAGCCAGTTACGCGATCCCGAAGCCTTTCTGCGCCGCCACCTCGGCCCGGATGCCGCCGAGCAGCAAGCGATGCTCGACAGCCTTGGCCTGGGCAGTCGCGCCGAGCTGATCGAGCAGACCGTGCCGCCGGGCATTCGCTTCAATCGCGCACTGGATCTGCCGCCGGCCCTCAACGAACAGGCTGCGCTGGCGAAATTACGCGGTTATGCCGAGCAGAATCAGCTGTTCACCAGCCTGATCGGCATGGGCTATCACGGCACGGTCACGCCAACCGTGATCCTGCGCAACGTGCTGGAAAATCCCGGTTGGTACACCGCGTACACCCCATACCAACCAGAGATCGCCCAAGGCCGGCTCGAAGCCCTGCTGAATTTTCAGCAACTGACCATCGACCTTACCGGCCTGGAACTGGCCAACGCCTCGCTGCTCGATGAGGCTACCGCAGCGGCCGAAGCCATGGCTTTGGCCAAGCGCGTGGCGAAGTCCAAGAGCAATCTGTTTTTTGTGGATGAAAATTGCCATCCGCAAACCCTCTCCGTGGTACAGACCCGCGCCGAAGGTTTCGGCTTCGAGCTGATCGTCGACGCGGTGGATAACCTGGCGCAGCACGAGGTGTTCGGCGCGCTGTTGCAATACCCCGACACCCACGGCGAAATCCGCGATCTCAAACCCTTGGTCAACCACCTGCACGCACAACAGGCCCTGGCCTGCGTCGCCACCGATTTGCTCAGCCTGCTGGTGCTGACGCCGCCGGGCGAGTTGGGTGCCGATGTGGTGTTCGGTTCGTCCCAGCGTTTCGGTGTGCCGATGGGTTATGGCGGCCCGCACGCGGCGTTCTTCGCCAGCCGCGAGGAATACAAACGAGCGATTCCGGGGCGGATCATCGGTGTGTCGAAAGATGCTCGCGGCAACGTCGCGCTGCGCATGGCCCTGCAAACCCGCGAGCAACATATCCGCCGCGAGAAAGCCAATTCGAACATCTGCACCGCGCAGGTGCTACTGGCCAATATCGCCAGTTGTTATGCGGTGTATCACGGCCCGGAGGGTTTGAAGCGTATCGCCCAGCGCGTGCATCGCCTGACCTGCATCCTCGCGGCGGGACTCGAGCGCAACGGCATCAAACGGCTCAACAGGCAGTTCTTCGACACGCTGACTCTGGAGGTCGGCGGTGCGCAAACGGCGATCATCGAAAGTGCTCAGGCAGCGCAGATCAACCTGCGTATTCTTGGTCGTGGCCGCGTCGGTCTGAGTCTGGACGAGACCTGTGATGAACACACCGTGGCGAAGCTGTTCGATGTGCTGCTCGGCGCCGATCACGGCCTGAGCGTTGATGCGCTTGATGCGCAGGACATCGCCTCGGGAATTCCCGACGAACTCCAGCGCAGTACGCCGTACCTGCAACATCCGGTGTTCAACGCTCACCACAGCGAAACCGAGATGCTGCGTTACCTCAAACAGCTGGAAAACAAGGATCTGGCACTCAACCAATCGATGATCCCGCTGGGCTCGTGCACGATGAAGCTCAACGCCACCAGCGAGATGATCCCGATCACCTGGCCGCAGTTCGCCCATCTGCACCCGTTCGTGCCGAGGGAGCAGGCTGTCGGTTACACGCTGATGATCGAGGAGCTTGAGCGTTGGCTCTGTGCGATTACCGGTTTCGATGCGATCTGTATGCAGCCCAACTCCGGGGCCCAGGGCGAATACGCCGGGCTTCTGGCGATCCGTAAATATCACGAGAGCCGGGGGGAGGGCGCTCGGGACATCTGTCTGATTCCATCGTCGGCCCACGGCACCAACCCGGCCTCGGCGCAGATGGCCGGGATGCGTGTGGTGATTGTCGAATGCGATGAGGCGGGCAATGTCGATCTGGATGATCTGCAGCTGAAAGCCGCCGAGGCGGGGAATAAGTTGTCGTGCCTGATGGCGACCTATCCGTCGACCCACGGGGTTTACGAGGAAGGCATCAGCGACATCTGCGCAGTGATCCACCAGCATGGCGGCCAGGTGTACATGGATGGCGCCAATCTCAACGCCCAGGTCGGCCTGGCCAGGCCGGCGGACATCGGCGCCGACGTGTCGCACATGAACCTGCACAAGACCTTCTGCATTCCCCATGGCGGCGGCGGGCCGGGCATGGGCCCGATCGGCGTTCGTGCGCATCTGGCGCCGTTCGTCGCCAACCATCCGGTGGTGCCGATTGACGGGCCGCTGGCACAGAACGGCGCAGTCAGCGCAGCGCCGTGGGGCAGTGCGAGCATTTTGCCGATCAGTTGGATGTACATCGCCATGATGGGCCCGCAACTGGCGGACGCCAGCGAGGTGGCGATTCTGGCGGCGAATTATCTGGCGCAGCATTTATCCGGCGCGTTCCCGGTGCTCTACACCGGGCGCAATGGCCGCGTGGCCCATGAATGCATTCTTGATCTGCGCCCATTCAAGGCGCAGACCGGCATCAGCGAGGAGGACGTCGCCAAGCGTCTGATGGATTACGGTTTCCACGCGCCGACCATGTCCTTCCCGGTGCCAGGGACGTTGATGGTCGAGCCGACCGAGAGCGAGTCCAAGGCAGAGCTCGACCGCTTCATCGCGGCGATGCTGAGCATTCGCGCCGAGATCAATGAAGTGCAGAAGGGCAACTGGCCGGGCGAAGACAACCCGCTCAAACGCGCCCCGCATACCTTGGCCGATGTCACTGGAGTCTGGGAGCGACCCTACAGTGTCGAACAGGCCATCACCCCGGATGCGCACACACGCTTGCACAAATATTGGCCGGCGGTGAATCGGGTGGATAACGTTTATGGCGATCGCAATCTGTATTGCGCCTGTGTGCCGGTGGATGATTACCGCTGATCTCTAAATCCACCACCGCCCCTGTGGGAGCGAGCCTGCTCGCGAAAGCAATCGTCCAGCCGGCATTTGCGGTGACTGGCTCACCGCTTTCGCGAGCAGGCTCGCTCCCACAAGGCATGGTGGTGAGGCGGTAATCCGGGCAAAAAAATGCCGCTCGATCGAGCGGCATTTTTGAGGGTGCGAGGCTTACTCGGAAGCCACGGCGTTCTTCGCCAGAATCGCGTTCGCCAGTTCCATGTCCGAAGCCTGCAGGCCAGGGTTGTCGGCGCGGACTTTCTGCATCGCTGCTTCCAGGTACGGGCCACGGATGCCGCCGTCGCTGGCGACGAAGCTGCCGGCGTCGTCCTGGGCGGCGACGATCAGCTTGTGATCCTTGAAGGTCAGGTAGGTCGAGCCGGTGGTGGCACCGGAGGAGATGACGTTACGCCAAAAGCTGTCCGCCATGGCCGAACCAACGGGAAGCGACAGCAGGGCCAAGGTGGCGACAGCGAGTTTGAGACGCATGATGAGGTGACTCCTGGGATTGACTACGGCGTTGGATAGCCGATCCCCGATCCAGTTCCGTGCTGAATTATTTCAACTCACTTTGCGGTGTCACCCGCAGCACTTCCTCCACCGTGGTCAGCCCCGCCGCGACTTTCTGCGCGCCGGACAGGCGCAGGCTGCGCATGCCTTCCTTGAAGGCCTGACGCCTGATCGCGGTGAGGTCGGTATCCGGAGTGATCAACGCTTTGAGGCTGTCGCTCAGTTGCATGATTTCGTACACGCCGGCGCGGCCGCGATAGCCGGTGTCGCGGCATTCCAGGCAGCCGATCGCCTGCTGCGCATTGCTCGGCAGCGGCGCTTGCCAGGGCCGGGTCAGGGTTTGCCAATCTTCATCTTCGAGCGTCAGCGGCGCCTTGCAGTGCGGGCACAAAGTGCGCACCAGACGCTGTGCCATGACGCCCAATACGGTCGCTTTGATCAGGTAATGCGGCACGCCGAGTTCGAGCAAACGGCTGATGGCGCTCGGCGCATCGTTGGTGTGCAGCGTCGACAGGACCAAGTGCCCGGTGAGCGCGGCCTGAATCGCCATTTCCGCAGTTTCCAGATCGCGGATCTCGCCGATCATGATGATATCCGGGTCCTGCCGCATCAGCGCGCGCACCCCGGCGGCGAAGGTCAGTTCGATGTTGTGCTGCACCTGCATCTGGTTGAAAGCCGGCTCGACCATTTCGATCGGGTCTTCGATGGTGCAGAGGTTAACCTCCGGCGTCGCCAGTTTTTTCAGCGTGGTGTACAGAGTGGTGGTCTTGCCCGAACCGGTCGGCCCGGTGACCAGAATGATGCCATTTGGCTGGCGGGTCATGTCCTGCCAGCGGCGCAGGTCGTCGGCGCTGAAACCCAACTGGTCGAAATTCTTCAGCAGCACTTCCGGATCGAAAATCCGCATGACCATTTTTTCGCCGAACGCCGTCGGCAAAGTCGACAGCCGCAGCTCCACTTCGCCGCCGTCCGGGGTCTTGGTCTTGACCCGGCCATCCTGGGGTTTGCGCTTTTCGGCGACGTTCATGCGGCCGAGGCTTTTCAGGCGGCTGACGATCGCCATGGTCACCTGCGGCGGGAATTGATAGACGTTGTGCAGCACGCCGTCGATGCGAAAGCGCACGGTGCCGTGCTCGCGGCGCGGTTCGATGTGGATATCGCTGGCGCGCTGCTGGAAGGCGTACTGGAACAGCCAGTCGACGATGTTGACGATGTGCGCGTCGTTGGCGTCCGGCTCCTGGTCGCTGGCGCCGAGGTTGAGCAGTTGTTCGAAGTTGCCGAGGTTGCCGCTTTGGGCGTCGGCATTGCTGGCACCGCTGACCGATTTGGCCAGCCGGAAAAACTCGACGCTGAAGCGTTGGATGTCGACCGGGTTGGCCACGACCCGTTTGATCGGCAGCTTCAATACGTGGGTCAGGTCAGCTTCCCAACCGCTGACGTAGGGCTGAGCGCTGGCCACGGTGACCGAGTCGCGGTCCACGGCGACGGCGAGAATCTTGTGACGCTGGGCGAAGGCATAGGACATCAGCGGCGTGATCGCCGCGACATTGATTTTCAGCGGATCAATGCGCAAATACGGCTGACCGGCCTGTTGCGCCAGCCACAGGGTCAGGCTTTCCAGATCCAGATGTTTGCCCGGACGGCTGAGGTCGTCGAGTTGCTGGCTGGCGATGAATTCCAGCGGATGCATCTGCCCGTGAGCAGCATGGCGACGGCGGGCATTGAGCGCCTGTTCCGCCGCGTCCTGGCAGATGAAGCCTTGGGCGACCAGTTCCCGTAACACATCGTTGAGGTCCAGCCAGCGGTCCTGAGTGACAAATTGAACGGACATGCGGCTTTCCTTTTTAAGCGTCATGCGCAAAAGGATAGTCGTGGCCCCGCTGACCGTTGGGCCACTACCCGACGAAGCCGTTGCCGGATTTGTCAGCCGGCCGCTTGGGCGGGCGCCTGCCACGCCGCGTCGGCGTTGTGCAGATCCACTGCGCAGACGCTGATCAGGTTACGCAGTTTCTCCGCGATCACTTGCGCGCGATGCCAGCTCAGGCCGCTCATGAGCAGATCGATCGACAGCAGATCGTCCTGGCGCTGGACCTTGACCTGCTCCGGCGTCAGAAACTGCAAGGCGAACAGATTCAGCACCCGCACCAGCAGATCCGGCTCGGCCTCGGCGAGGATCCGGTACTGCGCCAGGCAGTGGGCGTTGTTGACGTTCCAGACATCGGCGCGGGCAGCGGGGCTGTTCACGGCTTCAAGGTGCGGCATGGCGAGTCTCCAAAATTACTGGAGAAATTTTTACATTCGGTGCGGGGTATTTCTTGGCTATGATCGGCGTCTGAACGGATTTATCGAAAGAGTTGATTCGTAAAAGCTGATCTTTGAGGATTTTTTATGCATAGCGAGCTGGACGCCTACGACCGCAAGATCCTCGCCTTGCTGCAGGAAGACGCTTCGCTGTCGAGCGCGCAGATCGCCGAGCAGGTCGGCCTGTCGCAATCGCCGTGCTGGCGGCGGATTCAGCGGATGAAGGAGGAGGGCATCATTCGCGGCCAGGTGACCTTGCTGGATCGCAAGAAGATCGGCCTGAACACGCAGATTTTTGCCGAGATCAAACTCAACGCTCATGGGCGTTCGAACTTCACCGAATTCACCGAGGCGATTCGCGGCTTTCCGGAAGTGCTGGAGTGTTATGTGCTGATGGGGGCGGTGGATTTCATGCTGCGCATTGTCGCGGCGGATATCGAGGCGTACGAGCGGTTCTTCTTCGAGAAGCTGTCGCTGGTGCCGGGGATACAGGAAGTGAATTCGATCGTGGCGCTGTCGGAGATCAAGTCCACCACCAGCCTGCCGGTCTAGTGCGGATGGCCTTCGTGGCGAGGGGATTTTACTGTGGCGGGGGTATTTACTGTGGCGAGGGGATTTATCCCCGATGGACTGCGCAGCAGTCCCCGCTTTTTCAAGAGCGGGGCCGCTTTGCGACCCAGCGGGGATGAATCCCCTCGCCACAGGGGCATCACATGCGCAGGAGGATTTTCCAGGCGCGGTTCTGGTACACCGCAATCGCCTGATGCTTGCGTGCATCGAGCAGTTCGTCGGTGATGGTCGGCTCGTTGGCCAGTTGCGCCAGTTTGTTCAGCTCACCGTAAAGGCGATCCATTTCCGGGATGTCCAGCACGTTGCGCGCATGGTGCAACCAGACCTGGATGCGCTCGATACGCGGCAGTTGTTCAGCAAGATCTTCCGGCTGCTGCTGATAGCGCTGCAACTGCAGAGCAGTGGCTTCTTCGCCCAGCAGACGCGGCAACCAGCTGTGCAGTTGCGCGTCACCCTGACGATTGCCGCGAGTGTTGCGGTCGGCGGTCCAGGTGCGGGCCAGCAGCCAGCGTGAAGCGTTCAGCGAGAACTGCCCCCAGCGCGGGTCTTCCAGTTCTTCGAGGAACTGCTCAGGCGCGGCTTTACGCACGTCTTCGTCCTCGATGCCGACCTGCACCAACGGGCGCCAGTCTTCCAGCAAGGCATCGAGGGCCACGCGCAGATCGTGGGTCGACTGACGCGGCGCCGCTTGGCCGAGGCTGCTGAGCAGTGCGCGCATTTCCGCGAGGTTCTCGACCCAGTCCTGCAGCAGACGCCAGTGGCCGTTGAAGCGATATTGTTCGGCCAGACGCTGGCTGCTGCCGAGCAGATGCCAGCTCAGCGCGGCGAAGGCGTCGTCGAGACGGGTTTCGGTGGTCAGCTGCGGCGCTGGCAGGCTCAGCGAGTAGCTGTTGGCGTCGTGCAGACGATAACCGCGCTCGGCCTTGCTGATATCGCATGGCATCAGCGCCAGGGTTTCGGCCAGTTCGGCAGCCAGTTCCAGCAACGCGGCAGGCTCGCCTTCGCGCAGCTCCAGTTCCAGCTCGCAGATTTCTTCCTTCTGCTTGCCGACCACTACGTGACCGAGATCCAACGCGGCTTCGATGACCACTTTGGTCTTGCCACGGCCCCAGGCGATTTCGGCGCGCTCGCGGACGAAATCGGTGGTGAAGATCGGCTTGAGGGTTTTCTTGTCCAGCTCGGCCAGTGCCTCGGGCCAGCATTCGCCGTCGAGTTTCTTCACATCGAGCTTGGCTTTCGCCAGTTTCCAGTCGTACTCGTTACGCTCGGACAGACCGGCGACGCTTTGGCCACGGGTCTTGAGGGTCTGAATCACTTCGTCACCGTCCTTGCGCAGGCGCAGTGCGACTTTGGCTTGGGCGAGGTCGCGCTCGGGGGTGTCGAAGTACTGGTTCATCAACTCACGGCGTTCCCAGCCACTTTTGTTGCGTTTCTTCAGCAGCGGGTGCTCGCGCAGGGCAGCGAGGGTTTCGCGGCTGACGCGGAGTTTGATTTCAGTTTCTTTTTGCATGGCCGGAACATCCAGAATCGGGAGCGCAGCCGGGGGAATGGGTGGCTGCCAAGGCCGTGCAGTGTACAGGAGTCAAACTTCCTACGCCCTGCGGCGGTTTATTCCGCGCGCCGGATGGTTCTATAGTGGGCCTCAATCCGGGACCTGGAGTCAGTGATGCCATTGCCGTCCATGCAAGACCAGTTCGCCGCGCTGATTGCCGCGCCATCGGTCAGCTGTACTCAACCGAACCTGGACCAGTCCAACCGCGCCGTCATTGATCTGCTGGCGGGCTGGCTCGGTGACCTGGGTTTCAGCTGCGATATCCGGCAGGTCAGCCCCGGCAAATTCAATCTGCTCGCCAGTTTCGGCAGCGGCCCCGGCGGCCTGGTGCTGGCCGGGCACAGCGACACCGTGCCGTACGACGACGCGTTGTGGCAGACCGACCCGCTGAAGCTCACCGAAGTCGACGGTCGCTGGGTCGGACTGGGCAGCTGCGACATGAAGGGCTTTTTTGCGCTGATCATCGAAGCCGTACGGCCGCTGCTCGATCAGCCGTTCAAGCAACCGCTGCTGATCCTCGCCACCTGCGACGAAGAAAGCTCGATGTCCGGCGCCCGCGCACTGGCCGAGGCCGGGCAACCGTTGGGCCGCGCGGCGGTGATCGGCGAGCCGACCGGGCTCAAGCCGATCCGCATGCACAAAGGCATCATGATGGAGCGCATCGACATTCTCGGGCAGAGCGGCCACTCGTCTGATCCGCGTCTGGGCCACAGCGCGCTTGAAGCGATGCACGATGCCATCGGCGAACTGCGTGGTTTGCGCCTGTTGTGGCAGCGCGAATTCAGCAATCCACAATTCAGCGTGCCGCAACCGACGATGAACTTCGGTTGCATTCATGGCGGCGACAATCCCAATCGCATCTGCGGCCAGTGTTCGCTGGAGTTCGACCTGCGGCCGCTGCCGGGCATGGACCCGAACCTGCTGCGTGCGGAAATCCTGCGCAAGCTCAACCCGGTGGCCGAGCGGCACAAGGTGAAGATCGACTACCGACCGCTGTTCCCGGAAGTGCCGCCGTTCGAACAGTCAGAGGATGCCGAACTGGTGCGCATCGCCGAAAAGCTCACCGGCCATCGCGCCGAAGCAGTAGCGTTCGGCACCGAAGCGCCTTATCTTCAGCGCCTCGGCTGCGAAACCATCGTCCTCGGCCCCGGCGACATTGCCTGCGCGCATCAACCCGGCGAGTACCTTGAAATGTCACGTTTGCAGCCTACCGTGCATCTGATTCGGCAGTTGATTGAACATTACTGCCTGACGACAGACGAACGATGACGGCCCTGTGTGGGAGCGAGCCTGCTCGCGAAAGCGTTTTGTCAGTCGCCATTGATGAACCTGATCCACCGCTTTCGCGAGCAGGCTCGCTCCCACAGGGTTAAATGTCTTGCATCAACCCGGTAAATTGCCTGCACCCCAACCCGTATTCATGAGGAGAGCGCGCGTGTCGCCAAGCCTGTTCCGACGATAACCATCAGCCCGCTGTGCGTTTTTCGTTTCGCCCCTTTTTTCGGCTGCTCTTTATTACAGGCCCAGGTTCATGCCCGAATACGTCAATTGGCTTCGCCACGCGTCTCCATACATCAATGCCCACCGCGATTGCACCTTCGTCGTCATGCTGCCCGGCGACGGCGTCGAGCATCCGAATTTCGGCAACATCGTCCACGACCTGGTCCTGTTGCACAGCCTCGGCGTGCGTCTGGTGCTGGTGCACGGCTCGCGCCCTCAGATCGAAACCCGCCTCGCCGCTCGTGGCCTGACCCCGCATTACCATCACGGCATGCGCATCACCGATGCCGCGACCCTGGAATGTGTGATCGACGCGGTCGGCCAGTTGCGCATCGCTATCGAAGCGCGGCTGTCGATGGACATGGCTTCGTCGCCGATGCAGGGCTCGCGCCTGCGCGTGGCCAGCGGCAACCTCGTTACCGCACGGCCGATCGGTGTGCTCGAAGGTGTCGACTATCACCACACCGGTGAAGTGCGTCGGGTTGACCGTAAGGGCATCAATCGCCTGCTCGATGAACGCTCGATCGTATTGCTGTCGCCGCTGGGCTATTCGCCGACCGGCGAAATCTTCAACCTTGCCTGCGAAGACGTCGCCACCCGCGCCGCGATTGATCTGGGCGCGGACAAGCTGCTGTTGTTCGGCGCCGAGCTCGGCCTGATCGACGAAAACGGCAAACTGGTACGCGAACTGCGCCCGCAACAAGTGCCGGCACATTTGCAGCGCCTCGGCATGAGCAATTACCAAGCGGAGTTGCTCGATGCCGCCGCCGAAGCCTGCCGTGGCGGCGTGGCGCGCAGTCATATCGTCAGTTACGCCGAAGACGGCGCGCTGCTGACCGAGCTGTTCACCCGTGACGGTGGCGGTACGCTGGTGGCGCAGGAGCAGTTCGAACTGGTGCGCGAAGCAGCGATTGAAGACGTCGGCGGTTTGCTCGACCTGATCAGTCCGCTGGAAGAGCAGGGCATTCTGGTGCGCCGCTCGCGGGAAGTGCTGGAGCGCGAGATCGAGCAGTTCAGCGTGGTCGAGCGCGAAGGCATGATCATCGCCTGTGCGGCGCTGTATCAGATTGCCGACTCCGATGCTGGTGAACTGGCGTGTCTGGCGGTGAATCCGGAATACCGCCATGGCGGACGCGGCGACGAATTGCTCGAACGCATTGAAACCCGCGCGCGGGCGCAGGGTTTGAAAACGCTGTTCGTGCTCACCACGCGCACCGCGCACTGGTTCCGCGAGCGCGGATTCGAGCCGAGCAGCGTGGAACGCCTGCCAGCGGCACGGGCGTCGCTGTACAACTATCAGCGCAATTCGAAGATCTTCGAAAAGACCCTCTGAACAACAGCGAGGTCTGTGGCGAGGGGATTCATCCCCGTTGGACTGCGCAGCAGTCCCCTTGCGTTTCCAAGTGAAAACATAGGGGGCCGCTACGCGACCCAACGGGGATGAATCCCCTCGCCACAGGTTCTGCATTCAGTCAGTGATGAATTTGGCGCTGACGTACGGCGAATAATCCGCCAGCACCGTCTCGACCTTGCCTTGTTCCTTCAAGAATTTCGCCGTTTCGGAAATGGCCTTGGCGGTGCCGCCGTCCAGCAGCGCCGTGGTTTGCTGCGCCTTGGCATCCGGGAACGCCGAACCGGCCAGCAGATCCGGCACATCCGTCGCGTTGGCACCGGTCAATTTGGCGATTTTCTGCACAGGCACCGAGTCGGCCGTCCAGCTGTCCTTGTGCGCGGCGTAGTCAGCGAACGAGTCCAGGGTGACCTTGGCAAACCTGGCCACGACCTCGGGATGCTTCTCGGCAAAGTCCTTGCGCGCCACCCAGACTTCGAAAGTCGGCGCACCCCACTGGCCGACCTGGGCGGCGTCGGTCAGGGTCTTGCCGGTCTTGCGGATCTCGCCCAGCGCCGGCGACCAGACAAACGCCCCGTCAATGTCGCCACGCTTCCACGCGGCGGCGATTTCCGCCGGTTGCAGGTTGACCACTTTGACTTGCGAAGTATTCAGGCCCCAGTGCTTCAACGCCCCAAGCAGACTGTAGTGCGAGGTCGACACGAACGGCGTGGCGATGGTTTTACCGATCAGGTCCTGCGGTTTGTCGATGCCGCTGCCGTTGCGCACCACCAAGGCTTCTGCGGCATTGATCTGTGCCGAAACGATGAACGCCACGATCGGCAGATTGCGTGAGGCAGCTGCTGCCAGTGGACTTGAGCCAAGGTTGCCGATCTGCACGTCGCCAGAAGCAATGGCAGTCACTACTTCCGGGCCGCTGTTGAAGCGGCGCCAGTCGATCTTCTCGCCAATGGTTTTCTCGTAGACGCCGTCGGCCTGCGGCACTTTGCTTGGATCAATGCCGGTTTGATAGCCCACAGTCAGACCGGCGGCCTGTGCGGAAAAAGAAAACAGTGCCGACACACAAACTGTAACAAATTGACTTGATAGTGCGCGTTTCGCCATGATGCGTCGCCTTTTCGATGGGAGTTGACGTGTTGGGAGCACGGCAAAGCTAATCGATCTAAAAAAAGGTCAACAAATACCATTTAGGAATGAGCTTAGGCGCCGATACGCTGTTTCCCGGCGCGGATGGCCATTAATGGGCCATATACCTGAATGGCATGAAAAAGAACGAATAAATTCTTTTTGGGATTATCAGGAAGTCTTTACCCTGCAGGGACCAAATCACTCGCGATTAGACGATGGTCGTAGACATACAAGGTTACGATTGACTTGGCAGTCACGGTCTGGCGCTAATCGCGAATCTTAGGATTCAGGGCAAATCGACCCCGAACCAGGAACACAAGAATTAGAACGAGAGGAGCGATACATGAACAAGTCCACCTTGGCCCTGGCTGTGGCCGTTGGGGTTATGGCGCAGCAGGCAGGCGCCGCCGGTTTCATCGAAGACAGCAAGGCTACTCTGGGTCTGCGTAACTTCTACATCAACACTGACAACCGTAATGGCACTGGCGCCAACAAGAACGAAGAGTGGGGCCAAGGCTTCGACCTGCGTTTCATCTCCGGTTACACCCAAGGCACCGTCGGTTTCGGTCTCGACGCGATCGGCCTGCTCGGCATCCGTCTTGATTCGGGCGGTGGCACCAACGGCAACAGCGGCACCGCCTACGGCGGCACCGTGTTCCCGAGCGAGTCCAACGGCAAAGCCGTAGACAACTTCTCCAGCCTGGGCCTGACTGCCAAAGCCAAGATCTCCCAGACTGAACTGAAGCTGGGTACCTTGCAGCCGAAGAACCCGGTCATCGTCACCAACGACGGTCGTCTGCTGCCGCAAACCTGGCAGGGTGGCCAGATCACATCCGGCGAGATCAAGGACCTGACTCTGGTCGGTGGTCAGATCGAGCACGTCAAAGGCCGTAACTCCAGCAACAATGAACAGCTGAGCATTGGCGGTGCCAACTCTCGCGGTCCGAACTTCCGCGATAGCAACAAATTCATTTACGCCGGTGGTGACTACAAGATCACCAAAGATCTGACTGCCCAGTACTACTACGGCAACCTGGAAGATTTCTACAAACAGCACTTCCTTGGGCTGGTTCACAACTGGTCCATTGGTCCAGGCGTGCTGAAGTCTGACTTCCGTTACTTCAACAGCTCCGACGACGGCGCGAACGGCCACGACCCAGCGTACTTCAGCTCTGGTGCTTACAGTCACGCGGCAAACGGCAAAGGCAAAGTCGACAACAACCTGTACAGCGGCCTGTTCCTGTACACCGTTGCCGGTCACACCTTTGGTGGCGGCTATCAGGTGAGCAACGGTAGCAGCGACTTCCCTTGGCTGAACCAAGGTGACGGTTCGTCGAACTACACCATCACCGACATGCAGATCCAGAAGTTCAACCGTGCCGGCGAGCGCACCTGGCAAGCACGCTACTCCTATGACTTCGCCAAGGTGGGCGTGCCTGGCCTGACAGCTGGCATGGTGTACCTGCGTGGCGATAACATTGACACTTACAACGCTCGTCGCGTCCAGACCTCGAATGGCGCTTCCGAATGGGAACGTGATTTGACCGTGGCGTACGTTGTTCCGGAAGGCCCGTTGAAAAACGTTGGCGTAATGTGGAAAAACGCTACCTGGCGCACCGACATCGCCGGTCAACGCGACCAGGACGAAAACCGCCTGATCCTCAGCTACTCGATCCCGCTGTTGTAATAGCGCTCGAGCAACTGAAGCAAAAAAAGCCCCGTCCGGCATCGCGCCGGACGGGGCTTTTGCGTTTCGAGTCAGGCTCACCCCCGTAAGCCTTTCTCGATTTCCCTCTTTGCTGCAACTCAAGGCCTTCTCGAACCTTGCGTTGGATGTTCGTCGCGATGCCGGCCGGTGTCCAATGAACAGATCTTTAATATTCCCTAATCATCTAGATATCTATTTATTTATTCTTTTTCACACTGATCGATCCCGAGCTAAAGTTGTTGTCTCCCATCCCTCATCAGGAGCAGCACCATGAGCCTCAGACTCGGCGACATCGCCCCCGATTTCGAACAAGACTCCAGCGCCGGCAAGATTCGTTTCCACGAATGGCTGGGCGATAGCTGGGGCGTGCTGTTCTCCCACCCGGCGGACTTCACCCCGGTGTGCACCACGGAGCTGGGCTTCACCGCCAAGCTCAAGGATGAATTCAGCCAGCGTGGCGTCAAGGCCATCGCGCTGTCGGTCGACCCGGTGGACTCGCACCACAAGTGGATCGAGGACATCAACGAAACCCAGAACACTATCGTCAACTTCCCGATCCTGGCCGATGCCGATCGCAAGGTTTCCGATCTCTACGATCTGATCCACCCGAACGCCAATGACACGCTGACCGTGCGTTCGCTGTTCGTCATCGATCCGAACAAGAAGATCCGCCTGACCATCACCTACCCGGCGAGCACCGGGCGTAATTTCCACGAGATTCTGCGGGTGATCGACTCGCTGCAGCTCACCGACAACTACAAGGTCGCCACCCCGGCCAACTGGCAGGACGGTGAAGAAGTGGTGATCGTGCCGTCGCTCAAGGACGAAGACGAGATCAAGCAGCGCTTCCCGAAAGGCTATCGCGCGGTGAAGCCGTACCTGCGCCTGACGCCGCAGCCGAACAAATAAGTCAGTGAGATTTTGATCGTTCCCACGCTCTGCGTGGGAATGCCGCCCGTGACGCTCCGCGTCACAGTGGACGCGGAGCGTCCATGGATTCATTGCCACGCAGAGCGTGGGAACGATCTTCGTGTGACTACAACGCAGGGGAATTTCGGCCGTTTCGACGGCCTTTTTTTTCGCCTGTATTCTGCGCAGCGGTATATCTCTTAAATGCATAACCAAATGAATAAATATGATTTATGGATATATAAATCAGCTGGTAAGGTCACTGCCATTGAAGCGAGATCGCAGCCTGCGAATCGCCCGTAACGCTTAAAGGAATCTGCAATGCTGGTCGTCTCACTCGGTGGCAGCCCCAGCCTGCGCTCCCGTTCCGGGGTGCTGCTGGAGCGTTCGCAACGCTGGTTGCAACAGCAAGGGGTGGAAGTGGTGAGTTATCAGGTGCGGGACTTCCCGGCCGAGGATCTGCTCCACGCGCGCTTCGACAGCCCGAAGGTCCTCGACCTGCTGCAACAGATCGCAAACGCCGATGGCCTGCTGATCGCCACACCGGTGTACAAGGCCTCGTTTTCCGGTGCGCTGAAGACCCTGCTGGATCTGCTGCCGGAGCGTGCCTTGAATCACAAGGTTGTCTTGCCGATGGCTACCGGCGGCAGCATCGCCCACATGCTAGTGGTCGATTACGCGCTCAAGCCTGTGCTGTCGGCACTCAAAGCGCAGGAAATGCTTCAGGGCATTTTCGCCGAGGACAGCCAGATCGCTTACGGCGAAGGCAGTGCCACCGCGCAACTGGCGCCGGCCCTGGAGCAACGCTTGCACGAGGCCCTGGACCAGTTCATCGGCGCCATGGCGCGCCGGCCGAAACCGCTGGAGCCGGGCCTGCTGAACGAACGTTTGTTGAGTGCTCGCTGGAGCATTTAAGCCTCATCGAAATTTGAAGTACTGGCCTTACTCGCCCGCCAACGGGCAAGCAGGTGCAGCCAAAACCCAACAGCAAAAAGGAGAGCGCTATGCGCACTGTATTTTTGCGTCGTGGTCTGGTCGCTCTGTTTGCTGCGGCTGTCACCTTCGGCGCCATCACCCATGCTCAAGCCGAGACATTGCGGATCGGTTATCAGAAGTACGGCACACTGGTGCTGCTCAAAGCCAAGGGCACGCTGGAAAAACGCCTCGCCGCGCAAGGCGTCGACGTGCAATGGACTGAGTTTCCCGGCGGCCCGCAGCTGCTCGAAGGCCTCAACGTCGGCTCGATCGATTTCGGCGTGACCGGCGAAACCCCGCCGGTTTTCGCCCAAGCCGCTGGCGCGGATCTGCTCTACGTCGCCTATGAACCGCCAGCGCTGAACAGCGAAGCGATCCTCGTACCGAAAGACTCGCCGATCAAATCGGTAGCCGACCTCAAGGGCAAGAAAGTCGCCCTGAACAAAGGCTCCAACGTGCACTACCTGCTGGTGCGTGCACTGGAAGACGCCGGCCTCAAGTACAGCGATATTCAGACCGTGTTCCTGCCGCCGGCCGATGCCCGCGCTGCGTTCGAGCGTGGCAGTGTCGACGCCTGGGTCATCTGGGATCCGTATCAGGCCGCTGCCGAGAAACAACTGCAAGCGCACACCCTGCGTGACGGCAAAGGCATCGTCGACAACCACCAGTTCTATCTCGCGACCAAACCTTACGCGCAGAAAAATCCCGAGGTGATCAAGACCCTCGTCGAAGAGGTGCGCGCGGTGGGTGAATGGTCGAAAGCCAATCCCGAAGACGTGACGCAACAGGTCGCGCCATTGCTCGGCCTGCCGGCGGACATCACCCTGACCTCGGTGAAACGCCAGGGCTACGGCGCGCTGTTCCTGACCCCGGAAGTGGTCGCCGCGCAACAGAAAATCGCCGACACGTTCTTCCAGCTCAAGCTGATTCCCAAGCCGTTGAGCATCAAGGATGTGATCTGGACCCCGCCGGCCGCTGTGGCCCAAAGCTCCCAAGCCCAGTAATTCGAATCCACAAGGAGACCACTCCATGAGCCTCAACATCTTCTGGTTCCTGCCTACCCACGGCGACGGCCATTACCTTGGCACCGCCGAAGGCGCCCGCGCGGTTGATCACGGTTATCTGCAACAGGTCGCGCAAGCGGCGGATCGTCTGGGTTTTGGCGGGGTGCTGATTCCGACCGGGCGTTCCTGCGAAGACTCGTGGCTGGTGGCAGCCTCGCTGATTCCGGTGACCCAGCGTTTGAAATTCCTCGTCGCCCTGCGCCCCGGGATCATTTCCCCGACGGTCGCGGCGCGGCAGGCAGCGACGCTGGATCGCTTGTCCGGCGGGCGTGCGCTGTTCAATCTGGTCACCGGTGGCGATCCGGAAGAACTGGCCGGCGACGGCCTGTTCCTCAACCATGAGGAACGCTATCAGGCCTCGGTGGAATTCACCCGCATCTGGCGCCGAGTGCTGGAAGGCGAAACCGTCGATTACGACGGCGAGCACATCAGCGTGAAGGGCGCGAAGCTGCTGTATCCGCCGATCCAACAACCGCGTCCGCCGCTGTATTTTGGTGGCTCCTCGGAAGCGGCGCAGGACTTGGCAGCCGAGCAAGTGGAGATGGTCCTGACCTGGGGCGAGCCGCCGGCCGCGGTGGCCGAGAAGATCGCACAAGTGCGCGCCAAAGCCGCCAAGCTCGGCCGAACCGTGCGCTTCGGCATTCGTCTGCATGTGATCGTCCGTGAAACCAATGCTGAAGCCTGGCAGGCGGCGGACCGGCTGATCTCGCATCTGGACGACGACACCATCCAACGTGCCCAGGCTTCGCTGGCGCGCTTCGATTCGGTCGGCCAGCAGCGCATGGCCGCGCTGCACGGCGGCAGCCGCGACAACCTTGAAGTCAGCCCGAACCTCTGGGCCGGAGTGGGTCTGGTGCGCGGCGGTGCCGGTACCGCGCTGGTCGGCGATGGCCCGACCGTGGCAGCGCGGGTCAAGGAATATGCCGATCTGGGCATCGACACCTTCATCTTCTCCGGTTATCCACACCTCGAAGAATCGTATCGGGTGGCGGAACTGCTGTTCCCGCACCTCGACGTCGAACGCCCGGAACTGCCGAAGAGCGCCGGTTATGTCAGCCCGTTCGGCGAGATGGTCGCTAACGACATCCTGCCCAAAGCCGCATCGCAGAGCTGAGGCGCAGCCATGAACAAATTTATCCACAGCCTCGCGCCCTGGGCGTTGCCGGTGTTGCTGCTGGCGGTGTGGCAGTTGTCGGTGTCGGCCGGTTGGTTGTCGACGCGGATTCTGCCGGCACCGGTGGCGGTGATCGAAGCCGGCGTCAGTCTGGTGCGCAGCGGCGAGATCTGGACCCACCTGGCGATCAGCGGCTGGCGCGCGGCACTCGGGTTTACCATCGGCGGCAGCATCGGCCTGGTGCTGGGCTTCATCACCGGCCTGTCGAAGTGGGGCGAGCGCCTGCTCGACAGCTCGGTGCAGATGATCCGCAACGTGCCGCATCTGGCGCTGATTCCGCTGGTGATCCTGTGGTTCGGCATCGACGAGTCAGCGAAGATTTTTCTGGTGGCGCTGGGCACCTTGTTCCCGATTTACCTCAACACGTATCACGGCATCCGCAACGTCGACCCGGCGCTGGTGGAGATGGCGCGCAGTTATGGTCTGAGCGGTTTCAGCCTGTTCTGGCAGGTGATTCTGCCGGGCGCGTTGCCGTCGATTCTGGTTGGCGTGCGCTTCGCTTTGGGCTTCATGTGGCTGACGCTGATCGTCGCCGAAACCATCTCGGCCAGCTCCGGTATCGGCTATCTGGCGATGAACGCTCGAGAGTTCTTGCAGACCGATGTGGTGGTGCTGGCGATCCTGCTTTACGCGGTGCTCGGCAAACTCGCCGACCTCGCCGCCCGTGGACTGGAACGTGTGTGGCTGCGCTGGCATCCGGCCTATCAGGTTGCCAAGGGAGGTGCGGCATGACCGCTCAACAACCTCCACGCCTGTTGCGCGGGATTCCACTGGCGGTGCGCAACCTGCAGAAAACCTTCGGCGCGCGCCAGGTGCTGCGCGACATCGATCTGCACATTCCGGCGGGGCAGTTTGTCGCCGTGGTCGGGCGCAGCGGTTGTGGCAAGAGCACGTTCTTGCGCTTGCTCGCCGGCCTCGATCAACCGACTGGCGGCGAGCTGCTGGCCGGCTCCGCGCCGCTCAGCCAGGCGCGCGACGATACGCGGCTGATGTTCCAGGAAGCGCGGCTGCTGCCGTGGAAAAAGATCATCGACAACGTCGGTCTCGGCCTCAAGGGCAACTGGCGCCAGCAAGCGCTGGATGCACTGGAAGCCGTGGGTCTGGCTGATCGCGCCAATGAGTGGCCGGCAGCATTGTCCGGTGGCCAGAAGCAGCGCGTGGCGCTGGCCCGGGCGCTGATTCACCAGCCGCGCCTGCTGCTGCTCGACGAACCGCTCGGCGCACTGGATGCCCTGACCCGCATCGAGATGCAGCAACTGATCGAACGGCTCTGGCAGCAACACGGTTTTACCGTGCTGCTGGTGACCCATGACGTCAGTGAAGCGGTGGCGATTGCCGATCGGGTGATCCTGATTGAGGACGGCGAAGTCGGCCTCGACCTGCACGTCGATCTGCCGCGCCCCAGAGTGCGTGGCTCGCATCGCCTCGCCGCACTGGAAACCGAAGTGCTCAACCGTGTTCTGTCCCTGCCCGGCGAACCGCCGGCGCCGGAACCCGTTTCACCCCTGCCTGCGCAATTGCGTTGGGCGCAATGAAGCAGCTGCAAGCTTCAAGCTACAAGCCGCAAGAACAAGCCTGGTGCTTTTACTTGCAGCTTATAGCTTGCCGCTTGCAGCTCATTTCGATCCTAGGAGAAATGCCATGACTATCAAAGCCATCAACGTGCGCAACCAGTTCAAAGGCTCGATCAAGGAAATCGTCCTCGGCGACGTGCTGTCGGAAATCGACGTGCAGACCGCTTCGGGCATCGTCACTTCGGTGATCACTACCCGCTCTGTGAAAGAGCTGGAGCTGGTGGTCGGCAGTGAGGTAATCGCCTTTGTGAAATCCACCGAGGTATCGATCGCCAAGTTGTAAGCCGGTGAACAAAAAACAACCCCGGAGGGTGTGAGCCCTGCGGGGTTTTTTGTGCCTGTCGATCGTTCCCATGCTCCGCGTGGGAATGCCTCTAGGGACGCTCCGCGTCCAGTGACGCGGAGCGTCACGGGCTGCATTCCTTTGCTGCGCGTGGGAACGATCATGTCTCAGCGCTTGGGTAGATACGGCGGCAAATACAACCCGATATAGGCATCAAACACCCGCATTCCTTCTTCGGCCATGCGTGGAGTGATCTGCCCGTGCTGCTGCACCGAACGTGCATAAGCCCGGTCGCCCAGTTCCATCGCCAGGGCAAACACATCGACATCGTCCGGCAGCCTCGGCAATTCGAAATGCTGGTCGAACAGCTTGTGCATCAGGTCGCCCAGTTCCAGATCGTGCTGGCGGTCGGCCTGGGTCACTTCGGTCAGGCCGTGTTGCGCCAGAATCAATTGTCGCGCGGCCGCATCCTGGTCGTAGATCTCCAGCATGCGTTGTTCGACCAGTCGCGACAGATCTCGCCAGTCGCGTAACGCGTCGTGATCGATCGGCGCTTGCAGGCAGGCGCGGAAGGCTGCGTGGACATCAGCGGTCAGCGCTTCAAGCAGCGCCGGGACGCTGGCGAAGAAGTGATACACGGAGGAGGGCGGAATCTGCGCGCGCTCGGCGACGCTGTAGATCGACAGACTGGCCACGCCCTCGGCCGCCAGCAGCGTGCGCGCGGCATCGAGGATCGAATCGATCCGCGCCTGACTGCGGGCACGGGGTTTGCGAACGGTGGCGGGTCGCGTCATGGAAGTCTCCTGCGGGGCAGCGGGCATTGTACGAGGCGCTTCAGGTGTTGTCTGCCGGTACCCTGTGGCGAGGGGATTTAGCGAAACGTCGCACCGCCCCGTTCGGCTGCGCAGCAGTCGTAAACCCTCAGAGCCGGGTATTCCTGACACACCGAGTGGGATGGATTTGGGGCTGCTTCGCAACCCAACGGGGATAAATCCCCTCGCCACAGGTTTTGTGTTCGGCCATAAAAAAACGCCGTGGGCGCGAAGCCAACGGCGTTTCTTTGGACTTTACAACGCTTAAACAGTGTGCAGATACCAGTTGTACTCAAGGTCGGAGATGGAGTGTTCGAACTCCTCCAGCTCGCTTTCCTTGCAGGCGACGAAGATATCGATGTACTTCGGATCGATGTACTTGGCCATCACCTCGCTGTCGTCCAGCTCGCGCAGGGCATCGCGCAAGTTGTTCGGCAGGCTCTGTTCGTTCTGCTCGTAGCTGTTGCCTTCGACAGGCGCGCCCGGTTCGATCTTGTTGACCAGACCGTGGTGCACGCCGGCCAGTACCGAAGCCATCAGCAGGTACGGGTTGGCGTCGGCGCCGGCCACGCGGTGCTCAATACGTACGGCATCGGCAGAGCCGGTCGGTACGCGGATCGCCACGGTGCGGTTGTCCAGGCCCCAGCACGGCGAGTTCGGTACGTAGAACTGCGCGCCGAAGCGACGGTAGGAGTTGACGTTCGGGCAGAGGAAAGCCATCTGCGCCGGCAGGGTCTCGAGCACACCGCCGATCGCGTGACGCAGCGCGGCGTTCTGCTCGGGATCCTCGCTGGCAAAAATGTTTTTGCCGGCTTTGTCCAGAATCGATATGTGTACGTGCAGACCATTGCCCGCCTGGCCTGGATACGGCTTGGCCATGAAGGTGGTGTCCATTTCATGGTCGTAGGCGATGTTCTTGATCAGACGCTTGAGCAGGACGGCGTAGTCGCAGGCCTTGATCGGGTCGGCGACGTGGTGCAGGTTCACTTCGAACTGCGCCGGGGCACTTTCCTTGACGATCGCATCGGCCGGGATGCCTTGCTCTTTGGCACCTTCCAGAATGTCCTGGAGGCAGTCGACGTATTCGTCGAGGTCGTCGATCAGGTAGACCTGCGTCGAGTGCGGGCGTTTGCCGGAGATCGGCGAGCGTGGCGGCTGCGGCCGGCCGTTCACGTTTTCCTGGTCGATCAGGTAGAACTCGAGTTCGAAGGCGGCGCAGATGGTCAGGCCGAGCTCGTCGAACTTGGTCACCACCTGGCGCAGCACTTCACGGGGATCGGCGAAGAACGGATCGCCTTCGAGTTCGTGCATGGTCATCAACAGCTGCGCGGTCGGGCGCTTCTGCCATGGCTCGTTGCACAGGGTATCGGGGATCGGATAGCAGATGCGATCGGCGTCGCCGATGTCCAGGCCCAGACCGGTGCTTTCCACCGTGGAGCCGTTGATATCCAGAGCAAATAGAGAGGCCGGCAGGTTGATGCCTTTCTCGTAAACCTTGTGGAGGCTGGTGCGTTCGATGCGCTTGCCGCGCACCACACCATTCATATCCGCAATCAGAAGGTCAACGTACAGAACCTCAGGATGTTCCTTAAGGAACGCGTTCGCTTCGTTAAGCTGAACGGCACGCGGGGGTACCGACATGATGCAACACCTTTGTTGTTAAAAATATCAATCATTGATCTTTTCTGGTTTCAGTCAACCCGAACGGCCTGCCGAAGTCAAGCGAGGCCTTTTTTGCCCCGAAAAAGCGCTTGAAGGGCATTAATGGGGCACTTTGGGGCGTTTTTTCAAACCTTGAACGTTGCTCAGCTGCGGGCTTGAGCAGGCCGTGTTGTATTTTTTACGGGGGTGTTGTGTAAAAAAATGAACAAGGCTAAGCTCCGGTCAAACCCATAACAGCAATAATACCGGGGTGCTTCATGTCTCGCCTGCCGTTAATCGGCATCACCGACTGCTCGCAACAGTCCGGTCTGCATGCTCATCACATCAGTGGCGATCAATCCGTCCGTAGCGCAGCCAGCAAGGCGCGCAGCCTGTTGACGACACGCTCGCCAACATCCGGCAACACGGCAGCGTCCGATATTCTGGACGTCGGGCACAGCATCCGCTTTATGGCGTCTCCTTTCACTATAGAACTCTTTCCCTCCCAAAGCCCGTGCCGCACTCAGCGTCATGCTTGTGATTCTGCACGTTCGCAAAGTGCACGGGAAATGCAACGCCAGCGTCAAGGGCAGGTAAGCTCCTCTTTCATTGTCTATGCGCGGTGCCAGGCGTAAGCCGGCACTGCGCGAGCAAGCCCCCTTTAACGCGACGCCGCAAGCGTCAAAATTGCCTGACATCGCGTCAGGAGACTCAGCCCAGAGGCATTTATGAGTAACAACCTCGACCAGCTCACCGATTGGTTGAAAGACCGCAAGATCACAGAAGTCGAATGCATGATCGGCGACTTGACCGGTATTACCCGGGGCAAGATTTCGCCGACCAACAAGTTCATCGCCGAGAAAGGCATGCGTCTGCCGGAGAGCGTGCTGCTGCAGACCGTGACCGGCGACTACGTCGAAGACGACATCTATTACGAACTGCTCGACCCGGCCGACATCGACATGATCTGCCGGCCCGACCAGAACGCCGTGTACCTGGTGCCGTGGGCCATAGAGCCGACCGCGCAGGTGATCCACGACACCTACGACAAGCAAGGCAACCCGATCGAGCTGTCGCCGCGCAACGTCCTCAAGAAAGTCTTGAAGCTGTATGCCGACAAGGGCTGGCAGCCGATCGTGGCGCCGGAAATGGAGTTCTACCTGACCAAGCGCAGCGACGACCCCGACTATCCGTTGCAGCCGCCGATCGGCCGCTCGGGCCGTCCGGAAATCGGTCGGCAGTCGTTCTCCATTGAAGCGGCCAACGAGTTCGACCCGCTGTTCGAAGACGTCTACGACTGGTGCGAATTGCAGGAGTTGGATCTCGACACGCTGATCCACGAAGACGGCACCGCGCAGATGGAAATCAACTTCCGTCACGGTGACGCCCTGTCGCTGGCCGATCAGATTCTGGTATTCAAGCGCACCATGCGCGAAGCCGCGCTCAAGCACGACGTGGCGGCGACGTTCATGGCCAAGCCGATGACCGGCGAGCCGGGCAGCGCCATGCACCTGCACCAGAGCATCATCGACATTCAGACCGGCAAGAACGTCTTCTCCAACGAAGACGGGACGATGAGCCAGTTGTTCCTGCACCACATCGGTGGGTTGCAGAAACTGATTCCCGAGCTGTTGCCGCTGTTCGCGCCGAACGTCAACTCGTTCCGCCGCTTCCTCCCGGACACTTCGGCACCGGTGAACGTCGAGTGGGGCGAAGAGAACCGTACCGTCGGCCTGCGCGTACCGGATGCCGGCCCGCAGAACCGCCGCGTGGAAAACCGTCTGCCGGGCGCCGATGCCAACCCGTACCTGGCGATCGCCGCGAGCCTGCTCTGCGGTTACATCGGCATGGTCGAGGGCCTGAACCCGAGCGCGCCAGTGGTCGGCCGTGGTTACGAGCGCCGCAACCTGCGCCTGCCGCTGACCATCGAAGACGCGCTGGAGCGTATGGAAAACAGCGCGACCATCGAGAAGTATCTCGGCAAGACCTTCATCACCGGCTACGTCGCGGTCAAGCGGGCCGAGCATGAAAACTTCAAGCGCGTGATCAGTTCCTGGGAGCGTGAGTACCTGCTCTTCGCCGTCTGATGCGCCGGGCGCGGCGGCCAGCCGTCGCGCCTTCACCGATAACAAGGAGAATTGGCATGACCAGCAACAACCCGCAAACCCGTGAGTGGCAAGCGCTGAGCAGCGATCACCACCTGGCCCCGTTCAGCGACTTCAAGCAACTGAAAGAAAAGGGTCCGCGGATCATCACCAACGCCAAGGGCGTTTATCTGTGGGACAGCGAAGGCAACAAGATCCTCGACGGCATGGCCGGCCTCTGGTGCGTAGCGATCGGTTACGGTCGCGATGAACTGGCCGATGCCGCCGCCAAACAGATGCGCGAACTGCCGTACTACAACCTGTTCTTCCAGACCGCACACCCGCCGGCACTGGAACTGGCCAAGGCGATTGCCGACGTGGCGCCGGAAGGCATGAACCACGTGTTCTTCACCGGTTCCGGCTCCGAAGGCAACGACACCATGTTGCGCATGGTCCGTCACTACTGGGCGATCAAAGGCCAGCCGAACAAGAAAGTCATCATCAGCCGCAAGAACGGTTATCACGGTTCTACCGTGGCCGGCGCGAGCCTCGGCGGCATGACCTATATGCACGAGCAGGGCGACCTGCCGATTCCGGGCATCGTTCACATCGCCCAGCCGTACTGGTTCGCCGAAGGCGGTGACATGTCGCCGGAAGAGTTCGGCATCTGGGCGGCCAATCAGCTCGAAGAAAAGATTCTCGAGGTCGGCGTCGACAACGTCGGTGCCTTTATTGCCGAGCCGATCCAGGGTGCCGGCGGCGTGATCATTCCGCCTGATACCTACTGGCCGCGCATCAAGGAAATCCTCGCCAAGTACGACATCCTCTTTGTTGCCGACGAAGTGATCTGCGGCTTCGGCCGTACCGGTGAGTGGTTCGGTAGCGATTTCTACGACCTCAAGCCGCACATGATGACCATCGCCAAAGGCCTGACCTCCGGCTACATCCCGATGGGCGGGTTGATCGTGCGTGATTCGGTGGTGGCCGTGCTCAACGAAGGCGGCGATTTCAACCATGGCTTCACTTACTCCGGCCACCCGGTGGCAGCCGCGGTGGGCCTGGAAAACATCCGCATCCTGCGCGATGAAAAAATTATCGAGACCGCCCACAACGAAACGGCACCGTATTTGCAGAAACGTCTGCGCGAGCTGAACGATCACCCGTTGGTGGGGGAAGTTCGCGGCGTCGGTCTGCTGGGGGCGATCGAGCTGGTGCAGGACAAGGCCACGCGCAAGCGTTACGAAGGCAAGGGCGTGGGCATGATCTGCCGGCAGTTCTGCTTCGACAACGGCCTGATCATGCGCGCGGTGGGCGACACCATGATCATCGCGCCGCCGCTGGTGATCAGCAAAGCCGAGATCGATGAGCTGGTTACAAAAGCACGCAAGTGTCTGGACCTGACCCTCGGTGCGCTGCAGGCCTAGGTGCTAGGCTTTGAGCGGGGGAGCTGCGGCGCACTCGCTCAAAGCTGTCAGAAAGGCTGGTCTTTTGTTGAAAGACCGCCTCGGATCTTGCCAGACTAGCCGCGGTTCCAGTTGTCCGGGTTCGGCCGCTGAACAAAGTGGTTCAAAAAAGAAAAATTTGGAGCATGACGCATGAAGGCATTAGGTAAAAAGCTAGCTGGCAAGACTCTGCTCGCGCTGTCCATGGCGGGCATGATGGCAGGTGCGGTGCACGCGGACGACAAGGTACTGCACGTCTACAACTGGTCCGACTATATCGCGCCGGACACCGTGGCCAACTTCGAAAAAGCCACCGGGATCAAAGTCGTCTACGACGTCTTCGACAGTAACGAAACCCTGGAAGCCAAGCTGCTGGCCGGCAAGTCCGGTTATGACATCGTGGTGCCTTCCAACAATTTCCTCGCCAAGCAGATCAAGGCCGGCGTTTACCAGGAACTGGACAAGTCCAAGCTGCCGAACTGGAAAAACCTCGACGAAGACCTGCTCAAGGCCGTTGGCGATGCCAGCGACCAGGGCAACAAGCACGCCTTCCCGTATATGTGGGGCTCGATCGGCATCGGCTACAACCCGGCCAAGGTCAAGGCTGCGCTCGGCATCGACAAGATCGATTCGTGGGACGTGGTGTTCAAACCGGAAAACATCGAGAAACTCAAAAGCTGCGGCGTGAGCTTCCTCGATGCCCCGACCGAAATGATTCCGGCGGCATTGCACTATCTGGGCAAGCCGACCAACAGCAAGGACAAGGCTGATCTGAAAGCCGCCGAAGACCTGTTCCTGAAGATCCGTCCGTCGGTCGCCTACTTCCACTCTTCCAAGTACATCTCCGACCTGGCCAACGGCAACATCTGCGTCGCCGTCGGTTATTCGGGTGACCTGGAGCAATCCAAGACCCGCGCTCAGGAAGCCGGTGACAAGGTCAAACTGGCCTACACCATTCCGAAAGAAGGCGCCGGTACTTTCTATGACATGGTCGCCATTCCCAAGGATGCCGAAAACGTCGAAGCCGCCTACAAGTTCATGAACTACCTGATGGAGCCGCAAGTGATGGCCGGCATCACCAACGCCGTGCGTTTCCCGAACGGCAACAAGGCGGCGACGCCTATGGTGGACAAGGACATCACCAGCGACCCGAGCATCTATCCTTCGGCTGAAGTGAAGAAACAGCTCTATGCGATCAGCGATCTGGACGCCGCCACATTGCGTCTGATCACCCGCAGCTGGACCAAGATCAAATCGGGCAAATAAGCCGGTTTGTCGCCACAACCACTGGCCGTCGTAGTCGCGGCGGCGGCCAGCGGATAATTAAATGACAGAAAGTTTTGCTGGATCGGTTTTTCGAGGGTAAGTTGCGCGCCGGTTTTGTTGTCGGGCAGCCATGGCTGTCATGCAGCGCGGGGCAACTTGGGCCCAATCCATTTAGAGGACCTCCACTTGCCTGTATTTTCTTCTTTGCGCAAAGCCCTGCTGGCCGCTGCCGGCCTGACAGTCGCTGTCGGAGCCCAGGCCGCCGGTACGGTGCATATTTATAACTGGTCCGATTACATCGGCGAATCGACCCTGGCCGACTTCGAGAAAGAGACCGGGATCAAACCGGTCTACGACGTTTTCGACTCCAACGAAACTCTGGAAGGCAAGCTGCTCGCCGGGCGCACCGGTTACGACGTGGTCGTGCCGTCGAACCACTTCCTTGGCAAGCAGATCAAGGCGGGCGCGTTCCAGAAGCTCGACAAGGCGCAGCTGCCGAATTATTCCAACCTCGACCCGGTGCTGCTCAAGCGCCTGGAACAGAACGACCCCGGCAACCTCTACGCCGTGCCGTATCTGTGGGGCACCAACGGCATCGGCTACAACGTCGACAAGGTCAAGGCTGTGCTGGGCATCGACAAGATCGATTCCTGGGCCGTGCTGTTCGAGCCGGAAAACATCAAGAAGCTGCACAGCTGCGGTGTCGCATTCCTCGATTCGGCTGATGAAATGATGCCGACCATGCTCAATTACCTGGGCCTGAACGCCAACAGCACCAACACAAAAGACTACGAAAAGGCCACCGCCAAGTTGCTCGCGGTGCGTCCCTACGTGACCTATTTCCATTCCTCGAAGTACATCGGCGATCTGGCCAACGGCGACATCTGCGTGGCCATCGGTTTCTCCGGCGACATCTTCCAGGCGAAGAACCGTGCCGAGGAAGCCAAGAAGGGCGTCAACATCGCCTATTCGATCCCGAAAGAGGGCGGTGCGCTGTGGTTCGACATGCTGGCGATCCCCAAGGATTCGTCCAACGTCAAAGAGGCCCACGCCTTCATCAATTATTTGCTGAAACCTGAGGTGATCGCCCAGGTCAGTGATTACGTCGGTTACGCCAACCCCAACCCGGGTTCGGACAAGCTGATGGAACAATCCATTCGCACCGATGAAGCGGTTTACCCGCCGCAAGCAGTCCTCGACAAGACCTACGTGTCGACCGAGTTGCCAGCCAATATTCAGCGTTTGATGACCCGTAGCTGGACCAAGGTCAAGTCGGGCAAATAACGCACAAACTATCCAGGGTTCGTCTTGCGGGGCGAACTGCTGCTTCTGTTGGGAGTTTCGTAAATGGCAGTTGCCTCCGGCGCCTACAAGAAAGCCCTCGAGGGCGACCAGACACCAAAACAGGTGCTGGTCAAAATCGACCGGGTCACGAAGAAGTTCGACGAGACAATTGCCGTGGACGACGTGTCCCTGGAAATCAAGAAGGGCGAAATTTTTGCTCTGCTCGGCGGTTCGGGATCGGGCAAATCCACCTTGCTACGGATGCTTGCAGGCTTCGAACGGCCCACGGAAGGGCGGATTTTCCTCGACGGCGTCGACATCACCGACATGCCGCCGTACGACCGTCCGATCAACATGATGTTTCAGTCCTACGCCTTGTTCCCGCACATGACCGTGGCGCAGAACATTGCCTTCGGCCTGCAGCAGGACAAGATTCCCAAGGCTGAAATCGACGCCCGCGTGGCCGAGATGCTCAAGCTGGTGCAGATGAGCCAGTACGCCAAGCGCAAGCCGCATCAACTGTCCGGCGGTCAGCGTCAGCGCGTGGCCCTGGCCCGTTCGCTGGCCAAGCGGCCGAAGCTGTTGCTGCTAGACGAACCGATGGGCGCACTGGACAAGAAACTGCGTTCGCAGATGCAACTGGAACTGGTGGAAATCATCGAGCGCGTCGGCGTGACCTGCGTGATGGTGACCCACGACCAGGAAGAGGCCATGACCATGGCCGAGCGCATCGCGATCATGCACTTGGGCTGGATCGCGCAAATCGGCAGTCCGATCGACATCTACGAAACCCCGACCAGCCGTCTGGTCTGCGAATTCATCGGCAACGTCAACATCTTCGAAGGCGAAGTGATCGACGACGCCGAAGGCCACGCGACCATCACCTGCAAGGACCTCGACCGGCAGATCTACGTCGGTCACGGCATCAGCACCTCGGTGCAGGACAAGTCGGTCACCTACGCGATTCGCCCGGAAAAACTGCTGGTCACCGCCGACATGCCGACCTGCGAGTACAACTGGTCGAGCGGCAAGGTCCACGACATCGCTTATCTGGGCGGGCACTCGGTGTTCTACGTCGAATTGCCGAGCGGCAAACTGGTGCAGTCGTTCGTCGCCAACGCCGAACGTCGCGGCGCGCGTCCGACCTGGGGCGATCAGGTCTACGTGTGGTGGGAAGACGATAGCGGCGTGGTACTTCGCTCATGAACATGCGCAAATTCAAACGCCGTATAAACCGAATCATCCCCAATGGCCGGCAGCTGGTCATCGGGGTGCCGTTCATCTGGCTGTTCCTGTTCTTCATGCTGCCGTTCTTCATCGTTCTGAAGATCAGCTTCGCCGAAGCCGACGTGGCGATCCCGCCGTACACCGAGATCTACACCTACGCCGAGCAGAAGCTGCAGCTGCTGTTGAACCTGGGCAACTACGCGTTGCTGGCCGGCGACGAGTTGTACATCGCGGCGTACCTCGGTTCGCTGAAAATGGCCTTTATCAGCACTGTGCTCTGCCTGCTGATCGGTTACCCGATGGCCTATGCCATCGCCACTGCCCGGAAAGAGCTGCAAACGGTGCTGGTACTGCTGATCATGATGCCGACCTGGACGGCGATCCTGATCCGCGTCTACGCGTGGATGGGCATCCTCAGCAACAACGGCCTGCTCAACGGTTTCCTGATGAGCATGGGCCTGATCGACGAGCCGCTGCAGATCCTCAATACCAACCTGGCGGTGTACATCGGGATTGTCTATTCGTACCTGCCGTTCATGATCCTGCCGCTGTACGCCAACCTGGTCAAACACGATCAGAGTCTGCTGGAAGCCGCCTCGGATCTGGGTTCGAGCACCTTCAACAGCTTTTGGAAAATCACCATTCCGCTGTCCAAGAACGGGATCATTGCCGGCTGCATGCTGGTATTCATTCCTGTGGTCGGCGAGTTCGTGATCCCGGAACTGCTCGGCGGCCCGGAAACCCTGATGATCGGTAAGGTGCTGTGGCAAGAATTCTTCAACAACCGCGACTGGCCGGTGGCGTCCGCGCTGGCGGTAGTGATGCTGGCGATCCTGATTGTGCCGATCATTCTGTTCAACCGCAGTCAGGCCAAGGAAATGGAGGGTAAAGAATGAAGCGCTTCCGTTTCTCCAGCCTGATGCTGGTACTGGGTCTGATCTTCATCTATCTGCCGATGCTGATCCTGGTGATCTACTCGTTCAACGCCTCGAAACTGGTGACGGTGTGGGGCGGCTGGTCGATCAAGTGGTACGTCGGCCTGCTCGACAACTCGCAATTGATGGGCTCGGTGTTGCGCTCGCTGGAAATCGCCTGCTACACCGCCGTGGCGGCGGTGGCACTGGGTACCCTGGCAGCGTTCGTGCTGACCCGTATCACCCGCTTCAAGGGCCGTACGCTGTTCGGTGGCCTGGTGACTGCGCCGTTGGTAATGCCGGAAGTGATCACCGGTCTGTCGCTGTTGCTGCTGTTCGTGGCCATGGCGCAGATGATCGGCTGGCCGCAGGAGCGCGGCATCGTCACCATCTGGATCGCCCACACCACGTTCTGCGCGGCGTATGTGGCGGTGGTGGTGTCGGCGCGCTTGCGTGAGCTGGACCTGTCGATCGAAGAGGCGGCGATGGACCTGGGCGCGCGGCCGTGGAAGGTGTTCTTCCTGATCACCATCCCGATGATCGCGCCGTCGCTGGCGGCGGGCGGGATGATGTCGTTCGCGCTGTCGCTGGATGACCTGGTGCTGGCGAGCTTCGTCTCCGGCCCGGGTTCGACGACGCTGCCGATGGAAGTGTTCTCGGCCGTGCGCCTGGGTGTGAAACCGGAAATCAACGCCGTGGCCAGCCTGATTCTGCTGGCGGTGTCGCTGGTGACCTTCCTCGTCTGGTTCTTCAGCCGCCGCGCCGAAGAAGCCCGCAAGAAAGCCATCCAGCAAGCCATCGAAGAAAGCGCGGCTGATTCGTGGAAGCAACCGGACGCACGTCGCGCGCCAGCACCGCAATCGGCTTAAGCAATATCAGGTTGGCCTCAACCCTGCGGCCAACCCGGTTGTAAATGTGGGAGCGAGCCTGCTCGCGAAGACGGAGTGTCAGTCGACTCGGATGTCGGCTGACAAAGCGCTTTCGCGAGCAGGCTCGCTCCCACATTTGGAATGCAATCTCCTGTGGGAGCGAGCCTGCTCGCGAAGGGGCCTGTCAATCCAGCCGGGATTTATGGCGCAACCCGCGCAGGCAGCAGCTTCAACGTACTGCGCGTATTCGCCAGCACCTCTTCCTCGCTGAAATGCGCCTGCACATAAATCCCCTCCACATACGCCTCGGCCTGGTCGTCATAGTGAGTGTCCAAAGGCACGCCACTCTGGCCGACCGGGTTGATCGTCAGGCCATGCACCGGATCGGCGAAATCCACCAGACGTCGCGTCGACGGTCCATAGGTCACCGGCCATGGCGCCGGGCCGATCTTCGCCGAGAGGTTGTTCGGCACTTCGTGGCTGCCCGGCGCTGCGAACGGGCCGACGTTGAACAGGCGATCCAGCGGCTTCTGCTGCCCCAGCGGATGGCCGTGGGTCAGGGTGTGCGCCGCGCCCCACTGCCAACCGGCCACGTTATCGCCGAGGGTCAGTTTCAGATGCGCCATGCTTGCCGCCCACGCCGTGCGCACGACATCGGCGCGGGTTTCTTTGGCCGGCGTGCTGCGATTGTCCCACCACGGTGAATCCGCCTTGGCCGCCAAGCGTGGCAACGCCGAATCGATTACCCGCGTCGACAGCAGTGTCTCGAAGAAGTCATTGCCCAACTCATCGCGCATCGCCGCATCGGCAAGGTCGTAGAGGAACTGGTTGAACACCGTCGCGCTGATCGAATTCAGCGGATAGTCGCCCGGCCACTGCGCCAGTTGCTCGACCAGTTTCAGCTGCGCCGGATCACTGACCACCTCACGCAACACCGGCAACAGCGGCGCCAACAGACGCGGGCCGTAACCGGTCGCCGTGCCCAGTTGCAGTTTCTGGTTGGCCTCGTTGCTCCACTTCACCCGGTTGTCGCTGAGCTGACGGTCAAGCTGCTGACCGCGATCGGCAAGGTTGTAGTAACCGGGAATCTCCATGCCGGTCGGCGACACGGGCTGGAAGTTGGCCGAGACGATATAGCCGCGCGCCGGATTCTCTTCCTGCGGGTTGGCGCTGAACGGGTAGTAGCCGTCCTTGTCCGCCTCGGGCGTGCTGCCGTCGAGGATGAAGCCCGGTTTCACCCCGGCCGGACGTTTGGGCAGCAGGGCCGAGGCCCACCAGGCGATATCGCCTTTGGCGTTGGCGTACACCAGATTCAGACCCGGCGCCTGCACCTTGGCCGCTGCCGCGCGGGCCTTGGCCAAGGTGTCGGCGCGGTTGAGCTGGTAGAAGCCGTCGAGGATCGGGTTGGGTGTTTCGAGGAAGGCCCACCACATCGCGATTGGTGTTTTTCCGGCGGCGCTGCCAAGAGCATCGTTGACGATTGGCCCATGCGGGGACTGGCGCAAGGTGAGAGTCACCGGCGCCTGACCCTTTACATTGATCTGTTGTTCGCTGACGAGCATCTCGGTCCACTGGCCGCGATACCAGACCTGATTGGGGTTGGCCGGGTTGACCTTTTCGGCGATCAGGTCGAGATCGTCGTTCTGGAACATGGTCAGGCTCCAGCCGAAATCGAGGTTGTGCCCCAGAAACGCGAACGGCACCAGTGCCTGATGATGGCCGTACAACTCGAAACCCGGCGCCGACAACTGCGCCTCGTACCACACCGACGGCACCGAGAAGCGGATATGCGGATCGCCGGCCAGCAACGGCTTGCCACTCCGGCTGCGGCTGCCGGCAATCACCCAGGCGTTGCTGCCCTCAAACTGCGGCAGGCCGTTGTCGAGCAGCGCCTGTTCGCTGAGGCGGGCGAGGGCGGTGAGGTCCTGCCAGTCGCCGGCGGCGAGGGCCGGTGCGTGGCGGGTGTGATCGGTGGCCAGAACGCCTTTGGCCTGCCAGTCCAGATCGAAGACATTGAGGTAATCGGCGCCGAGCTGATCGCGCACGTAGGTCAGCAGCGGCTCGGTGCGAAATGCGGCGGCAAAGCTATAGGCCATGTAACCGGCGACGCTGATGCTGTCTTCGGCAGTGAACGGCCGCTTGGGGATGCCCAGCACGTCGAATTCGATCGGCGCGGCGTGGCTGTCCTGATATTGGTTGATGCCGTCCAGATAGGCTTGCAGGCCCTTCCACGCCGGTGACTGCTTGTCGAGGCTGGCGACGTAACTGGCCGCACGCTCGCGGATGCGCAGGCTGCGAAACAGTTTGTCGGTGTCGAGCAGTTTCGGCCCGAGCACTTCGGCCAGCTCGCCCCGGGCGAGGCGGCGCATGGCTTCCATCTGGAACAGACGATCCTGCGCGTGCACATAACCGAGGGCGCGATAGAGGTCGGTTTCGTTCTCGGCGCGGATATGCGGCACACCGCGCTCGTCATAGCGCACGGTCACTGAGCCTTGCAGGTTGCGCAACTCGACCTGGCCCTGGCGCGTCGGCTGCTTGCTGTAGATATACCCGCCGGCGGCGCCGAGCAGGACAACGATGAGCAAGGCAACGAGGATCAACGCACGCTTCATGGTGACTCCTTGTGCAGGCGAAAAGGCCGCCCGTCGGGCTGCAAACATTTAGCACAGAGCATCTGTGCGGTGCAGCGCTGTCCTTGAAAAGTCCGGAATGCCTTACTTCGCGTCCGCCGGCCACGGGCAATAACAACCCACCGCCAGCGTATGCGTGGCATTGACCGGGCGATCTTCCGTCAGGGCATGCAGGATCGGTTCGATAAAGCTGTTGCTGGAGTTGCAGGTCAGGCCTTCGCTGTACGGGCCGAAATAGGCGAGTTTGCCGCTACGATCCCAGATTGCCACGGCGGGGCTGGCGGGGATCTGTTCGGCGCCGGGCAGGACGATGATGGTTTTCAGGCTGGCGAGGGTGACGGGCAACTGGCCGTGGCTGCCGGGCTTTTGCACGGCGAAGAACTCCACGCCGCGAGGGCCGAACTGTTCGACCATCTCGCTCAGGTGCTGTTGATTGCCGACATTGCACGGACAGGCGGGGTCCCAGAAGTGCACAAGACGAATATTGCCCGGCCCGGCGAGGTTGTCCGGCAGGCGCAGCGGGTCGCCGGAAAATACCGCCGTATGTTCGCTGAACGCGCGCAGATAGCGGCCCTGAAACCAGTCATATGCCGTCCACAGCACCCCGGCGCAGATCAGCGCGAGCAGGCTGGCGAACAGTGCGGTGCGGTAGGGCGAACGCATGGTTTTCGATCCTCGAAAGGCCGGCTAGCTTGCCATGTCTGCCTCTACAGATGAATATCGCAGGCCGATAAAGTCCGTTTACCGCTCTGGAATACCCGCATGCCTGATACTTTCGACCCCGATCATTTACGCGCGAGCCTCAAGCCATTGGCCGAGTGGCAGCCGTTATCGGATGAGGCGAAGGCTTATCAGCGCTTCTACAAGACCGACTTTGCCGAGCGCGATGTCTGGCGCGGCATGGGTCGTTTCGAGGTCGATGGCTACGAGCTGGTCAGCCATTGCTGGTGGCCGGAGAAGGTCAAGGCGACGTTGTTTCTGCTGCACGGTTACTACGATCACATCGGTCTGTACCGGCATGTGATCGAGTGGGCGCTGGATCAGGATTTTGCCGTGATCGCCTGCGACTTGCCGGGCCATGGTCTGTCGAGCGGGCCACGGGCGAGCATTCGTGATTTCGCTGAATACCAGGATATGTTGCAGGCGCTGTTTGCTGAAGCGAACTCGATCGCGCTGCCGCAGCCTTGGCATTTGTGCGGGCAAAGCACCGGTGGCGCGATTGTCGTCGATCATCTGCTCAACCATGGCGAGAACAGCCCGGCGCAGGGGCAGGTGATTCTGCTGGCGCCGCTGGTGCGACCGAGGGCGTGGGGCTGGTCGCAGTTGAGTTATTACCTGCTGCGGCCGTTTGTACGGGGGGTCGCGCGACGCTTCAGCGAGAACTCCAACGATCCGGATTTTCTGCCGTTTCTGCAGGCCGATCCGTTACAGCCAAGGCGCCTGCCGACCAAATGGGTGGGCGCGCTGTCGCGCTGGATCATCCGCGTCGAGCACGCGAAAAAAAGTCCGCGACGGCCGCTGATCATTCAGGGGCAGGCGGACATGACTGTCGACTGGCAGCACAATCTGCAGGTGTTGAAATGGAAGTTCGACCGGCCGCAGATTCTGCTGTTGGCCGAGGCACGGCATCACCTGGCCAATGAAACGGCGGAGATGCGTGAGGAATATTTCGAATTCTTGAGCAAGCGGATCAGGGGGCGGAATCTCTAGTGCCTGGGAGGGCCTCTTCGCGAGCAGGCTCGCTCCCACAGGGGAATGCGTTACAACTGTGGGAGCGAGCCTGCTCGCGAATGCGATCTTTCAGGTAACGAACATCACTGGCCGACCGCCAACCCCGCCCGAATCGCCGCCAGTGCCGCCTGGTAGTAAGCCTTGCCCTCGGTCGACTCGGCAAACGTCGCAAATTCTTCGAGCTCTTCATCCGACAAGTCGCGATACACGTAAAGCAACGTGTTGTTCAGATCGGCGCCAATCTGATCCATCAGCCGCTGGCGCTGACCGTTCAACATGCCCTGCGCCTGTCCACCGCCGAGCAGTCCCGGGATCATCGAACTCAAGCTGTCCGCCGCTACGCCGGCAATCGCCAGGCTGACCTCGGCGCCCGCCTCACGGGCTGGCAGGGCCTGGGCGAGATGGCCGATGATCAGCAAGCGACTGTCGCTTGCCTGCATCTTCGGCAGGCCCTGAGCATTTTTTGCCAGTTGATCGCGACGGGTTGCGAGCAATTCGGCGGCGACGATTTTCTTGCCCAGCGGTGACTGGAAGAAGGTCAGCGCCGGTTTCGGGTCGGCGAGTTTCTGCCGCAGTTGCGCTTCGGCACGCTGATCCATGGCCTGCGCGGCAAAGCGTTGATTGCTGTTGTTGACCAGCGCCTGAAACACCGCAGGCGGCAGGCTGTTCTGATAGCGCTGCTGGGCGGCGCTCAGGGCATCGTTGAAATGCGCGCGTTGTTCTGGCCAGCCGGCGACCTTGTACAACTGATCAAAGCCGTCCGCCCAGGCGGGCAATACGCAGAACATCAACAGTGAAAAAAGCAAACGGCGCATAGGGACTCCTGTCAGCAGCGGACTATTGTCCGTGCGGTGCCGGTACTTGTCGAGAATTCGTAGCAAGGCGCTGCGTGGCTCTGTCGGATTTATCGCCGTCGGCATACTATGCGCGCCATGCCGATATCCTCTGAACACCCGCTGCTGTTACGCATTGTCGACGACCTGGCCGAACACGGCTGGTCGCAGCAGAACATCTTCCTGCCCGCCGATCTGACCCGGGCGCTGGCGGCCGAGTGCCGTAAACGTGAAGCCGAGGGTGAGCTGGCGCCGGCGGCGGTCGGACGCGGGCCGTTTTCGGAGATTCGCGAGGGTATTCGCGGCGATCACATCCAGTGGATCGACCCGGGTCAGGCCGACGCCACTGACCGTTACCTGAGCCTGATGGACAGTCTGCGCGAGGCGCTCAATCGTGGCTTGTTTCTGGGGCTTGAAGATTTCGAATGCCATTTCGCCCTGTACCCGCCCGGCGCGTTCTACCTCAAGCACCTCGACCGCTTTCGCGATGATGACCGGCGCATGGTGTCGGCGGTGATCTATCTCAATGACGCCTGGCTGCCGGAGGACGGTGGCCAATTGCGCATGTACCTGGGCGAGGAACGTGTGCACGACGTGCAGCCGACCGGCGGCTGCCTGGTGGTGTTTCTCTCCGGCGAAGTGCCCCACGAAGTGTTGCCGGCCCATCGCGAGCGCCTGTCGCTGACTGGCTGGTTCCGTCGCCGTGGCAACGAGCCGTTCTGAACATGGAAAAGATCCTGGTCAGTCGCTGCCTGCTGGGCCATCGCGTGCGCTATGACGGTGGCGCGAGCGGGCCGTTTGATCTGCTTGAGCAGTGGATCGAAGAAGGGCGGGTAGTGCCGTTGTGTCCGGAGGTGGCCGGTGGATTGCCGACGCCGAGGGCGGCGGCGGAGATTCCCGGCGGGCAGGGCGGTGAGGTGCTGGATGGCACTGCTGCTGTGATCACTACCGATGGCGAGGATGTCAGCGCGCAGTTTCTCGAGGGTGCACGGCAAGCGCTGGAACTGGTGCAAAAGCACGGCATTCGGGTGGCCGTGCTCAAGGCCAACAGTCCTTCTTGCGGGAATCTGCTGACGTATGACGGCACGTTCAGTGGGGTCAAAGTCAGTGGCGAGGGGGTGACGGCGGCGTTGCTCAAGCGTCATGGGGTTCGGGTTTTCAGTGAGCTTGAGCTGCCGCAAGCCGCGCAGGCCCTGGCCCGACTCGACTAAAGCGCCAGCACCAATTCAACTGTAGGAGCTGACGAGTGAAACGAGGCTGCGATCTTTTGATTTTTTGAATCAACATCAAAAGATCGCAGCCTGCGGCAGCTCCTACGGTTCGGTGAACCACTTCTTCGACAACGCCGCCAACCGCCCATCCGCCTTGATCCGTTCCAGCGCGCTCTTGAGGCTGGCCTGAAACGCCGGATTACCCTTCTGAAACGGTATCGCCAATTCCACCGGCGCTGCCGCTTTCGGCTTCGCTTCGGTCAACGCCTGCACCAGCACCATCGGCCGCGGCGTCTCGTCCTTCTTCGCCAACAACTGCCCATCAACCTCGCCGTACGGCTCGCTGAAGTCGAAACGATCCTTGAGTTCGGGTGTCAGTGCTATGTGGTTGAGCGCGACGTCGTACTTGCCGCTTTCAACGCCCTGGAGCAGGTCGCCCTCGTCGGTGACGATGAAGTCGGCGCGTACATCCAGCTCTTGGGCCAGAAGTTGCCCAAGTTCGACCTCGAACCCCGTGAGGGTGTCGCCCTCCTTGTAATTGAAGGGCGGTGTATTAGCCTCAAGGGCTATGCGCAGCTCGCCACGGTCGTTGACGTCATCAATCAGTTCGGCGTGAGCCAGCGGGCTCAGAAGGGGTAGCAGGCAGATCAGGCCAGGCAGCAGGCGCATGGTCACTCCTTTGAAATCATTATCGCGATGCTCTGATTCAGGCTCGCTTTGCTATGGTTGTCGAGTGCCTTCGACAACGAATGGTCATGAAGTTGTCATGACCGTGCGGATTTTACGGAAAAACTGGAGAAGAAAATGAAAAGCTTTTTGTCACGTGCAGCGTTGGCCGGTGTGCTGATGGGTGTTTCGGTGCTGGCCAGTGCGGCGACACCGGCGCCGAAGGATGCTGAAGTGTTCATCGTTTCTCCCGAGGACGGCGCCACCGTCTCGCAGGAATTCAAGGTCAAGTTCGGCGTCAAGAACATCGCGCTGGCCCCGGCGGGTGACACCACCAAGAACACCGGCCACCATCACCTGCTGATCGACGTCGACGACCTGCCGGCCGAAGGCGCGCCGATCCCGACTGACGCGCACCACATGCATTTCGGCAAGGCGCAGACCGAAGCCACGATCAAACTGGCCCCGGGCAAACACACCTTGCAACTGATCCTCGGCGACAGCGGCCACATGCCGTTCGACCCATCGATCGTTTCGGAAAAAATCACGGTCAACGTGAAATAAAAAAAGGGAGCCTTTCGGGGCTCCCTTTTTTAATTCAGCTTCAAGTGGCTAGCTGCAAGCGGCAAGGTAAAGCAAAAGCGCTGTTCACTTGCCGCTAGTAGCTTGAAGCTTGCCGCTGCTGCTTCTTCAGAAGAGAACACGGCTACGGATAGTGCCGTTGACGTGTTGCAGCTTCTCTTGCGCCAGCTCCGAGTATTCGGCGTCGACGTCGATCACCACGTAACCGACTTTCTCGTTGGTCTGCAGGAACTGACCGGAGATGTTGATGCCGTTTTCGGCGAAAACCTTGTTGATCTCGCTCATCACACCCGGGATGTTCTCGTGGATGTGCAGCAGGCGGTGCTTGCCAGGGTGAGCCGGCAGGGCCACTTCCGGGAAGTTGACCGACGACACCGAAGTACCGTTGTCGCTGTACTTGACCAGTTTCTCTGCCACTTCCAGACCGATGTTGGCTTGCGCTTCGGCGGTCGAGCCACCGATGTGCGGGGTCAGGATCACGTTGTCGAGGCCGCGCAGCGGGCTTTCGAACTCTTCGTCGTTGGAGCGTGGTTCCACCGGGAACACGTCGATGGCCGCGCCGATCAGGTGCTTGTCCTTGATCGCGTCCGCCAGGGCGTCGAGCTCGACCACGGTCCCGCGCGCGGCGTTGATCAGGATGCCGCCCTTCTTGATGGCGCGGATTTCCTTCTCGCCGATCATCCACTGAGTGGCGGCGGTTTCCGGGACGTGCAGGGTGACGATGTCGGACATGCCCAGCAGCTCGTGCAGGTTGTTGACCTGCGTAGCGTTGCCCAGTGGCAGCTTGGTCACGGTGTCATAGAAGAACACTTGCATGCCCAGGCCTTCAGCCAGCACCGAAAGCTGCGTGCCGATCGAGCCGTAGCCGACGATGCCCAGCTTCTTGCCACGGATCTCGAACGAGTTGGCGGCGGACTTGATCCAGCCGCCACGGTGGCAGGATGCATTCTTCTCAGGGATGCCGCGCAGCAGCAGGATCGCTTCGGCCAGTACCAGTTCCGCTACGGAACGGGTGTTGGAGTACGGCGCGTTGAACACGGCAATACCGCGCTCGCGGGCCGCACTGAGGTCAACCTGGTTGGTGCCGATGCAGAAACAGCCGACCGCGACCAGTTTCTTCGCGTGATCGAAGATCTCTTCGGTCAGTTGCGTGCGCGAGCGAATGCCGATGAAGTGAGCGTCAGCAATCTTTTCCTTGAGCTGGGCTTCCGGCAAGGAACCAGTCAGGTATTCGATGCTGGTGTAGCCCGCCGCCTTGAGGACGTCGACAGCCGATTGGTGGACGCCTTCGAGAAGAAGGAACTTGATCTTGCTCTTATCGAGAGAAGTCTTGCTCATCTGCGTAAACCTGTATCCCGGAGAAAAATGGCAGGGAGGGAGCAGCCTGGAGCTGACCCGCACGGCAACAAAGCCGTCACCGCGGATCTGGCCTTGGGCACTGTCCTGCGGGGTCGGTATGCTAGCATAGCCACCCCGCTAAACACTCATTCCTGCGACGTGAAGCGTTCTCAGGATGACCATGAATTGTTCGAGAGTTCTGTCGATGACCAATCCTGCGCTGATTGATGAACTGAAGACCCTGGTTGAGCCTGGCAAAGTCCTCACCGACGCCGACTCCCTGAACACTTACGGCAAGGATTGGACCAAGCATTTCGCGCCGGCGCCGAGCGCCATCGTGTTTCCCAAGACCATCGAGCAAGTGCAGGCCGTGGTACGTTGGGCCAACACCCACAAGGTCGCACTGGTGCCGTCCGGCGGGCGCACCGGGTTGTCCGCCGCAGCAGTGGCGGCCAATGGCGAAGTGGTGGTTTCGTTCGATTACATGAACCAGATTCTCGACGTCAACCTCACCGACCGCACCGCCGTCTGCCAGCCGGGTGTGGTCACTGAGCATCTGCAGAACGTCGCCGAGGAAAACGGCCTGTACTATCCGGTCGACTTCGCCTCGGCGGGTTCCAGCCAGATTGGCGGCAATATCGGCACCAATGCCGGCGGGATCAAAGTGATTCGCTACGGCATGACCCGCAACTGGGTGGCCGGCATGAAAGTCGTCACCGGCAAGGGCGACGTGCTGGAGCTGAACAAGGACCTGATCAAGAACGCCACCGGTTACGACCTGCGTCAGCTGTTCATCGGCGCCGAAGGTACGCTCGGTTTCGTCGTCGAAGCGACCATGCGTCTGGATCGCGCACCGAAAAACCTCACCGCCATGGTCCTCGGCACCGCCGATTTCGATTCGATCATGCCGGTGCTGCATGCCTTCCAGGGCAAGCTCGACCTGACTGCGTTCGAATTCTTCTCCGACAAGGCCCTCGCCAAAGTCATGGGCCGTGGCGATGTGCCCGCGCCGTTCGACACCGACTGCCCGTTCTACGCCCTGCTCGAATTCGAGGCGACCACTGAAGAAGTGGCCAACAGCGCCCTGGAAACCTTCGAGCACTGCGTAGAACAGGGCTGGGTGCTCGACGGCGTGATGAGCCAGAGCGAAACCCAGCTGCACAATCTGTGGAAGCTGCGCGAGTACATCTCCGAAACCATTTCCCACTGGACGCCGTACAAGAACGACATCTCGGTTACCGTCTCGAAAGTGCCGGCGTTCCTGCGCGAAATCGACGCGATCGTTGGCGAGCACTACCCGGATTTCGAAATCGTCTGGTTCGGCCACATTGGCGACGGCAATCTGCACCTGAACATCCTCAAGCCGGAAAATCTGAGCAAGGACGAGTTCTTCGCCAAGTGCGCCACCGTCAACAAGTGGGTGTTCGAAACCGTCGAGAAGTACAACGGCTCGATCTCGGCCGAGCACGGCGTCGGTATGACCAAGCGTGATTACCTGACCTACAGCCGCTCGCCGGCCGAGATCGAGTACATGAAAGCGGTCAAGGCAGTGTTCGACCCGAACGGCATCATGAACCCGGGCAAGATTTTCCCGGTTTGATCGGTAATCTCTGTTGAATCAATAAAGGCAGGAGTCGGTAAATGAGCTATCAGCACCAGTACGTCGACGGCACGCGCATTCACTTCCCGATCGGGAAAGTCGTGTGCATTGGCCGCAATTACGCCGAGCACGCCAAGGAACTGGACAATCCGGTGCCGACCGAGCCGCTGCTGTTCATCAAGCCGGGCAGTTGCGTGGTGCCGCTGGAAGGCGGGTTCAGCATTCCGACCGAGCGTGGTTCGGTGCACTACGAAGCGGAAATCGCCGTGTTGATCGGCAAGCCGCTGTCGACCAAACCAAGCCGTGAAGAAGTCCTCGATGCGATCTCCGGCTTCGCCCCGGCGCTGGACCTGACCCTGCGCGACAAGCAGGCTGAACTGAAAGCCAAGGGCCTGCCGTGGGAAATCGCCAAGTCGTTCGACGGCGCGGCGGTGATCGCCCCGTTCGTGGTCGGCAGCACCTTCGCTGACCTGACCGACATCGGCATCCGCCTGACCATCAACGGCGAAGTGCGCCAGGACGGCAACAGCAGCGCGATGCTCAACCCGATCGTGCCGATGATCCAGCACATGGCCGGCTGCTTCTCGCTGCAGGCCGGCGACGTGATCCTCACCGGCACACCAGTGGGCGTCGGCCCGCTGAACGTCGGCGATGAAATCGTCCTCGAACTGCCGGGGGCGAGCAGCTTCAGCAGCAGCGTGCGCTAACCGCAGAACCCCTTGTAGGGGGTGAGCTTTGTGGTGAGGGGGTTTAGCGAAACGTCGCACCGCCCCGTTGGCGCGCGAAGCGGGCCCCTCTTGATCTTAAAGAGGGGCCTGCTGCGCAGTCCAACGGGGATAAATCCCCTCGCCACAAGGGTCATTCCATATCTGTAATGTGTTGCTGCTGGCAAATGCACACGGCAATCCCGCCATTTGCCGTTTTTTTCACATCCTCTCTGGATAATTCCCGCGATTCTGGCGTCTCAGCCGGCCTCTTTGTGCTATTACCCTTGGCCTGAATTAACGGAACGCATCCCTTGATGGCATCTCCAACTCAGCAGAAATCCCCCTCCCGTTCGCGCTTCGTCCTGCGCTGGTATGTCTGGCTGTTGCTGGTCATCGCCGCAGCCTATGGGCTGGCGTTCGCCATGCATTGGGATGATCGCGGCGTGCTGTGGGTGCTGGAGCGCTTCGAGAGCAAGGCAGAGCAGAAGGAGAGTGTCTGGCTGCCGGACTATCAGGTGGTGATCGATGCCAAGCCGCTGCCGGGCATGGAAAAGGACGAAGCTTCGGATCTGGCCTATAACCCGCAGACCAAGACCCTGTTCGCGGTCATGGGCAAAAATCCGTTCCTGGCTGAGCTGACGTTGCAAGGCGACGTGCTGCGCAAGATGCCGCTGGTGGGCTGGAGCAACCCGGAAGGCCTGACGGTCATGGAAAACGGTCTGCTGGCGATTGTTGATGAACGTCAACACACGCTGTCGATCGTCAAGGTCGAAGCCGGTACCCGTGAGCTGAACATTGCCGGCTTCCCGAAATACGACCTCGGGCCGTCGAAAGATCAGAACAAAGCTTTCGAAGCCATCACCTGGGATCCGCGTAACCGTCAACTTGTGCTGGGTGAAGAGCGCCCGCCGGCGCTGTTCACCTGGAAAAGCGACGGCAGCCAGACCCTGATCGGCGACAAGCAGAAGCTGGCCAGTGACGAGCTCGATATTCGCAACCTGTCGGCGCTGGCGGTCGACCCACGCACTGGCCATCTGCTGGTGTTGTCCGCCGATTCGCACCTTTTGCTGGAACTGGACGAGAAGGGCGAGCAAGTCAGTTTCATGACGTTGCTTGGGAATTTCAACGGTCTGAAAGACACCATTCCCCGCGCCGAAGGCATGACCATGGACGAGGACGGCACGTTGTACATGGTCAGCGAACCGAACCTGTTCTACCGCTTCGAAAAACCCCGGTAATTTTCCCTACGACAATCGCGGAATTGTGCGGTTGTCGTGGCAGGCAAGTGGCCATTAAGCTTCAGTTCAGACAGGCGTGATATTTCATCCGCCTGCCTTGAACCCGAGCCTGCCTGAATGCGTCGACTTGCCCGTCCCAAACCGCTGATTCTTGCCCTGTTGATGATTGCCCTGATCGCGTTGCTCGCGATCGGTCAATACTTGCGCCTGTTCGAGCGCGCCTGGTTCAATCTGCACACGCTGTGGCAACCGGTGAGCAGCGAGGCGATCGGCCTGGATCAATATCGGGTGACCATCGAAGCGCGGCCGATCGACGGGCTCGACGATGACGTCTCGGCGCTGACCTACGATCCGGTGCGTAAAAGCCTGTTCACCGTGACCAACAAGAATTCCGAACTGGTCGAATTGTCCCTGGAAGGCAAGATTCTGCGGCGCATCGCTCTGGTGGGGTTTGGCGATCCGGAAGCGGTCGAATACATCAGCGCCGACACCTACGTGATCACCGACGAGCGCCAGCAACGGCTGATCAAGATCCACCTCGAGGCCGACACCACTTTTCTCGATGCCGAAGATGCCGAGCAAATGACCCTCGGCGTGCACATGTCCGGCAACAAGGGTTTCGAAGGGCTGGCTTACGATTCAGTGGGCAAGCGGCTGTTCGTGGCGAAAGAACGCGACCCGATGCTGATCTACGAGGTCCATGGTTTTCCGCACTTCAAACCGGACAAGACCTACGCGGTGCACGTGATCAACAACCCCAAGCGCGATGCCGGGATGTTCGTGCGTGATCTGTCGAGTCTGCAGTACGACGAACGCAGCGGGCACTTGCTGGCACTGTCGGACGAGTCGCGGTTGATTATCGAGCTGGATGTCGACGGGCGCCCCTTGAGCACCATGTCGATCAGTGGCGGGCGTCAGGGTTTGCAGAAAACCGTGCCGCAGGCGGAAGGGATTGCGATGGATGATGACGGCACGTTGTACCTGGTGAGCGAGCCGAATCTGTTTTACGTCTTCAAGAAGCCCACACAAAACTGACCAACACCACAAAACACTGTGGGAGCTAGCCTGCTCGCGAAGGCGGTGGATCAGTCTCTGAATATGTTGACTGACCCGACGCTTTCGCGAGCAGGCTCGCTCCCACAGGTTTATTTGTCTGCCCATGATTCGGGCAGTCTGTTACTCAGCCTTCAGAGTTTTCACGCCTTCACTGGTGCCCAGCAACAACAGATCCGCCGGGCGCGCGGCGAACAGGCCGTTAGTGACCACGCCGACGATGGCATTGATCTGCGCTTCCAGCTCCACCGGGTTGGTGATCTGCAGGTTGAACACATCGAGGATGATGTTGCCGTTGTCGGTCAACACGCCTTCGCGGTACACCGGGTCGCCACCGAGTTTGACCAGTTGGCGGGCTACGTGGCTGCGGGCCATCGGGATGACTTCCACCGGCAGCGGGAACTCGCCGAGCACCGGCACCAGTTTGCTGGCGTCGGCGATGCAGATGAAGGTCTTGGCCACGGCGGCGACAATCTTCTCGCGGGTCAGGGCTGCGCCGCCGCCCTTGATCAGGTTCAGGTGCGCATCGCTTTCATCGGCGCCGTCGACGTAGAACTCCAGATCGCTGACGGTATTCAGCTCATACACCGGAATCCCATGGCCCTTGAGGCGCGCGGCGGTGGCTTCGGAGCTGGCAACGGCGCCATCGAACGCGCCCTTGTGCTGGGCCAGTGCATCGATGAAGCAGTTGGCGGTGGAGCCGGTGCCGACGCCGACGATGCTCTTGTCGTCGAGTTTCGGCAGGATGAAGTCGACAGCGGCCTGGGCCACGGCCTGTTTGAGTTGATCCTGGGTCATGCGGGCTCCGGAAGCAGGCAAGGGTTGGGCAGAAAGGCCGGCATTATAGGCCTCGCGGTGGTACAGGGGGAAACAAGCTGTGGCGAGGGGATTTATCCCCGTTCGGCAACGCAGTCGTCGTAAGACCCTGGAACGCGGTGTAACTGAAAAAATGCAGGGGAGCGCTTCGCACTCCAGCGGGGATAAATCCCCTCGCCACGACAGTGCTCACTCAAGAATGGGTTTCCAGACCTTAAAACCACCTGTTTAGTGTGGTCGCCTCGGCAAAAGGCGGGTTAGACTCGCTGGTCCCGCCCAATCGCCAGTGATGCTTTCCGATGCTCGAACAGTACGTCAAGAAGATCCTCACCTCGCGCGTTTATGACGTTGCCGTAGAAACCCCGCTGCAGAACGCCCGCCAGCTCTCCGAGCGGCTGGGCAATGACATCTGGCTCAAGCGCGAAGACTTGCAGCCAGTGTTCTCGTTCAAGATTCGCGGCGCCTACAACAAGCTGACGCAACTGAGCGACGAAGAGCGCGCCCGCGGCGTGGTCACCGCCTCGGCGGGCAATCATGCGCAGGGTCTGGCTCTGGCGGCGAAAGTGTTGGGCGTCAAAGCCACCATCGTCATGCCCAAGACCACCCCGGAAATCAAAGTGGAAGGCGTGCGTTCGCGCGGCGGCAAAGTGGTGCTGCACGGTGACTCGTTTCCGGAAGCGCTGGCCTATTCGCTGAAACTGGTCGATGAAAAAGGCTACGTCTACATCCACCCGTACGACGATCCGCACACCATTGCCGGGCAGGGCACAGTGGCGATGGAAATCCTGCGTCAGCACCCGCAGCCGCTGGATGCGATTTTCGTCCCGGTCGGCGGTGGCGGCCTGATCGCCGGTATCGCGGCCTACGTGAAATACCTGCGTCCGGACATCAAGGTGATTGGCGTCGAACCGGACGATTCCAACTGCCTGCAAGCCGCGATGGCAGCGGGCGAGCGCGTGGTTCTGCCGACTGTCGGCATCTTCGCCGACGGCGTGGCGGTGGCGCAGATCGGCCAGTACACCTTTGAGATCTGCAAGGATTACGTTGATGAGGTGATCACCGTCAGCACGGATGAGATCTGCGCGGCAATCAAGGATATCTACGACGATACCCGCTCGATCACCGAGCCTGCCGGCGCGCTGGGCGTGGCCGGGATCAAGAAGTATGTTGAGCAGCGTGGCGTCAGCGGCCAGACTTTCGTCGCCATCGACTCCGGTGCCAACGTCAACTTCGACCGTTTGCGCCACGTCGCCGAACGCGCCGAACTGGGCGAAGGTCGCGAGGCGATCATCGCCGTGACCATCCCGGAAAAGGCCGGCAGCTTCAAGGCGTTCTGCGAAGCCATCGGCAAGCGCCAGATCACTGAATTCAATTACCGCTACAACACCGGCAGCGAAGCGCACATCTTCGTTGGCGTGCAGACTCACCCGGACAACGATCCGCGCAGCGCCTTACTGGCGAGCCTGACCGAGCAGGGTTTTCCGGTTATCGACCTGACCGACAACGAACTGGCCAAGCTGCACATCCGCCACATGGTCGGCGGCCGCGCGGCGCAGGTGGTCGATGAAGTGGTGCTGCGCTTCGAATTCCCGGAGCGTCCGGGAGCCTTGTTCAACTTCCTCAACAAGCTCGGCGGGCGCTGGAACATCTCGATGTTCCACTACCGTAACCACGGCGCAGCGGACGGCCGCGTGGTCGCCGGCCTGCAAGTGCCCCATGACGAGCGTCATCTGGTGCCGGCGGCACTGGCGGAAATCGGCTACCCGTATTGGGATGAAAGCGACAACCCGGCCTATCAGCTGTTTCTTGGCTGAGCGGCTACGCTGATGGGCATGGATCTACGGAAGAGAACGACATGGAAACCCTGACCACCCTGAAAGTCCTCCACGTCGCGGCGACCGTGGTCATCCTCGTGAGCGGGCTGGTGCTCGCCGCCCTGACCTGGCGTAATCGCAGCGAAGGCCCGGCCAGTACGATGCGCCGTCCCTGGCTGTTCATCTGGTGTCTGATGCTGATCGGTATGCTCAGCATGCCCTTCACTGGCTGGTGGCTGGTACACCTGGTGGGCTGGCCATTGGGCCAATTGTGGATTCTGGGGTCCAGCGTGATCTATGCCGTGGCCACGCTCAGCGCGGTCTGGCTGCTGGTCCGGCTGGATCGGCTGTGGACAAGCGGGGTGGGCAATCGCACGTTCAATCTGGCCCTGGCGATTGTCAGCGGCGTCGGATTTGTCACCATAGCGGCGTTGATGGGGGCCAAGCCGGTTTAAGGCTTGAGACCGAGTTGACCCCCATCGCTGGCAAGCCAGCTCCCACAGGGGTATTCAGTGAACACTGATTAAGTGGACACTGAGCTCCCTGTGGGAGCTGGCTTGCCAGCGATAGCAATCTCAGCCGCGCAACGAAATCACCGGCCAGCCACGCTTCTCGGCTTCGGCCCGCAGATTCGGATCAGGATCCACCGCCACCGGATTCGCCACCTGCTCCAGCAACGGCAGATCATTCATCGAATCGCTATAGAAATAGCTGTCCTCAAGCGAATGCCCGGTCTCTTCCAGCCAACGATTGAGGCGCGTGACCTTGCCTTCACGGAAACACGGAATGTCGGTGCTGCGCCCGCTGTAGCGGCCGTCGACCATTTCGCATTCGGTGGCAATCAGGGTTTCCACGCCCAGGCGCACGGCGATCGGCGCGGTGACGAAACGGTTGGTGGCGGTGATGATCACCAGTTTGTCGCCGGCATCGCGGTGCTTTTTCAGCAGCTCCAGTGCCTTGGGCAGCACGATCGGCTCGATGCAGTCGCGCATGTAATCGCTGTGCCAGGCGTCGAGCACGGCCATTTCGGTGCGGCCGAGAATTTCCAGGCAGAAGTTCAGGTAGGCAGCGTTGTCGAGCTTGCCGGCCAGGTAATCCTGATAGAACTCGTCGTTGCGCGCCTTGTAGGCGATCGGGTCGAGGAAGCCGCGCTCGCACAGATAATCGCCCCAGGCGTGATCGCTGTCGCCGCCCAGAAGGGTGTTGTCCAAATCGAATAAAGCCAGGCGCATTGCAGTTACCCGCTGAAAAGTCAGTAAAAAGGCGACAAGAATACGGTCTTTTCACAAGAGTGCACATAAGGTAGGAACCTTCGTTGCCGCCTCATCAAGCTTTGTGGAACAATGCGGCGACATGCGTTTGCGAGGTTGTTGCCGTGATCGACCCCGATGGTTTCCGCCCCAATGTCGGGATCATTCTGACGAATGACGCCGGCCAGGTGCTATGGGCTCGCCGTATCAATCAGGACGCCTGGCAGTTTCCGCAAGGGGGGATCAACCCCGAGGAGACGCCGGAAGACGCCTTGTACCGCGAGCTGAACGAAGAAGTTGGCCTGGAACGTGAAGATGTTGAAATACTGGCCTGTACCCGAGGCTGGTTGCGCTATCGTTTGCCGCAACGCCTGGTGCGTACCCACAGCCAACCGCTGTGCATCGGCCAGAAACAGAAATGGTTTCTCCTGCGCCTGATCTCCAACGAGCAGCGGGTGCGGATGGATCTGACCGGTAAACCGGAGTTCGATGGCTGGCGCTGGGTCAGCTATTGGTATCCGTTGGGCCAGGTGGTGACATTCAAGCGCGAGGTTTATCGACGCGCTCTCAAAGAGCTTGCCCCGCGCCTTTTAGCGCGCGACTGACGACGGAGTTCGACCCCGAGCCATGCTCAATACGCTGCGCAAGATCGTCCAGGAAGTTAACTCCGCCAAGGATCTCAAGGCGGCGTTGGGGATTATTGTGTTGCGCGTCAAAGAGGCCATGGGCAGCCAGGTCTGCTCGGTCTACCTGCTTGATCCGGAAACCAACCGCTTCGTCCTGATGGCCACCGAGGGCTTGAACAAGCGCTCGATCGGCAAGGTCAGCATGGCCCCCAACGAGGGTCTGGTCGGTCTGGTCGGCACGCGTGAAGAACCCCTGAACCTCGAGAACGCTTCGGTTCACCCGCGCTATCGCTACTTCGCCGAAACCGGTGAAGAGCGTTACGCCTCGTTCCTCGGTGCACCGATCATCCACCACCGCCGCGTCGTCGGCGTGTTGGTCATCCAGCAGAAAGAACGCCGCCAGTTCGACGAAGGTGAAGAAGCCTTCCTCGTGACCATGAGCGCGCAGCTCGCCGGCGTAATCGCCCACGCCGAGGCCACCGGTTCGATCCGTGGTCTGGGCCGGCAGGGCAAGGGCATTCAGGAAGCCAAGTTCGTCGGCGTACCGGGTTCGCCGGGTGCTGCCGTCGGTACCGCCGTGGTCATGCTGCCGCCGGCGGACCTGGACGTGGTGCCGGACAAGACCATCACCGACATCAACGCTGAGCTGGCGCTGTTCAAGACTGCCATCGAAGGCGTGCGCGCCGACATGCGCGCCTTGTCCGCCAAACTCGCGACCCAGCTGCGCCCGGAAGAACGCGCGTTGTTCGACGTCTACCTGATGATGCTCGACGATGCCTCGCTGGGCAGCGAAATCACCACCGTGATCAAGACGGGGCAGTGGGCTCAGGGCGCGCTGCGTCAGGTGGTCACTGAGCACGTCAACCGTTTCGAACTGATGGACGACGCCTACCTGCGCGAGCGCGCCTCGGACGTCAAAGACCTTGGCCGCCGCCTGCTCGCCTATCTGCAGGAAGAGCGCCAGCAGAACCTGGTCTACCCGGAAAAAACCATTCTGGTCAGCGAAGAGCTGACGCCGGCGATGCTCGGCGAGGTGCCGGAAGGCACGCTGGTCGGTCTGGTCTCGGTACTCGGTTCGGGTAACTCCCACGTTGCGATTCTGGCCAGGGCCATGGGCATTCCGACGGTGATGGGCCTGGTCGATCTGCCGTACGCCAAGGTCGACGGCATCGAAATGATCGTCGACGGCACCCGTGGCGAGGTCTACACCAACCCCAGCGAAGTACTGCGCAAGCAGTTCGCCGAAGTCGTCGAAGAAGAGAAACAACTGGCGCTGGGCCTCGACACCCTGCGCGACCTGCCGTGCGTGACCCTCGATGGCCACCGCATGCCACTGTGGGTCAATACCGGCCTGCTCGCCGATGTGGCGCGGGCGCAGAAGCGTGGCGCCGAAGGGGTCGGCCTGTACCGCACAGAAGTGCCGTTCATGATCAACCAGCGCTTCCCGAGCGAGAAGGAACAGCTGGCGATCTACCGCGAACAGCTCGCCGCGTTCCACCCGCAACCGGTGACCATGCGCAGCCTCGACATCGGCGGTGACAAGTCGCTGTCGTACTTCCCGATCAAGGAAGACAACCCGTTCCTCGGCTGGCGCGGTATCCGCGTGACCCTCGACCACCCGGAAATCTTCCTCGTGCAGACCCGCGCGATGCTCAAGGCCAGCGAAGGCTTGAACAACCTGCGGATTCTGCTGCCGATGATCTCCGGCACCCACGAACTCGAAGAAGCCCTGCACCTGATCCACCGGGCCTGGGGCGAAGTGCGCGACGAAGGCACCGACGTGCCGATGCCGCCGATCGGCGTGATGATCGAAATCCCGGCAGCGGTGTACCAGACCAAGGAACTGGCGCGGATGGTCGACTTCCTTTCGGTCGGCTCCAACGACCTGACCCAGTACCTGCTGGCGGTCGACCGCAACAACCCGCGCGTCGCCGACCTCTACGACTATCTGCACCCGGCGGTGCTGCAAGCTCTGCAAACCGTCGTCACTGACGCCCATGCCGAAGGCAAACCGGTGAGTATCTGCGGCGAGATGGCTGGTGATCCGGCGGCGGCGGTGCTGTTGATGGCGATGGGTTTCGACAGCCTGTCGATGAACGCCACCAACCTGCCGAAGGTGAAGTGGATGTTGCGTCAGGTGAACCTGAGCAAGGCGCAGGAGATGCTGGCGGAACTGATGAAGATCGATAACCCGCAGGTTATCCACAGCTCGCTGCAACTGGCGCTGAAGAATCTCGGGTTGGCGAAGATGAATTCGCCGGTGGTGACCAAGGCTCTCTAAAAGGCTGATGCCCTCTTCGTCGGAACGCCGCCCGGAGCAGGCTCGCTCCCACAGGGATTCGTATCGATCACGAAAGCCATGTGGGAGCGAGCCTGCTCGCGAAGGCGCCAGTTCAGGCACCGCTAAACCACAACCTCCACCTCGCCCAAATGCCCGCCATACGGCCCAAAACTGCGCTCCACCATCCGCCGCGTGCCGTCCGCTTGTACGATCAACGCTGTACTCGCTCGCGTGCCATAACTCTGGCTGGCAATAAACACGCTCGACAACAACGACTCCGTCGCCATGCCTACCCCGGTATCCGGCAACTCCGCCTCGGGTGCGGTCTGCGCATCGCTCAGCAAGGCCAGCAAGCGCTCAGGCTGCGGATCGTCCAGCACCGCGCTCAACGCCGCCCTGGCCTTGAGCAGTTTCGGCCACGGCGTATCCAGCCCCGCGTTGGATAACCCATAAAGTCCAGGCTGCAACATCACCGGCTCTGACGCTCGTGCATTGAAATGCCACAACTCATGGGCATTGCCCAGCAGCAGATTGAACCCGGCATATTCGGCGGCACGAGCCACCACATCGCTCAAATAATCGTCAATCGACAGATCACCAGCAAGAAACCGCGCCACCAGCTCGCCCCGGGATTTGGTCGCCGGTGGCTGCTGTGGATCGCGAATATTGGTCAGCGCGGCGAAGCGTCCGTTGGCGCCGATCCCCAGCCACGTGCCGCCAGCTTCAAGATCACGCCCGGCATGCACATGCGGCGCCTCGGGCCACGGCGCCAATGGCAGGCTGGGGCGGGCGTAGAATTCGTCGCGGTTGGCCGCGACGATCAGCGGCTGGGCATGGCCCCGGCGCCAGGCGAAAACGATCAGGCACATAAGGTGGTCCTTGTGTGTTTTTTGCCCACTCTACGCATCCGGCGTCCGTGCATCCATCGCCAGTGGAGCAGAAGGCTGCGCATCCGTTAACATGCCGCTCCTGTTTTGCCGATGCGTGCTGGAGACGGTCATGGAATTTCTGCTCTACCTGGCGCTCGGCGCCTGTGCGGGCGTGCTCGCCGGGCTGTTTGGCGTCGGCGGCGGGATCATCATCGTCCCGGTGCTGGTGTTCAGCTTCACCCTGCAGGGCTTCGATCAGTCGATCCTCACGCACCTGGCGGTGGGCACGTCGCTGGCGACGATCATATTCACCTCGGTCAACGCCGTGCGTGAACATCACCGCCGTGGCGCGGTGCGCTGGGCGATTTTTCGCTGGATGACCGTGGGCATTCTGCTCGGCGCCGGTTTCGGTGCGCTGACCGCAGAAGCGATCTCCGGACCGAACCTGCAAAAGATTATCGGCGTGTTCGCTCTGGTGATCGCCGTGCAACTGGCGCTGGATGTCAAACCCAAGGCCAGCCGAACGGTGCCGGGCAAACTCGGTCTGACCGCTGCCGGTACGGTGATTGGCTGGGCCTCGGCGATTTTCGGCATTGGTGGCGGCTCGCTGACCGTGCCGTTTCTGACCTGGCGCAGCGTGCCGATGCAGCAGGCTGTGGCGACCTCATCGGCCTGTGGCTTGCCGATCGCTCTGGCCAGTGCAGCAAGTTTCATGATTCTGGGGTGGCACGATCCGTTGTTGCCAGCCCATAGTCTCGGTTTTGTGTATTTGCCGGCATTGTTGGGCATCGCCCTGACCAGCATGGTCTTCGCCCGGCTCGGCGCGCGTCTGGCACACAGGTTGTCGCCGCGCTTGCTGAAAAGGCTGTTCGCCGCTTTGCTGTTCTGCGTGGGTTTGAGCTTTCTGCTCTGACCGCGTGGCAATCCTGGCTTAATCCTGAGGTGGCAGCGTCGCCCGGGAATTTCGCTTTCAACTCTAACAAGGAGTCGCAATGCTGCCTTACCCGCAGATCGACCCGGTGGCCCTGGCCATCGGTCCGCTGAAAATCCACTGGTACGGTCTGATGTACCTGATCGGCATCGGCGGCGCGTGGCTGTTGGCGTCGCGCCGGCTCAACCGCTTCGACCCGACCTGGACCAAGGAGAAACTCTCCGATCTGGTGTTCTGGCTATCGATGGGCGTAATCGTCGGCGGCCGTCTGGGCTATGTGCTGTTCTATGATCTGAGCGCATACCTGGCCAACCCGACGCTGATTTTCGAAGTGTGGAAGGGCGGCATGTCGTTCCACGGCGGATTCATCGGCGTGATGCTCGCGGCCTTGTGGTTCGGCAAGCGCAATGGCAAGTCGTTCTTCCAGTTGATGGACTTTGTCGCGCCGATGGTGCCGATCGGTCTGGGCGCCGGGCGCATCGGCAACTTCATCAACGCCGAGTTGTGGGGCAAGGCCACCGACGTGCCATGGGCGATGGTGTTCCCCCCGTTCAGCGATCCGGCGCAGTTGCCGCGTCACCCGTCGCAGCTGTACCAGTTCGCCCTCGAAGGCGTGGCACTGTTCCTGATCCTGTGGATCTTCTCGCGCAAACCGCGTCCGACCATGGCGGTCTCGGGCATGTTCGCGCTGTTCTACGGCATCTTCCGTTTCATCGTCGAATTCGTCCGCGTGCCGGATGCACAGCTGGGCTATCTGGCGTGGAACTGGCTGACCATGGGCCAGGTGCTCTGCGTGCCGATGATTGTCGGCGGGCTGTTGCTGATCTGGCTGGCCTATCGTCGCGCCCCGGCAGCGCCGCTCGCGCCGACGGCTTAAACTACGAACCCCGGCGCGCGACGCCGGGGCTCCAAGGACACAGGTAACTCATGAAGCAATATCTCGAACTGGTCTCGCACGTCATTCAGAACGGCACCAAGCAGGCCAACCGCACCGGTATCAACACCATCAGTTTCCCGGGAGCGATGCTGCGTTTCGATCTGCAGGAAGGTTTCCCGGCGATCACCACGCGCAAAATGGCTTTCAAATCGGCCATCGGCGAGATGTGCGGCTTTCTGCGTGGCGTGAACAATGCCGCTGAATTCCGCGCGCTGGGCTGCAAGGTCTGGGACCAGAACGCCAACGAAAACGCGCAATGGCTGGCCAACCCGTTCCGTCAGGGCGACGACGACCTCGGTGAAATCTACGGCGTGCAATGGCGCAAATGGCCGGCGTACAAGCAGATCCCGCTGAGCAACACCGCCGCCATTGAACAAACCCTGGCCAACGGCTACAAGCAGATCGCTCAGGGCGAAGAAGACGGCCAGGCCTACGTCGTGCTGTACAAGGCGATCGATCAGGTGCGCCAGTGCGTCGACACGATCATCAAGGATCCGGGCAGCCGCCGCATTCTGTTCCACGGCTGGAACGTCGCCCAGCTCGATGAAATGGCCCTGCCGCCATGCCATCTGCTGTACCAGTTCCACCCGAACGTCGAGACCAAGGAAATCTCCCTGACTCTCTACATCCGCTCCAACGATCTGGGCCTGGGCACACCGTTCAACCTCACGGAAGGCGCCGCGCTGCTGAGCCTGATCGGTCGCCTGACCGGTTACACGCCGCGCTGGTTTACCTATTTCATCGGCGATGCGCACGTCTACGAAAACCACCTGGACATGCTCAACGAACAGCTCAAGCGCGAGCCGTTTGCCATGCCGAAACTGAAAATCTCCGACCGCGTGCCGGAGTTTGCCAAGACTGGTGTGTATCAGCCGGAGTGGCTGGAATTGGTCGAGCCGAGCGACTTCTCGCTGGAAGGCTATGAGCACCATCCGCCGATGACCGCGCCGATGGCGGTCTAGTCACCATTGATCGTTCCCACGCTCCGCGTGGGAATGAATCCCGTGACGCTCTGCGTCACTTTGGACGCGGAGCGTCCATGGCGGCATTCCCACGCGGAGCGTGGGAACGAGCTTCGCCCGTCAGTGGCCGTGGCTACGGCCGACGTGGGAATGCTCAACTTCGGTTGCAACAACCCCGCCACTCACTTCCAGCCGCTGCAAGATCCCGCATTGATCGGCCTCCGGCCCTTCGCCACAGCGTTGGCGCAGGTCGAGCAGTTGTCTCTGCAACGCCAGCAAGCCATCAATTCGCGCCTTCACATGCTGAATATGTTCGTCGATCAGCGCGTTGACGCTCTCGCACTGATCCTGCGGGCTGTCGCGCAGGGCGAGGAGGCTGCGGATTTCTTCGAGGGTCATGTCGAGTGTGCGGCAGTTACGGATGAAGGTCAGGCGCTCGGCGTGGGCCTGGGTGTAGACGCGATAGTTACCGTCGCTGCGCGCCGGTTCCGGCAGGAGGTTTTCGCGCTCGTAGTAGCGGATGGTTTCCACCGCACAGTCGGTGAGTTTCGCCAGTTCGCCGATCTTCATGACGGCCATCTCCAAAAGGGTGCTTGACCCTATAGTGGCTACAGGGTCTTTACTTGGCAACAGGCACCTTCATGGACGCGACCAATGAGCGATTCCCTGCACACCCACAAGCCCGGCGACGGTCACGATCACAGTCATAAATTGCAGCCCGTGCATAAACATGCGCATGGCGGCGATGCCTGCTGCTCGTCAAAAGCCGCCGCACCTGCGCGGGTGCAATTGAGCGAAAAGACCAGCGCCGACGCGCGCCTGAGCAGCTTCCGCATCGAGGCGATGGACTGCCCGACCGAGCAGACGCTGATCCAGAACAAGCTCGGCAAACTGGCCGGCGTGCAGCAGCTGGAATTCAACCTGATCAACCGCGTGCTTGGAGTGACCCATAATCTGCCGGGCACCGAGCCGATTACCGACGCGATCAAATCCCTCGGCATGCACGCCGAGCCGCTCGAGGCGGGTGTCAACGCGCCGACCCCGGCTGCGGTGAAAAAACACTGGTGGCCACTGACGCTGTCCGGCCTGACCGCGCTGGGCGCCGAAGTCATTCATTTCACCAGCGCCGCACCGGATTGGGTGGTGGCGATTGTTGCGCTGGTGTCGATCCTCAGCGGCGGCCTCGGCACCTATAAAAAGGGCTGGATCGCCCTGAAGAACCGCAACCTCAACATCAATGCGCTGATGAGCATTGCGGTGACTGGCGCGATCCTCATCGGCCAGTGGCCGGAAGCGGCGATGGTGATGTTCCTCTTCACCGTCGCCGAGTTGATCGAAGCACGCTCGCTGGACCGAGCGCGCAACGCAATCAGCGGCTTGATGCAGATGACGCCGGAGCAGGCGACGGTCTTGCAGGCTGACGGCAACTGGCGCGAAAAAGAGGTGAAAAGCGTCGATCTCGGCGCGCGCGTGCGGGTAAAACCCGGCGAGCGCATCGCCCTGGACGGCGCGGTGGTCAGCGGCAGCTCGACCATCGACCAGGCGCCGATCACCGGTGAAAGCCTGCCGGTGGAAAAAACCGTCGGCGACAAAGTCTTCGCTGGCACCATCAATCAGGCCGGCTCGCTGGAATACACGGTGACCGCTGCGGCGAACAACTCGACCCTGGCGCGAATCATTCACGCCGTCGAACAGGCCCAAGGCGCGCGGGCACCGACGCAGCGTTTCGTTGACCAATTCTCGAAAATCTACACCCCGGCGGTCTTCGTCTTCGCCTTGGCCGTGGCGATCATCCCGCCGTTGTTCATGGGCGCGGCGTGGTTCGACTGGATCTACCGCGCGCTGGTGTTGCTGGTGGTTGCCTGCCCGTGCGCACTGGTGATTTCCACCCCGGTGACCATCGTCAGCGGCCTCGCGGCGGCGGCGCGCAAGGGCATTCTGGTCAAGGGCGGCGTGTATCTGGAAGGCGGCTTCAAGCTCGACTATCTGGCGCTGGACAAGACCGGCACGATCACCCACGGCAAACCGGTGCAGACCGATTACCTGTCCCTCGACCCGACGGCCGATGCCAGCGCACCGGCAATTGCCGCCGCGCTGGCCGGGCGCTCCGATCACCCGGTGTCGCTGGCGATTGCCAATGCCGCTGTGGATAAAAACTTCGCCGCGCTAACTGTGGATAACTTCGCCGCGCTGGGCGGGCGCGGTGTTAAAGGTGACATCAACGGCCAGACTTATCACTTGGGCAACCATCGTCTGGTCGAAGAGCTCGGCCTGTGCTCACCGCAACTGGAAGAGAAGCTGTTCGCGCTGGAAAAGCAGGGCAAATCCGTGGTGCTGCTGCTCGACAGCTCAGGCCCACTGGCACTGTTCGCCGTCGCCGACACGGTCAAGGAAACCAGCCGCGAAGCGATTCGTCAGTTGCATGAGCTTGGGGTGAAAACCCTGATGCTGACCGGCGACAACGTCCACACCGCCCAGGCGATTGCCGCTCAGGTCGGCATCGACGAGGCGCGCGGCGACTTACTGCCGACCGACAAGCTGCAAGCCATCGAAGATCTGTACAAGCACGGCCACCGGGTCGGCATGGTCGGCGACGGCATCAACGATGCCCCGGCATTGGCCCGCGCCGAGATCGGTTTCGCCATGGCCGCGGCTGGCACCGACACGGCGATCGAAACCGCCGATGTCGCCCTGATGGACGACGATCTGCGCAAGATCCCTGCGTTCATCAGCCTGTCGCGCAACACCGCGAGCATCCTCAAACAGAACATCGCACTGGCGCTGGTGATCAAGGCGATCTTTCTTGCGGTAACCTTCGCCGGGCTCGCCACCATGTGGATGGCGGTGTTTGCCGATATGGGCGTGAGCCTGCTGGTGGTGTTCAACGGGTTGCGCCTGCTGCGCAAATAAACGTGAGGGATGGTTGTGCTGAGTGCCGAGCTGAAAGCGTTTTACATGGTCGCCCGCCTGGGCAGCATCACGCTGGCGGCGAAAAAACTCGGCCTCAGCCAACCGACCGTGACCACGCAGATCCGCAATCTGGAGAGTCAGTATTCGGTGGAACTGTTCTACCGTGGCGGGCGCCGTTTAAGCGTCAGTGACGAAGGCGCGCGGCTGCTGCCGATGGTCAAGACCCTGTTGCAGCAAGAGGCCGACATCGAGTTCTTCCTGCGCAACAGCGGTCAGGTGCAGGGCACGTTGCGTATTGCCGCGACGGCGCCGTATTACATCCTCGATCTGGTAAAAACCTTCCGCGAGCGTTTGCCGCAGGTGGAAGTGTCGGTGGAGATCGGCAATTCGCAGCAAGTGCTCGAAGCGCTGGAGGATTACCGCGTGGATGTCGCGGCATCGTCGCAGTTGCTCGACGATGCACGGTTGATTCGCCGGGTACTCGGCACCGATCCGCTGGTGCTGGCGGTGCATCGCAATCATCCGTTGGCGGCGCAGGAACATGTGACGCTGAACGCGCTGGCCGGGCATACGTTGTTGATGCGCGAGCCGGGTTCGACTACTCGGCGCTTGACCGAAGAGTTGCTGGCCAGCGCCGGGGTCAGCTTCGGGCCGTTGCTGGAGATCGGCAGCCGCGAGTCGATTCGTGAGGCGGTGCTGCGCAATATCGGCATCAGCATCATTGCGCGGCAGGAGGTGCCGCATGATCCGCAACTGAGGGTGCTGACCATCGAGAATGCGCCGCAGATTCCGGAGTATCTGTATTGCCTGAAGGAAAGAAAGGGCGCGCGGTTGCCGGCGGCGTTTCTTGGCCTGGCCCAAGAGATGTCTCCTGCGTAATGATCGTTCCCACGCTCCGCGTGGGAATGCAGCCCGGGACGCTCTGCGTCCCAAAAGCCGAACGCGGAGCGTCCGATGAGGCATTCCCACGCGGAGCGTGGGAACGATCTGCAGTGAACCAAAATCCTCGAATACCACTATCAGCCGTTTTTGCCTCGCTGCCACATGACGGACGCATTACAACTCTAGGATTGGCCTCATCCGTTTGCTGAGGTCCGTCCATGAATCCCGCCATCGCAACAGCCCTGACCAACCCCGGCGCGCCGATGAAAGTGCGCGGCGTGCACAAGCGTTTCGGTGCGTTCACTGCGCTGGATAACGTCTCCCTCGATGTCGCCGCCGGCGAGCTGGTGTGCCTGCTCGGCCCGTCGGGCTGTGGCAAGACCACATTGTTGCGCTGCATTGCCGGGCTGGAGCAGCAGGACAGCGGCGAGCTGTATCTGGGCGATCGCGATGTCTCGCACCTCGCCCCGCAAGCGCGGGATTACGGGATTCTGTTCCAGTCCTACGCGTTGTTTCCCAATCTGACCGTCGAGGCGAACATTGCCTACGGCCTCGCCGGCAGCGGGCGCGATGAAGTGCGCCGGCGTGTCGGTCAGATGCTGGAACTGGTCGGTCTCACCGGCAGTGAGAAAAAGTACCCCGGTCAATTGTCCGGCGGTCAGCAACAGCGGGTGGCGCTGGCTCGGGCATTGGCGCCGGCACCGTCGCTGCTGTTGCTGGATGAACCGATGTCGGCTCTCGACGCGCGGGTGCGCGAGCACTTGTGCACCGAGCTGCGTCAGCTGCAACGCAACCTCGGCATCACCACGCTGATGGTCACGCACAATCAGGACGAAGCGATGTTGATGGCCGATCGCATCGCGGTGATGAACAACGGCCGCGTCGAGCAGTACACCACGCCGCAGGAAATCTACAACCGCCCGGCCACGCCGTTCGTGGCCGAGTTTGTCGGCCAGGGCAACTGGCTGCCGTTTCAGCGCAGCAGCGACAGTCACGCCAAGGTTGGCGGGATGAATCTGCGCTTGGCCGAGGGCAGCGTACACGGCGCTTCGGGTCGACTGTTCTGCCGCCCGGAGGCGATCAACGTCAACCCGCTGGTGCACGAAGAGAACCTGTTCCCGGCCAAGGTTCGCGAAATCACTTTTCTCGGCAACCGCTGCCGGATGAGCTTCGAACTCGATCAACTGCCAGGCCATGCGCTGCTCGCCGAGCTCGCGCCAGAAGCCATGCCGCGCCTCGGCGCCCAGCAGATCATGGTCGCCTTGCCGCCGCGCAGTTTGCAGGTGTTCGCCTGATGAACAGCAACCTCGCGCTGCCGTTACCGCACAAGCAGGTCCGACAGTCCTCGAAAGCCGAGATCGGCGATCGCCTGTTCGTGGTCGGCGGCAAAGTCGTTCTGCTGGTATTGCTCGGCCTCGCGGTGCTGCTGCCGTTGCTGGCGATCTTCTGGCGTGGCTTCAGCAATGACGCCGGGCAGGGCGGTGGCTGGCTCGCGGCGAAAGAGTTGGTGACCAGCGCCAATTTCCACTGGTTGCTCGGCAACAGCCTGAAAGTGTCCCTCAGCGTTGCGGCCATTGTCGTACCGCTGGCCTACCTGTTTGCCTACGCGCTGCAACGCACGCTGATTCCGGGCAAAGGCATCTGGCGCGGGATCTCGCTGCTGCCGCTGATGGCGCCGTCAATGCTGCCGGGGATTGCGCTGGTCTATCTGTTCGGCAACCAGGGCATGCTGCGTGGGCTGCTCTCGGACAATATCTATGGGTTCTGGGGCATTGTGCTGGGCGAGGTGATCTACACCTTCCCCCATGCGCTGATGATTTTGCTCTCGGCATTGTCGCTGGCGGATGCGCGGCTGTTCGATGCCGCATCGAGCATGGGCGCCAGCCCGGCGAAGGCGTTTCGCAGCATCACCTGGCCGGCGACCCGCCAGGCGGTATTCGCTGCGTTCTGTCTGGTGTTCACCCTGACCATCACCGATTTCGGTGTGCCGGTGGTGGTCGGTGGCGACTATCAAGTGTTGGCGCTGGAAGCCTACAAAGCCGTGGTCGGCCAGCAGCAATTCGGTCGCGGCGCGTTGATCGGCATGGTGCTGTTACTGCCGGCGCTGTTCAGTTTCGGTGTCGATGCGTGGTTGCGTCGCCGCCATGGTGACTCCATGAGCGGACGCGCGCAGGTGTTCAAGCCGCTGCCGTCCAGGCTGCGTGACGGCTGCTATCTGGCGATCGTTTTGCTGATTTGCGCCGCGCTGCTGCTGGTGTTCGGCATGGCGGTGTTCTCGTCCTTGGTGAAATTCTGGCCGTACAACCTGTCGCTGTCGCTCAACCACTATCAGTTCAACGAAACCGCCGGCGGTGGCTGGCTCGCCTACGGCAACAGTCTGAAAATGGCGCTGGGCACGGCGCTGATTGGCAGCGTGCTGATTTTCACTGGCGCCTATCTGATGGAGAAAACCCGCACCCAGCGCGGCTTGAACCTGGCTTTGCGCATGCTCAGCTTCGTGCCGATGGCGGTGCCGGGGCTGGTGCTGGGCCTGGGTTACGTCTTCTTCTTCAACCTCAGCGGCAATCCGCTGCACATGCTGTACGGGACGATGACGCTGCTGATCGTCTGCACCATTGCGCACTATCTGACCACCGCACAAATGACCGCGACCACCGCGCTGCGCCAGCTCGACGCCGAGTTTGAAGCCGCAGCGCTGTCGCTGAAGGCGCCGCTGTACCGGCATTACCTGCGCGTTACCGTGCCGATCTGCCTGCCGGCGCTGCTGGACATCGTGCGCTACCTGTTCGTCTCGGCGATGACCACGGTTTCCGCCGCGATCTTCCTCTACAGCCCCGACACCATCCTCGCGGCGGTGGCGGTGCTGAACATGGACGATGCCGGCAACGTGGGCGGCGCGGCGGCGATGTCGACCCTGATTCTGTTCACCTCGGCCGGCGTGTCGCTGCTGCTGGCGTGGGCTTCGCGCGGCCTGTTGCGCCGCTCCCAGGCCTGGCGGCAAACCGCGCCCGGTCACTGATTGCAAACCCGATCAACTCATCTACAGGAAAACGCTCATGTTCAAGCCTATGGCCCTGGCCGCTGCTGTGCTCGCGACTTTCAGCCTGAATGCCTTCGCGGCAAAAACCGAGTTGACGGTGTACACCGCCCTCGAAGCCGAACAACTGAAGTCCTACAAGGAGGCCTTTGAGAAGGCCAACCCGGACGTCGAAATCAAGTGGGTGCGCGATTCGACCGGGATCATCACCGCCAAACTGCTCGCCGAAAAAGCCCGCCCGCAGGCCGACGCGGTGTGGGGCCTTGCCGCGTCGAGCCTGGCGATTCTCGATCAGCAAGGCATGCTGCAAAGCTATGCACCGGAAGATCTGGGCAAGATCGGCGCGAACTACCGCGACGCCGCCAACCCGCCAGCCTGGGTCGGCATGGACGTGTGGGCCGCGACCATTTGCTTCAACACTGTCGAGGCCGAGAAGCAGGGTCTGACCAAGCCCGTGAGCTGGCAGGACCTGACCAAGCCTGAGTACAAGGGCAAGATCGTCATGCCCAACCCGGCGTCGTCCGGCACTGGTTTCCTCGACGTCAGCGCCTGGCTGCAAACCTTCGGCGAGAAGCAGGGCTGGGCGTATATGGACGGCCTGCACCAGAACATCGGCCAGTACGTCCACTCCGGTTCCAAGCCTTGCAAGCTGGCGGCGGCGGGGGAGTTTCCGATCGGGATTTCCTTTGAATATCCAGCCGTACAGTTGAAACGCCAGGGCGCGCCGCTGGATATCATCCTGCCGAAGGAAGGTCTGGGCTGGGAGATCGAAGCGACGGCGGTGATCAAGGGCACGCCGCATGAAGAGGCAGCGAAGAAACTCGCCGACTTCTCCGCCAGCGCCGAGGCGATGGATCTGTACAAAGAGAACTTCGCCGTGCTCGCCCAGCCGGGGATCGCCAAGCCGCAGACCGAATTGCCAGCCGACTATGAGCAGCGTCTGATCAAGAACGACTTTGCCTGGGCCTCGAAGAATCGCGACGAGATCCTGGCTGAATGGCGCAAGCGGTATGACGGCAAGTCCGAGAAAGTTGTCGCCAAGTAACCGGTGCCGATCGTTCCCACGCTCTGCGTGGGAATGAATCCGGTGACGCTCTGCGTCACAAAGGACGCGGAGCGTTCCTGGCTGCATTCCTTTGCTCCGCGTGGGAACAATCATTGAGGTGGCTTCATGACACAACCCAAAGACCTGCTCATCATCGGCGCCGGCATCCTCGGTCTGTCCCACGCCTATGCCGCCGCCAAACGCGGCCTGAAAGTCGCGGTATTCGAACGCACCGCCACGCCCCTCGGCGCTTCGGTGCGCAACTTCGGCCAGGCGCTGGTTACCGGTCAGCCGCCCGGCATCATGCTCGAACTGGCCAAGGCCAGCCGCGAGATCTGGGGCGACTGGGCGCAACTTGCCGGCCTGCAGATCAAGCGCAACGGCTCATACCTGTTCGCCCGTAACGAGGCCGAAGAACACCTGCTCGAAGCCTTCTGCGCCGGCCGCGCGGTCGAGCATGGCTACAACGTCGAGCTGCTGCGCGGCGCGGCGTTGCGTGATTTGTATGGCAGCCAGTTCAGCCATCACCGCGCCGCGCTGCACGGTATCGATGATCAGCAGTTGTACTCACGCGAAGCGATTCCCGCGCTGATCGACTACTTGCGCCGTGACCTCGGCGTCGAGTTTCACTTTTCCACGCTGGTGCGCGACGTCGAACCGGGGCGTCTGCACAGCACCGCCGGCAGTTTTACCGGCAAGCAGATCATCGTCTGCTCCGGCCACGATTATCAGACCCTGCTGGCCGAGCCGATTGCTGCGCTCGAGCCGCAGATCTGTCGTTTGCAAATGCTGCGGGCCAGACCAAGCATCGAGTTGAATCTGCAACACGCCGTGCTCACCGGCCTGAGCTGCGTGCACTACGGCGCCTTCGCCGATTTGCCGCAAGCCGCAGCGGTGCAGGCGCAGATCCTCCGTGAGCAACCGCACCTGCACGCCAACGGCATTCACCTGCTGATCAGCCCGACGCCGTATGGTGAGTTGATCATCGGCGATTCGCATCATTACGGCAGCGATGCGTCACCGTTCAATGCCGAGCAGATTGACAACTGGATGCTCGAACTCGCCGAGCAGACGCTGGGCTGCCAGGTGCAAGTGGTCGAACGCTGGCAGGGCGTCTATGGTTCTCGGGGGCCGGCGCCGTTTTCATTCCTGCGCCCGGCACCGGGCCTGAGCGTGGCGCTGATGCACACCGGCGTCGGCATGAGCGTCGGCCCGGCGCTGGCCGAACGCAACATCGCGCAGTTACTGGAGCAAGCATGAATCAAGAACAGGTGATCGCCCGGGTGTTCGGCCTGTATGAACGCTTCGGCGCCAGCGATTACATCGGCGAACCGGTGTCGCAGCTCGAGCACATGTCCCAGGCCGCAGAACTGGCCATGGCTGAAGGCTGTGACGATGAAGTGGTGCTGGCGGCGTTTTTTCATGACATCGGCCATTTGTGTGCCGAGGGCGCGGAAAACATGGGCGGTTATGGCGTGGTCAGCCATGAACGGCTCGGTGCGGATTATCTGCGTGAGGCAGGTTTCAGCGAACGGCTGGCGCGACTGGTGGAATATCACGTCCAGGCCAAACGCTATCTGACCTTGCGCGAGCCGGGCTATTACGCGCGGTTGAGTGAGGCGAGTCGCAGGACGCTGGAATATCAGGGCGGTGTGATGAGCGCGGCTGAGGCGGATGCGTTCGAGGCTGATCCGTTGTGTGCGCTGAGTTTGCGCATGCGGCGCTGGGATGAGTTGGCGAAGGAGGTTGCGGTGCCGCTGGTGGATCTGGCTGGATTGAAAGCGAAAGCGGCGCGACTGCTGGCGGCGTAACCCATGTCACCGAGTCGCGCCATTCGCGAGCAGGCTCGCTCCCACAGGGATCCGCATTCCAGGGTGGGAGCGAGCCTGCTCGCGAATGAGTCAGCGCTACAAATTTTCAGCCAACGCCTCAACCTGCTCCTGCCTTTCCGCCTGATTCAACTTCGCCTGCGGATTGAGCGACGACCACTGCGGATGCGCGCGCGCCTTGTTCAGCGCTTCCGGCAACTTGCCTTCGCGCCAGGTTTTATCCACAGGCGTGGCCACCTGAATGCTGTCCATCGCCGCATGCCCGCGCTGATCGAGCGCCAGCAACAACTGGCGCTGGCGCAACGCCAACAGGCGCAGCACGGCGTCATCCACCGTCAATTCCCGCTGGCCTTTGATCTTGCCGAGCAAGCGGCTGCCATAACTGCGCGCCGTTTGCACTGCGCCACCGGCAATCGCGCCGGCCAGTGCTGCTGCGCCGAGGGTAATCCCGCCGACCAGCAAATCCACGCCAGCCCCGGCCGCCGCACCGGCAGCAATGCCGCCGCCGACGCGCACGCCGAGTTGTTTCAGGGTTTCCGGGTTGAACAGATCATCGCCCCAGCGCCCGTCGAGCAACGGCAAGTCACTGGCCGCCGCGTCCTGCGGGCGAAACGCGTAGAGCTTGAGCAACGCCTCAACGCACTTCTGCTCACGCTGGCGCACGGCTTTGCGCAGCTCGCTGATCGCCTGCTGTTCCTGCTCGGCTTCGCTGACCACACTGCGCCGGCACGCAGCGCAGTCGATCAGCAATTCGGCAATCAGGCGTGCGGCGCTTTGCTGACGGGCGAGGCGCTGCGCCTGCTGGTCGGCGATCAACCGCTCCAGTTGCGGCCGGGCGTTTTCCAATAGCAGGGCGAGGCTCTCGTACAAGCGCCGCTCGCCATCCTCGGGCGGTGCGACGCTGTCGAAACGTACGAGCGCATGCAGCCCCAACCGCGCCAGCGCTTCGCGCCAATCGGGTTCGCGATGGTTGGCGCTGCTGACGAAATTCAGCACCGGCAGCAGCGGTTTGCCACAACTGGCGAGCACTTCCAGCTCGTCGCGATACTTGGCCAGCACCGGTTCTCGGGCGTCGATCACATACAGGCCAGCGTCGGAGGCGAGCAACTGCCGCAGTACCTTGGCCTCCTGCTCGAAACGCTGGCGCGCCTCGCTGCCGTCGAGAAACCGCGCCAGTCGTGCCGGGCCGTCGAGGCGTTCGCCGGGGCGTTCCAGACGCTCGAGAAAATCCAGCAGGGCGATCGCATCTTCCAGCCCCGGCGTGTCGTACAGATCGAGCAACGGCTCGCCGTCCACCGACAACCGCGCGCCTTCGACATGCCGGGTGGTACTCGGCCGATGCGAGACTTCGCCGAAGCCGACATCGCGGGTCAGCGTGCGCAGCAGCGAGGTCTTGCCGACGTTGGTGTGGCCGACCACCGCGAGTTTCAGCGGGGCCTTGCGTGCATCAGTCATGTCCGCTCTCCAGCCAGTTCATCGGCGCGCAATCGGCAAACGGCAGGTCCAGTTGTTGCAGCGCCGCGTGCCAGTCACCCAGACGTTGCCCGTCCAGCGCTTCGCCAGGCGGCGCTTGCAGCAGCCAGATGCGAGTGGCGCCGGCGTTGCGCGCGAGTTCGGCGATCAGCGCGAGGCTGCCGCGATCCGGCGAGCGTCGCGGATCGCAGGCGATGGCCAGCCGCGCCGGCGGGAAGCGACTGAGTTGTTCGAGCAGTTTGTGCCGCGATTCGCGACTATCGAGGATGCCCGCGTTGCTGACGTTTTTCGGCAGCGCGGGTGGCCACGGACGCTGTTCGTCCAACTCGATCGCCACCAGCAGCGCGCCTTCACTGGCCAGTTCGCCGACGTTGCTTTCGACGCGATGCAGTTGCGCCGGCTCCGGGTCGTTGACGCCGAGGCGCTCGCTGGTTGGCATCAACCGTTCGCGCAGTTGCGCGTAGCCGGGCAGATTCAGATCCAGGCGCAGCGCGGCTTTGCCGCGGTTCCAGCGCCACAGGCAGAACAGCGCGAGCAGCAGGCGCGGCAGCACGCCGTAGACCACCAGCACACCGACCAGCCACGTCGCCCAGGTCAGTCGCGCGCTTTCAATATCCAGTGCGCCATCGCCGCTGGCGCGGATCATTTCCTCGGTCGGCACGTTGAAGCCGAGCAGCGACGGCAGATAGCCGAGAACCTGGGTGACGTGGATGAAAGTGTCGGCGCCGAGGATCGTGGTTTCCCAGACAAAGCCGTAGCGCCGCGTGGCCATCAGCGTCAGCAACAGAATCAGCGCGCTGAGCATCGCCAGCAGCCACAGGCCATTAACCAACGCGCCGAGTGCCCAGCGATTGAGTTTTTTGCGTTGCAGCAGCAACAGCAAGGCCGGCGCCAGTTGCGCGGCTTTGGCGTCGCGGGCGAATTTTTCGCTGAGCCACAGCCACAAGCGCCCGAGGGTGGCGCCGTGTTCGCCAGCGAAAATCAAGCCCAGCGCCCAACTCAGCAGCAAAATCAGATTGATCCCGAGCAGACTGCCCAGCGCCCAGAACACATTCACCGGCGTCTGGCCGAGTGCTGCGAATGCCAGACCAGCGCCGCTGAGCACGGCGAAAATCATCAACAGCACCAGCGCCAGGCGCGCGCCTTGCAGCCAGTGCTTGAGCGCGGCTGTCAGCCCGTCGCGCTCGGCCAGCCATAGCGCCCGGCGCGCAATGCGGCTCGGCAGATCGCCGCCAGCGGCGCGGGCCAGACGATTGGCTTCCAGGTCATCCAGCGGCCCCGCGTGTTCTTCGCGCAGGCGGATGGTTTCGGTGAGCCAGAGGTTTTGCAGTGGAGTCAGTTCAGTCACGCGGCGTCCCGTCGCTAAATCGAGCGCTGAGCATAACCGCTGTGGCGCTTATCGGGGTAAGCGCGGCTCTGGTATCCTCGCCGGCATGACTAAATCACTGCCCCTAAGCCTGATCGCAGCCCTCGGTGAAAACCGCGTGATCGGCGTCGACAACAGCATGCCCTGGCACCTGCCGGGGGACTTCAAATACTTCAAGGCGACCACGCTCGGCAAGCCGATCATCATGGGCCGAAAGACCTGGGATTCGCTCGGCCGGCCGTTGCCGGGGCGCTTGAACATCGTGGTCAGCCGTCAGTCCGATCTGCAGCTCGAAGGCGCCGAGGTCTATCCGTCGCTGGAAGCCGCCGTGGCCCGCGCCGAGGAATGGGCGAAAGCCCAGGGCGTTGATGAGCTGATGCTGATTGGCGGCGCGCAGTTGTATGCGCAGGGACTGGCGCATGCCGATCGGCTGTACCTGACCCGCGTGGCGCTGAGCCCGGAAGGGGATGCGTGGTTTCCGGAGTTTGATCTGAGCGAATGGAAGCTGGTGTCGAATGTTGAAAACCCGGCGGTTGAAGATAAACCCGCGTACAACTTCGAAGTCTGGGAGAAAAAGCAGATTTAAGCTTCAAGCTGCAAGCTGCAAGTAAAAGCTGATTGGCTCTTGGCTTGCAGCTTGCAGCTTGCAGCTTGCAGCTTGCAGCTTGCAGCTTCAGCTGACTAGCTGGGCGTGTTCATCGGCATCCAGCAGCGCTTTATCCGTCTGCTGCATGACCTGACTGGTAATCGCCCCGGCGGTAATCGAGCCACTCACGTTCAACGCGGTGCGGCCCATATCGATCAGCGGTTCGACCGAAATCAGCAACGCCACCAGTGACACCGGCAAGCCCATCGCCGGCAGCACGATCAGGGCGGCGAACGTTGCGCCGCCGCCAACTCCGGCGACACCGGCCGAACTCAACGTGACAATCGCCACCAGCGTCGCGATCCACAACGGATCCAGCGGGTTGATGCCGACCGTTGGTGCGACCATCACGGCCAACATCGCCGGGTACAGGCCGGCACACCCGTTCTGGCCGATGGTCGCACCGAACGAGGCAGCGAAACTGGCGACCGACGACGGAATGCCCAGACGACGGGTCTGCGCTTCAATGCTCAGCGGGATGGTCGCCGCGCTGGAGCGGCTGGTGAAGGCAAACGTCAGCACCGGCCAGATCTTGCGGAAGAAGCGCAGCGGGTTGATCCCGGCGGCCGACACCAGCACGCCGTGCACAACGAACATCAGGCCCAGGCCGATATACGAGACCACGACGAAACTGCCGAGCTTGATGATGTCCTGCAGGTTGGAACCGGCGACCACTTTGGTCATCAGCGCCAGCACGCCGTAGGGGGTCAGCTTCATCACCAGACGCACTAGACGCATCACCCAGGCTTGCAGGGTGTCGATGGCGTTGATCACTTTCTGACCTTTTTGCACGTCATCCTTGAGCAACTGCAACGCAGCAACCCCAAGGAACGCGGCGAAGATCACTACGCTGATGATCGAGGTCGGCTTGGCCCGGGCCAGGTCGGCGAACGGGTTCTGCGGAATGAACGACAGCAGCAATTGCGGCACATTCAGGTCGGCAACCTTGCCGGCGTAGTCGTTCTGAATGGTTTGCAGGCGCGCCATTTCCTGGGTGCCGGCGACCAGACCTTCAGCGCTGAGGCCGAACAGGTTGGTCAGGCCGATGCCGATCAACGCCGCGATGGCGGTGGTGAACAGCAGCGTGCCGATGGTCAGGAAACTGATTTTGCCCAGCGACGAAGCGTTGTGCAGGCGTGCCACGGCGCTGAGGATCGAAGCAAACACCAGCGGGATCACGATCATCTGCAGCAACTGCACGTAACCGTTGCCGACCAGATCGAACCAGCCGATCGAGGCTTTCAGCACCGGATTGCCGGCACCGTAGATCGTGTGCAGGGCAACGCCGAACGCCACGCCGAGGACCAGTGCAAGCAGGACTTTTTTCGCCAGGCTCCAAGTGGTGTGGCGGGTTTGCGCCAGACCGAAGAGCAAGGCGAGGAACACCAGCAGGTTGAGAATCAGCGGTAGATTCATGAGGACTCCAGTAAAGACTGTGCCAACAGCCATCCGGGGCTGCTGTGAACCGGAAAGCCTAACAGCTTGATTTGCAATGATTTAATACCGAAATGGCAGGGCGTCCGTCGTTTTTGGAATAAGCGCGTGTCGCTGTCGGCAATGCAACTGACGCGCAGGGGACGCAAGCGGTCGCTGACAGGCGAGGGTTGTCACACTGATTTGTTAGCGTCGAACTCTTTGCATCGGGGAGTAGCGCTATGAAAATTGCACGCACGTTGTTGGCTGTAGCACTGGCGGCTGGCCTCGCCGGCCAGGCATTGGCCACGGATCTCAAGCATTGGCCGGCAGATCAGGCCAAGGCGCTGGACGCGATGATCGCTGCCAACGCCAACAAGGGTAATTACGCGGTGTTCGACATGGACAACACCAGTTACCGCTACGACCTTGAAGAATCCTTGCTGCCGTTCATGGAAAACAAGGGCCTGATCACCCGCGACAAGCTCGACCCCTCGCTGAAACTGATGCCCTTCAAGGACACCGCCGAGCACAAGGAAAGCCTGTTCAGTTATTACTACCGGCTCTGCGAAGTCGACGACATGGTCTGCTACCCATGGGTGGCGCAGGTGTTCTCCGGCTTCACCCTCAAGGAGCTCAAGGGCTACGTTGATGAGTTGATGGCTTCGGGCAAACCGGTGCCGGCGACGTATTACGAAGGCGATGTGGTGAAGAAGCTCGACGTCAATCCGCCGAAGATCTTCACCGGCCAGCAGGAGCTCTATAACAAACTGATGGAGAACGGCATCGAGGTCTACGTGATGACCGCCGCTTCAGAGGAACTGGTGCGTATGGTCGCGGCGGATCCCAAGTATGGCTACAACGTCAAACCGCAGAACGTCATTGGCGTTTCACTGCTGCTCAAGGATCAGAAGACCGGCGAGCTGACCACCGCGCGCAAACAGATCACTGCCGGCAAATATGACGAGAAGGCCAACCTCGGCCTGGAGCTGACGCCGTACCTGTGGACCCCGGCAACGTGGATGGCCGGCAAGCACGCGGCGATCCTCACCTACATCGATGAATGGAAAAAACCGGTACTGGTCGGCGGCGATACCCCGACGAGCGACGGTTACATGCTGTTCCATGATGTCGACGTGGCCAAGGGCGGCATTCACTTGTGGATCAACCGCAAGGACAAGTACATGACGCAAATCAACGGCATGATGGCCAAGCACGCAGCGGCGCAGGCCAAGGAAGGCTTGCCGGTGACAGCGGACAAGAACTGGGTGATCGTCAAGCCGGAAGAAATTCAATAAAAGCAGCTGCAAGCTACAAGCTACAAGCGGCAAGAAAAAGCAACTTGGCTCTTGCTTGAAGCTTGCAGCTTGAAGCTTTTGATCGTTCCCACGCAGAGCGTGGGAACGATCACCTTTGCTTGCAGCTTGCAGCTTGCAGCTTGCAGCTTGCAGCTGTAGCTGTAGCTGCCTCAAATCCCGTCGAGCATCGCTTTGTTACGCACAGCGCCCTTGTCGGCACTGGTCGCCAGCAGGGCGTAGGCCTTGAGCGCGGTGGTTACTTTGCGTGGGCGCACTTCAACCGGTTTCCAGCCTTTCCTGTCCTGCTCGGCGCGGCGTGCCGCCAGTTCTTCGTCGCTGACCAACAGATTGATCGAGCGGTTCGGAATGTCGATCAGCACCTTGTCGCCATCCTGCACCAGACCGATCGCGCCACCGGCCGCAGCCTCTGGCGAAGCGTGACCGATCGACAGGCCGGAAGTGCCGCCGGAGAAACGCCCGTCGGTGAGCAGCGCGCAGGCTTTGCCCAGACCTTTGGATTTCAGGTAGGACGTCGGGTAGAGCATTTCCTGCATGCCCGGGCCGCCTTTCGGGCCTTCGTAGCGAATGATGACGATGTCGCCTTCCTTCACTTCGTCAGCGAGGATGCCGCGCACGGCGCTGTCCTGGCTTTCGAAAATCTTCGCGTTGCCTTCGAAGACGTGGATCGACTCATCGACCCCGGCGGTTTTCACCACGCAACCGTCCTGCGCGATGTTGCCGTACAGCACGGCGAGGCCGCCTTCTTTCGAATAGGCGTGCTCGAAGCTGCGGATGCAGCCGTTTTCACGGTCGTCGTCGAGGGTTTCCCAGCGGGTCGACTGGCTGAATGCGGTCTGGGTCGGAATGCCCGCAGGACCTGCCTTGAAGAAGTGATGCACGGCTTCGTCGCTGGTCTGGGTGATGTCCCACTTGGCGATGGCTTCTTCCATGCTGCGGCTGTGCACGGTCGGCAGGTCGGTGTGCAGCAGGCCGCCACGGGCCAGCGAACCGAGGATGCTGAAAATGCCGCCGGCGCGGTGCACGTCTTCCATGTGGTACTTCTGGATGTTCGGTGCGACTTTGCACAGCTGCGGCACGCTGCGCGAGAGACGGTCGATGTCGCGCAGGTCGAAATCGATCTCGGCTTCCTGGGCAGCTGCGAGCAAGTGCAGGATGGTGTTGGTCGAACCGCCCATGGCGATGTCGAGCATCATCGCGTTCTCGAACGCCTTGAAGTTGGCGATGTTGCGCGGCAGCACGGAGTCATCGTTCTCGCCGTAGTAACGCTTGCACAGCTCGACGATGGTGCGACCGGCCTGGAGGAACAGCTGTTCGCGGTCGCTGTGGGTGGCCAGAGTAGAACCGTTGCCCGGCAACGCCAGACCCAGTGCTTCGGTCAGGCAGTTCATCGAGTTGGCGGTGAACATGCCGGAGCACGAACCGCAGGTCGGGCACGCGCTACGCTCGTACTCGGCGACTTTCTCGTCAGAAGCGCTGGAGTCGGCGGCGATCACCATGGCGTCGACGAGGTCGAGGCCGTGGGAAGCGAGTTTGGTCTTGCCGGCTTCCATCGGGCCACCGGAAACGAAGATCACCGGGATGTTCAGGCGCAGTGCGGCCATCAGCATGCCCGGGGTGATCTTGTCGCAGTTGGAAATGCACACGATGGCGTCGGCGCAGTGGGCGTTGACCATGTACTCGACGGAGTCGGCGATGATCTCGCGGCTCGGCAGCGAATACAGCATGCCGTCGTGGCCCATGGCGATGCCGTCATCGACAGCAATGGTGTTGAATTCCTTGGCCACGCCACCGGCGCGTTCGATTTCGCGGGCGACCAGTTGACCCAGGTCCTTCAGGTGCACATGCCCCGGGACGAACTGGGTGAACGAGTTGGCGATGGCAATGATCGGCTTCTTGAAGTCGTCATCTTTCATGCCGGTGGCGCGCCACAGTGCGCGGGCGCCGGCCATGTTGCGGCCGTGGGTGGATGTTTTCGAGCGGTAATCTGGCATGGAGCACTCCGGGCGGCTAATCACGTACTAAAGGGGAGTGAGCTTCTGTTGACCTCTGAAACACCCGAAAAATGGCCGTGTGTCCGGAAGCTGCCGATGACGTTGCGGGATCGCCGCTGGTCTCAGCCTGAGCTCATAAACCCGCCGGGGATGAATGGCGATGAATGAGGCGATTCTACACCGCTGGCGTCGCGAGGGAATGGCGCAAAGCGTTGTTCCCCCGTTGAAGAGGCACGCGGGATGACGACTGGCAGGATCAGTGGTCGCCTCCCGGCATCACCGGATTGCTGCGCAGGTTGCTGACGCGACGGCCAATCACGCTGTTGAGCAACAGCGATACGCCGCTCAGCACCACGAAGCCGTAACCCAGTGTCGCTTGCAGGTTGGCCGGGCCGAGGCTGATCAAGGCGCTGACCAGCCCGCCACAGATAAAGATGATGGTGCTGCCGGCGGACGCCGATGCGCCGGCATTTTCGGCGAACAGGCTCATGGCACGTGAGGTGGCCGGTGGTCTTGAAATGGTCGTGCCCACCGTGCAGATCAGCATCGGAATCAGCACCGTCGCCGCTGACAGATCATGATTGGCCGCCAGATAGAGCATCACCAGCCCCGAGAGCAGGATCAGACTCAGCCCGGTGAAAATCTGCTGTTGCGCATTGATATGCCGATTCATCACGCTGGCGAACAGGCCGCCAAAGACATAGGCGGCGCCGTAGATCAGCAGGATCAAGGCAAAATCGTAAGGTGCCATCTGCAGCTGCTCCATGAAGATCAGCGGGGAAATGACGATGAAGGAAAAGTGGCAGGCGAAAGCGAATGCGGAAATCAGCCAGCAGCCGACAAATTCGAAATTGCCCAGGACGCGCTGATAGGACTGGATGAAGCCAAGGCGGCTGGGATCATGAGGAGGACGGCTGTTATCGAGCAATCGCCAGGTCTTGATCAGAACTGCTGCGGCCAGGGCGATGAAGACCCAGAAGCTGCCGCGCCAGCCGAGCGTGGCCTGCAGAAACGTGCCCGCCAATGGTGATACCGAAATGAAGATGCCCGTGGCGGTGACCATCAGGATCCGCAGGCGATCACGCTCGTTGCCTTCGAACAGATCCTGCACCAGTGCCTGGGACAGCACGAAGCAACCGCATCCCAGCGCCTGCATCACCCGGAATACCAGGAACAGCGTGTAGTCATTGCTCAGCACGCAGCCCAGTGCGCCGAGCAGGGACACGCTCATGCCCGCGAGCAGCAGACCTTTGCGCCCGATCACATCGGACAACGGGCCGATCAATAACTGAGCAAATGCGATGCCCACGGCAAACAGACTGATCGACAGCGCGATGTCGTTTGCCGATCGGCCAAAGTGGGCTGCCAATGCCGGAAAGGAAGGCAGCAGCACATCCAGCGGAAACACGCCTAGCAGGATCATCGCCAGCAGCAGGCTGATTGCTCCGCGCTGTTGTCGGCGGGTGGTTGCACGGCTGTGTTTATCCATCGATCAATCCTGCTTTGGCGAAGAGTGTCTGGTTATGGGGCAATGCAAAGAAGCCGGCCTTGTGCAGGGCCTCCACGGTAGGTTTGCAGCCAGCGCGTGCACGAGCGCGGTTGGCCTGCACCGTTACCGTGCTGCCGACAATCTCCATCACGTCGATCTCGGCAATACCGGCCGAACGCAGGCTTTGTTGCAGCCAGCTTTCATCTGCTTCGAAGAAAATGGAAATGATCTCCACGAGGGTCTTGCTGGCGAACAGGCGCTGACGACTGTTCATCGCAATCCAGAAGTAATGGAAGGCTTCGGCGAAATAACGGCTGTGCCGGGCTTCGTCGGCAAGGTGATCACGCAGCATGTCGTTCACGCTGGACACCAGCGTGTCGCGACAGACCTCCAGCAACTCGCGGGCAATGATCGTTTCCGAGACAAATCCCAGCAGGAACCAGGCCAGAGCGCGGTTTTTCTCCGGCGTGCGCGCGATCAAAGCGTTCATGCGGCTGATCCGCTTCGGAATGACCGGACGCCGGGTGATGCTGTAATACGCAGCGATCTGCTCGGCAATCTGGTTGGAAAACAGCGCGTGGTAGCCCTCGTCGGTATACAGCTGCAGTGCCGCATGTTTCATCGGCAGCGGTATGTAGATGGGCAGTTCGCGGTGCGCGATGACTTCCACCGCGCGGTTGACGATGCGGTGTTCGAGCAGGGTGGTGTAATCGAGGAAATACACCAGATGATTGGCGGTAAGGCGGTGCAGGGTTTCGCGACCCTTGGCCTGGATGGCCGGATGCGCCAGATAGGGCACGAAGGCCGGGGGCAACCAGTAGCGGGTTTGCAATTGCTGCTCGACATCCCCCGGTAACCGGTAGTCATGGGTACTGCTGCGTACCGATGCACGGCTCTCCCAGTCTGGAAGCGTGAATTTCAGCGACCATGACACCGGGGCTTCGCTCTCGTCCATCGCCGTGGGAATCATGACTGTGCTCCGCTGAGCAGATCACGCATTTCCTGGCACATGGTGTAACCATCGCTTTCGCCGCAACCGACAAAGAACAACGGTTGCTCGGCGCTGCCCGCGATGCCGAGCAGGGTTTCAACCTGTGCGTCGGCAAATGCGCCGGTCAGCCAGGTGTTCAGCCCCAGCGTTGTTGCTACCAGTTGAAAGGTTTGCGAGAGATGACCGGCCTCGATGAATGCCATGCGATAGGCGCGCGAGTGTTCGTACTTCCACCAGAGACGATCAAACCTGGCGGTGATGAACACGCCCAGCGGCAGGTTGTTGATGAAGTGCTGGCCGCCGAGCAATTGGCCCAGTTCCGGATCCGGCAGCGCATTGATCCGACTCAGAGCGTGTTCGGCAGGGTGGTAGGCGTAGATGCCGGGTTCCAGCCCGCTGACATTTTGCGCCAGGACAAATCCCTCACAGGCGTTCAATCCGCCGCCGGACGGGCAGCTCCGGCGGGCCTCGAGACCCCGCGCGACCGGATCGGCGTGGGCATCATCGCGCGGGGGAAGATAGCCGAGGGTCAGATACAGCAGCGTGCCGACCTCGTTCAGTGTCACCGCCGCACCGGTGTAGGAACGACAGGTTTTGCGCCTCATCAGGGCCTGAGTCAGGCTGTCATCATTAATGGCGCCCGGTACGGGCAGGGTAATCAAGGGCTGCACTGATCGCGGCGCCGGGGTGTTCGCAGGTTCCGGCTTTGCCAGCACTTCGCTGCAGTGCGCCAGATATTGCCTGGACCACTCGTGAATATTCCGAGGCGTATGTGCGCAAGGTATATTTTGTGTGCCGATGTGATAAATCTTCGATAGTTCATCCCAGCCCCAATCCGGGCTGTCTATTTTTGAAGTTGTTAGAATGCCTGCGTCCAGAATTTGTCTGTCTATTATGTTGTTCGGGTCAAATATATCAGGGTTGTGTATAAGGCTGGCGAGGCGGTGGGAGTATTCAAGATCAAGTTCGTGTTGAGTATGGTTCTTGTAGTTCCAGACTACTTGTCCGGGCGGGCGCGGCAATATAAAAAGAAAAGGATTGATATACATGGGTTCAGATCACTCAGGAAAAGTCTGATGGACGCCAGAGTGCCGGCACTCTCCAGCGTCCAGGCTACTTAGCGGCCGGTGGCTGCAACCAGAAAGGCCAGGTTGGCGAGTTTGTCTGTTTCGAGATAAATGGTTTTCATGATGTGAACTCCTTGTTCGTTGGTAGTTGGAGTCGCTTCGTTGCGACAACTTCATATTAGTTTGTAATCGAATATTGGCAAGCGGATATTAAGTAGGAATATTCCAGTAATTTTGTCGGAGTGATCTTTTGCAGGAGGCTTACTGTGTAGGTTTAATTTCCATGATTTACAGGCATGACGAAACTTCCTGCAAGGCAGCGAGAAATAAGTTGTAGGAAGAGAGCAGGGCACTCATGTCGAGTGTGAAAAAAACGGGCGGAGGAGGCGCAAAAAAAAACGGGGAGCTCAGTGGCTCCCCGGTGTTCAAGCGCAATCAGCTGTTGGGCAGCAGACGGCAGGTGATGCTTTTGATGTAGCGGGTTTCAGCGATGGCCGGATGCACCGGATGATCCGGACCCTGACCGCCACGTTCGAGCATCTGGATGTTGCGGTCCAGATGACGGGCGCTGGTCAGCAGGATGTTCTGCAGATCGTCTTCCGGCAGGTGCATGGAGCACGAAGCACTGACCAGAATGCCGTCCTTGGTCAGCAGGCGCATGGCTTGCTCGTTGAGACGACGGTAGGCGCCTTCGCCGTTCTTCATGTCTTTCTTGCGTTTGATGAAGGCCGGCGGATCGGCAACGATCACGTCGAAGCGCTCTTCGCTGGCTTTCAGTTCCTTCAGCGCTTCAAAGACGTCGCCTTCGATGCAGGTCATCTTGTCAGCGAAGCCGTTCAGTGCAGCGTTGCGCTCGACACCGTCGAGGGCGAATGCAGAGGCGTCGACGCAGAACACTTCGCTGGCGCCGAACGCAGCGGCCTGCACGCCCCAGCCACCGATGTAGCTATAGAGATCAAGTACGCGTTTGCCCTTGGCGTAAGGTGCCAGGCGCGCGCGGTTCATGCGGTGATCGTAGAACCAGCCGGTTTTCTGCCCTTGAATGACCGGCGCTTCGAACTTGACGCCGTTTTCTTCCAGCGCGACCCATTCCGGCACCAGACCGAATACGGTTTCGACGTAGCGGTTGAGGCCTTCGGCGTCGCGGGCGGCGGAATCGTTCTTGAACAGGATGCCGCTTGGCTTGAGCACCTGGGTCAACGCGGCGATCACGTCGTCTTTGTGCGCTTCCATGGTCGCCGAGGCGATCTGCACCACGAGGATGTCGCCGAAACGATCGACCACCAGACCCGGCAGCAGGTCGGAGTCGCCGTAGACCAGACGATAGAACGGCTTGTCGAACAGACGCTCGCGCAACGACAGGGCGACGTTCAGGCGATGCACCAGCAGCGACTTGTCGAGGGCCAGTTTGATGTCGCGCGACAGCAGGCGCGCGCAGATCAGGTTGTTCGGGCTCATGGCGACGATGCCCAGCGGCTTGCCGCCAGCGGCTTCGAGCACCGCCTGATCGCCGGCCTTGAAGCCGTGCAGAGGCGTGGCGGCCACGTCGATTTCGTTGCTGTAGACCCACAAGTGGCCGTTGCGCAGGCGACGGTCGGCGTTGGCTTTGAGGCGCAGGCTAGGCAGGGACATGACGTCGCTCCGGAAAAAAGAGCGGGAGTATAGCGTGTTGACGCGTGCTCCGGTCTGGCCTGCGATGAAAAGCGGAGGGCCCCTTCGCGAGCAGGCTCGCTCCCACACTTGGAATGCATTCACCTGTGGGAGCGAGCCTGCTCGCGAAAGCGATTTCAGCTCTTATGCAGCCAGTGCGTCAATCAGGGCCTGACTGAACGCCGGCACATCATCCGGCTGGCGGCTGCTGATCAGGTTGCCGTCCTTGACCACTTCCTGGTCGACCCAGTTGACCCCGGCATTGACCAGATCGTCCTTGACCGTTTTGTAGCTGGTCATGGTCTTGCCATTGACCAGTCCTGCCGAGATCAGCAACCAGCTGCCGTGGCAGATCACGGCAATCGGCTTGCCCGCCGAAGCGGCAGTCTTGACCAGATGCTGAGCATCCTGATCGATACGGATGGTGTCGGAATTTTGCACACCACCCGGCAGCAGCACGGCATCGTATTGATCGACGCTCACAGCCTGGAAAGTGTTGGTGACGGGGAAGTCGTCGGCCGGTTTGTCATGGTTCCAGCCTTTGACGGTGCCGGACTCGGCCGAGAGGATATCGACCTGCACGCCGGCCTGCTCGAGGGCATCCTTGGGGCCGGTCATTTCGACCTGTTCGAAACCATCGGTAACCAAAATAGCGACGCGTTTGCCATTGAGGGAAGTTGCCATCGGTAAGCTCCTGAGTCTGTGGAGATTTTGCCTTCGCATCGGACCGTTGAGGTCCGATGCGCCCTACAGATTCCGAAGCCTGGGCACAGATGAAAGTTCCGGCGATGTGCCCATCGGTGTGTCGCCCTGCGGTTTCAGCGGTTAGAATCGCCGCCTGCCCCGGAGTGTGTACTTATGTCCCAAGAGCTGACCACCGAACAGATTCAACAATCGCTGCAAGGCATCAGTGTGCCGGCGCAACCGCAGATCATGGTGGATCTGCAAATGGAGCAGTACATGCCCGACCCGGACCTGGAGGTGATCGCCAAACTGATCTCCCAGGACCCCGGTCTGTCCGGCGCGCTGCTGAAAATCGTCAACTCGCCGTATTACGGCCTGAGCAACAAGATCACCTCGATCCAGCGTGCGGTGAACCTGTTGGGCAGCCGCTCGATCATCAACCTGATCAACGCGCAGTCGATCAAGGGCGAGATGAACGATGACACCATCGTCACCCTCAACCGTTTCTGGGACACCGCGCAGGATGTGGCGATGACCTGCCTGACTCTGGCCAAGCGCATCGGCACCCAGGCCGGTGACGAAGCCTATGCGTTAGGGCTGTTCCACGATTGCGGCGTACCGTTGATGCTGCAGCGTTTCCCCAATTACATGACCGTGCTGGAAGAGGCCTACGCCAGCGCCAGCCCGGAATGCCGCGTGGTCGATACGGAAAACCGTGTGTTCAACACCAACCACGCCGTGGTCGGTTACTACACGGCCAAGTCCTGGCGCCTGCCGGAGCATGTCAGCGCCGCCATCGCCAACCACCACAACGCGCTGGCGATTTTCAGCGACGAATCGTCGAAGAACAGCCAGCTGAAAAACTTGCTGGCGATACTGAAAATGGCCGAGCACATCTGCGCCTCGTATCGGGTGCTGGGCAACCAGAGCGAAGATTTCGAGTGGAACGCGGTCGGCCCGCTGGTGCTCGATTACGTCGGTCTGTCGGACTACGACTTCGAAACACTCAAACAAACGATTCGCGACCTCGGCGCGCATTGATCCGAGGACACCATGCCTGAACTGCCGGAAGTCGAAACCACCCGTCGCGGGATCGCCCCGCACCTGGAAGGCCAGCGGGTCAGCCGGGTCATCGTCCGCGACCGGCGCCTGCGCTGGCCGATCCCCGAAGACCTCGATGTGCGTCTGTCCGGGCAGCGCATCGTGCTGGTCGAGCGGCGCGCCAAGTACCTGTTGATCAACGCCGAGATCGGCACGCTGATCAGCCATTTGGGCATGTCCGGCAATCTGCGTCTGGTCGAGGCCGGGTTGCCGGCGTTGAAGCACGAGCACGTCGATATCGAACTGGAGTCGGGACTGGCCCTGCGCTACACCGACCCGCGACGCTTCGGTGCGATGCTGTGGAGCAACGACCCGCTCAATCACGAACTGCTGATTCGCCTCGGGCCGGAGCCGCTGACCGATCTGTTCGATGGCGAGCGCCTGTTTCAGCTGTCACGCGGGCGCTCGATGGCGGTCAAGCCGTTCATCATGGATAACGCGGTGGTGGTCGGGGTCGGCAATATCTACGCGACCGAAGCGCTGTTCGCCGCCGGCATCGATCCGCGCCGCGAAGCCGGGGGCATCTCCCGCGGGCGTTACTTGAAACTGGCAATCGAGATCAAGCGCATCCTCGCCGCCGCCATCGAGCGTGGCGGCACGACGCTGCGCGATTTCATTGGCGGAGATGGTCAGCCGGGCTATTTCCAGCAGGAACTGTTTGTCTACGGCCGCGGTGGTCAGCACTGCAAGGTCTGCGGTAGCGGCCTGCGCGAAGTGAAGCTGGGCCAGCGCGCCAGCGTGTTTTGCCCGCGCTGCCAGACCTGAAAAAATCCTTCGGTCTATAGTGAGAAGTCTCACTGCTCAGCCCGAAGGATCGTGCCATGAAAGTCCTGCAAGTCTTCTTCGTCACGCTGCTGTTGTGTTCCAGCCTGGCCGTTCAGGCCTCGGAAACCGGCAGCGGTGATCCGCGTTACACCATCCAGAATCCCCCGGCCTACGCCATGCTTGGCGACCTGCTGATTGCCCGGCCTTTGCTGGTGGTGGTCACGGTGATCGGTGCGGGAGCGTTTGTGGTGTCGTTGCCGTTTACCGCACTGGGCGGCGGTGTTGGCGATGCGGGACAGGCGCTGGTGGTCGACCCGGCGAAAGCGGCGTTTGTGCGGTGTCTGGGGTGCATAGGGGAGGGGTTTGAGCAGCGCGAGTGAGCTGATCGGGTTTCAGTGGTGTGGCTGATGGCCCATTCGCGAGCAGGCTCGCTCCCACTTGGGTTTAGGTGTTCACACAAATTTGTGTTTCACCACAGACTCTGTGGGAGCGGGCTTGCCCGCGATGGCTTCGGTACAGGCGCTGAAGTGATCAGGCCTTGCCGGTGATCTTGCGGTACTTCTCCATCAACTGTTCTTCAGTCTCCGGATGGGCTTCGTCCAGTGGAATGCAATCCACCGGGCAGACCTGCTGGCACTGCGGCTCGTCGTAGTGGCCGACGCACTGGGTGCACAGGTTCGGGTCGATCACGTAGATCTCTTCGCCTTGGGAAATGGCGGCGTTCGGGCACTCGGGTTCGCAGACGTCGCAGTTGATGCAATCGTCGGTGATGATCAGGGACATGCTAACTCCAGCCGGGGCGGCAGGCCCGGGCGCTATAAATCAATGCGCGCAATTGTGCCGCATTGGCGAGCGCAGTGCACGCGGGGGCGATCAAGGGCACGAGACTGCAATCTTCAAAAGCAAAGATCGCAGCCTGCGGCAGCTCCTACTTTTTAAAGCGCAGGGTCAGCGCGTCGGCCACGGCCGGGTGGACGAACTTGCTGATATCGCCGCCCAGCGCGGCAATCTCCCGCACCAGCGTCGAGGAAATGAACGAATAACGCTCCGACGGCGTGAGAAACAGGCTCTCCACATCCGGCGCCAGTTGGCGGTTCATGTTGGCCAGCTGGAATTCGTATTCGAAGTCCGACACCGCACGCAGACCACGCAGGAACACATTGGCGTTCTGCTCTTTGGCGAAATGCGCGAGCAGCGTCGAGAAACCGACCACTTCCACGTTAGGCAGGTGTTTGGTGACCTCGCGAGCCAGTTCGACCCGTTGTTCCAGCGGGAACAGCGGGTTCTTTTTCGGGCTGGCGGCGACCGCAATGATCACGTGATCGAACAGGCGCGAGGCGCGTTCGACCAGATCGCCATGGCCCTTGGTAATAGGGTCGAAGGTACCTGGGTACAACACTCGGTTCATCGCGTCGTCCTGGCGGGAGTCCGTTGGGGAGTCGGATGGTATCGCAGCCTTCCCGGTCGGCCAAGTCGCCTGTTGGGTAAGAAAGCACTATAGACGATAGGAATATTCTGCTTTTTCATGGATTTTTCAGCCGATCAGCCAAGGCTGTCGCCAGTTGCGCGGTCAGGCCATACACCGACAGCTGCGGGTTGGCGCCGATGCTGGTGGGGAACAGCGAGCCGTCGTGAATCGACAGATTGCGCAGTTGATGATGGCGACCGAGGCTGTCAGCGACCGCGCTTTGCGGATCTTCACCCATCGCACAACCACCCATCACATGGGCGCTACCGAGTCGCGTGCGGTACAGCTCCAGGCTCAATCCATCGATCATTGAGCGCGCCTCGGCCAGGGTCTTCACATAGCGGCCGTCGGCGTGCATCGGCATCACCGATTGCGCGCCGCCGGCGAACTGGATTTCGGCCATGACGTGAAAGGCCCGGCGCAAACCGTCCCATGCGTATTGCGAAACCTGATAGTCGAGCACCGGCGAGCCATCACCGCGCAGCTCCACCGAGCCACCGCTGCTGTCCGGGTGGAAGCCATCGCGCAGCAGCGCCAGCATCGCGTGGGTGTGCGGCAGGTCGGCCATATGCTGGGCGTTTTCCTTGCCGAAACCACCGAGCAGTGTGGCGGCCAGCGCCGGATGCAGCGGTGGCACTTCAAGTTTGAATGCCATCGGCCCGGTGGTGCCGTCCTTCCACTGAAAATGGTCGGAATAGATCGACTGCGGCGCGCCGTAAAACGGATTGACCACCTCGGCGAATCGCGCGGCGGACATGTTCACCGGGTGCAGAAAGGTGCGCTTGCCCACGCGCTCATGCGGATCCGGCACGTCGGAGCGCAGCAACAGCGCCGGGCTGTTGATGCCGCCGCCGGCCAGCACGTAATGCCGCGCCTTGACGTTGATGCTGCGCCCGGTCGGCTCGACGCAGCGTTGGTCCATCGCCACGCAATGCAGGCCGGTGACCTTGTCGCCGCTGATCAGCAGCTTCTCCACCCGCGCCAGATACAGCAGCTCGCCGCCCTTTTCCAGCGTCGCCGGGATGGTCGTGACCATCATCGATTGCTTGGCGTTGCTCGGGCAGCCCATGCCGCAATAGCCGAGATTCCAGCAACCGCGAACGTTGCGCGGGATCACGTGCCAGCTGTAGCCGAGTTGCTCGCAGCCTCTGCGGATCACATCGTTGTTGGCATTGGGCGGCACCATCCACGGGGCAACGCCGAGGCGCTGCTCCATTTTTTCGAACCACGGCGCCATCTCTGCCGGACTATGGCCTTTGACGTGGTGCTCGCTGGCCCAGTGTTCGAGGGTCGGTTCGGGCGTGCGGAAACTCGAGGTCCAGTTGATCAGCGTCGTACCGCCGACCGCGCGGCCCTGCAGGATAGTGATCGCGCCGTCCTTGCTCATGCGCCCGATGCCTTCCTGGTAGAGGCTGCTGTAGGCCTCGTCTTCGAGCAGTTTGAAATCCGAACTGGTCTTCAGCGGGCCTTCTTCGATCAGCAGGACTTTGTAGCCGGCCGCGCTGAGGATCTCCGCCGTGGTGCCGCCGCCGGCGCCACTGCCGATGATCGCCACGTCGGCTTCGAGGGTGAGGTCGTCGCTCAGTTGCGCGCCGTTGTAGGTTTTCCAGCCTCGGGCGAGGCCTTCGCGGAAGGGATCGGGTACGGGCATCGGTCAGGTTCTCTTTATTATTCTGGATGCTGAGGTGATGCAATTGGCCCCTTCGCGAGCAGGCTCGCTCCCACAGGGACATGCATTTCAAATGTGGGAGCGAGCCTGCTCGCGAAGACCGCGCCCCGGTTTCAGACCTTCGGCGGCCCGGGATAACCGCAATGCGCCCAGGATTCGGCGCGGGTGTACCAGGCCATCATCACCATCTGCTGCAATGAGCTATGGCCCATGCGCAGCAAGCTCAATGAACTGTTCTCCCAGCGTTCGAGGAAATGCCGCATCGCTTCAGCGCTGGCGTTTTCCCAACTGCCCCAGATGCCGGTGAGCGGGCCACGGGTCACGGCCATGCCCAGCACGTCGAACAGTTGCCGAGTGAGCTTGAGCATTTCCGGCGACACGTGATCGAGGCTGTAGTCCAGCGACTTCAGCGTGCCGTCAACCGCCGCGGGCATTTCCCCGGTGGCAACGGCGCCGTCGAGCATCACCGGGATCAGCGCGCGCAGGAACAGCAGATCGCCGTCGCGCAAAACCACAAAGCCGTTGGCGCTGACGCTCGACGAGCAGCCAGTGAGGCTGGCGCCAAGGCCGGCTGTGGCGAGAAACGCGCTGGCGCCGAGGCTGAATTTCAGCAGGCCACGGCGCGACAGGGCGGGTGTTTCGGTCAGGCTTGGGTGCATTGTTGTTATTACCCGGCGTCGACGAACGTTTAGCGAATGAACAGTTTCTGAATCAGTTTCTGAATCGATCTGCCGTAGGGCGGGTAGATCAGCCGGGCCGCGTTGAAGCGCTGTTTGATCAGCACGCCCTTGGCCTTGCTGAAGGTCAGGAAACCTTCGTGGCCGTGGTAATGGCCCATGCCCGAGGGGCCGATGCCACCGAAGGGCATGTCGTCCTGAGCCACATGCAACAAGGTGTCGTTCAGGCACACACCGCCGGAATGGGTCTCGTGCAGTACGCGATGCTGCTCGCGTTTGTCGTAGCCAAAGTAGTAAAGAGCCAGAGGACGAGGCCGCTTATTGATGTAAGCGAATGCCTGCTCCAGATCGCGATAAGGCACGATTGGCAGCAACGGGCCGAAGATTTCGTCCTGCATCACGGTCATTTCATCGCTGACATTGAGCAGCACGCTGTGCGGCATGCGTCGGCCCTGGCCTTGTTCGAACAGCGGGATCAGCAGCGCGCCCTTGCTGGTCGCGTCGCTGACGTAACCGTTCAGTCGGGCCAACTGGCGTTCGTTGATGATCGCGGTGTAGTCGGTGTTGTCGGCCAGGGTCGGGTAGAAGCCTTTCACAGCCTGGCGATAGGCCTCAACGAAAGCGCCGACGCGGTCTTCCGGCGCCAGCACATAGTCAGGCGCGACGCAGGTCTGCCCGGCGTTGAGGGTCTTGCCGAAGGCGATGCGTTCGGCGGCGTCCTTGAGCGGTACGTCTCTGGAGACGATGGCCGGCGACTTGCCGCCCAGTTCCAGGGTGACCGGCGTGAGGTTTTCCGCGGCAGCGCGCATGACGTGCTTGCCGACGCTGGTGGAGCCGGTGAACAGCAGATGATCGAACGGCAGACGCGAGAACGCGACGCCGACATCCGCTTCGCCCAGCACCACGCTAACCAGGTCTTCGGGAAAGATCCGCGCCAGCAGCTCTTTGAGCAGCAGCCCGGTGGCCGGGGTGGACTCGCTGAGCTTGAGCATCACCCGATTGCCGGCAGCCAGGGCGCCGACCATCGGCCCCACGGCCAGATACAGCGGGTAGTTCCACGGCACGATCACGCCGACCACGCCCAACGGCTGATAAACCACCTTCGCCGAAGCAGGCTGGAACGCCATGCCGACCTTGCGCCGCGAGGGCTTCATCCAGTTTTTCAGGTGACGACTGGCGTAGTGAATGCAGTGCAGGCTCGGCATCAGCTCGGCGAGCAGGGTTTCGTCGGCGCTGCGGTGACTGAAATCGGCGCTGATCGCGTCGATCAATGCCTGCCGCTCAGCGCTGAGCAGATCGCGCAAAGCCTTGAGCCATTGTTGCCGCTGTGCGGCCGGTGGCATCGGGTTGGCGGCGTACGCGGCCCGTTGTGCCTGAAACTGCCGATCAAGGGTTTCAAGAGGCTGTTGCAGCGTTTGCAGGTAGGCAATGTCGGCAGTCATCGCGGGCTCCGGATTTTATTGTAGTGGGCACTTTTTAGAGTCTATGCTCTAGAAAGTCAAACGACTTCCGTGCACGGCAAGGTTTTATCCATTTCCGGTTAGGTCGTAAGATGCGCCGTCTACGCACTCTGAATTAAAGCTCAAGCCATGGCCCCACGAATAAAAACCAGCGAGCGCATCGTTCAGAACAGCCTGGAGCTGTTCAATCAGCAGGGCGAGCGCAGCGTCAGCACCAACCACATCGCCGCGCACATGGAGATTTCTCCAGGCAACCTGTACTACCACTTCCCCAACAAGCAGGCGATCATCGCCGTGCTGTTCAGTGAGTACGAAGCCCTGGTGGACAGCTTTTTGCGCCCGCCCCAGGGTCGCCCGGCGACCGTCGAGGACAAGCGTTTCTATCTCAAGGAACTGCTCTCGGCCATGTGGCGCTACCGTTTCCTGCATCGTGACCTTGAGCATCTGCTCGACAGCGATGCGGAACTGGCCGCGCGTTATCGGCGTTTCTCCCAGCGCTGCGTGATCCAGGGGGCCGCAATCTACGAAGGTTTTGTCGCCGCCGGCATTCTGAAAATGGATCGCGTGCAGATCGAATCGCTGACCCTCAATGCGTGGATCATTCTGACCTCGTGGGTGCGTTTTCTGTGCACCACCCGGGAAAACTCCAACCACCTCAGCGAACAGGCCGTGAAGCGTGGCGTGTATCAGGTGCTGGTGCTGGAAGCAGGGTTTGTTACCGATCAGGCGCGGGATGAAGTCAACGCATTGTTCGACGAGTTCTATGTGCCGCTGGCGCAGGCTCTCGAAGACGTGAAATAAACCGTTCAGCCGAATTCCACAGGAGCCCGTTATGTCGATTGCGCAGTTGATCAGCCCACAAGCACTGGACGCTCGCAAAGAGCAGCCGGGGCTGGTGATTCTTGATTGTCGTTTTGCCCTCGAAGATCCGGATTACGGCCAGCGCAGCTACGCCGAAGGGCACATTGCCGGGGCGAGTTTCGCCGATCTGGAGCGGGATCTGAGCGGTAAAGTCGAGAAGGGCGTGACCGGGCGTCATCCGTTGCCCGAGCCGGCGGCGCTGATCGAACGCCTGCAAGCCTGGGGCATCAGCAACGACAGCGATGTGGTTTTGTACGACGACGGCCCGGGTGCGTATGCGGCGCGGGCATGGTGGTTGCTGGCATGGCTGGGCAAGCGCGACGGCGTGTTCATTCTCGATGGCGGGCTCAAAGCCTGGCACGCCGCCGGCCTGCCGCTGAGCCTGGATCCGCCGAGCGTGACGCCGGGTAACTTCAGTGGTCAGCCGGACATGAGCCTGTTGCTCAGCGCCGAACAATTGCAGCAGCGCCTCGGCCAGCCAACCCTGACCCTGCTCGACGCCCGCGCCTTGCCGCGCTTCAAGGGCGAAGTGGAACCGATCGATCCGGTCGCCGGACACATTCCCGGCGCGCAGTGCGCGGCGTTCACCGACAACCTCGGCAGTGATGGACGGTTTTTGCCGGCCGAGCAGCTCAAGCAGCGCTTTGCCGCGAAACTGGGTGATCGCTCACCGTCGGAACTGGTCGCCTACTGCGGCTCCGGAGTGACGGCGTGTCACAACCTGTTTGCACTGTGCCTGGCCGGCTACCCGCTGGGTGCGCTGTATGCCGGATCGTGGAGCGAATGGATCAACGAGCCATCGCGCGGCATTGCCACGGGCGAATAACATCGCTGATCCCATGTGGGAGCGAGCAGGCTCACTCCTGCAAGGGATATGCGGCGCTCATTGACCGAGTGCGGCCAGCCATTGCGGGATACGCCGTTCCAGGTAATACCCGGGCCTGCGCACCGAGCCGTCGACAAAACCGACATGACCGCCACGCGCCTGCAATTCGAACCGGGTGCAGGCTGACAACTCGTCGGCTTGCGGCAGGCTGTGGGGAAATACGAACGGATCGTCCGCCGCCTGAATGATCAGCGTCGGCGTGCGGATCTCGCCGAGGTAGTAGCGGCTTGAGGCGCGGCGGTAGTAATCCTCGGCATCGGTGAATCCATGCAGCGGCGCGGTGATCCGGCCGTCGAAATCCCAGAACGTACGCATGTTTTCCAGCGAGCCGAGCGCGGCCAGTTTCGCCAGGCCGTCTTCACGCCCGTCATGCTGGAACTGGCGCTGCTTGTTCTTGATGTAGGCGACCATTTCGCGCATGAAATGCGCCTGATAAACCCGCGAAAACCCCTGGCCAATCCGGTCTGCGCACTGGTCGAGCCTGAACGGCACCGACACGGCCACCGCGCCGAGCACGCCGCTGTTGCTGCCGGTTTCGCCAAGATGCTTGAGCAGCACGTTGCCGCCCAGTGAATAGCCGACCGCGTACAACGGCGCCAACGGTCGTTTGGCGCGCAGGTGCTGGATGGCTTCGGCAAGGTCTTCGCTGGCGCCGGAGTGGTAGCTGCGCGGCAACAGATTCGGCTCGCCGGAACAACCGCGCCAGTTCAGCGCGACGCTGGCCCAGCCCTGGTCGGCCAAGGCCTTTTGAATGCCCGCCACATAGGGCGAATTGGAAGAGCCGGTCAGGCCGTGCAGCACCAGTACCAACGGCGCCTCGGCGCTGTGCGGGCCGTGCCAGTCGAGGTCGAGGAAGTCGCCGTCCTCGAGCCACAGGCGTTCGCGTTCGCGCTCGATGTGCACAGTCTTGCGCCACAGCGGCCCCCACAGGGTTTGCAGATGTGGATTGCCGAGGCCGAAGGCGGGGATGAAGCGTTCTGGCGAAGGGGGCACGATGATTCTCGATGGGCTTGTGGCGAGGAAGCTTGCCCCCTCGCCGCAGGTTGCTTGCGACCTTGTCAGCCGGCGATGTCCGCCGTGCGCTGCCACAGCGCGTAAAAAACCCGACCGGATTTCTGTTCACGATGCAGGCGCCAGTTGCCCGGCAGGCCCAGCGTCGATGGCGCTGTTTCGCTTTCAGTGTAGATCCACGAATCGGCCGCCAGCCATTGGCGCTCTTCCAGCAAGGTACAAACCGCTGGCAACAGGTTCTGGTTGAACGGCGGGTCGAGGAACACCAGATCGAACGGCGTCGCGGTCTGGGTTTCCAGGTAGCGCAGCGCGTCGGCGGTCTGTACCTGACCGTTGGTGCAGCGCAGGGTGCCGAGGTGTTCTTTCAGGCTGGAAACCGCAACGTTGCTGGCGTCCAGCGCCTGGGCCGTGGCCGCGCCACGGGACAGGGCTTCGAGAAACAGCGCGCCGCTGCCGGCGAACGGGTCGAGCACTTTCGCCCCTTCGACATACGGCGCGAGCCAGTTGAACAGGGTTTCACGCACGCGATCCGGGGTCGGGCGCAGGCCCGGTGCGTCGGGAAAGCTCAGCTTGCGGCTGCGCCACTGGCCGCCAATGATGCGCAGCTGGTTCACGCCGTTGTGCACGTTTTGCACAGGTTTTTTCGGTGCTCGAGTGGCCATTAATGCTCCGGAACCCCGAGCGGTTGCTCGGCAGGTTTATCAGATGGGGCCGGTAACGGCATTTGCGGCACGGTCGGGCCAGCGGTGACGATGACCATTTTCTCCGTGCTCAGGTGTTTGTTCAGGGCGTCGCGGACTTGCTCCACAGTCAGGCTCTGCGACTGCCGCATGAAATCGTCGAGATAGCTCAGCGGCAGATTATAGAAGCCCATCGCGCCGAGCTGGCCAACGATGTCGGCGTTGCTCGCGGTGGACAGCGGGAAGCTGCCGGCCAGCTCGCGCTTGGCATCGTCGAGTTCTTTCTGTGTCGGCCCGGTTTTCAGGTAGTCGGCGAGCACGTCCTGCACCAGTTTCAGGGTGCCTTCGCTCATCTCGGCGCGGGTCTGCAGATTGATCATGAACGGCCCACGCGCCTGCATCGGGCTGAACGCCGAATACACGCCGTAAGTCAGGCCGCGCTTCTCGCGCACTTCGCTCATCAGACGCGTTCCGAAACCACCGCCGCCGAGGATCTGGTTGCCCAGCGACAGCGCGGCGTAATCCGGATCGTCGCGATCGATGCCCAGTTGCGCGAGCATCAGGTTGGTCTGTTTCGACGGAAACTCGATGTGGTTGACGCTGGCCTTCGGTTCCTGCGGTGCGGCGATTTTCGCCAGTGCCGGGCCTTTCGGCAGGGCAGAGGAGACCTGATTGGCGATCGCCTGGGCTTCGGCTCGCGACAGGTCGCCGACCAGTGCAATCACAGCGTTGCCGGCGGCGTAGGCCTTGGCGTGGAACTCGCGCAATTGCTCGACCGTGATCTTCGGCACGCTTTGGGCATTGCCATCGCTGGAATGCGCGTATGGGTGATCGCCGTACAGACGCTTCATCAGCTCGAGGCTTGCGAGTTTGCCGGGGTTCTGTTTCTGGTATTCGAAACCGGCGAGCAACTGGTTCTTGATGCGCGCGAAGGAGTCGGCGGGGAAGGTCGGTTTGCCGACCACATCGGCGAACAGCTTCAACGCCGGTTCACGCTGCTCAGGTGCGCTCAGGCTGCGCAGCGAAGCCAGCGCCATGTCCTTGAACGCACCGTTGCCGAAGTCGGCGCCGAGGCCTTCAAACCCTTGAGCGATCGCGCCGACGTCTTTGCCAGCAATGCCTTCGTTGAGCATGGCGTTGGTCAGCACCGCGAGGCCGGGGACGTTGCCATCCTGGCTGCTGCCTGCGGCGAAGATCAGGCGCATGTCGAACATCGGCAACTCATGGGCTTCGACGAACAGCACTTTCGCGCCTTCAGCAGTGTTCCAGGTCTGCACATCAAGCTTGCGGCTGGCAGGGGCCTTGCCGTCGAGTTCGGCCAGCGATTGCAGTTTCTGGCTGGACTTGGCGTTATCCAGTGCTTCGCTGGCCTTGCTGTCAGCGCTTGGCGACAAATAAACCGCTGCGGAGCCGATCACCGCGACAGCAATCAGGCCAAGCAGCATCAGGCGTGGGGTTTTGCGCTCACTCATGAGTCGTCTCCAAAGGCAGGACGTGGGCGACGCTGAGACGTTCGCGGGTGAAATACTTTTTCGCGGCGTTCTGGATGTCTTGCGGGGTCACGCTTTCCAGATCGGCCAGTTCGGTGTCCATCAGCTTCCACGACAGGCCGACCGTTTCCAGTTGACCGATCGCGGTGGCCTGGCTGGTGATCGAGTCACGCTCGTAGACCAGGCCGGCGATGACTTGAGCGCGGACGCGTTCCAGCTCTTCGGCAGACGGCGCGGTGGTTTTCAGTTGCTCAAGCAGTTTCCACAAGCCGGCTTCGGCCTGGGCGATGGTCTTTTTCTTCTGCGTATTTGGCGTGGCCGACAGGGTGAACAGGCTGTCGCCACGGGTATAGGCGTCATAGTCCGACGAGCCGCCGGAGACCAGCTCTTCGCCGCGTTCCAGTTGCGCCGGGATGCGTCCGCTGTAGCCGCCGTCGAGCAGCGCCGAGATCAGGCGCAAGGCGTTGACCGAGCGTTTGTCTTCAGCGGTTGCAATGCTCGGCACGTTGAAGCCAAGCATCAGGCTCGGCAGTTGGGTCTGCACGCGCAGGGTGATCTGGCGTTCGCCGGGCTCGGCCAATTCCAGCGGTTTTTTCGCCGGTGGCACGTCGCGTTTGGCGATCGGGCCGAAATAACGCTGGGCGAGGGTTTTCACTTCGTCCGGAGTGACGTCACCGACCACCACCAGCGTGGCGTTGTTCGGCGCGTACCAGGATTGGTACCAGTGGCGCAGTTCCTCGACTTTCATACGGTCGAGGTCAGCCATCCAGCCGATGGTCGGCGTGTGATAACCGCTGGCCGGGTAGGCCATGGCCTTGTAGCGCTCATAGGCCTTGGACATCGGCTTGTCATCGGTGCGCAGGCGGCGCTCTTCCTTGATGACTTCGATTTCCTTGGCGAACTCGTCGGCCGGCAGGCGCAGATTGGCCATGCGGTCGGCTTCCAGTTCAAAGGCCACGCCGAGGCGATCACGGGCCAGCACCTGGTAATAAGCGGTGAAGTCGTCGCTGGTGAACGCGTTCTCTTCGGCGCCGAGGTCGCGCAGGATTAGCGAGGCTTCGCCGGGGCCGACTTTTTCGCTGCCCTTGAACATCATGTGCTCGAGCGCGTGGGACAGACCGGTCTGGCCCGGAGTCTCGTAGCTGGAGCCGACCTTGTACCAGATCTGCGAAACGACCACCGGTGCGCGATGGTCTTCGCGCACGACGACCTTGAGGCCGTTGTCGAGGGTGAATTCATGGGTCGGTTGCGGGTCGGCCGCCAGGGCCGAAAGGGGCAGGCAGACTGCGCTGAGCAGCAGGCCAGCAGCGCGGCGGGCTAGAGCATTCATTCGTTTTTCAACCTGTTGGGCTGCCCGCTTGGTCTTAGCGTCGGCGGGCGAGAGGGTGCTAGGATACTGATCCGTTTTACTGGCGGCCACGCCTATCAGGTTTCGATACCCGGTCAGGCTGTATGGGTTTGTCGCGGATAGCAGCAGTTTTTCATCTGTACTGCGCGTTTTCGCCGACGATGCCGCTCCAGTCCTTCGTGTTAATTGAAGTTTGAGGTGCCTTTGGTGCCTCGACAAAATGTTGCGCGTGAACAAGCTGGGTGAAACACAGTCTGTTCTGCATCGAATATTTATTTGCCGGGGCGCCCTGTTGGCGCGTCGCTACCGTGAGATAGCCGTCCTCCATGTTTGGTTCCAACGACGACAAGAAGAGCCCAGCTGCGGCTGGCGAGAAGAAAAGCCTGTTCGGATGGCTGCGGAAGAAACCGCAGGAACCCGTCGTCGAACAGCCGCCCGCGATTCCTGAGCCGGCCCCCGCGCCAGCACCTGTAATAGAAGAAGAGCCGGCGCCGATTGTGCTGCCGATCGCCGAGCCGGTGCTGCAACCGGAGGTTGAGGCCGAGCCCGAAACGCCGGCCGCTGCCGAGTTGCCGCTGACGCCCGCCGCCGAGCCGTGGCTGACCTTGCCAGTGGCAGAAGAACCGGTCGCGCTGGTTGAAGAAGCAGCGCCGCATGTGACGCCAGTGATTCCTGCGCCGGTTGCCGAAGTGGCTGCGCAGCCTGTGCCTGAGCCGGTTGCCGAGCCAGCGCCGATCATTTCTGAACCCGCCGCCCCGGTTGTTCCGCCGTCGGAGCCTGCACCGATTGCCGCTGCGCCGGTTGTCGCTCCGGTCGTGCCGGTCGAAGTCCCTGTAGAAGCGCCAGTCGAAACCCCGCGCACCGAAGAAACCAAAGCCGGCTTCTTCGCCCGTCTCAAGCAAGGCCTGTCGAAGACCAGTGCCAGCATCGGCGAGGGCATGGCCAGCCTGTTCCTCGGGCGCAAGACCATCGACGATGACCTGCTCGACGACCTCGAAACCCGTCTGCTCACCGCCGACGTCGGCGTCGAAGCCACCACGCAGATCATCCAGCGCCTGACCCAGAAGGTTGCACGCAAGGAGCTGGCCGACGCCGACGCCTTGTACAAATCCTTGCAGGCCGAATTGGCCGCGATGCTCAAGCCGGTTGAACAGCCGCTGAAAATCGCCTCGCAGAACAAGCCGTTCGTGATTCTGGTGGTTGGCGTCAACGGCGCCGGCAAAACTACCACCATCGGCAAACTGGCGAAGAAGCTGCAGCTGGAAGGCAAGAAAGTCATGCTGGCGGCCGGTGACACCTTCCGTGCAGCGGCCGTGGAGCAATTGCAGGTCTGGGGCGAGCGCAACAAGATTCCGGTGATCGCCCAGCACACCGGCGCTGATTCCGCTTCGGTGATCTTCGACGCGGTGCAAGCGGCCAAGGCCCGTGGCATCGACGTGCTGATCGCTGACACCGCCGGTCGTCTGCACACCAAAGACAACCTGATGGAAGAGCTGAAAAAGGTTCGCCGGGTGATCGGCAAGCTCGACGCCGACGCCCCGCACGAAGTGCTGCTGGTGCTCGACGCCGGCACCGGCCAGAACGCCATCAACCAGGCCAAGCAGTTCAACCAGACCGTCGAACTGACCGGTCTGGCCCTGACCAAGCTCGACGGCACCGCCAAGGGCGGGGTGATTTTCGCCCTGGCCAAGCAATTCGGCCTGCCGATCCGCTACATCGGCGTCGGTGAAGGCATCGACGATTTGCGCACCTTTGAAGCCGAACCCTTTGTCCAGGCACTGTTTGCCGAGCGGGAGCGTTCATGATTCGTTTCGAACAGGTCGGTAAACGCTACCCGAACGGTCACGTCGGCTTGCATGAGCTGAGCTTTCGAGTCCGTCGTGGCGAGTTCTTGTTTGTCACCGGTCACTCCGGTGCCGGTAAATCCACGCTGTTGCGCCTGTTGCTGGCAATGGAACGGCCGACCAGCGGCAAACTGCTGCTCGCCGGGCAGGACCTGAGCACCATCAGCAACGCGCAGATTCCGTTCCTGCGCCGACAGATCGGCGTGGTGTTCCAGAATCACCAGTTGCTGTTCGATCGTACAGTGTTCAACAACGTCGCCTTGCCGCTGCAGATCCTCGGCCTGTCCAAGGTCGAGATCGCCAAGCGCGTCGATTCGGCGCTGGAACGCGTGGCACTGTCGGACAAATCCGATCTGTACCCGGGCGATCTGTCCACCGGTCAGCAACAGCGCGTCGGCATTGCCCGCGCCATCGTCCATCGCCCGGCCTTGCTGCTGGCAGACGAACCGACCGGTAACCTCGACCCGCGTCTGGCGGCGGAGATCATGGGCGTGTTCGAAGACATCAACCGTTTGGGCACCAGCGTGCTGATCGCCAGTCACGACCTGGCACTGATCGCGCGCATGCGTCATCGCATGCTGACCCTGCAACGCGGCCGCCTGATCGGCGACGGGGAGGCCGGGGTATGAGTGCGACACGCAGTCCGAAGGTTTCCGAGCGCGTGGCCCCGAAGGCCGCCGATCCGCAACCGCAGAAAAAGAAAAAGCACGACGATGACGACGGCCCGGACTTCGCCACGCTGTTTCGCGCCTGGATCGAAAGCCATCGCGCCAGCCTGCTCGACAGCCTGCGCCGCCTCGGCAAGCAGCCGATCGGCAGCTTCTTCACCTGCATGGTGATGGCCGTGGCGTTGAGTCTGCCGATGGGGCTGTCGCTGTTGCTCAACAACGTTGAGCGTCTTGGCGGTTCCTGGCAGCGCGCGGCGCAGATTTCCCTGTACCTGCAACTCGACGCCAGCCCGGAGCAGGGTGAAGCGCTGCGTGAGCAGATCAAAGGCATGCCCGGCGTCGCTGATGCCGAATATGTCGGCCGCGATCAGGCGCTGGAAGAATTCCAGCAGCAGTCCGGCCTGGGCGAAGCCCTGCGTGAGCTGCCTGACAACCCGTTGCCGGGTGTGGTGCTGGTGACACCGAACGAAGTCGACAAGCCGACACTCGAAGCATTAAGACAAAAACTTTCCGAGCTGCCGAAGGTACAACAGGCGCAACTTGATCTAGTCTGGGTCGAGCGTCTGGCCGCCATCCTCAAGCTTGGCGACCGCTTTGTCTTCGGTCTGACGGTATTGTTGGTGTCTGCATTACTTTTGGTGATAGGCAATACCATTCGTCTTCATATTGAAAACCGCCGCACCGAGATAGAAGTGATTAAACTCGTCGGCGGCACTGACAGTTATGTGCGCCGCCCTTTCCTGTATATGGGCGCGTTGTATGGCTTCGGTGCAGGGCTGTTGTCCTGGGGCGTATTGGCGTTCGGCCTCAATTGGCTGAACGATGCGGTGGTCGGACTGGCCGGTTTGTACGGCAGTGATTTCGCCCTGGCCGGCGTGCCAGTGGCCGACGGTCTGTCGCTCTTGCTTGGCGCGGTGCTGTTGGGTTATATCGGTGCATGGATTGCAGTCGCACGTCATCTCAGGGAGCTGGCGCCGAAGTAGAATCTTTTTTGCGCGTGATTGACCTTGCGGTTTTTATGGGAACTTGTACCTGAGTTCCCGGTCAATTTTTCGCAGTGCCGAGAGGCACGAGTATGTGAGTGGGAGGTTTTTTCGTATGACCAATTCTTTGCAACCTGCGTATGCGCTGGTTCCGGGTGCGAACCTGGAAGCCTATGTGCACACCGTCAACAGCATTCCATTGCTGACGCCGGAGCAGGAGCGTGAACTGGCCGAGAGTCTCTACTATGAGCAGGATTTGGGGGCGGCTCGGCAGATGGTGCTCGCCCACCTGCGTTTCGTCGTACACATTGCCCGTAGCTATTCCGGCTACGGTCTGGCTCAGGCTGACCTGATCCAGGAAGGTAACGTCGGACTGATGAAGGCCGTCAAGCGCTTCAACCCGGAAATGGGTGTGCGTCTGGTGTCGTTCGCCGTGCACTGGATCAAGGCGGAAATTCACGAGTTCATCCTGCGCAACTGGCGCATTGTGAAAGTCGCGACCACCAAGGCCCAGCGCAAGCTGTTCTTCAACCTGCGCAGCCAGAAGAAGCGTCTGGCGTGGCTGAACAACGAGGAAGTCCACCGTGTGGCGGAAAGCCTCGGCGTCGAACCACGTGAAGTGCGCGAGATGGAAAGCCGCCTGACCGGCCACGACATGGCCTTCGACCCGGCTGCCGAAGCCGACGACGACAGTGCTTTCCAGTCGCCGGCCAACTATCTGGAAGACCACCGGTACGACCCGGCGCGTCAACTGGAAGATGCCGACTGGAGCGACAACTCCAACACCAACCTGCACGAAGCACTGGAAGTGCTGGACGAGCGCAGCCGTGACATCCTCTACCAGCGCTGGCTGGCAGAAGAGAAAGCCACGCTGCACGACCTGGCGCAGAAGTACAACGTGTCGGCCGAGCGAATCCGTCAGCTCGAAAAGAGCGCGATGAACAAGCTCAAGTTGTCGATCGCCGCGTAAGCGGCGCATCAGCAATAAAAAACGCCCCGATCAGCGATGATCGGGGCGTTTTCATTTCTGGCTTCACGCAAAACCCATGTGGGAGCGAGCTTGCTCGCGAAAGCGGAGTGTCAGTCACCGCCACTGCTGAATGATCCACCGCATTCGTGAGCAAGCTCGCTCCCGCATTGGTATTTCGGTGTTATTCAGCCCAAGGCGCCCGTCGCGAATCATTCAGCCCGAGCAAATAACTGTCCCCGCCCAACTGACTCATCTGCTGCCGAATCCACCCGGCACGTCGCGATACATAACCGGTCGGATGACTCGCGCTCCACACCCGTGGATTGGGCAGTACGGCAGCCAGATAACTCGCCTGCTGGCGCGACAATGACTTCGCGCTCACGCCAAAGTGGTGGCGGGCCGCCGCTTCAGCGCCAAATACGCCGTCATCCCACTCGACGCTGTTCAGGTACACCTCAAGAATCCGCTGCTTGGGCCAGAACACCTCGATCAGCGCGGTAAACCACGCCTCCAGGCCTTTGCGCAGATAGCTGCGGCCGGACCAGAGAAAGAGATTTTTCGACACCTGCTGGCTCAAGGTGCTGGCACCGCGAATCGAACCGCCCAGTTCGTTGTGGGCCAGAGCGGCCTGAATCGCGCGCAGATCGAAGCCCCAGTGCTCGGGGAATTTCTGGTCTTCGCCAGCAATTACCGCCACTTTCAGGTCATCGGAGATCTCGTTCCACGGTTTCCAGGTGCGCTGCAGGTCAATCGGCTCGCCGTCGACCCAGGATTCGACCTTGCGCTCGACCATCAACGCCGTACCCGGCGGTGGCACGAAGCGGAACACCAGCACCAGCAAGACGCTGCCGCCGGCGAACCAGAGCAGAGCCTTCGTGAGACGACGGAAAATTGAACGCAGCATAGAGATGGCTTGGCCGAACCCGCGGAGCGGGCCATTATACAGACCCTGCCGATGGCGTCTGACTGGAGTTCCCCATGCTGCGTGGCTTTTTGATGCTGGCCGCTTTTTTCGGATTCACCGGTGTTGCGCTCGGTGCGTTTGCCGCCCACGGCCTGAAAAACCGTCTGACGCCGGAATACCTGACGATTTTCCACACCGGCGTCACCTACCAACTGGTGCACACACTCGCGCTGTTCGGCGTTGCGCTGCTGGCCACGCAGATTCAAGGGCGCCTGATTACTTGGGCCGGCCTGTCCTTCACCGTCGGCATTGTGTTGTTCTCCGGCAGCCTGTATCTGCTGACCATGACCGGCATCAGCAAACTCGGCATCATCACGCCGTTCGGAGGCCTGGCGTTTCTCATCGGTTGGGTTTGCCTCGGCCTCGCCGCCTGGCGCTTGCAGCCAACCGCTTGACGCTTGGTACTGACCTTTAGGTCATGATCGGGCTAGAATGCCAGCCCCTAAAAATGATGGCGGCGTTGTGCATGCGCATTCAGTTGAACGGCGAGTCCTTTGAATTGCCCGACGGTGAAACCGTTGCGGGCCTGATCACCCGTCTGGATCTGGCCGGACGTCGCGTGGCGGTCGAGCTCAATCTGGACATCGTCCCGCGCAGCCAGCATGCCGACACCACGTTGAACGACGGCGACAACGTCGAAGTGGTCCACGCCATCGGCGGCGGCTGATTGTCCCGACCCGCAAGGGCACAGAATTCTGCAAGACCCTCACCCTTAAAGAGGATTCCCCATGAGCATCGTTCGTAGCGACAAGCCTTTTGTGCTGGCCGGTCGTACTTACCAGTCGCGTTTGCTGGTCGGTACCGGCAAGTACCGTGACATGGAAGAAACCCGCCAGGCCATCGAAGCCTCGGGTGCCGAAATCGTCACCTTCGCCGTGCGCCGCACCAACCTGGGCCAGATCGAAGGCGAGCCGAACCTGCTCGAAGTGCTGTCGCCAGATCGCTACACCTTCCTGCCGAACACCGCCGGTTGCTACGACGCTATCGAAGCCGTGCGCACCTGCCGCTTGGCGCGTGAGCTGCTCGATGGCCACAATCTGGTGAAGCTGGAAGTGCTGGCCGACCAGAAAACCCTGTTCCCCAACGTGATCGAAACCCTCAAGGCCGCCGAAACCCTGGTCAAGGAAGGCTTCGACGTGATGGTCTACACCAGCGATGACCCGATCATCGCTCGCCAGTTGGCGGAAATCGGCTGCATCGCCGTGATGCCGCTGGCCGGTCTGATCGGCTCCGGTCTGGGCATCTGCAATCCGTACAACCTGCAGATCATCCTCGAAGAAGCCAAGATCCCGGTGCTGGTGGATGCCGGTGTCGGGACCGCTTCCGACGCGACCATCGCCATGGAGCTGGGTTGCGACGCCGTACTGATGAACTCGGCCATCGCCCACGCCCAGCAACCGGTGATGATGGCCCAAGCCATGCAGCACGCCATCGTCGCCGGTCGCCTGGCGTACCTCGCCGGCCGCATGCCGAAAAAACTCTATGCCAGCGCCTCTTCGCCGCTGGATGGTCTGATCAAGTAAGAGCCATTGATGACTGAATCGAACGACACGCCTGTCCAGCCGGACGAAGGCGACGAGCGCCAACACCGCCGCATCAAGAGCTTCGTGATGCGCGCCGGGCGCATGACCGAAGGCCAGCAACGCGGCCTGGACCAGGGCGCGCCGCTGTACGTGCTGCCGCTGGCCGATGCGCCGGTCGATTACGACCAGGTGTTCGGCCGCTCGGCGCCGCGCTCGCTGGAAATCGGTTTCGGCATGGGCCACTCGCTGCTGGAAATGGCCGCAGCTGCCCCAGAGCAGGATTTCATCGGTGTGGAAGTGCACCGCCCGGGTGTCGGCGCGCTGCTCAATGGCGTGCTGACCCAAGGGCTGACCAACCTGCGGGTCTACGATTGCGACGCGATCGAAGTGCTCAACCGCTGCATCGCCGACAACAGCCTCGATCGTCTGATGCTGTTTTTCCCGGATCCGTGGCACAAGAGCCGCCACCACAAGCGCCGCATCGTCCAGGCCTCGTTCGCCGAACTGGTGCGCAGCAAGCTCAAGGTCGGCGGCATTCTGCACATGGCCACCGACTGGGAACCGTACGCCGAGTACATGCTGGAAGTGATGAGCGTCGCCCCGGGCTACCGCAACCTCGCCGAAGACGGCAAATGCGTCCCGCGCCCGGCCGAACGCCCGATCACCAAGTTCGAACGCCGCGGCGAACGCCTTGGCCATGGCGTGTGGGATCTGAAGTTCGAAAAGATCGCTTAAGCATCACGCAATAAAAACTGTGGGAGCGAGCCTGCTCGCGAAAGCGGTCTGACAATCAACGATGATGTTGGATGTTAAGACGCCTTCGCGAGCAGGCTCGCTCCCACAATTATTTTGTGTATGAGGAGATTACAGGGGGGCAAGAAATCGAGCGGGCACCTGCTCTGTCAACCAGACGCCATTTTCGGCCTGATAGAACTTGAAGCCCTGTTCTTCCATCTGCTTCGCGGCAACCTTCAGAACGACTGGCGTTCCGTAGCGTTGACCCACGGCCGACGCGGTGGCGATCTCATCGGACAGATGCACCTGATGGCGTTGTCCTGGAATCAAGCCTTGTTCGTGGATCGAGTCGAGAAAACGCGTCGCTGTTCCGTGGTAGAGCGTTTGCGGTGGCTGTTTCTGCTCGAATTGCAGATCAACGCTTTTCGTCGAGTGGCCTTGAACAGCGCGTATACAGTGGCCATCAGCGGAAATCGTAAAACGCTTCTTGTCACTGCTGGTCACGACGTTTTCAATCAGCTCACGACTTAAATGTCTGCCATCACGCGCCGCGCCGCTGATCAGTGCGTCGATATTTGCCCAGCCATCCGAATCCAGCGTAAGACCAATCGCTTGAGGCTGGTGACGCAACACGAAGCTGAGAAATTTGCTCGTCTCATCCAGTAGTTTTTTACTCATGAACTTCCCTTTCATTGCAATCAACTGTGGGAGCGAGCCTGCTCGCGAAAGCGGTCTGACAATCAACGATGATGTTGGATGTCATGACGCCTTCGCGAGCAGGCTCGCTCCCACATTTCGTTTTGGGGTGTTTGCGGGGTCAGCGGCGGTCGGCTACGACGCCGATCAGCACCAACACCACCAGCAGCACCGGCGCCAGGCTGTAGTTGTTGAACTGGCTCAGGCCTTTGATCACCCACGGCGTGGCGTAGATCAGCGCGGCGCCGCTGCCGATCAGGCAGAGCAGGGCCATCAGCGGCACGCGCAGGGCGCCGGCGATGCTGCCCAGGCGTTGCTCGACCCAGCCTTTGAAGTCAGCGCCGAACAGCACCAGCAGGCAACCGACCAGCGCCAGAGCGATTTCCGAGAGATTGCTGCGGCTCCAGCGGGAGACGGTGGCCAGCAGGTCGAGTATCAAATCCATGCGTTTTCCCTTTGAGCTGAAGTCAGTTCAGAAATTGTTGCAGCAAATCGTTGAGAAACAGCTGGCCGCGTTCGGTCGCCGCCAGGCGTGACGGTTCGACCTGCAACAGGCCGCTTTGTTCGGCTTCGCGCCGGCCTTCGGCGAGAGTCTCCAGCGACAGGCCGGTGCGCTCCGGATACAGGCGCGATTCGACCCCGGCAGTCAGGCGCAGGGCGTTCATCAGGAACTCGAACGGCATCTCGTCATTGCTCAGCGATTTCTCGCCGGCCTGAAAGCTTTTCGCCGGGTTCAGATAATCCTTCGGCAGGCGGGTTTTCCACGTGCGCACGATGCGCCCGTCCGGATGACTCAGCTTGCCATGGGCGCCGGCGCCGATGCCGATGAAATCGCCAAAACTCCAGTAATTGAGGTTATGCCGCGCCGGGCGACCGGCCTGGGCATACGCCGAAACTTCGTACTGCGCGTAACCGTGCTCGGCCAGCAGCGCCTGACCGGCTTCCTGAATGTCCCACAGGGTGTCGTCTTCCGGCAGCACTGGCGGCTGGTTCCAGAACACCGTATTGGGCTCCAGCGTCAGCTGATACCAGGAAATGTGCGTCGGCTTCAGCGCGATGGCCTGGCGCAGATCGCTCAAGGCATCGTCCAGCGACTGATCGGGCAAACCATGCATCAGGTCGAGGTTGAAGTTATCGAACCCGGCCTGCCGGGCCATGCCCGCCGCACGCACAGCTTCGTCACCGTTGTGAATGCGGCCGAGGGCCTCCAGCTTTTCCTGCTGAAAGCTCTGGATGCCGATCGACAGGCGATTGATCCCCAGCTTGCGATAAGCAACAAACTTCTCTTGCTCGAAGGTGCCCGGATTGGCCTCAAGGGTGATTTCGATGTCGGCGGCGAACGGGATGCGTTGCTCGACACCCTTCAACAAGCGTCCGAGGGCTCCGGCGCTGAACAGGCTCGGCGTCCCGCCACCGAAGAAAATCGAAGTCAGCTCACGGCCATACACCGCATGCAGATCCTGATCGAGATCGGCCAGCAGCGCGTCGACGTATTCCTGCTCCGGCAGCACCGGGCTGGCGGTGTGCGAGTTGAAATCGCAATACGGGCATTTGCGCACACACCACGGGATGTGGATGTACAGCGCCAGGGGCGGCAGGGTTGGCAGCGGTGCCCGAGGCGAGGACGCGGCGCCGCCGATGATCAGCGACGACGCGCAAGAATCAGTGGTCATTTCAAGCCCAGACGCTGGCGCAGCAGATCCATTGCACGGGCGCGGTGGCTGATCTGGTTCTTGTCGGCCGGACTCAGTTCGGCGCTGGACACATCACGCTCCGGCACCCAGAACAGCGGGTCATAACCGAAGCCATGCTCGCCGCTGGCTGCGTTGAGGATGCGTCCGTGCCACAGGCCTTCGCAGAGGATCGGCAGCGGATCATCGGCGTGGCGCACCAGTGCCAGCACGCAGACGAACTGCGCGCCGCGCTCGGCTTGCGGCACGTCCTTCAGCGCATCGAGCAGTTTGGCGTTGTTCGCCGCGTCGCCCTGGCCGTCGGCGTAACGCGCCGAATAGATGCCCGGTGCGCCGCCGAGGAAGTCCACTGCCAGCCCGGAATCGTCGGCCAGTGCCGGCAGCCCGGAAATGCGTGCGGCATTGCGGGCCTTGAGGATCGCGTTTTCGACAAACGACAGGCCGGTTTCTTCCGGCTCGACCTTGCTCCACTCGCCAATCGAGCGCAGTTGCACCGAGTCGCCGAGCATGGCCTGGAGTTCTTTGAGTTTGCCGGCGTTATGGCTGGCCAGTACGAGCTGCTTGATGTTCATCATTCGCCGGGAAAGAGTTCTTGGTTGAAATTGATGGTGTTGATCTTGTCGCCGTTCTGCACCTTGATTTCAAAGGTGCGGGTTTCCTGTTGCGGCACCGGGTACTGGGCGATGTAGTAGATCGCGCCCTGTTCGGTGACCTGGCGGAATTTCAGCGCCACGCTGTTGCTGGTCAGGTCCTTGACCGTGCCGGTGACGCTGGCGATCACCGGTTTGCCGTCCTTGACCACCGAGACGTTGATCACTCCCTGGTTCTTGCTGCGGATCAGCTCGGCAGCCTTGGCGATGTCCGGTTGCAGGAACGTCGAGTTGAACGTGTTGTAGTGCACCGTGATGTCGCCGAAGGTTTCCTTGCGTTCACCTTTGATGACGTCCGCCGCCATGGCACTGGCGCTCAGGCAGGCGGTGAGTAACAGCAACGCTAGACGACTCATGTTCGTGCTCCTTCAAATGCCCAGGCTCAGACCGCGACTCGGTGGTCCGCCAACTGCGGACTGCTGACGCGGTAGATACCGATTTCACCTAACAGATTAGGCCATAGCTTACTGGCCCACCCGTGGCGGTGCTGTTGATCCACGGCAAGCCGATCAATGACCTTCGCATCACGTTCGCGGCACAGTTCTTCGAAATCCTCGAAGGTGCAGAAGTGGATGTTCGGCGTGTTGTACCAGGTGTACGGCAGAAACTCGGACACCGGCATGCGGCCCTTGCTCGCCAGATACCAGCGGCAGCGCCAGTGGCCGAAGTTGGGGAAGGTGATGATGCACTGACGGCCGACCCGGAGCATTTCGTCGAGGATCCTGTCCGGGTAATGCACCGCCTGCAGGGCCTGGGTCATGACGACGATGTCGAAACTGTTGCTGGCAAAATTGCCCAGGCCTTTGTCCAGATCCTGCTCGATGACGTTGATGCCCTTGGCCACGCACTCGGCGATGTTGTCGGCGTCGTTTTCCAGGCCATAACCGGTGACGTTCTTGTTGTCGCGCAGCCAAGTCAGCAGCTCGCCGTCACCGCAACCCAGGTCGAGGACGCGGCTGCCGGCGGGGATCCATTCCTGGATGATTTCCAGATCAGCTCTCATGGCTTTCTCACAACGAAATGCGGTTCATGTAATTGCCGAACGCCTGCAAGTAACGCGGGATCGGAATCAGAAAGGCGTCGTGGCCCTGCGGTGCGTCAATTTCCAGATAACTGACGTCCTTGCGCGCGGCCATCAGCGCATCCACCAGTTCTCGCGAGCGAGCCGGGGAGAAGCGCCAGTCGGTGGTGAACGACATCACGCAGAACTTGGCCGTAGCGTTTTCAAAGGTTTTCGCCAGATCATCGTCGAAGTTCGCCGCCGGATCGAAGTAATCCAGCGCTTTGGTCATCAACAGATAAGTATTGGCATCGAAGCGCCCGGAGAACTCTTCGCCCTGGTAACGCAAGTAGCTTTCGACCTGGAACTCGACGCTGTGGAAGTCGTAGTTGAGCTTTTCGCTCTTCAGGCCACGGCCGAATTTCTCACCCATGGAGTCGTCGGACAGATAGGTAATGTGCCCGACCATGCGCGCCAGCATCAGCCCGCGCTTGGGGATCACGCCGGCTTCCTGGAACGAACCGCCGTGGAATTCCGGATCGGTGAGGATCGCCTGGCGCGCGACTTCGTTGAAGGCGATGTTCTGCGCCGACAGTTTTGGTGCCGAGGCGATCGCCAGGCAGTGCCGCACGCGATCCGGGTAGGTGATGGTCCATTGCAGGGCCTGCATGCCGCCGAGGCTGCCGCCGATCACCGCTGCCCACTGGCGGATGCCGAGCAGGTCAGCCAGACGCGCTTGGCTGTGCACCCAGTCTTCCACGGTGAGCACCGGGAAATCGGCGCCGAACGGCTTGCCGGTTTCCGGGTTGATACTGCTCGGGCCGGTGGAGCCGTTGCAGCCACCGAGGTTGTTCAGGCTGACCACAAAGAACTTGTTGGTGTCGATCGGCTTGCCGGGGCCGATGCAGCTGTCCCACCAACCGGGCTTGCGGTCGTCGACGCTGTGATAACCAGCGGCGTGATGATGACCGGACAGCGCGTGGCAGATCAGCACGGCGTTGCTCGCCTGGGCGTTCAGCGTGCCGTAGGTTTCATAAATCAGGTCATAAGCGGCCAGCGAACGGCCACAGGCCAGCGTCAGCGGTTCGCTGAAATGCGCGGTTTGCGGCGTTACCAGACCAACAGAATCGGCGGGAAAGGCAGTTGGCATCGACCCTGCTCTCGTTGAAATGAGGCGTAAGTCTAAAGACCGGGGGGGTTAGCGGCAAGCAACGATCAGGTCCGGCGTTTTCGCTTCGGACCGAGGTGCAGCCATTCGCGAGCAGGCTCGCTCCCACAGTTGAAATGCATCCCAATGTGGGAGCGAGCCTGCTCGCGAAAAAGGCGACTCGGTCAGTCAGACCGAACGCACTGGCTTACATCAGCAAACGCAGAATCTCTGGCATCATCGTCATCGCCGCCAGATTGTTGATCACCAGCATGTCGATCAATTTCAGCGCAAGGAAGGCGAAGATCGGCGACAGGTCCAGGCCGCCGAGGTTCGGCAGGAAACGACGGAACGGTGCCAGCGCCGGTTCACAGATCTGGTTGACCAGTTCAGCGCCCGGATTGTGGCTGCCCGGTGCGACCCACGACAGGATCACGCTGATGATCAGGGCGAAGAAGAAGATCTTCAGGAACAGCGCGGTGACGCCGATCAGCGACCAGATCACCAGTTGCAGCGGGTTGCCAGTGGTGCCGTAGGTCAGCAGCAGGGTCAGCGCCATCAGCAGCAGTTGCACCAGAATCGCCAGCACCAGCGACGACATGTCGAGGCCGAACAGGCTCGGGATGATCCGGCGCAAAGGCTTGAGCAGCGGCTGAGTGGCCTTGACCACGAACTGGCACAGCGGGTTGTAGAAGTTCGCCCGCACCAGTTGCAGGACGAAGCGCAGCAGCACGATCAGCAGGTACAGGCTGCCGAGGGTTTGCAGCACGTAAACCGCTGCGGTGTTCAATCCGATCATGTAAGGCTCCTTTATTTGCCCAGTTGTTCGGCCATTTCGGCCGAGCGGTGCGCGGCGGCGCCGAGTGCGGTTTCAACCAGCGCTTCGAAGCCGCCAGCCTGGAATGATTTGATCGCTGCTTCCGTGGTGCCGTTTGGCGAGGTCACGCGGCGACGCAGTTCGGCGGCGTCGACATCGCTGGACACCGCCATGTGCGCGGCGCCCAGAGCAGTCTGCACGGTCAGTTGCTCAGCGATCTCTTTTGGCAGGCCAAGTTTGACGCCGGCGGCGGTCATCGCTTCGATCAGCAGGAAGAAGTACGCCGGGCCGGAGCCGGACACTGCGGTGACTGCGTCCAGTTGCTGTTCTTCTTCCAGCCACAGCGCAATGCCGACGGCGGACAGCAGCTCTTCGGCTTGCTGGCGCTGCTCGGCGCTCACCTCGCTGGTCGCGTACAGACCGCTGACACCCTGACGCAGCAGCGCCGGAGTGTTCGGCATGCAGCGCACGATCGGCTGTTCGCCGAGCCACGCGGTCATGCTCGCGCAGGTGATGCCGGCGGCGATCGACACCACCAGTTGATTGGGCTTGAGGCTCGGGCGAATCGCCTCGCACACGGTTTTCATCGCCTGTGGCTTGACCGCCAGCACGATGACATCGACGCCGTCGATGGCCTGGGCGTTATCAGCGAAGGTTTCGATGCCGTGCTCGGCGTTGACTTTGGCGCGGGTGTCTTCGCCCGGATCGCTGGCGCGGATCTGCGCCGCTTCCAGACCTTTGGCGCGCAAGCCGCCAATCAGACTGGCCGCCATGTTGCCCGCACCGATAAACGCAATACGTGTGTTGCTCATGTGTGGTCCTTATCTGGAAACGTTCAAGACTGGGAATAATCTCTGGCGCCAAACAGCGCTGTACCGATCCGCACCCAAGTGGCGCCTTGGGCGATGGCCGACTCAAGGTCGTGGCTCATGCCCATGGACAGTGTGTCGAGCGGCAGAGCGAGGCTCGCCTGCAGTACCTGCACGGCGGCGAAGGCAGCGTCCTGTTCGGCGCGCTCCTCGGTCGGCTCGGGAATCGCCATCAGTCCGCGCAGTTTCAAGCGTGGCAGCGCGCTGATGGCCTCGGCCAGCGCTGGCAGATCGGCCGGGGTGCAACCGGATTTGCTCGCCTCGCCGCTGACATTGACCTGAATGCAGATGTTCAGTGGGGGCAGTTCGGCCGGGCGTTGTTCGGACAGGCGTTGGGCAATTTTCAGACGATCCACGGAGTGCACCCAGTCGAAATGCTCGGCAATCGCGCGAGTCTTGTTCGATTGAATGGGGCCGATGAAGTGCCAGATCAAGGGCAGGTCGGCCAGCTCCAGCTGTTTGCCCAAGGCTTCCTGCAAGTAGTTCTCGCCGAAGTCGCGCAGGCCCGCCGCATAGGCTTCCCGCAGGGCCTCGGCGGGTTTGGTCTTGCTCACGGCGAGCAAATGGATGCTGTTTTCGTCGCGGTGCGCAGCTTTGGCCGCTGCCTGGATGCGCGAACTAACCTGAAGGATGTTGTCTGCTATCGTGGACATCAAGAGGCGCCGGCGGTCTGTAGGTTCGCGGCATTCTACTGGAATTGAGGGACGCTATGGATATCACTGAACTGCTGGCCTTCAGCGCCAAACAGGGCGCTTCCGACCTGCACCTGTCGGCCGGCCTGCCGCCGATGATTCGCGTCGATGGCGACGTGCGACGGATCAATCTGCCGGCGCTGGACCACAAGCAAGTGCACGATCTGATCTACGACATCATGAACGACACCCAGCGCATCGAATTCGAGAAAAATCTGGAAACGGATTTTTCCTTCGATGTACCCGGCGTGGCGCGCTTTCGCGTCAACGCCTTCAACCAGAACCGTGGCGCCGGCGCTGTGTTCCGCACCATTCCGTCGAAAGTGCTGAGCATGGAAGACCTCGCCATGGGCGATGTTTTCCGCAAGATCACCGATGCGCCGCGCGGTTTGGTGCTGGTCACCGGGCCGACCGGCTCCGGCAAATCAACAACGCTGGCGGCGATGATCGATTACCTCAACACCCATCGCCATCACCACATTCTCACCATCGAAGACCCCATCGAGTTCGTCCATGAATCGCGCAAATGCCTGATCAATCAGCGCGAAGTTCATCGCGATACCCGCAGCTTCGCCACCGCGCTGCGCTCGGCCCTGCGTGAAGACCCGGACGTGATTCTGGTCGGCGAGATGCGTGATCTGGAAACCATTCGCCTGGCGCTGACCGCCGCCGAGACCGGGCATCTGGTATTCGGCACCCTGCACACAACCTCGGCGGCGAAGACCATCGACCGCGTGGTCGACGTGTTCCCCGGCGACGAGAAGTCGATGGTCCGTTCGATGCTGTCGGAGTCGTTGCTGGCGGTGGTGTCGCAGACATTGATCAAGAAGATCGGCGGCGGGCGGGTGGCGGCGCATGAAATCATGCTCGGGACATCGGCGATCCGTAACCTCATTCGCGAGGACAAGGTGGCGCAGATGTATTCAGCGATTCAGACCGGTGGGTCGTTGGGCATGCAGACACTCGATATGTGCCTGAAGGATCTGGTGACCAAGGGCTTGATCAGCCGCGAGCATGCACGCGAGAAAGCGCGTACGCCGGATAATTTTTGAGGGAGTGATCGTTCCCACGCTCTGCCTGGGAATGCAGCCCGGGACGCTCTGCGTCCCTGCCGAAGCGGACGCGGAGCGTCCATTGAGTCATTCCCACGCGGAGCGTGGGAACGATCGGTATGGTGTTAGCGCTGGACTACGCGCAGCTGCTGTTGCTCTTTCGGCAACACGCGCTTGGCGACGACGTAATGCTTTTCCCAGTACGGCTTGTTCAGCGTGTCGATGCTCACCGCTTTGCCCCGGCGCGGGGCGTGGATGAAGCGGTCGTTGCCCAGGTAGATGGCAACATGATTGACCCGACGGCTCTTGATGTTGAAGAAAATCAGATCGCCCGGCTTCAGATCCTTGCGCTCGACTTTCTCGCCGTGACCGCTGGCCATGGCATTGGAGGTGCGTGGCAGGTCGAACGTAGCGTCGTTGAACGCATATTTCACCAGGCCGCTGCAATCGAAGCCTTTACTTGGGCTGCTGCCGCCCCAACGATAAGGTGTACCGAGGACGTTTACCGCACGGCTCAGCACATTGCTGCTTTCCTTGCTCGCCATCGGTGGCACCAGCTTGCTGCGGCTCTTGCTGCTCAGCGTGGTGGTCTTGCTCTTGCTGCTTTTGCTCGATGGAGCCGAAGCATGGGATTTAGGGGTGAAGCCGTTGACGTTGGGAAGACGTTGCTCACGATTGGTGGCGTGGGCGGCCAGTGGCATTAATAGGCAAATAGTCAGCCATGTCTTGAAAAATGGTCGCATTAGGCGTGGCTCATAAGTGATAGCGCGCAACTTTATAACAGCTTTTTTTGCCGTTCCGAGGCCGTTCATCGATTCATTCCGCCGGCTACGGAACCAAAAACGCTCAAAAAGTACGCAGTTGTCCGACAGAAGTCAGGTTTTACAAGGGTTTCGCGCTAGCAACGGTAACATTTGCCATACGTCGGCCACCTGTAAAAAAGTCACAAAGAAATGAAGAATATTTATCTATCGAGTGCAATGAGGTCTTAATGAACAGCTATCAGCTCCCCCGCGTGAAAGAAAAAGACACACACAGCAAAGTCATCGGCTACCTGCTGTGGATTTTCGGATTCACCGGCGCGCACCGCTTTTATTACGGCAAGCCGGTGACCGGGACGATCTGGTTCTTCACCTTCGGTTTGCTGGGGATTGGCTGGCTGATCGACCTGTTTCTGATCCCGGCGATGGATCGCGAAGCGGATCTGCGCTTTGCCGCCGGGCCGATCGAGTACAACGTCGCCTGGATTCTGCTGACTTTCCTCGGTGTGTTCGGCGTGCACCGGATGTATCAGGGCAAATGGATCAGCGGCTTGCTGTATCTGCTGACCGGCGGGTTGTTCTTTATTGGCGTGCTGTATGACTTCTGGACGCTGAACGATCAGGTGTCGGTGCGCAACGCGCAGAATCGCGGCGCCTTCCAGTAAGTAGTGGCGAGGGGATTTATAGCCGTTGGGCCGCGAAGCGGTCCTGAATCCGAGAACGCGGTGGATTTGTTCCACCGCGTGCAATGGCTTCGCGACTGCTACGCAGCCGAACGGGGATAAATCCCCTCGCCACAATCTCCCTCAGCAGCAAGTCATGCCTGGTGAGTAATCCGCCCATCCACCAGCGTATAGCGCACCACGCCCGGCAGACTGTGGCCGATGAACGGGCAGTTCTCGCCCTTCGACAGCCAGTGCTCACCGGCCACCGTCGAAGCCTTGGGGTCGAACAGGACGATATCCGCCGCGCCGCCTACCGCCAGTTTGCCTGCCGGCAGGCGCAGGGCTTCGGCCGGGCCTGCGCTGAGACGTGCCAGCAGCGTGGGCAAGTCGAGCAAACCATCCTCAACCAGGGTCATCGCCAGCGGCAGCAGCAACTCAACACTGCTAATGCCCGGCTCGGTCGCGCCGAACGGTGCCAGTTTGGCGTCGCGCTCGTGGGGCTGGTGATGGCTGGAGATCGCCGAAACCACCCCGGACTTCACTGCCTCACGCAGGCCATCGCGGTCGGCGCGGGTGCGCAGCGGCGGTTGCACGTGATAAAGGCTGTTGAAGTCGATCAGCGCTTCGTCAGTCAGGATCAGCTGATACAACGCAACATCCGCCGTTACCTTCAAGCCACGGGCCTGCGCCTGAGCAATCAGCGCCACACCGCGAGCACTGGTCAACTGGCTGAAGTGCGCACGCACGCCGGTCTGCTCGACCAATAGCAGATCGCGAGCCAGCGCCACGGTTTCGGCGGTTTCCGGGATGCCCGGCAGGCCTAGGAAACTGGCGACCGCGCCTTCGTGAGCGAGACCGCCCTCGGCCAGATCGTGGTCCTGCGAGTTGAAGATCACCGTCAGGTCGAAAGTCGCCGCGTATTCCAGCGCCCGGCACAGGGTGCGGCTGTTGCGGAAGCTCTCCAGACCGTTGCCGAACGCCACGCAACCGGCGTCGCGCAGCGCGACCAGTTCGGCCAGTTGTTCGCCGTCGAGGCCTTTGCTCAGCGCGCCAATCGGGAACACTTTGGTGTTGCCAGCCTCGCGGGCGCGGTCGAGGATCAGTTCGGCCACGGCGGATGTGTCGAGCACCGGTCTGGTCTTCGGCGGGCAGCACAGGCTGGTCACGCCACCGGCAGCGGCGGCGCGGGTTTCGCTGACGATCGAGCCTTTGCGGCTGTAGCCCGGCTCGCGCAGGGCAACGTTGAGGTCGACCAGGCCAGGCGCGGCGACCAGACCTTGGGCATCGATGGTTTCCACTGCGCTGAAACCGGCCGGTGCGGCGCCGAGGGCGACGATCTTGCAGGCTTCAACGTGGATGTCGGTGATTTGATCCAGGCCGCTGCTGGGATCGATGACGCGTGCGCCGAGAATGCTGAGCTTCACTGGGCGTTCTCCTGCTCGAATTGACGTTGCGCAGTCTGCCCGCTCATGGCCATGGACAGCACGGCCATACGAATCGCGATGCCGTAGGTCACTTGATTGAGGATCACCGAGTGCGGGCCGTCGGCCACCGCCGACTCGATCTCCACGCCACGGTTGATCGGCCCCGGGTGCATGACGATGCAATCGGGTTTGGCCCCGGCCAGACGTGCGGTGGTCAGGCCGAACAGGCGGTAGAACTCGCCTTCGCTGGGCAGCAGGCCGCCGGTCATGCGCTCTCGTTGCAGACGCAGCATGATCACCACGTCGACGTCTTTCAGGCCTTCGGCCATGTCGGTGTAGACCTTGACGCCGTATTGCTCGATGCCGATCGGCAGCAGGGTTTTCGGCGCGATCACGCGGATGTCCGGGCAGCCGAGGGTCTTCAGCGCGAGCATGTTCGAGCGCGCCACCCGCGAATGCAGGATGTCGCCGACGATCGCCACCGAGAGGTTTTCGAAACCGCCCTTGTGCCGACGGATGGTGAGCATGTCGAGCATGCCTTGGGTCGGGTGCGCATGCCGGCCGTCGCCGCCGTTGATGATCGCCACCTGCGGGCAGACATGCTCGGCGATGAAGTGCGCCGCGCCCGAGTCGCCGTGGCGCACGACGAACATGTCGGCGGCCATCGCTTCAAGGTTGCGCAGGGTATCGAGCAGCGTTTCACCCTTGCTCGCCGACGATGTCGACACGTTCAGGGTGATCACGTCCGCCGACAGCCGCTGGGCCGCCAGTTCAAACGTGGTGCGGGTGCGCGTGGAGTTTTCGAAGAACACGTTGCACACGGTCTTGCCGCGCAGCAACGGGACCTTCTTCACCGCCCGGGCGCCGACTTCAAGGAACGAGTCGGCAGTGTCGAGGATTTCCGTCAGCAACTCGCGGTGCAAACCGTCGAGCGAGAGGAAGTGGCGCAGCTGGCCCTGATCATTGAGCTGCAGCGGGCGCTTGGTATCTAGAGGCGTCATCGCGAGGGGGACTCTCAATAGGGCGGATTAAAGGGTGACGTCTTGCAGTTCGAGCGTCAGCGGCTCGGGGCCGGACAGCTTGACCCGCTGGTTGCCGGCCAGGGTCAGGGTGGCGCCGACCACGTTCGGGCGGATCGGCAGCTCACCGGCGTCCAGGTCCAGCAGGCAGACCAGGGTAACGCTGGCCGGGCGGCCATAATCGAACAGTTCATTCATGGCGGCGCGGATGGTCCGACCGCTCATCAGCACGTCGTCGATCAGCACCAGATGCTGGCCTTCGATCTCGAAGGGCAGGGCGGACGGGCGCACTTGCGGGTGCAGGCCGTTCTGGCTGAAGTCGTCGCGGTAGAAGGACACATCCAGCGTGCCCAGTGGCGCATCGCTGGCCAGTTCCTTGAGCAGCGCCTGCGCGACCCAGATGCCGCCGGTGCGGATGCCGATGTAACGCGGTTCGCTGATGTCACGCTGGGCAAGGTGCGCCTTGAGGCGGGTCGCCATCTGGCTGATCAGATCGGCGGGATTGGGCAGGCTCATGGTTGCTCCTTCGTGATTCCGCGCTGCGTCCTGCCGGACGAAGCTCGGTTTATAACCAAAAGAAAAGCGCCGAAGCGCTTGTCAGGATTCAAACAATGCAGTGTTTTCATCGAGCCAGCCCTGCAGCAACAGGGCGGCGGCGATGGCGTCCACCGGGTTGTCGCGGTAACTGCCTTTCTGCCCGCCACGCACCAGTCGCTCGCCCTTGGCTTCGAAAGTGGTCAGGCGTTCGTCGTGGGTATAGAAGGGCAGGTTGTAGCGGCCGTTGAGGCGGCGGGCGAATTTCTCCGCGCGCACGCACATCTCGCTGGGCGTGCCGTCCATGTTCAGCGGCAGGCCGACCACCACGGCGTCGGGTTTCCATTCTTTTATCAGCGCTTCGACCTGATCCCAGTTCGGCACGCCGTTCTGCGCTTTCAGGGTGCACAGCTCGCGGGCCTGGCCGGTGATGACCTGGCCGACCGCGACGCCGATCTGTTTGGTGCCGTAGTCGAAGCCGAGAATCAGGCGCAGGGCCATCAGGCGTGACCCGCCTGGCTGGTGAGCAGATTGAGGTCGATGCCCAAGTGCCGCGCTGCCGCTTCCAGGCGCAATTCGCTGCGGGTGTTGAAGAGGATGTCGGCGTTGAACGGGCAGGTCAGCCAGGCGTTGTCGGCCAGTTCGGCCTCCAGCTGCCCGGCTTCCCAACCGGCGTAACCAAGGGTGATCAGGCTTTGCGCGGGGCCGACGCCGTCAGCGATGGCGAACAGCACGTCCTGCGAAGTCGACAGGGCCAGGTCGCCGTCCAGCTGCGCCGTGGCCTGGAACGTTTGGCCCGCCGGGTGCAGGACGAAACCGCGATCGGTCTGCACCGGCCCGCCGATGAAGATCGGCACATCCTGGCAACGCGCCGGCGGCTCGATGTCCGGGCGCAGCTGTTCAAGGATGTCGGCCAGGTTCAAGTCTTGCGGCCTGTTGACCACCAGCCCCATCGCGCCATTGGCCGTGTGCTCGACGATGTAGGTCAAGGTGTGGGCAAAGTTCGGGTCGGCCATGTGTGGCATGGCGATCAGGAAGTGATGCTTGAGGTAGCTGGGGCTGACGTTTTTCATGAGCGCTAGTGTGGCGTTCGAGGGGCGAACTGACAAGCTGGAGATGCTGACAACAACACAGATCCATTATTGGAACAGAGCTTTTGTTGCGAAGGGATTTGCTGTGGTGAGAGCTTTATCTGTGCTCAGGGGATTTATGCGTGGTTAGGGGATTTATCTGTGCTTAGGGAATTTATCTGTGCTTAGGGAATTTATCTGTGGTTAGGGGATTTATCTGTGGTTAGGGGATTTATCTGTGGTGAAGGGATTTATCTGTGGCGAGGGGATTTATCCCCGTTGGGGCGCGAAGCGCCCCTGAATCGCTTGATGGATTCTGCCTGACACTCCATATGGAATGGTTTTGCGGCTGCTGCGCAGCCGAGCGGGGATAAATCCCCTCGCCACAGATAAATCCCCTCGCCACATAAATATTCAGTTGCTGGAGAGCTTGTCGCCCCGGGCAAATTTCCAGGTGCGGATGATTTCCAGGCGGTCGATATCCGACAGATCGCCGGTAAACGGTGCAAACGGCGCGGCCAGGCGGACGATGCGCTGCGCCGCCTGATCGAGCAGCGGCTGGCCGGAGGATTCGAGCACCAGCACTTCATACAGCGAGCCGTCGCGATTGATCGAGACCATCAGGCGCAAATTGCCGTAGATCTGCTTGCGTCGTGCTTCTTCGGGGTAGTTGAGGTTGCCGATGCGCTCGACCTTCTTGCGCCAGTCGTCCTTGTACCAGGCGCCCTTGTCGCGCATGGTCGAGGCCGCGCTCAAGCGGTGGATGCGCGGGCGCTTGGCGTACAGCTGTTGTTCCTTGGCCAGCTCCGCCTCGAGGCTGGCGATGTCGCTGGACAGCTGCGAGCTGTCGAACGCCGGCGCGTCGACGGTCGGTTTGACTTCGGTTTTGCTTTCTTCTTTCTTGGTCGGCGCCTTTTTCGGTTTCGGCGCAACGGTGGTCACCGCTGCCTTCGGGGCGGCTTCCTGCACCACTGGCTTGGCGGCGGGCGGCGGGGTGACCTTTTTGACCTGATTGTCCTGGAACGGAGCGACTTCGGTGGTCTTGGGCAGGGCTTTCTTGTCCAGCGTGCCGCTGCCTTCCTGGTTTTCCTGAGCGAGAAAATCTGCCTTTTCCGGCTTCTTCTCGGCCTTGAAGGTGGCCAGGGTGATTTCCAGGGTTTTGCTGATCTGCTGCGGCTCGACCATGGTGAAACCGACGCCGAGCAGCAGCGCCAGGTGAATCAGCGCCGCGAGAAACAGGGTAAAACCGAGGCGATCGGCCGGGCGCACGCCACGATGGGCGAGTTCAGCGGGCAGATCGGACGGGAGGGTCATGACAGAAAAACCAACATCGCGTTTTCATGGGCCCGGCATGATAACGCAATGTTGGTTTTTAGCTGCAAGCGACGAGCTTCAAGCGACAAGCTGCATAGGGGCAGCTTTAAGCTTCAAGCTTCAAGCTTCAAGCTGACGCGGGCCGGCTTCAAGCTTGTGGCTTGCGGCTCGAAGCTTGCAGCTGCTTTTCGATAGCATCCATCAGCATCCCGCCGATATCAGTGCCGAACGCATTGTCGATTTCGCGGATGCAGGTCGGGCTGGTGACGTTGATTTCGGTCAGGTGCTCGCCGATCACGTCGAGGCCGACGAACAGCAGGCCTTTCTCGCGCAGGGTCGGTCCGACCTGGGCGGCGATCCAGCGATCCTTTTCGGTCAGCGGACGTGCTTCGCCACGGCCACCGGCGGCGAGGTTGCCACGGGTTTCGCCCATGGCCGGGATCCGCGCCAGGCAATAATCCACCGGCTCGCCATCGATCATCAGGATGCGCTTGTCGCCATCGACGATCGCCGGCAGGTAGCCCTGAATCATGATCTGCTGCTTGCCGTGCAGGGTCAGGGTTTCGAGGATCACCGAGAGGTTCGGGTGGCCGGCGGTGTGGCGGAAGATCGACGAACCGCCCATGCCGTCCAGCGGCTTGAGGATCACGTCACCGTGATGGTCGGCGAACTGACGCAATACGTCCGGGCGGCGGCTGACGATGGTCGGCGGCGTGCACTGCGGAAACAGCGTAGCGAACAGCTTTTCATTGCAGTCGCGCAGGCTCTGCGGCTTGTTCACCACCAGCACGCCAGCGGCTTCGGCCTGTTCCAGCAGATAAGTGGAATAGACGAATTCCATGTCGAACGGCGGATCCTTGCGCATCAGGATCACGTCCAGGTCGCTCAGCAGCTTGTCCTGTTCGGCGTCCAGTTCGAACCATTTGTCCGGGTTGGCGAAGACTTTCAGCGGGCTCATCCGCGCCCGCGCCTGGCCTTGGGCCTGATACAGGTCTTTCTGTTCCATGTAGAACAGTTCCCAGCCACGCTTCTGCGCGGCCAGCAGCATGGCCAGCGAGCTATCCTTTTTATAGGAGATGCTGGCGATAGGGTCCATGACAATCCCGACGCGAACGCTCATTGGGTTTTCCTCGAAATTTGGCTACCGGATCGGTATTGAAAAAGTGCCGCCAGAGTGGCGCCGGGCGGGTTTCGGGTCAAGGAAAAACCCGTCGATAGATTGCATCTGGAGACTGTGCTAAAAAGGCTGGCAGATCGCGCCGCCCCATGGGTTTCAAGGGTTTCAGGCCATTATTCACAGCAAAACGGACAATTTGATTCGCAAAGGCGACGGTAGAACCCTCTTATGGAACAGCAGTCCAGCGCCTTGAAGGTCATGGTGATCGACGACTCGAAAACGATTCGCCGCACCGCCGAAACATTGTTGAAGAATGTCGGTTGCGAAGTGATCACCGCCATCGACGGTTTCGATGCGCTGGCGAAGATTGCCGACCACCATCCCGGGATCATCTTTGTCGACATCATGATGCCGCGTCTGGACGGTTATCAGACCTGCGCCCTGATCAAGAACAACAGCGCCTTCAAGGCGACGCCGGTGATCATGCTGTCGTCCAGGGACGGTCTGTTCGACAAGGCCAAGGGGCGGATTGTCGGCTCTGATCAATTTCTGACCAAGCCGTTCAGCAAAGAAGAACTGCTCAACGCGATCCAGGCCCATGTTCCGGGCTTCGCCGCCGTTTTGCCGCAGTAAGACACGCACAGTGACGCTCGGCCAGCGGGCCGGCAGTCGACCAGAAAAATGGGGAAGACCATGGCACGTATCCTGATCGTCGATGATTCGCCGACTGAAATGTACAAACTCACCGGCATGCTCGAAAAGCACGGCCATGAAGTGCTCAAGGCCGAGAACGGCGCCGACGGCGTGGCCCTGGCCCGTCAGGAAAAACCCGACGCGGTGCTGATGGACATCGTCATGCCCGGCCTCAACGGTTTTCAGGCGACCCGTCAGCTGACCAAGGATGCCGACACGGCGCACATCCCGGTGATCATCATCACCACCAAGGATCAGGAGACCGACAAGGTCTGGGGCACCCGCCAGGGCGCCAAGGATTACCTGACCAAACCGGTCGACGAAGACACCCTGATCAAGACCCTGAACAACGTACTCAACGGCTGATCGCGCGATCATGAACGAATCGCTGACCGCGTTCGAACTGCTCTGGCAGATCGACCAGCGCTGCCGCCTGCTGGCAGCCGACCTGCCGTCGCAAGCGGCGCGCCCGGATCGCTGGAGCGGCATCGGCTTTCGCCTCGGCGAGCATTGGTATGTGGCGCCGATGGGCGAAGTCAGCGAAGTTCTGCATGAACCGCGCTTCACCCAGTTGCCCGGGGTCAAGCCGTGGGTCAAGGGTGTGGCTAACCTGCGCGGGCGGCTGCTGCCGATCATGGACCTGTGCGGCTTCTTCGGCCATGAACTGTCGCCGCTGCGCAAACAGCGGCGGGTATTGGTGGTGGAGCATGAAGACGTGTTCGCCGGGGTAATGGTCGACGAAGTCATCGGCTTGCAGCATTTCGAGCAAGGCAGTTTCGAGCCGCTGTCGATCAGCAAGCGCCAGGGCTCCAAGGCCGAATTCGTCAAAGGCTATTTCCGCCGCGAACAGAACTGGCGGGTGTTCAGCCTGTTCGCACTGGCCAGGTCTCCGGTGTTTATGGGTGTGGCTCTATAGCAGGAACAACACAGAACCCATTGGGTGGAATGGGCTATGTGATCAGGAAAATTGTGGGTCAGACAGACCTGTGGCGAGGGGATTTATCCCCGATGGTTGGCGAAGCCGACCCAAGACCTGTATTTGAGATGTAGCCGATACGACTCAGGTTTTTGGGGCCGCTGCGCGACCCATCGGGGATAAATCCCCTCGCCACAAAATTTCTTCATCATGAGGTTGCCTCCCACAGGGATTGCAGCAGGCCTCAAAGGTGCGGGTTAAGGCGAGGACCGATGACAAAAGCAAAAACAGGCAAGTCGGCAGAAGCATCGCGCAGTCGCGCGCAGATCATCGTGCTGTTTATCGCACTGATCGTGTTCATCATGCTGCTGTTCGCCAACTTCGCGTACCTCAACACCCAGGCGAACTACGACAAGCAGTACATCGGCCATGCCGGCGAACTGCGCGTGCTCTCGCAACGCATCGCCAAGAACGCCACCGAAGCGGCGGCGGGCAAGGCGGCCGCCTTCAAACTGCTCAGCGATGCGCGCAACGATTTTGCCCAGCGCTGGGGTTACCTGAAAAAGGGTGACCCGAACACCGGCCTGCCCCCGGCACCCGTCGCCGTGCGCCCGGAAATGCGCGCGGTGCAGATGGACTGGGAACGCCTGCTGAAAAACACCGACGCGATCCTCACCAGCGAACAGACCGTGCTGTCGCTGCATCAAGTCGCCGCTACGCTGGCCGAAACCGTGCCGCAGTTGCAGATCGAATACGAAAAAGTCGTGGAAATCCTCCTCCAGCGCGGCGCTCCGGCGGCGCAGGTGGCAATGGCGCAACGGCAATCGCTACTGGCTGAACGCATTCTTGGCGCAGTCAACACCGTGCTCGCCGGTGACGAAAACTCGCAACAGGCCGCCGACGCGTTTGGTCGTGATGCCGCGCGTTTCGGTCTGGTGCTCAACGGCATGTTGCAGGGCAACCCGGCGCTGAAAATCAGCCAGGTCGAAGACCGCGACGCCCGTGCGCGCTTGAGCGAAATCTCCGAGCTGTTCCAGTTCGTTTCCGGCTCGGTGGACGAAATCCTCGAAACCTCGCCAGAGCTGTTCAAGGTCCGCGAATCGGCGAGCAACATCTTCACCCTGTCGCAAACCCTGCTCGACGAAGCCTCGCACTTGGCCACCGGATTCGAGCATCTGGCCGGCGGGCGCAACACCGACACCATTGGCGGCTATGTGCTGGGCTTGCTGGCGCTGGCCTCGATCATCCTCATCGGTCTGGTCATGGTCCGCGAAACCAATCGCCAATTGCGTGAAACCGCCGAGAAGAACGAGCGCAACCAGAACGCGATCATGCGCCTGCTCGACGAAATCGAAGACCTCGCCGATGGCGACCTCACCGTGACCGCTTCGGTGACCGAAGACTTCACCGGCACCATCGCCGACTCGATCAACTATTCCGTCGACCAATTGCGCGATCTGGTCGCCACCATCAACCTCACCGCCGGCCAGGTTGCCGCCGCCGTGCAGGAAACCCAGGCCACCGCCATGCATCTGGCCCAGGCCTCGGAGCAACAGGCCCAGCAGATTTCCGAAGCCTCGACAGCGATCAGCGACATGGCCGAGTCCATCGATCAGGTCTCGGCCAACGCTGCCGAATCGTCGGCGGTGGCCGAGCGTTCCGTGGAAATCGCCAACAAAGGCAACGAGGTGGTGCACAACACCATCCACGGCATGGACAACATCCGCGAACAGATTCAGGACACCGCCAAGCGCATCAAGCGCCTCGGCGAGTCCTCTCAGGAAATCGGCGACATCGTCAGCCTGATCGATGACATCGCCGACCAGACCAACATCCTCGCCCTCAACGCGGCGATCCAGGCATCGATGGCGGGCGACGCCGGGCGCGGGTTTGCCGTGGTCGCCGACGAAGTGCAGCGCCTGGCTGAGCGTTCGTCCGCCGCGACCCGGCAGATCGAAACCCTGGTGCGGGCGATTCAGGCCGACACCAACGAAGCGGTGATTTCCATGGAGCAGACCACCACCGAAGTGGTGCGCGGCGCGCGACTGGCGCAGGATGCCGGTGTGGCCCTGGAAGAAATCGAAGGCGTGTCCAAGACCCTCGCGGCGCTGATCCAGAGCATTTCCAACGCGGCGCAACAGCAGACGTCTTCGGCCGGGCAGATCTCGCTGACGATGAACGTGATCCAGCAGATCACCTCGCAGACTTCGTCGGGGTCCACGGCCACCGCCGAGAGCATCGGCAACCTGGCGAAAATGGCCAGTCAGTTGCGCCGTTCGGTGTCCGGTTTCACCTTGCCGGCGGCGACAGATAAAGCGTGAGTGGAGTGGTTATGGGTGATCGGCACGACTACGTGGCCCTGGAATGGGTCAAGGGCGAAATTGCCGAAACGCTGAAGCTGGCGCATCAGGCGATCGAGGCCGTGCTCGACGATCCGCAGGCCTTCCCCGGGCTGGACGAGTGCCTGGCGTACATTCATCAGGTCCACGGCAGTCTGCAAATGGTCGAGTTCTACGGCGCAGCGTTGCTCGCCGAAGAAATGGAGCATCTGGTCGAAGCCCTGCAACATCAACGCGTGCCACACCGCGACGAGGCCTTGCACCTGCTGCTGCAAGCCCTGGGGCAACTGCCGCTTTACCTTGACCGCGTGCAGAGCGCCCGCCGCGACCTGCCGCTGGTGGTGTTGCCGCTGATCAACGATCTGCGTAGCGCTCGCGGTGAAAGCCTGCTGGCGGAAACCCGCCTGTTCAGCCCGCCACTGCCCGAGCTGGCGCCGCTCGGCGACGAGGCACTCGCCGCGCTGGAACCGCCCGATCTGCCGAACGTGCTGCGCAAACTGCGGCAGATGCTGCAAATGGCTCTGGTCGGTCTGCTGCGCGAACAGGACGACCAGACGCACCTTGGCTATCTGGCCAAAGTCTTCAGCCGTCTCGAAGCACTGAGCGGCGATGCGCCGTTGAGCCCTTTGTGGCAAATCGCCTCGGCATTGGTCGAGGGCATGCGCGAGGGCGTCATCGCCAACAGTCCGGCGCTGCGCAGCCTGTTCAAGGACGCCGACCAAGAGCTCAAGCGCCTGCTCGAGCAGGGCATCGTCGGGCTCAACCAGCCGGCGCCGGCCGAGCTGCTGAAAAGCCTGTTGTTCTATATTGCCAAAGCCGAACATCCCACCGGGCAGATGCTGACCATGAAAGATCGCTACTCCCTGGACGACGCGTTGCCCGACAGCGCGATGGTCGATGAAGAACGCGCGCGCCTCGCCGGCCCCGACCGCGATGCCATGCGCTCGGTGCTGGCAGCGCTGTGCGAAGAGCTGGTGCGGGTCAAGGAGCGCCTCGATCTGTTCGTGCGCAGCGACCGCCAGCACGCCTCGGATCTGGACAGCCTGCTCGCGCCGCTGCGACAGATTGCCGACACCCTCGCGGTGCTGGGTTTCGGCCAGCCGCGCAAGGTCATCATCGACCAACTGGCGGTGGTGCTCAGCCTCGCTCAGGGCCAGCGCGAACCGAACGACGCCATTCTCATGGACGTCGCCGGGGCCTTGCTCTACGTCGAAGCGACGCTGGCCGGCATGGTCGGCACGGTGGAGACGCAAAGCGCCGACGACACGCGCCTGCCGACCACCGACCTGACGCAGATCCATCAGATCGTGATCAAGGAAGCGCGCATCTGCCTGCAACAGGCCAAGGACATGATCGTCGATTACATCGACGCCGATTGGGACCGCCAGCATCTGCAATCGCTGCCCGAGCTGCTGACACAGGTGCGCGGCGCGCTGGCGATGATTCCGCTGGCCCGCGCAGCGAGTCTGGTCGAGGCCTGCAACGGTTTCATTCGCGAGCATTTGATGCTCGATGCCCACGAACCGGGCTGGGAGCAACTCGATCATCTGGCCGACGTGATCAGCAGCCTGGAGTATTACCTCGAACGCCTGAGCGATGATCCGCAGGCACCGGCCGAGCATTTGCTGGATGTAGCGCAGAACAGCCTCGCCAGCCTCGGCTTCTTCGCCAACGAACAGCCCGGTGAACCGCAGGTGCCGGTGCTCGATGAGGTGCTCAGCCCCAGCGAAGCGCAGCTCATGCAGGATCTGCGAGCGCTCGACGACCCTGACGTCGTGCAGTCGCTGGCCGAAGTGCTCGCCAGCCCGCTGTCGGCGCTCAACCCGCCGGCGCGCAACAGCCCCGACAGCCTGATGCCGCCGCCGGCCGATGAAGAACCGGTCGACGATGAACTGCGCGAAGTGTTCCTCGAAGAGACCGACGAAGTCCTCGCAGTTCTCCACGAATACCTGCCGCGCTGGACCGCCAATCCCCAGGACCGCGCCGCGCTGACCGAGCTGCGCCGGGCCTTTCACACCTTGAAGGGCAGCGGGCGCATGGTCCGCGCGTTGGTTCTCGGCGAACTGGCCTGGGCGGTGGAAAACCTGCTCAACCGCGTGCTCGAACAAAGCGTCGAACCCGGCGCAGTGCTGCGCCAGTTGCTCGGCGACACGCTGTTGCTGCTGCCCGAGCTGATCAACGAATTCGCCACCCAGCGTCAGCGCCAGCGCAGCGATGTCGATCAACTCGCCGCCCGCGCCCACGCGTTGGCCAAAGGCGATGAGCCGCTGGCTGCCGAAGATACCGACGACGTCGCCGCGCTTGATCCGCTGCTGCTGGAAATCTTCCGCAAAGAAGCCGAGACCCACCTCGCCAGCCTCAACCGTTTCCTCGATCAGGCCGCCGAACAGGTGCCGTTGCCGGCCAGCGACGAACTGCAACGGGCGCTGCACACGCTCAAGGGCAGTGCCTCGATGGCCGGCGTATTGCCGATGGCCGAACTGGCGGCTTCGCTGGATCAATTGGCCCGCGAGTTCAAGGCGCATCAGTTGCCGCTGGATCTGGACGAGGTTGAATTGCTGCTCGAAGCCGAGGGCTTGTTCCGCGTCGGCCTGCGCCAGCTCAAACACGATCCGCTGGCGCCGATTGTCGGTGCGCAGTCGCTGATCAAACGCACCGAAGCGCTGCTCGCCGAGCGCCTGCAAGCCAGCTCCGATGGCGCTGACAGCGGCCTGCGCCTCAAGCGCGATCCGCAGCTGATCAACAACTTCCTCGCCCAGGGCATGGACATCCTCCTCGACGCCGAAAATCTTTTGCAGCGCTGGCAGCAGCACCCCGGCGAGCGCCAGGAACTCAGCGCCTTGCTCGATGAACTGACCACTCTGGGCGAAGGCGCGCATCTGGCCGATCTGCAGGCGGTCGATGGCCTCTGCGAAGCCTTGCTCGACCTGTATGGCGCGGTGGAAGAAAGCAGCCTGGCGGTCAGCGAGCGGTTTTTCCACGAAGCGCACCTGGCCCACGAAGCGCTGATCAATATGCTCGACGAACTCGCTGCCGGCCAGGAAATCACCCCGCAACCGGAGCGGATTCGTGCCTTGCAGGGTCTGCTCGACGAAGGCCTCGACCCGGCGGCGATGGGCCTGATCCGCAGCGACGGCAGTCGCACCCTGGATATTCGCGAGCTGGGCAGCGCCACCGCGCAATTGCAGCAATCGGTTGCCGCCCTTGAGCCTGACGACGAGATCGTCGAAATCTTCCTCGAAGAGGCGGTGGACATTCTCGACAGCGCCGGGCAAGCCTTGCAGCGCTGGCGCAAGGACCCGGACAACGCCGCGCCGCTGTCGTCATTGCAGCGCGACTTGCACACGTTGAAGGGAGGCGCGCGCATGGCCGAGGTCGAGGCCGTCGGCGACCTCGCCCAGGAACTGGAAAATCTCTACGAAGGGCTGGTCGATCGACGCTACAACCACAGCGCCGCGCTCGAAAGTTTGTTGCAGCGCAGTCATGAGCGGTTAGCGCTGATGCTGGAGCAACTGCAAGCGCATCAAGCGCTGACTCCGGCGCAGGATTTGATCGACGCGATCCGTCAGTTGCGTCAGGGCCAGGCCGCCAGCGAATCTGCCCCCGCAGCGGTCGAACACGACAACGCCGGGCATGATCCGGAACTGTTGGAAATCTTCCTCGAAGAAGGTTTCGACATCATCGAAAGCTCCGGCGCCGCGCTGTTGCGCTGGCAGGCCGAGCCGGGCAATCGTCAGGAAATTGAAACCCTGCTGCGCGATCTGCACACCCTCAAGGGTGGCGCGCGGATGGTCGAAATCGGCCCGATCGGCGACCTCGCCCACGAGCTGGAATTTCTCTACGAAAGCCTCTCTACCGGTGCGCTGCAACCGTCCGCCGAACTGTTCGCGCTGGTGCAGCGTGGCCATGACCGACTGGCGCAAATGCTCGATGGCGTGCGCGCCGGGCAACCGTGCCCGCCGGCCGATCGGCTGATCAGCGCGATCCAGAATTTCAGTCACCCGGTGCAGGTTGAAGCGCCGCCGGCGCCGGTCGCGGCACCGGTGGCTAAGCCCGAGGCTGCGCCACCGGCCGCCGATGTTGGCGCGGACATGGTCAAGGTTTCGTCCGAGCTGCTTGATGAACTGGTCAATCTGGCCGGGGAAACCTCGATCTTTCGTGGACGGATCGAGCAGCAAGTCAACGATGCGCAGATTGCTCTCAACGAGATGGAAACCACCATCGAGCGCATGCGCGATCAGTTGCGCCGCCTCGACACCGAAACCCAGGGGCGCATCCTCAGCCGCCAGCAAGTCGATGGCGAACGCCTCGGTTATGAAGACTTCGATCCGCTGGAAATGGACCGCCATTCGCAGCTTCAGCAACTGTCGCGGGCGCTGTTCGAATCCGCCTCGGACCTGCTCGACCTCAAGGAAACCCTCGACCGCCGCAATCACGACGCGGAAAACCTGTTGCAGCAACAGGGGCGGATCAACACCGAGTTGCAGGAAGGCCTGATGCGTACGCGCATGGTGCCGTTCGAGCGCATGGTGCCGCGTCTGAAACGCATCGTGCGTCAGGTCGCCGAAGAGCTGGGCAAGGATGTCGCGTTCGTCGTCGGCAACGCTGATGGCGAGATGGATCGCAACGTGCTGGAGCGCATGGCCGCGCCGCTGGAACACATGCTGCGCAATGCCGTCGACCATGGCCTGGAATCCACCGAGGTGCGGCTGGCGGCGGGCAAGCCGGCGCAAGGGCAGATCACCCTCGATCTGTCCCGCGAGGGCGGCGACATGGTTTTCGACATCCGCGATGACGGCGCCGGGGTGCCGCTGGAAGCCGTGCGGCGTAAGGCGATCAAGCGCGGTCTGCTGGCGCCCGACGCCGAGATCAGCGACCGCGACGTGTTGCAGTTCATTCTCCAGCCGGGTTTCTCCACGGCGGAAAAGATCACCCAGATTTCCGGGCGTGGCGTCGGCATGGACGTGGTCCACGAAGAAGTGCGTCAGCTGGGCGGCAGCATGAGCATCGATTCGGTGCCGGGGCAGGGCGTGCATTTCCGCATTCGCCTGCCGTTCACCGTGTCGGTCAACCGCGCGCTGATGGTGCAGTGCGGCGAGGATCAGTACGCGATCCCGCTGAACACCATCGAAGGCATCGTGCGCGTGTTGCCGAATGATCTGGAAGGGCACTTCCGTCAGGATCCGCCGAGTTATCAATACGCCGGCCAGCGTTATGAACTGTGCTACCTGGGCGAGCTGTTGAAGACTGCGCCACGGCCAAAACTGCTCGGGCAGAACCTGCCGTTGCCGGTGCTGCTGGTGCATTGCAACGACCGCCATGTTGCGGTGCTGGTCGACGCCATGGCCGGCACTCGCGAGATCGTGGTCAAGAGCCTCGGCCCGCAATTCGCGGCGGTGCAGGGCGTGTCGGGGGCGACGATTCTCGGCGACGGCCGGGTGGTGCTGATTCTGGATCTGCTCGCACCGATCCGGGCGATGCAGGCGCGGCTGGCGCAAGAGCCGGCGCGCACGGAGATCGACAGCGAGCCGCACAAGCCGCTGCTGATCATGGTCGTCGATGACTCGGTGACGGTGCGCAAGGTCACCAGCCGTTTGCTCGAACGTCACGGCATGAACGTGCTGACCGCCAAGGACGGTGTCGATGCGATGCTGCTGCTCGAAGAGCACATGCCCGATCTGATGCTGCTCGACATCGAAATGCCGCGCATGGACGGCTTCGAAGTCGCCACCCAGGTGCGCGCCGACGAACGCCTGCGCCACTTGCCGATCATCATGATCACCTCGCGCACCGGCCAGAAACACCGCGACCGCGCCATGGCCATCGGTGTCAACGACTACCTCGGCAAGCCGTATCAGGAATCGGTGTTGCTGGAGAGCATCGCCCAGTGGAGCAAGAAACATGCATGAGCACCGGCACAACCCGCGCACCAGCCAGCTCACCGGGCTGCTGCTGCCGCTGGCCGATCGCAACCTGATCCTGCCCAATGTCGCCATCGCCGAGCTGATCGACTACCAGGCCAGCGCCTTCGACCTCGACACGCCGCCGTGGTACCTGGGCCGGGTAACGTGGCGCGAGCGGCAGATTCCGCTGATCAGTTTCGAATCGGCCTGCGAGCAGAAAATCGTCATCGGCGAACGGGCGCGGATCGTCATTCTGAATGCGCTGGGCGGCTTGCCCGAGCTGAGATTCATCGCCCTGTTGGTGCAAGGGATTCCTCGGTCGTACAAGCTGGACAGTCAGTTGAGTTACGTGGATGTGCCGTTGTGTGCGCTGGAACAGGCGGCGGTGCAGGTGGGCGAGCAGGTGGCGAAGGTGCCGGATTTGTTGGGGCTGGAGAAGTTGTTGGTGGAGGCGGGATTGGCCCGCTGATCCAAGGCTTTCGCTGTTTTGGATGGCCTCTTCGCGAGCAGGCTCGCTCCCACAGGTGTGTACACCGGGCAACCTCTGTGGGAGCGAGCCTGCTCGCGAAAGCGCCAGTCGCATCACCTCAATCCCACAGGTAGATCCTCAATTCCTGTAGCTCAATAAACACCAAGCCGTACCTGTGTTTAAAGACACCCAGTGTTACGCCGCACCAGCCTACAAATCCTTGCGCCGCTGCCTACGCCTGCGCCAGAATCCGCCGGCTTGTGCGCCCAGGGCTTGCTGCGTAACTTGGATCGGGTCACTGATTCCCAGTGATCGGGTTTAGTAGCCCGCGGTAATTCAGCTGGTCGTGCATTCATCACAGGTGTTCCGCATCTGAGCTTGATGGTGGCTGTACGTAGGGCGCTTCGGCGCGCCGGCTTAAGCTGAGTTCCCCGGTCTACTAACCTGCGTACAGTCGCCTCCCTTTCGTTTAGTAGCCAAGGGGTTGGCGCTCAACAACGGGAACACAGCTCATGTTCAAAGTAATGCCAAACCCGCCGACCAAAGACCCGGCATCGCCCTACCAATCCCCCGACTCAAAGAAATTCCACGAAGCCGCCGAGCGCGCCCTCGACCATTACCTCGGCCCGCCCAGCGCTGACTCCATGGCCCCGCCGTACACCCCCAACACGCTGTACATGGCCAACCCCGAAGCCGACACCGAGTCCTTGCTGGCCGACGCCTGTGAAACCCTTGGTTCGGCGACAGTCATGTTGCACAACCACGCCGCTTCCGTGGAAGGTTCGCAGCGCAAGACCCTGCAGGGCATCGCGCAGATTGTCATGGTGGCGGAGATGGCGGTGAATCGGGTGCTGGACAAAATGGTGCCAACCGACTGAGCGAATGCGCTGAGGCGACTGGCCTCTTCGCGAGCAGGCTCGCTCCCACAATTGGAATGCGTCCAGACTGTGGGAGCGAGCCTGCTCGCGAAAGCGATCGTGACCATTACGCTCAGCGTAATGATTCACCACCCAGCTTGATTGATGCCCTCATCACACACGCCTAACTTGGCTCCACGACAGCGAACCCGTGGAGTGAGCATGACAACAACAATTTCCCCCGACTCGCGCTGGACGCGGCGGCGTGACGAGAAGCAGCGCCGGCTCGACAAGGTGCGCGGGCTCGCCGATGGTGCGGTGCTGCCCAGCGACAAAATCGTCGCCGCGCTCGAAGCGCTGATCCATCCCGGCGATCGTGTGGTGCTGGAGGGCAACAACCAGAAGCAGGCGGATTTCCTCTCGCGTTCGCTGGCCAAGGCAGACCCGTCCAAGCTCCACGATCTGCACATGATCATGCCCAGCGTCGGCCGCTCCGAGCACCTTGATCTGTTCGAACGCGGCATCGCCCGCAAGCTCGATTTCTCCTTCGCCGGCACCCAGAGCCTGCGCATCAGCCAGTTGCTCGAAGATGGCTTGCTCGAAGTCGGCGCCATTCACACGTACATCGAACTCTACGCCCGCCTCGTCGTGGACCTGATCCCCAACGTTGTGCTCTCGGCCGGTTTCATGGCCGACCGCGCCGGCAACATCTACACCGGCCCGAGCACCGAAGACACTCCCGCACTGATCGAACCGGCGGCGTTCAGCGATGGCATCGTCATCGTCCAGGTCAACCAGTTGGTCGACGACGTCAGCGAGCTACCTCGCGTAGACATCCCGGCGTCGTGGGTCGATTTCGTCGTGGTCGCCGACAAGCCGTTCTACATCGAGCCGCTGTTCACCCGCGACCCACGGCACATCAAGCCTGTGCACGTGTTGATGGCGATGATGGCAATTCGTGGAATCTATGAAAAACACAACGTGCAGTCGCTCAACCACGGCATTGGTTTCAACACCGCCGCCATCGAACTGATCCTGCCGACCTACGGCGAATCCCTCGGCCTGAAAGGCAAGATCTGCCGCAACTGGACGCTCAACCCGCACCCGACGCTGATCCCGGCGATCGAAAGCGGCTGGGTCGAGAGCGTGCATTGCTTCGGTACCGAACTGGGCATGGAAAACTACATCGCCGCTCGGCCGGATGTGTTCTTCACCGGCCGCGACGGCTCGCTGCGCTCCAACCGCATGGTCTGCCAACTGGCCGGGCAGTACGCGGTGGATCTGTTTATCGGCGCGACGCTGCAAGTTGATGGCGACGGCCATTCCTCGACCGTGACCCGAGGCCGTCTGGCCGGTTTCGGTGGTGCGCCGAACATGGGTCACGATCCGCGCGGCCGCCGTCACGGCACTCCGGCGTGGCTGGACATGCGCCACGCCGATGGGCCGCAACCGATGCTCGAACGCGGCAAGAAACTCGTGGTGCAAATGGTCGAGACGTTCCAGGAGGGCGGCAAACCGACCTTCGTCGAAACCCTCGACGCCGTGGAAGTGGCGAAGAAAAGCGGCATGCCGCTGGCGCCGATCATGATCTACGGCGACGACGTTACCCACCTGCTTACCGAAGAAGGCATCGCCTACCTGTACAAGGCGCGCTCGCTGGAAGAGCGCCAGGCGATGATCGCAGCGGTCGCCGGGGTTACCGCCATCGGCCTGCGGCACAACCCGAAAGACACCGAACGCATGCGCCGCGAGGGCCTGATCGCCCTGCCCGAAGACCTCGGCATCCGCCGCACTGACGCCACGCGCGAATTGCTCGCGGCGAAAAGCGTGGCCGATCTGGTCGAGTGGTCCGGCGGCCTGTACAACCCGCCCGCCAAATTCAGGAGCTGGTAATGCACGCATTCAACCTGCAAGCGAAACCGCTTTCTCTGGCTGACCGCTTGGCCGATCTGGCGGTGGACGCGTTGATCGACGAAGCGGATCTGTCGCCGAAACCGGCGCTGGTCGACCGTCGTGGCAACGGCGCGCACACCGATCTGCACCTGGGCCTGATGCACGCGTCGGCGTTGGCCTTGTGGCCAGCGTTCAAGGAAATGGCCGAGGCCGCGCTGGAGCTGGGCGAAGTCGGTGTGCCGTTACGCGAAGCGATTGGCCGCATCGGTCGCGAGGGCGAACAAGCCATGCTCGTGACCACCAACGGCGTCAACACCCATCGCGGTGCGATCTGGGCGTTGGGACTGTTGGTGACGGCCGCCGCGCTGAAACCGAAATCCATCGCCCTGTGCGCCGCCCGCCTGGCACTGCTCGACGACCGCTACGCACCGACACCACTCAGCCACGGCGCACAAGTTGCCCAGCGTTACGGCGCACGCGGTGCTCGCGAGGAAGCGCAACTGGGCTTCCCGTCCGTGCTGCAACGCGGCTTGCCGCAACTGCACAAAAGTCGCGCCAACGGTCACGGCGAACAGAACGCCCGGCTCGATGCGTTGCTGGCGATCATGACCGAGCTGGCCGACACCTGCGTGCTCTACCGCGCCGGCGAGCCCGGTCTGCAGGCCATGCAGGCCGGCGCGCAAGCGGTGCTCGATGCCGGCGGCAGCGCCAGCCTCAGCGGTCGTCGGCGCCTGCACGAACTGGATCAACAACTCATCGCATTGAATGCCTCGCCCGGTGGCGCCGCCGACCTGCTCGCCGCCACGCTGCTGCTCGATCGTATCGAGCGCGACGGCATCTCTCAGGGAGCGTTTTGATGGAAAACCTATCGTTTGAATTCCCCGCCGGGCAGCCGCCACGCGGGCGTGCGCTGGTCGGCTGTGTCGGCTCGGGTGATCTGGAAGTGCTGATCGAACCGGGGCTGGCCGGCAAACTGACGATCAACGTGCAGACCTCGGTCAACGGCGCGCAGCAGCGCTGGCAGCACCTGTTTGCGCGGATGTTCGACGGCACCACGCCACCGGCGATGGCCATCGATATCCATGATTTCGGCGCGACGCCGGGGGTGGTGCGCTTGCGTCTGGAACAGGGTTTCGAGGAGATCGACCATGACTGACAGCGCAGCGTTGCTCAACAAACACAGCTTCGTCGAACTCGGCGCGCGGCAGCGGGCGCAAGCCTTGCTCGACGCCGGGACCTTTCGCGAACTGCTCGATCCGTTTCAACGGGTCATGTCGCCGTGGCTCGAGCGCCAGGGCGTGGTGCCGCAGGCCGATGACGGGGTGGTGATCGCCAAGGGCAGCCTCGACGGTTTGCCGGTGGTCATCGCAGCGATTGAAGGTGCGTTTCAGGGCGGCAGCCTTGGCGAAGTCGGCGGGGCGAAGATTGCCGGCGCGCTGGAACTGGCTGCCGAAGACAACCGCAACGGTATCCCCACCCGCGCCGTGTTGCTGCTGGAAACCGGCGGCGTGCGCTTGCAGGAAGCCAATCTAGGGCTGGCGGCGATTGCCGATATTCACGCGGCGATTGTCGATTTGCAGCAATACCAACCGGTGGTCGGCGTGGTCGCCGGCAGTGTCGGTTGCTTCGGCGGCATGTCGATCGCCGCAGCGCTGTGCAGTTATTTGCTGGTGACCCAGGAAGCACGCCTCGGTCTGAACGGCCCGCAAGTGATCGAGCAGGAAGCCGGGATCGAGGAATACGACTCCCGCGACCGGCCCTTCATCTGGAGCCTGACCGGCGGCGAACAGCGTTTCCACAGTGGTCTGGTGGATCGTTATGTCGCCGATGATGTAGCGCAGATTCGTCAGCAGGTCGGCCAACTGCTCCAGCAAGGCCTGCCGGCACAGCCGCGCAGTCAACGCGCCGAGTGGTTCCTGCAACGCCTCGGCAAGCTGGACACGGGCAAGCAAATCGAACCGTCGGTGGTTCGCGATCTGTATCAAGGAGAGCGCTCATGAGCGGTTATTCATTGTGCGGTTTGCACTGGTTCAATGCGCTCAGCGCTGGCGCCAGTGTCGTCGAAGGTTTGCCGCCGTCGTTGAAAGTCGCCGACGCTGAGCTCGGCCGCTTTATCGCCGTGGTCGCCGACCCGGACAATCGTTTTCCCCGCGCCCGCAATGGCGAAGTCGGTCTGCTCGAAGGCTGGGGTCTGGCCAAGGCTGTGGATGACGCGATCAGCGCCGACCGCGACAACGCACAGAAGCGCCCGATCATCGCCATCGTCGATGTGCCGAGCCAGGCGTATGGCCGCCGCGAAGAAGCCCTCGGCATTCATCAGGCCCTGGCCGGCGCGGCGGACAGTTATGCCCGTGCGCGTCTGGCCGGGCATCCGGTGATTGCGCTGCTGGTGGGCAAGGCCATGTCGGGTGCATTTCTCGCCCACGGTTATCAGGCCAATCGCCTGATCGCGCTGCGCGATCCCGGCGTGATGGTACACGCAATGGGCAAAGCCTCGGCGGCGCGGGTCACCTTGCGCAGTGTCGAGGAACTGGAAGCGCTGGCCTCCAGCGTGCCGCCGATGGCCTATGACATCGACAGCTACGCCAGCCTCGGCCTGCTCTGGGAAACTCTCTCGGTGCAGCAGATTGAACAGCCGACAGAGGAAGATCTGACGCGCGTGACTGAGTGCCTGAAGCAAGCGATCAGCGATGTGACCAGCACTGATTTGAAAGGGCGCCTTGGTGCGAGTAATCGTGCCGCTTCCAGCAAAGTCCGCGAATTGCTGAGGGCGCAGTGGTGAACCTGCCCCTGGCCCACGATCTGCTCTGGGGCATGACCCCAGCGCAGTTGCCGGCGGATGCGCCGCAGTGGGCGATCGCGGCGCTGGCGGCCGGGCAGCCGGTGGTGGTGCGGCGGGCCTTGAGCGAGGAAGGTCTGGTCGCGGTCGGCGTTCGTGGTGTGTTGCGTGAGCAGCGGCTGGCGGCGTTTATGCCGCTGGATTCGATTGCCTGTCGGGTCAGTCCCGAAGCCCTTTGTCAGGTTGAGTGCGAGCGAGATCTGCCGGTGATGCAGGCGCTCAAACAACTGCGGCCGATGCTCGATGGCTGCGGTTGGGTCTGGGGTGTCAGCGGCAGTGTCGGGTTTGAATTGGCCAGTGGTTTCAGAGCAATGCATGCGGCCAGTGATCTCGATCTGATTCTGCGTGCGCCGCAGATGATCGGCCGTGATCAGGCGCGCGAACTGGTCGCGCTTTTTGATCAAACTGCGTGCCGGGTCGACATGCAATTGCAGACCCCATTCGGCGCTGTGGCGCTGCGTGAATGGGCCAGCGGTTCGGCCCGGGTGCTGCTGAAAAATGCGCATCAGGCTGCATTGGTGATCGATCCGTGGAATCCGCAGGAGCAGGCAGCGTGAGCAGCCTGTTGGTGTTCCCCGGCCAGGGCGCGCAGCAAGCGGGCATGCTCCAGCGTTTGCCTCGGGAAACACTGGTCGAGGCCAGTGATGTGCTGGGCGAAGATGTTGCGCTGCTGGATTCAGCCGAGGCATTGCGCACGACACGAGCGGTGCAGCTGTGCCTGCTGATCGCCGGTGTCGCTGCTTCGCGGCAGTTATTGCAGGATGAACTGAGCGCGGATTACGTCGCCGGCCTGTCCATCGGCGCCTACCCGGCAGCAGTGGTGGCGGGAGCCTTGAGTTTCAGCGATGCGCTGCATCTGGTCAGCCTGCGCGGTGAGCTGATGCAGCAGGCTTATCCACAGGGCTACGGCATGACCGCGATCATCGGCTTGCAGTTGTCCACCGTCGAAACCCTGCTGGCGCAAGTGCACAGCGAAGATGCGCCGGTGTATCTGGCCAACATCAACGCCGATAACCAAGTGGTCATCGCTGGCTGCGACAAGGCCATGCACGCGGTGGCCGAACTGGCGCGCAGTCGCGGCGCCGGAGTGGCGAAGCGGCTGGCGGTGAGCGTGCCGTCGCATTGCCCATTGCTGGAAAAACCGGCGCAGGCGCTTGCCGAGGCGTTCGCCAGGGTTGAACTGAAGAACCCGAAGATCGCTTATCTGAGCGGCAGTCGCGCGCGGCCTGTGAGCAAAGTCGAAGCGCTGCGCGATGACCTCGCTTTCAACATGTGCCGCGTGGTGGACTGGCGCGGCACCGTGCAAAGCGCCTATGAGCGCGGCGTGCGTCTACAAATCGAACTGCCGCCCGGTGCGGTGCTGACCGGGCTGGCGCGCCGGGTGTTCGAGCAGGGCACCGTCACTGCCTTCGACAGTGCCCGCCTCGATACCCTGCAAGCGCTGTTGCGCGAGGAGGGTGGCCGCCAACTCTAAAACCGCCGCGACTCAAGCTTCGAACAACAAAAACAACATTCGACGATGCACTTTGAGGACTACAACAATGATTATTTACGGTGTGGCGTTTCTCGCCTTTTGCACGCTGGTCGGGATCTGGGTCGGTGAATTGCTCGGCAAGCTGATCGGCGTGCCGGCCAACGTCGGCGGCGTCGGTATTGCGATGCTGCTGCTGATCGGCCTGGGCAGCTATCTCTACAAGAGCGGCTGGCTCAAGGGCAAGACCGAGCAGGGCGTGGAGTTCTGGAGCGCGATCTACATTCCCATCGTGGTCGCCATGGCCGCGCAGCAGAATGTCTACGGTGCGCTGAAGGGCGGGCCGATGGCAATTCTTGCCGGCACCCTCGCCGTAGTGATCGCTTTTGCCCTGGTGCCGGTGCTGACGCGCATGGGCAACAAGCAAGAGACACCGATTGCTCCTGCCAAGACTGCGGGGTAATCGCCATGTACGAATCAATGATGAAAGTGATCACCGGCTACGGTCTGATCAGCGGCTTTTTGATTGTCGGCCTGACCATGTGGGTGTCCTACTGGATGTCCAACACCTTCACCAAGGGCCGCCTGCACGGTTCGGCGATCGCCATTCTGCTCGGGCTGGTGCTGTCGTATATCGGCGGCGCACTCACCGGTGGGCAAAAAGGCGTGGTGGATATTCCGCTGCTGTCCGGCATCGGCCTGCTCGGCGGTGCGATGCTGCGGGATTTCGCGATTGTGGCGACGGCGTTTGGGGTGAGTGTCGATGAACTCAAACGCGCCGGACTCGTCGGTGTGCTGGCGCTGTTTGTCGGCGTTGGCACCTCGTTCGTCGCCGGGGTCGGCGTGGCGATGGCGTTCGGCTACACCGATGCGGTGAGCCTGACCACCATTGGCGCCGGTGCGGTGACCTACATTGTCGGCCCGGTGACCGGCGCGGCGATCGGCGCCAGCTCCGAGGTGATGGCGCTGTCGATTGCGGCGGGGCTGATCAAGGCGATTCTGGTGATGGTGATGACACCGTTCGTGGCGCCGATGATCGGCCTGAACAATCCGCGCAGCGCGGTGATTTTCGGTGGCTTGATGGGCACCTCCAGCGGCGTTGCCGGCGGCTTGGCGGCCACCGATCCGAAGCTGGTGCCATATGGTTGCCTGACGGCGGCGTTCTACACCGCGCTTGGGTGTCTGCTGGGGCCTTCGCTGCTGTTTCTGGCGATGCGCGGGTTGATGGGCTGACCGACCTGACATTGATCGTTCCCACGCTCTGCGTGGGAATGCAGCCCGGGACGCTCCGCGTCCCAAAGCGGACGCAGAGCGTCCATTGAGGCATTCCCACGCAGAGCGTGGGAACGATCATGAGCTGGCCTGGCGGTTGGCATACATCCGACACTCCGCCAGCAACGCCAGCAGATTCGGATCACGCTCCTTGGCCTTGAGAAACACCACGCCAATGTGCTGCTGCAGGCGGTACTTCTCCTGCAACGGGATGAGCTTCACCCGGTTCTCGTACACCGCCGCAATCCGCCCCGGCAACAAGGCGTACCCCACCCCTGAGCTGACCATGCTCAGCAGGGTGAAGATGTCATTGACCTGCATCGCCACCTTCGGCTCGAATCCCGCTTGCTTGAACACCCGCACACCGTCCTGATGCGTGGCGAAGCCCTGGGTCAGGGTGATGAAGGTTTCATCACGCACTTCCGCCAGATCGACTTCACTGCGCTGAGCAAATTTTGAATCGGCCGGGGTGGCGAGGAAGATGTCGTCGGAAAACAGCGCAATCTGCTCGCAATCCGGATCGTTGATGCTGTCGTCCAGCGACACCAGAATCGCGTCGACTTCCATGTTTTTCAGCTTGTAGAGCAGGTCGATGTTCGAGCCGAGGATCAGGTCGATGTTGAGTTCGCTGCGGCGGATCTTCAGGCCCATGATCAGCTGCGGCACGGTCTTCACCGTCAGCGAATACAGCGAGCCGAGCTTGAAACGCTCGGCGGAAAATCCGGCGGCTTCGCGGGTCAGGCGCACGCTGTCGACGACGTCGTTGATCAGTTTTTGCGCACGCTCTTCCAGCACATATGCACTTTCCAGTGGCGTCAGATTGCGCCCTTCGTGTTTGAACAGCGGGCAGCGCAGGGCGTTTTCCAAAGAGTGAATGGCGCGGTGCACGCTGACGTTGCTGGTCTGCAATTCGGCGGCGGCGCGGGCGAGGTTGCCGGTGCGCATGAAGGCGAGGAACACCTCGAGTTTTTTCAGGGTCAATTCTTCGTCGATCAGCATGGCGCGGACTCTTTTTTTTAATGCGCCGATTGTGCCCAATTCCCGCGTGCCGCGCAGGCGAGGTTGAACAGAAACATTGCGCTTTTACGCTCAAGGCCCGAGCCTTGCGCGCTTGCGGTAGTGACTACGAGGTATGCGACACATGTATCACGGGGAAAAACTCAACGCCTGGACCCATCTGGTCGGAGCCATCGCCGCGTTTATCGGCGGCGTATGGATGCTGGTGATTGCCAGCCTCGACGGCAGTCCGTGGAAGATCGTCAGCGTGGCGATCTACGCCTTCACTTTGCTGGTGCTCTACAGCGCCTCGACCGTGTATCACAGCGTGCGCGGGCGCAAGAAAGCGATCATGAAGAAGGTCGATCATTTCTCGATCTACCTGTTGATCGCCGGCAGCTACACGCCGTTCTGCCTGGTGACGTTACGCGGGCCGTGGGGCTGGACGCTGTTCGGGATTGTCTGGGGGCTGGCGCTGATCGGCATCCTGCAAGAGATCAAACCGCGCTCCGAGGCACGGGTTCTGTCGATCGTGATTTACGCGGTGATGGGCTGGATCGTGCTGGTCGCGGTCAAGCCGCTGATCGCCGCGCTGGGCACGGCCGGGTTTGCCTGGCTGGCATCGGGCGGGGTGTTGTATACGGTGGGGATTATCTTTTTTGCCCTCGATCACCGGCTGCGGCATGCCCATGGCATCTGGCATCTGTTCGTGATTGCCGGGAGCTTGCTGCATTTTGTGGCGATTCTGTTTTACGTGCTGTAGCCCGGCTGACTGATCGTTCCCACGCTCTGCGTGGTAACGCCTCCTGTGACGCTCTGCGTCACGCTGTTTGGGACGCGGAGCGTCCCGGGCTGCATTCCCACGCAGAGCGTGGGAACGATCAGTCCGGCAAAAAGGTTTAGAAATCACCCCAAAGTTGCTGGGCTACCGCCAGCGCCACCACCGGCGCGGTCTCGGTGCGCAGCACGCGCGGGCCGAGGCGGGCGGCGTGGAAGCCATTGCCTTTGGCCTGCTCGACTTCGCCATCCGTCAGGCCACCTTCCGGTCCGATCAGAAACGCCAGCGTCGCCGGTTTGGCATGGCTGACCAGCGGTTCTGCGACCGGGTGCAGCACCAGTTTCAATTCGGCTTCGGTCTGCTTGAGCCAGTCCGCCAGCAACACTGGTGGATGAATCACCGGCACCCGTGACCGCCCGCACTGTTCGCAGGCACTGATCGCCACCTGGCGCCAGTGCAGCAAGCGCTTGTCGGCGCGTTCGTCCTTGAGCCGCACTTCGCAGCGTTCGCTGAAGATCGGGGTGATTTGCGTCACGCCCAGTTCAGTGGCTTTCTGAATCGCCCAGTCCATGCGCTCGCCCCGGGACAGGCCCTGGCCGAGGTGGATCTGCAGTGGCGATTCGATTTGCCCGGCGAATTGCTCGTCGATCTGCACGACCACGCGTTTCTTGCCGACATCCACCAAGGACCCGCGAAACTCATGGCCGGAACCGTCGAACAACTGCACCGCATCGCCTTCGGCCATGCGCAACACGCGGCTGATGTAATGCGCCTGGGCCTCTGGCAGTTCGTGTTCGCCAGTGCTCAGCGGAGCGTCGATAAAGAAGCGGGACAGTCTCATTTCGGGTCTCTCAGATTAGATCGTTCCCACGCTCTGCGTGGGAATGCCTCATCGGACGCTCTGCGTCCGCTTTTGGGACGCGGAGCGTCCCGGGCTGCATTCCCACGCGGAGCGTGGGAACGAGAAATTACGGTTAGCCCGGGTCGCGGAATCCCGGATGGAAGTCTTTCGGCACCGCCACGCTGACGCTGTCACGCGTAGCAATGTCGATACCTTCGCTAGCCACTTCGGCCAGGAAGTCGATCTGCTCCGGGGTGATCACATACGGCGGCAGGAAATACACCACGCTGCCCAGCGGGCGCAACAACGCACCACGTTCCAGCGCATGCTGGAATACCTTCAAGCCACGACGCTCCTGCCAAGGGTAGGCCTCTTTTGTGGCTTTATCCTTGACCATCTCGATGGCCAGGACCATGCCGGTCTGGCGCACTTCCGACACGTTAGGGTGATCGACCAGATGCGCGGTCGCCGAGGCCATGCGCTGAGCCAGCGCCTGGTTGTTCGCGATGACGTTGTCCTGCTCGAAGATGTCCAGGGTCGCCAGTGCCGCAGCGCAGGCCAGCGGGTTGCCGGTGTAGCTGTGCGAATGAAGGAAGGCGCGCAGGGTCGGGTAGTCGTCGTAGAAGGCGCTGTAGACCTCGTCGGTGGTCAGGCACGCCGCCAGCGGCAGATAGCCGCCGGTGAGGGCTTTCGACAGGCAGAGAAAGTCCGGGCGGATGCCGGCCTGTTCGCAGGCGAACATCGTCCCGGTACGGCCGAAGCCGACGGCGATTTCATCGTGGATCAGGTGCACGCCATAGCGGTCGCAGGCCTCGCGCAACAGCTTGAGGTACACCGGGTGATACATGCGCATGCCGCCGGCGCCCTGAATCAACGGCTCGACGATCACTGCCGCGACGCTGTCATGATTTTCCGCCAGCGTCTGTTCCATGGCGGCGAACATGTTGCGCGAGTGTTCTTCCCAGCCCATGCCTTGCGGGCGCAGATAGCAATCCGGGCTCGGCACTTTGATGGTGTCCATCAACAGGGCTTTGTAGGTCTCGGTGAACAGCGGCACGTCGCCGACCGCCATCGCTGCCATGGTTTCGCCGTGGTAGCTGTTGGTCAGGGTGACGAAGCGCTTCTTGTTCGGCTGGCCGCGATTGAGCCAGTAGTGAAAACTCATCTTCAGCGCGACTTCGATGCACGACGAACCGTTATCGGCGTAGAACACCCGGTTCAAGCCTTCCGGAGTCATTCTCACCAGGCGCTCGGACAGCTCGATCACCGGTTGATGGCTGAAACCGGCAAGAATCACGTGTTCGAGTTGATCGACCTGATCCTTGATGCGCTGGTTGATACGCGGGTTGGCGTGGCCGAACACGTTGACCCACCAGGAACTGACCGCGTCGAGGTAGCGCTTGCCTTCGAAGTCTTCGAGCCAGACGCCTTCGCCGCGCTTGATCGGGATCAGCGGCAGCTGTTCGTGGTCTTTCATCTGGGTGCAGGGATGCCACAACACCGCAAGATCGCGTTGCATCCACTGGTTATTCAGGCCCATTTACAGTCTCCTCGAGGCGGCTCGCGTCAGGCGCGGGCGAACAATCGCGCAAGCCTATGCAATGCATCGCGCGGGAACAACCCATTGTGTCGATTGAGCTACTTTGTCTGAGCCGATAGACGTCGCTGGCGGCGTTTTGATGGCTAACGTATTCTTCGCGGTTATTTGAGTCGTCTGACTCGCAAAACTGCTTTTTCCCACATGTTTTTCCGGAGTTCGCTGAATGTCTGTCGGTTGGCTGCGCGCCTGTGCGCTGGTGATGTTGGGGCTGTTCAGCGTTACGGCGCTGGCCAAGGATAAAACCGCAATCGTGATCGGCGGCGGCCTGTCGGGTCTGACCGCCGCTTACGAACTGCAGAACAAAGGCTGGCAGGTCACTCTGCTGGAAGCCAAACCGAGCCTGGGCGGCCGCTCGGGCATGGCCACCAGCGAATGGATCGGCAACGACAAGACCCAGCCGGAGCTGAACAAGTACGTGTCGACCTTCAAGCTCGGCACCACGCCGGCGCCGGAATTCGTGCGTACGCCGGGTTATCTGATCGACGGCGATTATTTCTCCGCCGCTGATCTGGCCACCAAGCAGCCAGCCACCGCCGATGCGCTCAAGCGCTACCAGAAAACCCTCGACGATCTGGCGCGCTCGATCGACGACCCGCAGAACCCGGCGGCGACCGCCACTTTGCATGCGCTGGACCAGATCACCGTATCGAGCTGGCTCGACAAGCAGAACCTGCCGGCCACCGCGCGTCAGTTGATCAACCAGGACATCCGCACCCACTACGACGAACCTTCGCGTCTGTCGCTGCTGTATTTCGCTCAGCAGAACCGCGTTTATCGCGGCGTCTCCGACCGCGACCTGCGCGCCTCGCGTCTGGTCGGCGGCAGCCAGGTCCTGGCCCAGGCCTTCGTCAAACAGATCAAGACCATCAAGACCAGCTCGCCGGTCTCGGCGATCATCCAGGACAAGGACGGCGTGACCGTCAAAGTCGGCAGCGTCGGCTATCAGGCTGACTACGTGGTGCTGGCGGTGCCGTTGCGCGCGCTGAACAAGATCGCCCTGACCCCGGCGCTGGATGCCCAGCATCTGGCGGCGATCAAGGGCACCAACTACGGTTGGCGCGACCAGATCATGCTGAAGTTCAAGACGCCAGTGTGGGAAAGCAAATCGCGCATGTCCGGCGAGATCTACAGCAACGCAGGTTTAGGCATGCTCTGGATCGAACCGGCACTGAAGGGCGGCGCCAACGTGGTGATCAACCTGTCCGGCGACAATGCCCGTGTGATGCAGGCGTTCGGCGACAAGCAGATGGTCGATCAGGTGCTGATCCGTCTGCACGCGTTTTATCCACAGGCCCGTGGCTCGTTCACCGGTTATGAAATCCGTCGCTACAGCACCGACCCGTCGATGGGCGGCGCCTACCTGGCTTACGGCCCGGGGCAGATCAGCAAGTTCTGGCGCCTGTGGGAACGTCCGCTGCAACGCGTAGCGTTCGCCGGCGAACACACCGACACCTTGTACCCGGGCACCTTGGAAGGCGCACTGCGCACCGGCCAGCGCGCGGCCAGCCAGGTTGAAGATCTGGCGGCAGGCAAGTCGTTCGAACCGGCCAAAGTGGTTCCGGCTGCAGCTGCGGCAGGCGCGGCGGGTGCAGTGGCGGCGAAGAAGGGCAACTTCTTCAGCAACCTGTTCGGCGGTTCGGATGACGAGAAGAAGCCAGAGCCTGTGAAAGCGCCAGAGCCAGCACCTGCTCCGGCCGCTCCAGCGCCTGCACCGACCCCGGCACCTGCGCCAGCGCCGGTGGAAGCACCGAAACCAGCGGCCCCGGTGAAAGCCGAGCCGGCGAAAAAAGCAGCGGCCAAGCCAGCGGCGAAGAAGCCTGCGGCCAAAACCGAAACGAAAAAGCCGGCGGCCAAACCGGCGGCGAAAAAAGCTGAGCCGGCGAAGAAGCCAGCGGCCAAGCCGGCGGCGACCACCGAGAGCAAAGCGCAGTAAGGCTCTGCTCCATGAAAAAACGCGGCCCTCGGGTCGCGTTTTTTTTGCCCTGCATTTTCGTCCTTCGCGCAGCGGTCACGAGGCTTACCGTTGTACCGGATGCTTCCCACAGCACGCTCGGAACGAGGTGATAGCCGCTGCCTGAGCGCCAGTTCTATGCTGGAAAAAACTGGAGGCACTTGATGAAAACGCTCATGGTCTTACTCGCGCTGATGACACTTTCCGGCTGTAGCAACGGGCAGTTCTTTCCCGGCGGTTATGGTTCCGAACTTGCCCATAAATGCCAGATAGATCCCTACAGTGCCGAGTGCCTGCAACCGCCAGCGGTCCTTCACAACTAGCCGCTACACGTTCGGGAGTGATTAAAACTCCCACTTGAAAAACTCGGTCCCGTTCGGCAGCTTCCTCAGCCACTTCTGCTTGGGTTTGCGCATACGCGCGGGGATAAAACCAAAGCGCGCCCAGCGCAGATCGCCTGTGCGCTGGTCGTAAATCACCAGATTGCCGTCGTCCTGCACGGTCATGTACGTGTGGTACCACAGCGATTTATCGCCGGTATGCGTGCTTTCCGCGATCCACAGTCGCCGCCTGGAAGGGTCGTACAGGAAGCCACTATTGCTGATCACGAACTGCAGCGGCTCGCGCATCTTCTTCGGGTGCAAAGTTGCACTGTAAGGTTGATTGGCGTCGGCGATCCAGATAACCCCCTCACCGTCTTTGAGGACCAGATTTCCATCGCTTTGCAGCATCAGACGAAATCGACCGTTCTCGGATTGCAGGAATTGGCCCGCAGACATCGTTTGATTGGGCGGCAGTACAGAAGAACCACTTGCTTGAAAGGGCGTATATCGCAGAGCCATGTTTCGTGCCTGTTTGAATAATGAAAAGAAGCATCATTCGAGCAGGTTTGAATTGCGCATCAGCGGTACATAGTTATCAGGGGCGAGTTTCGCCGTCTGCGTGTGCAGAGATGACGATGGTCAATGCAGCCCCCGTCATTTGTACAAGCGCTCCACGCAGGAATCGCCTTTAATCCTTCCTTAACACCCCGCTCGCATACTCTTGATCGTATTTCTCGATATTTCAAAGCAAAATTTTCCGCTTTAATTCGATAGATAACTCGCTAGTCTTGGTTCGCAGTTCTCACAGGATTTGGGCAATGCAGCTACGTAACTCTTCTTCGCGCTATGGTTGGGTCAGCATCTTCATGCACTGGGGCGTGGCGCTGGCGGTCTTCGGGCTGTTTGCGTTGGGTCTATGGATGGTCGGGCTGGATTACTACAGCACCTGGCGCAAAGACGCGCCGGATCTGCACAAGAGCATCGGTCTGGTGCTGCTCGCGGTGATGGTGTTGCGGGTGGTGTGGCGTTTCATCAGCCCGCCGCCGCCAACGCTGCAAAGCTACAGCCGCATGACCCGTATCGGCGCCAAGTTCGGCCACGGATTTCTGTATCTGGCGCTGTTCGCTGTGATGATTGCCGGTTACCTGATTTCCACCGCAGACGGTGTCGGGATCCCGGTGTTTGGCCTGTTTGAAGTCCCTGCTCTGCTCTCCGGACTACCGGATCAGGCAGATACCGCTGGGGTGATTCATCTCTGGCTGGCGTGGGCACTGGTAATTTTTTCCGGTCTCCATGCGTTGGCAGCATTGAAGCACCACTTTATCGATCGTGATGCGACCCTCACTCGAATGCTCGGTCGCAAAGCCTGAAATTCAACCTCGACTCAAAGGAAAAGAAAGCATGTTGAAAAAGACTCTGGCCGCTCTGGCAATCGGTTCTGCACTGCTCTCGGCTGGTCAGGCCATGGCTGCGGACTACAAAATCGACAAGGAAGGCCAGCACGCCTTCGTTGACTGGAAAATCAGCCACCTGGGTTACAGCTTCATCCACGGTACCTTCAAAGATTTCGACGGTACTTTCTCTTGGGATTCGGCCAAGCCTGAAGCCAGCAAGATCTCTGTGGATGTGAAAACTGCCAGCCTGTGGTCGAACCATGCTGAACGTGACAAGCACATCGCCAGCAAAGACTTCCTCGACGTGAGCAAGTTTGCTGATGCCAAGTTCGTCTCCACCGCCGTTAAATCGACCGGTGAAAAGACTGCTGACGTGACCGGCGACCTGACCTTGCACGGCGTGACCAAGCCTGTGACCTTCAAGGCCACATTCAACGGCGAAGGCAAGGATCCATGGGGCGGCGAGCGCGCTGGCTTCAACGCCAAGACCACTCTCAATCTGAACGAGTTCGGGATCAAGGGCCCAGGCCCAACCTCGCAAACGGCAGATCTGGATATCTCGCTGGAAGGTGTGAAAGTCAAATAACTTTCGCTCGCCACAATAAAACGCCCTTGGTCGAAAGGCCCGGGGCGTTTTTTATTGCCTGCGACACATTCCCTGTGGGAGCGAGCCTGCTCGCGAAAGCGGTCATTCCGGCAACATCATTGCTGACTGACCCGCCGCCTTCGCGAGCAGGCTCGCCCCCACAGGGGTATTGCGGTGTGGCAGAGATAATCGAGGTAAAAAAAAGCCCCGGCTCTTTCGAGTCGGGGCATTTTTCATGGCGGGTTGAAACTCAGCGATTGCGGGTCAGCAAGGCTGGTTTCTCGCCACGTGGGCGGCTTGGCAGTTGATCGAGCTGCTCAGGCGTCGGGAAGCGGTCGGCTTTCGATTCCTTGTGCATGATCTTCGGACCGTTGCTGCGCGGATTCTGCACGGCCGGTTCGCTGCGTGGCTGATCGTCACGGGCCGGACGGCGGTTGCGCGGCGCGGATTCGTCACGACGACCCTGACCGTCACGCGGTGCGCCATTGCGCGGGCCGCTGCGTTTGGCCGGTGGCGTGCCGGTGCTCGAACCGTTGCTGTTGCGCGGACCGTTCTGGCGTCCCTGAGGCTGACCACCGCGTGGTGCGCCTGCGCCTTGCGCCGGTGCGCCCGGACGACGGCCACGGCCGCCGGCAGGAGCGGCCTTCGGCACGTAGTCAACGCGGTTACCGAAGTTATCGATATCGTCGTCGAGGAACTCGTCCGGGGCACGGTCAGCCGCTGCACGCGGTGGCTGGCTCGGGCGCTGTTCGCGGCTCGGCGTGCCTTCGCGCGGTTTCTGCTGACGGGCAGGGCGCTCGCCACGTTCACCGGCCGGCTTTTCCTTGCCCTTGTCTTTGCCTTTGTCCTTGCGACCGCCGCCACCGCCGCCGCCATTCGGGCCGTCGCCACGTGGGCCACGAGAATTGCGCGGGTTGCGGATGTCAGGACGCTCGCGGGCTTCCGGCTTCTCGGCTTCGATGGTGCTGGAGTCGAAGCCCATCAGATCGCCGTCGGCAATCTTCTGCTTGGTCATGCGCTCGATGCTTTTCAGCAGCTTCTCTTCGTCTGGCGCGACCAAGGAGATCGCCTCGCCGGAACGACCGGCGCGGCCGGTACGACCGATACGGTGCACATAGTCTTCATCGACGTTCGGCAGCTCGAAGTTGACCACATGCGGCAACTGGTCGATGTCCAGACCACGGGCGGCGATGTCGGTCGCAACCAGAATGCGCACTTCGCCGGCCTTGAAGTCGGCCAGGGCCTTGGTGCGGGCGTTCTGGCTCTTGTTACCGTGGATCGCCACCGCCGGCAGGCCGTGTTTGTCCAGGTATTCAGCGAGACGGTTGGCGCCGTGCTTGGTGCGGGTGAAGACCAGCACCTGTTCCCACGCGCCGGCGGTGATCAGGTGCGCCAGCAGCGCACGTTTGTGGCTGGCCGGCAGGCGGAACACGCGTTGTTCGATGCGCTCGACCGTGGTGTTCGGCGGCGTCACTTCGATGCGTTCCGGGTTGTGCAGCAGTTTGCCGGCGAGGTCGGTGATGTCTTTGGAGAAGGTCGCCGAGAACAGCAGGTTCTGACGCTTGGCCGGCAGACGCGCGAGGACTTTCTTCACGTCGTGCACAAAACCCATGTCGAGCATGCGGTCGGCTTCGTCGAGAACGAGAATTTCCACGTGGGACAGATCGACGCTGCCCTGGCCGGCGAGGTCGAGCAAGCGACCCGGGCAGGCGACGAGAACGTCGACGCCACGGGACATGGCCTGGACCTGCGGGTTCATGCCGACGCCGCCGAAGATGCAGGCGCTGACGAATTTCAGGTCACGGGCGTAGATCTTGAAGCTCTCGTGCACCTGGGCCGCGAGTTCGCGGGTCGGGGTCAGGACCAGCACGCGCGGTTGGCGCGGGCCGTGACGCTGGGATTTGTCCGGGTGACCGTTGGGGAACAACCGCTCCAGAATCGGGAGGGCGAAACCGCCGGTTTTACCGGTACCTGTCTGAGCCGCCACCATCAGGTCGCGACCTTGCAACACGGCGGGAATGGCCCGCTGTTGCACCGGAGTAGGCTCGGTATAGCCCGCATCTTCGATGGCACGGACTAAAGCCTCGGAGAGACCGAGGGAAGCAAAGGACATGAGTAATCCTGTTTTAGTTAGGGCTTGGCCCAATGGGAGTCTTGCCTGGCGCGAATCACGTTTAAGAGGACGCAATCCCGTCCGGTCCAGCGGCGGTTCCGAAGGCACGTCAGGAGCGCTCGCGCGGGCTGGAAGCTGCGCTGTAGCGGGTCGAGAGGCCTGTTACGGTTCCGGGCGTCCGGGCGTGAGCCTGGCGGGAACGCCGGAGTATAACAGAGCAATCACTGCGCGCTGCTTTCCTGCTGCTCAACGGTTTTGCCGCTGGCCGTGGCCGAGCGCAGTGACGCGCTATCAACGGGCGCGGCACCGTAGCGCGCGCTGAGCTCGGCGTAGGCTGGTTCGCGCTTGAATCGCTTGAGCTCGGCGCCGAAACGCTGCACCAGCAAGTCCATACCGGCATTGCGCCGAACCGCAAGAAACTGGCTCTGGCGGCTGATAACCGTCGGGTTTTCCGTGATCAGATCGCGAATATTCAGCTCATCGAGCAAATGCTGACCGACGCGGCGATCGGTAATCAGCAGGTCAATCCGCCCGCGCACCAGTTTGCCGAAATTGGCTTCATGAGTTGGTGCCGGCTCACGGGTAAACAGGTCCGACTGGCTGAAGTCAGGGCTGTACAGATAACCCGGCGAGGTGCCGATGGTCAGGCCTTTGAGTTGTTCGAGGGTGTTGAAAGGATGCGGCCGCTGATTGGCGTAGAACATCACGAATTCGACGTCGGACAAAGGTTCGCTGGGATAGAGCAGGGTGGCGTCGCGTTCGGCGCTGTGAAAGATGTCCAGGGCACCGTCGGCCTGGCCGGTCTCGAGCATCGACAGGCAGCGCTTCCACGGCAGGAACTGCCATTCCACTTCAATGCCCAGACGCTGGAACACGATGGCGGTGGTTTCGTAGTCAAGACCGAGGTTCTTTCCGCGCTGTTCGTAGACGTACGGCGCCCACGGCTCGGTGACAATACGCAACTTCTCCCCCCGAGCGGCGAAGCTCAGGCAAGCAAAAACCAGCACGGCGAATAACTGCGTGATCAAAGGCATGGCTGGAGATTACGACGAGAATCGCGAAAGAGCCAGAAAGCCGCTGCACAAGCTCTGTTTCGCGGCTTCAAACAAAAAAAATCGCAGCCCTGACAACCCAACAAAGATGTTGCCAAGGACTGCGATCTCTTGATCCAGCTTGTAGCTTTCAGCTCGAAACTTGCAGCTGCTTCAGCGCGGCAACTTCAGGTTATTCCAGATGGCCAGGCTAGGTTCGGCCTGGTTCATCGAGTAGAAGTGCAGCCCCGGTGCGCCGCCCTGCAGCAGGCGTTCGCACATTTCGCTGACGACTTGTTCGCCAAAGCTTTGAATGCTTCGCGTGTCGTCGCCGTAGGCTTCCAGTTGCTTGCGGATCCAGCGCGGAATTTCCGCACCGCAGGCATCGGAGAAGCGCGCGAGTTTGCTGTAGTTGGTGATCGGCATGATCCCCGGCACGATCGGCAGATCCACGCCCAGCGCCTGCAAACGGTCGACGAAGTAGAAGTAGCTGTCGGCGTTGAAGAAGTACTGGGTGATCGCGCTGTCGGCACCGGCCTTTGCCTTGCGCACGAAGTTGGCGAGATCGTCTTCGTAGTTGCGCGCTTGCGGATGCATCTCCGGGTAAGCGGCGACTTCGATGTGGAAATGATCGGCGGTTTCTTCACGAATGAATTCCACCAGTTCATTGGCGTGACGCAGCTCACCGCTGGTCATGCCCATGCCGGACGGCAGGTCGCCACGCAGGGCAACGATGCGCTTGATGCCGGCAGTCTTGTATTCGTTGAGCAGGCCGCGCAGGTCGTCCTTGCTGTCACCGACGCACGACAGGTGCGGAGCGGCGGGTACTTTGACTTCGTTTTCCAGCTGCAACACGGTGTTGAGCGTGCGATCACGGGTCGAACCGCCAGCGCCGTAGGTGCAGGAAAAGAAATCAGGGTTGTAGGTGGCCAACTGACGGGCAGTGGCGAGCAGCTTTTCTTGCCCGGCATCGGTCTTGGTCGGGAAAAACTCGAAGCTGTAGCGACGGTCTTGGGACATTGGAGGGGGCCTCCAGCTACGAGCTGCAAGCTTCAAGCTGCAAGAGGGCGGAGCGCCGGGATCCTGTGCCTGAAGCTTGCAGCCAGCGGCTGCGTAATAACGATGAAGAAGCCAGCGACAGCTACAAGCCTCAAGTAAACCAACCGCTTTTACTTGCCGCTTGCAGCTTGAAGCTCGCAGCTGCTCTTAATAGCGATAGGCGTGCGGCTTGAACGGGCCTTCGACGGTGACGCCGATGTAGTCAGCCTGTTGCTTGGTCAGTTGGGTGACCACGCCGCCGAAGCCGCGAACCATTTCCAGGGCCACTTCTTCGTCGAGTTTCTTCGGCAGCACTTCAACGGTCAGACGCTCGGCTTTCTGCGCTGGCGACAGGTCGGCGTACTTCTGGCCGAACAGGAAGATCTGTGCCAGTACCTGGTTGGCGAACGAACCGTCCATGATGCGGCTCGGGTGACCGGTGGCGTTGCCCAGGTTCACCAGACGGCCTTCGGCCAGCAGGATCAGGTAGTCGTCATTCTGTGGGTCGAAGCTGCCGGCACCGGTGCGGTGAACCTTGTGCACCTGTGGCTTCACTTCTTCCCATGCCCAGTTCTTGCGCATGAAAGCGGTGTCGATTTCGTTGTCGAAGTGACCGATGTTGCAGACAACGGCGCGCTTCTTCAGGGCTTTGAGCATGTTCGCGTCGCAAACATTGACGTTACCGGTGGTGGTCACGATCAGGTCGATCTTGCCCAGCAGCGCTTTGTCGATGCTCGCTTCGGAACCGTCGTTGATACCGTCGATGAATGGCGACACCAGTTCGAAACCGTCCATGCACGCTTGCATGGCGCAGATCGGGTCAACTTCGGAGACTTTAACGATCATGCCTTCCTGACGCAGGGACTGGGCCGAGCCCTTGCCCACGTCACCGTAACCGATGACCAGCGCTTGCTTGCCGGACAGCAGGTGGTCGGTGCCGCGCTTGATCGCATCGTTCAGGCTGTGACGGCAGCCGTACTTGTTGTCGTTCTTGGACTTGGTCACCGAGTCGTTGACGTTGATCGCCGGGATCTTCAGCTCGCCCTTGGCCAGCATGTCCAGCAGACGGTGTACGCCAGTGGTGGTTTCTTCGGTCACGCCGTGAACGCGATCGAGCACTTGCGGGTATTTCTTGTGCAGCAGCTCGGTCAGGTCGCCGCCGTCGTCGAGGATCATGTTGGCGTCCCATGGCTGGCCATCCTTGAGGATGGTCTGCTCCAGGCACCACTCGTACTCTTCTTCAGTCTCGCCTTTCCAGGCGAACACCGGGATACCGGCGGCAGCGATAGCGGCAGCGGCCTGATCCTGAGTAGAGAAAATGTTGCAGGACGACCAGCGCACTTCGGCACCCAGGGCAACCAGGGTTTCGATCAGCACGGCAGTCTGAATGGTCATGTGGATGCAGCCGAGGATTTTCGCGCCCTTGAGCGGCTGCTCGGCAGCGTATTTGCGGCGCAGACCCATCAGGGCAGGCATTTCCGATTCGGCGATGATGGTTTCGCGACGGCCCCAGGCAGCCAGGGACATGTCGGCAACTTTGTAATCGGTAAAATCGGCAGGCGTGTTGACAGCGCTCATGAAGAGCCTCCATTCGTAATGTATGCGAATGGGCGCCGTTGTGCGTTTAGTGTCCGGCGCAGGCCGGTCAACGCCCCATCCGAGCCTGACAGGTCGAACCTGCTGCAGCGCCCCTCGGACAGGTGGCGGGAAAACGGCATAGCCGTTCTGAATCGGTGGCGATTATAGCGGTCTTCGCCCGGCTAGTGGCAAGCGGCAAGCTACAAGCGGCAAGTAAAAGCCAATCCGCTTTTACTTGCAGCTTGTAGCTGAAAACTTGAAGCTGGGGGCCAATACCCCTAACGCTCAAACGCCTCGACCCAGGAGCCCCCCATGAATTTCCACACCCGCAAATGGGTTAAACCCGAAGACCTCAACCCCAACGGCACCCTGTTCGGCGGCAGCCTGCTGCGCTGGATCGATGAAGAAGCGGCGATCTACGCCATCGTGCAACTGGGCAACCAGCGTGTGGTGACCAAGTACATCTCGGAAATCAACTTCGTCAGCGCCTCGCGCCAGGGCGACATCATCGAACTGGGCATCACCGCCACCGAATTCGGCCGCACCTCGATCACCCTGACCTGCGAAGTGCGCAACAAGATCACCCGCAAGAGCATCCTGACCGTCGAGAAGATGGTGTTCGTCAACCTCGGCGAAGACGGCCTGCCGGCGCCGCACGGGCGGACCGAGATCAAATATGTGAAAGACCAGTTCAAGGATGACGAAGCTGTTCAATAAGATCGGCGGCGCATTCTTCGCGAGCAGGCTCGCTCCCACAGGTACAGCGTGATCCTTGTGGGAGCGAGCCTGCTCGCGAAAGCGGTTGCCAATTCAGCGGAGATTCGCCTGGCCACTGAACAGCCATGAAGCGCAACGGTCGTAGCTACATCCCCCCCCACCGGTTGCCACGCCATGACCACCCCCACCAGCGACAAGACCCCCGACCTCTCGGCCAAGGAGCAGCACGAGGTCGAAAAGAGCCAGCCGCCGCGCGCGGCCGTTCTGCATGAAATCATCCGCACCCAGGGCGATCAGGAACTGGAGCGCAGCATTGCCGCGCTGTGGTGGTCGGCGCTGGCGGCAGGGTTGACCATGGGCCTGTCGCTGATGGGCATGGGATTGCTCAATTCGCGCCTGCCCGACGGCGACGAATTCAAGGTGATCGCCAGTTTCGGCTACTGCGCCGGTTTCCTCGCGGTCATCCTCGCGCGCCAGCAACTGTTTACCGAAAACACCCTGACCGCCGTGCTGCCGGTGATGACCAGGCCGACGCTGAAGAATTTCCTGCGCCTGATCCGTCTATGGACAGTGGTATTGGTCGGCAACCTCTGCGGGACGATTCTGGTGGCGTACGTGATGCTGGAACTGCCGATTTTCGACAGCAAGACCGACGTCGCCTTCCTCGAAATCGGCCGCAAGGTCATGGAGCACAGCGCCAGTCAGATGTTCGCCAAGGGCATCGTCTCCGGCTGGATGATCGCTACCATGGTCTGGATGATCCCCTCCATGGAGAGCGCGAAGATGTGGATCATCATCCTCATCACCTACTTCATGGCGCTGGGCGACTTCACCCATATCGTCGTCGGATCGGCGGAAGTGTCGTATCTGGTGTTTGCCGGCGAGTTGCCGTGGAGTGATTTCTGGGCGGTGTTCGCCGGGCCGACGCTGGCGGGGAACATCATTGGCGGCAGCTTCATCTTCGCGCTGATCAGCCATGCGCAGATTCGCAGTGAAAGCGGTGCGCCGAAGGAATCTGCGGATCAGGCTGTTAAGCCCGATCCGCAGTCGATCAAGAAATGATCAGTGGTGGGCGGGCTCAGCCACGCTGGCCGGCTCATTACGCGTCGCGTGCTTGACCAGTTTGCCGATGGTCAGGCCCTGCAGCAGGATCGACGACAGCACGACGATGTAGGTGATGCTCAGCAGCAGATCGCGCTCCGGGCCCAGCGGCAGGGCCAGCGCCAGTGCCACCGAAACACCGCCGCGCAAACCGCCCCAGGTCAGGATGCGGATGGTGCCGGCCGGCACTGAGCGCCAGCGCCGCAGCAGCAGGATCGCCGGCGCCACGGTGAGCAGGCGCGACAGCAGAATCGCCACCGCCAACAGGCCTGCGGCGGCCATGTGCAGCCAGTTGAACGGCAGCAGCAACAGCTCCATGCCGATCAGCGCAAACAGCAGCGCGTTGAGCATGTCATCTAGCAATTCCCAGAAACCGTCCAGATAACGCCGGGTCATGTCGTTCATCGCCAGATTGCGCCCGAGGTTGCCGATGATCAGACCGGCCACCACCATCGCAATCGGCGCCGAGACGTGCAGTTCGGTGGACATCGCCGAACCGCCGATCACCAGGGCCAGGGTCAGCATCACGGTGATCTGGTGCTGCTCGACGCTTTTGATCATGCGATAGACCAGATAACCGATCAGCCCGCCGAACAACACACCGCCAATGGCCTCATGGACGAAGAGCATGGCCGTGGCGCTGACGGTCGGGGTTTCGCCCAGTTGCGCGATGCCCAGCAGCACGGTGAAGACCACCACCGCCGTGCCGTCGTTGAACAGTGATTCGCCGACGATGGTGGTTTTCAGTGGCTTCGAAGCGTTGGCGGTACGCAACACGCCGAGCACGGCAATCGGGTCGGTCGGTGAGATCAGCGCGCCGAACAACAGGCAGTAGAGGAAACTCACGTGCCAGCCGAACAGAGCAAAAATGTAGAAGGCCAGGCTGCCGATCACCACGGTGGCGATCAACACGCCGAAGGTGGCCAGCAGGCCGATCGGCCAGCGGTAGCTGCGCAAGTCATTCAGGTTGACGTGCAGGGCGCCGGCGAACAGCAGGAACGAGAGCATCCAGTTCATCAGCAGATCGCCGAAATCGATCTGGCCGATCAGTTGCTGCACGCGGTCTTCGAGGCCGGGAAAGCCGAGGACGCTGAGGCCTTGCAGGAGCAATGAGAACAGCAGGGCGGTAACCATCACGCCGATGGTCGGCGGCAGGCCGATAAAGCGGAAATTGACGAAGGTCAGGAGGGTAGTGAGGCAGATAAAAGCGGCGACAAGTTCAAGCATCCGGGGTCCTTTGGATGAAGGGTGAATGGAGCGCGGCCGGAGGTTGGACGCAGGGGTTTGATGGGCAAACAGCGACATGGGACACACCACAGTTCATTGTGGCGAGGGGATTTATCCCCGCTCGGCGGCGAAGCCGTCGCAATCCGGTTTATCGATTATTCCTGACAAAACCCGATTGAAGGTTTTGGGGCTGCTGCGCAGCCCAAGGGGGATAAATAGAGGTCTCAGCCAGTCACATTGACCGCACTCGCCCGCCGACGTTGCAGGTAAATGAACAACAGCGCCGTCAGCACCGTCAGCACGCCGACCAGCGCCCCGGTCCACGGCAGGTCCGCCAGATCCGCGCCGCTGGCAACCACCAGTCCACCAATCCAGGCGCCTGCTGCGTTGCCCAGATTGAACGCGCTCTGGTTCAGCGTCGAACCCAGATTCGGCGCTTCGTGCGCCTGATCGATGATCAGCAACTGCAGAATCGGGCACAGCGCAAAAGCGAAAATTCCCCACAGCACCAAGGTAATCGCCGCCGGAATCACCGTACGGCTGGTCTGGCTGAACGCCGCCAGAATCACCACAACTGCCAGTGCCACGCCGACCAGTGACGGCAGCAAGCGGCTGTCGGCCAGGCGCCCGCCGAGCATGCTGCCCGCTGTCAGGCCGACGCCGAACAACAGCAGCATCACCGTCACGCCGTGGGGGCTGACGCCAGTGATGTCTTGCAGGATCGGTGCGATATACGTGAACACGCTGAACAGGCTGGTCGAGGCCAGCACGCTCATGCCCAGCGCCAGCAGCACGTTGGCCTTGCCCAGCACTTTGAATTCGCTGGCGAGATTGGCCTTGTCCATCGCGATGTGTTTCGGCAACCACAACCACTGCGCCAGCGCGGCAACAACGCCAATTACCGATACCGCCCAGAAGGTCGAGCGCCAGCCAGCGTATTGGCCCAGCGCTGTGCCGAGTGGCACGCCAAGCACGTTGGCCAGTGTCAGGCCGGTGAACATCATGGCAATCGCCTGCGCACGTTTGTTCGGCGCAACCAGCCCGGCAGCAACCACCGAGCCAATGCCGAAAAACGCCCCGTGACACAGCGCCGTAACCACCCGCGCCGCCATCAGCGTCGCGTAGTTGGGTGCCAGCGCGCAGAGCACGTTGCCGAGGATGAACATCAGCGTCATGCCCAGCAATGTCGCTTTGCGCGGCATATTGGCGGTGCCGATCGCCAGGATCGGTGCGCCGAACACCACGCCCAGGGCGTAACCGGTGATCAGCAGTCCGGCGTGAGGAATGCTCACCGCCAGATCGCGGGCGACGTCGGGCAGCAGGCCCATGATGACGAATTCGGTAGTGCCGATGCCGAACGCGGCAACGGCGAGTGCAAGCAAAGCGAGGGGCATGCGCAAGGTCTCTGTCGGTAGTCTTGACGCTTTGATCAGGCATACGCGTGCCAGCGACCGTTTTCGAAGAAAGCGGAGCAGGCAGCTTTTATTGGAATTTTTTGGTGTGCAGCTGAGTACGGCGCGGTGGTTGCAGTATAAACAGCTGCTGACACATGGCGAATCAATAATCTGACTAATCGGTTCCGGATTCGGATGTTCACCGTAGACGCTGTCGTGAAATATCCGCCTGAAAGAACCTTTCGGCCGGGCGCTGCTCTTAGCCTGTGGGCAGGTGCTGATCGGCATGCTGGTGATGAAGTTCTGACCGCTCGCCAATTTCTCCAATCGAAAAAAGGACGACGTTATGACAGTGGCTCTGTGGTGTGTGTTGATCGCGATTTTCCTGCCGTACGTGTGCACGATCGTGGCGAAGGCCACCGGCGGTTTCCGCCTCAAGGACAATTACGATCCACGGGACTTTCTCGACAGCGTCGATGGCGTCGCCCGTCGCGCCCATGCCGCGCAACTGAACAGCTTTGAAGTAACGCCTGCGTTTGCCGCTGCGGTGATCGTTGCGCACCTGGTCGGCACTGCGCAGCTGGTGACGGTCAATGTGCTGGCCGTGCTGTTTATCACCAGTCGCCTGCTGTACATCATCTGCTACCTGGCTGACTGGGCTGCACTGCGTTCGGTGGTGTGGTTTATCGGGATGGGGCTGATTGCTTCGTTTTTCTTTGTGTCAATCTGAAAGCAGGCTCAAAAGATCGCAGCCTGCGGCAGCTCCTACAGAGGAATGCATACTCCTGTAGGAGCTGCCGAAGGCTGCGATCTTTTGCCTTTAGGATTTGTCAGCCACCTGTGGCACTTGCGGCAACTCTTGTCCTTTAGGCCAGAGCATCCAGATCTGCCCCTGCTGTTTCATGTCCCCGGCCAGTTGCCCGGCCGCATCACCCGTGCCCCAGAACAGATCCGCGCGCACCTCACCGGCAATCGCGCCGCCGGTATCCTGCGCCGCGACCGGGCGCACCAGTGGGGTGCCATCCGGTTTGGTGGTTGACAGCCATAACAGACTGCCCAACGGAATCACCTTGCGATCCACCGCCGCGCTGTAGCCGGCGGTCAGCGGCACGTTCAGCGAGCCACGCGGGCCTTCGTTGCTGTCCGGGTTGCGGGTGAAGAACACGTAGCTCGGGTTGCTGGCCAGCAGTTCCGGAATGCGCATCGGGTTGGCCTTGGCCCAGTTGCTGATCGCGGTCATGGTCACGTCTTCTTTCTTCAGCTCGCCTTGCTCGACGAGCCAGCGACCGATCGGTCGGTACGGGTGGCCATTCTGATCGGCGTAGGCGATGCGCAACTGTTTGCCGTCCTCGGTCTGGATCCGGCCCGAGCCCTGGATCTGCAGAAATTGCAGATTCATCGGATCAGTCAGATACGCGACCACTGGCGCTTTCACGCCTTTGGATTCAATGGTCGCCGCGTCGTCGTAAGGCTTGAGCACGCGGCCTTCGAGGCGGCCGCGCAGGCGCTTGCCTTTCAATTCCGGGTAGATGCTGTCGAGCGAGACGATGATCATGTCTTCCGGCACGCCATACACCGGCACGTTTGCTGTTGCGGTGGGCGTCAGGCTGCCGGGGTACACCGGTTCGTAGTAGCCGGTGATCAGACCGTTGGGGTTGTCGTTCTCGGCGCGCAGGCCGTAGACATCGAGGTTCTGCTTGAGGAACGCGCGAATCTCGGCGGCGCTTTGCGGCACATTCGCCGCCGCAGCGCAGGTCGGGCCCCACACCGCGTCGGCTTTGAGTCGTGTGCACGCGCTGCGCCATGAACCGAAACCGGCGACCAGATCGCTGTCGGAGACCGCGGGCAAGGCTTCCCAGGTTGCGCTGGAATACGTAGCCAGTGCGTGGGTTTTTGGTTTGGCGCTGTCGCCGCCTGTGCAACCGGCGAGGATGGCGAGCAGTGGAAGGGTGACGATAAGCGGGTGACGCCAGGCCGTGAAGCGGCTGTTCATGGAGTGATTCCTGTGCCGGTTGGCCGAGTGCTCCATGCGCTCGACCAACCCGTATTTTTAATAGGGCTATTGGTGTTTGGCGGTGAGCCGAGGATACTGGCCGCCGATTTCCGCCACCTGAAGCCACCATGACTCTGAAACCCATTGCTGTTGTATTGCTGGCCTGCCTGACCTTGTCCGCCTGTGGCGGTGTCGACCCGAATTCGCCGCTGGGCCAGCGCAAGGCGATCTTCAAGCAGATGCTCAAGACCAGCGAAGACCTCGGCGGCATGTTGCGCGGGCGCATTGCCTTCGACGGGCCGAAATTTGCCGAGGGCGCAGTCAGACTTGATGCGTTGGCCCATGAGCCGTGGAAGCATTTTCCGCAGGTGCGCGAGGACGATCACACCAGCGCCAAAGATGATGTCTGGCAGAAACAGGCGCGTTTTCAGGAACTGGCCCGCGCCCTCGAGACAGCCACCGGTGAATTGGTGGTCGCCAGTCAGGTTCAGCCGTACAAGGCCAGCAATCTTGGGCCGGCAGTGCAGAAAGTTGAAGATGCCTGCAGTGCTTGCCATAAAGAGTTTCGCGATCATTGATTCCTGAAGCTGCTGAGTACCTTGTGGCGAGGGGATTTATCCCCGATGGGCTGCGAAGCAGCCCCAAAACCATACAACCGGGTTTTTTCAGACGGACCCGACTAGCCAAATTTGCGACGGCCTCGCCGCCGGAAGGGGATAAATCCCCTCCCCAAAGGGCTTCGGTTACTTATCGATCTCGTCCAGCGCTTCCTGCAGTTCCTTGCGCGACTCGGCGAGCTTTTCCTTGCGCTTGTTGATCTTCTCCGGATCGCCCTTCTTCATGGCCTTGTCGAGGTCCGCCTGACGCTGGCTCACCTCATGCTTGGCCTCAAGCACTTTGTTCTCACGTTCTTTTTTCAGCCCGGCGTCGGTGCAGTGTTCATTGACTTCACGCAGTGCGGTTTCCAGGCCTGCCTGCTGCTCCATGTTGCCGCGCGACTTGGCCTGTTCGATCTGATTGATGATGCCCTGCTTCTTGGCAGCGCAACCGGTCAGGCCCGGGCCGTCTTCTTCGGCCATGACCGGAGCGGCCATGACGCCGCAAAGAGTAAGCAGGGCGAGCGGTGCGAGAAATTTCATAAAAGCTCCATGTGCAAAGGCAATCGGGGTGGGAGGGCACTGCGCTGTTGGAGCGTCTGGCCGGCCGTTGGGTTCCCGCCGGGCGGGGATTGCAGGTTCAGAAGCCGTCGATTCCGGCGGCTTTCAGGGTTTCGCTCAAAGCCAGTACCTGCGGGTCGCGAAAGAATGCGCTCAGTTGCGCCGCGCGTCCCGGGCCGATGCCGGCTTCTGCCTGCCATTGTTCAGTGTCGCGTTGTGCCAGGGCCTGCCACGAATCGTCCAGTTGTGCCTGTCCGGCCGGCGGCATGCCCAGCGCTTTCAACCATCGAGCGAACGGCTGTTGCCGCGCGCCGTGAAAACTCTGGATCAGACGTGCGCTGCTGCGCTCGCCGAGGCCGGCAATGTTAGCAAGCTCTGACGCATCGAGGGTCAGCCAATCCAGCAGGTGTTTCAGACGGCCTGTTTCCAAAAGTTTCTCCCAAGTGCCGCGACCGACATGCTGCATGGCCAGGCCCTGCTTGCCACTGAGCCAGGTCAGACGCGCGAGAAACTGGCTTTCACACCCCGGCGTCGGTTGCCAGCAGCTCAGTACGTGGTAATCGCCGGCATCGGGAATGCTGATGTCTACCCGTTCGCTGGTGCGCAGCACAACACTGTCGAGGCGCGGAATGGTCAGCCCGGCCAGACTGATTGCCACCTGATCGCCGGGGCGGATGTCGAGGGTTTGCCAGCGCTTGAGCGAGCTGACGCTGACCCGTTTGATTTCGCGGTCATCGAGTCTGACCGGCAGCAGTTCCAGCACCGGCGTGATCCGCCCGGTGCGGCCGATCTTGAAATTGACCTTGCGCACCTCGGCCAATGCCTGGGCGAACGGGTATTTCCAGGCGATCGCCCAATAAGGTGCCTTGGCCTGCCAGCGTTCGGCAGGTGGCCGTTGGCTCTGACGCAGCACCACGCCGTCGCTGGCAAAGGGCAGGGGCGAGCGATACCAGTGCTCGCGCCATTTTTGCGCGTCTTCGAATCGGCTGACGGGCTGTGTAAAGGGCTCGGTTGCAGCGAACCCCAATGCCTGGAGTTCGGACAATCTCTCCGGCAGCCGCACAGGACCTTGCGGCCAGTCCCAGACAAACAGGCCGATCCCGGCGGCCTGTTCAACATCGAGTGTTTTACGTCCCATCAGCCCGGCGATGGTGGCGCGGGCATTGACGCTGCCGGACTGTGATTGAACATGGGCGTTCAGGCGCCAATAGAGTTCGCCCTGTACCAGCAGATCCTGTGGCTGCCTCAAACGTTGCGGAATGGCTGCGATCCTGCGCGCGGAGGCGGTCCAGTCCTGGCCGTTGACCCCGTCACCGCGACTAATCGCCTGCTGCAATATTCCCTGGCGGTAGATCAGCGTGACAGCCACGCCGTCGACCTTGGGCTGCACCCAGACGTTCTGGCGATTGCGCAACCAGTGGGCGACGTCTTCGGCTTTGTGCAGCTTGTCCAGACCGGTATGGGCGATGGGGTGGATGACCGTGCCGGAAGCTGTGCGCAACGGCTGCGGGGATGAGGGTTGGTTGAAACAGGCTTGCCATTCTTTCAGCCGCAGCTGGGACTGGTCGTAGAGTTCGTCGCTGATCAATGAACGGCCTTCGCGGTGATAGGCGTCGTCCCATTGGTCGATCCGGTTTTGCAGGGCGGTGATTTCGCGTTGGGCTTGGGAAAGATCCCAGTTCGGGCAGTTGGCTTGGCTGACGAGGGTGATGAGTGCCAGCAGGAAGGCCAGCAACAGGCGCAGTGTGAAGAGCATTGTGAGCGTCCTTGCTCGGGGGGTGATGCTTGAAGGGTAGGTGAGGATCTTAAGAACGTTGCGCGGCTTTTTTGCGAACTGTTTCGGGGCAGGGGAATTGGTGTTGCCGGGGCGGGCGCCTTCGCGAGCAGGCTCGCTCCCGCAGGGATCTCAAAAATCTGTCAGGCATGAAAAAGCCCCGCACGGCGCGAACCGTGCGGGGCTTTCATGCAGCCAGGGTATTACAGGCCAGCGGCAGAACGCAGGGCGTCGGCGCGGTCGGTTTTTTCCCAGGTGAACGTGGTGAAGCTGTCTTCGCCAACGGTCTTGGTCTGCGGCGCACGACCGAAGTGGCCATAGGCTGCGGTTTCCTGGTACATCGGGTGCAGCAGGTCGAGCATGGTGGTGATTGCGTAGGGACGCAGGTCGAACACTTCACGCACCAGTTTGATGATCTTGTCATCGCTGATCTTGCCGGTGCCGAAGGTGTTCAGCGAGATCGACGTAGGCTGAGCCACACCGATCGCGTAGGAAACCTGGATCTCGCAACGCTCGGCCAGGCCGGCCGCAACGATGTTCTTGGCCACGTAACGGCCAGCGTAGGCAGCCGAACGGTCAACCTTCGATGGATCCTTGCCGGAGAATGCGCCGCCGCCGTGACGGGCCATGCCGCCGTAGCTGTCGACGATGATCTTGCGGCCGGTCAGACCGCAGTCACCTACCGGGCCGCCAATGATGAACTGGCCGGTCGGGTTGATGTGGAACTGGGTGTCCTTGCTCAGCAGTTCGGCAGGCAGTACGTGCTTGACGATCAGCTCCATCACGCCTTCGCGCAGGTCTTTGTACGACACTTCCGGGTTGTGCTGGGTCGACAGGACAACAGCGTCGATGCCGACAACCTTGCCGCCTTCGTAACGGCAGGTCACTTGCGACTTGGCGTCCGGACGCAGCCAAGGCAGCAGGCCCGACTTGCGTGCTTCAGCCTGACGCTGCACCAGCTGGTGCGAGAAGGTGATCGGAGCTGGCATCAGCACGTCGGTTTCGTTGCTGGCGTAGCCGAACATCAGGCCCTGGTCGCCGGCGCCCTGATCTTCAGGCTTGGCGCGGTCAACGCCCTGGTTGATGTCAGGGGACTGCTTGCCGATGATGTTCATCACGCCGCAGGTCGCGCCGTCGAAGCCGACTTCGGAGCTGGTGTAGCCGATGTCGCAAATCACGTCACGAACGATCTGCTCCAGGTCGACCCAGGCGCTGGTGGTCACTTCACCGGCAACGATGGCCACGCCGGTCTTGACCAGGGTTTCCACGGCCACGCGAGCGTGTTTGTCCTGGGCAATAATGGCGTCCAGCACCGCATCGGAAATCTGGTCGGCGATTTTGTCCGGATGTCCTTCAGACACGGACTCGGAGGTGAAGAGGGAGTATTCGCTCATCTCGATGTTTTCCTGAATTTACCGATGGTGAGTGTCGCCAGCCGGTCGCTGAAAGTGGCGAACCTGGATCTGGAAACCATTACGTAAGCCTACATAGAGGCTTTCCCCGGGAACGAGTCCCGCAGCGGTGGCCCAACGGGCCAGATCGTCCTGTTCAAACCCCAACCAGAGATCACCGCAGGCCTCCCTGGCCCAACTCTGGTTGTGGCTACATAACTCTGTCACGAGCAGGCTACCGCCCGGTTGCAGCAAGTCGGCCATGTGCCTGAGCGCATCGGCCGGAGCGGCGAAATGGTGCAGGACCATGTTCAACACCACGCAATCGGCTTGAAGGCTTGTGCCGTTCAATGCATCGGCCAATTGCAGGCTGACGTTAGCCAGCTGTTCACGTTCACACACCTGACGCGCCAGTTCGAGCATCGCCGGGCTGTTGTCCAGCGCGGTTACGGTGCCGAAGCGACGGGCCAGTTCCGGCAGAAAAGCACCATCGCCGGGGCCGACTTCAATGGCCGTGGCTCCACCATCGAAGTTCAGTTTGTCGAGCAGGGCCAGCACGCTGTCACGGTACTGCGGCAGGCCTGCGATCAAATCCTGCTGGGCACGGAATTTTTCCGCGACCCGGGCGAAAAAGTCCCGGCTGGCGGCGGCACGCTGGCCGTGAACCTGCTCGATGCGTGCTTGCACTTCATCAGGCAGATCCAGATTGTCGACTTCTTCCAGCAATGCCGCGTGCAGCTTGCCGCCGAGCAATTCGCTGTGGGGCAGGGCACGACGATAAAAAATTGCGTTGCCCTCACGGCGTGTCGCCACCAGGTCGGCTTGCGCCAGCACCTTGAGGTGATGGCTCATGCCCGACTGGCCGATGCCGAAAATCTGCGCCAGCTCCAGCACGCCAAACGAATCGTTGGCCAGCGCGCGCAATACATTCAGCCGCAGCGGATCGCCGCCGGCCTTGCACAGGGCCGCCAGCTCGTCGCAATCGTCATGGCGAATGGAAGGCACGCGTAAGTTCATAGGGCTGGCAGTCTAGAGACGGGGGCAAGGCACCGCAAGGTCAATATCAAAAAGTTTTGATATTGCTCGATAAATGGCACTTCTCGGCGGACGGCAGTCTCTACAAACGAATAGCGGAAAGGTTTCACCAAGCGAAACCTGTGCTATCGATTGGAAAAACGCCTGCCGATGACTATCTGTCATTGCCCCGAGGCGCATGGGTGAGGGAAAATGCCCTCCTTTTTTCCGTTTCAGTCTATTCACACCCAGGAGATCAGCGATGCCTAGCCGTCGTGAGCGTGCCAACGCCATTCGTGCCCTCAGCATGGATGCCGTGCAAAAAGCCAACAGCGGCCATCCCGGTGCCCCTATGGGTATGGCAGATATTGCCGAAGTGCTGTGGCGCGACTACCTCAAGCACAACCCGAGCAACCCGTCGTTCGCCGACCGTGACCGCTTCGTGCTGTCCAACGGCCACGGCTCGATGTTGATCTACTCGCTGCTGCACCTGACCGGCTACGACCTGTCCATCGACGACCTCAAGCAGTTCCGTCAACTGCACAGCCGCACTCCAGGCCACCCGGAATTCGGTTACACCCCGGGCGTCGAAACCACCACCGGCCCGCTGGGTCAGGGTCTGGCCAACGCCGTCGGTTTCGCTCTGGCTGAAAAAGTCATGGGCGCGCAGTTCAACCGTCCCGGCCACAACATCGTTGACCACCACACCTACGTGTTCCTCGGTGATGGCTGCATGATGGAAGGCATTTCCCACGAAGTCGCCTCCCTGGCCGGCACGCTGGGCCTGGGCAAGCTGATTGCCTTCTACGATGACAACGGCATTTCCATCGACGGTGAAGTCGAAGGCTGGTTCACCGATGACACGCCGAAGCGTTTCGAAGCCTACAACTGGCAGGTGATCCGCAACGTCGACGGCCACGATCCGGAAGAGATCAAGACCGCCATCGAAACTGCGCGCAAGAGCGCTCAACCGACGCTGATCTGCTGCAAGACCACCATCGGTTTCGGTTCGCCGAACAAGCAGGGCAAGGAAGATTGCCACGGCGCCCCACTGGGTGACGCGGAAATCGCCCTGACCCGTCAGGCGCTGAACTGGAACCACGGCCCGTTCGAAATCCCGGCCGACATCTATGCCGAGTGGGACGCCAAAGAAGCTGGCCGCGCGGTCGAAGCCGAGTGGGATCAGCGTTTCGCCGCTTACTCCGCTGCATTCCCGACTGAAGCCAACGAGCTGATCCGTCGTCTGAGCGGCGAACTGCCGGCCGACTTCTCGGAAAAAGCCTCGGCCTACATCGCCGAAGTCGCGGCCAAGGGCGAGACCATCGCCAGCCGCAAAGCCAGCCAGAACACCCTCAATGCTTTCGGCCCGCTGCTGCCGGAAATGCTCGGCGGTTCGGCTGACCTCGCCGGCTCCAACCTGACCCTGTGGAAAGGCTGCAAAGGCGTCAGCGCTGAAGACGCCAGCGGCAACTACATGTACTACGGCGTGCGCGAGTTCGGCATGACCGCGATCATGAACGGCGTCGCCCTGCACGGCGGTCTGGTGCCTTACGGCGCGACCTTCCTGATGTTCATGGAATACGCACGCAACGCCGTACGTATGTCGGCTTTGATGAAGAAGCGCGTGATCCACGTCTACACCCACGACTCCATCGGTCTGGGCGAAGACGGCCCGACGCACCAGCCGATCGAGCAATTGACCAGCCTGCGCAGCACGCCGAACCTCGACACCTGGCGCCCAGCCGATGCCGTGGAATCGGCAGTGGCCTGGAAAAACGCGCTGGAGCGCAAGGACGGCCCTTCGGCGCTGATCTTCTCGCGGCAGAATCTGCAACATCAGGAACGCGACGCTGGCCAGATTGCCAACATCAGCCGTGGCGGTTATGTGCTCAAGGATTGCGCAGGCGAGCCTGAGCTGATCCTGATCGCCACCGGTTCGGAAGTCGGTCTGGCCGTACAGGCCTTCGATAAACTGACCGAGCAGGGCCGCAAGGTTCGCGTGGTTTCGATGCCTTGCACCAGCGCGTTTGATGCTCAGGATGCGGAGTACAAGCAGTCGGTTCTGCCGTTGCAGGTCAGCGCACGTATCGCCATCGAAGCGGCCCACGCCGATTTCTGGTTCAAGTACGTGGGTCTGGAAGGTCGCGTTATCGGCATGACCACCTACGGTGAGTCGGCGCCGGCTTCGGCATTGTTCGAAGAGTTCGGCTTTACCCTGGAAAACATCCTCGGTCAGGCTGAAGAGCTGCTGGAAGACTAAATCTGACAGTTATGTTGTCCGGGCTGACGCCTTCGCGAGCAGGTCGAGTCGTCGCACCGTCGCTCCCACAGGGAAATGCATTCCAATGTGGGAGCGAGCCTGCTCGCGAAAGCGTTGGTTCAGGCAACATCGCACTGCCTGATTCACCACGGTAATCGAGAACCCCATGCCTCAACCGCGTCCCTACAAAGTTGCACTCAACGGCTACGGCCGCATTGGTCGTTGCGTCTTGCGGGCGTTGTTCGAGCGCGGCGCGCAGGCCGGGTTTGAAATTGTCGCGATCAACGATCTGGCCGACATGGCCAGCATCGAATACCTGACACGCTTCGACTCCACCCACGGCCGCTTTCCCGGCGAAGTGCGGGTTGAGGGCGATTGTCTGCATATCAATGGCGACTGCGTGAAGGTCCTGCGCAGTGCCACCCCTGAAGGTATCGATTGGGCGTCGCTGGGCGTCGATCTGGTGCTGGAATGCTCCGGCGCTTACCACACCCGTGCCGATGGCCAACGATTTCTCGATGCCGGCGCGCCCCGCGTGCTGTTCTCGCAGCCGATGGCCAGCGAAGCGGATGTCGACGCCACCATCGTCTACGGCGTCAATCAGGACTGCCTGACCGGCGATGAACTGCTGGTGTCCAACGCCTCCTGCACCACCAACTGCGGCGTGCCGCTGCTGCGTCTGCTCGATCAGGCGATCGGTCTGGATTACGTGTCGATCACCACCATTCACTCGGCAATGAACGATCAGCCGGTGATCGACGCCTATCATGACGAAGACCTGCGCCGCACGCGTTCGGCGTTCCAGTCGGTGATCCCGGTGTCCACTGGTCTGGCGCGTGGTATCGAGCGCCTGCTGCCGGAACTTGCCGGGCGAATTCAGGCCAAAGCCGTGCGCGTGCCGACAGTCAACGTGTCCTGCCTCGACATCACGATGCAGACCGCCACCGCGACTGACGCCAACGAGGTCAACCGGATCCTGCGCGAAGCCGCCACCAGCGGCCCGCTCAAAGGCCTTTTGGCCTACACCGAGTTGCCGCACGCCAGCTGTGATTTCAACCATGACCCACATTCGGCCATCGTCGATGCCAGTCAGACCCGTGTTTCCGGCCCCAAACTGGTGAACATCCTGGCCTGGTTCGACAACGAATGGGGTTTTGCCAACCGAATGCTGGACGTAGCAGACCACTATCTGCAAACAGCAACTTCAAAAAAACCGTAGGAAGTGCGACCCATGACCGTGTTGAAGATGTCCGACCTCGATCTGCAAGGTAAGCGCGTATTGATCCGCGAAGACCTCAACGTCCCCGTCAAGGACGGTGTTGTCACCAGCGACGCGCGCATCCTGGCTTCGCTGCCGACCATCAAGCTGGCCCTGGAAAAAGGTGCGGCAGTGATGGTCTGCTCGCACCTGGGCCGCCCGACCGAAGGCGAATTCTCCGCCGAAAACAGCCTGAAACCTGTCGCCGATTACCTGAGCAAAGCGCTGGGCCGTGAAGTGCCGCTGGTGGCTGATTACCTCGGCGGTGTCGAGGTCAAGGCCGGCGACATCGTGCTGTTCGAAAACGTGCGCTTCAACAAGGGCGAGAAAAAGAACGCCGACGATCTGGCTCAGCAATACGCGGCCCTGTGCGACGTGTTCGTGATGGATGCTTTCGGTACCGCTCACCGCGCCGAAGGTTCGACCCATGGTGTCGCCAAGTTCGCCAAAGTCGCCGCTGCCGGCCCGTTGCTGGCCGCTGAACTGGACGCACTGGGCAAAGCCCTGGGCGCGCCGGCCAAGCCAATGGCGGCCATTGTTGCCGGCTCCAAGGTCTCGACCAAACTCGACGTGCTCAACAGCCTGAGCCAGATCTGCGATCAACTGATCGTCGGCGGCGGCATCGCCAACACCTTTCTCGCTGCCGCCGGCCACCCGGTCGGCAAGTCGCTGTATGAACCGGACCTGCTCGACACCGCCCGTGAAATCGCGGCGAAAGTCAGCGTGCCGTTGCCGGTTGACGTCGTGGTCGCCAAGGAATTTGCCGAAAGCGCTGAAGCGACTGTGAAGCTGATCGCTGATGTTGCGGCTGACGACATGATTCTCGACATCGGCCCGCAAACCGCGGCCAACTTCGCCGAGCTGCTGAAATCGTCGAAAACCATTCTGTGGAACGGCCCGGTCGGCGTGTTCGAGTTCGATCAGTTCGGCAACGGCACCAAAGTGCTGGCCCAGGCCATTGCCGAAAGCTCGGCATTCTCCATTGCCGGCGGTGGCGACACCCTGGCGGCGATCGATAAATATGGCGTGGCTGAGCAAATCTCCTACATTTCCACCGGTGGTGGCGCGTTCCTCGAATTCGTCGAAGGCAAGGTGCTGCCTGCCGTTGAAGTCCTGGAAAGCCGGGCCAAGGCCTGAGGCCGCCCGTTTGGCCAGGCAAAGGAGTGTTCACATGGTCAAGTCGTTAGCGCTGTTGTTGCTGACCGGTACGCTGGCGGCCTGCGGGAGCACCCCGAAGGCTGACGCGACGCCAGCACCGAGCGAACCGCAGAAGGGCTGTTATCAGGCCGACTGGCAGGCCGAAACCAACCCGGTGCTGAACAAGCGCTCGGGTCCGGACGGCCTGGACAAATACGAGACGCAAACCCCGGTCAAGGAACATGGTTGTCCTTGACGGGTCTGACTCTTTAACTCAGGGCTGGCGGCATGCGTCGTCAGTCGAGGAACACGGATGAAAGGCTTGATCGCCATTGCGGCGTTGGCATTGTTGGGTGGTTGCGCGCAGTTGAGCCTGTTTCAGTCGTCGGCCCCGGCAGACGACTGGACGACCTGGACCTGCGACAGTCAGGCCAAGGTGTTGTGGCGTTACGCCGATGCCGGACAGAAGGAAGTCGACGTTCGCCTCGGCGGCGGTGATCAGGTCTATCGCCTGAAAGAAGAGCCGGGCGCCTCGGGCACGCTGTACAGCGATGGCATGCTGGCGTTTCACGTCAAGGGTGACGAAGGCCTGGTGTACTGGGTCGCCACCAATGACCTCATTGGCCGTGGTTGCAAGGCCGAGTAACACGATTGAATTGGTGTACAGAGATCCAAATGTGGGAGCGAGCCTGCTCGCGAAAGCAATCTTGCCGTCGATGATGCAGTGTCTGTCAGACCGCTTTCGCGAGCAGGCTCGCTCCCACAGGGATTCTCTGTTGTTCACACAGTTTTGGTAACGCCGAATCACCAGACCGGGCCTCAACCCCCGATCTGCATTAACTTGAATAGCCGCCGCCGCTCCGGCAGGCTGGCACGATCAACGACCCTCAACCGGGAGAGACACACACAATGGCACTTATCAGCATGCGCCAGATGCTGGACCACGCAGCCGAGTTCGGCTACGGCGTTCCAGCCTTCAACGTCAACAACCTTGAGCAGATGCGCGCCATCATGGAAGCCGCTGACAAGACTGACTCCCCGGTGATCGTCCAGGCTTCGGCCGGCGCCCGCAAATACGCCGGCGCACCATTCCTGCGTCACCTGATCCTGGCGGCGATCGAAGAATTCCCGCACATCCCGGTGTGCATGCATCAGGACCACGGCACCAGCCCTGACGTCTGCCAGCGTTCGATTCAACTGGGCTTCAGCTCGGTGATGATGGACGGCTCGCTGGGCGAAGACGGCAAGACCCCGACCGACTACGACTACAACGTCCGCGTTACCCAACAAACCGTCGCCATGGCCCACGCCTGCGGCGTTTCGGTAGAAGGCGAGCTGGGCTGCCTGGGTTCGCTGGAAACCGGTATGGCCGGTGAAGAAGACGGCATCGGCGCCGAAGGCGTTCTGGATCACAGCCAGATGCTGACCGACCCGGAAGAAGCCGCTGACTTCGTCAAACGCACCCAGGTCGATGCCCTGGCCATCGCCATCGGCACCAGCCACGGCGCCTACAAGTTCACCAAGCCACCAACCGGCGACGTGCTGGCGATCGACCGCATCAAGGAAATCCACAAGCGCATCCCCAACACCCACCTGGTGATGCACGGTTCGTCCTCCGTGCCACAAGAGTGGCTGGCGATCATCAACCAGTACGGCGGCGACATCAAAGAGACCTACGGCGTCCCGGTTGAAGAAATCGTCGAAGGCATCAAGCACGGCGTGCGCAAGGTCAACATCGACACCGACCTGCGCCTGGCCTCCACCGGCGCCATGCGCCGCCTGATGGCTACCAACCCGAGCGAATTCGACCCACGTAAATTCTTCGGCGCCACCGTGACCGCAATGCGCGATGTATGTATCGCTCGTTATGAAGCGTTCGGTACTGCCGGCAATGCTTCGAAGATCAAACCGATCTCGCTGGAAGCGATGTACCAGCGTTATCTGAAGGGTGAGTTGAACGCCAAGGTCAACTGAGCCTGAGTGTTGAGCTGATTAAAAAGAAACCCGCCGAGAGGCGGGTTTTTTTGTGGTGCAAACGCTGTGACGAGACATCGGGACCCTTTTGCTTGATATGTCACCTAAAGTGGACTTTACTAGCGATAATCTATTTAAAGTCCGATATGGGTGACATTTTGTTTCTCGATAATCCAGCAACGTTTGCCCAGCGTATTCGCCAATTGCGCAAAGCCAAGGGCTACAGTCAGGCGCTGCTTGCGCATAGGGCTCATTGCAGCCGCAAAACCATCATCGATCTCGAAGCAGGCGAAAACGTCGCTTTTTATACCGTGTTTAGAGTCATTGCCGCGTTAGGCATGGCGTTGGAGATTGTCGATAACCGAATCGATCTCAAATCACTCGCCGAATTGGTGGAGCATGATGAGTAAGGTGAAACGACTGAATGTCATGACGCCTCAGGGCCATTCCGGCGAGTTGTCCAAAGGTTCGCAGTTTTCATTCGCTTACCAGTCAGCGTCGCCACTCAGAGAAGTTTCTCTGGTCATGCCCTATGACCCGACACCGTCGGTGAGCAGCGTATTGCAGCCCATCTTCGATATGAATGTGCCTGAGGGATATCTGGCCGACCAAATCAAGCGGCGCATGGCCAAGCATATGCAAGTGGATGAAATGCGCCTGTTGTCCGTCATTGGCGGTAATCAGATCGGTCGCCTCACGTATGAGAATCCGGTAGAACCTTCAGGCCCTGTTCGTGCGCAGGTCGGCCTGCAGGAGATCCTGTCGGCGGACACCTCTCAGCATGTTTTCGGTTTTTTGGTCGAAACCTACTTCGAGTCAGGGATTTCAGGTGTGCAGCCCAAGGTTCTGGTGCCCGATCTGGACAAACTGACTGGTAGCCGAAAAACAGTGATCAGCTCCGACCTAATCGTCAAATCAGGAGCGGAAGAGAATGAGCACCTGGCTCAAAACGAGTTTCTGTGTCTGGAAGCAGCGCGGCTGGCTGGACTGTACACGCCGCCTTTCTGGCTTTCCGATAACGGTGAGCTGTTTGTCATGGAGCGTTTTGATCTGACGGCATCTGATCGCCTTGGCTTTGAAGACATGGCGGTGCTGCTGGGGTTAAACAAGGATCCCCACGATAACTATAAATATTCGCAGAGCTACGAAACCCTTGCTGCAGTGATCCGTCAGGTATGCAGACATGCCGACCCGATACGAGAACTGGAACGATTTTTTTCATCCGTCTGTCTTTCGGTCATGGTGCGTAACGGCGATGCGCATTTGAAAAACTTCGGGGTGACCTACACGCACCCTGCGGCCACTGAAACGGTGCAGTTGGCGCCGGTATACGATGTCACGACCACAACCGTATACGAGAACTACAACCCCAGGACCGGGCGATCGCTGGTTGACCGTACTCTCGCCATCAAGATGAACAAGGCCAAAGCTTATCCGGATCGTCAGCAATTGATTGAGTTTGGTCGTAAACACTGCGCTGTGGATAAGCCAACACTGATCGTCGACCGGATAGCCGAGGCAATGAGTCAGGCGCTTTTGATTCACCGACCACGGATAGACGTTGAATTGTTTGCAAGGATGCAACGCGAATGGGACACCGGGCGCATGGTCGCGTTGAATGACTCGGTCGGTTCTGGTTTGAAGCGTCATCCTTTATCAAGCGGTAGAAAGGAAAAGGCTGATAAATGATAAGCGGTGTACCGCTACCGTGACATTTGCTTCTCAAAGTCGCGTATACGCGACATTTCGCCAAGGCAGCGGCCCGCATGTGGAGGTGGCGCAGTCCGCAGCCCACCCCTGAAGCCCTTGCAGGCTCACTCCTACAATTGGAGCGAATGTGGTCTGCAAGTTATGGGTTGTTTGTCATTTTTGGCGGCTAGTTACTTGTCGTGATCAATATCCAGTTTGGTAAACGTCACCTGCCCACCTTCGCTGGTATACCCGGTGTTGTCCTGCACATACACCCCAGCCTTGAAATACAGCGGCTTGTCGCGCCAGGTCGCGCTGATCTGTGAGTCCCATTGATACCCCGCCGCACTTACGCCCAGTGCGCCGCCGGGACTCAGGTGGATCAGGTAGTTGAATTCACGATCAAGCTTGACGCCGGTGGCGAGGGTGATGACGCGGCTTTCGGCGTCGTCCGGGCGCATGCGCACTTTAATCACCAGATTGCCGGTCTGGGTTTTTTCCTTGTACTGGTATTCGAGCTTGACCATCGGCCGCTGGCTTTCGTACGCGTGGATCTGGCCAATGACGATCTTGCCCGAGCTCGGCACCTTGTTCACCGCGAGGGTGGCGCGCAGCAGGTTGTCGGCGTCCGGGTAGTACCAGTTGCGCAGGGTGCCGTTGCTGTAGGTTTCGCGCAGTTCGGTACGCGGGTAGATGGCGTTTTCGGTTTTCGAGCCAGTCACCGGGGACCAGAAGAACAGGGTGCCGGTGTCGGAATGGAAGTACTGATCCTTGAAGCCATCCACCAGTTTTGAGGTTTCGACGGTGTACGGCGGGCTGCCAACAGGAACGCTGAGGTTCCAGGTTGCGAGGTCGATCATGACGGTTCTTCCAATCAATTCATCCGGAACGCCGGTGCCAGAAGCTCTAGCCCGCGCGTTTTCGGGCGTCTTTATAAGCGTAGCGGCAATTTTTGTTAATGCCCGCCCGGCGATTACTTGACGTCAAAGTCCTGTCGAAATGCCATCCCTCCCGGTTTTCGGGGGCTGTAGCGGTGACCGTTAGTCGGCTGGGTTGAGCATTGTTTAAATGATGGCGGGATGACAGCTTCTGCTTTCACTGATCCGCGTCTAGAGTGAAGGCTCAGTACGTCTATGGTTTTGCCGGCAACCGGTCCCGATAAGAGAAGCAGCATGGAATGCGCGCAACCCCAGCCAGGTGAAGGCAGCTCGGTCCTTTTGATCGTCGATGATTACCCCGAAAATCTGATCAGCATGCGCGCGTTGCTGCAGCGTCAGGATTGGCACGTGATGACCGCCGCCTCGGGTTTCGAGGCGCTGAACCTTTTGCTCGAACACGACATCGACCTGGTCCTGCTCGATGTGCAGATGCCCGGCATGGACGGTTTCGAGGTCGCACGGTTGATGCGCGGCAGCCAGCGTACGCGGCTGACACCGATCATTTTCCTCACCGCCAACGAGCAATCCCAGGATGCCGTGATCAAGGGCTACGCCAGTGGCGCGGTGGATTACCTGTTCAAGCCGTTCGATCCGCAAATCCTCAAGCCCAAGGTCCAGGCGCTGCTCGAGCACCAGCGCAATCGCCGTGCCCTGCAACGCCTCAGTCATGACCTGGAAGTGGCGCGCGCCTTCAATGCCTCGGTGCTGGACAACGCCGCCGAAGGCATTCTGGTGTTGAGCGAGGACGGCGTGATCCGCTTTGCCAACCCGGCGATTTCGCGACTGCTCAATGCGCCGGTGAAGGATCTGGAAGGCAAGGAGTTTCTCGATTTCCTGCAGAAGCCACATATTCCCCTGTGGGCCGATTCCGAGTTCTACGCCGGTTACCAGCGCGGTGAAACCCTGCGCCTGCATGATGCGTTGCTGCGCACGGCGCCCGGGCAGCAAGTGCCGGTGGCCTTGTCCTGCGCGCCGCTGCCCTCGGAGCAGCACGCGATGGTGGTGACGGTGCTGGACATGTCGGTGGTGCGTCACTTGCACCAGCAACTGGAATTCCAGGCGGTAACCGATCCGCTGACCGGGCTGCTCAACCGGCGCGGGTTCTACCAGACCGTGGAAAACCTGTTGTTGCGCGGGGAACGCAGCGACAGCAGCTGGGTGCTGCTCTACCTCGATCTCGATGGCTTCAAACGGGTCAATGATTCCCTCGGCCATGACGCCGGCGACCGCGTGTTGCGCTGGGTTTCCGAGCAACTGAAGGCGTGCCTGCGGCCGTTCGATATTCTCGCGCGCATGGGCGGCGATGAATTCACCGCGCTGCTGGATCTGGAGTTTCCCGAGCAAGCGGCGAAGATTGCCGAAAAACTCATCGAACGGGTATCGGTCTGTCAGCAGATCGAAGGCCTGGATATCGTCCTTGGCGCCAGTATCGGCATCGCTACTTATCCCGACTGTGGCCGTAACCTCGACGGTTTGCTGCGCGCTTCGGACATTGCCATGTACGAAGCCAAGCGTGCCGGGCGCCAGCAATATCGTTTCTATGATCATGAAATGAACGGCCGCGCGCGTTCGCGTCTGATGCTTGAAGACAGCGTGCGCGAGGCCATCGAGAATCGTGATTTCAATCTGGTCTATCAGCCGCAGGTGGCGATCGGCAGCGGACAGATCCGTGGGTTCGAAGCGTTGCTGCGCTGGCAGCATCCGAGCGTCGGCGATGTGCCGCCGGGGTTGTTTCTGCCGTTGCTGGAAGAGGCGCGCTTGATCAGTCGCCTCGGCAGCTGGATCTATCACCGTGGCGCCGGTCAGCGCAAAGCTTGGGAAACCTTGTTCGCCGAAGACCTGGTGCTCGGCGTGAGCCTGAGCAACACCCAGTTCGGCCTGCCGAATCTGGTCACTGAATTGCGTCAAGTCATGGAACGCCATGCGCTGCAACCGCGGCAACTGGAAGTCGAGGTCACCGAAGAAGCGTTGATGCAAAACCCGGACGAAACCCGCAAGCAACTGCGGCTGCTGCGTCATCTCGGGGTGCGCGTGGCGCTGGATGATTTTGGTTCGGGGCCGTGCTCGCTGGCGCATCTGCGCGATCTCGAACTGGATACGCTGAAACTCGACCGCCACTTGATCGCGCGCCTGCCGGACTCGCCACGTGATGCGGCGCTGGTGCGCATGGTCATCGATCTGTGCAAGCAATACGGCCTGCTGGTGATTGCCGAAGGAGTGGAAACCCTCGAGCAATATCAGTGGCTGCAAACCCATGGTTGCGAATACGTGCAGGGCTTCCTCGTCGCGCGGCCGTTGATCGCCGAAGACGCGGTCAGCTTCGTTGAACCGTTTGACTGGAGCGCGTTGCCCGGTTGAATTCGCTACACTGGCGGACCTTTTTCGAACCGCGTCGCTCGTCCATGACTGTGTTGAAATACCTCCAGGCCTACCCCGCACAATTGCAGGATCAGGTGCGCCAACTGATAGCCGAAGGGCGCCTGGGTGAATACCTGAATCAGCGCTATTCAGGGCGACACGACGTGCAGAGTGACAAGGCCTTGTACAGCTACGCGCTGGATCTCAAGCAGCAGTACATGCGCAATGCGCCGGCCATCGACAAAGTGCTGTTCGACAACCGCCTCGACCTGACCCATCGCGCGCTCGGTCTGCACACCACGGTGTCACGAGTGCAGGGCGGCAAGCTCAAGGCCAACAAGGAAATCCGCATCGCCGCGCTGTTCAAGGACGCCGCGCCGGATTTTCTGAAGATGATCGTAGTGCACGAGCTGGCGCACTTCAAGGAATCGGATCACAACAAGGCGTTCTATAAACTGTGCGAGCACATGCTGCCGGGGTATCACCAGATCGAGTTCGATCTGCGCGTGTACCTGACGTGGCGGGATATGCAGGCTTGACCAATCAGGAAGGTGTGGATGGACGTCAGCAAGACCAAGAGCAGTTTCTATCGCCGTTTGTACGTGGCTTATCTGATCGATAGCGGCCTGGCGCCGAGTGTGCCGACGCTGACCGAAGTCACCGGCATGCCGCGACGCACGGCGCAGGACACGATTGCCGCGCTGGCCGATCTGGACATCATCTGTGAGTTCGAACAGGAAGAGGGCGCGCGCAATCATGCCGGGCGCTATCGGATTCGCGAGTGGGGAGCGATTGATCGCGGCTGGATCGAGCGCAATTTGCGGCAGATAAAAGCGGTGCTGGAATACCCCTGATTCCTGCGCCGACGGTTCTTACGCCTTCGCGAGCAGGCTCGCTCCCACAATGGATATGCATTCCCTGTGGGAGCGAGCCTGCTCGCGAAAGGGTCTTCAGGACCGACGCATGCCGATGTGCGGAATGTCATCCTCCAGATATTCCTCGCCGACTGCGACAAACCCGTACTTGCCGTAATAGCCCTGCAGATGCGCCTGCGCCGACAGATAGATCGGCACCTGCGGCCAGTGCTTTTCGGCCTGCTTCAGCGCCTGTTCCATCATCGCGTGGCCCAACCCTTTGCCACGGCCAGCGGGCGCGGTCACCACGCGGCCAATCACCACGTCGCCGCCTTGGGATTCCGGGTCGAGCAGGCGCAAATAAGCCATCAGCTGATCATCCTCCCAGCCCATCAAGTGATGGGTATCGCCCTCCAGATCCTGGCCGTCGAGATCCGGATAGGCACATTTCTGTTCGACCACGAATACATCAGAGCGCAGCTTCAACAAGGCGTACAACTGCTCTTTGCCCAGATCACGATGATGTTTGCAGATCCACTCGATTGTCATTTTTCGATTCCTTGACCATGTCGCCCGATACTAAGCGCAGCAGCGCCGTATGTCTGTATGGCGCAACAGTCTGTGATAAAGGTCAAAATGCCACTATTCCTTTCTCGCGCTGGCTGCGACTTTGTGTAATCTGCTCAAGAGCACTGTCCACGGGCTCCCATGAGCTAATGTTCAATGCTTGGGTTTTGCCGGTAAGGGGCCTTGGGTTTTGACGTGAAACCACGTCGGGCGGTTGCCCGCTGAGGATGTTCAAGCATGCTGCGATTGCTTCAAGCCGTTGCTTTGATCGGACTGCTGGTGCTGGGCCAGGATGCTGCGGCGCAGAAGCTGCGGCTGGCGTTCGATAACTGGCCGCCGTTTACCGACGATGCACTGGTCAATGGTGGCCTGGCCACTGACATTGTCAGCACCGCACTGGCTCGCGCCGGTTATGCCAGCGGTTACGAACAAGTGCCGTGGGCGCGAGCATTGCTGGGGATTGGCGAAGGGCGTTACGACGTGCTGGTCAATGCCTGGTACAACGACGAACGCACGCAGATCGGCCAGTTTTCAGGGGAGTACCTGATCAACCGCATCCGCTTCCTCAAGCGTAAAGACGCACCTATTGAATACAACAGCCTCGAGCAACTGCACACCTATCCGATTGCGGTGGTGCGCGGCTATGCCTATTCCGCCCCTTTCGATGCCGACACGGCGATGCAGAAAGTGCCCGTGCACAACTTCGCCATGGGCGTGCGCATGCTCGCGGCGGATCGGGTCAAGCTGACGCTTGAAGATGAGTACGTAGCGAAGTATTACCTGGCGCGGGAATCGGCCAAGGTGCGCAATTCGGTGGAGTTCCTATCCAAGCCGTTGAGTGAGAACAGCCTGCATATTCTGGTCAGCCTGAAGAATCCGCAGCATGAGCAGATCGTCGCCGGGTTTGACCGGGCGATTGCAGCGATGAAGGCTGACGGGACTTATGAGAAGTTATTGCGGCGGCATGGAATGTAGTGGGGGAGCTGCAAGCTACGAGCTACAAGCTACAAGCTACAAGCCGAACGCAACCCGGCTTCTAACTTGAAGCTTGAAGCTTGAAGCTTGAAGCTTGCAGCTTGTAGCTAGACCTCTTTGATCAAATGCGCCGCCAATGTCCGAAGCGGCCCCAACTGCCGGCAAATCAGCGCCAACTGCGTTTGCACCAACCGTTGCCCTTCATCGATTTCATCCGGCATCTGTTCCAGCTCATTGGCCAGCGCTTCTTCTTCATCACTCTGAATTGCAATCGGCTGCTTGCTCGCAAGGCCTTGAGCGATTTCGTCGATGCTGGTCGCCAGTTTCACCCCGGCGCCTTCGATCAGATGCTCACGTACCTCCGCAGGCAACTGTGTTTCGCGGTGCGCGCCGAGCCCCGACAAATAGCTGAGAAGGGTGTGCGACAGCACCAGGAAGCGGAAGCCGACATCCGCCTCCTTACGGAAGTGTCCCGGCTCCATGAGCATGTTCGCCAGTGTCGTCGACAGCGCCGCGTCAGCATTATGGGCGTTGCGTCGGGCCAGGCGATAAGCGAGGTCGTCGCTCTTGCCGGCGGCGTATTGCTGCATGATCTGGCGCAGGTAGATGCTGTTGCAGGTCAGGGTGTTGGCCAGCACTTTGTTCAGGCGCCGGCCCTGCCAGTCCGGCAGGAACAGGAACACCGCCAGACCCGCAATCAAACTGCCGAGCAAGGTATCGAACAGCCTTGGCAGGAACAGCCCGTAGCCATCGCCGACCTGATTGAAGCAGAACAGCACCATGATGGTGATCGCCGCCGTCGCCAGGGTGTAGCGGGTGGTGCGGTTGGTAAAGAACACCACACCGGCAGCGATGGCGAAGCACGATTGCACCACCGGGTTGGGGAACAGATCGAACAGCGCCCACGCCACCGTCAGGCCAATGGCCGTGCCGATGATCCGCTGGCCGAGTTTGCGTCGGGTGGCGCCGTAATTCGGCTGGCAGACGAACAGCGTGGTGAGAATGATCCAGTAGCCTTGGGACGGGTGGATCAGGTGCACCATGCCGTAGCCGATGCTCAGTGCCAGCGGCAGGCGCAGGGCATGGCGGAACAGCAGCGAAGTCGGTGTCAGTTGTGTACGCAGGCGAATCCACACGTCCTTGAGATTGCGCGGTGAGCGGTCGAGCAGGCTGCTGTCGGTGGCGTCCGCCAGGGCATCGGGGTTGCTGGCATCGCTGAGCAGGCGGTCGAGGGTGCCGAGGTTGGCCGCCAGTGCGCGCAGCGAGCGCAGCAGGCCGCGCCATGCCGGGTTGCTCTGGATGCGCAAGTGTTCGAGGGAGGCATGCAGGTCGTTCAGGGCTTCGGCGAAACTGGCGTCGTAGATGAACGGCTGGCGCATCTGGATGGATTCGGCCAAGGCCCGGCAGGCCTTGCCTTGCTGGCGCAGCAGGCGCTGGCAGCGGAACAGCACGTCGCTGTGGAAGAACGCCTCGGCCAGCGCGTTGTAAGGGTAGTGCGAAGAGCTGGCGCGTTCGTGAATGTCCTGCGCGAGGAAATACAGCTTGAGATAACGGCTGACTTTCGAGCCGGGTCGACCGTTGCCGACCCGGTGCAGGATGATTTCCTTGGCCGTGTTCAGTGCGGCGACCACGCGGCCATTCTGCTGCGCCAGTTCGAGGCGGCGGGCTTCGACGTCCATCTGCCGGATCGGCTCGAACAGCGAGGATTTCAGCTTCAGGTACAGGCCCAGCTCGCGGAACAGGCGCGCCAGACTTTGCTGCACCGGTTGATTGGAAAACAGTGCCTGCCACAGCACCGAGAGCAGGCCGTACCACGCCGCGCCAGCGACCAGCAGCATCGGCTCATGCCAGAAGTCAGTGACCGCGCCGCCGCGCTGATCGACGCCGATCATCGTGTACACCGACAGAATCAGCGTCGCCGAGGCGATCGCGCCGTAACGCTCGCCCAGCGCACCGAGCATGGTCAGGCTGAAACTGGCCAGTGCCAGGGCCACGGCGAAAATGATCGGGTAGGGAAAGAGCAATTCCACCGACAGCGCGGCGATGCTGAAACACACCAGCGTCACCGCCAGAGCGTTCAGGCGACCCTGCCAACTGTCGTCGGTTTCGGCCAGGGCGCTGGCGATGATGCCGAGGAACAACGGGATCAGCAGGCCCATTTCATCCTGATACCAGCACAGCGCCATGCTGCCGGTCAGGGCGATGAATACCCGCACGCTGTAGCTGAATTTATCCAGCGCCCACAGGCGCCGCAAAGACTGACGAAACGAGGTCGAGGACATGAAGTGCGAAGGCCTTCCGAGGCGATGCCGCTAAATTGAGCCAGTAATGACGCCGACGCAATGGCGTCGAGCACATCTGACCGCAAAAAGTGTTCCTTTTACTTACACCACAAACCACTGTGGGAGCGAGCCTGCTCGCGAAAGCGGAGTGTCATTCAACATTGATGTCGACTGGTACACCGCATTCGCGAGCAGGCTCGCTCCCACAGGGTTTTGTATTTGGCCTTGAGTTAAACGTACTGCGCGGCGGCGTAACCAGAGGCCCAGGCCCACTGGAAATTGAAGCCGCCCAAGTGCCCGGTGACGTCGAGCACTTCCCCAATGAAGTACAGGCCGGGGCTTTTCAGCGACTCCATGGTCTTCGACGACACCTCGCGGGTGTCGACGCCGCCCAGGGTCACCTCAGCCGTGCGATAGCCTTCGGTCCCCGCCGGCACAACCTTCCAGCTGCCGAGCTTCTCGGCAATCTCCGCCAGTTCAGCGTGGGTGTACTGCTTCATCGGTTTGGAGACAAACCAGTTGTCCGCCAGCAGATTGGCCATCTTCTTGGTGAAGATCTCGCCAAGCAAAGTCTTCAGCTCGCTGTTCGGACGCTCGGCGACTTGCTCTTGCAGCCAGCTCGCCGCGTCGTGATCCGGCAGCAGGTTGATTTCCACCGTGTCGCCGGGTTCCCAGAACGAAGAGATCTGCAAGATCGCCGGGCCGCTGAGGCCACGATGGGTGAAGAGGATGTTCTCGCGAAAGCTCTGCTCGTTGCAGCTGACCAGACAATCCACCGAGGTCCCGGACAGCTCTGTGCACAACTCCTTGAGCTGGTCGGTAATGGTGAACGGCACCAGGCCGGCGCGGGTCGGCAGCAGTTCATGGCCGAACTGTTTGGCGACCTGGTAACCGAAACCGGTAGCGCCCAGGGTCGGAATCGACAAGCCGCCGGTGGCGATCACCAACGATTGGCACTGGACCTGACCGAGGGTGGTGTCGAGCAGGTAGCCGCTGTCGGTTTTTTCGATGGTCTGGATTGAGGTGTCCAGGTGCAGCTCGACGCCGGCCTGATCGCATTCATCAAGGAGCATGCCGAGGATGTCGCTGGATTTGTTATCGCAGAACAGCTGGCCGAGTTTCTTCTCGTGGTACGGCACGCCATGTTTGCCGACCAGACCGATGAAATCCCACTGGGTGTAACGCGCCAGCGCCGACTTGCAGAAATGCGGGTTCTGCGAAAGGAAATTGCTCGGTTCGGTGTACATGTTGGTGAAATTGCAGCGGCCACCGCCGGACATGAGGATTTTCTTGCCGGCCTTGTTCGCGTGGTCGAGCAGCAACACCTGACGCCCGCGCCCGGCGGCGGTCAGGGCACACATCAAGCCGGCCGCGCCAGCGCCAATGATCACGACTTCGGTAGAGCGCAAAACGGTGTCCTCACACAATGATCGTTCCCACGCTCTGCGTGGGAATGCCGCCATGGACGCTCTGCGTCCGTTGTTATGTGACGCGGAGCGTCACGGGATGCATTCCCACGCAGAGCGTGGGAACGATCAGGTCAGAGAATACGCACGCGCAACGAGCGGCCCTTGATCTTACCGTCGTTCAGGCGCTGCAAGGCCTGCATGGCCACGGTGCGTTCAACGGCGACGTAGGCCTGGAAATCGAAGATCGCAATCTTGCCAACCTGCGCGCCGGGAATGCCCGCTTCGCCGGTCAGTGCGCCAAGAATGTCGCCCGGGCGCACTTTGTCTTTACGGCCAGCGCCGATGCACAGGGTGGTCATCGGCGGCTGCAGCGGTGCCAGGCCCTGGGACTTGAGGTTGTCGATCTGATCCCAGTTCAGCGGCGCTTTCTGCAGTTGTTCGATGGCTTGCGCACGATGAGCTTCGGACGGCGCGACCAGGCTGATGGCGATGCCTTTCTCGCCCGCGCGACCGGTGCGGCCGACGCGGTGGATGTGGATTTCCGAATCGCGCGCCAGCTCGACGTTGATCACCATGTCCAGCGCATCGATATCCAGACCACGGGCCGCGACGTCGGTGGCAACCAGCACCGAGGTGCTGCGGTTGGCAAACATCGCCAGCACCTGATCGCGGTCACGCTGTTCCAGATCGCCGTGCAGGCCGACGGCGGAAATGCCTTTGGCGGTCAGGTGATCGACGGTTTCCTGAACCTGCTGCTTGGTGAAGCAGAACGCCACGCAGGACGCCGGACGGAAGTGGTGCAGGACTTTGGTCACCGCGCTCATGCGCTCTTCCGGGGAAATCTCGTAGAAGCGCTGCTCGATCTGCGTGTCGTCGTGGAAGGCTTCAGCCTTGACGGTCTGCGGATCGCGCATGAATTTCGAGGCCAGTTGCTTGATGCCCACCGGGTAGGTCGCGGAGAACAGCAGAGTCTGCCGGCGCTCCGGGGTCTTGATGATGATGTCTTCGATGGCGTCGTAGAAACCCATGTCGAGCATGCGGTCGGCTTCATCGAGGATCAGGGTGTTCAGGCCATCCAGCACCAGCGAACCCTTGCGCAAGTGCTGCTGAATGCGCCCCGGGGTGCCGACGATGATGTGCGCGCCGTGTTCCAGCGAAGCGATCTGCGGGCCGAACGACACGCCGCCGCACAGGGTCAGGACCTTGATGTTGTCTTCGGCGCGGGCCAGACGGCGGACTTCCTTGGCCACCTGGTCGGCCAGCTCGCGGGTCGGGCAGATCACCAGCGCCTGGCAACCGAAGTAGCGCGGGTTGATCGGGTTGAGCAGGCCGATGCCGAACGCGGCGGTCTTGCCGCTGCCGGTCTTGGCCTGGGCGATCAGGTCCATCCCCTTGAGGATCACCGGCAAGCTCTGCGCCTGGATCGGCGTCATCTGGGCATAACCGAGTGATTCGAGGTTAGCCAGCATGGCGGCGGACAGCGGCAGCGTATTAAAAGCGGTGGCGATGGTGGTCACGGGACTGGCCTGCAAAACAAAATGTCGCGCAGTGTAGCAGCCCCGTGCCAGTTTCCTCGACAGTTCTGGACGAACAGCGATTGAACCCGAGGCAGGGATTACCTGTGGCGAGGGGATTTATCTGTGGCGAGGGGATTTATCCCCGATGGGGTGCGCAGCACCCCCCAATACCTGCCACCTCAATTCATCCGGCTGACCGCATCCAACCGTTTTGGGGCTGCTGCGCAACCCAGCGGGGATAAATCCCCTCGCCACGGAAGTCCTTCAGCAGCCACAGATGTCCTCCAGCACAATCAGTGCTCGATGTGCTCTTCCGGGCGCTTGGCGCGGCGGCCGTCTTCCTTGGACAGCTGCGAGAAAATCGTCGCCGCCAGCATCGCCATCACGCCGACCGTGACGAAGGTCAGTTGGAATGCGCCGAGCACGGTTTCCACGCCATCGTTGCCGACCTTCGCAGTGAAGCCGCCGAGCAGCGCACCGGCGCAGGCCACGCCGAGGCTCAGCGACAACTGCGCGACCACCGACAGCAGACTGTTGCCGCTGCTGGCGCTGGCATCGTCGAGGTCGATCAGCGTCACCGTGTTCATCGCGGTGAATTGCAGCGAGTTGATCGCACCGAGCACGGCCAGCAGGCACAGCAGCAGCCAGTACGGCGTCTGCTCGCTGACCAGACCCATGCTCGCCAGCATGATCCCCAACGCCAGGGTGTTGCCGGTGAGGACGATGCGATAGCCGAGGCGTTCGATCAGCGGCCGCGCGACCCACTTGGCGACCATCGCCGCAGCGGCCAGCGGCAACATGCTCATCCCGGCTTGCGACGGCGAATAGCCCAACGCCACTTGCAACAGCAGCGGAACCAGAAATGGCAGAGCACCGCTGCCCAGTCGCGCGAACAGGTTGCCGAGAATGCCGACGGCGAACGTGCGGGTCTTGAACAGCGAAGGCGCAAACAGCGGATTCTCGATGTGCCCGGCGCGCAGCCAGTACGCCGCCAGACAGGCCATGCCGGCGAACAGCAGCAACATCACCCGCAGGTGCGGTAGGTGCAGTTCACCAAGACCTTCCATGGCGATGGTGATGAGGATCATCGCCGCGCCGAAAAGCAGAAAGCCGAGGCTATCGAAGCGGGTGCGCTCCGTGCCGCGCAGGTCGGGAATGAACTTCCACACCGCATAACAGCCGATCACCCCGACCGGCAGATTGATCAGGAAGATCCAGTGCCACGTCACGTATTCCACCATCCAGCCGCCCATGGTCGGGCCGATAAGCGGGCCGAGCAGGCCGGGAATGGTGATGAAACCCATGATCCGCACCAGTTCCGAGCGCGGGTAGGCACGCAGCACCACCAGTCGCCCGACCGGCAGCATCAGCGCGCCGCCGAGGCCCTGAATCACCCGTGCACCGATGAGCATGCTCAGACTGCTGGACAAAGCGCACAGCAACGAGCCGAAACTGAACAGCAGAATCGCGCCGAAGAAGATTTTCTTGGTGCCGAAGCGGTCGGCGATCCAGCCGGAGGCCGGGATCAGCAGAGCCACGGTGAGCATGTAGGCGATGATCACACCCTGCATGCGCAACGGGTCTTCGGCCAGATCGCTGGCCATGGCCGGCAGCGCGGTGTTGAGGATGGTCCCGTCGAGGGACTGCATGAAGAACGCAATGGCGACGACCCACGGCAACCAGCGGGCGGTGATGGCGTCGAGAGGCGGGCGGTTGGGCATGGAACCTCTTGTGGTCTGTTTGATGATCGTTCCCACGCTCTGCGTGGGAATGCCTCAACGGACGCTCTGCGTCCGCTTTTGGCTGGGACGCGGAGCGTCCCGGGCTGCATTCCCACGCGGAGCGTGGGAACGATCGCTGTCAGAGGGTCAGGGTCAACCGGCTGACCAGCGCCCCCGGCAACAGCGATGACGAGGTATTGCGCTGACTGTAGGTACTCGCCGACAGCAGCAATTCACGCTCGGTAGTCAACGCTTCCAACTGCGAGCCGAGCAGGTTGTAGGCGCTGTCATCGAAACGCATGGTGCTGACCGGCGCCTGGATTTCGCCGTTCTCGACCCAGAAGGTCGCGAAACGGGTCATGCCGGTCATGCGCGCCGCCGGTTGATCCGAGTAGTTCAGGTACCACAGATTGCTGATGTACAGCCCGGTGCCCAACTGCTTGAGGATCTCTTGCTGCGACAGATCACCGGCGGCCATGTTCAATGCACTGGGCATTTCGCCGCCGCCCGCACCGTTCGCCGCCAGACCATATTCGGCGGCGCTGCGCGAGCCGACCAGTTGATCACCGGCCCGGCCTTCGATGATCAGACGCAGATCGCTGCGCGGATATCCCTCGGCGGAAAACGCAGGGCTCAGGGATTCGCTGACTTTCTCATCCAGCGACACCAGCGGACTGAACGCCTGATCGCCGACGTAGAGTTTCTGCAACGGACTGCTCTTGCTGGCGATCGATTGCGCCGAGAACCCGCCCCAACTGAGCATGCCCATGATTTCTTCCAGTGCCGCCGGCGCAAGATAGGCGCGGTACTGTCCCGGTGCCAAAGTGCGTAACGGTCGGCCGAGAAACTCCAGCTGTTCGCGGGCCTGGGCGAAACGCCGGGCGAAGCCCTCGTCGCTCCAGTCATGCCCGGCGTAGCTGGCCTTCACCGCTTCGCCGTTTTCATGGAACAGGCTGAAGTCGAAGTTGAAACTGTTCGCTTCATGCCAGCCGAACGCACCGGCGGAGCTGGCGAAACCGCGGCTGATCGGGCCGGCAGCATAGAAACCGACCAGATCGAGACCTTCAGCGGCAGCGCAGATTTGCCCGACGACATCTTCGGTGTCCGGCAGCGGATGCGCTTGTACGTGCGTGCTCTGCCAGCTGTTGTGATTGAGCAGCAGGTACGGATCCTGCGGCAGCAGCGGCAGGGTTTCGCGCAATTGCTGCAGGCCCTCGGCGAGGCGTTGCAGATCGGCTTCCTGATCCCCGGACAAGGTGATCTGCAGGTCGGCGTGGCGCCCGTCGTCGATCAGTTTCAGGCCGACGTTGGCCTGTTGCACTTGCCCGGCCTGGCGCACCTTGGCGTGATTGAAGCGCACGAACGCCGAGGCTTCGGCGGCGTAGCTGAGCGTGAACTGTTCCGGCTCGCGCACGCTGTCGCGCAGCCAGTTGACCATGACCTTGAAGGCGTCGGACTGACGCTTCGAAATGCTCATCAGGCGTCTCCCCCAAACACATCAATGTTGCTGAATACGCAGGCCGGCGAAGCGTGGCCGACGCGAATCACCTGGTTCGGTTCGCCCTTGCCGCAGTTCGGCGTGCCCAGCACCTTGACGGTGTTGGCATCGCCGACGGCGCGCAGGCTCTTCCAGAAGTGCGCGGAAATGGCCCGGTAGTTGGGATTTTTCACCACGCCTTTCAGTTCACCATGCTCGATCAACTGGCCCCATTCGCAGCCGAACTGGAATTTGTTGCGCGCATCGTCGATCGACCACGAGCGGTTGGTGCTCATCAGGATGCCGTGCTCGATACCACCGATCATCTGCTCCAGCGTCTGATCGCCCGGCTCGATGTTGAGGTTGGCCATGCGGTCGATCGGCGGCCGGTTCCAACCGCAGGCGCGGCTGTTGGCAACGCCATCGAGGCCGGCGCGATATTGCGACAGCGCCCCGCCCAATGGCCGCAGCAACAGGCCGTCGCGGATCAGGAATTGTTTGCTCGCCGCAGTGCCGTCGTCGTCATGGCCGTAGCTGGCGAGTTCTTCCGGGATGCCCGGGTCGAAGGTTACGTTGAGCAGGTTGGAGCCGTATTGCAGGCTGCCGAAATCGCTGGTCTTGACGAAACTGGTGCCGGCGTAATTGCGCTCATCGCCGAGGATGCGGTCGAGCTCCAGCGGGTGACCGATGGATTCATGGATCTGCAGCATCATCTGATCAGGCATCAGCAGCAGGTCGCGCGGGCCTTGCGGGGTGTTCGGTGAGAGCAGCAGTTGCAGGGCCTGTTCGGCGACTTGCGGACCGGCACCGACCAGGCCGCAGCGGCTGATGACGTCGGCGCCACCCTGTTGGCCGAAGTTCTCGCGGCCGAGGCTGCGGGTCTGGCTGTCGTTGCCGTCGTAGGCGGTGACGTCGAGGCTCGGATAGACGAAGCGCTGGGCCTGGCGTAATTCAGCGCCGGCGCTGCTCAGGTAGATCTGCTCGACGTTAGTGATGCCGATGCTCACCTGCCAATTGACCAGGCGCTCATCCTTGGGCACCGAGGCGGATTCCGCACCGAGCAGATCGAAGCATTCGCTCAGGGACGGGAAGGGCTGTTCGAGGTTGGGTGAAAAATAATCCGCGCGGTCACTGGACAGCTTCTGCTCGCGCAGATCGAGCAAGGCGTGCGGCTTGAGCCGGCGGGCCTGTTGCTCGGCGCGCTCGAGGGCGGCTTGCAGGCCTTGTTGCGAGAGGTCATTGGTCGCCGCGTAGGCTTCGACGCCATTCACGCGCACGGTGAGCATCGCCCCTTCATCGCGGCTCAGGCTCGGCGGTTCGGCGACGTTCTTGCGCACCGACAGAAACTGCCCGGACTCGCGCACATACCGCAGGGAAAAAAATTCAGCGCCCGTGCGCAAGGCAGCAAAGCGCTGCTTGAGCTGGGGGTGGAAATCGAACATTCGGGAACCTCCTTGTAATGGAGTAGCGGCATGGCGACAGCGGGGAGGGGTGAAACGGTTGCGCGAGGTCTAGAGTAGGCCTGCGTGGGGGTAGGATCAAGTGAAGAGGGGGTGTAGGAGGTTTTACTATGCCCGACAGCAGATCATTCCCACGCTCTGCGTGGGAATGCCGCCATGGACGCTCTGCGTCCGCTTCGGGACGCGGAGCGTCCCGGGATGCGTTCCCACGCAGAGCGTGGGAACGATCAGGGGAGGTATTACGACTTACTGCGTAACCGGTGTGATATCCCGCATCGGCTTGCCTTTGACCGGCGCGCCGTTCGCGACGTAATAAGCAGCGTTGCTGCGCGGCAGCGGCTTGCGGCCACGGATCTTGTCGGCGATTTTCTCGGCCATCATGATCGTCGGCGCGTTGAGGTTGCCGGTGGTGATGATCGGCATGATCGAGGCATCGACCACGCGCAGGCTCTGCATGCCGTGCACACGACCTTCGCCATCGACCACGGCCATCTCGTCGGTGCCCATCTTGCACGAGCAGGACGGGTGGAACGCGGTTTCGGCGTGCTCGCGGATGAACTTGTCGAGCTGTTCATCGGTTTGCACTTCGATGCCCGGGCTGATTTCGCGACCACGGAACGCGTCGAGGGCCGGCTGCTGCATGATTTCGCGGGTCAGGCGGATGCCGTCGCGGAATTCCTGCCAGTCCTGCTCGGTGGCCATGTAGTTGAAGAGGATGCTCGGGTGCTGGCGCGGATCCTTGGATTTGACCTGGATGCGGCCACGGCTCGGCGAGCGCATGGAGCCCATGTGCGCCTGGAAACCATGTTCTTTCACGCCGTTGCTGCCGTTGTAGTTAATCGCCACCGGCAGGAAGTGGTACTGGATGTTCGGCCATTCGAATTCCGGACGCGAACGAATGAAACCGCCGGCCTCGAACTGGTTGCTGGCGCCGATGCCGGTGCCGTTGAACAGCCACTCGGCACCGATCGCCGGCTGGTTGTACCAGAGCAGCGATGGATACAGCGAAACCGGTTGGGTGCAGGCGTATTGCAGGTACAGCTCAAGGTGATCCTGCAGGTTTTCACCAACGCCCGGCAGATCGTGGACCACCGGGATGTCGAGACTTTCCAGCAGTTTCGCCGGGCCGACACCGGAGCGCTGCAGAATCTGCGGCGAAGCGATGGCGCCGGAGCACAGCAGAACTTCCTTGCGCGCCTTGGCTTCAACACGTTCTTCAGCGTCGCCGATCAGGTAACGCACGCCGACCGCGCGCTTGCCTTCGAACAGAATCTTGTCGGTCAGCGCGTGGGTGACGATGGTCAGGGTCGAACGCTTCTTGGCGATGTCGAGGTAGCCACGGGCGGTGGAAGCACGGCGGCCGTTCGGCGTCACGGTGCGGTCCATCGGGCCGAAGCCTTCCTGCTGGTAACCGTTGAGGTCTTCGGTGCGCGGGTAACCGGCCTGCACGCCGGCTTCAACCATGGCGTGGAACAGCGGGTTGTTGCCGGCTTTCGGCGTGGTCACGCTGACCGGGCCGTCGCCACCGTGGTAATCGTTCGGGCCGATGTCACGGGTTTCGGCTTTGCGGAAATACGGCAGGCAATCGAGGTACGACCAGTCTTCCAGGCCCGGCAGTTTCGCCCAGCCGTCGTAGTCCATGGCGTTGCCACGGATGTAGCACATGCCGTTGATCAGCGAAGAGCCGCCAAGGCCCTTGCCGCGACCGCATTCCATCCGGCGACCGTCCATGTGCGGCTCTGGATCGGTTTCGTAGGCCCAGTTGTAGCGACGCCCCTGCAGCGGGAAGGCCAGCGCGGCGGGCATCTGCGTGCGGAAGTCGAGGCGGTAGTCCGGCCCCCCGGCTTCGAGCAGCAGAACGGTGACGCCTTCGTCTTCAGTCAGACGGGTCGCAAGTGTGTTACCTGCAGAGCCGGCGCCTATGATGATGTAGTCGTATTCTTGAGTCATAAATTCTCCTGCGGGAGCTACAAGCCACTAGCTTCTAGCTGCAAGGAAAAGCAGCGAGCGGTGGCTTCGAAATCGGGGAGGGCGGCAAGCCCAAACTGCTTTTACTTGCAGCTTGAAACTTGCCGCTTGCAGCTGATCAGCTAGCTGATCAGAACACCGAGACGTAATCGCCCAGCTCGACCTGTACCGATTTGATGCGGGTGAAGTTGTTCAGCGAGCTGATCCCGTTCTCACGGCCAACACCCGACTGCTTGTAGCCGCCGACCGGCATTTTTGCGTCGGACTCGCCCCAGGCGTTGATCCAGCAGATACCGGCTTCCAGTTGATGGATCACGCGGTGGGCGCGGTTCAGGTCTTTGGTGACGATACCGGCGGCCAGGCCGAAGTCGGTGTCGTTGGCGCGGCGGATCACTTCTTCTTCGGTTTCGTAGGAGAGGATCGCCATCACCGGGCCGAAGATTTCTTCGCGCACGATGGTCATGTCGTCGGTGCAGTCGGTGAATACGGTTGGCGCAACGAACGCGCCTTTGGCGAATTCGCCGTCGGTCAGACGACCGCCGCCGCACAGCACGCGTGCGCCTTCTTCTTTACCCTTGGCGATGTAAGCCAACACGCTTTCCATGTGCGGGAAGCTGACCAGCGGGCCGAAGTTGGTGTTCTCGTCTTCCGGGTTCCCAACGCGGATGCGGGCAACGCGCTCAACGATCTTGGCTTCAAAAGCGGCTTTCAGGTGCGCCGGTACGAACACGCGAGTGCCGTTGGTGCAGACCTGACCGGAGCTGTAGAAGTTGGCCATCATCGCCGTGTCGGCGGCGCGATCGAGATCGGCGTCGTCGCAGATGATCAGCGGCGACTTGCCGCCCAGTTCCATGGTCACGTCTTTGAGCGACGAAGCCGAAGCGCTGGCCATGACTTTCTTGCCGGTGTCGGTGCCGCCAGTGAAGGAGATTTTCTCGATGCGCGGGTGCTCGGTCAGCCAGGTGCCGACTTCACGGCCGCTGCCGGTCAGCACGTTGAACACGCCGTTCGGCACGCCGGCTTCGGTGTAGATTTCGGCCAGTTTCAGGGTGGTCAGCGAGGTGACTTCGCTTGGCTTGAAGATCATCGCGTTACCGGCCGCCAGGGCTGGAGCGGATTTCCACAGGGCGATCTGGATCGGGTAGTTCCACGCGCCGATACCGGCGACCACGCCCAGCGGCTCGCGACGGGTGTAAACGAACGAGGTGTCACGCAGCGGGATCTGCTCGCCTTCGATGGCGGGCACCAGGCCTGCGTAGTATTCCAGCACGTCAGCGCCGGTGACGATGTCGACGTACTTGGTTTCGGAGAAGGATTTGCCGGTGTCCAGGGTTTCCAGCGCAGCCAGCTCATCGTTGCGCTCGCGCAGGATGTCAACGGCGCGACGCAGGATGCGCGAACGCTCCATGGCGGTCATCGCAGCCCAGATTTTCTGGCCCTTTTCGGCGCTGACCACGGCGCGCTCGACGTCGTCTTTGGTCGCACGTTGCACCAGTGCGAGGACTTCACCGTTCGCCGGGTTGATGGCTTCGAAGGTGGCGTCGCTGCCGGCGTCGGTGTACGCGCCATCGATGTAGAGTTTTTGCAGTTCGAAACGGGCCATAGTGTCCTCGCAAGTGCATTGGTGGTTGGCGTTGACCACCGCGATCACGCTGCGGTGGAGTTCAGGGGCCGAGCATTTTCTGTGTGCTCTAGCTCACCTTCTTGGCCAATTGGAAATCCATATATTCGTAAGCGATCTGTTGCGCCTGCGCCGTGTCGAAAGCGTCTCCCGACAGCGCGCCGCGCAACCACAAGCCGTCAATCAACGCTGCCAGACCCCGGGCGGCGCTGCGCGCATCTTCGAGCGGCAGCACACGGCGGAACTGGCAGCACAGGTTGGAATACAGACGGTGATCGTTGATCCGCTGCAACCTGTGCAAAGACGGCTGGTGCATGCTGGTGGCCCAGAAGGCCAGCCAGGTTTTCATTGCCGGGCCATTGACCTGGCTGGCGTCGAAGTTGCCTTCGATGATCACCTGCAGATGCGCCCGTGGGCTGTCATCTGCCAGCGCCTGACGGCGCGCGGTGACGCTCTCGCTGAGGGCGGTCATCAGGTACCGCATCGTGGCGGCGATCAGGCCGTTCTTGTCCTGAAAGTAATGACTGATGATGCCATTCGAGACACCGGCCAAACGGGCGATCAGCGCAATGCTGGCGTCCCCCATTCCGACCTGATCGACCGCTTGCAAAGTGGCTTCGATCAGTTGTTGGCGGCGGATGGGTTGCATACCGACCTTGGGCATCTTGCACATCTCCTTAGGCCTTCCGAGGGGCGAATGACGCCGATCGGATTGAGGGCCAGTCTATTTTGTTTTGATTGAACGTTCAATCAACAAAGAATAAGATCTGCGACAATTCGTCGCTGCCTACAGAAAATTCCTACGCGTAATGACGATAAAAACCGACACCTGAAACGGCTCGAAACCTGCGTGGGGCATGGCGCGGTTCGCGATTCGATGGACGTGTTGAAAGGGCAAGACGCTCGGGGCCAGGTTTCGGATGAACGTCCGTCGCCTCTGGCCACGAAAGCGAATACGCAACGCCATTTCGGCAGGTTCGGGCTTTTTTCGGAGTGTCTTTATATCACCCGCCGGTCGGCTGCCAACTAACCGATTGGTCGGGTTCCGTGATGCCTTGTGTTCTTCTCTCGCACTGCCTGGAGCATTTGTGCCATGAGTTCTGCCTCGCTAATAAAGACCCCGCCCGAGAAGGTGACGGTCAACGGTTGGGTGTTCTACACCTCGACCGCGCTGATTCTGTTGTTGACCGCCATTCTGATCATCGCCCCGCAAGAGGCCGGCAGAGTGTTGGGCATGGCCCAGGCCTGGTTGTCGCGCAGCTTCGGCTGGTACTACATGGTGGTGATCGCCGCCTACCTGGTGTTCGTGGTCGGTCTGGCGTTTTCCTCGTACGGCAAACTCAAACTGGGCAGCAAGGACGACACCCCGGATTTCAGTTACGGCGCCTGGGCGGGGATGCTGTTCTCGTCGGGCATCGGCATTTCGCTGCTGTACTTCGGCGCGTCCGAGCCACTGGATCACTACTTCAATCCGCCGGAAGGCACCTCGGCCACCAACATGGCCGCGCGTCAGGCGGTGCAACTGACCTTCCTGCACTGGGGCCTGCACGGCTGGGCTATTTACGCTTTGGTCGGTCTGGCGGTGGCGTATTTTGCCTATCGGCATAACCAGCCGCTGGCGCTGCGTTCGGCGCTGTATCCGCTGGTCGGCGAGCGTTGGGTCAAAGGCGCGGCCGGTCACGCGGTGGACGGCTTCGGCATGTTCGTGACCCTGCTGGGTCTGGTGACCAACCTGGGGATTGGCTCGCTGCAAGTGTCGTCCGGGCTGGAAAACCTGTTCGGCATGGAGCACAGCAACACCAACCTGCTGATCGTCATCATCGTCATGAGCACCGTGGCGACCATCGCTGCCGTGTCGGGTGTGGAAAACGGCATCCGCCGTCTGTCCAACCTGAACATCGTGCTGTTCAGCGGCCTGCTGATTTTTGTCCTGCTGTTCGGCCCGACTTTGCACCTGCTCAACGGCTTTGTGCAGAACATCGGTGACTATCTCAACGGCGTGGTGCTGAAGACTTTCGACCTGTACGTCTATGAAGGCGACAGCGCCAAGTCCGACCGCTGGCTGGGCTTGTGGACGCTGTTCTATTGGGCGTGGTGGATTTCCTGGGCGCCATTCGTGGGCATGTTCATCGCACGGATTTCCCGTGGCCGCAGCGTGCGTGAACTGGTCGCTGGCGTGCTGCTGATTCCGCTGGGCTTCACCTTGGCGTGGCTGTCGATCTTCGGCAACTCGGCGCTGGATCTGGTGATGAACCAGGGCGTGGTGGAACTGGGCAAGACGGCGCTGGAACAGCCGTCGATGGCGATCTATCAGTTGCTTGAGCATTATCCGGCGTCGAAAGTCGTCATCGGGGTGTCGATCTTTGTCGGCTTCGTGCTGTTCCTGACCCCGGCCGACTCCGGCGCGGTGATGATGGCGAATCTTTCCTGCAAGGGCGGCAACGTCGACGAAGACGCGCCGCACTGGCTGCGGATCTTCTGGTCGGTGGTGATCACCCTGGTGACCATCGGCCTGCTGTTCGCCGGCAACTTCGAAGCCATGCAGACCATGGTCGTGCTGGCCGGCCTGCCGTTTTCGGTGGTGCTGATCTGCTTCATGTTCGGCCTGCACAAGGCGATGCGCCAGGACGTGCAGATCGAACAGGAGCAAGCGCAACTGGCCGAGCGCGGACGCCGTGGTTTCAGCGAGCGCCTGACGCAACTGGATCTGCAGCCGAGCCAATCGGTGGTGCAGCGCTTCATGGACAAGCACGTCACCCCGGCGCTGGAAGATGCAGCGGCGCAGTTGCGCAATCAGGGCATTGAAGTGCAGACGCTGCTGGGCAAGGCCAAGCGTTGCATGGGCGTGCGGGTCGAGATGGAAGAGGGCAACCCTTTCGTTTACGAAGTGAGCCTGGATGGTTATCTGGCGACCCCGACCGAATCGGCGCAGTCGGATGAAGCGCGTCAGCGTTACTACCGTGCTGAGGTGTATCTGCACAATGGCAGCCAGGATTACGACTTGATGGGCTTCACTCCTGAGCAGATTACGCGGGATGTGCTGGATCAGTTTGAAAGCCATCGGCAGCTTCTTGGCCGGGTGTACAGCTAAACAGCTAAAACAAAAGGGGCTCGATTGAGCCCCTTTTGCATGATCGTTCCCACGCTCCGCGTGGGAATGCATCAATGGACGCTCTGCGTCCGCTGTTGTGGGACGCGGAGCGTCCCGGGCTGCATTCCCACGCGGAGCGTGGGAACGATCACGCCGCGATAATCTCGCGGCGTTTTGTGTCTGCGGGGTTTACCCCAGATTCTTGCCCAGCAACGCGTGATACAACTCGCTGTCGCCGAGAATCCCCACCACATGATTGTTATCGTGCAGCACCAGCTTGTTGCCGGTCTGATAACGGATCTGCAGCGCATCACGCATGCCGATGTTCGAGTCCACCAGCGTCGGTTTTCGCTCCAGGCCTTCCACTGCTTGCCCCGGTGCCCAGTTCTGCAGATTCAGCACCGAGCCGTTCTGGCGTGCGCCTTTGATGGTGTTGCCTTCGGCCAGGTCCAGCCACGAGTCGCCGCCCGGATCGAGGCACACCGAACCGTTGATGCGTTTGCACTTGTCCAGCGTGCGCATCAGGCTGCGGCCGCAAAGCACGTTGAGCGGGTTGGTGTGGGCGACAAAGGTGCGCACATAGTCGTCCGCCGGGTTGAGGACGATCTCTTCCGGCACGCTGTACTGGATGATCCGACCGTCCTTCATGATCGCGATGCGGCTACCCAGTTTGAGCGCTTCATCGAGGTCGTGGCTGACGAACACGATGGTCTTACTCAGCTTGCGTTGCAGCTCCAGCAGTTCATCCTGCAGGCCTTGGCGGATCAGCGGGTCGAGAGCCGAGAACGGTTCGTCCATCAGCAGAATATCGGCGTCCATGGCCAGCGCGCGGGCGAGGCCGACGCGTTGCTGCATGCCGCCGGAGAGCTCGTCCGGCTTTTTGTTGCGCCACTGGGTCAGGCCGACCAGTTCGAGTTTCTCGTCGACCAGTTTCTTGCGTTCCTTCTCCGGTCGACCCTGCATTTCCAGACCGAAACTGATGTTCTCGCGCACTGTCAGCCAGGGCATCAGGGCGAACTTCTGGAACACCATCGCAATACGCTTGGTGCGCATCATCTTCAGCTCGGCGGGCGTGCAGGACGCGATATCGATCTGGCGGTTTTCATGCTCGACGAACAGCTTGCCGCGGCTCACGGTGTTGAGGCCGTTGATGCAGCGCAGCAGGCTCGACTTGCCCGAGCCGGAGAGGCCCATCAGCACGCAGATCTCGCCTTTGTTGATGTCCAGCGTGGCTTTTTCCACGCCGACGATCTGACCGGTCTTCTTCAGGATCTCGTTGCGGGTCATGCCCTGATCGAGCAGCTTGAGTGCCTCGCGCGGGTCCTTGGAGAAGATTACGTCGACGTCTTCGAAGCGAATTATGCTCATGCGTCACCCCCTACTTTGGCGTCGGGTTGTTTGCAGATACGGTCGAGCATGATCGCCAGCAGTACGATTGCCAGGCCTGCTTCGAAGCCCAGCGCAATATCAGCAGTGTTCAGTGCGTTGACCACCGGTTTGCCGAGTCCGTCGGCGCCGACCAGTGCCGCGATCACCACCATCGACAGCGACAGCATGATGCACTGGGTGATGCCGGCCGCGATGCTCGGCATGGCGTGCGGCAGTTCGATCCTTGAAAGCAATTGGCGACGCGAGCAGCCGAAGGCCTTGCCGGCGTCCATCAGTTCTTGCGGGACATCGCGGATGCCCAGGTAGGTCAGGCGGATCGGCGCCGCGATGGCGAACACCACCGTGGAGATCAGGCCCGGAACCACACCCAGCCCGAAGAGGGTCAGGGTAGGAATGAGGTAAACGAAGGTCGGTACGGTCTGCATCAGATCGAGCACCGGCCGCATCATGGTATAGAACATCGGTTTGTGCGCGGCGACGATGCCCAGCGGCACGCCGATCAACACGCAGACCAGGGTGGCGAACAGCACCTGGGCGAGGGTTTCCATGGTTTCCTGCCAGTAACCCAGGTTGAGGATCAGCAGGAACGAGGCGACCACGAACGCGGTCAGGCCCCACTTGCGTTGAATCAGATGGGCAATGATGGCAATCAGGCCAATCAGCACCAACGGGTTGAACCAGGTCAGCGCAAACGTCACGCCGTGGATCATCGTTTCCAGTGTCACGGCGATTGCGTCGAAGGTGTTGGCGCCGTGTTGCGTCAACCATTCGACGAAGCCCGCGATGTACTGGCCTAAAGGTATTTTCTGATCAATCAGCATGGTAGTGAACGTCCGCATGCAAGGAAATTAACAGCCCGGGCAGGCACGCCTGCCCGGCATAAGCGGTGCCTTTCAAATCAAGGCGCGAGCTTGGCTTTCACGGCCTCCAGGCCTGGTTTACCGTCAATGGTGGTCACGCCAGCGAGCCAGGTATCGAGCACCTGTGGATTCTTTTTCAGCCAGGCCTTGGCGGCCGCGTCAGGCTTCATCTTGTCGTCGAGAATGTTGCCCATCAGTTCACTTTCCATGTCGACGGTGAACTCCAGGTTTTTCAACAGCTGACCGACGTTGCTGCATTCTTCGGCGTAACCCTTGCGGGTGTTGGTCGCCACGGTGGCTGCGCCGAAATCGGGGCCGAAGAAATCGTCGCCGCCGGTCAGGTATTGAATCTTGAAGCGCTTGTTCATCGGGTGCGGTGCCCAGCCGAGGAAGACCACGGCGGTGTCGCGCTTCTGCGCCCGGTCGACTTGCGAGAGCATGCCGGCCTCAGAAGACTCGACGATCTTGAAGCCAGCGGTTTTCAGGCCGAAGGCATCCTTGTCGATCATGCTCTGGATCAGCCGGTTGCCGTCGTTGCCCGGCTCGATGCCGTAGATCTTGCCGTCGAGCTCTTTCTTGAATTTGGCGATGTCGGCGAAGTCATGCAGGCCTTTGTCGTACAGGGCTTGCGGCACGGCGAGGGTGTATTTGGCACCCTTGAGGTTGGTGCGCACGGTGTCGACGGTGCCGGCATCGCGATACGGCTTGATGTCGTTCTCCATGGTCGGCATCCAGTTACCGAGAAACACGTCCATGTTCTTGCCGTCGGCCAGCGACTTGTAGGTCACGGGCACGGAGATCATGGTGGTTTTGGTCTTGTAGCCGAGGGCGTTGAGAACAACGGAAGTGGTGGCGGTGGTTGCGGTGATGTCGGTCCAGCCGACATCGGAGAAGTTAACGAGGCTGCACTGTGCCGGTTCTGCGGCTTGCGCCAGTAACGGCAGACTCAGCAGGGCGGCCAACAACAACGACGGGGAACCTTTCATGGATGGACTCCTTGGTGTTTTTTTTGGCAGTGTTCCGACTGTGGACCACCGCACTTATGGGTTGCGGTTGGTGGCGTTCTGACGACAGCTCTACCGCAGCGCCTTGCAATCGAGTCATCCCGATCATGTACCAGTGAAAATCTGACGCCTACAGGGAGGGTCGTATCCAGTACAGGGATGGTCGCTTCCAGTGTCGGTGACGTCGCTTACAGCTTTTTTCCGCCCCCGATGACCTGCTCAACGGCATAAAAACGGCGTATTTGCGGGGCGAAAACGTAACGACGCTGCTGGACATGACTGCGTCGGTGTCAGACGCCGAGCGCGCCGACAAAAGCCCGATGATGCCGGCATTCGGCGGATCGCAGCTTGAGCGTAGCAGCTCCGCCAGCGGGCGCTTTTGCCGCCCGGACCGGTATTCTCAGGAGCTTCGCAGCAATGGCTATCAGCGTTTTCGACCTGTTCAAAATCGGCATCGGCCCTTCCAGTTCCCACACCGTCGGGCCGATGCGCGCCGCCGCATTGTTCGTCGAGTCGCTGCGCGGCAAGCACCAGCTGGAACAGGTGCGGCGCATCGAGGTGCAGTTGTTCGGATCGCTTTCCGCCACCGGCATCGGTCACGGCAGCGACAACGCGGTGATCATGGGCCTGATGGGCGAGTGGCCGGACGCAATCGACCCGGCGCAGATCGGCCCGCGCATTCAGGCGCTGCGTGAAACCCATACGTTGTTATTGGATGGTCGCCTGTCGGTGCCGTTTGTGTGGGCGCGGGACATGCGCCTGATCGACGAAAACCTGCCATTCCATCCCAACGCCATGACGCTGGTGGCCGAAGGCGAGTTCGCTGAGCTGCACCGTGACACCTACTATTCGGTCGGCGGCGGATTCGTCGTTGATGAGGCGCAAGCGTCCAGTGGTGTGGTCGATCTGGATCGCACCGAATTGCCTTACGACTTCTCCAGTGCGGTCGAGCTGCTGCAGTTGTGCAAAACGCACAACCTGCGTGTTGCCGAACTGATGATGGCCAATGAAAAGGTCTGGCGCAGTGAAGAAGAAATCCGCGCCGGGCTGATGAAACTGTGGCGAGCGATGCAGGATTGCGTCGAGCAAGGCCTCAAGCACGAAGGCATTCTGCCCGGCGGCCTGAACGTGCGGCGGCGTGCGGCGAAGTTGCACCGCAGCCTGCAAGAGCTGAACAAACCGAACGTCATCGGCTCGACCCTGAGCGCGATGGAGTGGGTCAACCTGTTCGCCCTGGCCGTCAATGAAGAGAATGCGGCTGGCGGGCGTATGGTCACTGCACCGACCAACGGCGCGGCGGGGATCATCCCGGCGGTGCTGCACTACTTCATGAAGTTCAGCGAAGCGGTCACCGACGCCAACGTCGTCGACTATTTCCTCGGCGCGGCGGCAGTCGGCATTTTGTGCAAGAAGAATGCTTCGATCTCTGGGGCCGAGGTCGGTTGTCAGGGCGAGGTCGGTTCGGCCTGCGCGATGGCAGCGGCGGGGCTGGCGGAGATTCTTGGCGCCACCCCTGAACAACTGTGCAATGCGGCGGAAATCGGCCTGGAACACAACCTTGGTCTGACCTGCGACCCGGTCGGTGGTCTGGTGCAGGTGCCGTGCATCGAGCGCAATGCAATCGCGGCAGTAAAAGCCATCAACGCTGCGCAAATGGCCCTGCGCGGCGACGGTCAGCACTTTATCTCGCTGGACCGGGTGATCCGCACCATGCGCGATACCGGCGCCGATATGCATGACAAATATAAAGAAACTTCGCGCGGTGGCTTGGCGGTCAGTGCTGTTGAATGCTGACCGTTAACCCGTGGCGAGGGGATTTATCCCCGCTGGGCTGCGAAGCAGTCCCAAATCCTGCAATCGAGTTTTGCCTGACACACTTTGGTGAATGGATTTACGACTGCTGCGCAGCCGATCGGGGATAAATCCCCTCGCCACAGGTTGATCTGGCAGAGTGGAGTGCCAGACCAGTCAAAACTGCTCAACAAACGAACATCCCGATCCAGCCACGCTACCTTTTGGCGCGTCGCAATCAGACAAGCGTCACTATCAGTCGTGACTCGTCAGTCGTTACCTGACCGTCCGTCGTCCGTGCTTGCGGTGACACTCTGTGCAAATCCTCTGCAGGCCAGTTCCCACAAGTGCTACCGATCTGCTCACAGGCTGCGCGGCAGGGCTCTGGCGGCGCCTGATGGCACTTCGAAATGGCGTGTTCCGAGGTCTCGTATAGACGCGTCGCGAGGTCGTTTTCAGGAGTTATTGAATGGCCGTCCAATTTCAGGCACGGCAATTGCTCTGTCATAACAAAGCCTGCTTTCTCTGTGAGACGCGGGCAATAACAAGAGCCTCCGCCTGAGGCCGCCACCCGCTTTGTGTGAGGAGATACCGCGATGACGTCGTTCAACTCCGGGGCCCAACCCCAGAACCGTGCGCCTCAATCCATCGGCTTTCTGCTGCTGGACAATTTCACGCTGATTTCCCTGGCGTCCGCCGTTGAGCCGCTGCGCATGGCCAACCAGTTGTCCGGTCGCGAGCTGTATCGCTGGAGCACCCTCACCGTCGATGGCGGCCAGGTCTGGGCCAGTGACGGTCTGCAAATCACCCCCGACGCCTCCATGCACAAAGCCCCGCCCCTGGACACGGTGATCGTCTGCGGCGGCATCGGCATTCAACGTACCGTAACCCGTGAACACGTCTCGTGGCTGCAAAGCCAGGCGCGCCAGTCCAAGCGCCTGGGCGCGGTGTGCACCGGCAGTTGGGCGCTGGCCTGCGCCGGTCTGCTCGACGGCTTCGATTGCAGCGTGCACTGGGAATGTCTGGCGGCGATGCAGGAAGCTTTCCCGCGCGTGGCCATGAGCACACGCCTGTTCACCCTCGACCGTAACCGCTTCACCAGTTCCGGCGGCACCGCGCCGCTGGATATGATGCTGCACCTGATCAGCCGCGATCACGGTCGTGAACTGTCGGCAGCGATCTCGGAAATGTTCGTCTACGAGCGCATCCGCAACGAACAGGATCACCAGCGCGTGCCGCTCAAGCACATGCTCGGCACCAACCAGCCGAAATTGCAGGAAATCGTCGCGCTGATGGAAGCCAATCTGGAAGAGCCGATCGATCTGGATGAGCTGGCGGTGTATGTCGCGGTGTCGCGTCGACAACTGGAGCGGTTGTTCCAGAAATACCTGCACTGCTCGCCGTCACGCTATTACCTGAAGTTGCGCCTGATCCGCGCCCGGCAACTGCTCAAGCAGACGCCGATGTCGATCATCGAAGTGGCGTCGGTGTGTGGTTTCGTCTCCACGCCGCACTTCTCCAAGTGCTACCGCGAATACTTCGGCATCCCGCCGCGTGACGAGCGCGTCGGCTCCAACACCACCCAGCAGGTAGCGATGCTGCCGCTGCCGCAGGCCATCGTGATGTCGCCGCTGTCGGGGCCGATGTCAGCGCTGAGTCAGGCGCGCAATGAGTCGACGTTTGCCAGCGTAAGGCTGTAGACCGAGTCTGATCGTTCCCACGCTCTGCGTGGGAATGCAGCCCGGGACGCTCTGCGTCCCAAAAGGCCGAACGCGGAGCGTCCGTTGAGGCATTCCCACGCAGAGCGTGGGAACGATCAGGTGGGAGCGAGCCTGCTCGCGAAGGGGTTTCTCAGGCGCTATGGGACTGCTGGTAATCCGAGAGGGCCGGCAACAATTGCTTGTCGATCGCCTGACGCACCGCCGGCTGAATGCTGGCGCCGCTGGTGTACATGTCCTTGACCATCTTGCGCAGTTCGAATGCGCGAACATTGTCCAGGCCACGCACCGCACACTCGCAGGCCTGCTCGGCGGTGGTACCGCTCGGCACCTGAATACCCAAGGCCTTGAGCTGGCCCAACAGATCTTCCTGGTCAATCAAATCGGCGTACATCATTACGCAAATCCTTCTGTGGCAACGGAGGTCTTGGCTCGATTCTGGTGGCCCCGACCGGACGCGGCAAGGGCGTTTTGTCGCGGTGGCCGGGACGACTATGAACAGGTCGTTTTCGGCTAACCGACTGGATGGGCGACTAGGCACACTGGCTCCAGCTCGCTTCACGAAGGTTTGGTCACCCTCGCCTGGCAGCTCCTCAACAGTACCCTCCTCAGCTCCGATCCTGTCACGGCTTGATCGGAGTTTTTTTTCTTGTGAATCAGCCAGGGATTTGTTGTTCCCGCTGACGCTTTCGCGAGCAGGCTCGCTCCCACTTTGCAATGCGTACCCTGTGGGAGCGAGCCTGCTCGCGAAGAACGATGACGCGGTTCAACGTTGCAACACCAGAATCCGCGACAACAACTCATCCCGGTCGACATAGCAGCCCTGAAAATGCCGCGCCCCGGTCGCTGGATCAAAGGCATTGCGTGCATGCAGCGTGCGGCGGTTGTCAAAGCACCACAACTCGCCCGGCTTGAGCCGCTGCATCAGCCGAAACCGCGGCTCGCGGGTCATCGCAATAAAGCGCCGATAGGCTCGATACAGCAACGGCATCTGCGCCACCGACGTATCGAACGCCCCGCGCAGAAAGTTGGCCATGCGAATCTCCGCCACCCGGCCCAGCGCATCCACAGCGATGATCGGCGCCAGGCAGCGATAGTCGCTGTGCCGGTCCTTGTTGCGAAATTCCACAGGGATTTCGCACAGGGCCTCAAACAGCTGCGGCTCCTCTTGACGCAAGGCCTCGGCAATCGCAAAACCATCGACAAAAATGCTCTCGCCACCCTCGGCATCATTCACCAGGCAATGCAGGAATTGCAGCCCCGGTTGCAGCTCGCGAGTCGGCAGATCCGTGTGCAATGGCAGGTTGAAGGCGGTGTAGGCGTTGCTGTCGGCGTCGGCTTTGGATTGCACATTGAACAGCACGCCGAAGTTGCTTTCGCGGATGAAGGAAATCCGCTGCGCGATGAGTTTCAGCGAGCCCGGCTCGGTGGGCACGCCGCGCACTTGGGTCAGGCCGATGTCGCGCACGGCGAGCAACCATTGCAGCAGCGCGGCGTTGTCGTTCATCAGCGCGATGTAGTCGAACACCGGCAATTGCAGATCGCTGTGCCACAAATGGGGCTGCGGTTTGCCGGCCAGGCGTTCGGCGCGGGATTCATCGTCATAGGCATGTGCGCGCAACCAGCCCGGGTCGAAGCGGCTCAGGTGACCGTCCTGCCAGTCGATGCGCAGGCAACCATCGGTGTCGATGCGCGTGGCCAGCGCTTGCAAATCTTCGGCGGCATCGACGCTTTCAAAGATTTGCTCGCGAGTGACGCTGTAGACACATTGATCACACGGGCAATTGTCGCGCAGCCATACGTGGTGAAACGGGCTGACACGCCCGTCAGCCCATTCGATGACAACGCGATCCGCCAGACCCTGCACGCCACCGAGCGCGCTGATCAACGGATAAGTACGAAAATCGGCAACAGCGACGGCGGTATTCATGGCGGCTCCTTGGCAGTGGGGGATTTACCGAGCGGGTGGCAGCGCGATCACGCGGCCGATGTAAGCGGGAGCGGGCAGGTCGGTCTGATCCGCGACGATGGCCTGCAAGCGATGCAACGTATCGGGGCTGAACGGTGCCGAGCGCGGGCCGGCGAGGTCGACGTGCAAAAGCATCTGTTCGTTGCCGGCCAGCGCTTGCTCATCGCCGACCTTGTGCAGGCTGTGATAGAGGTGCAGGCGCTTGCTGTCGTGGCCGATGATTTGCGTGCGCACTTCCACCTCAGTGTCGAGCTTCACTTCGTGCAGATAATTGAGGTGCAGTTCGAGGGTGAACAGCGAGTGGCCGCTGGCCTCGCGGTTGCTGCTGTCCATGCCGAGGCGGTCCATCAGCGCATCGGTGGCGTAGCTGAAGATCAGCAGGTAGAAGGCGTCGCGCAGGTGGCCGTTGTAGTCGACCCAGTCGGGGATGATGGTGGTTTGGTAGGTGGTGAGGTGGGGCATGGTTTCTCCTGGCGGCGATCGTTCCCACGCTCTGCGTGGTAACGCCTCTCGTGACGCTCTGCGTCACGCTTCTGGGACGCGGAGCGTTCCCGGGCTGCATTCCCACGCAGAGCGTGGGAACGACCAGGTGGCGGATTACTCGCTGAAACTCATTCCATGCTTTTCCTTGGTGGTTTTCACCGCCTCGAGCACCGCCAGCAAACAATCATCACGATAGCGCTCCAGCCCCGAAATGCTGTGCCGGCCGAGCTGATCAGTGGTGCCATCGACCACATCATCGATCAGCTTGTCGGTCAGCTCCGGTGCTGGCAGATACGTCCACGGCAACTGCAGCGCCGGGCCGAACTGCGACATGAAGTGGCGCATGCCGGCATCGCCGCCGGCCAGGGTGTAAGTCAGGAAAGTGCCCATGAACGACCAGCGCAGACCGGCGCCAAAGCGAATCGCATCGTCGATTTCGCCGGTCGTCGCCACACCGTCGTTGACCAGGTGCAACGCCTCGCGCCACAGCGCTTCGAGCAAGCGATCGGCGATGAAACCCGGCACTTCCTTGCGCACATGCAGCGGGCGCATGCCGAGGGATTGGTAGACTTGCATCGCCGCTTGCACCGCCTCCGGCGCGGTGTTTCTGCCGCCGACGACTTCGACCAGCGGCAACAGATAAACCGGGTTGAACGGATGCCCGACCACGCAGCGTTCAGGGTGCGTCGAACTCTCATAGAACTCGCTTGGCAAAAGGCCTGAAGTGCTGGAGCCGATCAGCGCATCGGGCTTGGCGGCGGCGCTGATCTTGCTGTGCAGATCGAGTTTCAGTTCCAGCCGCTCCGGGGCGCTTTCCTGGATGAAATCGGCGTCACGCACACATTCCTCGATGGTTGCGACAAAGCGCAGACGATCCTGCGAAGCACCCGGCGCCAGGCCGTTTTTCTCCAGCGCGCCCCACGCATTGGCCACGCGTTGGCGCAATGCCGCCTCGGCGCCGGGCGCCGGGTCCCAGGCTACTACATCAAGTCCGTGGGCGAGGGCGCGGGCGACCCAGCCACTGCCGATGACACCGCTACCGAGAGCGGCGAAGGTTTTGATTTCGGTGATAAAGCGCATGACGATTTCCTGAGAGAGTTCGGTGATCCCTGTGGAAACTCTGTTCTCGTGGCGAGGGGATTTATCCCCGATCGGCTGCGAAGCAGTCGTAAAACCAGTGCTCTCGGTCTATCTGATGCCCCGGGTTGTCAGGTTTTAGGGCGGCTTCGCCACCCATCGGGGATAAATCCCCTCACCACAAAATTTATGTTCACAGGGAGAAAGGGTGAGGTTCAGCCGCGCTGAATCAGGCCCATTTTTTTGCGACCTTCTGCCGGTGTGAGCACCCGGGCACCGAGGCGGCTGAGGATTTCCGTGGCGCGTTCGACCAGTTGGCCATTGGTCGCCAGCACGCCTTTGTCCAGCCACAGGTTGTCTTCGAGGCCGACCCGCACGTTGCCGCCGAGCAGCACCGCTTGCGCCGCCATCGGCATTTGCATGCGGCCGATGCCGAACCCGGCCCACACCGCGTCGGCGGGCAGGTTGTCGACCATGGCTTTCATCGTGGTGGTGTCGGCCGGTGCGCCCCACGGGATGCCCAGGCACAGTTGAAACAGCGGGTTGTCGAGCAAGCCTTCCTTGATCATCTGCTTGGCGAACCACAGATGCCCGGTGTCGAAAATCTCCAGTTCGGCCTTCACCCCCAGTTCGGTGATGCGCTTGGCGCCGGCGCGCAGTTGCGCCGGGGTCGAGACGTAAATGGTGTCGCCGTCGCCGAAGTTCAGCGTGCCGCAATCGAGGGTGCAGATTTCCGGCAGCAGTTCTTCAACGTGGGCGAGACGGGTCAGCGGACCGACCAGATCGGTGTTCGGGCCGAACTCCATCGGCTTCTCGCCAGGGCCGATTTCCAGGTCGCCGCCCATCCCGGCGGTGAGGTTGACGATGATGTCGACGTCCGCCTCGCGGATGCGCTCCATCACTTCGCGGTACAGCGCCACGTCACGGCTGAACTTGCCGGTCTGCGGGTCGCGCACATGGCAGTGCACGACGGTGGCGCCGGCCTTGGCCGCTTCCACCGCAGCAGCGGCAATCTGTTTCGGGGTGACCGGCACGTGTGGACTTTTGGCGGTCGTGTCGCCAGCACCGGTGAGTGCGCAGGTGATGATGACGTCGTGGTTCATGGTGCGTTTCCTTCAGGCGTGATGGGTCTGTCCGCAGCCCGTGGCGGGGATGCGAAGCGTGGTTCAGTGGCCTCTCCCATCTGGGAGAGGGGGGTTCAAAAAAGGGTTATTTGCTGGTCAGCTGGAGGTTTTCAGCAGCCGGTTTGCCATCGAAAGTCGTCACACCTTCAAGCCAGCGCTGTTTGTCTTCGGGGTGATCCTTGAGCCACTGCTTCGCCGACTCGAAGGCATCTTTGTGATCGAGCAGCGGCTGCATCATCCGGCTCTCGGATTCGGCGGTGAACGTCAGGTTGGTCAGCAGGCGGCCGATGTTCGGACATTGCTCGGCGTACTTCGGTGACGTGACCGTCCACACCGTGGCCATGCCTTCGTTCGGGCCGAGGGCGTCTTCGCTGCCGGTCAGGTAGGTCATCTGAATGTTGACGTTCATCGGGTGCGGCGCCCAGCCGAAGAACACCACGGCTTCCTTGCGCCGCACGGCGCGGTCGACGGCGGCGAGCATGCCGGCCTCGCTCGATTCGACCAGCTGGAATTTGCCCAGACCAAACTGGTTCTTGGCGATCATCGCTTTGATCTGCGTGTTGGCGCCCGAGCCTGGTTCGATGCCGTAGATCTTGCCGCCCAATTCCTTCTCGAACTTGGCGATGTCGGCGAAGGTTTTCAGCCCCTTGTCAGCCAGATAGGTCGGCACGGCGAGGGTGGCGCGGGCGTCTTTCAGGCTCGGTGCTTCGAGCACTTTGACCTGATTGGCCTCGACGAATGGCGTGATGGTCTGCGTCATCAGCGGGTTCCAGTAGCCGAGGAACAGGTCCAGGCGCTGATCGCGAATCCCGGCAAAGATGATCTGCTGCGAGGCGCTGGTCTGTTTGGTGCTGTAGCCGAGGCCGTCGAGCAGGACCTGGGTCATGGCACTGGTGGCGATCACGTCAGTCCAGTTGACCACGCCCATGCGTACGTTCTTGCAGGAGGCCGGTTCGGCCGCCATCACGCCGGTGCTGAAGAAAGCGGTAGCGCTGAGTGCAAGAACGCAGCTGCTGATCAGTCGTTTCATGTCGGGTTCCTCGGCAGTTCGATTATTGTGGTTCCCGGCATCTGCGCGCCGGTGAGGCCAAGTTACGCAGCTATAGGCCCGTGAAAGCGCACTGCGGCGACTGGCATTTGCACTGTAGCGACCTGCACGCTTGAACGCCGCCGATAATCGGCGTATCAACGAGCCACGCGACCCGCCAACCGAGTGCGCCCATGTCCCAGGATTTCTACTTTTTGCTGATGCCGGGGTTCTCCGCCATCGGCTTTATTTCCGCGATCGAACCGTTGCGCGTGGCCAACCGCTTTCGCGGCGAGTTGTACCGCTGGCATGTGCTCAGCGCCGATGGCGGCGCGGTATTGGCGAGCAACGGCATGTCGGTCAACGCCGATGCGGCGCTGGAGCCGCTGAAGAAAGGCGCGACCTTGCTGGTGGTGGCCGGCTTCGAACCGCTGAAGTTCATCACGCCGACGCTGGAGCACTGGTTGCGCAGGCTGGACAAGGACGGCGTAACCCTCGGCGCCATCGACACCGGCAGCTTCGTCCTCGCCGAAGCGGGCCTGCTCGATGGCCATCGCCTGACCCTGCACTGGGAGGCGATCGATGCGTTCAAGGAGTCTTATCCACAGCTCAGCGTGACCCAGGAACTGTTTGAGATCGACCGGCGGCGGATCACCTCGGCGGGAGGTACGGCCTCGATTGATCTGATGCTCGACCTGATCGCCCAGGCCCACGGCGCGCAACTGGCGATTCAGGTCAGCGAGCAGTTTGTGCTCGGGCGCATCCGCCCGCGCAAGGATCACCAGCGCATGGAAGTCGCCACGCGTTACGGGATCAACAACAAGAAACTGGTGCAGGTGATCGGCGAGATGGAACAGCACAGCGAACCGCCGCTGACCACGCTGCAACTGGCGGAGTCGATCAAGGTGACCCGGCGGCAACTGGAGAGGTTGTTCCGGCTGCACCTGAACGATACGCCGAGCAACTTCTATCTGCGGTTGAGGCTGGAAAAGGCCCGGCAACTGTTGCGCCAGACCGACATGAGCGTGCTCGAAGTCAGCATTGCCTGCGGGTTTGAATCACCGTCGTATTTCACCCGCAGTTATCGCGCGCGTTTCGCCCGCTGCCCCCGCGAAGACCGGCGTACCGCACAGATCTGAAAGTCAAAAGATCGCAGCCTTCGGCAGCTCCTACAGGGAAATGCATTCCAAAAGTAGGAGCTGCCGAAGGCTGCGATCTTTTGATCTTGCTCTTGGTTACTTCTTCACCAACGCCGAACACGCCGCTTTGTACGCCTCATGCTGATACTTGTTCAACGTCCCCGGCAGCTCGAAATTGTGCTTCTTGGCCTGGGCATTGATCGTCTGGGGCGACAGCAGTGTCACCTCACAACCATCAAGCAACTGAAACACGCCCTCGATCTTGAACGTCGTCGGCCCACCGGCAAACTCGCCCTTTTTGCTGCGCTTTTTGATCGCGATCCGGTCCACCGAGTTTTCCCGCACAAACGACGCCACCTGCGCCGCAAACCGCCGCACGTTCGCCGCCTCGTCATCGTCATCCAGAGCAATCTTCTTCGTGGCGAGAGGGACGTGGCTCAACGTCGAACCATCGAGCGCCGCCACGGCGATGATCGCTTCGCTGCCTTTGATTTCAATGCCGCAGATGTTCATGGGAATCCTTAGACTGGCTTAAGAGGTTCAGCTTACAGCTCAAACACTTACTCCTGCCCGATCGACTCCAAAAACTCCGACCGTTCATCACTCATCCGCGCGACACAATCATTCTGCGCAATGGTAAACGCCTTGCTCCCCGCCGTGGCCGGGAACGCTTCCACCGCGCAATCCGCATCCCGCGTCTTCAACCACTGCTGCTGGGCGGTTTTCAGTTTGGCGGTGATGTCGGCCAGTTGCGTCGGGTTCTTGCCGTACGCGGTCTGCATGCGTTCGTTGAGGCTGGCGTAGTTGTCTTTGAGCAGGTCTTCGGCGGTGCTGCGGCTGTAGGCGGAGCATTCCAGGGTCTGGATGTCGTTTTCCACCGCGTCGCACGGGTTGTTCTCGGATTCTTCGGCGGCGTGGGCGCCGGTCGCAATCAGTGCCAGGGCGAGGAAGATCGATTTCATTGGGGTCGCTCTAATCCGTGGGTAGGTGCAGGCTGCGGCAGATTCTGGCGCAAGCGCGCGGGCTTGAACAGCCAGCCGAGGAGGGCGGCTGACGACCCTTTGTCGCGGATTGACGCTTTCGGCAATTCCCCTGTCGTTTTTGCACCCGGTCGCCCCGGCACCGAGGCATATGCTGGCCCCAAAGCGCCGGCAGACGATTCGGCGCATGAATCGCCAATAAGGGGACGCCTGATGAGCCCAGCCGAATTACACGCCGACAGCATCGTTATCGACGGTCTGATCATTGCCAAATGGAACCGCGAGCTGTTCGAAGACATGCGCAAGGGCGGTCTGACGGCGGCCAACTGCACTGTGTCGGTGTGGGAAGGCTTTCAGGCGACCGTGAACAACATTGCTGCCAGCCAGAAACTGATCCGTGAGAACAGCGATCTGGTGATGCCGGTGCGCACCACCGCCGACATCCGTCGGGCCAAGGAGCAGGGCAAGACCGGTATCCTCTTCGGCTTCCAGAATGCCCACGCTTTCGAAGACCAGATCGGCTATGTCGAGGTGTTCAAGCAGCTCGGCGTTGGCATCGTGCAGATGTGCTACAACACCCAGAATCTGGTCGGCACCGGTTGCTACGAGCGTGACGGCGGCCTGTCGGGTTTCGGTCGCGAGATCGTCGCCGAGATGAACCGCGTCGGCGTCATGTGCGACCTGTCCCACGTCGGTTCCAAGACCTCCGAAGAAGTCATTCTCGAATCGAAAAAACCGGTCTGCTATTCGCACTGCCTGCCGTCGGGTCTCAAAGAGCATCCGCGCAACAAATCCGATGCAGAGCTGAAGTTCATTGCCGACCACGGCGGGTTTGTCGGCGTGACCATGTTTGCGCCGTTCCTCGCCAAGGGCATCGATTCGACCATCGACGATTACGCCGAAGCTATCGAATACACCATGAACATCGTTGGCGAAGACGCCATCGGTATCGGCACCGATTTCACTCAGGGTCACGGCCAGGACTTCTTCGAATACCTGACCCACGACAAGGGCTACGCCCGCCGCCTGACCAGCTTCGGCAAGATCATCAACCCGCTGGGCATCCGCACCGTCGGCGAATTCCCCAACCTCACTGAAACCCTGCTCAAGCGCGGCCATTCCGAGCGCGTGGTGCGCAAGATCATGGGCGAGAACTGGGTAAGCGTCCTGAAAGACGTCTGGGGCGAATAAGCCGCCGCACTTCTGAATCCTTTCCCCCGGCCATCCGCGCCGGGGGCAACACACAAAATTTTCTGGAGTTAAGTTTCCATGGCCAAGATCGCCCCGCAATTGCCTATCGAAGTCGACAGCGAGACCGGTGTCTGGACTTCCGACGCCCTGCCAATGCTGTATGTGCCGCGTCACTTTTTCGTCAACAACCACATGGGCATCGAGGAAGTGCTCGGCGCTGAAGCCTACGCCGAGATCCTCTACAAGGCCGGCTACAAATCTGCCTGGCACTGGTGTGAGAAAGAAGCCGAATGCCACGGCCTGGAAGGCGTCGCGGTGTTCGAACACTACATGAAGCGCCTGTCGCAGCGCGGCTGGGGCCTGTTCAAGATCCAGGACATCGACCTCGACAAAGGCACCGCCAGCGTCAAGCTCGAGCACTCCGCATTCGTCTATGTCTACGGCAAGGTCGGGCGCAAGGTCGATTACATGTTCACCGGCTGGTTCGCCGGCGCCATGGACCAGATTCTCGAAGCCCGTGGCAGCAAGATCCGTACTGTCGCCGAACAAGTCTACGGAGGCTCCGAAGAGGGCCACGATGACGGCTTGTTCATCGTCAAGCCGTTGTAAGCCGAGGACCGTGCCATGGCTTTCGAAGCAATGTTCCAGCCGATCCAGATCGGCAAACTGACCATCCGCAACCGCGTGCTCAGCACCGCGCACGCCGAGGTCTACGCGACTGACGGTGGCATGACCACCGACCGCTACGTCAAATACTACGAAGAGAAGGCCAAGGGCGGGATCGGCCTGGCCATCTGCGGCGGTTCGTCCGTGGTGGCGATCGACAGCCCGCAGGAATGGTGGAGTTCGGTCAATCTGTCCACCGACCGGATCATTCCGCACTTCCAGAATCTGGCCGACGCCATGCACAAGCATGGCGCCAAGATCATGATTCAGATTACCCACATGGGCCGGCGCTCGCGCTGGGACGGTTTCAACTGGCCGACCTTGATGTCGCCCTCGGGCATCCGTGAACCGGTGCACCGCGCCACTTGCAAAACCATCGAGCCGGAAGAGATCTGGCGAGTGATCGGCAACTACGCCCAGGCTGCGCGCCGGGCCAAGGCTGGTGGCCTCGATGGCGTCGAACTTTCGGCCGTGCACCAGCACATGATCGACCAGTTCTGGAGCCCGCGCGTCAACAAGCGTACCGATGAATGGGGCGGCACCTTCGAAGGCCGGATGAAGTTCGGCCTGGAAGTCCTGAAAGCCGTGCGCGCCGAGGTCGGTGACGACTTCTGCGTGGGCATGCGCCTGTGCGGTGACGAGTTCCACCCGGACGGCTTGTCCCACGAGGACATGAAGCAGATCGCCAAGTATTACGACGACACCGGCATGCTCGATTTCATCGGCGTGGTCGGCTCGGGTTGCGACACCCACAACACCCTGGCCAACGTTATTCCGAACATGAGTTATCCACCGGAGCCGTTCCTGCACCTGGCTGCCGGGATCAAGGAAGTGGTCAAGGTGCCGGTGCTGCACGCGCAGAACATCAAGGACCCGAACCAGGCCACGCGGATTCTTGAGGGCGGTTACGTCGACATGGTCGGCATGACCCGCGCGCACATCGCTGACCCGCACCTGATCGCCAAGATCAAGATGGGCCAGATCGACCAGATCAAGCAGTGCGTCGGCGCTAACTATTGCATCGACCGTCAGTATCAGGGTCTGGACGTGCTGTGCATTCAGAACGCCGCGACCTCCCGTGAATACATGGGCGTGCCGCACATCATCGAGAAATCCACCGGGCCGAAACGCAAGGTGGTGATCGTCGGTGCCGGCCCGGCCGGGATGGAAGCCTCGCGCGTGGCTGCCGAGCGTGGCCACGATGTCACGCTGTTCGAGAAAAAAGACTTCATCGGCGGGCAGATCACCACCGCATCGAAAGCACCGCAGCGTGACCAGATCGCCGGCATCACTCGCTGGTTCCAACTGGAACTGGCGCGGCTGAAAGTCGATCTGCGCCTGGGCACGGCGGCGGATGCCGACACCATCATGGACCTGCGTCCGGACGTGGTGGTGCTGGCGGTCGGCGGTCATCCGTACCTTGAGCAGAACGAACACTGGGGCGCGGCCGAGGGTCTGGTGGTCAGCAGTTGGGACGTGCTCGACGGCAAGGTTGCGCCGGGCAAGAACGTGCTGGTCTACGACACCATTTGCGAGTTCACCGGCATGTCGGTCGCCGACTTCCTCGCCGACAAGGGCAGCCAGGTCGAGATCGTCACCGACGACATCAAGCCGGGCGTGGCCATCGGCGGTACGTCGTTCCCGACCTACTACCGCAGCATGTACCCGAAAGAAGTGATCATGACCGGCGACATGATGCTGGAGAAGGTCTACCGCGAAGGCGACAAGCTGATCGCGGTGTTGGAGAACGAATACACCGGTGCCAAAGAGGAGCGGGTGGTCGATCAGGTGGTCGTCGAAAACGGCGTGCGCCCGGACGAGGAAATCTACTACGCCCTCAAGGACGGCTCGCGCAACAAGGGCCAGATCGATGTCGAAGCGCTGTTCGCGATCCAGCCGCAACCTTCGCTGAGCGAAGCGGGCGACGGCTACTTGCTGTTCCGCATTGGCGACTGTGTGGCGCAGCGTAATACCCATGCCGCCATTTACGACGCACTTCGGCTCTGTAAGGATTTTTGACGGCTCAGCTGCAAGCCACAAGCTGCAAGCTGCAAGTAAAAGCACAGCCGATCCATGCTGCTCTTTCTTGCCGCTTGTAGCTTGCAGCTTGCCGCTCGCCAGAGGTGACTCTGATGTTGAACACCCTTCTTCCAATCCTGTTGTTCGCAGCCCTGGGCCTTGCGGTCCTCGGCGCGTTGCGGCGGATGAACATGTGGCGCCGGGGGCGGGCGGCGAAGGTCGATCTGCTCGGCGGTCTGCTGGCCATGCCCAAGCGCTACATGGTCGACCTGCACCACGTCGTCGCGCGGGACAAATACATTGCCAACACCCACGTCGCCACGGCGGGCGGTGCGGTGGCGTCGATTGTGCTGGCCATTCTGGTGCACGGTTTCGGCCTGCATAACCGCATCCTCGGCTACGCCCTGCTGCTGATGTCGGCGGTGATGTTCGTCGGCGCGATCTTCATGTACCTGCGCCGAGTCAATCCGCCTGCGCGTCTGTCGAAAGGCCCGTGGATGCGCCTGCCGAAAAGCCTGCTGGCCTTCTCCGCGTCGTTTTTCCTGGTGACCCTGCCGGTTGCCGGGATCCTGCCGGAAAACTTCGGCGGTTGGGTGCTCGCCGCCATTCTCGGTTTTGGCGTGCTGTGGGGCGTGTCGGAACTGTTCTTCGGCATGACCTGGGGCGGGCCAATGAAACACGCCTTTGCCGGTGCGCTGCACCTGGCCTGGCACCGTCGCCCGGAACGTTTCGGCGGCGGGCGCTCGACCGGTTTGAAGCCACTGGATCTGAACAATCCCGATGCGCCGCTGGGCGTGGAAAAACCCAAGGATTTCACCTGGAACCAGTTGCTCGGTTTCGACGCCTGCGTGCAGTGCGGCAAGTGCGAAGCGGCTTGCCCGGCCTTCGCCGCCGGCCAGCCGCTGAACCCGAAAAAACTGATTCAGGACATGGTCGTCGGCCTCGCTGGCGGCACCGACGCGAAGTTTGCCGGCAGTCCTTATCCGGGCAAACCGATTGGCGAACATGGCGGCAATCCGCACCAACCGATCGTCAACGGTCTGGTCGACGCCGAAACCCTGTGGTCGTGCACCACCTGCCGTGCCTGCGTCGAGGAGTGCCCGATGATGATCGAGCACGTCGATGCGATCGTCGACATGCGCCGGCATCTGACCCTGGAAAAAGGTGCGACGCCGAACAAGGGTGCCGAAGTCCTCGAAAACCTGATCGCCACCGATAACCCCGGCGGTTTCGCCCCGGGCGGTCGGATGAACTGGGCGGCGGATCTGAACCTCAATCTGCTCAGTGAGAAGAAATCCACCGACGTGCTGTTCTGGGTCGGCGACGGCGCGTTCGACATGCGCAACCAGCGCACCCTGCGCGCGTTCGTCAAAGTGCTGAAAGCGGCAAACATCGACTTCGCCGTGCTCGGCCTCGAAGAGCGCGACAGTGGTGATGTGGCGCGGCGTCTCGGCGACGAGGCTACGTTCCAGTTGCTGGCCAAGCGCAACATCCAGACGTTGGCCAAATACAGCTTCAACCGCATCGTCACCTGCGATCCGCACAGTTTCCATGTGCTGAAAAACGAGTACGGCGCCTTCGACGGCAACTATCTGGTGCAGCACCACAGCACCTACATGGCCGAGATCATTCAGGCCGGCGCGCTCAACCTCGGTCAGCACAAAGGCAACAGCGTGACCTATCACGATCCGTGCTACCTGGGCCGCTACAACGGCGAGTACGAAGCGCCGCGCGAAGTGCTGCGAGCGCTCGGCATCGAAGTCAAAGAGATGCAACGTTCCGGCTTCCGCTCACGCTGCTGCGGCGGCGGTGGCGGCGCGCCGATCACTGACATTCCGGGCAAGCAGCGCATCCCCGACATGCGCATGGAAGACATTCGCGAAACCGGCGCCGAGCTGGTGGCGGTGGGTTGTCCACAGTGCACGGCGATGCTCGAAGGCGTGGTCGAACCGCGTCCGCTGATCAAGGACATCGCCGAACTGGTGGCCGACGCGTTGCTTGAGGACGCCGCGCCAAGCAAGCCTGCCACGCCGGCCAAACGTGAACCTGCGGAGGTGCACTGATGAGCGACATTATCCGCCGCGACCCGCGCGCCGAATGGATTGCCCGTAATCGCCTGCATCCGCTGCACGCGGCGATGCAACCGGCGCAACACAGCTGGATGGGGCCCAATGGCGTCATTCGCAAGAATCTGCACGGCATGGGTTTTATCGGCCCTAACGGCATAAAACGCATTGACCGCAGCGGCGCGCAGCAGGGTGGGACGGTCAAACGCTCGGCTGCTGTTGAAGTGCAGTTGCCGCTGCATCAGGTACCGGCTCCTGCGTTCTACATCAGCGTGGTGCCGGATATGGTCGGCGGTCGCCTGAGCAGCCACGACCGCGATCTGCTCGGCCTCGCTCACCAACTGGCCGGCAGCGATGGTGCGGTGCTTGCTGTGGTGTTCGGCGAGCACAAGGAAAGCGCTTTCGAAACTGCTGGCGTCGATCGCCTGCTGGTGCTGGAAGGCGAGGAATTCAGCGGTTATGCACCGGAGCAGCGGGTGCAGGGTTTGCGCGCTGTGGATAACCAATTCAACCCGCGTCACTGGTTGCTGCCGGACAGCCGCAGCGGTGGCGGCGAACTCGGCCGGCGCTTTGCTGCAGCCTTGGGTGAGCGCCCGGCCACGCGGGTCTGGCAGGTCAAGGATCAGGAGTGCATCGGCCGCGCCGGGGCCGGATTGCAAGACCTGGCGCGTCCAGTGGCGCGGTTGATTCTCGCCGCTGCCGAATGCGCGGAGCCGGTCAGCGAAACCCGTCACGAAGCGTTGTCAGTGGAGTTATCCACAAGCGTCGCGCGCAGCTTGTCGCGAATCGAAGATCTTGGTGCCGTGGCGGTGGATCCGGCAGCGATTCCGATGGCCGAAGCGGAATTCATTTTCTCCGGCGGCAACGGGGTCAAGGATTGGCAGCTGTTTCACGAAACAGCGGCGGCCCTCGGCGCCACCGAAGGCGCTTCGCGGGTTGCGGTGGACGATGGCTTCATGGCCCGGGATCGCCAGGTTGGCGCGTCCGGCACCTGGGTCACTGCGCGGGTCTATGTGGCTGTGGGTATCTCTGGCGCGATCCAGCACCTGCAAGGCATTGGCGCCTGCGACAAGGTGGTGGCGATCAACCTCGATCCGGGTTGCGACATGATCAAGCGTGCCGACCTCTCGGTGATCGGCGAAAGCGCAGAGATTCTGCAAGCGTTGATCGAAGCGGTCGCGGCTTACCGCAACGAAGCCAAGCGCGATGCGGCTTAAGGAAACGCTATGAACACGAACGTTATCAGTCTGGTTTCAATCGGCGCTCACCCGACTTCGGGTCGGCCACGGCGCGCCGATCAGGATGCGCGCGCGGTGGAACTGGGCCTGCAACTGGCTGGGGATAACCTGCAAGTGCTGCACGCCGGTGATGTTGCCGAACCGGCACTGCGTGCCTATCTGGGCATGGGCCTGGAACAGCTGCATGTGCTGGAACAACCCGCCGGCGCCGATGCCTTGCCGGCGCTGACCGCATACCTGCGCGATGCCGGGGCGCAAGTAGTGCTGACCGGCAGTCAGGCGGAAACCGGCGAAGGTTCGGGGATGTTGCCGTTCCTGCTGGCCGAAGGCCTGGGCTGGCCGCTGGTGGTGGGCCTGGCGCAGGTCGAATCGATCGCTGACGGGTCGGCGCTGGTCCTGCAAGCGTTGCCGCGCGGCCAGCGACGCCGCTTGAAGGTCAAACTGCCGTTTCTGGCCACTGTGGATAACGCCGCGCCAAAGCCTCGGCAGAGCGCGTACGGCCCGGCACGACGGGGCGAATTGGCCGCCGACGACGTGGAAGTGGTGGAGGACCAATTGTTGGCCGTCGCCACGCTGCAGCCGGCCAAGCCACGGCCCAAGCGCTTGAAGGTGATCAAGGCGAAGAGCGGCGCCGACCGGATGAAGGCTGCGACGGCCAAGGCCAGTGGCGGCGGGGGGCAGGTGCTCAAGGGCGTTACTGCGCAGGCTGGGGCGGAGGCGATTCTGAAGCTGCTGATTGAAGAGGGCGTTGTCCGCTAGTCACCCTCTTCCTAGCATGGAATAACCACTGTGGGAGCGAGCCTGCTCGCGAAGGCAGACTGTCAGTCGACACATGCATCGACTGACCCGACGCGTTCGCGAGCAGGCTCGCTCCCACAGTGGTATTCATTCACAGCCAATCTTTACTGTTTACCCACAAACCCTGTTGGCGAAGCTGTGGATAACGTGTTCGCCCTTGCTCGCACCCCACGCCATTCAAGCCTTCCAGCCTTAAGATCAAAAAACGATCAGCGTAACTCTCGGATTTCTCAGGCTTTTCCTTCGGTATAAATCGACAAGTTGCCCCCAATGTCTGTTGGCGCTTCTGTGGATAAGATGTTCGCTCTCAGCTGTAGGCCATATGGATCAGGGGTTACAGGTGTTTGATCAATTATTGATCAAATGTAACTCCCGGGCGCCGAGAGCTGTTAAGGCGAACGGGTTTTCCCCAGTCATAGGTGTTTTCCACAGAAGATGGAAAGTTGTCCCCGATCTCTGTTGGCTCTTCTGTGGATAACGTGTTCGCTACCCGCTGGAGGCCTTTGAAACCGTGGCCTGCATAGTGTTGATCAAAAAACGATCAATCGTTTTGAGAAACTGTGATTCAGCATAAGTCACGGTTTTTCTTTGCAAATCAGGAAGATATTTTTTGACTCATCCACAGTTACCCCCATTTGCTGTGGGCGGGTATGTGGATAACTTGTTTGCGGAAGGCTGGAGGGCTTGATGGGTATGGGGGCGGGGGTGATTGGTCGGAAATTGACCAACTGAAAGATGTAGCGTGGGTCAGGACGCCTTCGCGAGCAGGCTCGCTCCCACAGGGGAATGCATTCCACCTGTAGGAGCTGCCGCAGGCTGCGATCTTTTGCTCTTGATCAGCCCTGAACCGGAACGCCTTTGAGGTAAGGCGCAGGCTCGGCCCCGAGGTTGTTCAACATGCGCTCGCTGTACCAATCGACGAAGTTGACCACGCCGAATTCATAGGTTTTGGAGTAAGGCCCAGGCTGGTAAGCGGTGGAGTTGATCCCGCGCTGGTTTTCCTCAGCCAGACGGCGGTCCTGATCGTTGGTCGCGTCCCACACCTGGCGCATGCGCTCGACGTCGTAATCGACACCTTCCACCGCATCCTTGTGCACCAGCCACTTGGTGGTGACCATGGTTTCCTGGGCGCTGATCGGCCACACGGTGAAGACGATGATGTGGTCGCCCATGCAGTGGTTCCACGAGTGCGGCAGGTGCAGGATGCGCATCGAGCCCAGATCGGGGTTCTTGATGCGGCCCATCAGTTTGGCGCAGCCCTGTTTGCCGTCGAGGGTCATCGACACGGTGCCCTTGAGCAGCGGCATGCGCACGATACGGTTGCGCAAGCCGAAACTGGCGTGGGCGTAAGGGATCTTTTCCGCTTCCCAGGCAGCGGCGGAGGCGGCGACGTGATCCTTGAACGCCTGATCGGCGCGCGGGTCGGTGACGTCGTCCCACTCCAGCAGGGTTTTCAACAGTTCCGGGTGCGACGCGTTGCAGTGGTAGCACTCGCGGTTGTTTTCCAGCACCAGTTTCCAGTTGGCTTTCTCCATCAAGGTGGTGGTAATCGCCACCTTGGTGTTCTCCATGTCGTACGGTTCCATGTAATGGTTGAGCGTCGACAGGAAGTCATCGATGGCCGGCGGGTTCTCCGCCAGGCTGATGAAGATGTAACCGCCAGCGGTTTTCACGTTCACCGGTTTCAGGCCGTATTGCTTCATGTCGAAGTCGGCGCCCATCTCGGTGCCGGCGAACAGCAGGCGCCCGTCCAGTTCGTAGGTCCACTGGTGGTAATGGCAGACCAGTTTGGCGACCTTGCCTTTTTCACTGGTGCACAGGCGCGAGCCACGGTGGCGGCAGACGTTGTGGAACGCGTGCACCACGCCCTCGGCGCCGCGAATGACGATGATCGGGTTCTTGCCGACCTGCAAGGTCAGGTAGTTGCCCTTGGCCGGGATCTCGCAGGTCATGCCGGCGATCAACCATTCCTTCTGGAAGATCTCCTGCATATCGATATCGAACAGGCGCTCGTCGCTGTAGAACGGCTGTGGCAGCGAAAAAGTGCGCTCGCGCTCCTGGAGCATTTGTGCGGTGGCCTTGCGTGCGGGTTCCAGCGGATCGCCCAGGCTGATTTTTGCGGTGACGTCCATCGATGTAATCCTCATGGCCCTCTGCGTGGCCGGCGAAAGTGGCTGATCAGGTGTGCTGCAATACGGTTGCTACGCAAGGTGTAAAGAAGTCGTCTTGTGTTGGGGCGAGTGTGGGGCCGGCGCTGGGGGGAACCTTATCCATGCGCGACATGGCGCAATCTGTTCCCGACGCGCAAGCCCCGGTGTTCAAGGGCTGGTCGCGATAAGTATGTCAATGTCGCGGATAGGTAAACGCGCGGTCTGCGCTATACGCAGAATCGCCGACAAGAGGCCGACAGTCGGCCGTGGAGAACAGCATGTCCAACAGCTTCCTGAATCCGGTCACCACCCAGACCTGGGCCAATGGCCGACACATTGTCCGTTGCGTCAAAGTCATCCAGGAAACCTGGGATGTGCGCACCTTCTGCTTTATGGCCGACCAGCCGATCCTGTTCTTCTTCAAGCCGGGGCAGTTCGTCACGCTGGAGCTGGAAATCGAAGGCCAGCCGATCATGCGCTCCTACACCATCTCCAGCTCGCCGTCGGTGCCGTACAGCTTCTCGGTCACGATCAAGCGCGTGCCGGGTGGCAAGGTCTCCAACTGGTTGCATGACACTTTGCATGAGGGGCAAGAACTGGCGGTGCACGGCCCGGTCGGGCTGTTCAACGCGATCGACTTCCCGAGCCCGAAGGTTCTGTATTTGAGCGGCGGCGTCGGCATCACCCCGTGCATGTCGATGGCGCGCTGGTTCTACGACACCAACGCCAACGTCGACATGACGTTCGTGCACAGCGCGCGGTCGCCGAAAGACATCATTTACCACCGCGAACTCGAGCACATGGCTTCGCGGATCGATAACTTCAGCCTGCACCTGATCTGCGAAAAGCACGGCCTCGGTGAGCCATGGGCCGGTTATCGCGGTTACCTGAACCACAAGATGCTCGAACTTATGGTTCCGGACTTCCTCGAACGCGAAGTGTTCTGCTGCGGCCCGACGCCATACATGACTGCGGTCAAACGCCTGCTGGAAGCGGCCGGCTACGACATGTCGCGCTACCACGAAGAATCCTTCGGCGCCACGCCACCCGAGGCCCGCGCCGACGCGGTGGAACAGGCCGAACAAGCCGCCGATGCGCCGGAAATCGACGCCGCGGATCTGCATCAGGTGGAATTCACCGCCTCCGGCAAAAGCATTCGCGTCGGCCCGGGCGAAACCGTCCACGCAGCCGCCGCCAAACTCGGCCTGATGATCCCGAAAGCCTGCGGCATGGGTATCTGCGGAACGTGCAAGGTGATGAAACTGGGCGGCGAAGTGGAGATGGAGCACAACGGCGGGATTACCGAGGATGACGAGGCTGAAGGGTTTATCCTGTCGTGCTGCAGCGTGCCGAAGGGGGATGTGCGGATTGAGTTCTGAGGCTTTTATGATCGTTCCCACGCTCCGCGTGGGAATGCCGCCCGGGACGCTCCGCGTCCCATTTCAATACCAGCGCTGAATCTCGATCATACCCTCGATTCCCGCGTAGTCCCTGGCACTCGAATAACGCCAATGCTCCGGTAAATCCACATATCCGCGTTTCACCGGGTTGTTGTGGATGTATTCAAGTTTCTGACGCATCACAGATTCGCTGTAGACCATTTCCGCGTGCGTGCCTTCTTGCCACAGTTGATACACCCGGTCCTGCTTATGCGCGCGTTTGCTGAAGCGCAGGCGCTGCAAGGCTTTGTCGGCGCCTTTTGTTTGCAAGTCATTGATGATTTGTCGCGCGGTGAAGGACTTGAACTGGCTGAGGCATTTGCTCAGATCGGGTGCTTGGGCGACGAAGTGCAGGTGGTTTTCCAGAATCACGTAGCCGTATAGCTTCAAGTCATGATGAGCCTGTTGATATCGCCAGCAGTTGAGCAGGTGCTCAACGATGTACGGGCGAATGAATAACGGCAACCACTCCATTACGGTGCAGGTCAGGAAATGCGGTTTGTCGGCTTCGGTAATCGTATAGCGGTTGCGGCCCATGGGATTCGATCCTTGAATCTTGCGGTGCGAATGAGATGGAACGCGGAGCGTCCCGAGATGCATTCCCACGCGGAGCGTGGGAACGATCAGAATGGGGCGGGCGACATAATTGCGCTAGAAGAGGCTTCTGGTACCACGGTGGGAAAAGTCAGCCCGGACCGAAGCTCGTTCCCACGCTCTGCGTGGGAATGCAGCCACTGACGCTCCGCGTCATTGCGGTTTTCAGCCTGTCGCCAAGGGTGAAGCTGGAACGCGGAGCGTCCCTGGAGGCATTCCCACGCGGAGCGTGGGAACGATCAGGGTGGGGCAGATGTGGAGATAAAGATCGTTCCCACGCTCTGCGTGGGAATGCAGCCACTGACGCTCTGCGTCATAGCGGTTTTCAGCCTGTCGCCAAGGGTGAAGCTGGAACGCGGAGCGTCCCTGGAGGCGTTACCACGCGGAGCGTGGGAACGATCAGGGTGGGGCAGATGTGGAGATAAAGATCGTTCCCACGCTCTGCGTGGGAATGCAGCCACTGACGCTCCGCGTCATAGCGGTTTTCAGCCTGTCGCCAAGGGTGAAGCTGGAACGCGGAGCGTCCCGGGAGGCGTTACCACGCGGAGCGTGGGAACGATCAGGGTGGGCAGATGTGGAGCTAAAGATCGTTCCCACGCTCTGCGTGGGAATGCAGCCACTGACGCTCCGCGTCTTAGCGGTCTTGACCGTGTCGATAATGGTGAGGCTGGAACGCGGAGCGTCCCGGGAGGCATTCCTTTGCTGCGCGTGGGAACGATCAATGCGGTGGGAATCAGGCCGACATGACCTCGCGAATATCGCGCGCCAGTTCGCGCACGCGCTCTTCTTCGGTGTCCCAGGAGCACATGAAACGTGCGCCGCCCTTGCCGATGAAGGTGTAGAAGCGCCAGTTCTTTGCAGTCAACGCAGCGATGGCCGGCTCGGACAGTTGCAGGAACACGCCGTTGGCCTGCACCGGGAACATCAGTTCGACGCCGGGAATGTCGCTGACCAGTTCTGCCAGCAGTTGCGCGCAGTGGTTGGCGTGGCGGGCGTATTTGAGCCAAGCGTCGTTTTCCAGAATGCCGACCCACGGTGCCGACAAAAAGCGCATTTTCGACGCCAGTTGCCCGGCCTGCTTGCAGCGGTAGTCGAAGTCTTCGGCCAGTTTGTGGTTGAAGAACAGGATCGCTTCACCCACCGCCATGCCGTTCTTGGTGCCGCCGAAGCACAGCACATCAACGCCGGCCTTCCAGGTCAGGTCCCCCGGCGAGCAGCCGAGGAATGCGCAGGCGTTGGAGAACCGCGCGCCGTCCATGTGCAGATGCAGGCCCAGCTCCTTGCAGGTTGCGCTGATGGCGCGGACTTCTTCCGGGGTGTAGACGCTGCCGACTTCGGTGGCCTGGGTCAGGGTCACCACGCGCGGTTTCGGGTAGTGGATGTCCTGACGCTTGAGTGCGACTTCGCGGATCGATTGCGGGGTGATCTTGCCGTTTTCAGTGCCGGCGATCAGCAGCTTCGAGCCGTTGGAGAAGAATTCCGGAGCGCCGCATTCGTCGGTTTCGACGTGGGCGGTTTCCGAGCAGATCACGCTGTGGTAACTCTGGCACAGCGAAGACAGGGCCAGCGAGTTGGCGGCGGTGCCGTTGAAGGCGAAGAACACTTCGCAGTCGGTTTCGAACAGTTTGCGGAAATGATCCGCCGCGCGGGCGGTCCATTCATCGTCGCCGTAAGCGCGCTGGTGGCCGTGGTTGGCCTGTTCCATGGCAGCCCAGGCTTCCGGGCAGATACCGGAATAGTTGTCGCTGGCGAATTGTTGGCTCTTGTCGGTCATGGCCGGCTTCCGTAATCGAGACTCTTGTGAAGGCTCGTGGTCAATGAGGATGCGCACTTTACCGAAGATCTTCCGGGGAGCACATGCGATGTCGGGTGGGGAAAATTACCAGTTTATGGGCCGATTATGCACCTGAGCCAACGCGACGGTGCTCTGGATCTGCTCAAGTGGCTGGCGTTGCTGAGCATGTTGCTCGATCACCTGCGATATGTCGGCTTCTCCGCCGATTGGTTGTATGTGCCGGGTCGCCTAGCGTTTCCATGGTTTTGCCTGGCGATGGCGGCGAATCTGGCACGAGACGGTTCGCGCAAAATGGAATGGCGCTATCTGGGCTGGCTGTTGCTCTTCAGCGCCATCAGCGAAGTCCCTTATCGCTTTTATATCCCCGACCCTGACACGTTCAACGTGATGCCGACGCTGGCGCTGGGCTTGCTGGTGGCGCGCGGCTGGCAGGATTCAGCATTGGTGGCGCGATCGCTCGCACTGGCCGCACTGGTGGTTGCGGCGGTTTTTTCAGAACGACTGATGTTCGGTTTCTTCGGCATATTGTTGCCGTTGGCGATGCTGCTGGTGTTCCGCCGACCCTGGTATTTCAGCCTGTTGCCGGGGCTGGTGTGTCTGGCGGCGAACCAATGGCAAGTGCTGCTCGAATCGGCGCGTTTCGGCAACAGCGTGGCGATTCTCGGGCTGGTGACATGTGTGTTTGCGCCGATGCTCGGAATGTTCTTGTTGCGACATGGGCGACATGTCCGGCCTCCACCGATGCGGCGCTGGGCGTATGCGCTGTATCCCGCGCATTTCCTCCTGCTGCTTGCCATCCGCCAAATCATCGCCTGACCCCTGTAGGAGCGAGCCGGCTCCGGGCGGCGTTCCGACGAAAGCGGTCTGCCAGCCAACTTCTATGTCGGATGTGCCGGCCTCTTCGCGAGCAGGCTCGCTCCCACAGGGGATCTGCGGCGTTTCGAAGAGAGCATTTCCAGCCATGTCGTAAACGCACCTTTGCGTGGCGTCCGCAGGCATTTGAGCTGTCTGTGCCGGTCATACCATCGCATCAAAGGGCACTGCCATCATTGCCAGTGCCTTACCGAGACGAATGGCGCACAGATGCCGCTGGGAGAGACGCGATGTTCAGCAAGCAAGACCAGATCCAGGGTTACGACGATGCACTGCTGGCGGCGATGAATGCCGAGGAGCAACGTCAGGAAGATCACATCGAGCTGATCGCGTCGGAGAACTACACCAGCAAGCGCGTCATGCAGGCGCAAGGCAGCGGCCTGACCAACAAATACGCCGAGGGCTATCCGGGCAAGCGCTACTACGGCGGCTGCGAGCATGTGGATAAAGTCGAAGCGCTGGCCATCGAACGCGCCAAGCAACTGTTCGGTGCCGACTATGCCAACGTCCAGCCGCACTCCGGCTCCTCGGCCAACAGCGCCGTGTACCTGGCGTTGATCCAGCCGGGCGACACCATTCTCGGCATGAGCCTGGCCCACGGCGGTCACCTGACCCACGGCGCGAAAGTGTCGTCCTCGGGCAAGCTCTACAACGCTGTGCAGTACGGCATCAACACCGACACCGGGCTGATCGACTACGACGAAGTCGAGCGTCTGGCCGTCGAGTGCAAACCGAAAATGATCGTTGCCGGTTTCTCTGCTTACTCGAAAACTCTGGACTTCCCGCGCTTCCGTCAGATCGCCGACAAGGTCGGTGCGCTGCTGTTCGTCGACATGGCCCACGTCGCCGGTCTGGTCGCTGCTGGCCTGTATCCGAACCCGCTGCCGTACGCCGATGTGGTCACCACCACTACGCACAAAACCCTGCGCGGTCCGCGTGGTGGGCTGATCCTGGCCAAGTCCAACGAAGAGATTGAGAAGAAGCTCAACGCCGCCGTGTTCCCCGGCGCCCAGGGCGGTCCGCTGATGCACGTCATCGCCGGCAAGGCGGTGTGCTTCAAGGAAGCGCTGGAGCCTGGCTTCAAGGCCTATCAGCAACAAGTGATCGACAACGCCCAGGCGATGGCCAGCGTGTTCATCAAGCGTGGCTACGATGTGATCTCCGGCGGCACCGACAACCATCTGTTCCTGGTCAGCCTGATCCGTCAGGGCCTGACCGGCAAGGACGCCGACGCCGCGCTGGGCCGCGCGCACATCACGGTGAACAAGAACGCCGTGCCGAACGACCCGCAGTCGCCGTTCGTGACCTCGGGCCTGCGCATCGGCACCCCGGCGGTGACCACGCGCGGCTTCAAGGTCAGCCAGTGCGAAACCCTCGCCGGCTGGATCTGCGACATCCTCGACAACCTCGGCGACGCCGATGTCGAGGCCAATGTCGCCCAGCAGGTCTCGGCCCTGTGCGCAGACTTCCCGGTTTATCGCTGAGTCGGTTTTGGAGTAATGACTATGCAACGCTATTCCGGCTTCGGCCTGTTCAAACACTCGCTCAGCCACCACGAAAACTGGCAGCGCATGTGGCGCACGCCCACCCCGAAAAAAGTCTACGACGTGGTCATCGTCGGCGGCGGCGGGCACGGCCTGGCGACGGCCTACTATCTGGCCAAGGAGCACGGCATCACCAATGTCGCCGTGGTCGAGAAAGGCTGGCTCGGCGGCGGTAATACCGCGCGCAACACCACCATCGTGCGTTCCAACTACCTGTGGGACGAGTCGGCGCACCTCTACGAACACGCGATGAAATTGTGGGAAGGCCTGTCGCAGGATCTCAACTACAACGTGATGTTCTCCCAGCGTGGCGTCTACAACCTGTGCCACACCCTGCAGGACATCCGTGATTCCGAGCGTCGGGTCAGTGCCAACCGCCTCAACGGCGTCGACGGCGAATTGCTCGACGCCAAGCAGGTTGCGGACGAGATTCCGTACCTGGACTGCTCGAAAAACACCCGCTACCCGATCATGGGCGCCACCGTGCAGCGTCGCGGCGGCGTCGCCCGTCACGATGCCGTGGCCTGGGGCTTCGCGCGTGCCGCCGATGCCTTGGGCGTGGACTTGATCCAGCAGACCGAAGTGATCGGTTTCCGCAAGGAAAACGGTGTGTGCATCGGCGTCGAAACCAACAAGGGTTTCATCGGCGCCAAGCGCGTCGGCGTGGTCACTGCCGGTAACTCCGGGCACATGGCCAAGCTTGCCGGTTTCCGCCTGCCGATCGAATCCCACCCGCTGCAAGCGCTGGTGTCCGAGCCGATCAAACCGATTATCGACAGCGTGATCATGTCCAACGCCGTACACGGTTACATCAGCCAGTCCGACAAGGGCGACCTGGTGATCGGCGCCGGTATCGACGGCTACAACGGCTACGGCCAGCGTGGTTCGTACCCGGTGATCGAACACACCATCCAGGCCATCGTCGAGATGTTCCCGGTGTTGTCCCGCGTACGTATGAACCGCCAGTGGGGCGGCATCGTCGACACCACTCCGGATGCCTGCCCGATCATTTCCAAGACGCCAGTACCGAACATGTTCTTCAACTGCGGTTGGGGCACCGGTGGCTTCAAGGCCACACCCGGCTCGGGCAACGTGTTTGCCGCGAGTCTGGCCAAGGGTGAAATGCACCCATTGGCTGCACCTTTCTCCATCGACCGTTTCCACAACGGTGCGTTGATCGATGAACACGGCGCTGCTGCGGTTGCCCACTAACAGGAGAAATCCCCATGTTGCATATCTTCTGTCCTCACTGCGGCGAACTGCGCTCTGAAGAGGAATTCCACGCATCCGGTCAGGCGCACATCCCGCGTCCGCTGGATCCGAACGCCTGCACCGATGAAGAGTGGGGCGACTACATGTTCTTTCGCGATAACCCGCGCGGTCTGCACCACGAGTTGTGGGACCACGTTGCCGGTTGCCGCCAGTACTTCAACGTCACTCGCGATACCGTGACCTACGAGATTCTCGAGAGCTACAAGATCGGCGAGAAGCCGCAATTCACCGACAAGGCTGGCACTGCGAAAACAGCCACGACGGCGCTGGGAGAGAAGGTATGAGCCAGACCAATCGCCTGTCCAACGGTGGACGGATCGACCGCAACAAAGTGCTGAGCTTCACCTTCAACGGCCAGACCTACAAAGGCTATGAAGGCGACTCGCTGGCCGCCGCACTGATTGCCAACGGCGTCGATATCATCGGCCGCAGCTTCAAGTATTCGCGCCCTCGCGGCATCTTCGCCGCCGGTTCCGAAGAGCCGAACGCGGTGCTGCAGATCGGTGCCACCGAAGCCACGCAGATTCCCAACGTGCGCGCCACGCAACAGGCGTTGTATCAGGGCCTGGTCGCCACCAGCACCAATGGCTGGCCGAGCGTCAACAACGACATGATGGGGATTCTCGGCAAGGTCGGCGGCAAGCTGATGCCGCCGGGTTTCTACTACAAAACCTTCATGTACCCGCAATCGTTCTGGATGACTTACGAGAAGTACATCCGCAAGGCTGCCGGCCTCGGCCGTTCGCCGACCGAGAACGATCCGGACACCTACGACTACATGAACCAGCACTGCGACGTGCTGATCGTCGGTGCCGGCCCGGCCGGTCTCGCCGCTGCCCTGGCGGCTGCGCGCAGCGGTGCCCGCGTGATTCTGGCCGATGAGCAGGAAGAGTTCGGCGGCAGCCTGCTTGATTCCCGCGAAAGCCTCGACGGCAAACCGGCGATGGAATGGGTCGCCAGCGTCATCGCTGAATTGAAGAACACCCCGGACGTGCTGCTGTTGCCGCGCGCCACGGTCAACGGTTACCACGACCACAACTTCCTGACCATTCACGAACGCCTGACCGATCATCTCGGTGACCGCGCGCCGATCGGTCAGGTGCGTCAGCGCATCCACCGTGTCCGCGCCAAGCGCGTGGTGCTGGCGACCGGTGCCCACGAGCGTCCGCTGGTGTACGGCAACAACGACGTGCCGGGCAACATGCTCGCCGGTGCGGTGTCGACTTACGTGCGTCGTTATGGCGTAGCGCCGGGCAAAAAACTGGTGCTGTCGACCAACAACGATCACGCCTATCGCGTTGCTCTGGATTGGCTCGATGCCAGTCTGCAAGTCGTCGCCATCGCTGACGCCCGCAGCAATCCGCGCGGTGCATTGGTCGAAGAAGCGCGCGCCAAAGGCATTCGCATCCTCACCGGCAGCGCCGTCATCGAGGTGCGTGGCAGCAAGCGAGTGACCGCTGCCCGCGTCGCCGCGATTGACGTAAAGGCCCACGCCGTGACCAGTCCGGGCGAATGGCTCGATTGCGATCTGGTCGCCAGCTCCGGCGGTTACAGCCCGGTGGTTCACCTGGCTTCGCACCTCGGTGGCAAACCGGTCTGGCGTGAAGACATTCTCGGTTTCGTACCGGGCGAAGCACCGCAGAAGCGCGTGTGCGTCGGTGGCGTCAATGGCGTCTACGCGCTCGGCGATTCGCTGGCCGACGGTTTTGAAGGTGGCGTGCGCGCTGCCGCCGAAGCCGGTTTCCAGACTGTCGAAGGCGTGTTGCCGAAAGCCTTGAGCCGTCTCGAAGAGCCGACCCTGGCGCTGTTCCAGGTGCCGCACGAGAAGAACTCGGCGCGAGCACCGAAGCAGTTCGTCGACTTCCAGAACGACGTCACCGCCGGTGGCATCGAACTGGCGACCCGCGAAGGTTTCGAGTCGGTCGAGCACGTCAAACGCTACACCGCGCTGGGCTTCGGCACCGATCAGGGCAAGCTCGGCAACGTCAACGGTCTGGCCATTGCCGCCCGTTCGCTGAACGTGACCATCCCGCAGATGGGCACCACCATGTTCCGTCCGAACTACACGCCGGTGACCTTCGGCGCTGTGGCCGGCCGGCATTGCGGGCACATCTTCGAACCGGTGCGCTACACCGCGCTGCATGCCTGGCACGTGAAGAACGGCGCCGAGTTTGAAGATGTCGGTCAGTGGAAGCGTCCATGGTACTTCCCGAAAAACGGTGAAGACCTGCACGCGGCGGTCAAGCGCGAATGCAAAGCCGTGCGCGACAGCGTTGGCCTGCTCGATGCTTCGACCCTCGGCAAGATCGACATTCAAGGCCCGGATGCCCGCGAGTTCCTCAACCGCGTGTACACCAACGCCTGGACCAAACTCGACGTGGGCAAGGCTCGCTACGGTTTGATGTGCAAAGAAGACGGCATGGTCTTCGACGACGGTGTGACGGCGTGTCTGGCCGACAACCATTTCGTCATGACCACCACCACCGGCGGCGCCGCGCGCGTACTGCAGTGGCTGGAGCTGTACCACCAGACCGAATGGCCGGACATGAAGGTGTACTTCACTTCCGTCACCGACCACTGGGCGACCATGACCCTGTCCGGGCCGAACAGCCGCAAGCTGCTCAGCGCCGTGACCGACATCGATCTGAGCAACGAAGCGTTCCCGTTCATGACCTGGAAAGAAGGTCTGGTCGGCGATGTGCCGGCGCGGGTGTTCCGTATCTCGTTCACCGGTGAGCTGTCGTACGAAGTCAACGTGCAGGCCGATTATGCGATGGGCGTGCTGGAGAAAATCGTCGAGGCCGGCAAGCAGTACAACCTGACGCCGTACGGCACCGAAACAATGCACGTGCTGCGGGCCGAGAAGGGCTTCATCATCGTCGGCCAGGACACCGACGGCTCGATGACCCCGGACGACCTGAACATGGGCTGGTGTGTCGGTCGCACCAAACCGTTCTCGTGGATCGGCCAGCGCGGCATGAACCGCGAAGATTGCGTGAAAGACCAGCGCAAACAACTGGTGGGCCTCAAGCCGATCGACCCGACCAAATGGCTGCCGGAAGGTGCGCAGCTGGTGTTCAACACCAAGCAGGCGATCCCGATGACCATGGTCGGCCACGTGACCTCCAGCTACGCGCACAACTCCCTCGGTTATTCGTTTGCCATGGGTGTGGTCAAGGGCGGTCTCAAGCGCATGGGCGAGCGGGTGTTCGCACCGCTGGCCGATGGCAGCGTGATCGAGGCGGAAATCGTGTCTTCGGTGTTCTTTGATCCGAAGGGTGATCGCCAGAACATCTGACACTGATCGTTCCCACGCTCCGCGTGGGAATGCATCCCGGGACGCTCCGCGTCCCAAGAGCGGACGCAGAGCGTCCATGGCGGCATTCCCACGCAGAGCGTGGGAACGATCAACAGAATTCAGAAGGTGCTTTATGACCACAGCCAATGTTTACCAGCAACGCCCGACCACTGGCGCCAAGGCCGAATCGTCGCTGCACCATGCCGACCTCGCCAGCCTGGTCGGCAAGGGCCGCAAGAACGCCGGCGTGATCGTGCGGGAAAAGAAACTCCTCGGCCACCTGACCATTCGTGGCGATGGCCACGATGCAGCCTTCGCGGCCGGTGTGCACAAAGCGCTTGGCATTGAATTGCCCGGCGCGCTGAGCGTGATCGTCAAAGGCGACACCAGCCTGCAGTGGATGGGCCCGGACGAGTGGCTGCTGATCGTGCCAAGCGGCGAAGAATTCGCCGCCGAGCAGAAACTGCGCGAAGCGCTGGGCGATCTGCACATTGCCATCGTCAACGTCAGCGGCGGCCAGCAGATCCTCGAACTGAGCGGGCCGAACGTGCGTCAGGTGCTGATGAAATCCACCAGCTATGACGTGCACCCGAACAACTTCCCGGTCGGCAAAGCGGTGGGCACGGTGTTCGCCAAATCGCAGCTGATGATTCGTCATACCGCCGAAGACACCTGGGAACTGCTGATCCGCCGCAGCTTCTCGGATTACTGGTGGTTGTGGTTGCAGGATGCTTCGGCCGAGTACGGCCTCAGCGTTCAGGCCTGAAAGATCAAAAGCTACCCCCTCACCCCAGCCCTCTCCCCCAAGGGGGAGAGGGGAAAGGGAGCAGATAGATGATCGTTCCCACGCTCCGCGTGGGAATGCATCCCGGGACGCTCCGCGTCCCAAGAGCGGACGCAGAGCGTCCATGGCGGCATTCCCACGCAGAGCGTAGGAACGATCAGAGGAAAAAATATGAGCCGCGCCCCAGACACATGGATTCTGACCGCCGACTGCCCCAGCGTCCTCGGCACGGTGGACGCGGTCACGCGTTTTCTGTTCGAGCAGGGCTGTTATGTCACCGAGCACCACTCGTTCGATGACCGCCTCTCGGGGCGCTTCTTCATTCGCGTGGAATTCCGTCAGCCTGATGGTTTCGACGAACAATCTTTCCGCGCAGGTTTGGCCGAGCGCGGAGAAGCGTTCGGCATGCTCTTCGAGCTGACCGCGCCGAACTACCGGCCGAAAGTGGTGATCATGGTCTCCAAGGCCGATCACTGCCTCAACGACTTGCTCTATCGCCAGCGCATCGGTCAGTTGTCGATGGACGTGGCGGCGGTGGTGTCCAACCATCCGGATCTCAAGCCGTTGGCCGACTGGCACCAGATTCCCTACTACCATTTCCCTCTCGACCCCAACGACAAACCGGCGCAGGAGCGTCAGGTCTGGCAGGTGATCGAAGAGGCCGGTGCCGAACTGGTGATCCTCGCCCGCTACATGCAGGTGCTGTCGCCGGAGCTGTGCCGCAAGCTCGACGGCAAGGCGATCAACATTCATCACTCCCTGCTGCCGGGCTTCAAGGGCGCCAAGCCGTATCACCAGGCCTACAACAAGGGCGTGAAACTGGTAGGCGCGACGGCGCATTACATCAACAACGATCTCGATGAAGGGCCGATCATCGCCCAGGGCGTCGAGGCGGTGGATCACAGTCATTATCCCGAGGACTTGATTGCCAAGGGCCGGGATATCGAAGGCCTGACCTTGGCGCGGGCGGTTGGGTATCACATCGAAAGAAGGGTGTTCCTGAACGCCAACAGAACTGTCGTTCTTTAGCGCAAGCTCCAAGCTCCAAGCTCCAAGCCGCAAGAACAAGCGGTCAGCACACTTCTTGCGGCTTGTAGCTTGCCGCTTGAAGCTCAATCAACTCTCTACCCAACAACAAATATAGAGGTGATGGCATGTCTGGCAATCGTGGTGTGGTGTATCTCGGCGCTGGCAAGGTCGAAGTACAGAAAATCGACTATCCGAAAATGCAGGACCCGCGTGGTCGCAAGATCGAGCACGGGGTCATTCTTAAAGTGGTTTCCACCAACATCTGCGGCTCCGACCAACACATGGTGCGCGGTCGGACCACGGCGCAGACCGGTCTGGTGCTGGGTCACGAAATCACCGGCGAGGTGATCGAAAAGGGCTCGGACGTCGAAAACCTGAAGATCGGCGATCTGGTCTCTGTTCCGTTCAACGTGGCTTGCGGGCGCTGCCGTTCCTGCAAGGAGCAACACACCGGCGTCTGCCTGACCGTCAACCCGGCCCGTGCCGGCGGCGCATACGGTTACGTCGACATGGGCGACTGGACCGGTGGCCAGGCCGAATACGTGCTGGTGCCGTACGCCGACTTCAACCTGCTGAAACTGCCGGATCGCGACAAGGCCATGGAGAAAATCCGCGACCTGACCTGCCTCTCCGACATCCTCCCGACCGGTTACCACGGCGCCGTCACTGCCGGCGTTGGCCCGGGGAGCTCCGTGTACATCGCCGGCGCCGGTCCGGTCGGTCTGGCCGCTGCCGCTTCCGCACGTTTGCTCGGTGCGGCGGTGGTGATCGTCGGCGACGTCAACACCATCCGCCTGGCCCACGCCAAGGCACAGGGTTTTGAGGTCGTCGACCTGTCCAAAGACACCCCGCTGCACGAACAGATCGCCGCGCTGCTGGGCGAGCCGGAAGTAGATTGCGCGGTGGACTGCGTCGGTTTCGAAGCACGCGGCCACGGCCACGACGGCGTCAAGGCCGAAGCCCCGGCCACGGTGCTCAACTCACTGATGGGCGTGGTGCGCGTTGCCGGCAAGATCGGTATCCCGGGCCTGTACGTCACCGAAGATCCGGGCGCCGTCGACGCAGCCGCGAAAATGGGCAGCCTGAGCATCCGCTTCGGCCTGGGCTGGGCCAAATCCCACAGCTTCCACACTGGGCAAACGCCAGTGATGAAGTACAACCGCCAGTTGATGCAGGCGATCATGTGGGATCGCATCAACATTGCTGAAGTGGTCGGCGTGCAAGTGATCAGCCTCGATCAGGCGCCGGAAGGTTACGGCGAGTTCGACGCCGGCGTGCCGAAGAAGTTTGTGATTGATCCGCATAAGTTGTTCAGTGCGGCGTAAGGTTTTAGCGCAACGCAAAACGGCGACCTCAGGGTCGCCGTTTTGGTTGGATTTGCGCTCATTCAGCGCGAACTTGGCATGCTTTCATTCCTGTATTTCCCTTCTCGGCCACAAATGAAACTTTTTGCCCGACTTGGAAAGCTTTGAACCCATCGCTTTCGATATCCTTGTGATGGACCGGGATTTCGGGGCCTCCGTCAGCGGGTGTAATACCGCCAAAACCTTTTTCATCGTTAAACCACTTTACGGTACCGCTTTGTCTATTTGACATGTCAATGCTTCCCGTTTAATTGTCAAAAAGGGGCATCGCAACCAGGCTTTATTTATTCTCTCGTCACGAACCGGTCCAACCTCCATTGCTTTCTACTTTGTCCTTCTTTTAGAGTTTTGTATTTCCTCCGGTATGATCGGTCTTTTAATAACGAAAAGAACACCGCTCCCGGTAGAGTTAATAAAACCAAGCTTTATCTTCGTTAAATTACTTGACGGTACCGGTTTGTACTGATGCAGACGATCGGTTTTGTCCATGTAAAAAGTAAAAAGGACAACCCTTGGAGTTGCCCTTTTTGCGCGTTACTTTTCCTGTTCTTCAAACGAGCATTTTTTGGCATCTCCATCGGTGACTGCGCAATCATCCGAAGGCTTACCTTCCTTGTCCTTCCAACCGGTCCCAGTGGCTTTAATCGGAGTACCGTTTCTGTAACCGGATGAGGCGCCTAGGTCGCCCTTGCCTTCGTAGCGACAAACGACAACGGAATCGGCGCTGTCTTTGTCTTTAAGGCGTGCAGAGGTGAAGGTGAGATCTTCGTTGTCTTGAGAGTGGGTAATTGAAACTGTCGGGCAAGTGGCTGCATAGGCGGTGCCCATCATTGCAATACTTACCAAAATACCCGCCGCAATTTTCAGCTTCATCATTCGTACTCCGTTACATTAAAAGAGCAAGAATGGTCTCCTTGTTTGCACCTATCGCCAACTGTCAGATGTGACAGTTTTTTAGTCTTGTTAGAAATATGTTCTCTAATTAATAGCAGATAAACGGCATAAGGATTCCTGCCTTTTGCATCACTTAGACTATTTTCACAGGAACTGCCAAAGGCTACGCTCCTTTGAATCTTTGGGTTTGGAAAGGCTGCCAATATCCCTCTATCGCGAGGACCCGACCTCCGGTTAATCTGCTGGAAAATGATGACAATGGAAGTGCAGGAGGAGGAACACGCCAGCCGATCCCCGGTCAAACCGGCAGTTTCGTCGCCGTTGTCCGGTGGCAGCTTTTCCCAAGAGGATGTCTGAATGAAGATTTCACGCGGTTTTGCCTTGGCATCGCTCCTGACCCTGGCCGCCGGGCCGGTGTTTGCCGGTTTCAGTTTGAACGACGTGGCCGGTGCGGTAGCGGGGATGCAGGGTGGCGACAAGGCGGCTGCTGCGGCGCCGACCTCGGAGACCGCTGGTTTGTTGAGTGCCTTGAGTGCGCTGGACGTCACGCCGGAGCAGGCCGTTGGCGGTACCAGCGCGATGCTCGGGCTGGCGAAAAATCAGTTGAGCAGCACCGACTACTCGCAACTGGCCAAGGAAGTGCCGGGTATCGACAAGTTGTCCGGTGGCAGCGGCAATCTGGCGGCGCTCGGGGCTTTGCTCGGTTCGTCCGGCAAGTCCGCCGGGCTTGAGAATGCGCTGGGTAATGTCAAAGACAGCAACGACCTGAACAACGCGTTCAGCGCGCTGGGCATGGACAGCGGCATGATCGGCCAGTTTGCCCCGGTGCTCCTGCAATACCTCGGTCAGCAGGGTGTCGGCGGTTCGCTGCTGAGCAGCCTCGGCAGCATCTGGGGCACCGGCACCGGCACTTGAGTCAGCCGCGCTCGTTGCGCAGTTCGGCGATGCGCTGATCCTTTTCGATCCAGAGCTGGTTGACCCAGTTCTGGACGTGTTGGCGAAAGGCCGGATCTTTCTCGTAATCGCCCTGCCACAGCGCCGGGTCGAGTTCGCGGGTCCTGATGTCGATGATCACTCGCGGCACGTTGCCGCTGATCAGGTCCCAGAAGCCCGGGATTTTTTCCTGCGGATACACCACCGTCACATCGAGCATCGCATCGAGTTGTTCACCCATCGCCGCCAGCACGAACGCCACGCCGCCGGCTTTGGGTTTGAGCAAGTGGTTGAACGGTGATTCCTGCTGGGTGCTTTTCGCCAGGGTGTAGCGCGTGCCTTCCAGATAATTCACCACCGTTACCGGCTGGCGCTTGAACAGCTCGCACGCCGCTTTGGTGATTTCCAGATCCTTGCCCGCCAGCTCGGGGTTCTTTGCCAGAAAGGCTTTGGTGTAGCGCTTCATGAACGGGTAATCCAGCGCCCACCACGCCAAGCCGAGGAACGGCACCCAGATCAGCTCTTTTTTCAGAAAGAATTTGAAGAACGGCGTGCGCCGGTTGAGGGTCTGGATCAGTGCCGGAATGTCGACCCACGATTGATGGTTGCTGACCACCAGATAGGACGTGTCGCGGCGCAGATCGTCGCCGCCGCGAATGTCCCACTGCGTCGGGATGCACAGCCGGAAGATCAGCTTGTCGATCTCGGCCCAGGTCTCGGCAATCCACATCACCGCCCCCGATGCGTAATCCCGCCAGCGCCCGGGTGCAACCAGCTTGAGCAGGGCGAACACCATCAACGGCCCGATCAGGATCAGGGTGTTGAGCAACAGCAGCAGGGTGACGAAACAGCCGGTGAGCAGGCGGCGCATAAGCAACTCTAAGAAGTGGCAGGGGCTGGCCATGATAAGCAGCTTCGTGCGACAGGCCAAATCGGCGCTGACGAATGTTTCACTTCAGTCCCATTAACCTGATCGTTCCCACGCTCTGCGTGGTAACGCCGCCCGGGACGCTCCGCGTCCCCTGTGACGCAGAGCGTCACTGGATGCATTCCCACGCAGAGCGTGGGAACGATCAACCGCGCGACGGTCTAAAATGCCGTTGCCTAACCTCCCAAGGAAGCCCCTTACGTGAAATCCCTCCTTGCTCTGTTTGCTCTCGTCGCGCTGCCGGTCATGGCCGCCGAGCCGACGCTGTACGGTCGCTACGAATACATCGCGCTGCCGGAAATCGGTGGCGAAGTGCTCAAGGCCAAGATGGACACTGGCGCGCTGACCGCCTCGCTGTCGGCGAAGGACATCGAGACCTTCACCCGTGATGGCGAAGACTGGGTGCGTTTCCGCCTCGCCACCAAAGACGCCAGCAACAAGGTCTTCGAGCATAAGGTCGCGCGCATCAGCAAGATCAAAAGCCGTTCCGACGAGGACGATGAAGAGCGCGACAGCAGCGATGTCGCCAAGCGTCCGGTGGTCGATCTGGAACTGTGCCTGGGCAACGTCAAGCGCACCGTCGAGGTCAACCTGACCGACCGCAGCCACTTCAACTATCCGCTGCTGATCGGCGCCAAGGCCTTGCGCGAGTTCGGCGCGGCGGTCAATCCGGCGCGGCGTTACACCGCCGACAAGCCTGACTGCTAAGTGGTCTGATTGACGTAACCCCGGGCTTGGGGCACCGTTCGCGCACTCACTGCCACGGGCTCGGACGCCATGCCGCACATCCTGATTGTCGAAGACGAAGCGGCGATTGCCGACACATTGATTTTTGCCTTGCAGGGCGAGGGGTTCAGCACCACGTGGCTGAACCTCGGCGCGGCGGCGCTGGAGCATCAGCGGCAAACCCCGGCCGACCTGATCATTCTCGATATCGGTCTGCCGGACATCAGTGGCTTCGAAACCTGCAAGCAATTGCGGCGCTTCACGGAAGTGCCGGTGCTGTTTCTCAGCGCCCGCGACGCCGAGATCGACCGCGTGGTGGGTCTGGAGATCGGTGCCGACGATTACGTGGTCAAGCCGTTCAGCCCGCGTGAAGTGGCAGCGCGGGTCAAAGCCATCCTCAAACGCATGGCGCCGCGCGCAACCCTGGAAGCAGGCTCAACGCTGTTTCGCATCGATGCCGAACGCGTACAGATCAGCTATCGCGGCCAGCCGCTGAGCCTGACCCGCCATGAATTCCGCTTGTTGCAATGCCTGCTCGAACAACCTGAGCGGGTGTTCAGCCGCGAGCAATTGCTCGATGCGCTGGGCGTAGCGGCCGACGCCGGTTACGAGCGCAGCATCGACAGCCACATCAAAAGCCTGCGCGCCAAGTTGCGCCTGGTACGTGCCGAGGCCGAGCCGATCCAGACCCATCGCGGCCTCGGTTACAGCTACAGCCCGGGGCACAGCTGATGTCGCTGGGGCTGCGGATCTTTCTGGTGTATGTGCTGTTTGTCGGCCTGACCGGTTATTTCGTCCTCAACACGGTGATGGAAGAAATTCGCCCCGGCGTGCGCCAGTCCACCGAAGAGACGCTGGTGGACACCGCCAACCTGATGGCAGAAATCCTGCGCGACGATTTCAAGGCCGGCACCCTCAGCGAGAACCGCTGGCCGCAATTGCTCCGCGCCTATGGCGAGCGGCAGCCGCAAGCGACCATCTGGGGCTTGCCGAAAAACCAGGTCAACCACCGCATCTACGTCACCGACGCCAAGGGCATCGTTGTGCTCGACTCCAGCGGCGTCGCGATCGGCCAGGATTATTCGCGCTGGAACGACGTCTACCTGACCCTGCGCGGCGAGTACGGCGCGCGCTCCAGCCGCAGTGATCCTGACGATCCGAGCTCTTCAGTGATGCACGTCGGCGCGCCGATTCGCGACAATGGCAAGATCATCGGCGTGGTCACCGTGGCCAAGCCCAACAGTTCGCTGCAGCCCTACGTCGATCGCACCGAGCGGCGCTTGCTGTTTTACGGCGCCGGACTGATCGGCCTCGGCCTGCTCTTCGGTGCCTTGCTCTCATGGTGGCTCAGCCGCGCGCTGCACCGTTTGACCGGTTATGCCCAGGCGGTGAGCGAAGGCCGGCGCGTGGAAGTGCCGCACTATCGCGGCGGCGAACTGGAGCAACTGGCCACAGCGGTCGAGCAGATGCGCACGCAGCTCGAAGGCAAGGCCTACGTCGAGCGCTACGTGCACACCCTGACCCATGAATTGAAAAGTCCGCTGGCGGCGATCCGGGGCTCAGCGGAGCTGTTGCAAAGCGAGATGCCGCCCGTCCAGCGTTTGCGCTTTGTCAGCAACATCGACAGCGAAAGCGCGCGGATGCAGCAGTTGATCGAGCGCCTGCTTAATCTGGCGCAGGTGGAACAGCGCCAAGGGTTGGAAGAAAGGGTGGCAGTGCCGCTGGCGCTGTTGGTCGCAGAACTGTTCCAGGCGCAGGCCGCGCGAATCGAGGGCAAACTACTGCGCGTCGAGCAAGTGATCGGCGAGGATCTGCTGTTGATTGGCGAGCCGTTTCTGCTGCGCCAGGCGTTGGGCAATCTGCTGGAAAACGCACTCGATTTCACCCCGGCGCAGGGCTTGTTGCGCTTGAGCGCCGAGCGGGTTGGCGAGCAGGTCGAGTTCCGCCTGTTCAACCAGACCACGCCGATTCCCGATTACGCCTTGCCGCGTTTGACCGAACGCTTCTACTCGTTGCCGCGCCCGGACAGCGGACGCAAGAGCACCGGGTTGGGGCTGAACTTCGTTGAGGAAGTGGTCAAGCTGCATGGCGGGGTGGTGCGCATTGGCAATGTCGAGGGCGGGGTTGAGGTGGTATTGCGCTTGCCGTGAGACCCCGTTGCTGCCTTCGTGAGCAGGCTCGCTCCCACAGGGAATGCATTCTCCACACAATCTCCATATTCCCCCCACACTGCCACCACACCGTATCAGCAGACTCCTCCCATCCAAACAGGGAGAGTCCCATGAACAAGAATCTGACCATCAAACTCGGCGCGATCGCCTTGCTGATCCTGCTGTTGCTGATCCCCTTGCTGATGATCGATGGCATCATCGATGAGCGTCAGCAACTGCGCGACGGTGTGCTCGAAGACATCGCGCGCAGCTCCAGTTACAGCCAGCAGCTGACCGGACCGGTGATGGTGGTGCCGTATCGCAAGGTGGTGCGCACCTGGAAGACCAACGAGAAAACCAACAAGCGCTACGAAGAGGTCAGCGAAGCGCGCGGGCGTTTGTACTTTCTGCCGGAGCGTTTCGAGCTCGACGGCCAGGTGCAGACCGAATTGCGCAAACGCGGCATTTACGAGGCGCGACTGTTCCACGCCGATAACCGTATCGACGGGCATTTTTCCCTGCCGGCGCAGTTGGGCATCAAGGAAAATTTTGCCGATTACCAATTCGACGCGCCGTTCCTTGCCGTCGGTATCAGCGATATTCGCGGCATCGAAAACGCGCTGAAACTCGAGCTCGGCGGCCAGCAACTGGATTTCGTGCCCGGCAGCGAAGTGGCCTGGATCGGCGAGGGTGTGCACGTCACCCTGCCGGCGCTCGACGCCAGCAAAGCCACGCAACTGACCTTCGGTTTCGACCTGCGTCTGCAAGGCACCGGCTCGCTGCGTGTGGTGCCGGTGGGCAAGACCAGCAGCGTCAGCCTCGCCGCCAATTGGCCGCACCCCAGCTTCGTCGGCAACTTCCTGCCGGCCAAGCGCGAGATCAACGATCAGGGTTTCAGCGCCGACTGGCAGACCTCGTTTTTCTCCACCAACCTGCAAGAGGCGATGGAGCGCTGCGTCGCTGGCGACTGTGATGCACTCAACGGGCGCAGCTTCGGCGTGAGCTTCATTGATCCGGTGGATCAGTACCTGAAGAGCGACCGGGCGATCAAATACGCGCTGCTGTTCATCGTTCTGACCTTCGCCGGTTTCTTCCTCTTCGAAGTGCTGAAAAGCCTGGCGGTGCACCCGGTGCAATACGCCTTGGTCGGTGTGGCGCTGGCGTTCTTTTACCTGCTGCTGTTGTCGCTGTCGGAACACATCGGTTTTGCGCTGGCGTACCTGCTGTCGGCGAGTGGCTGCGTGTTGTTGATTGGCTTCTATGTCAGCCACGTCCTGCGCAGCGCGCGGCATGGCTTGAGTTTTTCGGCGGGGCTGGCGGCGCTGTATGGCCTGCTCTACGGATTGCTCAGCGCCGAGGATTACGCGCTGCTGATGGGCTCGCTGATGCTGTTCGGTCTGCTCGGCGTGTTCATGGTGCTGACGCGCAAACTGGACTGGTACGGGATTGGTTTGAAGTCCGCCAAGCCGCTGGAGTTTGATGTGGAGGCGATGCAATGAGCGGGTTGAGGGCTGAGCGCAGGGAAGTGGCGGTTCTGCTGACGCTGATTGTTGCAGCGCTGCCGCCAGAACCGAGGTGGTGCCATCGCTGGCAAGCCAGCTCCCACAGGATATATGCCGACACACAGGTCAGCGGTCTGTCCCGATTCAATGTGGGAGCTGGCTTGCCAGCGATGGGGGCAGATCAGGCGCCGCAAAATCAGGACTTGGGCATCGTCGCCACCATGGACGGTCGCTGACTCACCTCGAAATACCAGTTGGCCAGTTGCGGATTGGCTGCACGCCAGTCCATGTCCGGGAAGCGCAGATCCAGATAGCCCAGCGCGCAGGCCACGCTGATCGCCGCGACATCGAAGTGGCTGGTCAGCTCGGCAATCGCTTCGCTCTCTAGCACGGCGAGGGCGCGGCGGATCTTGTCGCGCTGAGCGTCCAGCCATTCGTCCCAGTGTTTTTCCACCGGGCGCAGCACGGTTTCATAACGCACCATCACCGAGGCATCCATGATCCCGTCAGCCATCGACGCCAGCGTCAGGCGCCGCCAGCGCGCCGCACCTTCACGGGGGATCAGCGGATTGCCGACGTGCTGCTGGTCGAGGTACTCGAGGATGACGCGGCTGTCATGGATGACATTGCCATCGGCCAGGCGCAGGGCGGGGATTTTGCTCAACGGGTTGTCGGCGATCAGCTCCGGGTTCGGGCTGACCGGGCTGAGCACGCAGTCTTGCAGCGCGACGCGATCCTGCTGACCGGTTTCGTGGAGCAGCACCATGACCTTGCGGACGAAGGGCGACAGGGTGTTGTGGTACAGGGTCATGCTGGGGGCGGACATGGGCAAGGTCTCGATCATGACAATGATCGGGCAGCATAGCCTGCTCGCGTCCGGCGCAGAACCCATGTGGGAGCGAGCCTGCTCGCGAAGGCGTCGTGACAGTCGACTTTGATGTTGAGTGTCCGGGCGCTTTCGCGAGCAGGCTCGCTCCCACAAGGGATTCTCAGCTTCGCGGCAGAAAACCTCTTATCGCCAGAAATGCCGGGACGCCAAGCCCGACCCAGCTCAAGGCATCCCAGATTCCATCCCCCAGCAACGCCGCAAACAGCCCCGCCGCACTGAGCAGGGCGATCACGATCGGTGTACTGAAGACTTTCCAAAAACTCGATTGACGCGGCTTCATGCCGAGGCCTCCGCCGGTTCCAGAACAGGCTTGGCCGCCTTGCGCCGCACTACCCAAAGGTAAACGCCACTGGCCAACACAATGATTGTCAGCACATCCAGGGTTGCCCAGAGAATCTTCATCGGCATGCCGCCGTAGTCACCAAAGTGCAGCGGCTGCGACATGCCCATGGCGTCCATGTACCACGGCCGTTCGGCCACGGCGGTGACTTGCAGCGTCGTGGCGTCGATCAATACCGGTGTCAGCAGGTGCGAGGTCAGGTGCGTGCCGCCCTTCATGAACACCGCGTAATGGTGCTCGCTGGAAAAGCGCGTGCCGGGGAAGGCGATGAAATCCGGCTTCATCCCCGGTGCGACTTCCTCGGCGATGTCGAGCAGCCGCGTAACCGGCGCCAGTTGGGTCAGCGGCGGCGCATCGCGATACGGCGCGATCAGCGTGGTCAACGCGTCGTTGCGCCAGGCGGCGATGAGCAGGTCGGCGCAGGCGCTGATCACCCCGGTCACGCCCACCACCAGGCACCAGGTCAGGGTCACGACGCCAATCAAATTGTGCAGATCGAGCCAGCGCAGCCGCGTGGATTTGTCCTGACGCACGGTGCCGAATTTCAAGCGGCGCATGAATGGCAGGTACAGCACCGTGCCGGAGATGATCGCCACGACAAACAGCAGCCCCATGAACGCCAGCAGCAGCTTGCCCGGCAGCCCGGCAAACATGTCGACGTGCAGGCGCAGGATGAACAGCATCAGGCCACCGTTGGCCGAAGGGGTTTCCAGCGCTTCGCCAGTGCGCGCATCGAGCATGAAGGTGTGCGAAGAGTTCGGCTCGGTGTCGGCCGTCTTGGCCATGATCGCGAACGCCGCGTTCGGCTCTTCGTCGTCATAACCGAAGTACTGCATGACTTCGCCCGGGCGATGTTTCTGCGCGGCATCGACCAGTTGCTGCAGGTCGAGTTGCGGCGTGTCGGCCGGCATCTCGCGCAGCTCCGGGGCGTTGCCCAGCGCGTGATCAATCTCGTGGCTGAAAATCAGCGGCAGACCGGTCAGCGCCAGCATCAGCAGAAACACCGTGCAGATCAGGCTGGTCCAGGTGTGGATGAACGACCAGCGGCGGATGGTTTTACTTTTCATTGCATGACCTTCAAAAACACCAAAGCCGTCCGGTACGGACGGCCTGGGAACAGGGCCTGTTTCAGCTCACTGGCTTACCACTTGTAAGTGGCGCTGGCGACGACACTGCGCTGGTCGCCGTAGTAGCAATAGAAGCTGTCGCAGGTGGAAATGTAGTCCTTGTCGAACAGGTTGGTCGCGTTCACCGCCAGCGATGCACCTTTGAGACTGTTGTCCAGACGGCCCAGATCATAATGCACGCTGGCGTCGAACACGGTATAGGCATCGGCCTTGCCCAGCCAGGTGTTGGCCTTGTCGCCGTAGGTGTTGCCGGTGTAGCGCACGCCGGCACCGATACCGAAACCGTCGAGCACGCCGGCGTGCCAGGTGTAGTCGGTCCACAGCGAGGCTTGTTGGTTGGGCATCAGTTGCAGGCGGTTGCCCTTGTCGACGCCTTTCTGCACTTCGGACTTGGCCAGGGTGTAGGCAGCGATAACTTTGAGGTTGTCAGTCACATCCGATACGGCTTCGAGTTCCAGGCCTTTGACCTTCACTTCGCCAGTCTGGCTGGTCACCGAGACGTTGTTGACGAAGGTGTTCACCGCGACGTTCTTCTGGGTCAGGTCATACACGGCGGCGGTCAGCAGGGTCTTGCTGCCCGGAGGCTGGTATTTGACGCCCAGTTCCCACTGCTTGCCTTCGGTTGGCTTGAGCGAGCCGGTCGAGGTGGCATCGGCGCCCGTGGTCGGCTGGAACGATTCGGCGTAGGACAGGTACGGCACGAAGCCGTTGTCGAAGACGTAGCTGAGCGCCGCGTTGCCGCTGAATTTCTTGTCGCGCTGGGTGTTGGTGGCGTCGCTCTGGTTGATGAATTGGGTGCTGGTGTGCACCCAGTCTTCACGGCCGCCGAGGGTCAGGCGCCACTGGTCGAGAGCCATTTGGTCCTGCACGTAGAGACCGGTCTGGTAGGTCTTCTGGTTGTAGTCGTAAAACGCCGTGGAGCGCGCCGGACGTACGATCGGCTGGCCGTAGATCGGGTTGATGACGTTGGTTTGCAGACCATCCCCAAAGATCGAGGTGTAGTTGGTGTTGCTGCGCTGGTGATCCAGACCCAGCAGCAAGGTGTGGCGAATCTCACCCGTGGCGAAGTCGGCCTGGAAGTTGTTGTCCACGGCAAACTGGCTGATGTCTTCGTCGACGCTGGTGCTGGTGCGGCCGACGTTGCCCTCTGCATCCACGGTGGTGAACGGATAGGAACCAGGGGTCAGCGACTGGAACGACAGGTCCGACTTGGTGTAGCGCAGGTTCTGTTTGAACTGCCAGACATCGTTCAACCGATGTTCGAAGGCATAACCCAGCGCGTAGTAGGTGCGGTCGTAGTATTCCCAATCCGGATCGCCGAGATTCTTGTGATGGGAAATATCACCGAGCGGCGATTTGATCTTCGTGCCCTGGATCGGCAGAAACTGGCTGGTGATGCCGGTGTCGTCGCGGGTGAACTGGCTCAGCAGAGTGAGTTTGGTGTCGTCATCGATGTTCCAGGTCAGGCTCGGCGCGATGTTGTAGCGCTTGTTGTCGACGTGATCGACCTGGGTGCCGCTGTCGCGCACCACGCCGCTGAGGCCATAGAGAAACTGCCCGGCGTCATCGATCTTGCCGGTGCTGGCGAAGTTGATCTGGCGGTGATTGTCGCTGCCGTATTGCAACTGGATTTCGCTGCTGGCTTCAGCGCTCGGGCGGCGGCTGACCATGTCGAGCAAACCGCCCGGCGGGGTCTGGCCGTACACCGACGAGGCCGGACCGCGGAGCAGGGCGAGGCGGTCGAGGTTCCAGGTTTCCTGTTTCGGGTTGGCGTACACGCCTTTGGGCAGCGGCAGGCCATCGAGGAACTGGGTCGGTTCGAAACCGCGCACGCGCAGCCAGTCGGCGCGGGTGTCGCTGCCGTAGCTGCTGGCGGTGATGCCCGGCATGTAGCGCACGGCATCATCGAGGCTGTGCACGCTGCGGTCGTCCATTTGCTGACGGGTTGCCACCGAAATCGAACGCGGTGCTTCGACCAGCGCAGTGTCGGTCTTGGTGCCGGCGGCGGTGCGGGTCGCGGTGTAGCCTTCGACCGGGCCCCACGCGCTTTCGAAGTTTTCCACGCCGATGACCGAAGTTTCCGGCAGGGCCAGCGTGCCTTCCGGCACGGCCACCAGGGTGTAAGTGCCGGCGCTGCTCTGTTCCAGTTGCAGACCGGTGCCGCGCAAAGCCGCGCGCAGGGCGCCGGCGGCGTCGTACTGGCCGTTGACCGGCGCCGAGGTTTTGCCGGCGGCCAGCGCAGGATTGAGCGACAGGGCGAGGCCGCCCTGGCTGGCGATCTGGTTCAGGGTGGTCGACAGCGGCGCCGCCGGCAGGTTGTAGGCGCGCACGCTGGACGCTTGCTCAGCGGCGAGCAACGGGCTGCTGATCAGCGGCGTGCCGAAAGCGATGGCAAAAGCCAGCAGACTGGGGCGCAACAAGGTGTCTGGCGAACGGGACATACGGCGGCTCCTGAATGGAAATATTTCTCAATTGCCTGTGTGCCGGACGAGATTGGAAAAGTGATAGGGCTGGGTGGAAATTCTTTTTTGCGGGAAATGGTTGTGCGGCTGATGGCGCCTTCGCGAGCAGGCTCGCTCCCACACTGATCATTCCCACGCTCCGCGTGGGAATGCCTCAATGAACGCTCTGCGTCCGCTTCGGCAGGGACGCAGAGCGTCCCGGGCTGCATTCCCACGCAGAGCGTGGGAACGATCATGTCAAGGGGCGGAGGGCTCCGCCTTCGCCACGGTGACCCAATACGGCGTATGCCGCTCGATCTGCACTGGCAGAGTCGGCAGCAATGCACTCAGTGCCTTGTCGGTGTCATGCAACGGAAAACTGCCGGTAATGCGCAGATCGGCCACTTCCGGCGCCACACCCAGATGGCCACGACGATAGCGCCCCAACTCGTGCACCAGATCGCCCAGCCGGGCGTTGTCCACCACCAGCATGCCGCGCGTCCAGGCATCGGCGCCGGGGGCGAGGGCGGCAATCGAGCCCAGCCCGTCACTGCGCAACAGCACCTGCTGGCCTTCGCGCAGAACCAGTTCTTGCGGGTTGGCCTGGGCATGGGCCGCGACCGCCGACTGCAACACGCTCAGGCGTGTGCCATCGTCCTCGCGCTTGACCAGAAACCGCGTGCCCAGCGCGCGCATGCTGCCTTCGCGGGTTTCGACGATGAACGGCCGCGCGTCGCCATGCCCGGTCTCGACGAGAATTTCGCCTTCCTGCAACACGATCAAGCGGCGTTCGTCATCGAAGCGTACGTCGACCGCGCTGTGGGTATTGAGGTTGAGCAGAGTGCCGTCGGACAGGCGCACGGTGCGCTGTTCACCGGTGGCGGTGCGCTGATCGGCGAGCCAGTAATCCAGCGGCAGGTAGCGCTCACTGACAAACAGCCCGAGCCCGATGATCACCACGACACTGGCCAGCCCGCTGCCGAGTTTGCGCACGCGCCGGCGAATGCCTTCGCGCGATTGCAGCAACGCACTTCGGGCCGGGCCCTTGGCGACGCTGAAGCGCTGATCGAGCATGCCCAACTGACGCCACGCGCGGGCGTGTTCTTCATGGGCCGCGTGCCATTTGGCGAATTCCTCGCGCTCCAGTGCGGTGCTCGAATCGAGGGTCAATTGCCAGGCAATCGCCGCGTCCAGCACATGCGCCGGCACCGGGCGCGAACTGGCCGCCGTCATGTCGGCTCACCGTACAGGGCGATGTAGCACTGGCGCAGGCCTTGGGCCAGATACTGCCGCACGCGCGGTACCGAGACACCGAGTTTGTCTGCGATTTCGGCGTGGCTGAGGCCGTCGAGGCGGTTGTACAGGAAGGCCGCGCGGGCCTTGGTCGACAACTTGCCGAGCAGGCGATCAATGGCTTTGAGGTCGTCGAGGATCATTTGCTGTTCTTCCACCGACGGTTGTTCGTCTTCGGGGATCAGCATCAGTTCGGTGAGGTAGGCCTGTTCCAGCGCGGCGCGGCGGAAGTAGTCGAACAACAGGCCTTTGGCGATCGCCACCAGAAACGCCCGAGGTTCGCGCGGCGTCAGCAGTTCGTCGCGGTTGAGCAGGCGCACGAACGTGTCCTGGCTCAGGTCTTCGGCACGCTGCGGACACGCCACATTGCGCCGCAACCACGCCAGCAGCCAACCGCGATGGTCGCGATACATCGCACCGACGAGCTCACTGTGGGGGTTGGGCACTGACGACACCGGACATCACCGATTGGGAAATGTTAACTAACGAGAATAGTTCGCGATTCTGGCAGAGGTGGGAATGGTTAGCAATTGGCCACTGGTCAGGTGATGAATCAAGGGCAGCCCCTCACCCTAGCCCTCTCCCGTAGGGAGAGGGGACTGATCGGGGGATATTCTGGAGGTACACCGACCTGAACGATTTTCAGCGATTCCTCAATCGACTCGGTCTTTCAGGTCGATATAAGGCTTCAGACACCACGATCGGCTCCCTCTCCCTCTGGGAGAGGGCTGGGGTGAGGGGTTTTTGATTTGAATGATTCTAAAAGGACGGCGCCTGCTGCCGCCGCTTCCACTGGCTCAACCGCTGCTGCAACTGCAACGGACTGTAAATCTGCTGCGCCCGCGCGCGGCTGAACAGAATCAATGCCAACTCCGCCGTGGCCAGCGCATCGGCACTCGCGTTATGCCGCTCGAACACTTCAAGCCGGAACCACTCGATCCACTCATCCAGTCCGGCCTCGCGAATCTGCGCCTGCGGACATAACAGCGGCGCAATGTCCGCCACATCCAGAAACACATGCTGCAGCTTATGCCCCAAGTGCTCCTTCACTGCACGCCCGAGCATGTGCTGATCGAACGGCGCGTGAAACGCCAGCACCGGGCTGTCGCCGATGAACTCCAGCAACTCCAGCAACGCTTCCGCCGGGTCGCTGCCTGCGGCAATCGCATTCGGCCCCAAGCCATGAATCAGTACGCTGGGGCTGAGCTTCAGCTCGCGACATTGCAGCGTGCGCTCGAACTGCTGGCTGAAATCGATCGCGCCGTCTTCGATCACCACCGCGCCGATCGACAGAACCCGATCCTTGCTCATATTCAGGCCGGTGGTTTCCAGGTCCAGCACCACCCAGCGCTGCTCGCGCAGGCTGCATTCGCTCAGTCCGGCAAGCGCCGGCAGCTTCGCCAGCCGCTGCTGCAAATCCGCCGACACCACGGGGCTGGCCGGGCGTAGCCAGGAGAACAGGCTCATAGCTGATACCGCAAGGTCAGGCTGCTTTGCAGGCGCTGCGCCTGGCGCAGGGATTCGCGCAGGATGCGCCGGTCGAGATGATTGAGGCTGTCGGGATCGACGCGGTTGGAGTACGGCTGGTTCTCCCGGGTCTGCAACTGATGCTGCTGCATCCGCGTTTGTTGAATGAAGTGATACGCCTCTTCATACGCCGCGCCGTCGAGCGGCTCGATGACCTCTTTATCGACCAGTTGGCGAAAGCGTTCGAGGGTGTTGTTGGCGTCGATGCCGTTGGCCAGCGCCAGCAAACGGGCACCGTCGACGAACGGCGTCAGGCCCTGGATTTTCAGATCCAGCGTGGCCTTCTCACCGTTCTTGCGGGCCAGCACGAATTCACGGAAGCGCCCAACGGGAGGGCGATTGCGCAGCGCGTTCTCGGCCAGCATGCGCTGGAACAGACGGTTGTCAGCGACCTGATCGAGGATGCCCCGGCGCAATTGCTCGCAGCCTTGCTCATCGCCCCAGACCACGCGCAGGTCGAAATAAATGCTCGAGCCCAGCAGGTTCTCCGGCGTGGCTTCGCGGATGAACGCCGCGAAGCGCCGCGCCCATTCGGCCCGCGACAGACACAGCTCGGGATTGCCGGCCATGATGTTGCCCTTGCACAGAGTGAAACCGCACTGCGCCAGGCTCTGGTTGATCTGCTGGGCAATCGGCAGCAGCTTGCCGCGAATCTCTGCTGCGTGCGCGGCATCGCGGGCATCGAACAGGATGCCGTTGTCCTGGTCGGTGTGCAGCGTCTGCTCGCGCCGACCCTCGCTGCCGAAACACAGCCAGCTGAACGGCACGCCCGGGTCGCCCTTTTCGGCGAGGGTCAGTTCGATCACCCGACACACCGTGTGATCGTTGAGCAGGGTGATGATGTGAGTGATCTGCGTCGACGACGCGCCGTGGGCGAGCATGCGCTCGACCAGTTGGCCGATCTCGCCGCGCAAGGTCACCAGTTGTTCGACCCGTTGCGCGCTGCGGATGGTCCGGGCCAGGTGCACCAGATCGACCCGTTGCAGGGAGAACAGGTCACGCTCGGACACCACGCCGCACAAGCGCTGATCCTTGACCAGGCAGACGTGAGCAATGTGCCGCTCGGTCATGGCGATCGCCGCATCGAAGGCACTGTGATCCGGCGACAGATAAAACGGTGATCGAGTCATGTGCTGTTCGATGGCGTCGCTGAAATCACCGACACCTTCGGCGACCACATGGCGCAAATCGCGCAGGGTGAAAATCCCCAGCGGCGCCTTGTGCTCATCCACCGCGACGATGCTGCCGACCTGTTGCTCGTGCATCAGCTTCACCGCTTCACGCAGTGGCGTATCGGCGCTGCAAGTCACCGGATGGCGCATCGCAAGTTCACCGAGACGTGTGTTCAGCGAGTATTGGGTGCCGAGGGTCTCCACGGCTTTTTGCTGGACTTGCTGGTTGACCTGATCGAGCAGGCTGCTCACCCCACGCAAGGCGAAATCGCGGAAGGCGCTGGAGAGGGCGAACAGTTTGATGAACGCCAGTTTGTTCAGTTGCAGGCAGAAGGTGTCTTCGCCCGCCAGATGTTCGGTGCGCGTGGCGCGTTCACCGAGCAGCGCGGCCAGCGGAAAGCACTCGCCGGTGGTGATTTCGAACGTGGTCTCTGTGCCGGGCTTGGTGATGTGCTGGCGTTCGCCGACCACCCGACCCTGTTTGACGATATGAAAGTGTTCCACCGGGCCGTCGGCCGGTTTGATGATGCTCTCGCCCTGGGCGAAAAAACGCAGCTGACATTGCTCCACCAGATAGGCGAGGTGGGCGTGTTCCATCTGATTGAAGGGCGGGAAGCGCTGGAGGAATTGCAGGGTGCCCTGAATGTTCTGCAACACCGCGGTTTTCCCTGCCTGGGTGAAGGCGTCCGCTTTGCTCATAACCATTACCGCAGTCTTTTTCGAATTGTTGTTGTCGGATCGTTGCGACCATGGTCGGCCCCGGCGGGCAGGGTGCCCATTGGACGTAAGTCTAGGTTTTGCCACCATTGGCCGATTTTCGGAAATAACCTACGCAAAAGCTCGGAAAAGCTTGCGCTAGCCACTTGGAAAAAATTCCGACGAAGTGCACATTGAAGCGCTGTCCGGTGATGTCTGACGACTTGCCAGGGATTGTTTGAACATTTAGAGAGCGCCATGTCCGACCACGATATTTTGAGCGACGCCGAGCGGGAAGCGCTCAGCGCAGTGATGCTCGAACCTGATCTGCCGCCGCAGCGTGTCCTGATCGTCGACGACGACAAGGACGCCCGCGAGCTGTTGTCGGAGATTCTCGCGCTGGACGGCATTCGCTGCATGACCGCAGCCAGCGGTGAAACCGCGCTGAAAATGCTCGATGAAAAGCCTTCGATCGGTTTGGTGATTACCGACCTGCGCATGGGCAATGTCGATGGCCTCGAGCTGATTCGCCAGGTGCGTGAATCGGTACGTGCAGCGATGCCGATCATCATCGTCTCCGGCGATGCCGACGTGAAAGATGCGATCGAAGCGATGCACTTGAGCGTGGTGGATTTTCTGCTCAAGCCGATTGATACGGGGAAGTTGCTTGAGCTGGTGAAACACGAATTGGGCATAGAACCCTAAGACATATTTCGCCGCCCAGCAGATGATCGTTCCCACGCTCTGCGTGGGAATGCATCAATGGACGCTCTGCGTCCGCAGTTGTGGGACGCGGAGCGTCCCGGGCTGCATTCCCACGCAGAGCGTGGGAACGATCAATCCACCTCGAAAACAAAAAGGCCCTGATCTCTCGATCAGGGCCTTTTTCATTCCAACCATCAACTCAAGTCACAGACCATTCTTGGCCTTGAACTCGCGACGACGACGGTGCAGCACCGGCTCGGTGTAGCCGTTCGGTTGCTTGGTGCCTTCGATGACCAGTTCGACTGCCGCCTGGAAGGCGATGTTGCTGTCGAAGTCCGGTGCCAGCGGGCGATACAGCGGGTCGTTGGCGTTCTGGCGGTCAACCACCGGCGCCATGCGCTTGAGGCTTTCCATCACTTGCTCTTGGCTGACGATACCGTGGCGCAGCCAGTTGGCGATGTGCTGGCTGGAGATACGCAGCGTCGCGCGGTCTTCCATCAAACCGACATCGTTGATGTCTGGCACTTTCGAGCAACCGACACCCTGGTCGATCCAGCGCACCACGTAACCGAGAATGCCCTGGGCGTTGTTGTCCAGTTCGTTCTTGATCTGCTCTGGCGTCCAGCTTGGGTTCACTGCCAGTGGAATGGTCAGGATGTCGTCCACCGAGGCGCGCGCACGTTTGGCCAGTTCGGCCTGACGCGCAAACACGTCAACCTTGTGGTAGTGCAGCGCGTGCAGCGCAGCGGCAGTCGGCGATGGCACCCAGGCAGTGTTGGCGCCGGCGAGTGGGTGAGCGATTTTCTGCTCGAGCATCGCGGCCATGAGGTCCGGCATCGCCCACATGCCTTTACCGATTTGCGCACGACCTTGCAGGCCAGTGCTCAGACCGATATCGACGTTCCAGTTCTCGTAGGCGCCGATCCACTTCTCGGTCTTCATGTCCGCCTTGCGCACGACAGGGCCGGCTTCCATGGAGGTGTGGATTTCGTCGCCTGTGCGGTCGAGGAAACCGGTGTTGATGAACACCACACGCTCGCTGGCCGCCTTGATGCAAGCCTTGAGGTTGACCGTGGTGCGGCGCTCCTCGTCCATGATCCCGACTTTCAGGGTGTTGCGCGGCAGGCGCAGGACGTCTTCGATGCGCCCGAACAGCTCGTTGGTGAACGCCGCTTCTTCCGGGCCGTGCATTTTCGGTTTGACGATGTACACCGAACCGGTGCGGGTGTTGCGCCGCGAGGTGTTGCCGTTGAGGTTGTGCATTGCTGCCAGGCAAGTCACCAGACCATCGAGGATACCTTCCGGTACTTCGTTGCCTTGGCTGTCGAGGATCGCATCGATGGTCATCAGATGGCCGACGTTGCGCACGAACAACAGCGAACGACCGTGCAGGGTCACTTCACCGCCGTTGGGCGCGGTGTAGGTGCGATCCGGGTTCATGGTGCGGGTGAAGGTCTGGCCGCCCTTGGACACGGATTCCGCGAGGTCGCCCTTCATCAGGCCGAGCCAGTTGCGGTAGATCACCACTTTGTCGTCGGCATCAACGGCGGCCACGGAGTCTTCGCAGTCCATGATCGTGGTCAGCGCCGCTTCCATGAGGATGTCTTTGACGCCGGCGGCGTCGGTCTGGCCGACCGGGGTGCTGGCGTCGATCTGGATTTCGAAGTGCAGGCCGTTGTGCTTGAGCAGCACCGCGATCGGCGCGTTGGCGTCGCCCTGGAAACCGATCAACTGAGCGTCATCGCGCAGGCCGCTGTTGCTGCCGCCCTTCAGAGTGACGACCAGTTTGCCGTCAGCGATTTTGTAGCCGGTCGAATCGACGTGGGAGCCTGCGGCCAGAGGCGCCGCTTCGTCGAGGAAGGCGCGGGCGAAGGCGATGACTTTGTCGCCACGCACTTTGTTGTAGCCTTTGCCTTTTTCCGCGCCGCCGTCCTCGCTGATCGCGTCGGTGCCGTAGAGAGCGTCGTACAGCGAACCCCAGCGGGCGTTCGAAGCATTGAGCGCGAAGCGCGCATTCATCACCGGCACGACCAGTTGCGGGCCGGCGGTGCGGGCGATTTCATCGTCGACGTTTTGCGTCGTGGCCTGGAAATCAGCCGCTTCTGGCAGCAGATAGCCGATCTCTTGCAGGAAAGCTTTGTAGGCCACGGCATCGTGCGCCTGGCCGGCATGCTGCTGATGCCAGGCATCGATGCGCGCCTGGAAGTCATCGCGTTTGGCGAGTAGGGCTTTGTTCTTCGGCGCCAGGTCGTGAATGACCTTGTCGGCACCTTCCCAGAATTGTTCGGCGGTGAGGCCGGTACCGGGAATGGCTTCGTTGTTCACGAAGTCGAACAGGACTTTGGCGACCTGCAGGCCACCGACTTGAACGTGTTCAGTCATTGCTTGCCTCACTCTGCTCAGCTATTTCGCTTTTCAGCTCGTCAATTTAACAATGAAGCTTCCGGCCATTTAAACCACAAACCTGCGGACCAGTACATGCCATTGCTGGCGGCTGGGCTAGGACCAATCAACGGCTTGGAGGCCTTGCTGACGGGGCTTTCAGGGTTGCGAAGGGCCTTGGGCAGACATCGATCCAGCGTTATGTAGTGCGCGCTGCGGCATACTACATGATGAGTTGCGCTTGTGAAAATCAGACTAATTACGTCGTTCTGCGACCTCATGACGCATTGCGGTCACGTCGCGGAACGGGATGTTCTCAAAAAAGCATTGGATTGTTCCAGCTAAATATCGAAAGTTGTACACATAATTACTGTGGGCCTGCTAAGGAGCAATTTGGGTTTAACGATTTGTGGCGAGGGGATTTATCCCCGTTGGGTGGCGAAGCCGCCCCCTGCGGTCCGGCTGGCAGACCCAATTGGCAGGACTCACGACTGCTGCGCAGCCGGACGGGGATAAATCCCCTCGCCACAGGTCATCATCTGCCCGCACTGGGTCAGGCTGAATCAATCCGCTTGCCTATACTTGCCCTTCGATAACAAAAGTCATGACAAGAGGGCTGCGCCATGGACCATCTCGTACTCACCGTTTTCGCCCCGGACAAGCCCGGGCAGGTCGAGCGCATCGCCCAATGCATTGCCGAGCACGGCGGCAACTGGCTGGAAAGCCGCATGTCACGCATGGCCGGGCAGTTCGCCGGGATTCTGCGCGTGGGTGTGCCGGCGGAGGCTTACGACGAACTGGTCGATGCCCTGCAAGCGCTGTCGGCCCATGGCATTCGGGTACTGATTGCCGAAAGCGGAGTGGAGCAGTCCTGCACGTGGAAACCGATCGCTATGGAACTGGTCGGCAATGACCGACCGGGTATCGTCCGCGATATCACTCGGCTGTTGAGCGAGCACGGTGTGAACCTGGAGCGACTGGTAACTGAGGTGCGCCCGGCGCCGATGAGCAGCGAGCCGCTGTTTCACGCCGAGGCGATTCTGGCGGTGCCACTCACCTTGTCGCTCGACGTTCTGCAGGCGCGCCTGGAAACCCTGGCCGATGATCTGATGGTCGAACTGGTGTTACGCACAGAGGTTTAGCGCAGACAGGGTTATTCAGGTTTAACGTGCACCTGCCTGTGGATAACCTGTAGAGACAGACCGCCACGCCACGCCGGCCGTGGCTTTGCGCAGGTTGATCAAAAAACCGCCAGCATTCAGTGACTTGCGCACAAACGGCGGGGATCACGCTGTGGATAAGCTTGGGAAGGAACGATGCAGGCCACGAGAACCGTGGCCTGCAGAGGTTTGTGCGTTTTTTGATCAGGCGCGCCGGCGCAAACTTATCCACGCATCAACGCTATAGACCGCCAGGCCGGCCCAGATAAACATGAACGCAACCAGCGTGCTGGACGACAAATGCTCGCCAAACAGCAGCACGGCTTGCAGCAACACCAGCGTCGGCGCGATGTATTGCAGGAAGCCGATGGTGGTGTAGGGCAAGTGGCGGGTGGCGGCGTTGAAACACACCAGCGGCACCAGTGTCACCGGGCCGGCGGCCACCAGCCACCAGGCTTCGGAGGTGGTCCAGAAGGCCGGCTGCACACTCGTCGCAGTCTGATTGAACAGCAACCACGCAATCGCGATCGGCACCAGCATCCAGGTTTCCACCACCAGCCCCGGCAGCGCCTTGACCGGCGCCTGCTTGCGGATCAGACCATAGAAACCGAAGGTCAGCGCCAGCGCCAGCGACACCCACGGCAGACTGCCGACCTGCCACACCTGCTGCGCTACGCCGATGGCCGCGAGACCGACCGCAACCCACTGCATGCGCCGCAGCCGCTCGCCAAGGATCACCATGCCCAACAGCACGTTGACCAGCGGATTGATGTAGTAACCCAGACTCGCCTCGAGCATGCGGCCGTTGTTCACCGACCACACGTAGGTCAGCCAGTTGGCCGCGATCAGCGTGCCGCTCAAGGCAAGAATCGCCAGGCGCTTGGGATTGTCGAGCAACTCGCGCAGCCAGCCCGGGTGTTTCCACACCATCAGCAGCAACGCACCGAACAGCGCCGACCACAGCACCCGATGGATGATGATCTCGACGGCCGGGACTTCGGCGATGGCTTTGAAATAGATCGGGAACAGGCCCCAGATGATGTAGGCGCTCAGGCCCAGAATGTACCCGCGACGCGGGTTGGCGGCTTGCATGCAGAATCCTTGCTCAGGCAGCTGACAAAGGAGGGATTGTAAGGAGATTTGTCCGCGAATGTCGTAGACCAATGTTCATAGAATTGTGAACAGCGATCTTGTGGGAGCGAGCCTGCTCGCGAACGCGGTCTGACATTCAACATCGATGTTGCCTGAAATGACGTCTTCGCGAGCAGGCTCGCTCCCACAGGGTTCAGGTTTGAATCAGAAGAGTTTCAGCGGTTCTTCATTCAGTGCCGCCAACTGTTCACGCAACGCCAGCACCTGGTCGCCCCAATACCGCTCCGTGCCAAACCACGGAAAGCTGTGCGGGAACGCCGGGTCGTCCCAGCGCCGTGCCAGCCAGGCGCTGTAGTGCATCAGGCGCAAGGCGCGCAACGGTTCGATCAGCGCCAGCTCGCGCGGGTCGAAATCATGGAATTCGTTGTAGCCGTCCATCAATTCCGACAACTGCCCCAGACACTCCTGGCGATCGCCGGCAAGCATCATCCAGATGTCCTGCACCGCCGGGCCCATGCGGCAGTCGTCGAGGTCGACGATGTGGAACATTTCGTCGCGGCACATCATGTTGCCGGGGTGGCAGTCACCGTGCATGCGGATGTTCTGGTGCGGCGTGGCGGCGTAGACATCTTCGACGCGTTTGAGCAGGTCGCGGGCAACCGACTCGTACGCCGGCAGCAAACTCTTGGGAATGAAATTGCCTTCGAGCAAAGTGTTCAGCGAGGCATGGCCGAAGTTCTGCACGGCGAGGGCTTCGCGGTGCTCGAACGGCTTGGTGCCGCCCACCGCATGCATGCGCCCGAGCAACTGGCCGAGGCGATACAGTTGATCAAGATTGCCCGGCTCCGGCGCGCGCCCGCCCCGGCGCGGGAACAGGGTGAAGCGAAAACCGGCGTGCTCATGCAGGGTTTCGCCGTTGTGGATCAGCGGCGCTACCACCGGGATGTCGATGTCGGCCAGTTCGAAAGTGAACTGGTGCTCTTCGAGGATGGCCTCGTTGGTCCAGCGCTGCGGACGATAGAACTTGGCAATCAGCGGCTCGGAGTCTTCAATGCCGACCTGATACACACGGTTTTCGTAGCTGTTGAGCGCCAGAATGCGCGCATCGCTGAGGAAACCGATGCTTTCAACGGCATCCAGGACGAGATCGGGGGTGAGGGTTTCAAACGGGTGGGCCATGCTGACTCCTGCGCGCAGCAGGCTGCTGCGTCCGGCTCGGCATGGTAGCGCAGATGGCGGCGCGAAGGGTGTTGGTGTCTGCCCGGGCCTCTTCGCGAGCAGGCTCGCTCCCACCTTGGAATACGATTCCCTGTGGGAGCGAGCCTGCTCGCGAAAGCGGTTTATCAGGCGCCGACAACCCCGCCGTCTTCGCGAGTAATCGCCATCACCGAAGACCTTGGCTTGCCATTGGGCAGATGCTCGGGGAAGGTCGAACCGCCGTTCTCGCCTGGATGCTGAATCCCGACAAACAGGGTTTTTTGATCCGGCGAGAAGCTGATCCCGGTCACTTCGCAACCCACCGGCCCGACCATGAAACGGCGAATTTCACCCGTCGCAGGATCGGCGCAGAGCATCTGGTTGTTGCCCATCCCGGCGAAGTCGCCAGCGTTGCTCGAGTCGCCGTCGGTGAGAATCCACAGGCGTCCGGCCTTGTCGAAACCCAGACCGTCGGGGCTGTTGAACATGTTCTGCGGGGTAATGTTGGATGAGCCACCTTTCGGCGTCCCGGCATGCACGCCCGGATTGCCGGCGACCACAAACAGATCCCAGGCAAACGTCTTCGAGGCGTGATCGTTGCGGTCGGTACGCCAGCGCAGAATCTGCCCGTAAACGTTCTTCTCGCGCGGGTTCGGCCCGCCCACCGGTTGCCCGTCTTCACCGCGCTTGGCGTTGTTGGTCAGGGTGCAATAAACCTGGCCGTCCTTGGGACTGACGACGATCCACTCCGGGCGGTCCATGCGCGTTGCGCCAACCACGCTGGCGGCAAGGCGCGCGTGGATCAGCACTTCTGCCTGATCGGCAAACCCGCTGCTGGCGTCGATGCCGTTCTTGCCGTGGGTCAGTTCGATCCACTGGCCCTGGCCTTTCGGGTGATCAGGGTTGCCGTCGCCGGCATCGAATTTGGCCACATACAACGTGCCGTGATCGAGGATGTCGCGGTTGGCTTTCTGATTGCGATGGTTGATGCGGTCGCGGCTGACGAATTTGTAAATGAACTCGCCACGCTCGTCGTCACCCATGTACACCACAGCGCGACCATCGTCGGTCTCGGCCAGCGCGGCGTTTTCATGTTTGAAGCGGCCCAGCGCGGTGCGTTTGACCGGAGTCGATTGCGGATCGAATGGATCGATCTCGACCACCCAGCCGTGACGGTTGAGCTCGTTGGGGTTCTTGGCCATGTCGAAGCGCGGGTCGTGCGGGTGCCAGTTGATGTCCTTGCTGCTGGCGACAACGCCGTAGCGCTTTTGCGCGGCATCGAACTGCTGCTGGGCGTTGCTGCTGCCGAAGCAGTCGGTGAAGTTTTCTTCGCAGGTCAGGTAGGTGCCCCACGGCGTCTTGCCGTTGGCGCAGTTCTGGAAGGTGCCGAGGACTTTTTTGCCGTGCTTGTCGGCGGCGGTTTTCATCAAGTCGTGGCCGCGGGCCGGACCGCTGATGCGCAGCGGCGAGTTGCCGTGGATGCGGCGGTTGTAGCGCGAGCCCTGGACGAATTGCCACTGGCCGTTCTTGCGCTGCACTTCGATCACCGACACGCCTTCGCAGGCCAATGCCTTGCGCACATCCTCAGCCGACTGCGGCATGCCGCCATGCGGATACAGGTAGCGATAGTTGGTGTATTCGTTGTTGATCGCCATCAGCGCGCGGTTCTTGTCGTCCGGGAAGGCGAACAGGCTCATGCCGTCGTTGTTGTCGCCGAACTGCACTTCCTGTGCGGCAGCGGTGCCGTTACCGCTCGGATCGAAGGCCGGGCCGTTCTTATGTAGCGGCTGGCCCCAACTGATCAGCACCGAAGACTTGTAACCCTTGGGCAGGCTGATGGCGTCGGTGGTCGCCGCCGGAATGCTCTCGAAACCGAGCAGGCGGCTGTTGCCGGCGCTGACGCTGGCGGCCATGACGCTGCGGCTCAGCAGGTTGCCGCCGAGGAACATCGCCGCGCCGCACAAGGCACCGGCGCTGATGAAACCGCGACGGCTGAGGCCGACCATTTTTTCCAGATCAGTGGATTGGTTTTCTTCTAATAGGCTCACATCAGGCTCCCTGCTTGGTTATGGGCAACACCTTAATGCGGGTCGATGACGCTTTTGTGGCAGGGACAAATCAGAGCGGCGTGCCGATCAGCACGTTGGACGGCGCGCATTGCACCTGCACCGCAGACCCCACGGCGAGTTGCTGGTTGCGCAAGTGCAGCGGTTCGGCCAAGGCGCAAAGTGTCTGGCCGTTGGGCAGGGAAATGCGCACCTCGCTGGGACCGTCCTCGGCATCGAGGATGGCTTCGATGGTGCCGCGCAGGACATTGTGTCCGGGCGTGGCCGGCTGATCGGTGCCGAGCAGTTCAAGCCAGCCAGCCTTGATCAGCGCCATCACTTCGGTACCGATCTGCAATTCCAGATGCACAGTGCTGTCGTGGGTGATCTGTGCCTCCAGAGCAATGCCTTCTGCCAGTTCGAGGCGGATCAGATCGTTGCGCCCCTGCGCCTGAATGGCCGCGACCGTGCCGTGCAGCTGATTGCGCGCGCTGGTCCTGAGCATCAGCCGCCCGAGCAGGTCGAGATCACTGGCGTCTTCCGCCGCTTCCAGCACCTGCGCCTGCAATGCCTGCAATTTCTGATACAGGCGCAGCACCCGCTCGCCCTCGCTGGACAGTCTGGCGCCGCCGCCGCCCTTGCCGCCCACCACGCGCTCGACCAAGGGTTTCTGCGCGAGATTGTTCAACTCATCGATCGCATCCCACGCTGCCTTGTAACTGAGCCCCGCACTCTTCGCCGCGCGGGTGATCGAGCCCTGCTCGGCGATGTGTTGCAGCAGGGCGATGCGCTGCGGGCGGCGGACGATGTGCTGGGAGAGCAGGGTGGGCAGGGACATGGCAGAACGCTTCTGGCTCGGGCGATGAGAGGGACGTTGGCCACTTGCAACGCATGAGTCAAGCCTGACGCAAAGCCCCCTGTGGGAGCGAGCCTGCTCGCGAAAGCGGTCTGACCAACAACATCTTTGTTGAATGTGGCGCCCATTCGCCAGCAGGCTCGCTCGCACATGAGAACTGTATTCGCTTCAGGTACCGGGCTTCGGCGTCCGGGCCAGGCAATACACATCAACCCGCGCCGCACCTGCATTCATCAACAACCGCGCCAGCGCTTGAGCGGTCGCGCCCGTGGTCAGAACATCATCCACCAGCGCGAAATGGCGGCCGCTTGCCTCTGCATCAGGCGTTAGCGCAAAGGCATTGCGCAAATTGCGTTTGCGCGCCTTGGCGTCGAGATCCTGCTGGGCATCGGTGTCCATGACTCGCCGCAGCAGCTGTTCTTCACACGGCAAATCCAGCGACACACTCAGCCAGCGCGCGAGCATCGCCGCTTGATTGAATCCTCGCCGACGCAGTCGTTTATTCGCCAACGGCACCGGTAGCAACACATCGGGTCGCGGCAAGTCTTCGGCGAAGCGATGCTGCAAGTATTGGCCGAGAACGTCGGCGACCAGGTGACCAAACGGCCATTTCGCGTTGTGTTTAAAGCGTGTAATCAGACTGTCCACGGGGAAGCCATAAACCCAGGGCACGGCAACCTGTTCGAAGGCCGGAGGCTCTAGCAGGCACTCGCCGCAAGTCAGGCCATCCGCCGCCAGCGGCAAAGCGCAGCTCTGACAATGGCTGCCGAGCCAGGGCAATTCGGTTTCGCAGGCCTCGCACATTGGCATTTGTGCTTCTGCGGGCTCATCGCACAGCAAACAGGTCTGTACGTTTTTTAAACAGATGTAAACCTGTCCTTGGTATTGCGGTTGACAGCGCATCGCTCTTCCTTAAATATGCCGAACATCCGTGTAGCGCCTGTGGATATTCCATTTTCCCCGGCGCCAGCCAAGCATAACCAAGGAATTGCCCATGAGCGCAAGCACCACTGCCACCCTGCGTCACGATTGGTCTCTGGCCGAAGTCAAAGCACTCTTCGTACAGCCATTCAACGACTTGCTGTTCCAGGCGCAAACGGTGCACCGCGCACATTTCAACGCCAACCGCGTGCAGGTCTCGACACTGCTGTCGATCAAGACCGGCGCCTGCCCGGAAGACTGCAAGTACTGCCCGCAGTCCGGGCACTACAACACCGGTCTGGAAAAAGAAAAACTGATGGAAGTGCAGAAGGTCCTCGAAGAAGCGGCCCGCGCCAAAGCCATCGGTTCGACGCGATTCTGCATGGGCGCGGCGTGGAAACATCCGTCGGCCAAAGACATGCCGTATGTGTTGAAGATGGTTGAAGGGGTGAAAGCCCTCGGCCTGGAAACCTGCATGACCCTCGGCCGTCTCGATCAGGAGCAGACCGAAGCGCTGGCCAAGGCCGGTCTCGATTACTACAACCACAACCTCGACACTTCGCCGGAGTTCTACGGCAGCATCATCACCACCCGCACTTACAGCGAGCGCTTGCAGACGCTGGCCTATGTGCGTGAGTCGGGAATGAAAATCTGCTCCGGCGGCATTCTCGGCATGGGCGAATCGCTGGACGATCGCGCCAATCTGCTGATCCAGTTGGCCAACCTGCCGGAGCACCCGGAATCGGTGCCAATCAACATGCTGGTGAAAGTCGCCGGCACGCCGCTGGAAAACGCCGAAGACATTGACCCGTTCGACTTCATCCGCATGCTCGCCGTGGCGCGCATCCTCATGCCGCAATCCCACGTGCGCCTGTCCGCCGGTCGCGAAGCGATGAACGAGCAGATGCAGGCCCTGGCATTTTTCGCCGGCGCCAACTCGATTTTCTACGGCGACAAATTGCTCACCACCGCCAACCCGCAGGCGGACAAGGACATGCAATTGTTCGCGCGCCTCGGTATCCAGCCGGAAGCTCGCGAAGAGCATTCCGATGAGGTTCATCAGGCTGCGATCGAGCAGGCACTGGTGGAGCAGAAGAGTAGCGAGCAGTTCTACAACGCTGCGGTGTAATAAACCGCGCGGATTGCCCTGAAGGAATGCAAAACCCCTGTGGGAGCGGGCCTGCTCGCAAAAGCGGTTTGGCCGCCAACATCCCTGTTGGAGGTGACGCCCATTCGCGAGCAGGCTCGCTCCCACAGGGGATCTGTGTCATTTGAAAATCGAGGCCTGCATGTCATTCGATCTCGCCGCACGCCTTGCTGCCCGCCGTGCCGACAACCTCTATCGGCAGCGCCCGCTGCTCGAATCGCCGCAAGGGCCGGAAGTGGTGGTGGACGGCCAGCCGCTGCTCGCTTTCTGCAACAACGACTATCTGGGCCTGGCCAATCATCCGCAGGTGATCGAAGCCTGGCGCGCCGGCGCTGAACGTTGGGGTGTCGGCGGTGGCGCGTCCCATCTGGTGATCGGCCACAGCAGCCCGCATCACGCGCTGGAAGAAGCACTCGCCGAACTGACCGGACGCCCACGTGCACTGCTGTTCACCACCGGCTACATGGCCAACCTCGGTGCGGTCACCGCGCTGGTCGGGCAGGGCGATACGGTGCTCGAAGACCGGCTCAATCATGCCTCGTTGCTGGACGCGGGCCTGTTGTCCGGCGCGCGTTTCAATCGCTATCTGCACAACGACGCCGAAAGCCTGGGCAAACGCCTGGAGAAAGCCATTGGCAACACACTGGTGGTGACCGATGGCGTATTCAGCATGGACGGTGACATCGCCGACCTGCCGGCGCTGGCCCGCGCGGCCAAGGCCAAAGGCGCGTGGCTGATGGTCGACGATGCCCACGGCTTCGGCCCGTTGGGCGCCAACGGTGGCGGCATCGTCGAGCATTTCGGCTTGAGCCAGGACGATGTGCCGGTGCTGGTCGGCACTCTCGGTAAAGCCTTCGGCACCGCCGGGGCCTTTGTCGCCGGCAGCGAAGAGTTGATCGAAAGCCTGATCCAGTTCGCCCGCCCGTATATCTACACCACCAGCCAACCACCGGCGCTGGCCTGCGCGACGCTGAAAAGCCTCGAGCTGTTGCGCAGCGAACACTGGCGCCGTGAACACTTGCAGACGCTGATTCGCCAGTTCCGCCACGGCGCCGAGCAGATCGGGCTGGAACTGATGGACAGCTTCACGCCGATCCAGCCGATCATGATCGGCGATGCCGGGCGCGCCGTGCGGTTGTCGCAGATGCTGCGCGAGCGCGGGCTGATGGTCACTGCGATTCGCCCTCCGACCGTGCCGGCCGGCAGCGCGCGACTGCGCGTCACGCTGACCGCCGCCCACAGCGAAGCTCAAGTGCAACACTTGCTGGAAGGATTGGCAGATTGTTTCGCCCGATTGTCATTGGAGCCAGGCCATGCGTAATCGTCTGATTCTGCTGCCCGGCTGGGGCCTTGGCGTGTCGCCGCTGGAACCGCTGGCCGCAGCATTGCGTGGCTTCGACGAGCATCTGCAAGTCGAGATCGAGCCCCTGCCGGAGCTGGACTCCGCTGACCTTGAAGACTGGCTCGACGAACTCGATGCGCGCATTCCACAGGAAGTCTGGCTTGGTGGCTGGTCGCTGGGCGGCATGCTCGCGTCTGAGTTGGCGGCACGACGCGGTGAGGCGTGCTGCGGGCTGCTCACGCTGGCGAGCAATCCTGCGTTTGTCGCCCATGAACAGTGGCCGAGCGCGATGCCTGGCGAAACTTTCGATGCGTTTCTTGCCGGTTGCCAGGCCGATCCGCGTACCACGCTCAAGCGCTTCGCTCTGCTATGTGCGCAAGGTTCACCAGACCCGCGCGGCTTGTCGCGCTTGCTGCTCGGTGGCGCGCCGGCAACCGCGCCGGCCGTGCTGATGGCAGGTCTGGAGCTACTCGCGCAACTGGATACGCGCCAGGCGTTGCAGGGGTTTCGCGGCCCGCAGTTGCATCTGTTCGGCGGACAGGATGCGCTGGTCCCGGCGGAAGCGGCCGGTGCATTGTTCGCGCTGTTGCCGGATATCGAAATTGGTCTGATCGAACAGGCCAGCCATGCTTTTCTGCTGGAAGACCCGCACGGAGTCGCGGGCGCGATCCAGGCTTTTCTTCATGAGTGCGCTGATGACTGACCTGTCCCTTGTGCTGCCTGGAGGCTTGCCCGACAAGCGTCAGGTGGCGGCGTCTTTTTCCCGTGCTGCGGCCAGTTACGACAGCGTCGCCGAGTTTCAGCGTGACGTCGGCACGCAGCTGCTTGAGCGTTTGCCTGGGAGTTTCATGCCGTCGCGGTGGCTTGATCTCGGTTGCGGCACCGGCTACTTCACCCGAGCGCTGGCCTCGCGTTTCACCCAGGGCAGCGGTGTCGCGCTGGACATCGCCGAGGGCATGCTCAATCACGCACGGCCATTGGGTGGCGCAGAGCATTTCATTGCTGGCGATGCCGAACGGCTGCCGTTGCAGGATGCGAGCGTCGATCTGATTTTCTCCAGTCTCGCGGTGCAGTGGTGCGCCGACTTCGAGGCGGTGCTCGGCGAAGCCTTGCGCGTGCTGAAACCGGGCGGGATTTTTGCCTTTGCTAGTCTATGTACAGGAACGCTGTTCGAGTTGCGTGAGAGTTGGCAGCAGGTCGACGGGTTGGTGCACGTCAATCGCTTCCGCGAGTTCGCCCGCTATGAACAGTTATGTGCCGGCAGTGGCATGCGCATTTTGGCGCTGGAGAATCAGCCGCACGTGTTGCATTACCCGGATGTGCGCAGCCTTACTCATGAGCTGAAGGCGCTGGGTGCACACAATCTGAATCCCGGCCGGCCGGGCGGTTTGACCGGACGGGCGCGGATTCTCGGGCTGATCGACGCGTATGAGCGGTTCCGTCAGGTGTCGGGGCTGCCGGCAACGTATCAGGTGGTGTACGCCGTGTTGGAGAAACCTCTATGAGCGCAGCCTATTTCATCACCGGTACCGACACCGATGTCGGCAAGACCACGGTTGCTGCCGGATTGCTCCATGCGGCGCGTTCGGCTGGCTTGAGCACGGCGGCGGGCAAACCGGTGGCTTCCGGGTGCGACGTCACGCCCAAAGGCTTGCGTAATTCCGATGCCTTGGCGCTGCTGGCCGAATGTTCGTTGCCGCTGACTTATCAACAGGTCAACCCGGTGGCGTTCGAGCCAGCGATCGCTCCGCATCTGGCGGCGCGCGAAGCGGGAGTGGCGCTGACGGTGCAATCGCTGCTGGCGCCGATGCGCGGGATTCTGGCGATGAACGCCGATTTCACCCTGATCGAAGGCGCGGGCGGCTGGCGTGTGCCGTTGGCGGATCAGGACAATCTCTCGGACCTGGCGATTGCGCTGAAGCTGCCGGTGATTCTGGTGGTGGGCGTGAGGCTGGGGTGCATCAGTCATGCGTTGCTGACCGCCGAGGCGATTGCCCGCGATGGTCTGCAATTGGCGGGGTGGGTGGCGAATATCATCGATCCGAAAACTTCGCGGCTGGAGGAAAACCTCGCGACCCTGGCCGAGCGCATCCCCGCACCGTGCCTGGGGCGGGTGCCGAAACTCAAGGCGTTGAGCGCCGAAGCGGTGGCCGAGCATTTGCAATTGGATTTGCTCGATTAAGTTTCTCGCTATGAACAGGCACTGTGCCATTAGTGTTTTTGACGGGTGTTTTGCTGGCGCGTCTGCTTCAATGGCGAGCATTGATCCTTTGCAGGGATGAGAGTGACTATGGAAATCTCCGGCAACACAGCTTTCTATGCGGGACTGAGCTCGATTCAGTCCGGGCAGAACCGCGTCGATCAGGCCGCCAGCCAGATCGCCAACAACACTATCGAACGTTCGGTGACCAGCCAGTCGTCCGAAGTGCAGGTCAATCGCCTGCGCGGCGTGGATCGCGCCCAAGAATCGGATCTGGCGAGCAATATCGTCGAGCTGTCGCAGGGCAAGATCCAGGCAGAGCTGGGTGTGAAGGTGGCCAAGGCGTCCGACGAAGTGCTCGGGACGATCATCGATACCTTTGCCTGAATGAGTTTGTTCTAGATCCCGAAACGCCGCGCCCTGTCGCGGCGTTTTTCGTTTAAGTCCTTCTTGCTCAACTAATCTTTTTACAACGCCCGTGGCTTACGTGAAGTCGCGGTGATTTCCAGTTTCCGGCATTTGGAGAACGTGATGACGAACGGCAAAAGAACGATGCTTGACAAGATTTCGGCGTAAACGTATGTTTCAAACAACTGTTTGACCGTCACAACAACTCAACACGGTCGTTCATTCCCGGTTACATCAGCAGAGGTTTATCGCTATGCCTGACTACAAGGCCCCCTTGCGTGATATTCGCTTCGTTCGTGACGAACTGCTCGGCTACGAAGCGCACTATCAGAGCCTGCCAGCGTGCGCAGACGCCACGCCGGACATGGTTGACGCCATCCTCGAGGAAGGCGCCAAGTTTTGTGAGCAGGTACTGGCGCCGCTGAACCGCGTGGGCGACATCGAAGGTTGCACCTGGAGCGAGTCCGGCGTGAAAACCCCGACTGGCTTCAAAGAGGCGTACAAGCAATTCGTCGAAGGCGGCTGGCCAAGCCTGGCCCACGACGTTGAGCACGGCGGCCAAGGTCTGCCTGAGTCGCTGGGCCTGGCAGTGAGCGAAATGGTCGGCGAAGCCAACTGGTCGTGGGGCATGTACCCAGGCCTGTCGCACGGTGCGATGAACACCATCTCCGAGCACGGCACCCCTGAGCAGCAGGAAGCCTATCTGACCAAACTGGTCTCCGGCGAGTGGACCGGCACCATGTGCCTGACCGAACCGCACTGCGGCACCGACCTGGGCATGCTGCGTACCAAGGCCGAGCCTCAGGCCGACGGTTCCTACAAAGTTTCCGGCACCAAGATCTTCATCTCGGCCGGCGAACACGACATGGCCGATAACATCGTCCACATCGTACTGGCGCGTCTGCCGGATGCTCCGGCTGGCACCAAAGGCATCTCGCTGTTCATCGTTCCAAAGTTCCTGCCAAACGCCGATGGCACCATTGGCGCGCGCAACGCAGTGAGCTGCGGTTCGTTGGAACACAAGATGGGCATCCACGGCAACGCTACCTGCGTGATGAACTTCGACGGCGCCACTGGTTACCTGATCGGCCCGGCGAACAAGGGTCTGAACTGCATGTTCACCTTTATGAACACCGCTCGCCTCGGTACCGCACTGCAAGGACTGGCTCACGCCGAAATCGGCTTCCAGGGCGGTCTGAAATACGCTCGTGATCGCCTGCAAATGCGCTCGCTGACTGGCCCGAAAGCGCCGGACAAAGCCGCTGACCCGATCATCGTCCACCCGGACGTGCGCCGCATGCTGTTGACCATGAAGGCGTTCGCCGAAGGCAACCGCGCGATGGTCTACTTCACCGCCAAGCAAGTCGACATCGTCAAATACGGCGTCGATGAAGAAGAGAAGAAGAAGGCCGACGCGCTGCTGGCGTTCATGACCCCGATCGCCAAAGCGTTCATGACCGAAGTCGGTTTCGAAGCCGCCAACCACGGCGTGCAGATCTACGGCGGCCACGGCTTCATCGCCGAGTGGGGCATGGAGCAGAACGTTCGCGACAGCCGCATTTCGATGCTGTACGAAGGCACCACCGGCATCCAGGCCCTCGACCTGCTCGGCCGTAAAGTGCTGATGACTCAAGGCGAAGCTCTGAAAGGCTTCACCAAGATCGTCCACAAGTTCTGCCAGACCAACGAAGGCAACGAAGCCGTTCAGGAATTCGTCGCGCCGCTGGCTGCACTGAACAAGGAATGGGGCGAGCTGACCATGAAGGTCGGTATGGCCGCCATGAAAGACCGCGAAGAAGTCGGCGCGGCCTCCGTGGACTACCTGATGTACTCCGGTTATGCCTGCCTGGCCTACTTCTGGGCGGACATGGCGCGTCTGGCTGCGGAAAAACTGGCTGCCGGCACCAGCGACGAGGCGTTCTACACCGCCAAGCTGCAAACCGCGCGCTTCTACTTCCAGCGCATCCTGCCGCGTACCCGTACCCACGTGGCCACTATGCTGTCGGGTGCTGGCAACCTGATGGACATGAAAGAAGAAGACTTCGCGCTGGGCTACTAAGCCTTAACGCAGTCTGACGAAAACCGCTGCTCCCGTTAGGGGGCAGCGGTTTTTTTGTTTGCGGATCGCTCAGATAGTCGAGCTTCCGGCCGTTACAGAGACCGTGTGTGATCTGGATCACATTGTATGGGCTTGGCCGCACTTTGCAGGCACAATGCCATCTCTTTGCTATGACGGGTCGGAGCTTACCCTTGCCGCGTTCTTCCGCTGTACGTTTCAGCCATTTCCTGCCATCACTGCTGTTATTGCTTGCGGGGCTGGCGGCTGCGTACGTCAAAGACCTCAGCGTATTCTTCACGTCGCTGTTCAACGTCCTGCCGACATTGGTTCTGCTCCTCGGTGGCGCGTATTGCGCGGTGTATCGACGTCAGCGCGAACTGTTTCTGATGCTCACGGTGTACATCGCCTACTTTCTGCTGGACACCCAGACAGATTTCTACCGCGACAACGGCAAGGTCCGCGAAGACGCTGCGGTGGTGTTTCATCTGGTCTGCCTGCTGCTGCCGTTGTTGTTCGGATTATTCGCCGCATGGCAGGAACGTACCCATCTGTTTCAGGACATGGTCGCGCGCTTTGCCGTGCTGCTGGCATTTGGCAGCGTGGCGCTGGGACTGGAGCAAAGTTACCCACAGGCGCTGCTGCTGTGGTTGTCGGAGATCCGCTGGCCGGCGCTGCACGGGGCATGGATGAGTCTCATCCAGTTGTCCTATCCGGTGTTCATCTCGGCCTTCCTGCTTCTGGCCTGGCAATACTGGCGCAACCCGCGCCCGTTGCACGCGGCGCAACTGGTTGGCTTGCTCGGTGTGTTCTGGATGCTGCCGAAGACCTTCATTCTGCCGTTCACCCTGAACATCATGTGCAGCCAGGTGATGCTGATGATCGCCGCCGCCGTTGCGCATGAGGCCTATCAAATGGCCTTCCGCGACGAGCTCACCGGCCTGCCGGGACGACGTGCGCTCAACGAACGCATGCAGCGACTGGGGCGCAACTATGTCCTGGCGATGAGCGACGTCGATCACTTCAAGAAATTCAACGACACCCACGGCCACGATGTCGGTGATCAGGTGCTGCGCCTGGTCGCCAGCAAACTGTCGAAAATCAGCGGTGGCGGTAGGGCGTATCGCTACGGCGGTGAGGAATTTGCCTTGGTGTTCGCAGGCAAGACTCTTGAGGAGTGCATGCCGCACCTGGAAGTGATCCGTGAATCGATTGCGTCTTACAGCATTCAGTTACGCAACCAGGAAAACCGCCCGCAGGATGATCAGCAAGGTCGCCAGCGCCGCAGCGGTTCCGGGGCTTCGGCGGTGTCGGTGACGGTAAGTATCGGCGTCGCCGAACGTGTCGAGCAGCGCACTCCTGAAGAAGTGCTCAAGTCCGCCGACCAGGCGTTGTACAGCGCCAAGGGCGCCGGGCGTAACTGCGTCATGGCATTCGGGCAGAACCGCCGTGGCGCGGTGCGCATGGACGCTGCTGCGGGTTGAGTGATGACGGCGCATTCAGCGCCTGCACGATGATTGCCGCGCGTGGTGGCCAGCAGTAGGTTGGAGGAATCTGCTGACGGAGAAGCCACCATGCCCGACTACAAAGCTCCCCTGCGCGACATGCGCTTTCTGATCGATCACGTCTTCGACTTCCACTCCAGTTACGCCAGTCTCGGCGCGCATGACGCCAGCCCGGACATGATCAGCGCGATCCTCGAAGAAGGCGCGAAGTTTTGCGAGAACGTGCTGGCCCCGCTCAATCGCAGCGGCGATGAAGAGGGCTGCCATTTCGACAACGGCGTGGTGACAACGCCTACAGGCTTCAAGCAGGCCTTCGCACAATATGTCGAGGGCGGCTGGCACGGTTTGGCGGCTGATCCGGCTTACGGTGGCCAAGGGTTGCCGAGTTCGCTGGGACTGGTGATCAGCGAGATGGTCGGCTCCAGCAACACGTCCTGGGGCATGTACCCCGGCCTGACCCACGGCGCGATGTCGGCGATCCACGCCCACGGTACCGCCGAGCAGAAAGACACCTACCTGAGCAAACTCACCGCTGGCCAGTGGACCGGCACCATGTGCCTGACCGAAGCCCACTGCGGCACCGATCTGGGCATCATCAAGACTCGCGCGGTGCCCCGGGCCGACGGCAGCTACGCGATCACCGGCAGCAAGATTTTCATTTCCGCCGGCGAGCATGACCTGAGCGACAACATCATCCATCTGGTCCTGGCCAAGCTGCCGGACGCACCGGCCGGAACCAAGGGCATTTCCCTGTTTATCGTGCCCAAGTTCCTGCCCGATGCAGCAGGCGAAGCGGGAGAGCGCAATGGCGTTTCCTGTGGCTCGATCGAGCACAAGATGGGCATCAAGGCTTCAGCCACCTGCGTGCTGAACTTCGATGCCGCCACCGGTTACCTGATCGGCGAGCCGAACAAAGGCCTCAACTGCATGTTCACCATGATGAATCACGCGCGGCTCGGCACCGGCATGCAGGGGCTGTGTCTGGGCGAGGCGAGTTTTCAGGGTGCGATCAAGTACGCCAATGACCGCCTGCAGATGCGCGCGCTGACCGGCGCCAAGGCCCCGGAAAAACCTGCTGACCCGATCATCGTCCACCCCGATGTGCGGCGCATGTTGCTGACCATGAAAGCCTTCAACGAAGGCAACCGCGCGCTGACCTATTTCACCGCGCAGATGCTCGATGTCGCGCACCTGAGCAGCGACGCCGACGCGCGTCAGGAGGCCGAAGACCTGTTGGCGTTCCTCACGCCGATCTGCAAGGCGTTCATGACCGACACCGGGCTGGAAGTGACCAACCACGGTATGCAGGTGTTTGGCGGCCACGGTTTCATTCGCGAGTGGGGCATGGAGCAACTGGTGCGCGATTGCCGGATTGCGCCGATCTATGAGGGCACCAACGGCATTCAAGCGCTGGACCTGCTCGGGCGCAAGGTGCTGGGCAGTCAGGGCAAGCTATTGCGCGGTTTTACCAAAATCGTCCACAAGTTCTGCGCAGCGAACGCCGACCATGCGCAATTGGGCCGCTTCGTCGCGCAACTCAACGGGCTCAACCAACAGTGGGGCGACCTGACCATGAAGGTCGGCATGGCGGCCATGAAGAACCCGGACGAAGTCGGCGCCGCATCGGTGGATTACCTGATGTACAGCGGCTACATCATCCTGGGCTACCTGTGGCTGCGCATGGCGTTGGTTGCGCAGGCACAGCTGGAGGCGGGCGAGGGCGAGGCTGATTTCCTCAAGGGCAAACTGGCGACGTGCGAGTTCTACTTCAAGCGTTTGTTGCCGCGTACGGCTGCGCATCAGGCAGCGATCGAGGCGGGCAGTGATTGTTTGATGAATTTGCCGGCGGAGGCGTTTGCTTTGTAGGGCAGATCGAAAGATCGCGGCGATTTTTTTCTGGTGACTAAAAATAACAAATCAGTCACCGGTTGACCCTATGTGTCGCAAAAGTTGTTGAGGTACACTCGGGCTCAGAAAACATCATTCCACGAACCACCTGTTTAGATCTTGCGAGGTTTGCCATGGCTGACTACAAAGCGCCGCTGCGCGATATGCGCTTCGTCCTCAATGAAGTGTTCGAAGTCGCCAAACTCTGGGCCGAGCTGCCAGCGCTGGCCGAGACCGTCGACGCCGAAACCGTTGAAGCGATTCTCGAAGAGGCCGGCAAGGTCACCAGCAAAAGCATCGCGCCGCTGAGCCGTGCCGCTGACGAGGAAGGTTGCCGTTGGGCGGACGGTGCCGTCACCACCCCGGCCGGTTTCCCACAGGCCTATCAGACTTATGCCGAAGGCGGCTGGGTCGGCGTCGGCGGTGATCCGGCCTACGGCGGCATGGGCATGCCCAAAGCCGTGTCGGCGCAGGTCGAGGAAATGGTCAACTCCGCCAGCCTGGCGTTCGGTCTGTATCCGATGCTGACCGCCGGCGCCTGCCTGTCGATCAATGCCCACGCCAGTGAAGAACTGAAAGCTGCGTACCTGCCGAACATGTACGCCGGCATCTGGGCCGGTTCCATGTGCCTGACCGAGCCGCACGCCGGCACCGACCTGGGGATCATTCGCACCAAAGCCGAACCTCAGGCCGACGGTTCCTACAAGGTCAGCGGCACCAAGATCTTCATCACTGGCGGCGAGCACGACCTCACCGAGAACATCATTCATCTGGTACTGGCCAAGCTGCCTGATGCCCCGGCCGGTCCGAAAGGCATTTCGCTGTTCCTGGTGCCGAAGTTCATGGTCAATGCCGACGGCAGCCTAGGTGCGCGTAACCCGGCCAACTGCGGGTCCATCGAGCACAAGATGGGCATCCAGGCCTCGGCGACCTGCGTGATGAACTTCGACGAAGCCGTCGGCTATCTGGTCGGCGAGCCGAACAAAGGCCTGGCCGCGATGTTCACCATGATGAACTACGAGCGCCTGGGCGTTGGTATTCAAGGCCTGGCTACAGGCGAGCGCTCTTATCAGAACGCTGTTGAATATGCGCGCGATCGTCTGCAGAGCCGTTCGCCGACCGGCGCGCAGAACAAGGACAAAGTCGCTGACCCGATCATCGTCCACCCGGACGTGCGACGCATGCTGCTGACCATGAAAGCCTCGAACGAAGGCGGCCGTGCGTTCTCCACGTACGTGGCGATGCAACTGGACACCGCCAAGTTCAGCGAAGATGCGACCACCCGCAAGCGCGCAGAAGATCTGGTGGCGCTGCTGACGCCGGTAGCGAAAGCTTTCCTGACCGACCTGGGTCTTGAAACCACCGTCCACGGCCAGCAGATTTTCGGCGGCCACGGCTACATCCGCGAGTGGGGCCAGGAGCAACTGGTGCGTGACGTGCGCATCACCCAGATCTACGAAGGCACCAACGGCATTCAGGCGCTGGACCTGGTCGGGCGCAAGATCGTTGGCAGTGGCGGCGCGTTCTACCAGCTGTTCGCTGACGAGATTCGCCATTTCACCGCAACCGCCAGCGCCGATCTGGGCGAGTTCACCAAGCCGTTGAACGATGCCGTCGACACCCTCGACGAGCTGACCGCGTGGCTGCTGGATCGGGCGAAAAACAATCCGAACGAAATCGGCGCGGCCTCGGTCGAATATTTGCAAGCGTTCGGATACACCGCTTACGCCTACATGTGGGCGTTGATGGCCAAAGCCGCGCTGGGCAAGGAAGCGCAAGATGATTTCTATGCGAGCAAGCTGGGCACCGCACGCTTCTATTTCGCCCGTTTGCTGCCGCGTATCCACTCGTTGAGCGCGTCGGTCAAGGCCGGTAGCGAGTCGCTGTTCCTGCTGGATGCGGCACAGTTCTGATCCTGTAGACGTCATGTAAGCATTTGCTTACGTGACGTGCTGCTGTTCTCCCATATCCGTATATTGGATCCACGGCTACTCTACATTTCATGGACGTCGCGCAGGAAGCGCAAAGTAAACAACACGGACACGTAGGATTCTGCCAGGGTGGCGGAGTGAAATGGATGTCAGGGAAACAGTCTGCAAAGCCCCGCTTCGGCGGGGTTTTCTTTTGCCTGAAGAAAAGTTTCAGGCAAGCGGATCGAGAGCCGGCTTCATTTCGCGATCGATCACCTCTTCAAGCAATGTCCGCAGCAATACCAACGAGGCCTGCTGGCGTTGCACATCACGGCACACCAGGCCAACTTGCAACGGCACCCGTGGCTCGCTCAGCGGTTTCCACAGCAGATCTTCATCGTCGTATTCCTTTTGCGAACGTCCCGGCAGTACCGTCGCCAGCTTGGTATGCGGCAGGCTGTCGAGAATTCCCAACATATTGTTCAGCTCGGCCTGCACCTGCGGGCGTCGACCGAGGCTGGTCAGTTGTGCCTGCCAGATCTGCCGAATCTGGAACTCTTCGCCGAGCAGCAGCATTGGCAGTTCAGCAGCCTGGCGCATCGAGACTTTCTTGAACTCGCGCAAGGGATGGTCTGCCGGGATCACCAGCGTCAGTTCGTCTTCATACAGCAATACCCCGTGCAGACCGGGTTGGCGCGGCGGCAGATAGCTGATGCCGATGTCCAGCGAACCATTGAGCAGACGCCGTTCGATTTCCAGCCCCGTAAGTTCATAGATCTGCACCACCAGATGCGGCTGCGCCTTGCGCACACGCTCGAGCATTTGCGGCACAAGGCTGGTGTGCACCGTTTGCAGCACACCGATCGCCAGGGTGCGCAACGCCTGCCCCTTGAAATTACCCAACGCCTCGCGCGCCCGCTGCAAGCCATCGAGCAGCGGCAACGCGTGGTTGTACAGCGTGTGCGCAGCGAGGGTCGGCAGCAGGCGTTTACTGCTGCGTTCGAACACGGTGACGTCGAGATTCTGCTCCAGCTGACGGATCTGTTGCGACAGCGCTGGTTGCGAGATCGAGAGGCGCTCAGCCGCACGGCCGACATGGCCTTCTTCGTAGACCGCGACGAAATAACGCAGTTGTTTGAAATCCATAAGTCGCGCTTATCGAAATGGCTGGGAAATCGAAATGGCCTGAACCCGTTTGCGCGCCTAGTCTAACCGCATTCACAAGGCTTGCAGGGCCAGAAAGCGTGACGAATTCCATTTGCTTCGTTCGTGATTACATAGGCAGTTCAAAAAACCTCAAGCGAGGTTTTTCTGCATGAATCTGTTCAGTTTGCGGCGCCAGACGCCGAGTCTGGATGACCTCTGCTTCGAGGCGGGGCCATCCGCTATGACCGACCATCTCAATGCCCAACGCCTGATGCCCAGTGTCGAGCGGCCGCATCAAGTGTTCGTTCGCGGCCAGGGTTCCTGGCTGTGGGACAGCAACGATCGCGCCTACCTCGACTTTTCCCAGGCCTGCGGCGCCAACAGCCTTGGCCACAGCCCCACGGCGCTGGTCAAAGCCATCGCCAATCAGGCCCAGGCGCTGATCAATCCCGGCTGCAATCTGCATAGTCGCGGCATGCTCAGCCTCGCCGAACGTCTGTGCGCCAGCACGTCCAGCGATCAGGCGTACCTGCTCAACAGTGGCAGCGAGGCTTGTGAGGCGGCGATCAAACTGGCGGGCAAATGGGGGCAACTGCATCGCAGCGGCGCCTCGCGGATCATCATGGCTGAGCAGGGTTGTCATGGCCGCAGTCTGGCGACGATTGATCGAGTGCCATTCAACGACCTGCCGGCGCTGCATGCGGCGGTTGATGCGCAGACCGTGGCAATCATGCTGGAGCCGATCCAGAGCGATGCCGGGGTTATTCCCGCGACCGAGCATTACCTCAAAGGGGTCGAGCGACTGTGTCGTGACCTTGGCATTCTGCTGATTCTCGACGAAGTGCAGACCGGTATGGGCCGCTGCGGCAGCTTGCTTGCCGAACAGTCCTACGGGATTCGCGCCGATATCGTTGTGCTCGGCAAAGGCCTCGGCGGCGGCTTGCCGCTGGCGGCCTTGCTGGCGCGAGGCAAGGCCTGCTGCTTCGCCACTGGCGAGCTGAGCGGCACCCATCACGGCAACGCCTTGATCACGGCGGCCGGTCTGGTAGTGCTCGACAGCATCCATGACCGCAGCTTCCTTCAGCAGGTCAACGACAACGGCCAGCACCTGCGCGAAGGCCTGGCGCGACTGGCCCACCGCTACGGCCACGGCGAGTTGCGCGGCCAAGGCCTGTTCCATGGGCTGACGCTGTCCAACGAATGCGCCGACGCCGTCGTCCATGCCGCACTGCACGAAGGCCTGATATTGAACGCCGCGCAGCCTGACTGCCTGCGCTTCACCCCCGCCCTCACTGTCAGCAAAGCGAACATCGACGAAATGCTCCTGCGCCTGGGCCGCGCCTTCTCGCGAGTGCGCACCGCCCAATTGCAATGCCGCAAGGGCATTGCCGTCTGAGCTGAGGTGCCCCAACCGATTACCCGAACCGTCTCGCGGTATAACGCACGCCCCACGCCTGATTCTTTTGGCGTGGGGCATTTTTTTGTGGCCGGGTTTTACAGACGGGATTTAGAGCTTGAGGAATCGTACCGCGGATGGTCTTTTAGAGAATACCAGCAAGGGATGCGGCTACGGGCTGATCGGTATCACCGAAAAAGCCGTTTTGCGATCTGTACCACTAGGTGGTATGTTTTTGGAAGGGATACCTATGCCATTGAGGCTGTTCAAGACCAGGCGCTTCGCCCTTCAGGCCAGCAGGGCGTGGATCACAGATGAAGAGTTGCAGGAGGCGTTTCACCAGATGCTTCAGGGACAGGCGGACGATCTTGGCGGAGGCGTGTGGAAGAAGCGCTTGAAGGCGAACCGCCACCGTTCGATTGTTTTGGCAAAAGGTGGACATTACTGGATCTACCAAGTGCTTTTCGCCAAGCAGGATCAAAGCAATATCACGCCAACAGAATTGAAGGATTTACGTAAATTGGCAAAGGTTTATGCGCAACTGACCGAAGCGCAGATCAGCGACTTGTTGGCGATGAAGGAGTTTGTGGAGATATGTCATGAGTAAGAAATTCAAAAGTGAAGTCTTTGAATCGATACACGAATCAGCCGGGGCGTTGCTTGCTGTCGGAGCAATCAACAAAGCAACGATGCGAGAATTCGATGACTCCTGTCTGGCATCGGTTCCCTTGGCGATCCCGGCTGAGGAGATCAAGGCGCTACGCGAGCGTAACAAGGTCAGCCAGCCGGTGTTTGCACGCTATCTCAACACCAGTGCATCCACGGTCAAACAATGGGAATCGGGTGACAAACATCCCAGCGGTATGGCGCTCAAACTACTGAGCATCGTACAAAAACACGGGTTGAAAATTCTCGCTTGAGCCTGACGCAGCTATTGCACTGAACCCTGACGAACGGCGCAGGTCGATTAGCTTGTATGGCTCAAGTGAGCCAACCCCCATTCAGGAGCTGCCCCATGGATTTCATTCGTATCATCATCGCTATTCTGTTGCCGCCACTGGGCGTGTTTCTGCAGGTCGGGTTTGGCGGGGCGTTCTGGTTGAACATTCTGCTGACGTTGTGCGGCTACATTCCGGGGATCGTGCACGCGGTGTATATCATCGCCAAGCGTTGAGTCCGGTAGCGTCTATTGGATAGCTTTCGCGAGCAGGCTCGCTCCCACATTGGATCTGTGGCCACAAGTCCTTTGTGGGAGCGAGCCTGCTCGCTAACGGGGCGACACGGTTTTCAGTCAACCAGCCCCATCACCCGCCGATAAAACGTCCACTCCTGCTCGAGTGCATGCGCCTGGTTAGCCGCGCGACGAAAGCCGTGGCGTTCGTCAGGGTAGTAATGCGCTTCGACCGGGATGCCGTTGTGCTCCAGCGCCGCGACCATGTCGCGGGTCTGTTGAGGCACGACCACCGCGTCCAGTTCACCCTGGAAGAAAATCACCGGCACGCGAATATTGTCTGCGTGCAGCAATGGCGTGCGGGCGGCATAGCGTTCGGCATCTCGCTCGGGATCGCCGATCAGCCAGTCCAGATAATCGCCCTCGAACTTGTGCGTGGCCCGTGCCAAAGCCACCGGATCGCTGACGCCATAGAGGCTGGCGCCTGCGCGGAAAACCTGCCTGAACGCCAGTGCGCACAATGTGGTGTAACCACCTGCACTGCCACCGCGAATGAACGCGCGGTCACCATCGATCAGACCTTGGTCAGCGAGATAACTCACCACCGCGCAGGCATCCTCGACATCCACCTCGCCCCAGCGCAGATGCAGCGCTTGCCGATATTCGCGACCATAGCCACTGCTGCCGCGATAGTTGAGGTCGGCGACGGCAAAGCCGCGCTGCGTCCAGTACTGGATGCGCGGATCGAGGATCGGATAGCACGCCGACGTCGGGCCGCCGTGGATGAACACCACCAGCGGCGGTTTCGCTTCACCGCTCATGGCCGGGTAAAAGAAACCGTGCGCCTCGCCGGAGCCGCTCGGATAACGCAAGGTCTGCGGACGGCTGATGCGTTCGGCGGGCAATGGAGCCACGCCGCCAGCGAGGATTTTCACGGCATGCGAGACACGATCAATGGCAATCACTGCTGACGGGCTCACCGGCGTTGCGGCAATGCAATAGATGAACTGTTGATCCATCGCCAAGTGGCGGAAGCGGCTGTAGTCACCGCTGAAATCTTCACTTCCAAGGGCCAGGCGACCGAAACCATCCTCGCTCCAACTGGCTAAAAACTGATCACCGACAGGCAGCCAAGTGCAGCCGCCCAGTTGCCAGGGCGCAGGCGCGTGATCGGCCTCTGCACTCGGTAGCGCGTGCAAGCCATCGGTCGTTTCGACCCACGGCTGCCAGTAGCCGCCACGATCTGTCAGGCAGTAGAGCCGGCCGTCGGCGTGGAAACGCGGCTGCTGGATCGACTCCTCAATCTGCTCGCCGGCAACACAACGAGGCGCAGAAAAATCACCTTCCGCGACCATCAAGCGCGTCGAGGTCCACGGCTGATGCGGTCGGCTCCACTCGATCCATGCCAGCCGCCGGCCGTCGGAGCTCAGCGTTGGCGATGCATAGAAATCCGCACCTTCGGCCAGCACCTTGCGCGTGCCGGTCGCCAGATCAATCGCCACCAGGCGATGTCGATCCTGCTGCTCTTCGACCGCCAACACCCGGCCAGCGGCGAATTGCAGATCGCCGTAGCGGCAGTCAGTCGACGTCAGCGCGACCGGCTCGCCATCCAGCGCCTGCCGATACATCTGCTGATCCGCTTCATTGACGAAAACCACCCCGTCAGGCGTCAGACAAAACGCACCACCGCCATATTCGTACACGCGGCTACGCACGCTGAAGCCTTCCGGCGTCAGACGTTTAGCTACGCCATCGCGGCAATGCCAGATTCGGCACGCGGCGTCCTCGGGGCGATATTCATTCCAGAACACGCCATGGGCGCCGAGCTGCAGTTCGGCGAAGTCGGTTCCGGCAGCGACGGCCTGGGCGGCGCTGAAAGGCTCAGCCCTTGGCGATGAGGCGTGAGTTTCGTTCATTGCGAAAGGCCAGTTGTTCGATGGTTTGAGTGGCGGTCTCGGCTTCTTCGCGGGCCTGCAGAATCACGCCATGATGTTCGGACTTGCTGCACACCGGGTCGGCATTACTGGCGTCGCCGGTGAGCATGAACGCCTGGCAGCGGCAGCCGCCGAAATCTTTTTCTTTCTCGTCGCAAGAGCGGCACGGCTCGGGCATCCAGTCGTAACCGCGAAAACGGTTGAAACCGAACGAGTCGTACCAGATGTGTTGCATGCTGTGATCGCGCACGTTGGGAAACTGCACCGGCATCTGGCGGGCACCATGGCAGGGCAGGGCGGTGCCGTCCGGGGTGACGGTCAGGAAGATGCTGCCCCAGCCGTTCATGCAGGCTTTCGGGCGTTCTTCGTAGTAGTCCGGGGTGACAAAGATAAGCTTGCACGGATGCCCTTCGGCTTCCAGCCTGGCCCGGTATTCATTGGTGATGCGTTCGGCGCGCACCAGTTGTTCCCTGGTCGGCAACAGACCGACACGGTTGAGCTGCGCCCAGCCGTAGAACTGGCAAGTGGCGAGTTCGACGAAGTCAGCCTCCAGCGCAATGCACAGTTCGATAATGCGGTCGATCTTGTCAATGTTGTGCCGATGGGTTACGAAGTTCAGCACCATCGGATAGCCGTGGGCCTTGACTGCGCGAGCCATTTCCAGCTTCTGTGCAAAAGCCTTTTTCGAGCCCGCGAGCAGGTTGTTCACTTGCTCGTCGCTGGCCTGAAAACTGATCTGGATGTGATCAAGCCCGGCCTTTTTGAAGTCGCTGATTTTCTGCTCGGTCAGGCCAATGCCGGAGGTGATCAGGTTGGTGTAGAAACCCAACTGCCGCGCTTCACGGATAAGTTCGGCCAAGTCCTGACGCACCAGCGGTTCGCCGCCGGAAAAGCCCAATTGCGCCGCGCCCATCTCCCGCGCTTCGCGGAACACCTTGATCCATTGCTCGGTGGTCAGCTCTTTGCCCTGCTCGGCGAAATCCAGCGGATTGGAGCAGTACGGGCATTGCAGCGGGCAGCGGTAGGTCAGCTCGGCGAGCAGCCACAGCGGCAGGCCGACTTGCGGTTTGGCCGGCAGATCAGTCAAGGGTGAGCCAGTGTTGCTCACGGGCAACCTCCATGAATTGCTCGACGTCGTCACCGAGCTCGGGCACGCCGGGGAACTGCTTGTCGAGTTCGGCAATGATTGCCGCGACATCGCGTTCGCCATCAATCAGGCCGCCAATCAGCGCGGCCGTTTCGTTGAGCTTGATCATGCCTTCCGGGTACAGCAACACATGGCCCTTTTGCGCCGGTTCGTACTGGAAGCGATAGCCCGGGCGCCAGCTCGGCACTTTGCTGCGGTCGAAACTCATAAGATGATTCCTTTATGCCAGACCCGTTGTTCGGTCACGCTGTGATACGGCGGACGGTTCAGTTCATAGGCCATGCTCATGGCATCGAGCATGCTCCAAAGAATGTCCAGTTTGAACTGGAGAATTTCCAGCATGCGCTCCTGGCCTTCGCGGGTCTTGTAGTGCTCAAGGGTGATCGCCAGCCCATGCTCGACGTCACGCCGCGCCTGACCGAGACGGGTGCGGAAGTATTCGTAACCGGCCGGGTCGATCCACGGGTAATGCTGCGGCCAGCTGTCGAGGCGCGACTGGTGGATCTGCGGCGCGAACAATTCGGTCAGCGAGCTGCTGGCGGCTTCCTGCCAACTGGCGCGACGGGCGAAGTTGACGTAGGCATCGACGGCGAAACGCACGCCGGGCAGCACCAGCTCCTGAGAGCGCAATTGGTCCGGATCGAGGCCGACAGCCTGGCCCAGACGCAGCCAGGCTTCGATGCCGCCATCTTCACCGGGTGCGCCGTCGTGATCGAGCAGGCGCTGAATCCACTCGCGGCGGATTTCCCGATCCGGGCAATTGGCAAGGATCGCCGCGTCTTTCAGGGGAATGTTCACCTGATAGTAGAAGCGGTTGGCGACCCAGCCCTGAATCTGCTCGCGGGTCGCGCGGCCTTCGTACATCGCCACGTGGTACGGGTGGTAGATGTGGTAATAGGCGCCTTTGGCGCGCAGGGCCGCTTCGAATTCGGTGGGGGACAGCGGGGTGTCGGTCATGTCTTTTCTCCGGGAACAACCCTGGAAATCTCTGGTGTCTGTGCTGGCCTCTTCGCGAGCAGGCTCGCTCCCACAGTTGATCGCATTCCAATGTGGGAGCGAGCCTGCTCGCGATAGACCGCGCAGCGGTCTCGATTGCTTAAAGCACGATACTCATGCCATCAAACGCCACTTCAACATTACGCCGCACCAGCTCGGCGCGCTCCGGCGAATCCTCGTCGAGGATCGGGTTGGTGTTGTTGATGTGGATAAGTACCTTGCGCTGCTCGGGCAACTGCTCCAGCACTTCGAGCATACCGCCGGGGCCGTTCTGTGCCAGGTGGCCCATCTCGCGACCGGTGCGGGTGCCGACGCCACGGCGCTGCATTTCATCGTCATCCCACAGCGTGCCGTCGACCAGCAGACAATCACTGCCCGCCATGATTTCCAGCAGCGGCGCATCGATCTTGCCCAGCCCTGGCGCGTAGAACAGCTTGCCACCGGTGTTGAGGTCTTCAACGATCAAACCGATGTTGTCGCCCGGATGCGGATCGAAACGGTGCGGCGAATACGGCGGCGCGGCGCTGCGCAATGGCAGCGGGGTGAAACGCAGGTTCGGGCAGGCCGCTACGGTGAAGCTCTGGTCGAGCTCGATACGGTTCCAGTCCAGCCCGCCGTTCCAGTGAGTGAGCATCTTGAACAGGGGAAAACCAGTGCTCAGGTCTTCGTGAACCATGTCCGTGCACCAGACCTGATGCGGGCAGCCTTCGCGCAGGCTGAGCAGGCCGGTGGTGTGGTCGATCTGGCTGTCCATCAGGATGATCGCGCTGATGCCGGTGTCGCGCAGGGCGCGGCCTGGTTGCATCGGGGCGAAGCTTTGCAGTTGCGCGCGGATGTCCGGCGAGGCATTGCACAGCACCCAGTTAACGCCGTCATCGGAAATGGCGATGGACGATTGGGTACGGGCCTTGGCGTTCAGGCTGCCGTCGCGAAAGCCTGCGCAGTTGACGCAGTTGCAGTTCCACTGCGGAAAACCGCCACCGGCGGCCGAACCCAGAATCTGGACGAACATGAACGCTCCATCATTTCAACGCGGAAAATAAAACGCCTCGGCGAGCCGAGGCGTTGCACTGCGAATCTGCGTAAGCAGAACTCAGCGGCTGGCGAAGTACATGGTGACTTCGAAGCCGATACGCAGGTCGGTGTAAGCAGGTTTGGTCCAGGCCATGAGATGTCTCCTTCTGAGGGTTGGGATAGCGCTATCCATAGTTATAGTCCACGGCAGCGCGGTGATGTTCCAATTAGTTAGGCGGCTATGTTACTCAAAATTTCAACGCCGTGACCCGTGAATCTTTGAGAAAGCTCCTTGCAGCCTCGGTAATGATCAGTTTGTCGCTTGCCACGGTGTGCCCGGCATTGGTTCATTGGCCAGGCAGTGGTAGCCGCCCTCGGCATTGATCAGGCGTTGCGCAGCATCGAGCAAAGCCTGTCGATTCAGCTGCTGGATCGCCGCGACCAACTGCTCACGGTAATCCGACGAATGGCCAGCGAGTTTGCCCTGCCACAGCAGCTCGGCGGCATCCTTGGTGGACAGCGTGGCATCGTCGAACTGATCGGCGAGGCTTTGGCGCTGCTGCTTGAGGCTTGCGTCATCGACTGTTTCGATCAACGCGGGGATGTTTTTGAGGAACTCTTGAATGTGTTCGAGCAACTTGGCGGCCGAAGTCGTCGGCGATTGCACGCCAAAGACAATCGCGGTCCTGCCGTGCAATTGACGCAGCGCGCTGAACACGGCGTACCCCAATTGCAATTCGACGCGCAGGCGCTGGTAAAAAGGCGTCTGGCACACCTGAGCCAGAAGGCGCCATGCAGCTTCATCAGCGATGTCGCGGCTGGCAGTCGGGCAGACCAGCAGCAAGACGTGTTCGCTGGAGGCCGTGTTGATCTGGCTCCAGTGGTACTGGCCTTGTGTGGTTGGCATGACCGGTAGCTGATTGTCCGGTGTGCCGGGAATGCGGCTCAGCGCCAGGCCCAAGGCTGATTGGGTTTGTTGGTTGAGGCCTAGAGCGAGGCCGTCCCAGCGCGAAGTTGTCCACAGCTGATTGGCGTCATCGCTGGTTTCGATCGTGGACAGGCATTTTTCCGGCAATGCTTCCAGTAGTTGGCGGATCGGCATCGACGGTATCTGCACCGCGTCGCGCGGCGAATCGACCTCGATCCTCGTCAGACATTTCAGCGCATGCTCGAGGACGCTGGGCATCGGTTCCTGTAATCCGGTCATTTTCAGCAGGCATTGGTTACCTGCGGCGCTGAAAGACAAGTCCACTCCGGCTTCGGACGCATCCTGCCGTGTCTGGCGCAGACTGCGCTGCAATCTGGAGAGCAGATCTGCGCCGGCCGCCGTCTCGACCTGCCAGCGCAGGTAAATCGCGCCCTCATCGCTGTTGTCCGGCAGGGCCAGGCTGAACTGCATCGGCGATCGCTCGCGACGACTGCGCGAGCGATCCTGGGCGAAGGTGCGCAGGCCACGGTGGGCGCTGGTCTGGCCGCGAATCAGCCCGGCGTTGGCCAGCGGTTCACTGGCACGCAAGAAAGGATTGGCGGCGGGCAGATGCCAATGATCGCCGAAGTTATCCACAACGCCGATTTCGCGAAGGATGTGCTCAAGTGCGGCAGCGCTGGATTCCGACAGGCCGAATGCTTGCTGCTCGAGATCGAGCCGTGCCACTTGCAACGCGCCGCTGACTTGCTGCTGGCGCTGAAGCAGGGCGGCGTATTCCTCGCGCAACGGCGTCCAGTCCTGACGGGCGAAGAAGCTCAGCCAATCCAGCAGCCGTTCGCGAATGGTATCCAGGCGGTCGCCGTCGGCATGGAATTGAAGATGCAGCAGCGCTTGGCCGGCGAACTGGTAAAGCGGCGTGGCTTTCAGGCTGTCAGCCAGATTCTGTTGATGCAGGTATGCGAGCAATCCACCAGGTTTTGCGCTATTCAACCAATGACAGAGAAAAGCCATCGCCTCGGCGGATGACTCGGGCAACGCGTCGAAAGCAAATAACAGGTTCGTGTGAGCGCCGACCTGTTGATAACTTTTCACTGCCAACGGTGGCGGTGCGGCCTGGGCAACTTTATCCCCAACCGGCAACACCGCTGCGAATTGCTGCGCCAGCTCCCGAAGCTCATCGATACTTTGTGGCCCGACCAGACTCAGGCTCATTTGCCCGGTTCGATAAAAGCGCTGATGGAAGTCTTGCAGCGCCGACTGAAACCCAGGCGATTCGACCTGCAAGCTGTCCCGATTGCCCGCATGAAACCCACGCAACGGATGCTCCGTTGGCAAACCTTCATACAAGGCAAACTGCTGCTGCGCTGTCGGATCCTGCGACCAGGCGACGAATTCGGCCTGCAGCACTTCTCGTTCACGCAGTTGATCGTCCAGATTCATACGTGGCCGGGCGAGCATGTCTGACAAACGCTCGAGCCCCGCGCTGAAGGACGACACAGGCAACTCGAAGAAAAAGTCCGTGGTGCGCTCGCGGGTGCTGGCATTCACCTGCCCGCCGTGACGTTGCACGTAGGCCATCAGCCCTTCGTCTGTGGGAAAACGCTCGGTGCCGAGAAACAGCAAGTGCTCGAGAAAATGCGCCAGCCCCGGCCATGCCAGCGGCACGTCATGACTGCCGGCCGCCACGCGCAACGCCGCAGCGCTGCGCTTGAGACCGGGCACGTGGCGCAGGGTCACGCGCAGGCCGTTGGCCAGGGTTTCAGAGTGGGGGCGGGGATGAGTCGGCGCAGGCATGGGCACTTCCAGAACAGTGAAGTGCCCATGCTAGCGGATTAGCGGCGGTTGAGCGCGCCGTAAAGCTCCGGGCGGCGATCGCTGAGATAGCGATTGGCCTGGCGTGAGTCGTTCATCAATTGGCGGTCCAGTTCACCGACGATCAACGCTTCGTCCAGACCTGCCAGGGCGATGCGGCTGCCGTCCGGCGCGGCAATGCTGCTTTGCCCACAGTACTGAATATCGCCTTCATGGCCGCAGTAATTGGCGTAAGCCACGTAGCACTGATTTTCGAAGGCGCGGGCACGCACGGTGACATCGGCAACGAAATCGAACGGAATCATGTTGGCCGTCGGCACCACAATCAGCTCGGCGCCGGTCAAGGCCAGGCGCCGCGCGTTTTCCGGAAACTCCAGGTCGTAGCAGATCAGGAAGCCGAGCTTCCAGCCGTTCAATTCAACCACCGGCAAGTCGGAGTCACCGGGGCTGAACATCGACCGGTCGAGATCGCCAAACAGATGCGACTTTCGATAGTTGCACAGGCGCTCGCCGTGGCCGTCGATCAGTTGCACGGCGTTGTAGATCTGCCCGTCGGCGGTGCGCTCCGGATAACCGTAAACGATCGCCAGACCCGCAGCCTTGGCAATCCGGCCGATCTGCTGCGCCCATTCACCGTTGTAGACCTCGGCCAGCGTGCTCACCGCTTCGGCGCCGATGTTGTAGCCGGTCATGAACATCTCCGGCAGCACCAGCAGGTCGGCGCCCTTGGCCTCCATCGCTACCTGATGCAGGCGCTGCAGGTTGGCGGCGGGGTCCAGTGGCAGCGGTGGACATTGGTAAACGGCTACGCGCATCGGGGAATCCTCTTACTCGGGCAGGGCGATAGGGCCGATGTCTTTGAACACATCACCCGGGCCAGGGTTCTCTTTATGTGTCGAACCTCCGAAATGTTTCATGATGCCCCACACCGCGTTGAGCGAGGTCTGCACCGCGCCTTCAACCCACGCGGGTGTCCATGACACATCGTCGCCAGCGATGAAGATCCCGCGCTGCTCGGCCGGCATGTCGTCCTGCATGAAGTGCGCATACATGCGCTGGTTGTAGCGGTAATGGCCGGGCAGGGCGCCCTTGAAGGCACCGAGAAAGTACGGGTCGGCTTCCCACGACACGGTGATCGGGTCGCCGATGATCCGCGCGGCGATGTCGACTTTCGGGTAGATCTTCTTCAGCGCGTTCAAGGCGAGTTCAACGCGTTTTTCCACCGGATGCGGGAGCATTTTCAACGCGTCGCTCATCCACGAGTACGACAGGCAGATCACCCCCGGTTTGTCGTCGCCGTTGTCGAACAGATAGGTGCCACGGGTCAGGCGATCGGTGAGGGTCATGCTCATTACATCGCGGCCGGTTTGCGGATCCTTGTCCTTCCAGAACGGCCGGTCGACCATCACGAAGGTTTTCGACGACTGCATGTAGCGTGTGCGGTCTAGGGCCATCCACATCTTCTGCGAGAACAGGGTTTCGTCGCATTCGATCTGAGTGGTCAGCAGCCAGCTCTGGCAGGTTGTCAGGACGGCGGCGTATTCGCGGGTGTCACCGTTGTTGTCGGTTACGGCGAAACGGCCTTGCGGTGCGTGAGCAATTTTCTTCACACCGGAACGCGGCGCGCCACGGTGCAGGGATTTCAGGCTGGTGCCGGCCGGCCAGTGCACGCAGCGCTCCGGCACATGGCGCCAGATGCCCTGCGGCACCTGCTCGACGCCACCGACCACCAGGTGCTGGTGATCGTCGCAATTGGTCATTACCACGCGGAAGATTTCCAGCATCGAATTGGGAAAGTCTGAATCCCAGCCGCCGGTGCCGAAACCGACCTGGCCGAATACTTCACGGTGCTGGAACGACAATTTGGCGAAGGCTTTCGAGGTGGCGACGAAGTCGTAAAAAGTCCGGTCGTCCCACAGCGGCACCAGCTTGTTCCACAACTCTTTCAGGCGCGGCACATCGCGATCACGGATGGCTTGCTGGATGTCGGAGAATTGCGAACCTGCTTCCAGCGCATCCGCCCAGGCGTCAGCCACTTCCTGAAACAATGCAGGAAGATCCTTCAGGCTTTCGGCGTAGTAGGTTTCGCCTTCCAGATCGATCACGGTACTGCCAGACGCGCCGGTCAGCGGGTTGGGGAAGGGCTTGGTTTCCAGGCCGAGCTTGTCGACGTAGTGATAGAACGCGGTGGAGGACACTGGAAAGCGCATGCCGCCAAGCTCGGCGACGATGGCGTCGGTGCCGTTGAAGGCTTGCGAGCGCAGACGACCGCCGAGTTTCGACGCCTCGTACACCACCGGCTTCAAACCGAGTTTCATCAGTTCATACGCAGCCACCAGACCGGCAATACCCGCGCCGACAATCGCCACCTCAGCGCCATGGTGCTGCTCGGGAATGCTCCCCAGACCGGCGGGATGCTCGATCCAATCGTCAAACGCGAACGGGAAGTCCGGACCGAAAATGGTGACTGGTTTTTTTCCGTCTGCAGGATGGCGATTGTTCTTGTTCATGGCTGACCTTATTGGCGACCCGACGCAGGATTCGCGTCAGTATAGGAAAAGATGCCAGCCATTCTAGGGAGCGTGGAGCGCGTTAATAAGACGCAATGTGTCGTCGTTTTGCCTGATTGTTGTGCAGACTGACGATTGTGGGCTGCATACCGACCAAAAAAGTGGGAGCGAGCCTGCTTGCGAAGCGGCTCAGCCAGAATGCCCGGCCCATGCTCAGACCGGCTGCCCGCGATCAATCTTGCTGCTCAGAATGATCGAAGTCGTGGTTTTCTCCACCCCATCGACGCTGCCAATCTGATCCAGCAACTGATCCAACTGCTCCGGCGAATCGGTGCGCAACCATGCCACATAATCAAACTCGCCACTCACCGCACACAGCTGCTGCACCTGCGCCATCGCACTCAAACGTCGCAGCACGTCCTTGCCGGAACGCGGCTGCACCTTGATTCCGACGTAGGCTTGCAAACCACCATCGACCACACGCTGACCGAGGCGCACACCGTAACCGGTGATCACCTTGGCTTTTTCCAGGCGGGCCAGACGCGACGTCACCGTCGTGCGAGCAATGCCTAGCTGACGGGCGAGCATGGCCACGCTTTCGCGGGCGTTGATTTGCAGCGCGGCGATCAGTTGGCGGTCGATTTCGTCGAGGATGGGTTGGCGGGTGTCTGGCAAGGGGGACTCCGGTGGCATGGGACAATCAGGTTAAGGATGGTACAGGGACAATCGCGTTGGGGCTTTCTGCGTTCTCTCAAACGGATTTTCCTGCGCAGTTCCAGAACGTTGCGCCCGGCAAGACGAAACCCAACCACTCGCCCACAAAAAAGCCGCGCATCAAGCGCGGCTTTTCAATTTGGTGGGCCCACACGGACTTGAACCGTGGACCAAAGGATTATGAGTCCTCTGCTCTAACCAACTGAGCTATAGGCCCTCAGTAGGCCGCGGATTATAGCGACGGTTTCGCGGCTGTGCTATCCGAAAAATCCGATACGGTTACATGCAGAAACGTCGCGGCGAATTCCTCCGGGGGCAGCGGCAGGCTGACGATGTAGCCCTGGATCTGTTCACAACCTTCTGCGGCGAGGAATTGTTGTTGCGCCTGTGTTTCCACGCCTTCGGCAATCACGGTGAATTGCATGCTGCGACCGAGCGCGATGATGGCGCGTACGATCGCTGCGTCGTGGGGGTCGTCAGGCAGTCCGCGGACGAAGGATTGATCAATCTTGAGGATGTCCAGCGGCAGGCGTTTGAGGTAGCTGAGCGAGGAGTAGCCGGTGCCGAAGTCGTCGATCGCCAGTTGCACACCGAGGTGTTTGAGTTGGTGTAGCACTGCCAGCGCCTCTTCGGCCTGACTCATGATGAAATTCTCGGTAATTTCCAGTTGCAGTAAATCCGGCCTGAGGCGGTTGTCCTTGAGCAGTTGTTCGATGCGCACCAAGAGGTTGGGCTGACGCAATTGCGCACCGGCGAGGTTTACCGAAAGCGGACCGAGCGGTTGGTAGATCTCGTTCCACTCGAACATCTGCCGGCAAGCGGTCTCCAGCACCCAGTCACCGATCTGCAGGATCATGCCGTTTTCTTCCGCGAGCGGAATGAAATGCTCGGGCGGCACGTCGCCGAAGGTCGGGTGACGCCAGCGAATCAGCGCCTCTGCACCGACCAGACTGTGATCGACCAGGCTGATTTTCGGTTGGTAATAAAGAAACAGCTCATCACGCTCGATGGCACGGCGCAGTTCGTGCTCCAGCGCTATGCGCTCGCTGGCCTGGGCGGTGAGGTCGCGGGTGTAGCTTTCGACGCGGTTACGCCCCTTGGCTTTGGAGCGGTACATCGCCGCGTCGGCGTTTTTCACCAGCGTGGCCACGTCGCAACCGTCGCGGGGATAGAGGCTGGTGCCGATGCTGGCGCTGATAAAGAACTCGTGTTCGCCGGCCTGGAACGGCGCACCGAAGCAGTTGAGCAGTTTCGTCGCGATGTTGTCGGCGTCGCTGGCTTGCTGCAAGCCTGGCAACAGGATGATGAATTCATCACCGCCCAATCGCGCGACCGTGTCGATATCGCGCAGTTGTTCTTTCAAGCGCACGGCGATGCCCTTGAGCAACAGGTCGCCGACCGGGTGGCCGAGGCTGTCGTTGATGTGTTTGAAGCGGTCGAGATCGAGAAACAGCACCGCGCCCTGGCCGCCATTTTCCTGCTGGCTGGTCAGGGCCATTTGCAGACGGCTTTCGAACAGGGTGCGGTTGGGCAGGCCGGTGAGCGGATCGTGGTGAGCCTGGTAATCGAGCTTGGCCTGGGCATGCTTGAGGCTGGAGATGTCGGCGAACACCGCGACGAAGTGAGTGATGAACTTGTCGCGATTGCGCACCGCGCTGATGGTCAGCCAGCTCGGGTACAGCTCGCCGTTCTTGCGCCGGTTGGAAATCTCGCCTTGCCAGTGTCCCTCGTCGGTCAATTGATGCCACATCGCAGCGTAGAAAGCGCTGTCATGCAGCCCTGACGCCAGCAAGCGTGGCGTGTGGCCCAGTGCTTCACTTTCGCTGTAACCGGTGATTTCGGTGAAAGCACGATTGACGGCGCTGATGTGTTGTTGAGTATCGGTGATCAATACGCCCTCGGCGGTGCTCTCGAAAACGGTCGCGGCCTGCTGCAGTTTCTCCTGCATGAGATGGCGTTCGGTGATGTCGCGGGCGATGGTCAGCATGCAATCCTCGTCGCCAATCGGCAGCGGTCGACTGGACACTTCGCACAGGCGAATCTGCCCGTCGCTGCGACGGATGTGGCATGTGAAGTCGCGGACGAAACCGTCGCGTTGCAGCAGGTCGAGCATCTGTTTGCGTTCGTTGAGGTTGACCCAGATACCCAGATCCAGCGTCGAACGATCCACTGACATGGCGCTGTTGAAACCGGTGATGCGGCTGAAACCTTCGTTGACCTCCAGCAGCAGGCCGTCGCTCTGGCGCGACAGCAGCAGGCCGTCGGGCGACGCATGGAAAGCCTTGGCGAACTTCTCTTCAGAGGTTTGCAGTTGCTGTTGGGTTTCCTTGAGCTGGCTGATGTCGCGCACCACGACTACCAGCGCCGGCGTGGTATCGAGGTCGAAGGGTTCGGCGGAAATCAGCCCGGTGAACAATTGGCCGTTGTTGCGGCGAAAGGGCATTTCCAGATTACGGATGCTGCCGGCCTGCAAACGCTGCAAGAGGCCCGGCCCGACGCCGGGAATGCCCCAGATATTGAGGTTGGTGGCGGTCTGGCCGATCACGTCCTCGGCCCTGAGGCCGATCTGCTCCTCGAAGGCCTCGTTGACCTCCAGCAGGCAGCCGTCGGACAGGCGTGCAATCACCAGAATGTCCGGGCACTGCTCGAACACCGATGCGAACTTCTGCTCGGACAGGCGCAGCGCCTCTTCGGTGCGTTTGATTTCGCTGATATCGATCATCAACCCGCGCATCACCGGTTCGTGGCCATGCTCGATCAGGCTGACAATGTCGCGCACCCACAGGCAGCGGCCGTCGGCGGTGATCACGCGATAATCGACGATGTGATCGCGGCCCTGGCGTAGCGCTTCCCTGCAATAGTTCTGCGTGCGGGTCAAGTCGGCCGGATGAATGATGTTGTGCCAGAAACCCGGAATCAGCCAGTGAGACTGTGGATACCCGAGCAGGTCTTCAGCATGGGGCGAAACATAGCTGTAGGTGAAGTCGCTCATCCGCGCTTCCCAGGCGATGGCCGACAAGCTCTCTACCAGGCCACGGTAGTGATATTCGCTACTGCGCAATTCCTGTTCGAGGTCGATGCGCCGGCTGATTTCCGAACTCAGTCGGCGGTTGATGCGAATCACCACGGCGAGGATCGTCATCAGCAGCAACAGACCGGGCAGACCGTACATCAGCAGGTCCGACCAGAACGTGCGGTGGTCGAGCACATTACCGACCCAATGTTCCTGGATGCTGCTGATTTCCGCCGGCGTCATGTCGGCGAGGACTTTATCAAGTATCCCGACCAGCACCTTGTTGTCGCGGGGCACGGCCATCGCCAATTGATAGCGATATGGGGTTTCGCCGCTGACGTAGAGGCCGTCGAGCTTGAGCTGGCGCAGGCTCCACACGCTGGAAGCGAGATCGCCGACCACCGCGTCCACTTCATCGGTCGCCAAAGCTTGCAGCGCCGAGCTGACATTGGGCATGGCGACCAGATTCAGATCGGGGTGGTGAGTGCGCAGCAGTTCGTGGGGGGCGTAGTTTTCCACCACGGCGATTTTCAGACCGTAGAGGTCGTCGAGTTTGCGCGGCTGGGCGCCGCCGACATGGGCAAGGATGACGATCGGGAAGTCGAGGTACGGCCGGGTAAATGCCAGGTAATTCTGGCGCTCCGGCGTGGACATGATCCCTGGCAGCAAATCGATCTTGCCTTTTTTCACCTGCTCCAGCACCACCGTCCAGCTTGCTGGTTCGATGGGCGTCAGCTTGATCGCCAAGCGCTGGCGAATCACGTCGATATAGTCAGCGGCCAGACCCTGATAGCGGTTCTGATCGTCACGAAATTCGAAAGGCGGCCACGACGCGTCGACACCCAGGCGCAAGTCAGGGTGAGCCGCCAGCCAGCTGCGTTCTTCATCGGTGAGAGTCAGCGCGTCAGCCGTGGCGGTGCAGATCATCAATGACAGCAGAAAAAGCACGGGCGCCAGTCTGGGCATAACGCTCTCGTCACGGCTTGGGGATGATTGTTTCGAGTGTAGACGGGGTACGCGGCGGGGAGGGCGGAGCGGGGAATTTAATCTGCCATAAAACAAAACCCCCGGCCTGGGCCGGGGGTTCTGGTATCACTCGTCGAGGAAGGAGCGCAGATGCTCGCTTCGCGTCGGGTGGCGCAGCTTGCGCAGCGCCTTGGCTTCGATCTGACGGATCCGCTCACGCGTTACGTCAAACTGTTTGCCAACTTCTTCGAGCGTATGGTCGGTGTTCATGTCGATACCGAAACGCATGCGCAGTACCTTGGCTTCACGGGCAGTGAGGCCGGACAGCACTTCGCGCGTCGCTTCCTTCAGACTTTCCACCGTGGCGACATCGATGGGCGACTGCATGGTCGAGTCTTCGATGAAGTCGCCCAGATGGGAGTCTTCGTCATCACCGATCGGGGTTTCCATGGAGATCGGCTCTTTGGCGATCTTCAGTACCTTGCGGATCTTGTCCTCAGGCATTTCCATGCGTTCGCCCAGCTCTTCCGGAGTCGGTTCGCGACCCATTTCCTGCAACATCTGCCGGGAAATACGGTTGAGCTTGTTGATCGTCTCGATCATGTGCACCGGAATACGGATGGTGCGCGCCTGGTCGGCGATCGAGCGAGTGATCGCCTGACGGATCCACCAGGTGGCATAAGTCGAGAACTTGTAACCACGACGGTATTCGAACTTGTCCACCGCCTTCATCAGACCGATGTTGCCTTCCTGGATCAGATCGAGGAATTGCAGGCCGCGGTTGGTGTACTTCTTGGCGATCGAGATCACCAGACGCAGGTTGGCTTCAACCATCTCTTTCTTCGCGCGGCGGGCCTTGGCCTCACCGATCGACATGCGACGGTTGATGTCCTTGATTTCCGCGATGGTCAGGCCGGTCTCGGTTTCCAGTGCGATCAGCTTCTGCTGGCAACGGATGATGTCCGGCTGCACGCGACCGATGGCTTCGGCGTACTTGCTCTTGCCTTTAGCCAGGGCGTCGGACCAGCTTTCGTCGACTTCGTTACCCGGGAACTGACGCAGGAAATCGGCGCGTGGCATACGTGCATCACGTACGCACAGCTGCATGATCGCGCGCTCTTGCTGACGCAGACGATCCAAAGCACTGCGTACACGCTCGACCAGGGCTTCGAATTGCTTCGGCACCAGTTTGATCGGCATGAACAGCTCGGCCAGAGCCAGCAACTCGGCAACCGCTGCCTTGTTGTGACGACCGTGCTTTTTCAGGGCCTTGCGGGTGATTTCCATCTGGTCGGCGACGGCGCCGAAGCGCTGTGCAGCGATGACCGGATCCGGACCGCTTTCGGCTTCTTCTTCGTCGTCGGAAGATTCGGCATCATCGTCATCGGTATCGTCGTCGGCCTTGACGGCTTTCGGATCGACCGGCGGCGGCACTTCTGCCGCAGGCGGCGCGATGCCGTCGTCCGGGTCGATATAACCGCTCAGGACGTCGGACAGGCGACCACCTTCGGTGGTGACGCGGGTGTACTCGGAGAGAATGTGGTCAACCGTGCCAGGGAAGTGCGCAATTGCGCTCATCACTTCACGAATGCCTTCTTCGATCCGCTTGGCGATTTCGATTTCGCCTTCACGGGTCAGAAGCTCGACCGTACCCATTTCACGCATGTACATGCGCACCGGGTCAGTGGTGCGACCGATATCGGTCTCCACCGCCGCCAACGCAGCGGCTGCTTCTTCCGCAGCGGCCTCGTCGGTATCGGCGTCGGCCAACATAAGGGCGTCCGCATCCGGAGCACTCTCGTGTACGGGGATCCCCATGTCGTTAATCATGCGGATGATGTCTTCCACCTGCTCCGGATCTGAAATATCCTCAGGCAGGTGGTCGTTGACCTCGGCGTAAGTCAGATACTTCTGCTCACGACCCAGTTTGATCAACTCAATAATACGAGACTGCTGTTGCGCTTTTCCGGACATAACACCCTATCCACTGAAGGTCTTGGCGGGCAAAAAACAAGCCGAGGATTATACCTGAGCTATGACCTCACGCGCCAGTTGAGGTCGGGTTTGATGCGGAAACATTGCGACTTAAAAGGTCGCGCAGTTGATTTTTCTCTTCGACGCTCAGTTCGCTTTGCCGCGCTTTCCTGAGTAACTGTTCGAGATTTCGCTCGCGTTGGCGGGCGGACAAGCTAGTAATGGTGTCGAAAAACTGTTGTTCAAGGTTATCTCCGTCAATCAGCCATTCCTTTTCTGCCAGCGCCTTGAGCAAGCGACCCTGTTCAGTACCGTGCCATCGCGCGATCAACTGAAATGAGTTTAGCTTGGGATTCTTCTGTACGGCTTCGAGCAGCGCCACAAGCAACTGGGCGTTGGTCTGATTTTCATCGGCAATGTGCCCGGCGTCCTCGACGCGCTTGGCCAGTTGCGGATGATGGAGCAATGTTCTCAATGCCGTCAGGGTTGGCGATTCGACGCCAATCGGCGTGCGCGGGCGCTGCTGTTCGCGATCGCCACCGCGCTTGCCGTTCTTGTCCCACGGTTTCTTGTCCCACTTCTTGCCGCCGGCGCCGGGTTTCTTCGGCGTCCATTCCTGCTGCGGCGCGTACATGTCCTGTGCCTGCGGCTGATGGTAGTCGCTGTAGTCCGGCATGGCGTCGTAATCGAAGCCCGGATCGTAGGCAGGCGGTGCTTCCTGCGGCGCACTCTGAACCAATTGGCTGACGGTCTCGCTGCTCAGGCCGGTAATCTCGGTCAGGCGCTGACGCATGAGGATGCGCAGGTTCGCTCCTGGCACCTTGTCGATCAATGGTGCAGCGAGGGTGGCCATGTGCGCCTTGCCCTCAAGAGAGCGCGGGTCGGCTTCTTCGGTCAGTTGCTGGAAAAAATAATCGGCCAGCGGCTGCGCGTGCTGATTGATGCGCGCCTTGAATGCGTCGGTGCCTTCGGCGCGAACCAGGGTGTCCGGGTCTTCGCCTTCGGGCAAAAACAGGAACCGCGCGCGACGACCGTCTTGCAGACACGGCAGGGTCGCTTCCAGTGCGCGCCACGCGGCGTTGCGGCCGGCCTGGTCGCCGTCGAAGCAGAACAATACGTTCGGCACGACGCGAAACAGGCGCTTGAGGTGTTCTTCGCTGGTCGCAGTACCCAGCGTGGCGACGGCATTGCGCAAGCCTTGCTGGGCGAGGGCGATGACGTCCATGTAACCCTCGACAACGATGATTTCATCGAGGTTGCGATTGTTCTTGCGCGCTTCATAGAGGCCGTAAAGTTCCTGGCCTTTATGGAATACCGGGGTTTCCGGTGAGTTCAGGTACTTGGGCTTGTCGTCGCCCAGTACGCGGCCGCCGAAGGCGATGATCCGTCCACGGGTGTCGCGGATCGGAAACATCACGCGATCGCGGAAGCGATCATAGCGCTTGCCGGTTTCGGCGTTCTCGATCAGCAGGCCGGCTTCGATCATGGCCTTCTGTTGCAGCGTGTCACTGCTCAGATGCTTGAGCAGGTTGTCCCAGCCTGGCGGCGCAAAGCCGAGGCCGAAATCCCGAGCGATCTCGCCGGTCAGGCCGCGGCCCTTGAGGTAATCCACCGCAGCCTTGCGCGACGGATGACTCTTGAGTGCCTGCCGGTAAAAATCAGCGGCGGCGGTGAGCAGTGGATACAGCGGCGAATCGGTCGGCTGACGCGGCTTACGCTCGCGGCCGCTTTCTTCGCGGGGGATTTCCATGCCGGCGGCTTTGGCCAGATCTTCGACGGCCTGGGGGAAGTCCAGGTTGTCGTGATCCATGAGAAAGCCGAGGGCGTTGCCGCCAGCGCCGCAGCCGAAACAGTAATAGAACTGCTTGTCGGGGCTGACGCTGAACGACGGGGTTTTCTCTTTGTGAAACGGGCAGCAGGCGGTGTAGTTCTTGCCGGCCTTCTTCAATTGCACGCGCGAGCTGACCACGTCGACAATGTCGGTGCGGTTCAGCAGGTCGTCAATGAAGCTCTGGGGAATCAGCCCGGCCATGGCGTTCTCGTCGTCTGCGCTGCAATAAATCCGTTGCGACAGGCTGTCGGACGCGGGCCATTGCTGGAAACGCACAAAAAGTGCGGCTCGACCGATGTCGTCTGCGTGATCGCTGTCGGGAAGTGTATCTGCCGAAAATCCACTGACGTTAGTACCTATCAGTCTTCGACTATGTGAAAGTGTTGCGCTGAATCCGCTGACGGCCGGTTGTCGGCCTCGGATAGCTCAATAAAGCGGGCACGCATGCAGGTGCCTTGGGCTGATCGTCGTAAGAGGAATCAGTGGGTGTGCTCGTCAGTAGCCTTGAAAGGCTCGTCAGAAAAGACGTGCACCGCTGGCAAAAGAGCCAGGCCTGACGCGGTGAAGCAGATTTGTCTCGGTCGCATCGGCGGCGTCGACGGTGAAGCATCAAGCGTTTTACGCAAATGCCATTAGCCCGGCTGAGGGCCGGGCTTAGGCAAGAAGCTTGCTACGAACGTCTGTGGATTAGTACAGACGAACGGCGCGGCGCTGTTCGCGCTGAACTTTCTTGGCGTGACGCTTAACAGCGGCTGCTGCTTTGCGCTTACGCTCAGAAGTTGGCTTCTCGTAAAATTCGCGGCTACGAACTTCAGCCAGTACACCGGCTTTTTCGCAGGAGCGCTTGAAACGACGCAGAGCTACGTCGAAGGGTTCGTTCTCTTTTACTTTGACGGCTGGCATCCAGAGCTACCTTCATTCATTACCGGGGTCAACATCCTCGCGGCAAAAGAGCACTTGAAGACGTCGGTTTTTAAGGGTTGCGGATGTTAACCCCTCATCGCTCGGAATGCAAAGCCTCTGATCGAAAACCGCTGGTCGGAGCATCACGTGGCGACTATTATGCGCGCCTTCGAATTCAGCCTAAACAAGGCGCAAACCCATGCTAGTACTGGGATTAGAAACCTCCTGCGACGAAACCGGCGTCGCATTGTATGACAGTGAACGCGGTCTGCTGGCCGACGCGCTGTTCAGTCAGATCGACCTGCACCGCGTCTATGGCGGTGTGGTGCCGGAGCTGGCCTCGCGTGACCACGTCAAACGCATGCTGCCCTTGATCCGTCAGGTGTTGGCCGAGGCCGACTGTGTGCCGACCGAGATCGACGCAATCGCCTACACCGCAGGTCCTGGCTTGGTCGGCGCGCTGCTGGTCGGTGCGTCCTGCGCGCAGGCGCTGGCGTTTGCCTGGGGCATTCCGGCGCTTGGCGTGCACCATATGGAGGGCCACTTGCTGGCTCCGATGCTGGAGCCGAAACCGCCGCAATTCCCGTTCGTCGCTTTGTTGGTGTCCGGTGGTCATACACAGCTGGTTCAGGTCGATGGCATTGGCCAGTACAGCCTGCTCGGCGAGACGCTCGACGATGCGGCCGGTGAAGCCTTCGACAAAACCGCAAAAATGATGGGCCTCAATTACCCCGGCGGGCCGGAAATCGCCAAGCTGGCCGAGAAGGGCGTCGCAGGACGTTTCACTTTTCCGCGTCCGATGTGTGATCGCCCGGGTCTGGACTTCAGCTTCAGCGGTTTGAAAACCTTCGCCCTCAACACCTGGCAGCAATGCGTCAGCGCCGGGGACGACGGCGAGCAAGCCCGTTGCGACATCGCGCTGGCGTTCCAGCAGGCCGTGGTGGAGACTTTGACCATTAAGTGCAAGCGCGCCCTGAAACAGGCAGGCATGAAGCGGCTGGTGATTGCCGGCGGCGTCAGCGCCAACAAGGCGTTGCGGGTTTCGCTGGAAAAGATGCTCGGCGATATGAAGGGCGATGTGTTCTATGCGCGCCCGGAGTTCTGCACCGACAATGGCGCGATGATCGCGTTTGCCGGTTGCCAGCGCCTGAAGGCCGGTCAGCAGGAAAGTCTGGCAATCACCGTGCAGGCACGCTGGCCAATGGAGCAGTTGTCGGCGCTGTAATGAGCGACGCTCATTAACGGCAGTCAGAAATGCCGTTCGCGCCCGGCAAACAGGTCGCGTAGATTGCCGCGATGGCGCCAGACAATCAGCAAGGTCAGCGCGCTCATTGGCAGCAAGGCTTCCGGCTCTTGCCAGGCCAGCAACGGCAGGGTCAGTGGCGTGGCAATCAGCGCCGCCAGCGAGCTGGTGCGGGTCAGGTAGAACGTCAGCATCCAGGCGCACACCGCCAGGAGCGCGGCGGGTGGATACAGGCCGAGCAGCATGCCGGCGGCAGTGGCAACGCCTTTGCCGCCGCGGAAGCGAAAGTATAAAGGGAACAGGTGACCGATCACGGCGCACACGCCAATCCACGCCTGATCCTGCAGTGAGAGGCCCGCGCTCGAGGCGATCAGCACCGGCAGCAGGCCTTTGCACAGATCACCGAGCAGGGTCAGGATCGCCAGTTTGCGACCGGCCAAGCGCAGCATGTTGGTGGCGCCGGCATTACCCGAGCCACTCATTCGCGGATCCGGATTTCCGGTCAGGCGGCTGAGCAAAATGGCGAAGGACAGCGAGCCGAGCAGGTAGGCGAGAATCGCCAGTAACCAAAACATGCTAACTATTCCGGGCGAGGACGCCCTGATTCTAACGGCGCATTGCGCCCTTGTCGTGCAGCGGAGAGAAGTGCTTGGACAGAGTGTTTATCGAGGGCCTGGAAGTCGACACCGTGATCGGTGCCTACGACTGGGAGCGCGGCATCCGTCAGTGCCTGCGTCTTGATCTGAGCTTCGCCTGGGACAATCGCCCGGCCGCCGCCGGTGACGACCTGACCCTGGCGCTCGATTACGCCAGTGTTTCCACGCGCATTCAGGCCTTCGCCGAGCAGGCGCAGTTCCAGTTGGTCGAAACCTTTGCCGAGCGTCTGGTTGAAGTGCTGATGGCCGAATTCAAGATCACCTGGGTGCGACTGAAACTGACCAAGCCGGGCGCCGTTCCGGCCGCCAAGGGCGGTGTGGGTGTGGAGATCGAGCGCGGATGTCGCTGACTCAGGTGTACCTCGGGCTCGGTAGCAATATCGAGCGCGAAACCCATTTGCGCGCAGGTCTCGATGCGCTGGCCACGTTCCTGGTGGATATCCGATGTTCGGCGGTGTTCGAGAGCCAGCCGGTGGGCATCAAGAGCGGGCCGTTCTTCAATTTCGTGGTCTCGGCCTACACCGATCTGCCGTTGATGGAGCTTGATCGCCGCTTGAAATTCATTGAGGCGGATAACGGTCGCTATGCACCGGATCGCAAGGGCTTGCCGCTGGATATCGACGTACTGCTGTATGGCAATCTGGTGGGTAATTTCGATGGATTGATCCTGCCGCGTGCGGAAATCCTGAAAAATGCCTTTGTGCTGTGGCCGCTGTCGTTGATTGCGCCGGATCGGGTACATCCGGGGGTGGGCCAAAGCTTTGCGACATTGTGGGCTGAGGCGCAAATTGATCAGGTGTTGGCGCCGGTTGCGTTCGAATGGCGGGGGGAGCAGCTCACGCCTTCGGATTTGCGGTGATATCAAATTCGCTTTCGCGAGCAGGCTCGCTCCGACATGGGATCGAGGTCTCCTGTGGGAGCGAGCCTGCTCGCGAAGTTTTTTATCAGGCTGTCGCCGCCTCTTTGTAGGCTTTCAACGCCTTCAGTCGTTCCCGCTTCAGCGCTTCGCCCAGTTCAGGCCCCTTGAATCCCAGCTCCAGCAACGGCTGCACGGCCACTTCTCGTGCAGCTTTCGCCGCTCCGCGCAAATAGTCCGCCTGTGGATAACTTCGCTGCTCCAGGCCCTTGCGGCCACGGGCATCCATCTCGCACGCGGCGATAAACTCTTCGAATCGCTGCGGCCGGCGATAGATATCGAAACTCTGCAGCAACTCCAGCAGCGTCGAGGCTTTCAGCTCCAGCGCCCGGTGCCCATGGGTGTGGTATTGCCCGACCAGCAGCGCCAGTTCCTGACAGTCTTTGGGGACTTTAAAGCGCTCGTTGACCGCTTTGATCAGCTTCAGTCCGTTGTGCTCATGGGCGATATGCCTGGGCCATTCTTCTTCCGGCGTCAGGCCTTTGCCCAAGTCGTGCAGCAGGCAGGCCCAGCGCACCGTCAGTGGTTGCTTGAGCAGCGCTGATTGCTCCAACACGCTCAGGGTGTGCAGGCCTGTGTCGATTTCCGGGTGATGGGTCTCTGGCTGCGGCACGCCGAACAAGGCGTCGACTTCCGGCATTAGCTCCTTGAGTGCGCCACAGTCGCGCAAGACCTGGATGAACACCTGTGGATGGTCTTCCATCAGTGCGCGGGAAATCTCTTTCCAGCTGCGCTCAGCGGTCAGCGCCTGCAATTCGCCGGACTCACTGAGCTGGCGCATCAAACCCATGGTCTCGTCGGCGACCGTGAAGCCCAATCCTGCGTAGCGTGCAGCAAAGCGGGCAACGCGCAGTACTCGCAAGGGATCTTCGGCGAACGCTGGGGAAACATGGCGAAGGATTCGTGCTTCGAGATCGCGCTGACCATGGTACGGATCGGTCAGGTTGAGCTGATCGTCCTCGGCCATGGCATTGATCGTCAGGTCGCGGCGAATCAGGTCTTCTTCAAGCGTGACTTCGGGACTTGCGTAGAAAGTGAAACCGCCGTAACCGCGACCGCTTTTGCGCTCGGTGCGGGCGAGGGCATATTCCTCACCGGTTTTCGGGTGCAGAAACACCGGGAAATCTGCGCCGACCGGGCGGAATCCCTGGGCGAGCATTTCTTCAGTGGTCGCACCGACCACGACCCGGTCGACATCAGTGACCGGCAACCCCAACAGGCGATCACGTACCGCGCCGCCAACCTTGTAAACCTGCATAAAAAACCTCCGTCAGTCCGACAGGATAACCCTTGCGTCAGACTTTCGGAGGCCAGAACCGGATCAAAGATGAATCACGGCCAGATCGAGCCGGCCGTAATCGCCCTCGCTGTGTTCACTGCGGGGCGGCACGTGATGGGTTTTCATGATCTGGTCGCCTTGCAGGGTTTCCAGATGAATGTCGAAGCCCCAGAGCCGGTGCAGGTGCTTGAGCACTTCCTCGGTGGAGTCGCCCAAGGGTTTGCGGTCGTGCTGCTGATGGCGCAGGGTCAGCGAGCGATCGCCGCGCCGATCAATGCTGTAGATCTGCACGTTCGGCTCACGATTGCCGAGGTTGTACTGCGCGGCCAGGGTTTCCCGGATGATCCGGTAGCCGCCCTCATCATGGATGGCCGGCACCAGCAGGTCGTCTTTCTGGTCGTCATCGAGAATGCTGAACAGCTTCAGATCGCGGATCACCTTGGGCGACAGGTACTGCAGGATGAAGCTCTCGTCCTTGAAACTGCTCATGGCGAACTTGATGGTCGACAGCCAGTCGGAACCGGCGATGTCCGGGAACCAGCGGCGATCCTCTTCGGTAGGCTCTTCGCACATGCGCCGAATGTCGCGGTACATGGCGAAACCCAACGCATACGGGTTGATGCCGCTGTAGTACGGACTGTCGAAACCCGGTTGGAATACCACGCTGGTGTGCGAGGTGAGGAATTCCATCATGAAGCCGTCGGTGACCAGGCCTTCGTCATACAGATCATTCATCAACGTGTAGTGCCAGAATGTTGCCCAGCCTTCGTTCATGACCTGAGTCTGGCGCTGCGGATAGAAATACTGGGCGATCTTGCGCACGATGCGCACGATTTCGCGTTGCCAGGGTTCCAGCAGTGGCGCGTGTTTCTCGATGAAATAGAGGATGTTTTCCTGCGGTTCGGCCGGGAAGCGGGCGTTGTCCTTGTCGCTGTATTTGTCCGCGCCTTTGGGAATGGTGCGCCACAGATCATTGATCTGCTTCTGCATGTGCTCTTCACGGTCCTTTTGCCGCCGGCGCTCTTCTTCGGCGGAGATCGGATACGGACGCTTGTAGCGGTCGACGCCGTAATTCATCAAGGCATGGCAGGAATCGAGCAGGTCTTCCACGGCGTCGATGCCGTGGCGTTCCTCGCACTGCATGATGTACTGCTTGGCGAACACCAGGTAATCGATGATCGAACTGGCATCGGTCCAGGTGCGGAACAGGTAGTTGCCCTTGAAGAAGCTGTTGTGGCCATAGCAGGCATGGGCCACCACCAGCGCCTGCATGCAGATGGTGTTTTCTTCCATCAGATAGGCGATGCACGGATCGGAGTTGATTACGATCTCGTAAGCCAGGCCCATCTGCCCGCGACTGTAGGATTTCTCTGTGCTGAGGAAGTGTTTGCCGTAGGACCAGTGGTGATAGCCCAGCGGCATGCCCACCGAGGCATAGGCGTCCATCATCTGCTCGGCGGTGATCACTTCGATCTGGTTGGGATAGGTGTCCAGTGCATAGCGGGCCGCGATCCGGGCGATTTCACGGTCGTAGGTCTGGATCAGCTCGAATGTCCATTCTGAGCCGGTGGAAATCGGTTGGCGTTTCTGCTCTTTGGCGGTCATGTCACTAACCTGCGCTGGAAGAGTTCACGGAAGACCGGATAGATATCTCCGGCCGAGACCAGTTGCTGCTGGGCAAACGTGTCAGAGAAGGCTTCGGCGATGCGTTCGTATTCGTACCACAGGGCCTGATGTTCGCGCGGGGTGATCTCCACATAAGTGTAGTACTGCACAAACGGCATGATCTGGTTGATCAGGATGTCGCGGCAGATCGGCGAATCGTCGTTCCAGTTGTCGCCGTCGGAGGCCTGAGCGGCGTAGATGTTCCACTCGTTGCTCGGATAGCGCTCGGCCATGATTTCCTGCATCAGCTTCAGGGCGCTGGAAACAATGGTGCCGCCGGTCTCACGAGAATAGAAAAACTCCTCCTCGTCCACTTCCCGGGCGCTGGTGTGGTGACGGATGAACACCACGTCGATCTTGTCGTAGTTACGCTTGAGAAACAGGTACAGCAGGATGAAAAAGCGCTTGGCGATGTCCTTGGTCGCCTGCGTCATCGAACCGGAAACGTCCATCAGGCAGAACATCACTGCTTTGGAGCTGGGGTTGGGTTGCTTGACCAGCAGGTTGTATTTCAAGTCGAAGGTGTCTAGGAACGGCACGCGGTGAATGCGCGCGCTGAGTTTCTCGATTTCAGCCTCGAGTTCCTGGATATCGCCGAAGTTGTCCGGTTCTTCGCGCTTGAGCCGTGCCAGCTCTTCCTTGGCTTCACGAAGCTTTGCGCGGCTGCTGCCGGACAGGGCAATACGACGTGCATGTGCTGAGCGCAGGGTGCGGATGATATTGATGCGTGAAGGGTTACCTTCGTTGCTGATCCCGGCGCGTACGGTTTTGAACGTGTCGGTGCCGGTCAGGTTGCGTTTGACCAGATTCGGCAATTCAAGGTCTTCGAACATGAATTCGAGGAACTCTTCCTGCGTGATCTGGAAGACGAACTCGTCCATGCCTTCGCCGGAATTCCCCGCCTTGCCCGGACCGCGTCCACCGCCGCCTCCCGGTGGACGAGCGATATGTTCACCGGCCGTGAACTCTTTGTTACCGGGATGCACCACGGTCTGCTTGCCGCCGCGTCCATGATGAAGCACCGGCTCGTCGATATCGCGGCCGGGAATGCTGATCTGTTCACCGTGCTCCATATCGGTAATGGAGCGGCGACTGACTGCCTCTTCGACAGCCTTCTTGATGTGGTCACGGTAACGCCGCAGAAAACGCTGGCGGTTTACCGTGCTCTTGTTCTTGCCATTGAGGCGTCGGTCGATCACATAGCTCATAAGGCCCCTCCGGGGAGCTTCAAGTTTTGAGCTGCAAGCTGCAAGTAAAAGCGAATGCCCGTGTTTTCAGGTTCACGCGCTTTGTTCTTGCAGCTTGTGGCTTATAGCTTGCAGCTGCCTCACTGCGACTTGCGGACCCGCAGGTACCATTCGGACAGCAGGCGTACCTGTTTATCGGTGTAGCCACGTTCAACCATTCGCGTAACGAAGTCGTTGTGTTTCTGCTGATCCTCCTTGCTGGCCTTGGCGTTGAAGCTGATGACGGGCAGCAGGTCTTCGGTGTTGGAGAACATTTTCTTCTCGATGACCACCCGCAGTTTTTCGTAGCTTAGCCAGGTCGGGTTCTTGCCGTTGTTGTTGGCCCGGGCGCGCAGGACGAAGTTGACGATTTCGTTGCGGAAATCCTTCGGATTGCTGATGCCGGCCGGTTTCTCGATTTTCTCCAGTTCTTCGTTCAGCGCCACGCGGTTGAGAATCTCGCCGGTTTCCGGGTCGCGATACTCCTGATCCTGAATCCAGAAATCCGCATACAGCACGTAGCGGTCGAAGATGTTCTGGCCGTATTCGCTGTAGGACTCCAGATAAGCGGTCTGGATTTCCTTGCCGATGAACTCGATGTAGCGCGGCGCCAGGTATTCCTTCAGATAGCGCAGGTAGCGTTCGCGGGTTTCTGCCTGGAACTGTTCCTGTTCGATCTGCTGCTCCAGCACATAGAGCAGGTGCACCGGATTGGCGGCGATTTCATGCGGATCAAAGTTGAACACCTTGGAGAGAATCTTGAAGGCGAAGCGGGTCGACAGGCCGTTCATGCCTTCGTCGACACCGGCCGAATCGCGATACTCCTGAATCGACTTGGCCTTCGGATCGGTATCCTTGAGGTTTTCACCATCGTAGACGCGCATCTTCGAATAGATGTTGGAGTTTTCCGGCTCCTTGAGGCGCGACAGCACGGTGAATTGCGCAAGCATTTTCAAGGTGTCCGGTGCGCAGTGCGCCTTGGACAAGGAACTGTTGAACAGGAGTTTGTCGTAGATCTTCACTTCATCGCTGACGCGCAGGCAGTACGGCACTTTGACGATGTAGATCCGGTCGATGAACGCCTCGTTGTTCTTGTTGTTGCGGAAGGTGTGCCACTCCGACTCGTTGGAGTGAGCCAGCAGGATGCCGGTGAAGGGAATCGCGCCGAGGCCTTCGGTACTGTTGTAGTTGCCCTCCTGAGTAGCGGTCAGCAATGGGTGCAGCACCTTGATCGGCGCCTTGAACATTTCGACGAATTCCATCAAGCCCTGGTTGGCTCGGCACAGCGCACCGGAGTAGCTGTAGGCGTCAGCGTCGTTCTGCGGGAATTCTTCGAGTTTGCGGATATCGACCTTGCCGACCAGCGCCGAGATGTCCTGGTTGTTCTCGTCACCGGGTTCGGTCTTGGCCACCGCAATCTGATTGAGGATCGACGGGTACAGCTTGACCACGCGGAACTGACTGATGTCGCCGCCGAATTCGGCCAGGCGTTTGGTCGCCCAAGGCGACATGATGGTGTTCAGGTAGCGTCGTGGAATGCCGAAATCTTCCTCAAGGATCGCGCCATCTTCAGTGGCGTTGAACAGACCCAGAGGTGATTCGAAGACCGGCGAGCCTTTGATGGCGTAGAAAGGTACCTTCTCCATCAGCTGTTTCAGCTTCTCGGCCAAGGACGATTTACCGCCACCGACGGGGCCGAGCAGATAAAGAATCTGTTTCTTCTCTTCCAGGCCTTGGGCGGCGTGGCGGAAATACGAGACGATCTGGTCGATGCATTCTTCCATCCCGTGGAAGTCTTCAAAGGCCGGATAGCGGCGGATCACCTTGTTGGAGAAGATGCGCGACAGCCTCGAATTGGTCGAAGTGTCGAGCAGTTCCGGTTCGCCGATCGCCATCAATAGACGCTCGGCGGCGGAAACGTAAGCGCTGCGATCGTTTTTGCACAGCTCCAGGTACTCCTGCAGAGAGAGTTCTTCCTGGCGTGTGGATTCGAAGCGTTGTTGGAAGTGGCTAAAGATACTCATGACGTCACCTCGCTCGATACGTGGAGCCGACGCCGGATCACTCAGTCGATGCTGGCAGCAGTCGCTGTGGCAGCTGCTGTTTACCCCCCAGAATTCTCCCACGGTCGACAAACCGCGAAAGCTACTCCCGATGATCCGCGCGCCGGTGTACCGGCTCTCCCCTGATTTGGATGGCCTGCGCTTAAGGATAGTTGGGAATTCGAGAGGTAAAGGCGAGATACGTAATTAGTTGTGGCAGACCGTTCGTCTGCCGCGCGCAGGACCACGGCAGCCGGGGCCTGCGCTGCGCAAAAAAATTATTCGGCGGTGCCTTGCGCGGTTTCCGACGGATAAGTCGTACGCCACAGCTCAAAGCCGCCGTCCATGCTGTAAACATCGGAGAAACCTTGGCTGACCAGATAGGCGGCTGCGCCCTGACTGGAGTTGCCGTGATAGCAGACCACGACGGTCGGTGCATCAAGATCGGCGCCTTGAATGAAAGCGTGCAGCGAATGGTTGTCGAGATGCTTCGAACCGCTGATATGCAGCGCGGCAAAGGTCGCCGGGTCGCGCACGTCGACCACAACGGCGCCTTGTTCACGCAGGGCCTGCGCCTGTTCCGGGGGGATTCGTTTGAATTCGCTCATGGCGGGTTCCTGTAGCTCAACTGAAAGTGCAGTCTAACGCGGCGCGTCGACTGGCGAAGATTCGGGGATAAGTGGCGCAACCGTGTGTGCAAGCCCGCCGTGCTCGTCGCATTTGCATGACAGGCGTTCGCCGCTGTCGACGTTCATCAGCGTCAGGCTGCCGCCCCATACGCATCCGGTGTCCAGCGCGGAAATGCCCGGCTCGTGGATATTGCCCTCAAGCGCGGCCCAGTGACCGAAGATGATGCGCAGGCCTTTGGTCTTGCGCTCCTTGTGCTGAAACCACGGCCTGTAGCCGGGTGGGGCGCTGTCGAGGCCTTCCTTGCTTTTGAGGTCGAGCTTGCCCTCGGCGGTGCAAAAGCGCATGCGTGTGAAATAATTAGTGATCACCCGCAGGCGATCAATGCCTTTGAGGTCGTTGTCCCATCTCGCCGGTTCGTTGCCGTACATGCCGTCAAGGTAGGCGGGGAACACGTTGTCGTCACGCAGGGCGGTCTCGACTTCGGCGGCGCACTTCAACGCACGGCGCAGCGACCATTGCGGCGGGATGCCAGCATGGACCATTGCAACATCGCGTGTTTCGTCGTAATGCATCAGCTTCTGCTGGCGCAGCCATTCCATCAATTGCGGGCCGTCGGGGGCCTCGATGATTTCGCGCAAGGTGTCGCTTTTCTTCAAGCGCTCGATCTTTTTCGCGGCGGCCAGCAGGTGCAGGTCGTGATTGCCGAGCACGCAGACCAGCGATTCACGCATGCCATGGAGAAAGCGCAGGGTTTCCAGCGACTGCGGACCACGGTTGACCAGATCGCCGACCAGCCATAGCCGATCCAGCACCGGGTCGAAGGCAACTTGCTTGAGCAGGCACTTGAGCGGTTCGAGGCAGCCTTGCAGGTCACCGACGGCGTAAGTCGTCATCAGTGCAGGGCTCCGGGTACGGCGAGGCGAAACGGTTTGATGGTCGCATCGAAACGTTTGCCGTCGTCGGCGAGCATCTGATAGGAGCCTTGCATGGTGCCGACCTTGGTGGTCATCACCGTGCCGCTGGTATACGTGTGGCTCTTGCCTGCATCGATCAACGGTTGCTGGCCGACGACGCCTTCACCGCGCACGTGTTCGACATGGCCGTCACCATCGGTAATCACCCAGTGCCGGGACAGAAGCTTGGCCGCAAGCTCGCCGTTGTTCTGCACGGTGATGGTGTAGGCGAAGGCGAAACGGTCGTGTTCGGGTTGCGATTGGTCTGCCAGATAATGGGTGACGACGCTGACATCGACCTGATAACGGGAATCGGACATGCAAGAGGGCCTTAACGAAGCGGAACGCGGGGCGTAGCTGATGGGGAATCAGTCTAGGCAAGTATCGGGCAGTAAACCAGAGTGGTGTGCTGCCCGATAGCGTTCATCGCGGGTCAGTCGGCGGCGGGAGCTGCCGGGACCTGTATCGCGAGCTGGTCGGCCAGGCGCACGAATGCGGCCAGATCCAGTTGCTCGGGACGCAGGCTGCCATCAACGCCAGCGGCTTCGATCTCGGCGTTGCTGAGCAATTGCTTGAGGGTATTGCGCAAGGTTTTGCGGCGCTGGTTGAAGGCTTCGCGCACAACGCGCTCCAGCAGCTTGTGATCTTTGGCCGGGTGCGGCAGTACCGCGTGGGGCACGAGACGAACGATCGCCGAATCGACTTTCGGCGGCGGATTGAATGCGCCCGGGCCGACGTTGAACAAATGTTCCACGCGGCAATGGTACTGAACCATGATCGACAAACGACCCCAGTCACCGCCACCCGGGCCTGCGGCCAGACGCTCGACCACTTCTTTCTGCAGCATGAAATGCATGTCACGAATGATGCCGGCGTTGTTCAGCAGGTGAAAAATCAGCGGCGTGGAGATGTTGTACGGCAGGTTGCCAACCACCCGCAGGCTGTTCGGTGCGGCGTTCAGCGTATTGAAGTCGAACTTCAGCGCATCGCCCTGATGCAGGTTGAAATTGCTCATGCCGGCAAACTGCTGATTGAGGATCGGGATCAGATCCTTGTCCAGCTCCACTACGTCGAGTTGCGCGCCGGAGCCCAGCAAACCTTGGGTCAGCGCACCCTGACCGGGGCCGATTTCCAGCAGGCGGTCGTCAGGCTTGGCGTGAATGGAGCGCAGAATGCGGTCGATAACGCCGGCATCGTGGAGGAAGTTCTGACCAAAGCGTTTGCGCGCCTTGTGTTGGTATTGCTCGTTCATAAACGGGTCTCGGCCATCTGGTAGGCGGTTTCCAGGGCGACTTGCAGGCTGCCGGTGTCGATCCTGCCGCTGCCGGCCAGATCCAGGGCGGTGCCATGGTCGACCGAGGTGCGGATGATCGGCAGGCCCAGCGTCACGTTGACGGCAGCGCCGAAGCCTTTGTACTTGAGCACGGGCAAGCCCTGGTCGTGGTACATCGCCAGCACTGCGTCGCAGTGCTCCAGATATTTGGGGGTAAACAGAGTGTCGGCAGGCAGCGGGCCACGAAGGTCCATGCCCTCGCCGCGCAGGCGCTCTAATGTCGGTTCGATGATGTCGATTTCTTCATGGCCCAGGTGGCCGCCTTCACCGGCGTGCGGGTTGAGGCCGCAGACCAGGATGCGGGGCCGGGCGATGCCGAATTTGTCTTGCAGGTCGGCGTGCAGGATTCGCGTCACGCGCTCCAGCCGCTCCGGGGTGATCGCGTCGGCAATCTCGCGCAGAGGCAGATGTGTGGTGACCAGCGCCACGCGCAAACCGCGAGTGGCAAGCATCATCACTACTTGCGCGGTGTGCGTCAGGTCGGCGAGAAACTCAGTGTGTCCAGAGAACGCGATGCCCGACTCGTTGATCACACCTTTGTGCACCGGCGCGGTGATCATCCCGGCGAAGTCGCCGTTCAGGCAGCCGTTGCCGGCGCGGGTCAGGGTTTCGAGGACGAATGCCGCGTTGGCCTTGTCCAGTTGCCCGGCGATTACCGGTGCGCTGAGCCGCGTGTCCCAGACGTACAGGCTGTTGGCCGGTGCTGGAACATCTGGCCACTGCCCCGGCGCGACATCCAGCAGGTTGATGGCCAGCCCCAGTTGCGCGGCCCGCTCAAGGAGCAGGTCGCGGCTGGTGATGGCAATCAGGGGATGTGGCTGGGCTTGCGAAGCGAGCAGCAGGCACAGGTCGGGACCGATGCCGGCTGGTTCGCCGGGTGTCAGCGCGAAACGCTTGGGTTTCACTGCGCTGCCTGGTCTGCACCAGGAAGTTTGATCTCTACGTATGCTTCGTCACGGATCTGACGCAGCCAGGTCTGCAGCTCTTCGTCGTATTTGCGGTTCCGCAGTACGGTCATGGCTTGCTGCTCACGGGCCTGTTCGGTGCCGTCAGTGGCGCGACGGCCAAGGACTTCCAGCACGTGCCAGCCGTATTGGGTCTGGAATGGCTTGGACAGCTGACCTTGTGGGGTCGAAGCCATCACTTCGCGGAATTCCGGTACCAGCACGTTCGGGTCGATCCAGTTCAGGTCGCCGCCGTTAAGGGCGGAACCCGGATCTTCCGAATAGTTTTTCGCCAGTTCGGCAAAGTCTTCGCCGGCGGTGATGCGGTCATACAACGATTGCACCAGTGCCTTGGTCTTGGCTTCGTCGCGGATCGGGCTCGGCTTGACCAGGATGTGACGCACATGCACTTCGTCGCGCATCTGCGCTTCGCCGCCACGTTTGCCCAGCAGCTTCAGAATGATGAAGCCGCCCGGTGTACGCGCAGGCTGAGTAATGTCGCCAACGGCCATGCTGCTCAATTCACGATCGAACGGCGGTGGCAGTTGCGCGGCTTTACGCCAGCCCATCTCGCCGCCTTCCAGCGCGTTGTCGCTGCCGGATCTGGCCACGGCCATCTGACCGAAGTCAGCGCCTTGCTTGAGCTGCTGGTATACATCCATGGCCTGACGATAAGCGCTCTGAATCGCTTCAGAGTTAGCGCTTTCAGGGGTTGGAATCAGGATGTTGGCCAGGTGCAGTTCTTCGGACAGTTGCATCTTGCCGAGATCGGAGGCGAGGAAGTTCTTCACTTCCTGCTCGGACACCTGAATGCGTTCTGCCACGCGACGCTGACGCACCCGGCTGATGATCATCTCGCGCTTGATCTGATCACGGGCGTCGTCATAGTTCAGGCCATCGCGAGCCAGCGCAGCACGGAACTGATCAACAGTCATGTTGTTGCGCTGAGCAATGGTGCCGACAGCCTGGTTCAACTCTTCGTCAGTGATGCGGATGCCCGAGCGTTCGCCGATCTGCAGTTGCAGGTTTTCGACGATCAGACGCTCGAGCACCTGCTGATCGAGCACGCCCGGAGGCGGCAGGCCGCCACCGCGCTTGGCGATGGTCTGCTGAACTTCGTGAACGCGCTGGTCCAGTTGGCTCTGCATGACCACGTCGTTGTCGACGATCGCCACCACTTTGTCGATGGACTGTACGGCGGCGTTGGCCGCCGTACCCAGGAACAGCGCGCCCAGCAGCACCGGGCGCAGACAATCAGAAAGCTTGGTCTTCACGTTCACGATAACCTTGAATGCCTTTGTCGAGGAAGCTCTCTACCTTGGCGCCAGTCAGGCCGCCGAGTCCCTTCAGAACAATTTGGAGGAAGACGCCATGGTCGCCTTTTTCGTTTTGCGGAGCTTCCTGGCTGAACTCGTCATAGGAAACCCAGTAACGGTTGATCAGGCGCAGTTTCCAGCAGCAGTTGTCGTATTCGAAACCACCGAAAGCTTCCAGCGTGCGGTTGCGGTTGTAGTCGTACTGCCAGCGGCTGATGGCGTTCCACTGCGGAACGATCGGCCAGATGACCGAGAAGTCATGCTGCTGGATCTTGTAGTAGTCCTTCACGTAGCCAGGTTGGCCCGGGGTGCCATAGTCACCGCCGCCCACAGACCATTTACCGGTGTTCTGGTCAAAACGGACCTGGTCATTACGGTAGCGATAACCAACGTTGATGACTTTGTTCGGATTGTCTTCCGGCTGATAGTGGAACATCGCACTGCCCGAGCGTGGGCTGCGGCTGTCCGGATCCCAGTTGTAGTCGGCAGTGGTGCGCCAGTCACGGTTCCAGCGGTATTCGTATTCCAGCGCGTATGGCGAAACGTCGGATTTCGCGTCGTCACGATCGTTGAAAGCGATACCCGGCAGTTGAACCTTGCGATCCTTGAAGTACAGAGCCTGGCCGACGCTGATGCGCTGACGCTCGAAGCCGTTGTCTTCGATCCAGCGACTGGTTACGCCCAGCGACAGTTTATTCTCGTCGCCGACACGGTCGGCGCCGGAGAAGCGGTTGTCGCGGAACAGCGAGGCGTAGTTGAAGGTGTATTCGCTGGTGTCGAAAACCGGAATGTCTTCCTGATCAACCTCAGGTACATAGAGGTAGAACAGGCGTGGTTCCAAGGTCTGACGATAGTTCTTGCCGAAATACGAGGTGTTGCGGTCGAAGTACAGGCCACCATCGATGCTGGCGATCGGTACGCCACGGTTCTGGTTGCTGTCGAACTCGCCGTTGAGCTTTCTCTGTTCTGCGGTCATCGCATCGATCTGCGATTTACCGGTGTTATCCAGATCCAGCTGATATTGCGTGTACTGGTACTTCAGCGATGGCTTGAGGAAGCCATACGTCCAGTTCATCGGCAGGCTGACGCCCGGTTTCAGATTCAAACGATCGCCATTGGCGCGAGCCAGGCCAGTGATGTTGTTGTCCAGGCGCGACTCGGTAGTGATGCCGTCTTCCTGTACAAACGTGCCGCTACGCAGGTCGCGATCAAAGCGAACCAACTCGGTCTCGTAATCGAAATTCAGACCTTCCGGGTGATACGGCAGCTGACCATTGAAGGTGATCTGCGGCAGACGGCCATACGGTGTGATGTTCGAAACGGTCGCCAGTTGATACTGCTGAGCGTTGAGGCGTGCGGTGTAGCTGTCGCCACGATAAGTGACCGAGCCCTGCTGGTTGACGAAGTCGTCGCTCTTGACGCCGATCTGGTCGGTTTGCAGGTCCTGGAAGTAATACGGATCGCTGATCTTGGTGTAGTCAACCTGGGTCAGCACGCGGGAATCGAGACCGCCCTTGTGCTGCCAGTTGTACATGTAGCGAGTCTCGTTGTAGTCGGACTGGCGCTTGCGATCGTCGTTCTCGTCGTTGAGATACGAGGCACCGAACTGCCCTTCGCTCGACTTGGTCAGGTAACGGAACTCACCCTCCACCAGCATGCCGCGCTTGCTCATGTAACGCGGGTACAACGTGGCGTCGTAGTTAGGCGCCAGGTTGAAGTAGTACGGGGTAACCAGCATGAAGCCGGTGTCGCTGCCCGAACCGATGGTCGGCGGCAGGAAGCCGGACTGGCGACGGTCGTCGATCGGGAAGTAGATGTACGGGGTGTACAGAATCGGGATGTCTTTGACGCGCAACGTCACGTTGGTTGCGGTACCGAAACCGGTCGCCGGGTTCAAGGTGATGTTGTTGCCCTTGAGCTGCCAGGCGTTGCTGTTCGGTTCGCACGTGGTGTACGTACCGTCCTTCAAGCGGATGATCGCGTTTTCAGCACGCTTGGCATACAGCGCGTTACCGCGGATGCGCGATTTGTGCATCACGTATTCGGCGTTGTCGACCTTGGCTTCGCCGGTGTCGAGCTGCACATCGGCGTGGTCGCCGACGATCAGCGCGCCGTTGTCGCGGATACGCACGTTGCCGGCCAGTTCGCCACGGCTCTCGGCCTGATACAGGTTGGCCTCGTCGGCTTCGACCTGCATGCTGCCCTGACGCATGACCACGTCACCGGCGAGGCTGGCGACTTGTGTGTCCTGCTCATAACGCGACGCTTTGGCACCGATGAAGGTCGGCGCGTCACTTTTATTCGTCTTGTCATTCATGCCAGGACGAATCGGTTCGATATAGGAACCAGAGCAGTAAGGACCGGTCTCGGCCAATTGCGCAGCGGTGAGCTTCTCGCGCGGAACCCAGTCGAGGTGACTGTAGTCTTCGCTACGGGATTTCAGGCCGCGGCCCTTGGACTCGGTGACCAGTGCGGTTTTCGCGCCAGTGTCGGCGTCGGAACCCTTGTCAGCCGCAGGCTCGCCGGCAGCGCTGACGGCACTGCCGTCATGTACCGGGCGCGGCGGCAATGCCGCGGCGGGCGACTTGGGCGCACAGTCCCAGCCACCCGTAGCCGAGACGGAGCAGTCATACTGCTCGGCGGCAACAACGAATTGACTGGCCAGAGGTTGCATAGCCAGCAGACTGCCGGTTACCAACAACGGAAATTTTTTACGAAACGCGGGGGATTTCAATGCCATCTTATTAGTCCGGGCTTCCTGCGTGCCATCTGCCCGCGGTGTGGGCCGCACGCCTCTCGATGGTCTGAAAAAGATGCTGGATAATAAAGCATGACCCGCTTGACGGCTAGCGCCGTCGGAGACCCTTGCAATGCCTGACCAAGATGTACGCTTGCAACACCTGAAAGTTTGGCTCGATGAGCAGTTGGCAAAGCTGTTTGCCGAGCAGGGCTGGGGCACCGTGCCCCCGGCCACGTTGACCGCGGCCAGCAGCGACGCGAGTTTTCGCCGCTACTTCCGCTGGGAGGGCGATGGCCGCAGCTTCGTCGTGATGGACGCGCCGCCGCCCCAGGAAAACTGCAAACCGTTCGTGGATATCGCTTTTTTGCTGGCGAAATCCGGAATTAATGTGCCGAAAATTTACGCCGAAGACCTAGAACGCGGTTTTCTTTTGCTCAATGACCTGGGCAACAAGACCTATCTCGACGTGATCGATGGCGAAAATGCCGACGCGTTATTCCACGATGCCCTGCAAGCGCTGTTGGCTTTTCAACAGTTGCCGATGGTTGCGCCGTTGCCCAGTTACGACGTCGCCTTGTTGCGTCGCGAGCTTGAATTGTTCCCCGAGTGGTACGTCAAGCGCGAGCTGGGCGTCGAGTTCGATGCGGCCCAGCAGCAACAATGGCAGCACATCAGCGAGTTGCTGATCGACAGCGCGCTGGCGCAGCCGAAAGTGCTGGTGCACCGCGACTACATGCCGCGCAACCTGATGCTCAGCGAGCCCAACCCCGGCGTGCTGGACTTTCAGGACGCGGTTTACGGCCCGGTGACCTACGACGTGACCTGCCTGTTCAAGGATGCTTTCCTCAGCTGGCCGGAAGAACGTGTACGCGGCTGGCTGGAAAGTTACTGGCAGCAGGCCTCGGCACTGGACATTCCGGTGCAGGCGGATTTCGAAGACTTCCTGCGCGCCAGCGACCTGATGGGCGTGCAGCGTCACCTGAAAGTCATCGGCATCTTCGCGCGTATCTGCCATCGCGATGGCAAGCCACGCTATCTGGCCGATGTGCCGCGCTTCTTCTCTTATATAGAAGCAGTGATCGCCCGCCGTCCTGAACTGGCGGAACTGCAAGCGCTGTTCAGCAGCTTGCGTGCTGGAGCGACGGCATGAAGGCAATGATTCTGGCGGCGGGCAAAGGCGAGCGCATGCGCCCGCTGACCCTGACCACGCCGAAACCGCTGGTGCGTGCCGCTGGCGTGCCGCTGATCGAGTATCACCTGCGCGCCCTCGCGGCCGCAGGTTTCACCGAAATCGTCATCAACCACGCCTGGCTCGGTCAGCAGATCGAGGATCATCTGGGCGACGGTTCGCGTTTCGGCCTGAGCATCCAGTACTCGCCGGAAGGCGAGCCGCTGGAAACCGGTGGCGGGATTTTCCGTGCGCTGTCGTTACTGGGTGACGATGCGTTTCTGGTGGTCAACGGCGACATCTGGACCGATTACGACTTCAGCGTGCTGCACCAGCCGATCAATGGCCTGGCGCATCTGGTGCTGGCGGACAATCCGCCGCATCACCCGAAAGGCGACTTCACTCTCATCGACGGCAAAGTGCGGGACGGCGAGCCTGATGCGCAGACGCTGACTTACAGCGGTATCGCCGTGCTGCATCCGCAGTTGTTCGACGGTTGCAGCGATGGCGCTTTCAAGCTTGCACCGCTGCTACGCAACGCCATGGCCAAAGGTGAAGTGACGGGCGAGCGCCTGAAGGGGCATTGGGTAGATGTTGGTACCTACGAGCGTCTGGCCGAAGCCGAAGCTTTGATAGAAGCGAGTCGCTGAGATGCTGTGGCCAGGGACTCTGATTGGAGCCGGAGTGGGGTACGCGATTGCCAGCATTCCGGGGGCCATGCTTGGGGCGTTGTTGGGGCAGGCGCTGGATCGGCGCTTGCACTTGCAGAGCTGGGGACATTTACGCGAAAAGCTCGGCGGCCGGCCGATGCTGCGCAACGATGAATTGCTGTTCGTTTTGCTCGGGCGTCTGGCCAAGAGCGACGGGCGCGTCACTGACGGGCATATCCAGCAGGCGCGCAACGAAATGCGCGCGCTGGAAATGAGCGAGCCGGCGACACGGCGGGCCATTGCTGCATTCAATCGCGGCAAGTCCGGCAGCGACAATCTGCGCGGCTATCTGCGTCGATTGAGTGCGCAACCGCATGCGGCTGAGGGCGTGCTGCGTGCCTGCTGGCGAATGGTCTGGGCTGATGGTCGCGCCGGGGTCAGCGAACGCGAGTTGCTGGCGCAGTGGGGCAAATGGCTCGGCTGGACGGCGCAGCAGGTGCAGGCATTGGCCAGCGATTACGAGCCGGGCAAGCGGCCGATCGTCAGTGCCGCAGTGAGCTATCAGGAGGCGATGAAGCTGCTTGGTGTGTCGGCGAGCAGCGAGCCGGCACAGATCAAGCGCGCTTACCGGCGATTGCTCAGTCGCCATCACCCGGACAAAATCGCCGGCAGCGGCGCGACCCCGGCACAGGTGCGTGAGGCGACCGAGCGGACGCGGGAATTGCATAACGCCTATACGTTGATTCGGGAGCGGCGGGATTTTCGCTAGGCATTGAAGATGTGACGCCTGCAATGGCCCCTTCGCGAGCAAGCTCGCTCCCACATTCGACCCGGGTCCTTCAGATAAAACACGGTTAGATGTGGGAGCGAGCTTGCTCGCGAATGGGGCGACTCGGTTATTCAGTCAACAGCCTGAGGATTCAACCAGCCCCGCACCCGCCGAAACAATTGTTCCTGCTCAGCCTTCTTGTCCGGCAATACCTTCAGCGCCACCTGGCTGAACGCCGAGGTCTTCAGGCGCTTGCTCGCCTGCATGCGCTCCAGCGCCGCGTTGCGATCCAGCGCTTTGTCCATGTAGAAAATATCCACCGTCGGCAGCTTCAGCGTCGGCGTCAGTTCGGCGAGTGGCGGCAGGGCTTTGGCCGGTGCTTGCGCGTCAACCATCACCAGTTTCTCCACCTGCGGCGTCTGCCGCTCGCTCAGAAAACGCGCCGCCCAATAAGCGCCGGTGCCGTGGCCGAGCACGACAATGCTGCGCGCGCTCTGCTGTTCGGCGTAGGCAATCGCTGCGTCGATGCGTCCGAAAATGCGCTCGGCGTCGGCCTTGGCCTGTTCTTCGCTGGTTTCGGCGACCACCTGTTCGGCGACCTCCGCTTCACCGCCAGCGGCCTGTTCGATCGGTTGTGCGGTGGCGGCATCCTTGCTTGTGGTTTCCGGGGCTTTCGGCGCCGCGGCCGGTTCGATCACGCGCGGAGCAATGGCGTCGCCTTGCAGATCCGGCAGGGTGATACTCAGGCTGCTCCACTCGACGTCCGGCAATTTGCGTCGCAACGGGCCGATTGCCTGCGGCCAGTCAGCGGTTTCGCCGGCACCGGGAACGATGATCACCGCGCCTTTGGGCTCGGCGCTGTTGGCCGGTTTCCACAGGGCGAGGAAAGTGTCGCTGCCAGCCTGCAGTTGTTGCTGCTCTTGCGCTGGCAGTTTACGTTGCAGTGCGGCGGCCTCTTCCTGACTACGCTCAAGCAGTGGCTGGCGCTCGGCCGGTTTTTCTTCGGCGGGTTTATCCGTGGCGGCAGGCGCCGGGTCGGCGGCTTCGACGGAAAACGCACAAGGCAGGATCAGCGACAGGCACAATGCTGGCAGTGCCAGGCGGTAGACAGAGGGCATCGGTTATTCCAGGCCAGAAAAGTATCCCGGCAGCCTAATGGGTTGGTCAGAATTTGTCAGTGTATGAGACTTTAATGAAGCGATTTTGCTGCCTGTGGGTTATCGGCTGTTTGTGGTTTCCCTTGATGGGCTGGGCGGCGCCTGCGCCACCGGATCATGCCGCGCAATTGTCGCCAGAGCAGCAGCAATGGCTGGCGCAGCACAACGAATTGCGCGTCGGCCTGGTGTTGCAGGCGCCCTACGCGACCTACGATCGGCGCCTGCAGCGATTGTCCGGGGCCAATGTCGAGTTGATGAAACTGCTGGCCAAAACCCTCGGCGTGGAACTGAGCTGGCGCAACTTTCAGGATCTCGGGCAGTTGGAAAACGCTTTGCGCGAGGGCGAGATCGACATCGCTCCGGGCCTCAGCCAGACCCCGAGCGCGCTGCGCCTCTGGCAGTTTTCCGACCCGTACATGCGCGTGCCGCAACTGGTGGTCAGCGACCAGAAAAGCAGCGGCGCGGTCGATCTGGAAAAGCTCGACAGCCAGACCCGCGTCGCCGTGCGCATGCCGAGCAGCACCGCCGATTACCTGCGCAGCAACTATCCGCACTTGAATCTGCAAGGCGTGCCGCTGGAACGGCAAGCGTTGCAACTGCTGTTGAGTCAGCAAGCCTCCTACGCGGTGGTCGACGAAGCACAGTTGGGCCGGCTGTCGGTGGAGCCGGAGTTTGCCGAACTGGTGGTGGTTGGCGATATCGGCCTGCCGCAACTGCTGCGTGTGGCCTCGCGGCGCGATTGGCCGGAGCTGGCCGGCATCGTCCAGAGCGCCTTGCGCGCGATCCCGGCCAAGGATCTGGAACAACTGCACAACCAATGGCTGCAGCCGAAATACCCACGGCTGACCGAGTCGCCGGGGTTTTGGCAGAACCTCAGCCTGTTGTTCGCGGTGATGCTGCTCAGTTGCGCGGCAATCGTGGCGTGGCAGCGGCGCCAACAGCACAGCCTCGAACAACGCCTGCTCAGCGCCCGCGAAGACATTGCGTTGCGCGCGGCCAGTGAAGAGGCGCTGCGGCTGACACAGTTTTCCATCGACCAAAGCACCGTCGGCATTCTCTGGGTCAATTGGGACAGCCATGTGCGCTACGCCAACCGCGCGGCGGAAAACATGCTCGGCTATCCCTCGGGCGGGCTGATCGAGCGGCCGCTGATCGATTTCGAGCCCGGCCTGCACATGGATCGCTGGCTCAATCTGTGGAAGCGTGCACGGGCCAGTGAAGAAGGGCCCTTGAGCTTCGAAACCAGTTGCCTGCGCGCCGATGGCAGTGTGCTGCCGGCGGACGTTTCCCTGAGCTTCCTGCGTTTTCGCGACAGTGAATATCTGGTGGTCTACCTCACCGACGTCACCGATCGCCGCCGCGCGCTCGCCGCTTTGCAGGAAAGCGAGGCGCGCCTGCAAGGCATCGCCGCCAACGTTCCGGGTCTGGTGTTCAGGCTGGAGCGGGCACCGGTCACCGGGCAGATCGACTTTGCCTACATCAGCGAGGGCAGCGAAAGTCTGGTCGGTTATGCGCCGGCAGCCATCGCTCATCGCGACATGGGCCTGCGCAGCCTGGTGCATCCCGACGACAAGGCCAGTTATCACCGCACCCAGGATCAGGCGCTGGACACTGACAGCGACTGGTCGTGGCAGGGCCGCATCGTCACGCGCCAGGGTGAGCAGCGCTGGGCCGAGATCAAAGCGATCACCCGCCAGCTGGAGGACGGCGCCTATGTGTGGGACGGCATCGTCTGGGACATCAGCGAAAGCAAACGCATCGAGCTGGAACTGGCGGCCTCGCGCGAGCAACTGCGCGAACTGTCGGCGCACCTGGAAAGCGTGCGCGAAGAAGAGAAGGCGCGCATCGCCCGGGAAGTCCATGATGAGTTGGGACAGATGCTCACCGTGCTGAAACTGGAGACATCGATGTGCGAATTGGCCTACGCGCAGCTTGATCCGGGACTCAACGAGCGGCTCAACAGCATGAAACGCCTGATCGCGCAGTTGTTTCAGCTGGTACGCGATGTGGCGACGGCGTTGCGCCCGCCGATCCTTGATGCCGGGATTGCCTCGGCCATCGAGTGGCAGGCTCGGCGTTTCGAGGCGCGCACACAGATACCGTGTCTGGTGCAGGTGCCGGACAACCTGCCGGCACTCAGCGATGCCAAAGCGGTGGGGCTGTTCCGGATTTTGCAGGAGGCGCTGACCAACGTGATGCGCCATGCTCAGGCGCACACGGTGGAGCTGACGCTGGAGCTTGCGGGCGATGAATTGTGTCTGACCGTCAGCGATGATGGCGTAGGATTTGTCGCGGCCGAGGGTAGGCCGACGTCGTTTGGCCTGGTCGGCATGCGTGAGCGGGTGCTGATCATGGGCGGGCGGCTGGAGCTGGTGAGTGAGCCGGGGGAGGGCACCAGTCTGGTGGTGCGAGTGCCGGTGAGTGAGGTTTGACATGTTGCGGTGTCTGGACTGGCGCCTTCGCGAGCAAGCTCGCTCCCACAGGGATTGGTGTGTACTTGAAATCTGGAGAAGAACGTGATCCGTGTACTGGTAGCCGAAGACCACACCATCGTCCGCGAGGGCATCAAGCAACTGATCGGCCTGGCCAAGGATCTGCAAGTGGTGGGGGAGGCGAGCAATGGTGAGCAACTGCTCGAAACCCTGCGCAGCGTGCCGTGCGAGGTGGTGTTGCTGGACATCTCCATGCCCGGGGTCAATGGCCTGGAAGCGATCCCGCGTATCCGTGCGCTGAACAATCCGCCGGCGATTCTGGTGCTGTCGATGCACGACGAAGCGCAAATGGCCGCGCGCGCGTTAAAGGTCGGCGCGGCCGGGTATGCGACCAAGGACAGCGATCCGGCGCTGCTGCTCACGGCGATTCGCAAAGTCGCGGCAGGTGGGCGTTACATTGACCCGGAACTGGCCGACCGCATGGTCTTCGAAGTCGGCCTGACCGATACCCGGCCGCTGCATTCGCTGTTGTCAGAACGCGAATTCTCGGTGTTCGAACGCCTGGCCCAAGGCGCCAACGTCAACGACATCGCCCAGCAACTGGCCCTGAGCAGCAAGACCATCAGCACCCACAAGGCGCGGCTGATGCAGAAGCTCAACATCACCTCCTTGGCCGAACTGGTGAAATATGCGATGGAGCACAAACTCCTCTGACCGTCACCGCCCTCATGTGGGAGCGAGCCTGCTCGCGAAAGCGGCGTAACAGTCAGCCATTCAGTTTGATGACCCACCGCATTCGCGAGCAGGCTCGCTCCCACAGGTTCGGAGTTGGCATATCTGTTAGCGACAAACGCTTTTGCCCTTGCTCGCGGCTTGCAGCCCACCGCTCACCACTGCTTTATCCATTAGCGCCATCCTTGTAGGGCAATCCCTACCCCCAACCTTCCATTGCACTTAAGCGATTCTCTCCTGCGCCCCGATTTGCGTGGCCGCCGCCAGCCACTAGGCTTGATGAACAAGCAGTCATCAACAACAAAGGTGTGGGTATGAGCCAGGTCGATACAAGCGCAGGGACCAGTGATGTGCTGGTCAGCTTTCGTGGTGTGCAGAAGAGCTACGACGGCGAGAACCTGATCGTCAAAGACCTCAACCTGGACATTCGCAAGGGCGAATTCCTCACCCTGCTCGGGCCGTCCGGTTCCGGCAAGACCACCAGCCTGATGATGCTCGCCGGGTTCGAAACGCCGACCGCCGGTGAAATCCTCCTGTCCGGGCGTTCGATCAACAACGTGCCGCCGCACAAGCGCGATATCGGCATGGTGTTCCAGAACTACGCGCTGTTCCCGCACATGACTGTCGCGGAGAACCTTGCTTTCCCGTTGACCGTGCGCGGCTTGAATAAAAGCGACGTCAGCGAGCGGGTGAAGAAAGTCCTCAGCATGGTTCAGCTCGATGCCTTCGCTTCGCGCTATCCGGCGCAGTTGTCCGGTGGTCAGCAGCAACGTGTGGCACTGGCCCGCGCGCTGGTGTTCGAACCGCAACTGGTGCTGATGGACGAGCCGCTGGGCGCCCTCGACAAGCAACTGCGTGAACACATGCAGATGGAGATCAAGCACCTGCACCAGCGCCTCGGCGTGACCGTGGTCTACGTGACCCACGATCAGGGTGAAGCGCTGACCATGTCCGACCGCGTTGCCGTGTTCCATCAAGGCGAGATTCAGCAGATCGCGCCACCGCGCACGCTTTACGAAGAACCGAAAAACACCTTCGTCGCCAACTTCATTGGCGAGAACAACCGCCTCAACGGCCGCCTGCTCAGCCAGAGCGGCGAGCGCTGCGTGGTCGAGTTGGGGCGCGGTGAAAAGGTCGAGGCGCTGGCCGTCAACGTTGGCCAGACCGGCGAACCGGTGACTCTGTCGATCCGTCCGGAACGCGTCAGCCTCAACGGTTCGAGCGATCAATGCGTCAACCGCTTCTCAGGGAGGGTGGCGGAATTCATCTATCTGGGCGACCACGTCCGGGTGCGCCTGGAAGTCTGCGGCAAGACCGACTTCTTCGTGAAACAACCGATTGCCGAGCTCGATCCTGCGCTCGCTGTCGGCGACGTGGTACCGCTTGGCTGGCAGGTCGAGCACGTTCGTGCGCTCGATCCGCTTTTAGAGGCGCACTAAGCGCCCCGGCAATACCAACACCAACCCTGCACGTGGAGAGAACAATAAATGTTGAGATCCCTGAAGTTCACCGCCCTGACTCTGGGCCTGATGGGTGCGACCGGCGCAATGGCCGCCGGCCCGGACTTGACCGTGGTGTCGTTTGGCGGGGCGAACAAGGCGGCGCAAGTCAAAGCCTTCTATGCACCGTGGGAAGCGGCGGGTAATGGCAAGATCGTTGCCGGCGAATACAACGGCGAGATGGCCAAGGTCAAAGCCATGGTCGACACCAAGAGCGTGTCGTGGGATCTGGTCGAAGTTGAATCGCCAGAGCTGTCCCGTGGTTGCGACGAAGACATGTTCGAGCAACTCGACCCGGCCCTGTTCGGCAAGACCGAAGACTACGTCAAAGGCGCCATTCAGCCGTGCGGCGTGGGCTTCTTCGTTTGGTCGACCGTGTTGGCCTACAACGCCGACAAACTGAAAACCGCACCGACCAGCTGGGCGGATTTCTGGGACACCAAGAAATTCCCGGGCAAGCGCGGCCTGCGCAAAGGCGCCAAGTACACCCTCGAATTCGCGCTGATGGCCGATGGTGTGGCGCCGAAGGATGTCTACAAAGTGCTGGCAGGCAAGGATGGTCAGGATCGTGCCTTCAAGAAACTCGATGAGCTCAAGCCAAGCATTCAGTGGTGGGAAGCCGGCGCACAACCGCCGCAATACCTCGCTTCCGGCGACGTGGTGATGAGCTCGGCCTACAACGGTCGCATCGCGGCGGTGCAGAAAGAATCCAACCTGAAAGTGGTGTGGAACGGTGGCATCTATGACTTCGACGCCTGGGCTATCCCGAAAGGTCTGGACGCCAAGCGCGCCGAAGCGGCGAAGAAATTCATCGCCTTCTCGGTGCAGCCGCAGCAGCAGAAGACCTACTCGGAAAACATCGCCTACGGCCCGGCCAACACCCAAGCCGTGCCGCTGCTGGCCAAGGATGTCCTGAAAGACATGCCGACCACCCCGGAAAACATCGCCAACCAGGTGCAGATCGACGTCAGCTTCTGGGCTGACAACGGCGAGCAACTGGAACAGCGTTTCAACTCTTGGGCTGCCAAATAAGCCAAGCATGCGGACCGATGGCTTTCCGGATGATCGTTCCCACGCTCTGCGTGGGAATGCCGCCCGGGACGCTCCGCGTCCCTGTGTGACGCAGAGCGTCACTGGATTCATTCCCACGCAGAGCGTGGGAACGATCACTGGCAAAAGTTCGAGGTGGTTCACCACCTCTGTAACGATCAAAGATTTGCGGAGTACGTCATGGCCATCGCCGTTCCCCTGAACGAGGGCGCCAGCCCCACCTTGAAGCAGAAGCTCAAGCACGCCGAGCGGGTCAACCGCTGGAAAGCCCAGGCGCTGATTGCGCCGCTGGTGCTGTTTCTGCTGCTGGTGTTTCTGGTGCCGATCGTGGCGCTTCTCTATAAAAGTGTCGGCAACCCGGAAGTGGTTGGCGGCATGCCGCGCACTGTCACTGCCATCGCCAGTTGGGACGGCCGTGGTCTGCCCGCCGAGCCGGTGTACAAGGCGGCCAGCGAAGACCTCGCCGAAGCCCGCAAAAACCAGACGCTGGGCGATCTGTCCAAGCGCTTGAACATGGAGTTGGCCGGCTACCGCAGCCTGCTGACCAAAACCGCCCGGGCGCTGCCGTTCGCCAGCGAACCGGCTTCTTATAAAGAAGCGCTGGAAGCGCTCGACGAACGCTGGGGCGACCCGGCCTACTGGCAAGCGGTGAAACGCAACACCAGCAGCATCACTCCGTATTACCTGCTGGCGGCGGTCGATCACCGCATCGATGACCTCGGCGAACTGGCTCCAGCCACCCCGGATCAGGCGATCTACCTCGACATCTTCGCTCGCACGTTCTGGATGGGCCTGGTCATCACCGTGATCTGCCTGCTGCTCGCCTATCCACTGGCTTATTTGCTGGCGAACCTGCCTTCGCGGCAGAGCAACCTGCTGATGATCCTGGTGCTGCTGCCGTTCTGGACTTCGATTCTGGTGCGGGTCGCAGCGTGGATCGTGCTGCTGCAATCCGGCGGTCTGATCAACAGTGCGCTGCTGGCCATGGGCATCATCGATAAACCGCTGGAACTGGTGTTCAACCGCACCGGCGTATACATCTCGATGGTGCACATTCTGCTGCCGTTCATGATTCTGCCGATCTACAGCGTGATGAAAGGCATCTCGCCCACCTACATGCGCGCGGCAATTTCCCTCGGCTGTCATCCGTTCGCCAGCTTCTGGCGGGTGTACTTCCCGCAGACCTACGCTGGTGTCGGCGCCGGCTGCCTGTTGGTGTTCATCCTTGCGATTGGCTACTACATCACCCCGGCGCTGCTCGGCAGCCCGAACGACCAAATGGTCAGTTACTTCGTCGCCTTCTACACCAACACCAGCATCAACTGGGGCATGGCCACTGCACTCGGCGGGCTGCTGTTGCTGGCGACCGTGGTGCTTTATCTGATCTACAGCTGGCTGGTCGGCGCCAGTCGCCTGCGCCTGAGCTAAGGGGAATTTGCGATGCTGAGTCCTTACATGTCGCCCATCGAACGGGTGTGGTTCTACAGCCTGCGGATTCTCTGCGGCCTGATTCTGTTGTTCCTGATCCTGCCGGTGCTGGTGATCATTCCGCTGTCGTTCAACTCGGGGAGTTTCCTGGTCTATCCGCTGCAAGGTTTCTCGCTGCAGTGGTACCACGACTTCTTCGCCTCGGCGGAATGGATGCGTGCGCTGAAGAACAGCATCATCGTCGCTCCGGCGGCGACGGTGCTGGCGATGATCTTCGGCACCCTGGCGGCGATCGGCCTGACCCGTGGCGACTTCCCCGGCAAGTCACTGGTGATGGCACTGGTGATTTCGCCGATGGTGGTGCCGGTGGTGATCATCGGCGTGGCGAGCTATCTGTTCTTCGCGCCACTGGGGCTGGGTAACAGCTTCTTCTCGCTGATCGTCGTGCATGCGGTATTGGGTGTGCCGTTTGTGATCATCACCGTGTCGGCGACATTGCAGGGTTTTAATCACAACCTGGTGCGTGCTGCTGCGAGTCTCGGTGCTTCACCACTGACAGCGTTCCGCCGGGTGACCTTGCCGCTGATTGCGCCGGGAGTGATTTCCGGGGCGCTGTTTGCCTTTGCCACTTCTTTCGATGAAGTGGTGGTGACGCTGTTCCTTGCCGGGCCCGAGCAGGCGACATTGCCTCGGCAGATGTTCAGCGGGATTCGCGAAAACCTCAGCCCGACGATTGCCGCGGCGGCGACGTTGCTGATTGCCTTCTCGGTGATCTTGCTGCTGACGCTGGAATGGCTGCGCGGGCGCAGCGAGAAACTCCGCACCGCGCAAGTCTGACTTCGAAAGCGGTCAAAAATGTGGGAGCGAGCCTGCTCGCGAAGGCGGTGTGTCAGCTGGCATATCAGTTGAAAGGGCTACCGTATTCGCGAGCACGCTCGCTCCCACAGTTGATCGTGGTCTTCTCGATCTGGCCATTCATAGGGTGAATAGCAGACAACCCCAAATCCCCAGCTAATCTTGTGCCCAGCTCCCACATCTATAAGAGGCTGCGCACCATGAGTCTGTCCCAGTTCAAAATCGCTCACAAACTGATCACCGGCGCCGCAGCCATCGAGCAACTGGCTGCCGAACTCACCCGCCTCGACATCGACAACCCGTTGATCGTCACCGACGCCGCGCTGGTCAAGTCCGGTACTGTCGAGCTGGCGCTGGTGCAACTCGGCGGGCGCGAATACGAGATTTTCGACCGTGTGCTGCCCGACCCGGAAATCGCCATCGTCGAGGACTGCATGCGCGCCTATCGCGAAGGCGGGCATGACGGTTTGATCGGCCTTGGCGGTGGCAGCGCCATCGACATTGCCAAGAGTGTCGCCGCCTACGCCGGTTACCACGGCGCGCTGGAAGATCTGTTCGGCGTCGATCAGGTGCCGCGCAAGGGCCCGCCGCTGATCGCCATTCCGACCACCGCCGGCACTGGTTCTGAAGTCACCAACGTGGCAATCCTCTCGGACAAGGTCGCGCAGTTGAAGAAAGGCATCGTCAGCGACTATCTGTTGCCGGACGTGGCGCTGGTCAGTCCGCAAATGACCCTGACCTGTCCGCGCAGCGTCACCGCCGCCAGTGGTGTCGATGCACTGGTGCACGCTATCGAATCCTATCTGTCGGTGAACGCCTCGCCGATCACCGACTCCCTCGCCATCGGCGCAATCAAGCTGATCGCCAGCGCTCTGCCCAAGGCCTACGCCAACGGCGCCAACCTGCAAGCGCGTGAAGACATGGCCACCGCCAGCCTGATGGCCGGCATGGCGTTCGGTAACGCCGGGGTCGGTGCGGTGCATGCGTTGGCGTATCCGCTGGGCGGGCGCTTCAACATTGCCCACGGTGTCAGCAACGCCTTGCTGCTGCCCTATGTGATGACCTGGAACAAAATGGCCTGCGTCGAACGCATGCAGGATATTGCCGAAGCCATGGGCGTGAAGACCGCGCATCTGAGCGCCAGCGAAGCTGCGGACAAAGCCGTGCAGGCCATGACCGACCTGTGCGCGGCGGTGGAAATCCCTGCCGGGCTGCGCAGTTTCGGCGTGCCAGAGGAAGCAATCCCGGCGATGGCGGTGGAGGCCGCCGGCATCGAGCGCTTGATGCGCAACAACCCGCGCAAACTCAGCGCCGGCGATATCGAGAAGATCTACCGCGCGGCTTACTGAGGCGCGATCGCTGAAGGCTCATGGCACAACCCAATCATCGCGGTCCCGGTGCGCGCGTGGAAACTTGAGGTATACAATGCGCGCCATCGTGATTTAGCTCAGCACAGGTGCGTCATGCAGCCCTTCGTAATTGCTCCGTCGATCCTCTCCGCCGACTTCGCCCGCCTCGGCGAGGAAGTGGACAACGTTCTCGCCGCCGGCGCCGACTTCGTCCACTTCGATGTCATGGACAACCACTACGTACCGAACCTGACGATCGGCCCGATGGTCTGCGCGGCACTGCGCAAGTATGGCGTCACCGCGCCGATCGACGCGCACCTGATGGTCAGCCCGGTGGACCGCATCGTCGGCGACTTCATCGAAGCCGGCGCGACCTACATTACCTTCCACCCGGAAGCCACGCTGCACGTCGATCGCTCGCTGCAACTGATCCGCGAAGGCGGGTGCAAGTCCGGTCTGGTGTTCAATCCGGCGACTCCGCTGGACGTGCTCAAGTACGTGATCGACAAGGTCGACATGGTCCTGCTGATGAGCGTCAACCCGGGCTTCGGCGGGCAGAAGTTCATTCCCGGCACCCTCGACAAACTGCGTGAAGCGCGGGCGATCATCGACGCCTCGGGCCGCGACATCCGCCTGGAAATCGACGGCGGCGTCAACGTCAACAATATCCGCGAAATTGCCGCTGCTGGTGCTGACACCTTCGTCGCCGGCTCGGCCATTTTCAACGCGCCGAACTATCAGGAAGTCATCGACAAGATGCGTTCCGAACTGGCACTGGCACGCCCATGAGCGGTTTTGAGCAGTTGTTCCCGGGGCAGCTGCCACGGTTGGTGATGTTCGATCTGGATGGCACGCTGATCGATTCGGTTCCCGACCTGGCAGCGGCGGTGGACACCATGCTGCTCTCCCTCGGCCGTCCGCCGGCAGGTATCGAAGCGGTGCGCGAATGGGTCGGCAATGGCGCGCCGGTGCTGGTGCGTCGGGCCTTGGCGGGTGGTATCGATGACTCGGCAGTGGACGACGCTGAAGCCGAGCGCGCACTGGAGATTTTCATGGAGGCTTACGGCGCCAGCCATGAGCTGACCGTGGTCTATCCCGGTGTGCGCGACACGCTCAAGTGGCTGCACAAGCAAGGCGTGGCCATGGCGCTGATCACCAACAAGCCCGAGCGCTTCGTCGCGCCTCTGCTCGATCAGATGAAGATCGGCCGCTACTTCAAGTGGATCATCGGCGGCGATACCCTGCCGCAGAAGAAGCCTGACCCGGCGGCGCTGTTTTTCGTGATGAAAATGGCCAACATTCCGGCCTCGCAATCGTTGTTCGTCGGCGACTCGCGCAGCGATGTGCAGGCGGCGAAAGCAGCGGGGGTCAAGTGTGTCGCGCTGAGTTATGGCTACAACCATGGCCGGCCGATTGCCGAGGAATCCCCGGCACTGGTGATCGACGATTTGCGCAAACTAATTCCCGGTTGCCTGGATCTGGCCGGTGGGATAACGTTGCCCGACGCTGTTCAACCCCCTTCTGGAAACGCCATCGTGGTGGTCACCCGCAAACTCTGGATGAAAGTCATCAAGGCCCTGGCCCGCTGGCGTTGGCGCGCCTGACTGATTCTGGCCGGCCGTGCCGGCGCGTTTGCATACCTGACTGATTGCACCTCACACCACGAGGCACCTTATGAATCGCGAAGAATTCCTGCGTCTGGCCGCTGACGGCTATAACCGCATCCCGCTGGCCTGCGAAACCCTGGCCGACTTCGACACGCCGCTGTCGATCTACCTGAAACTGGCCGATCAGCCCAACTCCTACCTGCTCGAATCGGTGCAGGGCGGCGAGAAATGGGGCCGTTATTCGATCATCGGCTTGCCGTGCCGCACAGTGCTGCGGGTTCATGATCATCACGTCAGCATCACCGTCGATGGCGTCGAGACCGAAAGCCATGACGTCGAAGACCCGCTGGCCTTCGTGGAAACCTTCAAAGCGCGCTACAACGTGCCGACCATCGCCGGCCTGCCGCGCTTCAACGGTGGACTGGTCGGTTACTTCGGTTACGACTGTGTGCGCTATGTCGAGAAGCGTCTGGGCAAATGCCCGAACCCGGATCCGCTGGGCGTGCCGGACATTCTGCTGATGGTTTCCGACGCCGTTGTGGTGTTCGACAACCTGGCCGGCAAGATGCACGCGATCGTCCTCGCCGACCCTGCGCAGGCCGATGCCTTCGAGCAAGGCCAGGCGCGTCTGCAGGAACTGCTCGAGCAACTGCGTCAGCCGATCACCCCGCGTCGTGGCCTGGATTTCAGCAAACAGCAATCGGCCGATCCGGTGTTTCGTTCCAGTTTCACTCAGGACGATTACGAAAAAGCCGTCGACACCATCAAGGAATACATCCTCGCCGGCGACTGCATGCAGGTGGTGCCATCGCAGCGCATGTCGATCGACTTCAAGGCAGCGCCAATCGATCTGTATCGCGCGCTGCGTTGCTTCAACCCGACGCCGTACATGTACTTCTTCAACTTCGGCGATTTCCACGTCGTCGGCAGTTCGCCGGAAGTGCTGGTGCGCGTCGAAGACAACCTGATCACCGTGCGCCCGATCGCCGGCACGCGCCCACGCGGTGCCACCGAAGAAGCCGATGTGGCGCTGGAGCAGGATCTGCTCTCGGATGACAAGGAGATCGCCGAGCACTTGATGCTGATCGATCTGGGCCGCAACGATACCGGGCGCGTTTCGGAAATCGGCTCGGTGAAGCTCACCGAGAAAATGGTCATCGAGCGTTATTCCAACGTAATGCACATCGTCTCCAACGTCACCGGCCAGTTGAAGTCGGGCCTGACCGCGATGGACGCACTGCGGGCGATTCTGCCGGCGGGTACGTTGTCCGGCGCACCGAAGATTCGCGCGATGGAAATCATCGACGAGTTGGAGCCGGTCAAGCGCGGTGTGTACGGCGGCGCGGTCGGTTACTTCGCCTGGAACGGCAACATGGACACCGCCATTGCCATTCGCACGGCGGTGATCAAGAACGGTGAATTGCACGTACAGGCCGGCGGCGGCATCGTCGCCGACTCGGTGCCGGCGCTGGAATGGGAAGAAACCCTGAACAAACGCCGCGCGATGTTCCGCGCCGTGGCCCTGGCCGAGCAGACCCCGGACGCCTGATCCACGCAATTTCCCATGTGGGAGCGAGCCTGCTCGCGAAGAGGTGAGTCAGTCACCGTGGATGCTGACTGACCCAGCGCTTTCGCGAGCAGGCTCGCTCCCACATTGGGTTTTGTGTTGAGGCATAAAAAAAGCGGCGCCCTGACAGGCGCCGCTTTTTTGCATCTACGACTCAGAAGTCCAGCACAACCCCGACATTCAGGCCCTGCTGCTTGAAGTCATCATCCTTGCGGAACGTATACCCCCCACGCAGCGCCAGATCCGCCGTCAGCTTGTGACTGACGCCCAGGCTCAAGCGGTTCAGGTGACTTGCCGGTGTGTAGCCTTCAAGGGTGAAGTCATTGGCCGGCAGGGTGTTAAGCGCGATGTTGACCTTCTGCACGTCATCTTCGTACTCACGCTCGTGGGCGTACTCGCCATACACCTGGGTTTGCGCGGTGAAGTTGTACTTGCCCTGGATGCCCAGGCCGAGGCGTTTCGAATCGCGGCTCTGGTCATCGAAGGTCAGCGCGGTGGCGCGGTTGCTCTTTTCCGAGTAACCGTCGACATCGACACTGGCGTAATCGGCGCTGACAAACGGCGACAGATGCCATTGGCTGCCCGGTTGCGCAATGTCATAGCCCAGGCGGGTGCTGAACGCCCACAGGCTGCCGTCGGTATTGCCTTTCTCGGCGCCCTCGCTGGCGCCGAGGTCGAACTTGCGCTTGAGGTTGTCGTAGTCGAGTTTGCCGCCGGTCAGCGCCGCGTCGGCCCACCAGCGGTTCTGCTGGAACTGGGCGAATGCGGTGGCCATGTAGCTGTTGAGTTTGTAGTCGGAATCGTTGTGCCCGGCCTCGAGATTCTGTCGGTACAAACCGGCCGCCACGCCCACGCGCCAGGCCTCGTTCAAGCGATAGCTGCCGCCGACGTTGAGGTTGTAACCGCTGCCATCGGCGCTGGCGCCGCTGCTTTGGCTGTCGACATCCAGATGCTGTCCGCCGGCCGAGACAATCGCGCGCCATTGGCCGACCGCTTGCCAGTTCTCCCAGTCCGCCTGCCATTGGTTGCGCAATTCATCCTGATGCGCACGCACGGTGCCGTTGGCCATTTCCGGCAGCAGGCTCAATTCCCATGGCGCTGCCAGCAACGAATAGGCGTAATCGGCAATCAGTTTCTGCCCGGATTCGGTCGGGTGTACGCCGTCGTTGTAGATCAGTTTGGTCGGATCCGGCGTGGCGCTGTTGATCCCGTAGCGGGCGTTTTCCGTGCAGCTATTGCCACTGAAGCAAGTCGCGGTGAGGTTCTGGTCGGTAGCCAGGCCAAAGCGCCCCGGGTCGGCGAAGACTTCCGAGAGCAGTACCGGAATGTTCAGCGGAATGACTTCAGCGTTGATGCCTTGCAGGCGCGTCACCAACTGACTGTTGAACTGGTTGGCTAGGGTGCTGCTGAACGCTTGCAGCGGCGTGCCATTGAGGGCCGGGGTCAGGCCCACGTCGGGCAGCAGCCAGACCATCACGTATTTGGCGCCGGCGGTCTGCAGGGTCTGCACGCTGTCGGCCAGTCGATCGGCTGCGGCGTTGGCCTGGGGCAGGCTGAGAATGCGGCCCTGGAGGAAGTCGTTGCCGCCACCGGAAATGTAATACAGCGCATTCGGGTCGGCGCGGAAGCCGTTCGACGGCAGGTATCCGGCGCGGGTGCGTTCGCCGGTGGCCGATTGGGTGGTGATCGAGTCGAGAATCTGGTCGGTGCGATAACCACCGACCGCCCAGTTGTTGCCGTCGGGCTGGCCGTTTTCCGCGCGCACTGCGGAGCTGGAAGAGGCTGTCTGGTCGGGCGAAAAGCCTAGGCGGCCGCCGAGCAACTGGGTGGAATTCAATGAAAAAACTTCGCCGCTGCCATCCTGATACACCGGCCCGGTACGGTTGGTGTAACGCTCGGTGGAGCCCGCCGGGCCGCCGGTGTCGGCGAAGGTGCCGGCATCGTTGAGGCTGTCGCCGAACACAATGAAACTGGAATAAGGATTGGGCGCTGCATTGGCCTGGGCGCAAGCGAGTGCGAGCAAGCAGCTGGCCAGCGGTACAAACAACGTCTGTCTGATCATGAGCAAGTCCGTTTATTTATTGTTGTAGGTGAACGAAACGACAGTACCAAAAACGTTCGGCATTTTGCCATCGGTTGTGAATCCCTCTGCCGTTTTATAACGCGCAGGCCCCGCCATATTGCACGCTCCGCCCAGCTAAGTTACTGTGCCGGAACGTATGAACGAGACCTTCCCCGTGTTGATCACCAGCAAACTTCTGGATCAAGTCATCAAGGCACACGCCCGCTGGCGTTGGCGCGCCTGAATCTTCTCTGCCGGCTCCGCCGGATCTGTATCGCTTTGCCTTCCTTGTCTGTTTGAAATGCCGCTGTGCTGGCGCCCTGTGCGCGTCCGACATCGCGCAGCGCCCTGCGGGCAAGTCATCTGAAGGCTGTCATCAAGTCAGAATTCAAGAGGTTCGAAACGCCATGTTGCTGATGATCGACAACTACGACTCCTTTACCTACAACGTTGTGCAATACTTCGGCGAGCTGGGTGCCGAGGTCAAAGTGGTGCGCAACGACGAACTGACCATCGCCGAAATCGAAGCGCTGAATCCCGAGCGCATCGTGGTTTCCCCGGGGCCGTGCACGCCCACCGAGGCGGGCGTTTCCATTGATGCGATCAAGCACTTCGCCGGCAAGCTGCCGATCCTCGGCGTTTGCCTCGGCCACCAGTCCATCGGCCAGGCCTTCGGCGGGGATGTGGTGCGTGCCCGCCAGGTCATGCACGGTAAGACTAGCCCGGTATTCCACGAGGACAAGGGCGTGTTCGCCGGCCTCAATCATCCGCTCACCGTTACCCGTTACCACTCGCTGATCGTCAAGCACGACAGCCTGCCCGATTGCCTCGAGCTGACCGCATGGACCCAGCACGATGACGGCTCGGTCGACGAGATCATGGGCCTGCGTCACAAGACCCTGAACATCGAGGGTGTGCAGTTCCACCCCGAATCGATCCTCACCGAGCAGGGTCATGAATTGTTTGCCAACTTCCTCAAACAAACCGGCGGCACGCGCTAAGGACTTCCCATGAACATCAAGACAGCCCTCAGCCGTATCGTCGAACACCTCGACCTGAGCACCGATGAAATGCGCGATGTGATGCGCGAGATCATGACCGGGCAGTGCACCGAAGCGCAGATCGGCGCGTTCATGATGGCCATGCGCATGAAGAGCGAGAGCATCGACGAAATCGTCGGCGCGGTGTCGGTGATGCGCGAGCTGGCCGATCAGGTCGAGCTGAAAACCCTCGACGGCGTGGTCGATGTGGTCGGCACCGGCGGTGACGGTGCGAACATCTTCAACGTATCGACCGCATCTTCCTTTGTTGTCGCAGCGGCCGGTTGCACCGTGGCCAAGCACGGCAACCGCGCAGTGTCCGGCAAGAGCGGCAGCGCCGATCTGCTGGAAGCTGCCGGCATTTATCTGAACCTGACCCCGGTGCAGGTCGCGCGCTGCATCGACAACGTCGGCATCGGTTTCATGTTCGCCCAGACCCACCACAAAGCGATGAAGTACGCCGCCGGCCCGCGCCGCGAACTCGGCCTGCGCACGCTGTTCAACATGCTCGGCCCGCTTACGAATCCGGCCGGTGTGAAACATCAGGTCGTCGGCGTATTCACCCAGGCGCTGTGCCGGCCATTGGCCGAAGTCTTGCAACGGCTGGGCAGCAAACACGTGCTGGTCGTGCATTCGAAGGACGGTCTGGATGAGTTCAGCCTCGCCGCGCCGACCTTTGTTGCCGAGTTGAAGAACAACGAAATCACTGAGTATTGGGTCGAACCGGAAGACCTCGGCATGAAGAGCCAGAGCCTGCACGGTCTGTCGGTCGAAGGCCCGGAAGCGTCGCTGGCGCTGATCCGCGATGCCCTCGGCAAGCGCAAGACGGAAAACGGTCAGAAAGCTGCCGAGATGATTGTGCTCAATGCCGGTGCGGCGCTGTACGCCGCCGACCTGGCAAGCAGTCTGAAACAAGGTGTGGAGCTGGCGCACGACGCGCTGCACACCGGCCTCGCTCGGGAAAAGCTCGAGGAGCTGGGTGCCTTTACCGCGGTATTCAAAGTGGAGAATGAAGGATGAGTGTACCGACGGTTCTGGAAAACATTCTGGCGCGCAAGGTTGAGGAAGTCGCCGAGCGCAGCGCCCGGGTCAGCCTGAGCGAGCTGGAAAGTCTGGCCAAGGCGGCCGATGCACCCCGTGGTTTTGCCCAGGCTTTGCTGGCGCAAGCGAAGAAGAAACAACCGGCCGTGATTGCCGAAATCAAGAAGGCTTCGCCGAGCAAAGGCGTGATCCGCGAAGACTTCGTGCCGGCCGACATCGCCAAGAGCTACGAAAAGGGCGGGGCGACCTGTCTGTCGGTGCTGACCGACATCGATTACTTCCAGGGCGCCGATGCCTACCTGCAACAGGCGCGCGCCGCTTGTAAATTGCCGGTGATCCGCAAGGACTTCATGATCGATCCGTACCAGATCGTTGAAGCCCGCGCGCTGGGCGCCGATTGCGTGCTGCTCATCGTCTCCGCACTGGACGACGTGAAGATGGCCGAGCTGGCCGCCGTAGCCAGAGGCGTGGGTCTCGACGTCCTGGTGGAAGTGCACGACGGTGACGAACTTGAGCGCGCGTTGAAAACCCTCGACACGCCGCTGGTCGGGGTCAACAACCGCAACCTGCATACTTTTGATGTCAGCCTGGAAACCACCCTCGACCTGCTGCCGCGCATCCCGCGCGATCGCCTGGTGATCACCGAGAGCGGCATCCTCAATCGGGCCGACGTCGAGCTGATGGAAATCAGCGATGTGTACTCGTTCCTGGTCGGCGAAGCGTTCATGCGCGCGGAAAATCCGGGGATTGAATTGCAGCGCCTGTTTTTCCCGGAGCGTGGTGTGCCGATCAGTGGTTCGACCCTCGACTGACCGAGTCGACCTCATTCGCGAGCAGGCTCGCCCCCACAGAGGATTGCATTCCAGTGTGGGAGCGAGCCTGCTCGCGAAGGGGCCATCGAAACCGCTAAAGATTTCCATGTTGCCGGAGCCTGTTATGTCGCTGCCAACCCCGCTGACCATCGAATCCGGCCTGCAAGCCGAACAGGACTTGCTGGCCTCGGTCTGCGCTGGCGACGCCGAATTTGGCCTGCTGTTCTGGCAACCCACCGACCGCGCCCTGGTCATGCCGCGCCGCCTCAACCGACTCGCGCAATTCGACCACGCCTGCGAAGTCTCCGCTGCCGCTGGCTGGCCGGTGCTGTTGCGTGAAACGGGCGGTGAGCCCGTCCCGCAATCCGCTGCGACCATCAACATTGCCTTGGTGTATGCCCCGCCTCGCAGCGAAGGCGATCTGAACCGCATCGAAACCGGCTACCGCCGCCTGTGCGATCCGATCTGTCAGTTGCTGGATGAGTTGGGTGGCACCTCGTCCGTGGGCGAAATCGAAGGCGCATTCTGTGATGGACGTTTCAACGTCAATCTCGACGGTCGCAAGATGGTCGGCACCGCCCAGCGCTGGCGCCAGAGCCAGGGCGGCCTGCGTCCGGTGGGCTTGGTGCACGGTGCAATGCTGATGGATGACGAGCGCGAAGCGATGGTTGCTGCGGTCAATCGCTTCAATGAAGCCTGTGGCCTGGAGCAGCGGGTGAGGGCGCAAAGCCACATTGCCCTGCATGAGAAATTCAACGCGCCACAGGCGTTGGCGCGTCTCGATGAATTGTTTCGTTTGATGCTGGCGCAGATTTACGTCTAGCGCGTGCCGAAGACCACCATCGTCTTGCCTTTCACATCGACCAGGTTGCGTTCTTCCAGATCCTTGAGCACGCGGCCGACCATCTCCCGTGAACAACCGACAATCCGGCCGATTTCCTGACGGGTCACCTTGATCTGCATGCCATCCGGGTGTGTCATGGCGTCCGGCTGTTTGCACAGCTCCAGCAGGCAGCGGGCGACGCGGCCGGTGACGTCGAAAAACGCCAGGTCGCCGACTTTGCGTGTGGTGTTGCGCAGACGCTGTGCGATTTGTCCGCTGAGCGCGTAAAGAATGTCTGGATCCTGCTGCGATAACTCGCGGAACTTGGCGTAACTGATTTCCGCGGTTTCGCATTCGACCTTGGCCCGCACCCAGGCGCTGCGTTCCTGCTCCTGACCTGCCTGCTCGAACAGACCCAATTCGCCGAAGAAATCCCCGGCGTTGAGGTAGGCGATGATCATCTCGCGGCCATCGTCATCTTCGATGAGGATGGTGACCGAACCCTTGATGATGAAGTACAGCGTGTCCGAGCGATCCCCGGCGCAGATGATGTTGCTCTTGGCCGCATGACGCCGGCGCTGGCAATGCATCAACAGCTTGTCGATGTTCTTGATTTTGGGTGTGGGGGTAATAGCAACCATGGTTGTATCCCGAAAAGACTGCACGGTGATGTTTGAGTTGTTATGAGGCGCTGAAGGCGGTCGCTACAGAGCTGACGAATTGGCGCCAGCGAATTGGCGCCAGCTTACCAGACACTTCGTCGTAAATTCGAGAAATTACCTACAGCCAGAAAGCATCCGTCCTAGGACGTCGTTCCTGTCGGGACAAAGCGCTGTGCTAAGCTGGCGACCCTTTTTTTACAGTGGAGTCTGGGCGATGAAGGCACGCATCCAATGGGCTGGCGAAGCCATGTTCCTCGGCGAATCCGGCAGCGGTCATGTCGTGGTGATGGACGGCCCGCCGGACGCCGGCGGCCGTAACCTCGGGGTTCGCCCGATGGAAATGCTCTTGCTGGGTGTCGGCGGTTGCAGCAATTTCGATGTGGTCAGCATCCTGAAGAAGTCGCGCCAGGCCGTTGAAAGCTGTGAAGCCTTCCTCGACGCCGAGCGTGCGACTGAAGATCCGAAGGTGTTTACCAAGATCCACATGCACTTCGTGGTCAAGGGCCGGGGCTTGAAAGAAGCTCAGGTCAAGCGCGCCATCGAACTGTCGGCCGAGAAATATTGCTCGGCGTCGATCATGCTCGGCGCGGCTGGCGTGGCAATCACCCACGATTATGAAATCGTCGAACTCGGCTGAACCGACATTCAACTATCATAAAAGCAGTGCAGACTCTGGCGATCCCCCGCTGACGTCTGCATAATGCGCCACTTTTTTCAGGGCAGTGATCGGTCAGCCGACGGGTCATCCGCCTGAACAGATAACCAAAATCGCCATCGCGAAGAGGTGTTAACCGTCCTACGCAGGTGCGTTGTTCGCACTTGACGGGCATGCTTGATCACGCGGCCGCGCCGCATACATAGAGAGTTTTTAACGGTGAAAAGCAAACTCAAGCTCCACGGGTTCAATAACCTGACAAAGACCTTGAGCTTCAACATCTATGACATCTGCTACGCGGAAACCCCGCAAGACCAGCAGGCTTACGTCGAGTACATCAATCAAGAGTACAACGCGAAACGCCTGACGCAGATTCTCACAGAAGTTGTCGAGATCATTGGTGCCAACATCCTGAACATCGCCAGTCAGGACTATGAACCCCAGGGCGCCAGCGTCACGATTCTGATTTCGGAAGAGCCGGTGACCCCGACTGACAGCCAGATCGAAGAATCGCCGGGCCCGTTGCCCGAAATCATTCTGGCCCACCTCGACAAGAGCCACATCACGGTGCACACCTATCCGGAAATCCATCCGGACGACGGTATTGCGACCTTCCGTGTGGATATCGACGTGTCGACCTGTGGTGTCATTTCACCGCTCAAAGCACTCAACTTCCTCATTCACCAGTTCGATTCGGACATCGTGACCGTGGATTACCGTGTGCGCGGCTTCACCCGTGACGTTGAAGGCAACAAACACTTCATCGACCACGAGATCAACTCGATCCAGAACTACCTCTCCGAAGACACCCGCGACGCGTACCAGATGACCGACGTGAACGTGTACCAGGAAAACCTGTTCCACACCAAAATGCTGCTGAAGAACTTCGAACTGGATAACTACCTGTTCGGCGACGCCACCAGCAACCTCTCGCCCGAGCAGCGTGCCCAGGTGACCGACCGTGTGAAACACGAAATGCTGGAAATCTTCTACGCGCGCAACATGCCGACCTAAGATTCCCGGAAACAAAAAAGGCGACCTCCTGGTCGCCTTTTTCATGCCTCACACAAAACCTCTGTGGGAGCGAGCCTGCTCGCGAAGAGGTCATCAGCACCGACACGGATCTCAGATCCGATAAGTACTCTTGGTCATCACCTTCGCCAACAAACTCATGCCGAACTTTACCGGCGCCGGAAAACGAAATCCGCCCGCATCCAACGCGCTTTCCGCATGGTGTTCTTCATCGATGCGCATTTGCTCGAGAATTGCCCGGGATTTTTCGTCCTCGGCTGGCAACTGCTGCAGATGTTCGTTCAAGTGCTTGCAGACCTGATGCTCGGTTGCCGCTACGAAACCAAGGCTGACCTTGTCGCTGATCAGCCCGGCGACCGCGCCGATACCGAACGACATGCCGTAAAACAGTGGATTCAGCACGCTGGTGTGGCTACCCAGCTGATGGATGCGCTGTTCACACCAGACCAGATGATCGATCTCTTCTTCAGCCGCGTGCTCCATGGCTGCGCGTACCTGCGGCAACTTGGCGGTCAGCGCCTGCCCCTGATACAGCGCCTGGGCGCAGACTTCGCCGGTATGGTTGATGCGCATCAAACCGGCGACGTGGCGGGTGTCTTCATCGCTCATCTGCGTATCCGGCTGCAGAATCGCCGGCGACGGGCGGTACGGCTGGCCACTGAAGGGCAACAGGGTGCGCATCGCGGCATCGGCTTGCAGCAGCAGACGGTCTATGGGCGAGTAGTGACGTTGGGTAGTCATGCTGACCTCCGGGAAGAATCTCGGCGGCCAGTTTAACCGAATCGGCCGTCGAGGGTTTGCGCTGGGTCACTTGCTGGGCGGTCAGGCTTTTTTGTGGGAGCGAGCCTCCTCGCGAAAGCGGATTATCGGATACTGAAGTGTTGAATGTATCGGCGCCTTCGCGAGCAGGCTCGCTCCCACGGTTGGTTGTCGCCAATCAGCCCGGCGGCCAGTTCATCTGGCGCTGACCCAGCACGTGCATATGGATGTGATAGACAGTCTGCCCGCCAAGTTCATTGCAGTTCATCACCACGCGGAAGCCTTCTTCGCAACCCAGTTCCAGCGCCAGACGCTGCGCGGTGAACAGGATGTGCCCGGCCAGTGCCTTGTCGTCTTCGGTCAGGTCGTTAAGCGTGCGCACCGGTTTTTTCGGGATCACCAGAAAGTGCACCGGAGCCTGTGGGGCGATGTCGTGGAAGGCCAGAACCTGGTCGTCCTCGTAGATGATATTGGCCGGGATTTCCCGGTTGATGATCTTGGTGAACAGAGTTTCCACTGCTGTTTCTCCGTTGAGTTGGGCTGAATCGAGTGTACCGCTTCGAAGTCGTGTTCCTAGCGGGGGCAGTAAGCTTTATTGACCATGCCGACAATCGTCCGGTTAAGCCAGCGCGAACCTAGTCGCGGCAGGAACGCCAGCCAGCGGTTGCGCCGTCCCGGAATAATGATGGCGCGGTTTTTAGCCAGTGCGCGTACGGCATGCAGTGCCACTTCTTCCGGACTCATCAGCGAGTGGCTGCTTTCGATCTTTTCGCTACTCATCTGTGCGGTTCGGAAGAACGGTGTGCGCGTCGGGCCGGGGCAAAGCACGGAGACTTTCACGCCGCTTTGTTTGAGCTCCACGCGCAGGGCTTCGGAAAAATGCAGCACATAGGCTTTGCTGGCGTAGTAGGTGCTCATCCATGGGCCGGGGCTGTACGCAGCCACCGACGCGACATTGAGGATCTGCCCGCCACCCAGCAGCGCCATGCTGTTACCCACCGCATGGCAGAGGCGGGTGAGGGCGAGGATATTGACCTCGATGAGGTCCTGCTCGGTCATCCAGTCTTGCGCGAGGAATGGCCCGCAGGTGCCGATGCCGGCGCAATTGACCAGCAGATCGATCTGCCGGTCGCCTTCTTCCAGCTCCAGCAAAAAGCCTGACAGGCGCAACGGTTCGCCGAGGTCGCAGGCGCGAAATAATACTTCGACATCGAAACGCTGGGTCAGCTCGATGGCGATACTTTCCAGCTGATCACGCTGTCGTGCCACCAGAATCAGGCTGCGGCCGCGCCGGGCCAGCGCTTCGGCCATGGCCAGGCCAATGCCGCTGGAAGCGCCAGTGATCAGAGCGTAACGGGTCATGCAGTTCTCCATCGCAACAGCTCCGCGCCGGCGACGCGGTTGTCGCGGCAGGGAGCGCTGTTCATTCTTGCGCAGAGTCTACAGGGGCCTGCGCCGGTTCGGCTGCCTCGTCGGCGGAAATCGCTGGCGGCTCGACAACCTCAACTTCGTCGGTGGTCACCGAGCCGCTGTCATAGCTGCTCTCCACATTGCTTTCATATTCTTCCTGCACAGCCGAGAAGCCGCCAAGCAGGCCGCCGGCAAAAATCAGTGCGAAGAATACGATCCACAACGAGCACAGCACTTTCACCGCCGTGCTGTTCGGTGGCGGCGGCGGGCCATAGCGGTTGGCGCCGGCATTGCCGGGTACGACCATCATTACCAGCGGGAAGATACTGCCGACGAACGGCACCAGGTTCAACAGCCACAGCCAGCCCGACCAGCCGATATCGTGCAGGCGCTGAACGCTGAACAGAATGCTGACGATCATGAAGCCGAGGAACAGGAAGACCGCCAGAATGCCGCCGAGGATCAGCCCGGTAGTCGAGTCGCCGCTGACCAAGCCCAACGCAATCAAAGCAAACACGCCGACGATGGGCAGGGTCACCAGGCTCAAGACCATGGTCCAGGCCAGAAAGCGCAGGCGACCGATCCGGCCTTCGACGCTGAATGGCTTGAGCGTGGCGAATGGCGGCAGAGCTTCACCGACATTGGCGCGCGGCGGTGCGTAAGGCGAGTCCGGTTCCGCCACCGCTGCAGGGTTATCGTGGACATCCGCGAGATTCAGCTCGATGGCGGTTTCCGCTTCGATCCGCGCATCGATCCCGGTTTTGTTCAACGCCTGCAAATACGTCTGGGCATCGCTGTGGGACAGATCACGTTTGAGGGCGACGGTGCGGCCACTGAACAGGCGCTCGATGGCGGCCACATCGCTTTTGAACAGATCTGCCAGATTCATTTTGGCGGTGGTGAGGTCGACGCCGGGCTGTAGTGCGCCGTCGAAGACGATCTTGTAACGGGTGTCGCTCATGGCCGAGGCATCCTTGTCGCGATTCATTTGGCAGCCAGTCTGATCAGGACTGGCCAGATATGTTTTTCAGCGCGGCCAGCGTTGTGGCAACTGTGCAGCGCGCGCTTGGGCTTGACGATATTCGGCGTCGAGCCGCGCGATCAACTGATCCACGCTTGGCAGATCACCAATCTGGCCAACACCCTGACCCGCCGACCACACGGTCTTCCAGGCTTTGGCTTCATCGTTGATCGGCTTGAGCTTGTCGCCGAAATTGACCTCGCCCTTGCCTTGCAGGGCCGCCATGTCGAAACCGGCCGCCTCCAGGCTCTGGCGCATGAAACTGGCCGGCACTCCCGACACCGCTGGAGTATGAATGATGTCGGCAGCCTTGGCTGTCAGCAGCATCTCTTTATAAGCGTCAGGCGCGTGACTTTCGGTGGTGCCGATAAATCGCGTACCGAAGTAGGCCAAATCCGCACCGAGCAACTGTGCGGCGAGAATCTCATGGCCGTGGTTCAAACATCCTGCAAGCAACAGCGTCTTGTCGAAAAACTCACGGATCTCGGAAATCAGCGCAAACGGACTCCAGGTGCCGGCATGCCCGCCGGCGCCGGCCGCGACGGCAATCAGCCCGTCGACACCCGCTTCAGCGGCTTTCTCGGCATGGCGCCGCGTGGTCACGTCGTGAAACACCAGACCGCCGTAGCTGTGCACCGCGTCGACCAGTTCCTTCACCGCGCCGAGGCTGGTGATCACGATCGGCACCTTGTGCTCGACGCAGATGTCCAGATCCGCCTGCAGACGCGGGTTGCTGTGGTGAACAATCAGGTTCACCGCATAAGGGGCCGGATTAGCCAGCGTCGCCAGGCCCGCTTCGATCTGTTCCAGCCAGGCCTTGAACCCACTGCTTTCGCGTTGGTTCAGCGCCGGAAAGCTGCCGACCACGCCGTTGCGGCAGCAGGCGAGCACCAGTTCCGGATTGGAGATCAGGAACATCGGCGCTGCTACTACGGGCAGACGCAGACGTTGTTCGAGCAGAGCGGGCAGCGACATTGAGAACACCCCGAGGATCTGTATTGGTTGAAGTTAGAACGGCTTGACCACGACCAGAATTACGATAGCCAGCAATATCAGAACCGGCACTTCATTGAACCAGCGATAAAAGACATGGCTGCGGGTGTTTTCGCCACGGGCAAAGCGTTTTACCTGCGCGCCGCACATGTGGTGGTAGCCGATCAGCAACACGACCAGGGTCAGTTTTGCGTGAATCCAGCCGCCCTGGCTGAAAAGGCTCGGGTTGAGGTAGATCAGCCAGCCACCGAAGATCAGCGTGGCGATCATCGCCGGGCCCATGATGCCGCGATACAGCTTGCGCTCCATGACGCTGAAGCGTTCCTGGCTGATCGTGTCGGTGCTTTGCGCGTGGTAAACGAACAGGCGCGGCAAGTAGAACAGCCCGGCAAACCAGCAGACGACGCTGACAATGTGAAACGCTTTGAGCCATAGATAGAGCATTTTTGGTTATTCCCTCATTCACGGTAGCCAGATAGTAGAGGCTTGAGCGTCCGCGCGTCACCTTGGCGGTTGTCGCAGGCGCGCGCGGCCCCTATTATCGACGGCTTTCCAGTGGGTTCGTTGAGGGCAGGTTTATGGTCAAGGTCGGTATCGTCGGCGGCACGGGTTACACCGGTGTCGAACTGCTGCGTCTGTTGGCACAGCATCCGCAGGCAGAAGTGGTCGTCATCACTTCCCGATCCGAGGCCGGTCTGGCCGTGGCTGACATGTACCCGAACCTGCGCGGTCACTATGACGGGCTGGCGTTCAGCGTGCCGGACGTGAAAACCCTTGGCGCCTGCGATGTGGTTTTCTTCGCCACGCCACACGGCGTGGCTCACGCCTTGGCAGGCGAGCTGCTGGCGGCGGGCACCAAGGTCATCGACCTGTCCGCTGACTTCCGTCTGCAAGATGCTGATGAATGGGCCAAGTGGTACGGCCAGCCACACGGCGCACCGCAATTGCTGGACGAAGCGGTCTATGGTCTGCCGGAAGTCAATCGCGAGCAGATCAAGAAAGCGCGCCTGATCGCGGTGCCGGGTTGCTATCCGACCGCAACGCAATTGGGTTTCCTGCCGTTGCTGGAAGCAGGTCTGGCCGACGCATCGCGTTTGATCGCCGACTGCAAATCCGGTGTCAGTGGTGCCGGGCGTGGTGCGGCTGTAGGTTCTTTGTACTCCGAGACGTCGGAAAGCATGAAGGCCTATGCGGTAAAAGGTCATCGTCATCTGCCGGAAATTCGCCAGGGCCTGCGTCGCGCGGCGGGCAAGGAAGTCGGCCTGACATTCGTCCCCCACCTGACGCCGATGATTCGCGGTATTCACTCCACGCTCTACGCGACAGTAGCGGATCGCTCGGTTGATCTGCAGGCACTGTTCGAAAAGCGCTATGCCAACGAACCGTTCGTCGATGTCATGCCAGCCGGCAGCCACCCGGAAACCCGTAGCGTGCGCGGCGCCAACGTCTGCCGCATCGCCGTGCATCGTCCACAGGATGGCGATCTGGTGGTCGTGCTGTCGGTGATCGACAATCTGGTCAAGGGCGCCTCGGGCCAGGCGGTGCAGAACATGAACATTCTGTTCGGCCTGGACGAGCGCTTCGGCCTGTCACACGCCGGCATGCTGCCTTAAAAGCAGCTACGAGCTTCAAGCCACAAGCTACAAGTGATCAGAAGCAAGCTTTAAGCTCACCGCTTGAAGCTTGCCGCTGCTCCTCTAATAGTTGACCAATTTTCTAGGACAAGCGGATAATGCGCGTTATCACGCATTATGGCGGCGTAACGCCGGGAGATAGTCAGCATGAGCGTCGAATCCTTCACCCCCACGGCTTTGCAATTCACTCAAGGTGCTGCGCACAAGGTGAAGAGCCTGGTCGATGAAGAGGGGAATGATCGCTTGAAGCTGCGCGTATTTGTTACGGGCGGCGGTTGTTCAGGGTTTCAATACGGTTTCACCTTCGATGAAGACGTGGCCGATGACGACACCATCGTCGAGCGCGAAGGCGTGAGCCTGGTGGTCGATCCGATGAGCTTCCAGTACTTGGCCGGTGCCGAGGTGGATTATCAAGAAGGTCTGGAAGGTTCGCGCTTCGTGATCAAGAACCCGAATGCCACCACGACTTGTGGTTGCGGTTCGTCGTTCTCGATCTGATCGCGCTTCACCGCACACAAAAAAACGCCGCAGAGCCTTTCGGTTCTGCGGCGTTTTTGTATCTGAAGTTTAGGCCGGGTAGATGGCGCCAAGTACGCGCAGGCCGCGAGCGCCGGTGACGCTTGGCCGATTGGCGGCGATGCCTTCGAGGCAGCAATGAGCCAGCCAGGCGAAGGCCATGGCTTCCACCCAGTCAGGGTCAACACCGTGAGTTGCGGTGCTGGCGACCTTGGTGTCTGGCAGTAGAGCGGCCAGGCGTTGCATCAGCGTGGCGTTGTGAGCGCCGCCGCCACAAACCAGCAATTCCTGAGTGTCCGGTTGAGCGCTTTGTAGCGACTCGACGATGGTCAGCGCCGTCAGTTCGAGCAGCGTGGCCTGAACGTCTTCGGCAGCGAAAGTCGGCAGACGCGAAAGATGCTGTTCCAGCCATGGCAGATTGAAGACTTCCCGGCCGGTACTTTTCGGGCCTTTGGTGACGAAGAACGGGTCGTTTAGCAGTGCCGTGAGCAGGGCTGGTTCAACCTTGCCGGTCGCAGCCCATTTGCCGTCCCGGTCATAGTTCTCGCCCCGTTGCCGGCTAATCCAGGCGTCCATCAGAACATTTCCCGGGCCGCAGTCGAAACCGGCTACAGGTTTGTTCGGCTCAATCAGGCTGAGATTGCTGAATCCGCCGACATTCAAGACGGCCTGGTTACCGCTACGCTCTTCAAACAACGCTTCATGAAAGGCTGGTACCAGAGGCGCACCTTGGCCACCCGCTGCGACATCGCGACTGCGGAAATCACTGACGACGGTAATACCGGTCAACTCAGTCAGCAGGGCTGGATTACCGATCTGCACGGTAAATCCGCGCGCCGGCTCATGGCGAATGGTCTGACCGTGGCTACCGATGGCACGGATGGCATCGGGCTTGAGTTGTTGTTGCGCGAGGAGGCTGTGAATGCCCGACGCGGCAAGTTCGACCCAGTGTTGCTGGGCAATCGCCGAGCGGGCGATCTCGTCGGGGCCGCTGGCGCACAAGCCAAGCAGCTCGGCGCGCAGGGAGTCAGGCATTGGCAGGTAGTGGGTGGCGATCAGTTTGATCGCCGTGGTCTGCTCGATCAGGGCGATGTCCAGCCCGTCGAGACTGGTTCCGGACATCACACCGATATACAGGGCCATGGCTTAGCGCTTGCTCGAGGCCAGCATGGTGGCCTTCTCTTGATCCATGCGCGCCATCAGCGGCTGGCTCTGCGCGAGGAAGCGCGCGCGTTCGGACTTGGCGATCGGATCGGCCATTGGCAGCTTCTGGCCGAGCGGGTCGACGTGAACGCCGTTGACCTGGAACTCATAGTGCAAATGCGGGCCGGTGGACAGGCCGGTGGTGCCGATATAGCCAATGACTTGACCTTGCTTGACGCTGCCGCCGGTTTTCACGCCTTTGGCAAAGCCCTGCATATGGCCGTAGAGCGTACGGTAAGTGTTGCCGTGCTGAATGATCACGGTGTTGCCGTAACCACCACGACGACCGGCCAGCAACACTTTGCCGTCACCGGCAGCCTTGATCGGCGTGCCTCGCGGCGCTGCATAGTCGACACCTTTGTGCGCGCGGATCTTGTTGAGGATAGGGTGCTTACGGCCCATGGAGAACTTCGAGCTGATGCGGGCGAAGTCAACCGGCGTACGGATGAAGGCCTTGCGCATGCTGTTGCCATCGGCAGTGTAATAGCTGCTGTTGCCTTGTTTGTTGGTGTAGCGAACAGCGGTGTAAGTCTTCCCGCGGTTGGTGAAACGCGCCGACAGGATCGGGCCGGTGCCGACCGCCTTACCGTTGATGACTTTCTGCTCGTAGATCACATCGAATTCGTCGCCTTGACGAATGTCCTGCGCGAAGTCGATGTCGTAGCCAAAGACGCTGGCCATATCCATGGTCATGCTGTGAGAAAGGCCGGCGCGGGCTGCGGACTGCGACAGTGAGCTGTTGATGACGCCGTGGACGTAGGCAGTGCGAACGGTTGGCTTGGCAGTCACTCGGTTGAACGAATAGCCCTTATCGTTCTTGGTCAAAGTAATGGTTTCAACGTCGCTGACCTTGCTGTGCAGACTGGTCAACTGGCCTTCCGGGCTGAGTTCGAATTCGAGTTTCTGACCGCGCTTGAGTTGGCTGAACTGCTTGGCTTGCTTGTCGCTTGCCAGTATTTCGTGCACGGAGGCTGCCGGTAGGCCGACTTTTTCAAACAGGGTAGACAGCGTATCGCCTTTGGAAACCACGACCTCGCGGTGCCCAGGCTCTTTTGGTTTCTCAGCAGGGGCTACAGGTGACGGCGCGGTTTCAGCGGTTTGCGCGGCGTTTTCGTCGCTGTTTTCGATTTGTGCGAACGGAGAAGCTACGGGCTCGTTTGTGGCTTGAGTCGCATCAGCAGCGTCTTGATCTTGTGTCAGTTGTTCAGCGGGACTTTCCAGTTCAAGACTCAGAGTCGTCTTTTTGGCTTCAACATCGCTGGAGGGAAATACCAGCAGCGCCAGGCTGAGAAGGGCGGCGATTCCACTTGCGGCGAGCAGGTGGGTCTTCGGGTAAAGCGGGGGCGCTTTAGACGGTTCTGTGGTCATAGGTAATTTTTGACTTTGAAATAGATGAATTGGAAAAGATGAATGACATGATGAAGATGAAATAACTGTATAAAATATAACCAAATCATCGCTGAAGCAAGTCTACAGACCTCGGGTCTGTGGATTGGTGTCCGTGCGCCGGGCAAAACTTGTAATTGGTGCGCGTTCTTGTATGGTTGGTTCCCTTTGAATCTGAGCCTTGCGGGTCTGTTATGAAGTCGGTTGAAGAGCAGCTAGCGCTGATTAAACGTGGTGCGGAAGAACTGTTGGTCGAGTCCGAGCTGGTCGAGAAGCTCAAGCGCGGCCAACCGCTGCGTATCAAGGCTGGTTTCGACCCTACCGCTCCGGATCTGCATCTTGGTCATACCGTGCTTATTAATAAGCTGCGTCAGTTCCAGGAGCTGGGGCACCAGGTGATCTTCCTTATAGGTGACTTCACCGGGATGATCGGCGATCCGAGTGGCAAGAGCGCCACGCGTCCGCCACTGACGCGTGAGCAGGTTCTGGAAAATGCTGAGACCTACAAGACTCAGGTTTTCAAAATCCTTGATCCGGCGAAAACCGAAGTTGCCTTCAACTCCACCTGGATGGACAAGATGGGGCCGGCGGATTTCATTCGCCTGACTTCGCAATACACCGTTGCTCGCATGCTCGAGCGCGATGACTTCGACAAGCGCTATACCACCAACCAGCCGATCGCTATTCACGAGTTCCTCTATCCGCTGGTTCAGGGTTATGACTCGGTCGCGCTGCGCGCCGATGTCGAGCTGGGCGGTACCGATCAGAAATTCAATTTGCTGATGGGTCGCGAGTTGCAGCGTGGGTATGGTCAGGAGGCACAGTGCATTCTGACCATGCCATTGCTGGAAGGTCTGGATGGCGTGAAGAAGATGTCCAAGTCGCTGGGTAACTATGTCGGTATCCAGGAAGCGCCGGGCGTCATGTACAGCAAGCTGGTTTCCATCCCGGATGCGCTGATGTGGCGTTACTTCGAGTTGCTCAGCTTCCGTTCGATGGATGATATCAACGCATTCCGGGCTGACGTCGAAGCTGGGGCGAATCCACGTGATATCAAAATCAAACTCGCTGAAGAGATCGTTGCGCGTTTCCATGGTGAAGAGGCTGCGGCGAACGCTCATCGAGGCGCTGGCAACCGCATGAAGGATGGCGAACTTCCAGATGACTTGCCTGAGATCGAGCTGTCTTCGATTGAGGATATGCCGATCGCTGCCGTCCTTAATAAGGCAGGCTTGGTGAAGAACTCAGCGGCGGCGCGAGATCTGTTGGCGGCGGGCGGAGTCCGGGTCGATGGCGAAGTGGTTGATCGCTCCTTTATATATGTACTGGGCACGACTCACGTTTGCCAGGCCGGCAAGAAGGCTTTTGCACGTATTACGCTGAAATCTGAATAAAGTTGAAATTGGGGGTTGACGGCGAATTCCAGAGGTCTATAATTCGCCCCACTTCCGGCGCAGTCGAAACGGAAAACTCCTTGAGATTCAAAGAGTTACACAGTTTTCGACAGCGGCTTGCTTCAGGTCATCGAAGCCTGGAAGGAGTTGAAAGAGCGGTGATGTTTGGCTCTTTTAACGGTTCGATCTTCTCGGTCGAAAGCGGAGAAAAAGAGGTGTTGACAGCAGCGATTAACGCTGTAGAATTCGCCTCCCGCTAACGAGAGATCGGAAGCGCAAGTGGTTGAAGTTGTTGAAGAATTCTTCGAAAGCTTCTGAAAATAATCACTTGACAGCAAATGAGGCTGCTGTAGAATGCGCGCCTCGGTTGAGACGAAAGATCTTAACCAACCGCTCTTTAACAACTGAATCAAGCAATTCGTGTGGGTGCTTGTGCAGTCAGACTGATAGTCAACAAGATTATCAGCATCACAAGTTACTCCGCGAGAAATCAAAGATGTAACCAACGATTGCTGAGCCAAGTTTAGGGTTTCTTAAAAACCCAAAGATGTTTGAACTGAAGAGTTTGATCATGGCTCAGATTGAACGCTGGCGGCAGGCCTAACACATGCAAGTCGAGCGGATGAAAGGAGCTTGCTCCTGGATTCAGCGGCGGACGGGTGAGTAATGCCTAGGAATCTGCCTGGTAGTGGGGGACAACGTTTCGAAAGGAACGCTAATACCGCATACGTCCTACGGGAGAAAGCAGGGGACCTTCGGGCCTTGCGCTATCAGATGAGCCTAGGTCGGATTAGCTAGTTGGTGAGGTAATGGCTCACCAAGGCGACGATCCGTAACTGGTCTGAGAGGATGATCAGTCACACTGGAACTGAGACACGGTCCAGACTCCTACGGGAGGCAGCAGTGGGGAATATTGGACAATGGGCGAAAGCCTGATCCAGCCATGCCGCGTGTGTGAAGAAGGTCTTCGGATTGTAAAGCACTTTAAGTTGGGAGGAAGGGTTGTAGATTAATACTCTGCAATTTTGACGTTACCGACAGAATAAGCACCGGCTAACTCTGTGCCAGCAGCCGCGGTAATACAGAGGGTGCAAGCGTTAATCGGAATTACTGGGCGTAAAGCGCGCGTAGGTGGTTTGTTAAGTTGGATGTGAAATCCCCGGGCTCAACCTGGGAACTGCATCCAAAACTGGCAAGCTAGAGTATGGTAGAGGGTGGTGGAATTTCCTGTGTAGCGGTGAAATGCGTAGATATAGGAAGGAACACCAGTGGCGAAGGCGACCACCTGGACTGATACTGACACTGAGGTGCGAAAGCGTGGGGAGCAAACAGGATTAGATACCCTGGTAGTCCACGCCGTAAACGATGTCAACTAGCCGTTGGGAGCCTTGAGCTCTTAGTGGCGCAGCTAACGCATTAAGTTGACCGCCTGGGGAGTACGGCCGCAAGGTTAAAACTCAAATGAATTGACGGGGGCCCGCACAAGCGGTGGAGCATGTGGTTTAATTCGAAGCAACGCGAAGAACCTTACCAGGCCTTGACATCCAATGAACTTTCCAGAGATGGATTGGTGCCTTCGGGAACATTGAGACAGGTGCTGCATGGCTGTCGTCAGCTCGTGTCGTGAGATGTTGGGTTAAGTCCCGTAACGAGCGCAACCCTTGTCCTTAGTTACCAGCACGTAATGGTGGGCACTCTAAGGAGACTGCCGGTGACAAACCGGAGGAAGGTGGGGATGACGTCAAGTCATCATGGCCCTTACGGCCTGGGCTACACACGTGCTACAATGGTCGGTACAAAGGGTTGCCAAGCCGCGAGGTGGAGCTAATCCCATAAAACCGATCGTAGTCCGGATCGCAGTCTGCAACTCGACTGCGTGAAGTCGGAATCGCTAGTAATCGCGAATCAGAATGTCGCGGTGAATACGTTCCCGGGCCTTGTACACACCGCCCGTCACACCATGGGAGTGGGTTGCACCAGAAGTAGCTAGTCTAACCTTCGGGAGGACGGTTACCACGGTGTGATTCATGACTGGGGTGAAGTCGTAACAAGGTAGCCGTAGGGGAACCTGCGGCTGGATCACCTCCTTAATCGACGACATCAGCTGCTGCATGAGCTCCCACACGAATTGCTTGATTCATTGAAGAAGACGATAGAAGCAGCCCGAAATTGGGTCTGTAGCTCAGTTGGTTAGAGCGCACCCCTGATAAGGGTGAGGTCGGCAGTTCGAATCTGCCCAGACCCACCAATTTTGTGTGGGAAACGCCTGTAGAAATACGGGGCCATAGCTCAGCTGGGAGAGCGCCTGCCTTGCACGCAGGAGGTCAGCGGTTCGATCCCGCTTGGCTCCACCACTACTGCTTCTGAAGTTTGAAAGCTTAGAAATGAGCATTCCACCGGTTGGTGATGAATGTTGATTTCTAGTCTTTGACTAGATCGTTCTTTAAAAATTTGGGTATGTGATAGAAAGATAGACTGAACGTTACTTTCACTGGTAACGGATCAGGCTAAGGTAAAATTTGTGAGTTCTCTTAGTTGAGAAATTCGAATTTTCGGCGAATGTCGTCTTCACAGTATAACCAGATTGCTTGGGGTTATATGGTCAAGTGAAGAAGCGCATACGGTGGATGCCTTGGCAGTCAGAGGCGATGAAAGACGTGGTAGCCTGCGAAAAGCTTCGGGGAGTCGGCAAACAGACTTTGATCCGGAGATGTCTGAATGGGGGAACCCAGCCATCATAAGATGGTTATCTTGTACTGAATACATAGGTGCAAGAGGCGAACCAGGGGAACTGAAACATCTAAGTACCCTGAGGAAAAGAAATCAACCGAGATTCCCTTAGTAGTGGCGAGCGAACGGGGACTAGCCCTTAAGTGGCTTTGAGATTAGCGGAACGCTCTGGAAAGTGCGGCCATAGTGGGTGATAGCCCTGTACGCGAAAATCTCTTAGTCATGAAATCGAGTAGGACGGAGCACGAGAAACTTTGTCTGAATATGGGGGGACCATCCTCCAAGGCTAAATACTACTGACTGACCGATAGTGAACTAGTACCGTGAGGGAAAGGCGAAAAGAACCCCGGAGAGGGGAGTGAAATAGATCCTGAAACCGTATGCGTACAAGCAGTGGGAGCAGACTTTGTTCTGTGACTGCGTACCTTTTGTATAATGGGTCAGCGACTTATTTTCAGTGGCGAGCTTAACCGAATAGGGGAGGCGTAGCGAAAGCGAGTCTTAATAGGGCGTCTAGTCGCTGGGAATAGACCCGAAACCGGGCGATCTATCCATGGGCAGGTTGAAGGTTAGGTAACACTGACTGGAGGACCGAACCGACTACCGTTGAAAAGTTAGCGGATGACCTGTGGATCGGAGTGAAAGGCTAATCAAGCTCGGAGATAGCTGGTTCTCCTCGAAAGCTATTTAGGTAGCGCCTCATGTATCACTGTAGGGGGTAGAGCACTGTTTCGGCTAGGGGGTCATCCCGACTTACCAAACCGATGCAAACTCCGAATACCTACAAGTGCCGAGCATGGGAGACACACGGCGGGTGCTAACGTCCGTCGTGAAAAGGGAAACAACCCAGACCGTCAGCTAAGGTCCCAAAGTTATGGTTAAGTGGGAAACGATGTGGGAAGGCTTAGACAGCTAGGAGGTTGGCTTAGAAGCAGCCACCCTTTAAAGAAAGCGTAATAGCTCACTAGTCGAGTCGGCCTGCGCGGAAGATGTAACGGGGCTCAAACCATACACCGAAGCTACGGGTATCATCTTCGGATGATGCGGTAGAGGAGCGTTCTGTAAGCCTGTGAAGGTGAGTTGAGAAGCTTGCTGGAGGTATCAGAAGTGCGAATGCTGACATGAGTAACGACAATGGGTGTGAAAAACACCCACGCCGAAAGACCAAGGTTTCCTGCGCAACGTTAATCGACGCAGGGTTAGTCGGTCCCTAAGGCGAGGCTGAAAAGCGTAGTCGATGGAAAACAGGTTAATATTCCTGTACTTCTGGTTATTGCGATGGAGGGACGGAGAAGGCTAGGCCAGCTTGGCGTTGGTTGTCCAAGTTTAAGGTGGTAGGCTGAGATCTTAGGTAAATCCGGGATCTTAAGGCCGAGAGCTGATGACGAGTTACCCTTTGGGTGACGAAGTGGTTGATGCCATGCTTCCAAGAAAAGCTTCTAAGCTTCAGGTAACCAGGAACCGTACCCCAAACCGACACAGGTGGTTGGGTAGAGAATACCAAGGCGCTTGAGAGAACTCGGGTGAAGGAACTAGGCAAAATGGCACCGTAACTTCGGGAGAAGGTGCGCCGGTGAGGGTGAAGGACTTGCTCCGTAAGCTCATGCCGGTCGAAGATACCAGGCCGCTGCGACTGTTTATTAAAAACACAGCACTCTGCAAACACGAAAGTGGACGTATAGGGTGTGACGCCTGCCCGGTGCCGGAAGGTTAATTGATGGGGTTAGCTAACGCGAAGCTCTTGATCGAAGCCCCGGTAAACGGCGGCCGTAACTATAACGGTCCTAAGGTAGCGAAATTCCTTGTCGGGTAAGTTCCGACCTGCACGAATGGCGTAACGATGGCGGCGCTGTCTCCACCCGAGACTCAGTGAAATTGAAATCGCTGTGAAGATGCAGTGTATCCGCGGCTAGACGGAAAGACCCCGTGAACCTTTACTATAGCTTTGCACTGGACTTTGAATTTGCTTGTGTAGGATAGGTGGGAGGCTTTGAAGCGTGGACGCCAGTTCGCGTGGAGCCATCCTTGAAATACCACCCTGGCAACTTTGAGGTTCTAACTCAGGTCCGTTATCCGGATCGAGGACAGTGTATGGTGGGTAGTTTGACTGGGGCGGTCTCCTCCTAAAGAGTAACGGAGGAGTACGAAGGTGCGCTCAGACCGGTCGGAAATCGGTCGTAGAGTATAAAGGCAAAAGCGCGCTTGACTGCGAGACAGACACGTCGAGCAGGTACGAAAGTAGGTCTTAGTGATCCGGTGGTTCTGTATGGAAGGGCCATCGCTCAACGGATAAAAGGTACTCCGGGGATAACAGGCTGATACCGCCCAAGAGTTCATATCGACGGCGGTGTTTGGCACCTCGATGTCGGCTCATCACATCCTGGGGCTGAAGCCGGTCCCAAGGGTATGGCTGTTCGCCATTTAAAGTGGTACGCGAGCTGGGTTTAGAACGTCGTGAGACAGTTCGGTCCCTATCTGCCGTGGACGTTTGAGATTTGAGAGGGGCTGCTCCTAGTACGAGAGGACCGGAGTGGACGAACCTCTGGTGTTCCGGTTGTCACGCCAGTGGCATTGCCGGGTAGCTATGTTCGGGAAAGATAACCGCTGAAAGCATCTAAGCGGGAAACTTGCCTCAAGATGAGATCTCACTGGAACCTTGAGTTCCCTGAAGGGCCGTCGAAGACTACGACGTTGATAGGTTGGGTGTGTAAGCGCTGTGAGGCGTTGAGCTAACCAATACTAATTGCCCGTGAGGCTTGACCATATAACACCCAAGCAATTTGCTGACCTGAAAAGGCACCAGATTGCGGTGTGTGAAGACGAAACGAACCGAAAGTTCGAAACGCACAAACACCGAAAGCTGTCACATACCCAATATGCTGAAGCGAGGCCGTCTGGTCACGAGTCAGTACCCGAATTTCTTGACGACCATAGAGCGTTGGAACCACCTGATCCCATCCCGAACTCAGCAGTGAAACGATGCATCGCCGATGGTAGTGTGGGGTTTCCCCATGTGAGAGTAGGTCATCGTCAAGATTAAATTCCGAAACCCCAATTGCGAAAGCAGTTGGGGTTTTGTTTTGCCTGCGAGAAATGTGTCCGCTTGATTTCTATGCAACGGCCCGGGGCATGGCTATTATGCGGGCCTCATTGTGAGGCGATACCTGCATGCTGACGTTGTTGAATCTACTGAAGGATGGACGATTCCATTCCGGACAGGACCTGGGCGTTGCCCTGGGAATAAGCCGAAGTGCTGTATGGAAGCAGCTACAACAGCTTGAAGCTGAACTTGGCCTGTCGATCCATAAAGTTCGCGGTCGCGGATATCAATTGTCGACGCCTCTGACGCTCCTTGATCCTCTGGAAATAACCAGGAAGATGCCTCAATGGCCGGTGCGTGTGTTCGACTCTGTTGACTCGACAAATGCCGAGGCTCTGCGCTCCATCAGTGACGGCGCCGCTGCGCCGTTTTTGGTGCTCGCGGAGCGACAATTGGCAGGCCGTGGTCGTCGAGGTCGTAAGTGGGTAAGCCCATTTGCAGAAAATCTTTATTACAGCCTTGTACTCCGCATCGAAGGCGGCATGCGTCAGCTTGAGGGATTGAGCCTTGTTGTTGGCTTGGCGGTGATGCAGGCCTTGCGAAACACCGGTGTGCCCAATGCCGGTTTGAAGTGGCCCAATGATGTTTTGGTGGGTAACAAGAAAATAGCTGGCATTCTGCTCGAACTCGTCGGCGATCCGGCGGATGTGTGTCATGTTGTATTGGGTATAGGAATCAACGTGAATATGCAGGTTGCCGATGAGGTCGACCAGCAATGGACTTCTATAAAACTGGAGTCAGGCAAAGCCTGCGATCGCAATGCTCTGGTGGTTGAATTGAGTAATCAACTCAAGACTTATATCCATAAACACCAGCTCAACGGGTTCGCGAGTCTGCAGGCAGAATGGGCGGAAAATCATCTGTGGCAGGGGCGCTCCGTGTCGTTGATCGCGGGTAACAGCCGTATCGATGGAGTAGTGCTCGGGATTGATAACCAAGGCGGGTTGCGCTTGATTGTAGATGGTGTCGAAAAGGCCTTTAGTGGCGGAGAGCTCAGCCTGAGGTTGCGTGATGATTCTTGAGCTTGACTGCGGCAATAGCTTTATAAAATGGCGCGTGCTGGATGCGTCGGCGAGCGAGCTGGTCTCGGAAGGAGTTGTAGATTCCAATCAGGCTTTGCTTGAGAGCCTACGCATCATAAAGTCACTCTCGCTGCGCAAGTGTCGTTTGGTAAGCGTCAGGACCAACGAGGAAACCAGTGCTTTAACCGAAATGCTTGAGCGCGAGTTCAGTATTCCTATCTCGTGTGCGAAGCCCGCTCGCGAGATGTCTGGTGTTCGAAACGGCTACGAAGACTATGAGCGTCTGGGGCTTGATCGCTGGCTGGCGATGCTTGGCGGCTTTCACCTGGCTGCCGGGAGTGCTTGTCTGGTTCTCGACTTCGGTACCGCGGTTACTGCCGATTTTGTGCGGCCTGACGGTGAGCATCTCGGTGGGTTCATTTGTCCAGGCATGCCTTTGATGCGAAACCAGCTTCGCACCCATACCCGTAAAATTCGTTATGGTGATGAGGCGGCAGAGCGCGCCCTTTCCAGTCATGTCCCGGGGCGTACCACCGTGGAAGCGGTGGAGCGCGGTTGTTCTTTGATGCTGAGGGGCTTTGTTCTCACTCAATTAGAGCTGGCTCGAGCGTACTGGGGAGAGCAATTCACCGTCTTTATTACGGGAGGGGATGCCGAGTTGGTTAAAGGCGTCGCGCCTGACGCCAGGGTCGTGCCCGACCTGGTTTTTGTCGGCTTGGCGATGGCGTGTCCCTTGTCCTGAGGTTTATATGCGTTGGTTGTTCCTGCTCCTAGTGGTTCTCAATGTTTTTTACTATGTCTGGCATCAGCAGGAAGCGCCCTTGCGAGCCAAAGATGTAACGCCCCTTAGTCTGTATCGCGGTGCGCAGCAGGATATCCGTCTACTGAGCGAAACTGCTGGTGAAAGCGGGAGAGGGCAGGTGGTGCCGCGTCAGCAGTGTCTCTTCGTTGGTGGATTTTCTGAAGAGGATTCAATTGCCAGGTTGCAACAGCGCTTGGTGGCGATGAAGGTCAATGCTCAATCCGTGCCGAAAGCTGCTGCAGGAAGCGGTTACTGGCTTGCAGTTGCGCCGGATGGCCAGCCTTTGTTGGGCGAACAGCAGTTGCAAAACCTTTCCAAGGAATTCAATGAGTTAAAACATAAAATAATGCTGTGCGAAGGGGTTGCACCTGCTCAATAGTTTGCATAGAATGGCGCCCGCTCCACAGCGAACACCTTAAACGGGATTCGAAGTGAAGCGTGTCAACGCAGCTAACCTCAGGTTTTTAAATGAGAAAATGCTTGACAGGGGTTTGGCATGATATAGAATGCCGGCCTGATTAGGAGGGGTTCCCGAGCGGCCAAAGGGATCAGACTGTAAATCTGACGTCTACGACTTCGAAGGTTCGAATCCTTCTCCCTCCACCAGATTTAAGCGTGAGCTGCAGGCTCCGCGGGTATAGTTTAGTGGTAGAACCTCAGCCTTCCAAGCTGATGATGCGGGTTCGATTCCCGCTACCCGCTCCAAGTTTGCAGGTTGTGCAAAAGGGTTTTGCTCTTGTAGCTCAGTTGGTAGAGCACACCCTTGGTAAGGGTGAGGTCAGCGGTTCAAATCCGCTCAAGAGCTCCATATAACAAGGCAGATATGAAAATATCTGCCTTTGTTTTAATGGTTGATATTGTTTGTCTAATTTCTTCTGTAGAGGGTGATATCGATGGCTAAGGAAAAATTTGATCGTTCCCTGCCCCACGTCAACGTTGGGACCATTGGTCACGTTGACCACGGTAAAACCACTCTGACTGCTGCTCTGACTCGCGTCTGCTCCGAAGTTTTCGGTTCGGCCGTCGTTGAATTCGACAAGATCGACAGCGCACCAGAAGAAAAAGCTCGCGGTATCACCATCAACACCGCTCACGTTGAGTACAACTCGACTATTCGTCACTACGCTCACGTTGACTGCCCAGGTCACGCTGACTACGTGAAGAACATGATCACCGGTGCTGCCCAGATGGACGGCGCGATCCTGGTTTGCTCGGCCGCTGATGGTCCGATGCCACAAACCCGTGAGCACATCCTGCTGTCCCGTCAGGTAGGTGTTCCGTACATCGTGGTTTTCCTGAACAAGGCTGACCTGGTAGACGACGCTGAGCTGCTGGAACTGGTTGAGATGGAAGTTCGTGACCTGCTGTCGACCTACGACTTCCCGGGCGACGACACTCCGATCATCATCGGTTCGGCTCGTATGGCGCTGGAAGGCAAAGACGACAACGAAATGGGCACCACTGCCGTTCGTAAACTGGTTGAAACTCTGGACACCTACATCCCAGAACCAGTTCGTATGATCGACAAGCCATTCCTGATGCCAATCGAAGACGTGTTCTCGATCTCGGGTCGCGGTACTGTTGTGACTGGTCGTATCGAGCGCGGTATCGTTCGCGTTCAGGACGCTCTGGAAATCGTTGGTCTGCGTGACACCACCACCACCACCTGCACCGGTGTTGAAATGTTCCGCAAGCTGCTCGACGAAGGTCGTGCTGGCGAGAACTGCGGCGTTCTGCTGCGTGGTACCAAGCGTGACGACGTTGAGCGTGGCCAGGTTCTGGTCAAGCCAGGTTCGGTCAAGCCGCACACCAAGTTCACCGCAGAAGTTTACGTTCTGAGCAAGGAAGAAGGCGGTCGTCACACTCCGTTCTTCAAAGGCTACCGTCCACAGTTCTACTTCCGTACTACTGACGTGACTGGTAACTGCGAGCTGCCAGAAGGCGTTGAAATGGTAATGCCAGGTGACAACATTCAGATGACTGTTACCCTGATCAAAACCATCGCGATGGAAGATGGTCTGCGTTTCGCTATCCGTGAAGGCGGTCGTACCGTCGGCGCTGGTGTCGTAGCCAAAATCATCGAATAAGCGGTTGTAATGTATTTTTCGGGCCGGCATAATGGTCGGCCTGATTTTGTTTTAGGTCAGTAGCTCAATTGGCAGAGCGACGGTCTCCAAAACCGTAGGTTGGGGGTTCGATTCCCTCCTGACCTGCCAGATTCACTCGGTGTGTCTGGCTTTCTTTTCACAGGATCTTCATAGATGACTCCTAAAGCTGAAGCTCAAGGCTCTCGCTTCGATCTGCTCAAGTGGCTTGTAGTAGTCGCTTTGGTAGTTGTTGGCGTTGTTGGCAATCAGTATTACGCTGCTTCGCCGATCCTGTACCGTGTACTCGCTTTGCTTGCCATTGCTGCTGTAGCTGTCTTTGTAGGCCTGCAAACCGCGAAGGGCAAGTCTTTCTTTGTACTGGTTAAGGAAGCTCGCACCGAGATTCGTAAAGTCGTGTGGCCAACTCGCCAAGAAACCACGCAGACCACGCTGATTGTCGTGGCTGTTGTTCTGGTTATGGCGTTGCTGTTGTGGGGTCTTGATTCCCTGCTCGGCTGGCTTGTTTCCTTGATTGTCGGCTAAGGGTGTCCCGTGGCTAAGCGTTGGTATGTTGTGCATGCTTACTCGGGTTACGAGAAGCATGTGATGCGCTCGCTGATCGAGCGCGTAAAGCTGGCTGGCATGGAAGATGGCTTCGGCGAGATTCTGGTTCCCACTGAAGAAGTGGTTGAGATGCGTAACGGCCAGAAGCGCAAAAGCGAACGGAAGTTCTTCCCAGGCTATGTGCTGGTCCAGATGGATATGAACGAGGGTACTTGGCACTTGGTCAAGGATACTCCTCGGGTGATGGGTTTCATCGGCGGTACCGCTGACAAGCCTGCGCCGATTACCGATAAAGAGGCAGAAGCGATTCTGCGTCGCGTTGCTGATGGTAGCGACAAGCCGAAGCCGAAGACGTTGTTCGAGCCAGGCGAGACGGTACGTGTCAATGACGGTCCATTCGCTGATTTCAATGGCGTTGTGGAAGAAGTTAACTACGAAAAGAGCCGGATCCAAGTGGCAGTGCTCATTTTCGGTCGCTCTACTCCGGTGGAGCTCGAGTTCAGTCAGGTCGAGAAGGTCTAACTGGACAAGCAATCCCAACCCCGCAGCCTTAGGCTGTGGGGTTTTGTCGTCACTGGGATAAACGCGCAAGTAACCGGGGAGCCTTTCGAGGCGTTCGAACCCGTAATTGGAGTGCCTCATGGCCAAGAAGATTACCGCTTACATCAAGCTGCAAGTGAAGGCCGCTCAGGCTAACCCAAGTCCACCGGTTGGTCCTGCTCTGGGTCAGCACGGCGTGAACATCATGGAATTCTGCAAGGCTTTCAACGCCCGTACTCAGGGTCTTGAGCCGGGTCTGCCGACTCCAGTGATCATCACTGTCTACAGCGACCGTAGCTTCACTTTCGAAACCAAATCCACCCCTGCTTCGGTTCTGCTGAAGAAGGCGGCCGGTCTGACCAGCGGTTCCGCTCGTCCGAACACCGTTAAGGTTGGCACTGTTACCCGTGCTCAGCTGGAAGAAATCGCGAAAACCAAAAACGCGGATCTGACTGCAGCTGATATGGATGCAGCCGTGCGTACTATCGCCGGTTCTGCTCGTAGCATGGGCCTTAACGTGGAGGGTGTGTAATGGCTAAGCTGACCAAGCGTCAAAAGGCTATCGCCGGCAAAATCGAAGCAGGCAAGGCCTACAACATTGTAGACGCCGCTGCTCTGCTGGCCGAGCTGTCGACTGTCAAGTTCAGCGAGTCGTTCGACGTTGCTGTAAACCTGGGTGTAGACCCGCGTAAATCCGACCAGGTTGTTCGTAGCGCTACTGTGCTGCCACACGGCACTGGCAAGACCGTTCGCGTTGCTGTGTTCACCCAGGGTCCAGCTGCTGAGGCCGCTCTGGCTGCCGGCGCTGACCGTGTAGGTATGGACGACCTGGCTGCCGAAATGAAAGGCGGCGACCTGAACTATGACGTAGTGATCGCATCCCCGGATGCCATGCGCGTTGTAGGTCAGTTGGGTCAGATCCTCGGTCCACGTGGCCTGATGCCTAACCCGAAAGTCGGCACCGTAACTCCAGACGTAGCCAACGCGGTCAAGAACGCCAAGGCTGGTCAGGTTCGTTATCGCACCGACAAAAACGGCATCATCCACACTTCCGTTGGCAAGATCGGCTTCGACGCCGTGAAGCTGAAGGAAAACGTTGAAGCCCTGATCGCTGATCTGAAGCGTATCAAGCCAGCTTCCTCGAAAGGTATTTACGTCAAGCGCGTCACCCTGAGCACCACCATGGGCCCAGGTCTGGTTATCGACCAGAGCTCGCTCGACGCGTAAGACAAAGGTTGGCGCGGTTTGCCGCGCCAATTGAAAGATTGGGGTCCCTGCCTGGCGGGGGCTATCCAAGACCGTAGGCGGCGCAAGCCTTAAACCTCAAGCCTACGCAGATGGTGCTCCCGGTTCCTTACCGAATCAGACACCAAAACGACATTCGGTTCCGATCGAATGAAACGGTAACAAGCAGGAGTTAAACCCGTGGCAATTAATCTCGAAGACAAGAAGGCCATCGTCGCTGAAGTCAACGAGGCTGCCAAAGTCGCTCTGTCCGCTGTCGTGGTTGATGCACGTGGCGTAACAGTAGGCGCAATGACCGGACTCCGTAAAGAGGCTCGTGAAGCTGGCGTTTACGTACGTGTCGTACGTAACACCCTGCTCAAGCGCGCTGTTGCTGACACTCAATACAGTGTCCTCAACGACGTGTTCACCGGCCCGACCCTGATTGCATTCTCGAACGAACATCCGGGCGCTGCTGCCCGTATCTTCAAAGAGTTTGCCAAGGGTCAGGACAAGTTCGAGATCAAGGCAGCTGCGTTCGAGGGCAAGTTCCTCGCAGCTAATCAGATCGACGTACTGGCAACTCTGCCGACCCGTGACGAAGCAATTTCCCAGCTGATGAGCGTGATTCAAGGCGCAACCAGCAAATTGGCTCGTACTCTGGCGGCAATTCGCGACCAGAAAGAAGCTGCCGCAGCCTAAGGCTCGTCACTTCTCGCGTTTTTTGTTTATTTCGATGGTCGCGTAGGCCGTCCCCCAATTCAGGAATTGAGTCATGTCTCTGACTAACGAACAAATCATCGAAGCAATCGGCCAGAAATCCGTAGTGGAAATCGTTGAGCTGATCAAAGCGATGGAAGAAACCTTCGGTGTTACCGCTGCTGCCGCTTCGGCTGGCCCAGCTGTAGCTGCTGCTGCTGTTGAAGAGCAAACCGAGTTCAACGTTGTTCTGCTGGAAGCTGGCGAGAAGAAGGTTAACGTGATCAAGGCAGTTCGTGAACTGACCGGTCTGGGCCTGAAAGAAGCCAAAGAGAAAGTAGACGGCGCTCCTCAGGTTGTAGCTGAAGGCGTTTCGAAAGAAGCGGCTGAAGACGCCAAGAAGAAGCTGGAAGAAGCAGGCGCTAAAGTCGAGCTGAAGTAAGCATCGACTTTGCTCCTCCAGCCCGAGCGTCAAGCGACAGGCTGATGGCTGGTGGCTCTTGCCACCGGCCTTTTTCCGTTATTGGCAGCCGACTGGGTCGGTGCTGATAAAGGCGCTGTAACCACCCGATGCGGTGGCGCAAACCATGGGGTTTGCACGATTTTCTGGCTGCTCCCGTCGGGAGGGGCCAAACAAGCAGGTGACCAAGCTGGGGAACGCTGATGGCTTACTCATATACTGAGAAAAAACGTATCCGCAAGGACTTTAGCAAGTTGCCGGACGTCATGGATGTGCCTTACCTCCTGGCCATCCAGCTGGATTCGTATCGTGAATTCTTGCAAGCGGGAGCGACTAAAGATCAGTTCCGCGACGTGGGCCTGCATGCGGCCTTCAAATCCGTTTTCCCGATCATCAGCTACTCCGGCAATGCTGCGCTGGAGTACGTCGGTTATCGCCTGGGCGAACCGGCATTTGATGTCAAAGAATGCGTATTGCGCGGTGTGACTTTCGCCGTACCTTTGCGGGTAAAAGTGCGCCTGATCATTTTCGACAAAGAATCGTCGAACAAAGCGATCAAGGACATCAAAGAGCAAGAAGTCTACATGGGTGAAATCCCCCTGATGACTGAGAACGGTACCTTCGTAATCAACGGTACCGAGCGTGTTATCGTTTCCCAGCTGCACCGTTCCCCGGGCGTGTTCTTCGACCACGACCGCGGCAAGACGCACAGCTCCGGCAAACTGCTGTACTCGGCTCGCATCATTCCTTACCGCGGTTCGTGGCTGGACTTCGAATTCGACCCGAAAGACTGCGTCTTCGTGCGTATCGACCGTCGTCGCAAACTGCCGGCTTCGGTACTGCTGCGCGCACTCGGTTACACCACCGAAGAAGTGCTGGACGCGTTCTACACCACCAACGTATTCCACCTGAGCGGCGAAACCCTCAGCCTGGAACTGGTGCCATCGCGCCTGCGTGGTGAAGTTGCGGTTCTGGACATCCAGGACGAGAAGGGCAAGGTCATCGTTGAGCAAGGCCGCCGTATTACCGCGCGCCACATCAACCAGATCGAAAAAGCCGGTATCAAGACGCTGGACGTGCCACTCGACTACGTCCTTGGCCGCACCACCGCCAAGGCTATCGTGCACCCGGCTACCGGAGAAATCCTGGCCGAATGCAACACCGAGCTGAACACTGAAGTCCTGGCAAAAATCGCCAAGGCTCAGGTCGTTCGCATCGAGACCCTGTACACCAACGACATCGACTGCGGTCCGTTCGTCTCCGACACGCTGAAGATCGACTCCACCAGCAACCAATTGGAAGCGCTGGTCGAGATCTATCGCATGATGCGTCCAGGCGAGCCGCCAACCAAAGACGCTGCCGAAACCCTGTTCAACAACCTGTTCTTCAGCCCTGAGCGCTATGACCTGTCTGCGGTCGGCCGGATGAAGTTCAACCGTCGTATCGGTCGTACCGAGATCGAAGGTTCGGGCGTGCTGTGCAAGGAAGACATCGTCGCGGTCCTGAAGACTCTGGTCGACATCCGCAACGGTAAAGGCATCGTCGATGACATCGACCACCTGGGTAACCGTCGTGTTCGCTGCGTAGGCGAAATGGCCGAGAACCAGTTCCGCGTTGGCCTGGTACGTGTTGAGCGTGCGGTCAAAGAGCGTCTGTCGATGGCAGAAAGCGAAGGCCTGATGCCGCAAGACCTGATCAACGCCAAGCCAGTGGCTGCGGCGGTGAAAGAGTTCTTCGGTTCCAGCCAGCTGTCGCAGTTCATGGACCAGAACAACCCGCTGTCCGAGATCACCCACAAGCGTCGTGTCTCTGCACTCGGCCCTGGCGGTCTGACTCGTGAGCGCGCAGGCTTCGAAGTCCGTGACGTACACCCGACTCACTACGGTCGTGTCTGCCCGATTGAAACGCCGGAAGGTCCGAACATCGGCCTGATCAACTCCCTGGCTGCGTACGCTCGCACCAACCAGTACGGCTTCCTGGAAAGCCCGTACCGCGTGGTGAAAGAGGGTGTAGTCACCGACGAGATCGTGTTCCTGTCCGCTATTGAAGAAGCCGATCACGTGATCGCGCAGGCTTCGGCGACCATGAACGAGCAGAAAGTCCTGATCGACGAACTGGTTGCCGTACGTCACCTGAACGAATTCACCGTCAAGGCGCCGGAAGACGTCACCCTGATGGACGTTTCGCCGAAGCAGGTTGTGTCGGTTGCAGCGTCGCTGATTCCGTTCCTCGAGCACGACGACGCCAACCGTGCGTTGATGGGTTCGAACATGCAGCGTCAGGCTGTACCGACTCTGCGCGCTGACAAGCCGCTGGTAGGTACCGGCATGGAGCGTAACGTAGCCCGTGACTCCGGCGTTTGCGTCGTGGCTCGTCGTGGTGGCGTGATCGATTCCGTCGATGCCAGCCGTATCGTGGTTCGTGTTGCCGATGACGAAGTTGAAACCGGTGAAGCCGGTGTCGACATCTACAACCTGACCAAGTACACCCGCTCGAACCAGAACACCTGCATCAACCAGCGTCCGCTGGTGCGTAAAGGTGATCGCGTTCAGCGTAGCGACATCATGGCCGACGGCCCGTCCACCGACATGGGTGAGCTGGCGCTGGGTCAGAACATGCGCATCGCGTTCATGGCATGGAACGGCTTCAACTTCGAAGACTCCATCTGCCTGTCCGAGCGTGTGGTTCAGGAAGACCGTTTCACCACGATCCACATTCAGGAACTGACCTGTGTGGCCCGTGACACCAAGCTTGGCCCAGAGGAAATCACTGCGGACATCCCGAACGTGGGTGAAGCTGCACTGAACAAGCTGGACGAAGCCGGTATCGTTTACGTAGGTGCTGAAGTAGGCGCAGGCGACATCCTGGTTGGCAAGGTCACTCCCAAAGGCGAGACCCAACTGACTCCGGAAGAAAAACTGCTGCGTGCAATCTTCGGTGAAAAAGCCAGCGACGTTAAAGACACATCCCTGCGCGTGCCAACCGGCACCAAAGGTACTGTCATCGACGTACAGGTCTTCACCCGTGACGGCGTTGAGCGTGATGCTCGTGCACTGTCGATCGAGAAGTCCCAGCTGGACGAGATCCGCAAGGATCTGAACGAAGAGTTCCGCATCGTTGAAGGCGCGACTTTCGAGCGTCTGCGTTCCGCACTGGTAGGCCACAAGGCCGAAGGCGGCGCCGGCCTGAAGAAGGGGCAGGACATCACCGACGAAGTACTCGACGGTCTTGAGCACGGCCAGTGGTTCAAACTGCGCATGGCTGAAGATGCGCTGAACGAGCAGCTCGAGAAGGCTCAGGCCTACATCGTTGATCGTCGCCGTCTGCTGGACGACAAGTTCGAAGACAAGAAGCGCAAACTGCAGCAGGGCGATGACCTGGCTCCAGGCGTGCTGAAAATCGTCAAGGTTTACCTGGCAATCCGTCGCCGCATCCAGCCGGGCGACAAGATGGCCGGTCGTCACGGTAACAAGGGTGTGGTCTCCGTGATCATGCCGGTTGAAGACATGCCGCACGATGCCAATGGCACCCCGGTCGACGTGGTCCTCAACCCGCTGGGCGTACCTTCGCGTATGAACGTTGGTCAGATCCTCGAAACCCACCTGGGCCTCGCGGCCAAAGGTCTGGGCGAGAAGATCAACCGGATGGTCGAAGAGCAGCGTAAAGTCGCTGAACTGCGCACCTTCCTGGACGAGATCTACAACCAGATCGGCGGTCGTAACGAAGATCTGGACAGCTTCTCCGATCAGGAAATCCTCGATCTGGCGAACAACCTGCGTGGCGGCGTTCCAATGGCCACTCCAGTGTTCGACGGCGCCAAGGAAAGCGAAATCAAGGCCATGCTGAAACTGGCAGACCTGCCGGAAAGCGGCCAGATGCAGCTGACCGACGGCCGTACCGGCAACAAGTTCGAGCGTCCAGTTACCGTTGGCTACATGTACATGCTGAAGCTGAACCACTTGGTAGACGACAAGATGCACGCGCGTTCTACCGGTTCTTACAGCCTGGTTACCCAGCAGCCGCTGGGTGGTAAGGCGCAGTTCGGTGGTCAGCGTTTCGGGGAGATGGAGGTCTGGGCACTGGAAGCATACGGTGCTGCTTACACTCTGCAAGAAATGCTCACAGTGAAGTCGGACGATGTGAACGGCCGTACCAAGATGTACAAGAACATCGTGGATGGCGATCACCGTATGGAGCCGGGCATGCCCGAGTCCTTCAACGTGTTGATCAAGGAAATTCGTTCCCTCGGCATCGATATCGATCTGGAAACCGAATAACACGTGACGCGAATCGAGAGCGGGGCAGGAATGCCCGCTCTCTGCTCCGCCAGGAGGAAAGGCCTTGAAAGACCTACTGAATTTGCTGAAAAACCAGGGTCAAGTCGAAGAGTTCGACGCCATCCGCATCGGATTGGCCTCGCCGGAGATGATCCGTTCGTGGTCGTTCGGTGAAGTTAAAAAGCCGGAAACCATCAACTACCGTACGTTCAAACCCGAGCGTGACGGCCTGTTCTGCGCCAAGATCTTTGGTCCGGTAAAGGATTACGAGTGCCTGTGCGGTAAGTACAAGCGCTTGAAGCACCGTGGTGTGATCTGCGAGAAGTGCGGCGTTGAAGTCGCACTGGCAAAGGTTCGTCGTGAGCGCATGGCGCACATCGAACTGGCTTCGCCGGTTGCCCACATCTGGTTCCTGAAATCGCTGCCGTCGCGTATCGGCCTGCTGATGGACATGACCCTGCGTGATATCGAACGCGTTCTCTACTTCGAGAGCTATGTCGTTATCGATCCAGGCATGACCACCCTTGAGAAAGGTCAGCTGCTGAACGACGAGCAGTATTTCGAAGCGCTGGAAGAGTTTGGTGACGATTTCGACGCCCGCATGGGTGCCGAAGCTGTCCGTGAACTGCTGCATGCTATCGACCTGGAGCACGAGATTGGCCGTCTGCGCGAAGAGATTCCGCAAACCAACTCGGAAACCAAGATCAAGAAGCTGTCCAAGCGTCTGAAGTTGATGGAAGCCTTCCAGGGTTCCGGCAACCTGCCAGAGTGGATGGTGCTGACCGTTCTGCCGGTTCTGCCGCCAGATCTGCGTCCACTGGTCCCGCTGGATGGCGGTCGTTTCGCGACCTCCGACCTCAACGATCTGTATCGTCGAGTGATCAACCGTAACAACCGTTTGAAGCGCCTGCTGGATCTGTCCGCGCCGGACATCATCGTGCGCAACGAAAAGCGTATGTTGCAGGAAGCGGTCGATGCACTGCTCGACAACGGTCGTCGTGGCCGCGCAATCACCGGTTCCAACAAGCGTCCTCTGAAATCCCTGGCTGACATGATCAAGGGTAAGCAAGGTCGTTTCCGTCAGAACTTGCTCGGTAAGCGTGTTGACTACTCCGGTCGTTCGGTAATTACCGTAGGCCCGACCCTGCGTCTGCACCAGTGCGGTCTGCCGAAGAAGATGGCTCTCGAGCTGTTCAAGCCGTTCATTTTCGGCAAGCTGGAAATGCGTGGTCTGGCGACCACCATCAAAGCGGCCAAGAAAATGGTCGAGCGCGAGTTGCCAGAGGTTTGGGACGTTCTCGCTGAAGTGATTCGCGAACACCCGGTTCTGCTCAACCGTGCACCGACCCTTCACCGTCTGGGTATCCAGGCGTTTGAACCGGTACTGATCGAAGGTAAGGCTATCCAGCTGCACCCTCTGGTCTGCGCCGCGTACAACGCCGACTTCGACGGCGACCAAATGGCCGTGCACGTACCGCTGACGCTGGAAGCCCAGCTCGAAGCCCGTGCGTTGATGATGTCGACCAACAACATTCTGTCGCCAGCCAACGGTGAGCCAATCATCGTTCCGTCGCAGGACGTTGTATTGGGTCTGTACTACATGACTCGTGAAGCGATCAACGCCAAGGGCGAAGGTCGTGTGTTCGCGGATCTGCAGGAAGTCGACCGTGTGTTCCGTGCCGGCGAAGCCGCACTGCACGCCAAGGTCAAGGTTCGTATCAACGAAACCGTCAACGACCGTGACGGCAACAGCGTGAGCGGTACCCGTATCGTCGACACCACTGTCGGCCGTGCGCTGCTGTTCCAGGTTGTGCCGAAAGGTCTGTCGTTCGACGTCGTCAACCTGCCGATGAAGAAAAAGGCGATCTCCAAGCTGATCAACCAGTGCTACCGCGTGGTTGGTCTGAAAGAGACCGTGATCTTCGCTGACCAGTTGATGTACACCGGTTTCGCTTACTCGACCATCTCCGGCGTTTCCATCGGTGTTAACGACTTCGTTATCCCGGATGAAAAAGCCCGCATCATCGGTGCAGCCACCGACGAAGTGAAAGAGATCGAGAGCCAGTACGCCTCCGGCCTGGTAACCCAGGGCGAGAAGTACAACAAAGTGATCGACCTCTGGTCGAAAGCGAACGACGAAGTTTCCAAGGCGATGATGGCCAACCTCTCGAAAGAGAAAGTCATCGACCGTCACGGCGACGAAGTCGACCAAGAGTCTTTCAACTCGATGTACATGATGGCCGACTCGGGTGCGCGGGGTTCCGCAGCACAGATTCGTCAGCTGGCCGGTATGCGTGGTCTGATGGCCAAGCCGGACGGTTCCATCATTGAAACGCCGATTACTGCGAACTTCCGTGAAGGTCTGAGCGTACTTCAGTACTTCATCTCGACTCACGGTGCTCGTAAAGGTCTGGCGGATACCGCGTTGAAAACCGCTAACTCCGGTTACCTGACGCGTCGTCTGGTAGACGTGGCGCAGGATCTGGTAGTTACCGAGATCGATTGCGGCACCGAACACGGTCTGCTGATGACTCCGCACATTGAAGGCGGTGACGTTGTAGAGCCGCTGGGTGAGCGCGTATTGGGTCGTGTCATTGCCCGTGACGTATTCAAGCCGGGTACCGAGGACGTTATCGTTCCTGCCGGCACTCTGGTTGACGAGAAGTGGGTCGAGTTCATCGAGCTGAACAGCATCGACGAAGTGATCGTGCGTTCGCCGATCAGCTGCGAAACCCGCTACGGCATCTGTGCCAAGTGCTACGGCCGTGATCTGGCTCGTGGTCACCAGGTGAACATCGGTGAAGCGGTCGGCGTTATCGCTGCCCAGTCCATCGGTGAGCCGGGTACTCAGCTGACCATGCGTACGTTCCACATCGGTGGTGCGGCAAGCCGTACTTCCGCAGCCGACAGCGTTCAGGTGAAGAATGGCGGTACCGTCCGTCTGCACAACCTGAAGCACGTTGAGCGAGTGGATGGCCATCTGGTTGCGGTGTCCCGTTCCGGTGAGCTGGCAATTGCGGACGACTTCGGTCGTGAGCGCGAGCGTTACAAGCTGCCGTACGGTGCTGTGATTTCGGTTAAGGAAGGTGACAAGGTCGACGCTGGCGCAATCGTGGCTAAGTGGGATCCGCACACTCACCCGATCGTTACCGAAATGAAAGGTACCGTGACCTACGTGGGCATGGAAGAAGGCATCACGATCAAGCGTCAGACTGACGAATTGACCGGTATGACCAACATTGAAGTACTCGACGCGAAAGATCGTCCAGCTGCCGGCAAGGAAATCCGTCCAGCAGTGAAGATGGTCGACGACAACGGCAAGGATCTGTTGCTGCCAGGCACTGACGTTATCGCTCAGTACTTCCTGCCAGCAAACGCCCTGGTCGGTGTGGCTGACGGTGCGAAGATTGCGATCGGTGATGTTATCGCTCGTATCCCGCAGGAAACTTCGAAGACCCGTGACATCACCGGTGGTCTGCCGCGTGTTGCCGACCTGTTCGAAGCCCGTCGTCCGAAAGAAGCGTCGATTCTGGCTGAAGTCAGCGGCACCATCGCGTTCGGTAAAGAGACCAAGGGCAAGCGCCGTCTGGTCATTACCCCGAACGACGGTAGCGATCCGTACGAAGAGCTGATTCCGAAGTGGCGTCACCTGAACGTCTTCGAAGGCGAACAGGTAAACCGCGGCGAAGTTATCTCCGACGGTCCAAGCGATCCGCACGACATCCTGCGTCTGCTGGGTGTAAGCGCGCTGGCCAAGTACATCGTCAACGAGATCCAGGACGTTTATCGTCTGCAAGGCGTGAAGATCAACGACAAGCACATCGAGACCATCCTGCGTCAGATGCTGCGTAAAGTTGAGATCTCCGAGTCCGGCGATTCCAGCTTCATCAAGGGCGACCAGATGGAACTGACTCACGTGCTGGTAGAGAACGAGCGTCTGAGCGCGGAAGACAAGTTTGTCTCCAAGTTCACTCGCGTTCTGCTGGGTATCACCAAGGCGTCGTTGTCCACCGAATCGTTCATCTCGGCGGCTTCCTTCCAGGAAACCACCCGCGTACTGACCGAAGCGGCAGTCACCGGCAAGCGCGATTACCTGCGCGGCCTGAAAGAAAACGTAGTCGTGGGTCGTCTGATCCCGGCCGGTACCGGTCTTGCCTATCACAGCGAGCGCAAGCGTCGCCGTGATGCCGACAAGCCGTTGCGCGTGAGCGCCAGTGAAGTGGAAGCGGCACTGACCGAAGCGCTGAACTCGAGCGGTAACTGAGTTCTGCGATAAACGAGCGTGAGGCCCTGATCGCTCCGTTCGTCGAATCGAGACATTAAGTCAAGGTTCGATGGGCGGGGAGGTCGGGGCCTTGCCTTGACTGGGATCAAGATCCTCTTTAGACTCTTGATCCCCTAAATTTGGCGGGAATTCGTTCCTGCCATTTTGCTTTTCTTGCAAGACAATAGCGTCGCAAGACAACAGTGGAGCTAGTAGATGGCAACTATCAACCAGCTGGTACGTCAGCCGCGTAAGCGTATCGTCGAGAAATCCGACGTACCTGCGCTGCAGAACTGCCCGCAACGTCGTGGCGTGTGCACCCGTGTGTACACCACCACGCCGAAAAAACCTAACTCGGCACTGCGTAAAGTATGCCGTGTGCGTCTGACCAACGGTTTCGAGGTTTCCTCGTACATCGGTGGTGAAGGCCACAACCTGCAAGAGCACAGCGTGGTACTGATCCGCGGCGGTCGTGTAAAGGACTTGCCAGGTGTTCGTTACCACACCGTTCGCGGCTCCTTGGATACTTCCGGCGTTAAAGGCCGTAACCAGGGTCGTTCGAAGTACGGTACCAAGCGTCCGAAGTAATCGGCCGTTTTGCAGATTTTTATTTTATTGAGTCGATAAGAGTAAGGTCGGGCACGCATCCTCTGGATCTGTCCCGAGCTAACCTGAAGACCGCTTGAGGGCTTATCATGCCAAGACGTCGCGTAGCAGCAAAGCGTGAGATTCTGGACGATCCGAAATACGGAAGCCAGATCCTCGCCAAATTCATGAACCACGTTATGGAAAGCGGCAAGAAAGCCGTTGCCGAGCGTATCGTTTATGGTGCCCTGGAAACCGTTGCGGCCCGTAAGGCTGGCACCGATCCCCTGGAACTCTTCGAAAAAGCACTCGACGCCATCGCTCCGCTGGTCGAAGTGAAGTCGCGCCGCGTTGGTGGTGCTACTTACCAGGTTCCGGTCGAGGTTCGTCCTTCCCGTCGTAACGCTCTGGCAATGCGCTGGTTGGTAGACTTCGCCCGTAAGCGCGGCGAGAAGTCTATGGCTCTGCGTTTGGCTGGCGAACTGCTGGATGCTGCTGAAGGTAAAGGTGCTGCTGTTAAGAAGCGTGAAGACGTGCACCGTATGGCCGAAGCTAACAAAGCTTTCTCGCACTACCGCTTCTAATTTTAGCTTCACTAATTTTGCGAGGGCTTTATGGCTCGTACTACTCCGATTAGCCGCTACCGTAACATCGGTATCGTCGCTCACGTGGATGCTGGTAAAACCACCACCACCGAGCGCGTACTGTTTTACACCGGCAAAAGTCACAAAATGGGCGAGGTGCATGATGGCGCCGCGACCACAGACTGGATGGTTCAGGAGCAGGAGCGTGGTATTACCATTACTTCTGCTGCCATTACCGCCTTCTGGAAAGGTTCCGAGAAGCAGTACTCTCACGAGCACCGTTTCAACGTAATCGATACCCCGGGCCACGTTGACTTCACCATTGAAGTTGAGCGCTCCCTGCGCGTACTCGACGGCGCTGTCGTCGTGTTCTGCGGTACTTCGGGTGTTGAGCCGCAGTCGGAAACCGTATGGCGTCAAGCCAACAAGTACGGCGTTCCACGTCTTGTTTACGTAAACAAGATGGACCGTGCCGGCGCCAACTTCCTGCGCGTGATCGGTCAGATCAAGCAGCGTCTGGGTCACACTCCGGTGCCGATCCAGTTGGCCATCGGTTCCGAAGACAACTTCCAGGGTCAGATCGATCTGATCAACATGCAAGCTGTCTACTGGAACGACTCCGACAAAGGTATGGTCCCTGTTCGCAAGGACATTCCTGCCGAGCTGCAAGAGCTGGCTGAAGAGTGGCGCAACAACATGGTTGAAGCTGCTGCCGAAGCCAACGAAGAGCTGATGAACAAGTACCTGGAAGGCGAAGAGCTGTCGATCGAAGAGATCAAGGCTGCTTTGCGTCAGCGTACTATCGCCGGCGAAATCGTTCTGGCCGTTTGCGGTTCTTCGTTCAAGAACAAGGGCGTTCCCCTGGTTCTCGACGCCGTTATCGACTACCTGCCTGCTCCGACCGACATTCCCGCTATCAAGGGTTCCAACCCTGATAACGAGGAAGAAGAGATGGAGCGTCATGCAGACGACAACGAGCCTTTCGCGGCTCTGGCGTTCAAGATCGCTACCGACCCATTCGTGGGTACCCTGACCTTCGTCCGCGTTTACTCGGGCGTGTTGAACTCCGGCGACGGCGTGATCAACTCGGTCAAAGGCAAGAAAGAGCGCGTGGGTCGTATGGTGCAAATGCACGCAAACGCTCGCGAAGAGATCAAGGAAGTGCGCGCTGGTGACATCGCGGCCCTGATCGGCATGAAGGACGTCACCACCGGTGAAACCCTCTGCAACGCTGACAAGCCAATCATCCTGGTTCGCATGGACTTCCCGGAGCCGGTTATTTCGGTTGCCGTAGAGCCTAAGACCAAGGATGACCAGGAGAAAATGGGTATCGCTCTGGGCAAACTCGCTCAGGAAGACCCGTCTTTCCGCGTTAAAACTGATGAAGAGACTGGTCAGACGATCATCTCCGGCATGGGCGAGCTGCACCTGGACATCCTGGTTGACCGGATGCGCCGTGAGTTCAACGTCGAAGCCAACATCGGCAAGCCTCAGGTTTCGTATCGTGAGCGCATCACGAAGAACTGTGAAATCGAAGGCAAGTTCGTTCGTCAGTCCGGTGGTCGCGGCCAGTTCGGTCACTGCTGGATCCGTTTTGCTCCTGCTGACGAAGGTCAGGAAGGTCTGCAATTCGTGAACGAAGTTGTAGGTGGTGTGGTTCCTAAGGAATACATCCCGGCTATCCAGAAGGGTATCGAAGAGCAGATGAAGAACGGCGTTGTTGCCGGCTATCCGCTGATCGGCCTGAAGGCTACCGTGTTCGATGGTTCTTACCACGACGTCGACTCCAACGAGATGGCGTTCAAGGTGGCTGCTTCCATGGCGACCAAGCAACTGGCCCAGAAGGGTGGTGGTGAGTTGCTCGAGCCGATCATGGCGGTAGAGGTTGTTACGCCTGAAGACTATATGGGTGATGTGATGGGCGACCTTAACCGTCGTCGCGGCATGATCCAGGGTATGGAAGACACAGTGTCCGGCAAGGTTATCCGTGCCGAGGTTCCACTGGGTGAGATGTTCGGTTATGCGACCGACGTTCGTTCCATGTCCCAGGGTCGCGCAAGCTACTCTATGGAATTCAAAAAATACGATACGGCTCCGTCGCACATCGTCGAATCCGTAACCAAAAAACAAGGCTGATTCAGCCCCTTTAGGCTAGGAGTTAATTGTCGTGGCTAAAGAAAAATTTGATCGTTCCCTACCGCACGTCAACGTTGGCACCATTGGTCACGTTGACCACGGTAAAACCACTCTGACTGCTGCTCTGACTCGCGTCTGCTCCGAAGTTTTCGGTTCGGCCGTCGTTGAATTCGACAAGATCGACAGCGCACCAGAAGAAAAAGCTCGCGGTATCACCATCAACACCGCTCACGTTGAGTACAACTCGACTATTCGTCACTACGCTCACGTTGACTGCCCAGGTCACGCTGACTATGTGAAGAACATGATCACCGGTGCTGCCCAGATGGACGGCGCGATCCTGGTTTGCTCGGCCGCTGATGGTCCGATGCCACAAACCCGTGAGCACATCCTGCTGTCCCGTCAGGTAGGCGTTCCGTACATCGTGGTTTTCCTGAACAAGGCTGACCTGGTAGACGACGCTGAGCTGCTGGAACTGGTTGAGATGGAAGTTCGTGACCTGCTGTCGACCTACGACTTCCCAGGCGACGACACTCCGATCATCATCGGTTCGGCTCGTATGGCGCTGGAAGGCAAAGACGACAACGAAATGGGCACCACTGCCGTTCGTAAACTGGTTGAAACTCTGGATACCTACATCCCAGAACCAGTTCGTATGATCGACAAGCCATTCCTGATGCCAATCGAAGACGTATTCTCGATCTCGGGTCGCGGTACTGTTGTGACTGGTCGTATCGAGCGCGGTATCGTTCGCGTTCAGGATGCTCTGGAAATCGTTGGTCTGCGTGACACCACCACCACCACCTGCACCGGTGTTGAGATGTTCCGCAAGCTGCTCGACGAAGGTCGTGCTGGCGAGAACTGCGGCGTTCTGCTGCGTGGTACCAAGCGTGACGACGTTGAGCGTGGCCAGGTTCTGGTCAAGCCAGGTTCGGTCAAGCCGCACACCAAGTTCACCGCAGAAGTTTACGTTCTGAGCAAGGAAGAAGGCGGTCGTCACACTCCGTTCTTCAAAGGCTACCGTCCACAGTTCTACTTCCGTACTACTGACGTGACTGGTAACTGCGAGCTGCCAGAAGGCGTTGAAATGGTAATGCCAGGTGACAACATTCAGATGACTGTTACCCTGATCAAAACCATCGCGATGGAAGACGGTCTGCGTTTCGCTATCCGTGAAGGCGGTCGTACCGTCGGCGCCGGCGTCGTAGCCAAAATCATCGAGTAAGACTTTTAAAGTCAGCTTGATGGATTGAAAAAGCCCCCGCTCAGCGGGGGCTTTTTTATTGGGTTGACACCTATCGGGGGCGTCTATAGAATTGCGCCTCCTTTTAACGGGCGTATTGCGCCCGGTGGGAATAGCAGCCGGAGTCTGAAATCCAATGCAAAATCAGCAAATCCGTATCAGGTTGAAGGCTTTTGACCATCGCCTGATCGACCAATCAACCCAGGAAATCGTGGAAACCGCGAAACGTACTGGTGCTCAAGTGCGTGGTCCAATTCCACTGCCTACCCGTAAAGAGCGGTTCACCGTTCTGGTTTCCCCGCATGTCAACAAAGACGCGCGTGACCAGTACGAGATCCGCACTCATAAGCGTGTTCTGGATATCGTCCAGCCAACGGATAAAACCGTTGACGCGCTGATGAAGCTTGATCTTGCGGCCGGTGTGGAAGTGCAGATCAGCCTCGGCTAAGACTCGGTCTTGGTCGTGTAACGCTCTGAAATGGGCGGCCATAGCGGGTGAAAGCCCCGTACACTCATGAGGTTTACAACATGACTATTGGTGTAGTCGGTCGTAAATGCGGTATGACCCGTATTTTCACCGAAGAAGGTGTCTCCATTCCGGTCACGGTCATTGAGATCGAGCCGAATCGCGTCACCCAGTTCAAAACTGAAGAGACCGATGGCTATCGTGCAGTGCAAGTCACTGTCGGCGAGCGTCGCGCTTCGCGTGTAACAGCAGCTCAGGCTGGCCACTTCGCTAAAGCGAACGTTGCCGCTGGTCGCACCACCATGGAATTCCGCCTTGAAGAAGGCGAGTACCAGGCTGGCGATCTGATCAACGCTGAAATCTTCGCCGCTGGTCAACTGGTTGATGTAACCGGTCAGTCCAAGGGTAAAGGCTTCCAGGGTACGATCAAGCGTTGGAATTTCCGCGGGCAAGATAACACCCACGGTAACTCCGTATCCCACCGCGTCCCAGGCTCTATCGGCCAGTGCCAGACTCCTGGTCGTGTATTCAAGGGCAAAAAAATGTCCGGTCATATGGGCGCTGAGCGCGTGACCGTGCAGTCCCTGGAAGTAGTGCGCGTGGACGCTGAACGCAATCTGTTGTTGGTCAAGGGTGCTGTTCCTGGCGCTACTGGCGGCAACCTGGTTGTACGTCCAGCAGCCAAGGCTCGCGGTTAAGGGGAAGCTGACATGCAATTAAATGTAAATGACGCTCAAGCGATCGAAGTTTCCGAACTGACATTTGGCGGCGAATTCAACGAGACGCTGGTTCACCAAGCGGTCGTGGCCTACATGGCCGGCGGCCGTCAAGGTAGCAAGCAGCAGAAGACCCGTTCCGACGTTCGTGGTGGCGGCAAGCGCCCATGGCGTCAGAAAGGTACTGGCCGTGCTCGTGCCGGTACTATCCGTAGCCCAATCTGGCGTGGCGGCGGTACCACTTTCGCAGCTCGTCCACAGGATCACTCCCAGAAGCTGAACAAGAAGATGTATCGCGCAGCAATGCGTTCCATCCTTGCTGAGCTGGTGCGTACTGATCGTCTGGTCGTGGTTCAGGATTTCGCTGTTGAAACTCCGAAAACCAAAGATCTGCTGGGCAAACTGAACAACATGAGCCTGACCGACGTTCTGATCGTGTCGGACGCTGTTGATCAGAACCTGTACCTGGCTGCTCGCAACCTGCCGCACGTAGATGTACGTGATGTGCAAGGTTCCGATCCAGTTAGTCTGATCGCATACGACAAGGTGTTGATCACCGTGTCGGCCGTGAAGAAATTCGAGGAGCTGCTGGGATGAACCAGGAACGCGTATTTAAAGTTCTGCTTGGCCCGCACGTTTCCGAGAAGGCTACGGTTCTGGCAGACAAGAAAGGCCAGTTCGTTTTCAAGGTTGCTACTGATGCAACCAAGCTGGAAATCAAGAAGGCCGTCGAAAGCCTGTTCAGCGTGAAAGTAGAGCGCGTCACTACCCTGAACGTTCTGGGTAAGAGCAAGCGCACTGCTCGCGGTCTGGGCAAGCGTAATGACTGGAAGAAGGCAGTTATCTCCCTTCAGCCAGGCCAAGATCTCGATTTCAGCAGCAGTGCTGAGTAAGGAAGGGGTGCATCATGGCAATCGTTAAATGCAAACCGACTTCCCCTGGCCGCCGTTTTGTGGTCAAGGTGGTCAACCAGGAGCTGCATAAAGGCGCTCCTCACGCACCGCTGCTCGAGAAAAAATCGAAGTCTGGTGGTCGTAACAACAATGGCCGTATTACCACTCGTCACATCGGTGGTGGTCATAAGCAGCATTACCGTATGGTCGATTTCCGTCGCAACGACAAAGATGGCATCGTCGCCACTGTCGAGCGTATCGAATACGATCCAAACCGTACTGCTCACATCGCACTGCTTTGCTACGCAGACGGCGAGCGCCGCTACATCATCGCCCCTAAAGGCGTGAGTGCTGGCGACCAGCTGATCGCAGGCGCTCTGGCTCCAATCAAGCCAGGCAACGCTCTGCAACTGCGCAACATTCCAGTCGGTTCTACCGTACACGGCATCGAATTGAAGCCAGGTAAAGGTGCACAGATCGCTCGTTCCGCTGGTGCTTCGGCTCAGCTGATCGCTCGTGAAGGTGTCTACGTGACCCTGCGTCTGCGTTCCGGTGAAATGCGTAAAGTCCTGGCTGAATGCCGTGCGACCCTGGGTGAAGTCTCGAACTCCGAGCACAGCCTGCGTTCGCTGGGTAAAGCTGGTGCCAAACGCTGGCGTGGCGTTCGCCCAACCGTTCGTGGTGTTGCCATGAACCCGGTTGACCACCCACATGGTGGTGGTGAAGGTCGTACCTCTGGTGGTCGTCATCCGGTATCGCCATGGGGCTTCCCGACTAAGGGCGCGAAGACTCGTGGTAATAAGCGTACCGACAAAATGATCGTCCGTCGTCGCAAGTAAATAGAGGGATACGACAGTGCCACGTTCTCTGAAAAAAGGTCCTTTTATTGATCTTCACCTACTGAAGAAGATCGAAGTGGCGGCGGAAAAGAACGATCGCAAACCAATTAAAACCTGGTCGCGTCGTTCGATGATCCTGCCACAAATGGTCGGTCTGACCATCGCAGTACACAACGGTCGTCAGCACGTCCCAGTTCTCGTTAACGAAGACATGGTCGGCCACAAACTGGGCGAGTTCGCCGGTACCCGCAACTATCGCGGGCACGTGGCTGACAAGAAAGCCAAGCGTTAAGGGGTAAGGAAATGGAAGTAGCCGCTAAGTTGTCGGGCGCTCGAATCTCCGCCCAGAAAGCCCGCTTGGTCGCCGACCAGATCCGCGGGAAGAAGGTGGGCGAAGCGCTCAACCTGTTGGCTTTCAGCAGTAAGAAAGCCGCCGAGATCATGAAGAAAGTGCTGGAGTCGGCCGTAGCCAACGCCGAGCATAACGAAGGCGCAGACGTTGATGACCTGAAGGTCAGCACCGTTTTCGTCAACGAAGGGCGTTCGCTGAAGCGCATCATGCCACGTGCCAAAGGCCGTGCTGATCGCATCGTCAAGCGGTCTTGCCATATCACTGTCAAGGTTGCTGACAAGTAACGGAGTCGAAGAGATGGGTCAGAAAGTACATCCCATTGGCATTCGCCTGGGAATCGTCAAGGAGCACACCTCCGTCTGGTACGCAGACGGTCGGACTTATGCGGACTACTTGTTCGCAGATCTGAAAGTGCGTGAGTATCTCCAAGACAAACTAAAAAGCGCGTCCGTAAGCCGTATCGATATCCATCGTCCGGCCCAAACTGCACGCATCACCATCCACACCGCTCGTCCAGGTATCGTTATCGGGAAGAAAGGTGAAGATGTTGAGAAACTGCGTCAGGACCTGACCAAGCAAATGGGTGTGCCTGTGCACATCAATATCGAAGAGATCCGCAAGCCGGAGCTCGACGGTATGCTGGTTGCGCAGAGCGTAGCTCAGCAGCTGGAGCGTCGTGTAATGTTCCGTCGCGCTATGAAGCGCGCTGTACAGAACGCCATGCGCATTGGTGCCAAAGGCATCAAAATCCAAGTGAGCGGTCGTCTCGGCGGTGCTGAAATCGCACGTACTGAATGGTATCGCGAAGGTCGTGTGCCACTGCACACCCTGCGTGCCGACATCGACTATGCCAACTACGAAGCTCACACCACTTACGGTGTGATCGGTGTAAAGGTTTGGATCTTCAAAGGCGAAGTTATTGGTGGTCGCCAAGAAGAACTGAAACCACAAGCACCAGCGCCTCGTAAAAAAGCTGCTAAGTAAGGGGTACGCCAAATGTTGCAACCAAAGCGTACGAAGTTCCGCAAGCAGATGACCGGCCACAACCGTGGTCTGGCACTGCGCGGTAGCAAAGTCAGCTTCGGCGAGTTCGCGCTGAAGTCTGTTGCTCGTGGTCGTCTCACCGCTCGTCAGATCGAGTCAGCGCGTCGTGCTCTGACCCGTCACGTAAAACGTGGCGGCAAGATCTGGATCCGTGTATTCCCGGACAAGCCGATCTCCAAGAAACCTCTCGAGGTTCGTATGGGTAAAGGTAAGGGTAACGTGGAGTACTGGGTTGCCCAGATTCAGCCAGGCAAAGTCCTGTATGAAATCGAGGGTGTTTCTGAAGAGCTGGCGCGTGAGGCTTTCGCCCTGGCTGCTGCAAAGCTGCCGCTCGCCACCTCCTTTGTTAAACGGACGGTGATGTGATGAAAGCGAATGAACTTCGTGAAAAATCCGCACAGCAGCTGAACGAGCAACTGCTCGGCTTGCTGCGCGACCAGTTCAATCTGCGCATGCAGAAAGCAACTGGCCAGTTGGGGCAGTCTCATCTGCTCTCGCAAGTTAAGCGTGACATCGCTCGCGTGAAGACTGTGCTCAACCAGCAGGCAGGTAAGTGATCATGGCTGAAGCCGAAAAAACTGTCCGTACGCTGACTGGCCGTGTTGTCAGCGACAAGATGGACAAAACCATCACCGTTCTGATCGAGCGTCGCGTAAAGCACCCGATCTACGGTAAATACGTTAAGCGTTCGACTAAGCTGCACGCGCACGACGAAACCAATCAGTGCCACATCGGCGACAAAGTCACTATTCGTGAAACTCGTCCGATGGCCAAGACCAAGTCTTGGGCGCTGGTTGATGTTCTCGAACGCGCTGTGGAAGTCTAAGGGCTAGGGGTCGGAGAAATTATATGATTCAGACTCAATCCATGCTCGATGTGGCCGATAACAGCGGCGCTCGCCGTGTTATGTGCATCAAGGTGCTGGGTGGCTCCCATCGTCGTTACGCTGGTATCGGTGACATCATCAAAGTTACCGTAAAGGAAGCAATTCCTCGCGGTAAGGTGAAAAAAGGCCAAGTGATGACTGCTGTTGTAGTCCGCACTCGTCACGGCGTACGTCGTGCTGATGGCTCCATTATCCGCTTTGATGGCAACGCTGCTGTTCTTCTGAACAACAAGCAAGAGCCGATCGGCACCCGTATCTTTGGGCCAGTGACCCGTGAACTTCGTACTGAGAAGTTCATGAAGATCGTCTCGCTCGCCCCAGAAGTGCTGTAAGGAGATCCGACATGCAAAAGATTCGTCGTGACGACGAGATCATCGTGATCGCCGGCAAAGACAAAGGTAAGCGCGGTAAGGTGCTGAAGGTTCTCGCTGACAACCGTCTGGTTGTTGGTGGTCTGAACCTGGTCAAGCGTCATACCAAGCCTAACCCGATGTCGGGCGTACAGGGCGGTATCGTCGAGAAAGAAGCGCCACTGCACGCTTCCAACGTCGCCATCTTCAACGGCGAAACCAACAAGGCTGACCGCGTTGGTTTCAAAGTAGAAGACGGTAAGAAAATTCGTGTCTTCAAGTCGACCCAAAAAGCGGTTGATGCTTGAACACTGCTAGGTAGAAGACCATGGCACGACTAAAAGAGATTTACCGGAAGGAAATCGCTCCGAAACTTAAGGAAGAACTTAAGCTTTCGAACGTGATGGAAGTTCCGCGCGTTACCAAAATCACCCTGAACATGGGTCTGGGCGAAGCGATCGGCGACAAAAAAGTCATCGAGCACGCTGTTGCTGACCTGGAAAAGATCACCGGCCAGAAAGTCGTTGTGACCTACGCTCGTAAATCCATCGCTGGCTTCAAAGTCCGCGAAGGATGGCCGATCGGCGTCAAAGTGACCCTGCGCCGTGAGCGTATGTACGAGTTCCTGGATCGTCTGCTGTCGATCTCCCTGCCTCGGGTTCGCGACTTCCGCGGCCTGAATGCCAAGTCCTTCGATGGTCGTGGCAACTACAGCATGGGCGTGAAAGAGCAGATCATCTTCCCGGAAATCGACTACGACAAGATCGATGCTCTCCGCGGTCTGGACATTACCCTGACCACCACTGCCAAGAACGATGATGAAGGCCGCGCTCTGCTGCGTGCTTTCAAATTCCCGTTCCGCAACTGATTGGAGTAGGAAAATGGCCAAGAAGAGCATGAAGAACCGTGAGCTGAAGCGTCAGCTCACCGTTGCCAAGTACGCCACCAAGCGTGCAGCGCTGAAAGCTATCATCGTCGATCTGAACGCAAGTCCAGAAGCGCGTTGGGAAGCTACCGTAGCTCTGCAGAAGCAACCACGTGACGCAAGCGCTTCGCGCATGCGTAACCGTTGCCGCCTGACTGGTCGTCCGCACGGCGTGTACCGCAAGTTCGGCCTCGGCCGTAACATGCTGCGTCAAGCTGCAATGCGTGGTGACGTGCCAGGTCTGGTTAAAGCCAGCTGGTAACAGTTATCAAAGTCTCGATGTTCGGGTTCGCAAGAACCTGACCATCGGTGGCCTTGAATCTGAATCAAGCCCCTTTTGGGGCTTGATTCATTTCTGGGGTGTGTCTAGAATGACCGGCTCGCCTGAGCCCGTGTTTTTCTGCCCGGAAGTTCTCGGCGACAAGTAGTAGCCGCAAGGCTAATTTTTTTGTATTAGGAGCGTCTAGCCCATGAGTATGCAGGACCCGTTAGCGGACATGCTAACTCGAATCCGTAATGCCCAGATGGCTGAAAAGTCTGTCGTAAGCATGCCGTCTTCCACGTTGAAGGCAGCTGTAGCAAAAGTCCTGAAGGACGAAGGTTACATCGCGGATTTTCAGATCACCACCGACGCCAAGCCGTCGCTGTCCATCTCGCTGAAGTACTTCGAAGGCCGTCCGGTTATCGAAGAAGTGAAGCGCGTTAGTCGTCCAGGCCTGCGTCAGTACAAGTCCGTTGAAGATCTGCCGAAAGTTCGTGGCGGTCTTGGCGTGTCTATCGTCTCCACCAACAAAGGTGTGATGACGGATCGTGCTGCGCGCGCTGCCGGTGTCGGCGGCGAAGTTCTTTGCACTGTGTTCTAAGGGGGGATAAGCATGTCTCGCGTCGCTAAGAACCCCGTTAAGCTGCCAGCCGGTGTCGAAGTCAAATTCGCAGGCCAACAGCTTTCGGTGAAGGGTGCCAAGGGTACTCTTGAACTGAACATCCATTCGTCCGTTGAGATCGTTGAAGAAGCTGGTGAGCTGCGTTTCGCTGCTCGCAATGGCGATCAACAAACTCGCGCAATGGCCGGTACCACGCGTGCGTTGGTGAACAACATGGTCCAGGGCGTAAGCCAAGGCTTCGAGCGCAAGCTCCAGCTGGTCGGTGTTGGTTACAAAGCGCAAGCAAAAGGTCAGGTTCTGAACCTGGCTCTTGGCTTCTCGCACCCAGTGGATTACGAACTGCCGGAAGGCATCACCGCTGAGACTCCTAGCCAGACCGATATCCTGATCAAGGGCATCGACAAGCAGCTGGTAGGTCAAGTGGCCGCCGAGATCCGCGACTTCCGTCCACCAGAGCCGTACAAAGGCAAAGGTGTGCGCTACGCGGACGAAGTCGTCCGTCGTAAAGAAGCCAAGAAGAAGTAGGGCATAGCAAATGACCGACAAAAAAGTTACTCGACTGCGTCGCGCTCGCAAAGCACGCCTGAAAATGCACGAACTCGAAGTCGTGCGTCTCTGCGTGTTCCGCTCGTCGCAGCACATCTACGCCCAGGTCATCTCGGCCGACGGCAACAAAGTCCTGGCAAGTGCCTCGACTTTGGATAAAGAACTGCGTGATGGTGCCACTGGCAACATCGACGCGGCCACAAAGGTTGGCCAGCTGGTCGCTACGCGTGCTAAGGCCGCTGGCGTATCGCAAGTGGCTTTCGACCGCTCTGGCTTCAAGTACCACGGCCGCGTTAAAGCGCTGGCTGATGCTGCTCGTGAAGCTGGGCTGGAGTTCTAAGTTATGTCAAATAACGACCAAAAGCGCGACGAAGGCTACATCGAGAAGCTGGTTCAAGTTAACCGCGTAGCCAAAACCGTTAAAGGCGGCCGTATCTTCACTTTCACCGCGTTGACCGTGGTTGGTGATGGTAAAGGGCGTGTTGGCTTCGGCCGTGGCAAGTCGCGTGAAGTGCCTGCTGCGATCCAGAAGGCAATGGAAGCTGCTCGCCGCAACATGATTCAAGTTGACCTGAATGGCACCACTCTGCAGTACGCAATGAAGTCCGCTCACGGCGCTTCGAAGGTGTACATGCAGCCTGCTTCTGAAGGTACCGGTATCATCGCTGGCGGCGCTATGCGTGCTGTCCTCGAAGTTGCTGGCGTTCAGAACGTTCTGGCCAAGTGCTACGGCTCGACTAACCCGGTAAACGTGGTTCACGCCACTTTCAAGGGTCTGAAGGCTATGCAGTCTCCTGAGTCCATCGCTGCCAAGCGTGGCCTGCGTGTTGAGGAGATCAAGTAATCATGGCTACCGTTAAAGTTACGCTGATCAAAAGCATGACCGGCCGCATCCCTAACCACAAACTGTGCGTTAAGGGTCTGGGTCTGCGTCGCATCGGTCACACTGTAGAAGTCCAGGATACTCCCGAGAATCGCGGGATGATCAACAAGGCTTACTACATGCTGCGTGTCGAGGGTTAATCGATGAAACTCAATGATCTGAGTCCAGCGCCGGGTTCCCGTCGCGAAAAGCATCGTCCGGGCCGTGGTATCGGTAGTGGTTTGGGCAAGACTGGTGGCCGTGGTCACAAAGGTCAGACCTCCCGCTCCGGTGGCACCATCGCTCCAGGCTTTGAAGGCGGTCAACAGCCGCTGCATCGTCGCCTGCCTAAGTTCGGTTTCGTTTCCCTGAAAGCCATGGATCGCGCAGAAGTGCGTTTGTCCGAGCTGGCCAAAGTGGAAGGCGACATCGTTACTGTGCAGTCCCTGAAAGATGCCAACGTGATCAACGTCAACGTACAGCGTGTGAAAATCATGCTGTCCGGTGAAGTGGCTCGCGCTGTCACTATCGGCAAGGGAATCGGCGCCACCAAAGGTGCGCGTGCGGCTATCGAAGCAGCTGGCGGCAAGTTCGAGGAATAAATGGCTAAGCAAGGTGCTCTCTCTGCGCTCGGCAAAGGCGGTATGTCTGAACTCTGGGCTCGTCTGCGTTTTCTGTTCCTGGCGATTATCGTCTACCGAATAGGCGCACACATCCCGGTTCCAGGTATCAACCCGGACCGACTCGCAGACCTGTTTCGACAGAATGAGGGGACCATTCTTAGCTTGTTCAACATGTTCTCCGGCGGCGCGCTGGAACGGATGAGCATCTTTGCACTGGGGATCATGCCGTACATTTCGGCATCGATCATCATGCAACTGATGACCGCCGTCAGCCCGCAGCTGGAGCAGTTGAAGAAGGAAGGTGAAGCTGGCCGTCGCAAGATTAGCCAGTACACCCGCTACCTCACCGTCGCTCTCGCTCTGGTCCAGGCTATTGGCATGTCCATTGGTCTGGCCGGGCAGGGCGTCGCGTTCACTGGTGACTTTGGCTTCCATTTCGTCGCGGTAACCACATTTGTGGCTGGTGCGATGTTCATGATGTGGCTGGGTGAGCAGATTACTGAGCGTGGTGTTGGCAACGGTATCTCGATGTTGATTTTTTCGGGTATCGTCGCCGGTCTTCCGAGAGCAATCGGGCAGTCTTTCGAGTCTGCGCGTCAGGGTGATATCAACATCTTCGCACTGGTTGCCATCGGTTTGCTGGCAGTAGCGATTATCGGTTTCGTGGTGTTCATTGAGCGTGGTCAGCGTCGTATTGCTGTTCACTACGCCAAGCGTCAGCAGGGCCGCAAGGTTTTTGCTGCGCAGACAAGCCACTTGCCGCTGAAGGTGAACATGGCCGGTGTTATTCCGGCTATTTTCGCGAGCAGCATCTTGCTGTTTCCGGCTTCGTTGGGTGCCTGGTTCGGTCAGTCTGAAGGTATGGGCTGGTTGCAGGACATCTCGCAGTCGATCGCTCCTGGTCAGCCGTTGAATATTCTGCTGTTTAGTGCAGGGATTATTTTCTTCTGCTTCTTCTATACGGCGTTGATGTTCAATCCGAAAGACGTAGCGGAAAACCTGAAGAAGTCCGGTGCCTTTATTCCGGGCATCCGTCCAGGTGAGCAGTCTGCGCGCTATATTGATGGCGTTCTGACCCGCTTGACCCTGTTCGGTGCTCTTTACATGACGGCCGTGTGCCTGTTGCCCCAATTCCTGGTGGTTGCAGCAAACGTTCCGTTCTACCTTGGCGGGACCTCGTTGCTGATCGTGGTCGTGGTTGTGATGGACTTCATGTCCCAAGTACAATCGCACCTCGTTTCGCACCAGTACGAATCCCTGATGAAGAAAGCCAACCTGAAGGGTTACGGCAGCGGCATGTTGCGCTGAGTACCCATAAGGTTCGAGGAGTTGGTGATGAAAGTTCGTGCATCGGTGAAAAAGCTGTGCCGTAACTGCAAGATTATTCGCCGCGAAGGTGTTGTTCGAGTAATTTGCAGCGCGGAACCGCGTCACAAACAGCGCCAAGGCTGAGTGTGATTGTGCTTCAAGCCCGGTAGCTAGTGCGCTACCGGGTTGATTATTTGTTATTACAGCGATATTATCTCGCGCCCTATTTCTTGGCTTCCGGGGCGTAGGTAGCTGTCAATTGGAGTCCCACTGAATGGCCCGTATTGCAGGCGTTAACATTCCAGATAACAAGCATACTGTTATCTCGCTGACCTACATCTATGGTGTTGGTCGCACTACTGCACAGAAGATCTGTGCAGTGACTGGGGTAAACCCAGCAGCAAAGATCAAAGATCTGAGCGACGAGCAAATTGAACAGCTGCGTGGCGAAGTGGCGAAGTTCACCACTGAAGGTGACCTGCGTCGCGAAATCAACATGAAAATCAAGCGCTTGATGGACCTCGGTTGCTATCGCGGTCTGCGTCATCGTCGTGGTCTGCCAGTACGCGGTCAGCGTACCAAGACCAACGCGCGTACCCGTAAAGGTCCGCGTAAGCCGATCCGCAAGTAATCGCCCCAGCGAATCGACAGGAATTTAATCATGGCAAAACCTGCTGCTCGTCCTCGTAAAAAAGTTAAAAAGACAGTGGTTGATGGCATCGCCCACATCCATGCATCTTTTAACAACACCATCGTGACCATTACCGACCGTCAAGGTAACGCTCTTTCCTGGGCTACCTCCGGTGGTTCGGGTTTCCGCGGTTCCCGCAAGTCCACCCCGTTCGCTGCTCAAGTAGCTGCTGAGCGTGCTGGTCAAGCTGCGCTGGAATACGGCCTGAAAAACCTCGACGTAAACGTCAAGGGTCCAGGTCCAGGTCGTGAATCCGCAGTCCGCGCTTTGAACGGCTGTGGCTACAAGATCGCCAGCATCACCGACGTGACGCCAATCCCGCACAACGGGTGCCGTCCGCCGAAGAAGCGCCGCGTGTAATCCAGGAGATTGTAAAGAATGGCTCGTTACATTGGTCCAAAATGCAAACTCGCTCGTCGCGAAGGCACCGATCTCTTCCTGAAGAGCGGCGTGCGCGCGATCGAATCGAAGTGCAACATTGAAGCAGCACCTGGTATCCACGGCCAACGCCGCGGTCGCCAGTCCGACTACGGCACCCAACTGCGTGAAAAGCAGAAGGTCCGTCGTATCTACGGCGTTCTCGAGCGTCAGTTCAGCGGCTACTACAAAGAAGCTGCTGGCAAGAAAGGTGCAACCGGTGAAAACCTGCTGCAACTGCTCGAATGCCGTCTGGACAACGTTGTATACCGTATGGGCTTTGGTTCGACTCGTGCCGAATCCCGCCAGCTGGTATCGCACAAGTCGATCAGCGTAAACGGTCAGACCGTAAACGTTCCGTCGTATCAGGTTCGTGCTGGTGACGTGGTTGCAGTTCGCGAGAAAGCAAAAAACCAACTTCGCATTGTCCAAGCTCTCGATCTGTGTGCCCAACGTGGCCGCGTAGAATGGGTAGAAGTAGACACTGAGAAGAAGTCGGGCGTTTTCAAGAACGTTCCTGCTCGCAGTGATCTGTCCGCCGACATCAACGAAAGCCTGATTGTCGAGCTCTACTCCAAGTAAGGGCTAGAAAATAGGTGCATCCATGCAGATTTCGGTAAATGAGTTCCTGACACCCCGCCACATTGATGTGCAGGTTGTCAGTCCAACCCGCGCCAAGATCACTCTCGAGCCTCTCGAGCGTGGTTTTGGCCACACCCTGGGCAACGCGCTGCGCCGCATCCTGTTGTCCTCAATGCCCGGCTGCGCAGTAGTCGAGGCCGAGATTGACGGTGTGCTCCACGAGTACAGCGCCATCGAAGGTGTACAGGAAGACGTAATTGAAATCCTGTTGAACCTTAAAGGTCTGGCCATCAAGCTGCACGGTCGTGACGAAGTTACGCTGACCTTGTCGAAGAAGGGTTCGGGGGTGGTTACCGCTGCCGATATTCAGCTGGATCATGATGTCGAGATCGTTAATCCCGATCACGTAATCGCTAACCTGGCGTCTAACGGCGCCCTGAACATGAAGCTCACCGTAGCTCGTGGTCGTGGTTATGAACCAGCCGACTCGCGTCAGAGCGATGAAGACGAAAGCCGCAGCATCGGTCGCTTGCAGCTCGACTCTTCGTTCAGCCCGGTTCGCCGTATCGCTTACGTGGTGGAAAACGCCCGTGTCGAACAGCGTACCAACCTGGACAAGCTGGTTATTGATCTGGAAACCAACGGTACCCTGGATCCTGAAGAGGCTATCCGTCGCGCTGCAACCATCCTGCAACAGCAGCTGGCTGCGTTCGTCGACCTCAAAGGTGAAAGTGAGCCGCTGGTTGTCGAGCAGGAAGACGAGATCGATCCGATCCTGCTTCGCCCGGTTGACGATCTGGAACTGACTGTACGTTCGGCTAACTGCCTTAAGGCGGAAAACATCTACTACATCGGCGACCTGATTCAGCGTACCGAAGTAGAGCTGTTGAAGACTCCGAACCTGGGCAAGAAATCCTTGACTGAAATCAAGGACGTTCTGGCCTCCCGCGGTCTGTCCCTCGGCATGCGCCTCGACAACTGGCCGCCTGCAAGTCTTAAGAAGGACGACAAGGCGACTGCCTGATCGTCGTAATCACCGAACGTAGTGTTTGGTAAGGAATGAACCATGCGTCATCGTAAAAGTGGTCGTCACCTGAGCCGCACCAGCTCGCACCGCAAGGCCATGTTCCAAAACATGGCGGTGTCGCTGTTCGAGCACGAGCTGATCAAAACTACTCTGCCAAAAGCCAAAGAACTGCGCCGCGTTGCCGAGCCGCTGATCACTCTGGCCAAGACAGACAGCCTGGCTAACCGCCGTCTGGCTTTCGACCGTACTCGTTCGAAAGCTATCGTTGGTAAGCTCTTCAACGACCTGGGCAAGCGTTACGCTACCCGTGAGGGTGGCTACCTGCGCATCCTCAAGTGCGGTTTCCGCGCTGGCGACAACGCGCCTATGGCGTACGTCGAGTTGGTTGATCGTGCTACTGCTGGCGAAGCTGTATCCGCCGAGTAAGACGTCAGTCTGAAACAAAGAACCGGGCCTAGTGCCCGGTTTTTTGTGCCTGTAAGAAATGCGTCGTCCGTACAAGTTTCTGACATGGTTGAACTGCCACTATGTGCCGGGAAAACATAATTAGTAATTATCTATCGATGCCTGCAAGTTAATGAATTTGTAGCTGTAACGTCGATGATCAATACTTCCCGCCAAGCCCATTAGCCGGCAGTTCAAGACTGACAGAGGAAGAAGACCGCATGAGCCAGACCAAGACGCTTACAACCGCCAGTGGCGCGCCAGTCGCTGACAACCAGAATTCCCGTTCCGCCGGCCCACGCGGTCCGCTGCTTCTCGACGATTTCCATCTGATCGAAAAACTTGCGCACTTCAACCGTGAAAACATTCCAGAACGCCGTGTCCACGCTAAGGGCTCGGGCGCTTACGGTACGTTCACCGTCACCCGTGACATCACCGAATACACCAGCGCAAAGTTGTTCGAATCGGTAGGCAAACAAACGCCAACCTTTCTGCGCTTTTCCACCGTAGGTGGCGAGCGTGGTTCGGCCGACACTGAGCGCGATCCGCGCGGCTTCGCCTTGAAGTTCTACACCGAGGAAGGCAATTGGGACATCGTCGGCAACAACACGCCAGTGTTCTTCATCCGCGATCCGCTGAAATTTCCTGACTTTATCCACACGCAAAAGCGTCTGCCGCAAAGCAACCTGAAAAGCGCGCAGATGATGTGGGATTTCTGGTCGCATTCGCCTGAAGCGCTGCACCAGGTCACCATCCTGTTTTCTGATCGTGGCATCCCTGACGGCTACCGTCACATGCACGGCTTCGGTAGCCACACCTACAGCCTGATCAACGCCAAAGGAGAGCGTCACTGGGTGAAGTGGCACTACAAGACCCAGCAGGGCATCAAGAACCTGGCGCCAGCCGAGGCCGCCCGTTTGGCCGGTACCGACCCGGACTATGCGCAGCGTGACCTGTTCGAGGCCATCGAGCGCGGTGAATTCCCGAAATGGCGCGTGTGCATTCAGATCATGACCGAAGCGCAAGCGGCGGCTCATTACGAGAATCCGTTCGACGTGACCAAGACTTGGTCGCAGAAGGAGTTTCCGTTGATCGAAGTTGGTGAGCTGGAGTTGAATCGCAACCCGTTGAACTACTTCGCTGAAGTTGAACAGGCTGCGTTTGGCCCGAGCAACATGGTGCCAGGTGTCGGTCTGTCGCCAGACCGCATGCTGCAAGGCCGTGTATTCGCCTACGCTGACGCGCACCGTTACCGTGTGGGCACCAATCACCAGCAATTGCCGGTGAACGCTCCGCGCAGCCCGGTGAATACTTATCAGCGTGACGGCTCCATGGCTTTCGGCAGCAATGGTGGCGCGGCGCCGAACTATGAACCGAACAGCTACGTTGAGTCGCCGAAGCAAGCGCCACATTACGCTGAGCCAGCGCTGGCCTTGAGCGGTGCCGCCGATCGTTATGATCACCGCGAAGACACCGACTACTACAGCCATGCCGGTGCCTTGTTCCGCTTGATGAGCGACGAGCAGAAAGCATTGCTGGTCAGCAACATTGCCGGTGCGATGGCGGGTGTTTCCAGCGACGTCGTCGATCGCCAGTTGCAGCATTTCTACAAAGCCGATCCGGCGTATGGAGAAGCAATCGCAAAGCTGCTCAACTGACAGCTTAACGTAGTCTAAACGAGAAGCAGAACCGCCCTCATTTGGGCGGTTTTTGCGTTATTTGGCCCGCTTTTCTCAGAATATCTTCGCTTTTATTGCGCGAAGCGAGTGACCTTCCGGTCAGGTTGGTTCAAACTACAGACTTTCAGGAAGGGAGATGTAGGGCGATGCAAGGCCACCCAGATGTAATCGATTACCTCAATACGTTGCTGACCGGCGAGCTGGCCGCGCGTGACCAATATTTCGTTCATTCGCGGATGTATGAGGACTGGGGGTTCACCAAGCTCTACGAGCGCATCAACCACGAGATGGAAGAAGAAGCCGGCCATGCCGATGCATTGATGCGGCGGATTCTGATGCTCGAAGGCACGCCGCGCATGCGTCCGGATGATCTGGATGTCGGCACCACGGTGCCTACGATGCTCGAAGCTGATCTGCGCCTCGAATACAAAGTCCGCGCTGCGCTGTGCAAAGGCATCGAACTTTGCGAGCAACACAAGGACTATGTCAGCCGCGAAATTCTGCGGGTTCAGCTCAACGACACCGAAGAAGATCACACCTACTGGCTGGAAAAGCAGCTGGGCCTGATCAAGCTGATCGGTCTCGAGAACTACCTGCAGTCCCACGCGTCCTGATTGCACGGCTACAAAAAAGCCCCTGTCACTTCAACGGTGACAGGGGTTTTTTCATGCCTGGCAGTTAAGCCCGATCGCGGATCAGCAGCGGCTTGAGGTAATGGCCGGTGTGAGATTGCTTCATCTCGGCAACTTCCTCCGGCGTACCGGTGGCAATGATCTGCCCGCCCTTGGAACCGCCTTCAGGACCGAGGTCCACCAACCAGTCAGCGGTCTTGATCACATCGAGGTTATGCTCGATCACCACCACGGTGTTGCCGTGGTCGCGCAGACGATGGAGGACGTCGAGCAATTGCTGGATATCGGCGAAGTGCAGGCCGGTGGTTGGCTCATCGAGGATATACAGGGTTTTGCCCGTATCGCGCTTGGACAGTTCGCGCGACAACTTGACCCGCTGTGCTTCACCGCCGGACAGGGTCGTCGCCGACTGCCCGAGCTTGATGTAGGACAGGCCGACATCCATCAGCGTTTGCAGCTTGCGCGCCAGTGCCGGCACCGCATCGAAGAACTCCCGTGCTTCCTCGATGGTCATTTCGAGGGTTTCATGGATGCTCTTGCCCTTGTATTTGATCTCAAGGGTTTCGCGGTTGTAGCGCTTGCTCTTGCACACGTCGCAGGGCACGTAGATGTCCGGCAGGAAGTGCATTTCCACCTTGATCAGGCCATCGCCCTGGCACGCTTCGCAGCGACCGCCCTTGACGTTGAACGAGAAACGCCCCGGGCCGTAACCCCGGGAGCGCGACTCGGGCACGCCGGCAAACAGTTCGCGGATCGGTGTGAACAGCCCGGTGTAGGTCGCCGGGTTGGAGCGCGGCGTACGGCCGATCGGGCTCTGGTCGATATCGACGACTTTGTCGAGATGTTCCAGACCTTTGATGCTGTCATGCGCAGCCGCTTCCAGCGTGGTCGCGCCATTCAGTGCAGTGGCGCTGAGCGGGAACAGCGTGTTGTTGATCAGGGTCGATTTGCCCGAACCGGATACGCCAGTCACGCAAGTCAGCAGGCCGATCGGGATGTCCAGATCGACGTTGCGCAGGTTGTTGCCACGCGCACCTTTGAGCGACAGGTTGAGCTTCTTGTTGCGCGGCGTGCGTTTGGCCGGCACTTCGATCTTCACCCGGCCGGACAGGTATTTGCCAGTCAGCGAATCCGGGTGCGCCATGACTTCATCCGGCGTGCCCTCGGCAACGATCCGCCCGCCGTGTACACCTGCGCCCGGGCCGATATCGACGACATAGTCAGCCAGACGAATCGCGTCTTCATCATGCTCGACCACGATCACCGTGTTGCCGATATCGCGCAAATGCTTGAGCGTACCGAGCAGCCGATCGTTGTCGCGCTGATGCAGGCCAATGGATGGTTCATCGAGGATATACAGAACACCTACCAGGCCGGCGCCAATCTGGCTGGCCAGACGAATCCGCTGCGCCTCGCCACCGGAGAGCGTGTCCGCGCTGCGATCCAGCGACAGATAGTCGAGGCCGACGTTGACCAGAAATTGCAGACGCTCGCGGATTTCCTTGAGGATCTTGTCGGCGATCTCGCCACGCCGACCGGTCATCTTCAGCGCACCGAAATATTCGCAGGCATCGCCGATCGGCAGATTGGTCACTGCCGGCAGGGTTTTCTCCCCGACCCAGACGTGCCGGGCTTCACGGCGCAGACGCGTGCCACGGCAATCCGGGCAGGCCTGATGGCTGAGGAACTTGGCCAGCTCTTCGCGCACGCTCGCCGATTCGGTTTCGCGGTAACGACGCTCAAGATTCGGCACGATACCTTCGAACGGGTGCGAGCGTTTGACGATGTCGCCACGGTCGTTGAGGTATTTGAAGTCGACGTTCTGCGAGCCGCTACCGTGCAGGATGAACTTCTGCTGCTCGGCGCTCAGCTCGTTGAAGGGTTTATCCAGGCTGAACTTGTAGTGCGAGGCGAGTGAGCCGAGCATCTGGAAGTAATAAACGTTGCGCCTGTCCCAGCCGCGTATTGCACCTTCAGCCAGGGTCAGCTCGCCATTGACCAGACGCTTGATGTCGAAGAACTGTTTCACACCCAGGCCATCACAGGTCGGGCAGGCGCCGGCCGGGTTGTTGAAGGAAAACAGCTTGGGTTCCAGCTCGCTGATCGCATGGCCGCAAATCGGGCAGGCGAAGCGTGCGGAGAAGATCATTTCTTCGCCGGGCTCGTCGTCCATCGGCGCGACCAGGGCAATGCCGTCGGCAAGTTTCAGCGCGGTTTCGAAGGATTCGGCCAGACGTTGCTGCAGATCGGCGCGGACCTTGAAGCGGTCGACGATCACATCGATCGAATGCTTCTTCTGTTTATCCAGCTTCGGCAGCTCGTCGAGCTCGCAGATCCGCCCGTTGACCCGGGCGCGGACGAAACCTTGCGCACGCAATTCTTCGAAGACCGACAGGTGTTCGCCCTTGCGCTCGCGGATCACCGGCGCCAGCAGCATGAGTTTGCTGCCTTCCGGCTGCGCCAGCACCAGATCGACCATCTGGCTGACGGTCTGCGCTTCCAGTGGAATGTCGTGATCCGGGCAACGCGGCGTACCGACGCGGGCATAGAGCAAGCGCAGGTAGTCGTAGATTTCGGTGATGGTGCCGACCGTGGAGCGCGGGTTGTGCGAGGTCGACTTCTGTTCGATGGAGATCGCCGGCGACAGGCCTTCGATGGTGTCGACGTCGGGTTTCTCCATCATCGACAGGAACTGCCGGGCATAGGCCGACAGCGATTCGACATAGCGGCGCTGACCTTCGGCATACAGCGTGTCGAACGCCAGGGACGACTTGCCGGATCCGGACAGGCCGGTGATGACGATCAGTTTGTCCCGCGGCAGGGTCAGGTCGATGTTCTTCAGGTTGTGGGTACGGGCCCCACGTATCAGGATCTTGTCCAAAGTGGCCTCGCTTGGCGGGCGTCGAAAACGTAGGAGTATACGGGCAAATACTGGATGGATGCACACTATCCAACGAAGGGCGTTTTGCCGTTCATGAAGAGAGTTTCATCTATACGCGTCATAGCGTCGCGATATACCCCGTCTTCCGATGGGACTGGTAGAATCGCCGCCGGTTCACACGAGGTTTTTCCATGCACGATCCCCACAGCGAACGCATGAGTGGCAGCGAGACCCGCGCGGCGAGCGGTCTGGCCCTGGTGTTCGCCTTCCGTATGCTTGGCATGTTCATGGTGTTGCCGGTGCTGGCGACCTATGGCATGGATCTGGCGGGAGCGACCCCGGCCCTGATCGGGCTGGCGATTGGCGCTTACGGTCTGACCCAGGCAATTTTCCAGATTCCGTTCGGGATCATTTCCGACCGCATCGGTCGCCGGCCGGTGATCTACCTCGGCCTGATCGTCTTCGCTCTCGGCAGTGTTCTGGCTTCCCAGGCCGATTCGATCTGGGGTGTGATCGCCGGGCGGATCCTGCAAGGCGCCGGGGCGATTTCCGCAGCGGTGATGGCGCTGCTTTCCGACCTGACCCGCGAGCAGCATCGGACCAAAGCCATGGCGATGATCGGCATGACCATCGGCCTGTCGTTCGCCGTGGCCATGGTGGTCGGGCCGTTACTGACCAGTGCGTTCGGGCTGTCCGGGCTGTTCCTCGCCACTGGCGCCATGGCGCTGCTCGGCATCCTGATCATCATGTTCATGGTGCCGCAATCCACCGGGCCGTTGCAGCACCGGGAATCCGGCGTGGCCCGGCAGGCGCTGATGCCGACGCTCAAGCACCCGGACCTGCTGCGCCTGGATCTGGGCATCTTTGTGTTACATGCCATGTTGATGTCGAGCTTCGTCGCCTTGCCGCTGGCACTGGTGGAAAAAGCCGGTCTGCCCAAGGAACAGCACTGGTGGGTCTACCTCACCGCGCTGCTGATTTCGTTCTTCGCCATGATCCCTTTCATCATCTACGGCGAGAAGCGACGCAAAATGAAACGAGTTTTGCTCGGCGCCGTCATGACACTGATGCTGACTGAACTATTCTTCTGGCAGTTCGGCGACAGCCTGCGCGCTCTGGTGATCGGCACGGTAGTGTTCTTCACCGCGTTCAACCTGCTCGAGGCGTCGTTGCCGTCGCTGATCAGCAAGGTTTCACCGGCAGGCGGCAAGGGCACGGCAATGGGCGTGTACTCCACCAGCCAGTTCCTCGGTTCGGCACTCGGCGGGATACTCGGCGGCTGGTTGTTCCAGCATGGCGGTCTGTCGGTTGTGTTCCTCGGATGCGCCGCGCTGGCTGCACTTTGGCTGGCCTTTGCTGTTACCATGCGCGAACCTCCCTACGTGACGAGCCTGCGCTTGCCGTTGTCGCCCGAAGCGATCCGCGAAGCGGGTCTGGTCGAGCGCCTCAAGGCCCTGGTAGGGGTAACAGATGCAGTGATAGTCGCCGAAGAGGCGGCTGTTTACATCAAACTGGACAAAGAATTAGTGGATCGCACCACCCTCGAACGCCTGGTCAACAACCCGGCCGGGGCTGCGTGCGACGCTTAGGAGAACGTTATGGCCCGTGGGGTTAACAAAGTCATATTGGTCGGCACTTGCGGCCAGGATCCCGAAGTTCGCTACCTGCCTAACGGTAACGCCGTGACCAACCTGAGTCTGGCCACCAGCGAACAATGGACCGACAAGCAGACCGGTCAGAAGGTCGAGAAGACCGAATGGCACCGCGTATCGATGTTCGGCAAGGTGGCCGAGATCGCCGGTGAATACCTGCGCAAGGGTTCGCAGGTGTACATCGAAGGCAAGCTGCAGACCCGCGAGTGGGAAAAGGACGGCATCAAGCGTTACACCACTGAAATCGTGGTCGACATGCAAGGCACCATGCAACTGCTCGGCGGCCGTCCACAACAGGGCGACCAGCAAGGCGGCAACAACTACCAGCAGCAGGCGCCACGTCAGCAGGCTCCACGCCCGCAGCAGTCGGCTCCACAGCAGCGTTCGGCTCCGGCGCCTCAGCAGGCCGCACCGCAACCGGCTCCGGATTTCGACAGCTTCGATGACGATATTCCGTTCTGATTTACCGCTGTAACCGCTTTGAATGAAAAAGGCCCGTCGCTTAAACGACGGGCCTTTTTTGTGAGGCAATATTTACGGTTATGTTCGATTACCTGTGGGAGCGAGCCTGCTCGCGAATGCGTCAGATCAGTCGATGCACCTGTAACTGACAGGACGCTTTCGCGAGCAGGCTCGCTCCCACAAGGTAACTTCGTCTTAATCCAAGATCAGGTGCGGCAAAAATCGACTTGAATCCTTGGTGATCAGACTGTTGTCCTCGCGCACACCAATCCCTGCCGCCTCATCACCAATCACCCACGAGCCAATCAGCGTGTAGCTGTCGCCAAACTTCGGCAGCGGCGCGAACTCCTGCAGGATGAACGGCGCATCGGTGTAAGGCCCGTCCTCTTTGACAATCAGACCTTCCGCTGTTTGCAGTTCGATGTTGGCACCTTCGCGGGAAAAGTACGGCTTGCGCACCCAGCCCTTCGGCACGCCACTCTGCGGATTCGGATCAAGGTGCGCGGCGAGCAGATTCGGATGTCCCTTGTGCAATTCCCACAGCAGCGGCAGCGCACCTTTGTTCGACAGGATCGCCTTCCACGCCGGTTCGAAAAACTGCGTATCGCATTCGGCGATCGCCGCGCCGAACGGTTCGTGGAAGATGAATTCCCAGGCGTGCAGCTTGAACAGATGCGGGATCCAGCGATCCTGTAGATCGACGAAACGACCCTCAGCCGTCAGGCCGATGTCTTCGATATCGATGTGGCGTGATTCGATGCCGACCTTTTCCGCGATCAGCCGCAGGTAATCGGTGGTGCCTTTGTCCTCGACCGAGTCCTTCATCGAGGCAAAGTAGAACGGCCGCTTCAACTGCAACTCGGCGAAAGCCTGATGCAGCTTGGTGTCGATGCTGTTGAACTGGTCGGCATGCCGGGGCAAGGTGCCGCGTTCGATGCATTGTTCCAGCCAGCCCCACTGAAACGCCGCCGCCTCGTAGAGGCTGGTCGGCGTGTCGTAGTTGAGCTCCAGCAGTTTCGCCGGCCCGTTGCCGCTGTAGGAAAAGTCCATGCGACCGTACAGATGCGGATGACCCTCGCGCCAGGAGGTGCGGATCATGTCGTAGTATGCCGCCGGGATGCTGAGGCGATCGAGCAACTCCTCGCTGTTGACCACGCGATCAACCAGATCCATGCACATCTCGTGCAGTTCGGTGGTCGGGTCTTCCAGATCGTTTTCGATCTGCGCGAGGCTGAACTGGTAGTAGGCGCTTTCGTCCCAGTACGGTTCGTCGTCGATGGTGTGGAACAGGAAACCGAGGCTTTCGGCGGTGTGTTTCCAGTCGGGGCGCTCGGCGCAGTGGATCTTTTTCATGTCAGCTGCTCGAGCGTCCGGAACTGCTGCCCCAGCCACCCCAACCGCTGCGGGCGCTGGACTGGCTGCCGAAGCCGCCGCGCGAAGTCGACGACGCAACGTTCACCGGTTTGCTCTTGCTGCTCTCGTAATCCGACTGGCTGCGCGAGGTTGTGTCAGCTCGGCGGTACTGCGTTGAGGTGTTGTACGGCTGGCGCGTTTCGCGATCACGGTAAACGGTGCGTTCGGCGTTGTTGCTCATTGCGTTGCCGATCAGCCAGCCGGTCAGCCAGCCATTGCCGCCGCCACCTGAGCCACCGGAATAGTGCGAGCCGCCGTGGCTTGCGCTGCTGCTGCTGGTGGTGGAGTCGCCCGCCGGCATTTGCGAATTGGCGATGGCATCGAGATCTTGCGGCGTCTCGGCATTGCCGGGCACTTTGAAGCCGCCGAGTTTCGGCACGAAACGGCCATCGGAATTTTTCTGACACCAGCCAGCGGCAAAGTCTGCGTCGCACTTGGCCTTGTCGGTGTAGGACGGGGCGATGCGCCGGTGTTCGTTCAGGGCGGCGACGTAGGCGCTGGAGCAGAGATCGGCGGCCACTTCGGCGTCGACACACTGTTCAACGCTTTGGAAGTTGCGCGGCTGATCCAGCGCCGCTGCTTCACCGGAAATCGCCATCGCCACCGACGCGGCGAGGGACAATTGCACGTATTTGCTGCGTTTCATCGAGAGGCTTCCTGCCGGTCAGTGGGACGGTGTCATGCACGCGGCATTGAGCATGCCGACGCTGATCGCCACGGCGGCGACATAAATGCCGGCGGCGACTTCGCCGTTGGCGATGCGCTGGGACGTGCCCTTGAGCACCAGCCCGGTCGCAACGAACGCCAACAGCTGCACGACGGCGGCGATGACCGCCCAGAGGACGAAGTCGAGCACGTTGACCGAGTAGGCGATCACGTTGCTCGCCGGAATGGCGAAACCGATGATCGCCCCGGACAGGGCAATGGCGGCGGCAGTGTTGCCGGCACGGATCAGTTCGAATTCCTTGTGCGCGGTAATGCGCGTGTAGACGAATTGAAACAGCATGAACAGCAACACGGCGCCGATCAGGTAGACGACAAAACCGACCAGCGCGGTTTTGTTCAGGGAAACGGCCAAGACTTCCAGCATGAAAAACTTCCTTTTTTAAATGGCGCTCAAATCAGTCGTGTACAGCGAGATGCCCAGCGAGGTGCTCAGGCTGACGGTGCCTTCTTCGTCCTGTTCGACGGAGAACAGCAGCAGTTCGCGGCGATCGGTCAGACCGGTGTCGCGGGCATACAGCATGGCGTGGTGCTTGATGGTGTAGGACTCGTCCGGGTTGACCACGTGTTCGGTCATTGGCACCAGTTCGGTCTGATGCAGTTCGGTGCCCCATTCACGGGTGTATTCAACACCGTCGTGGTGGTAGGTCGGCAGACCGATCAGGCTGTTGGGGCCAGCCAGACGCTGCAGTTCGGCGTCACTGTTGACCGTTACATAGCTGAGGTAATTGAACAGGGTGACCGACTCGACCTGATCGTCGCCGGTGACGTGGATCTGCACCCAGAAATCCTCGTCGTTCATGTAGTAGCGGTGCAGCTTGTTGGACTGGCCGAGATCGACCCAGCCGGCGCTCCACACCGCTTGATCGAATGGCACCCGCACCGAAGTCGAGCCTTCCAGCAGCAATGCCAGGGTCGTGTCGAAGCGCACGCCTTTGCCTTGTGCCATGCCCAGTGGACCGCTGGCGCCGGTGCTCGTTGGCGCAGCGGTCTGCCAATTGCTGGTGCCGAGCAAGTCTTTAAACCATCCCATGGGTACGTTCCTTGAAGCGGGTGGAGGTGTTCGGGGGTGAAAAAGTGGCGGTAGTGTAACGGGCGAAGCGGTGAACGAGCAGAGGCAATTACGCCGTGAAACCATGTGGGAGCGAGCCTGCTCGCGAATGGGTTGTGTCAGTCACTCGATTATTTGACTGTCACGACGCTTTCGCGAGCAGGCTCGCTCCCACAAGTTACCGTTCAGTGATTACTGCGCGGACTTCTGCTTCAGCCGCTCAAGGATCGCATTGGCGCTGCCTTCGTTCGGCGTGATGCCGGCGTCGCGCAATTTGCGTTCCAGATCGTTACCGGTGGAGGCGTCGGCCAGTTCGTCTGCGGCGTTCAGTTCGGCAGCGCGTTGCTGCTGCTTGGCTTGCAGGCGGTTCAGGGTGCCGACTGCGGTTTCCAGTTTGCCGTTGGCGCCGCCGCTGGCAATCGAGGCGCTGACCTGGGCTTTCTGCACGCTATCGCGGGCCTTGGCCATGTCCACTTGCTGGCGCAGGCTCTTGATTCGCGATTCGGCTTTGCTGATGTCTTTGCGCATGTTGTCGGCGTAGGCGCCGAATTCATCGCTGAGTTTCTTCTCGGCAGCGAGGTCGTTGGTCAGGGTCGAAATCGCTTCGGCCACTTCCAGCGCCAGGTCTTCACGGCCGGCATTCAACGCGGCTACAGCCTTGGCTTCGAGGTCCTTGATCTTGGCGTCGTATTCGCTGACGCGGTCGGCGGCCAGTTTGTGCTTGGCCATGATCGTCACCAGTTCGCGGCGGGCATTGGACAGCGCGGTGTCGGCGTCGCGGATTTCCTGATCGAGGATGCGCAGGGCCTGCTGGTCGGCGATGGCTTCGCCGACTTCATTGGCGCCGCCGCGCAGTGCGGTGAACAACTTGCTCCAGATGGACTGAGTCATTGGATATTCCCTGTTGATTACTTGAAGAAGTGTTCGAAGGCTTCGCTGGCGCGCTGCACGTTGTCGACCAGGGTTTTCACCTCGGTGACCACGTTGGTCAGGCTCGAATCAGCACTGAGGGCGCCGAACATGTTGTAGACGGTCTGCCCGTTCGGCATCGACTCGATCCCGATCGACGACAGCGGGAACATCTCGCGGCTGCGCAGCACGGCATCGTTGAACGCCTGGACGTTGCTGATCGAATCGATGTCCACCAGCACGGTGTCGACGATGATCTGCTGACCGGCCAGGGCGATGTGAATCGGCAGGCCGCCGAATTCGTTCATTTCCAGCTTGATGCTCGGCTCGGAGCTCTGGATCAGGGACAGCGAAATCTCTTGGGAAGCCACCTCTTCCAGCGCCTTGAGGGCATTGAAGAGGCTGTCGATGGTCCAGTTGTTGCCTGCGCTCATGTATTTCTCCGACATGAAAGAGCCAGCCAGAATCGGTTGGCGTAGCTGTTGCTCCATTTGCTTGAGCAAGCTTCGGTTTTCCGGAAGCACCCAAGTTTCGTGTTTCACATAACCGGCGGCGGCCAGGCCTGCGCGCATCTGCTTCATGTAGAAGCTCGATGGTTTTTTCGCCGACGTCTTGCCACGCTCGCCCTTGGGGCTGGCTGCGGCAGTCGTCCGAGTGCGGCTTGTCATGGCTGGAATCCGGTTATGAGCGTCTCACGCGTGGGCCACACTACAACCAATGCAAAGTGCCATCAATGACTCACGCGTGAGATTTTCGTGACAGACGCAAAAAGGCCCGCAACGCGGCGGGCCAGGGGATTGCGCAGTTGTTGCTAGGCGTTGCTGCCCAGGAACTGCTCAGTCGATACCACGCTGGCATAGGCGAAACCCAGCGCCGCCATGAATGCTGCGTGCACGTGGGCGGCCGGCACCGTCAGGCCATTGAATTCCAGATCACGGCTGGCGCAGGCATCGTGAACCACCGTGACCGCATACCCCATGTCCGCCGCCGCGCGGGTGATGCCATCGACGCACATATGGCTCATGCTGCCGACCACCACCAGGTCGGTGATGCCGTGTTCGTCGAGCACCGCTTTCAGTTCGGTTTCACGGAACGAGTTGACGAAGTGCTTGAGCACCACCGGCTCGTCGGCGCGGTTGAGCACTTTCGGATGCAGTTTCGCGCCTTCGGAGCCGGGAGTGAAAAACGGCGCATCCTCGGAGGTGAATTCATGCCGAATGTGCACCACCGGATTGCCCGTTTCGCGAAAGGCTGCGATCAGCCGTGCGGCGTTGTCGGCAGCGGCGTCGGCGCCGACCAGCGGCCACTTGCCTTGGGGGAAGTAGTCGTTCTGGATATCGACTACGATGAGCGCTTGCTTGGCCATGGGATTGTCCTCGAGACGGTGATTGGGTGTGGCCTCAGTATTGACGCTGGCCGAGGATTCGAGGATTGGCCGCACCGACAATAGACGGGGGAAAACTGACAATGGCTGCACAAAGAGCCGCCACCGCTGAAATGGGCGTGCTGATTTACCCCGGCGCGCAACTGGCGGCGGTGCACGGTCTGACCGACCTGTTCGCGGTGGCCAACCGCATTGCCGCCGAGTATCAGGCTGTGCAGTTGCCCGTGCTGCGAGTCAGTCACTGGCAGGTCGAGGGCGAGCAGTCGCCCATGCGGGTCTATGACAGTCATCCCGGTGCCGAAGACGCTTTGCTCGCCGTGCTGATTCCGCCGTCCCTTGGCGGGTTCGATGCGGCGCAGATGACCGCGAGTCTCGCGCACTGGCTGCGCGATCAGCATGCGCACGGCGCAACCCTTGGTGGTGTTTGTGTGGGCTCGTTGATGCTCGCCGAAAGCGGCTTGCTCGACGGTCGCAGCGCCACCACCCACTGGACCTCGGCCCAGGCGTTTGCCGAGCGTTACCCGAAGATCAAACTCAAGGCCGACACGCCGATTGTCGACGACGGTGACCTGATTACCACGGCGGGGCTGATGGCCTGGTCGGAACTGGGACTGCGCCTGGTCGATCGCTTGCTCGGCCCGAGCATCGCCACCGCGACCGCGCGTTTTCTGGTGATGGAACACAGCGACAGCGCCAGCGAATGCGGAAGCAATTTTGCGCCGATTCTCAGCCATGGCGACGCGGCGATTCTCAAGGTCCAGCACTGGCTGCAAAGCACCGGGGCGACGGATGTTTCGCTGAACGCGATGGCCGAGCGCGCGGGCCTTGAAGAACGCACTTTCCTGCGCCGATTCCGCGCCGCTACAGGCTTGAAACCGACCGAGTATTGCCAGCACCTGCGGGTTGGCAAAGCGCGAGAAATGCTCGAGTTCACCAATGGCACGATCGACCACATTGCCTGGACGGTGGGCTATCAGGATCCGGGCGCGTTTCGCGCGATTTTCAAGAAGATTACCGGGTTGGGGCCGAGTGAGTACCGGGGGCGGTTTGGTGTGAACCCCGCTCCCAGAACGACCATGAACTAATGTGGGAGCGAGCCTGCTCGCGAAGGCGCTGGATCCACAGAATTGTAGTCGGCTGACACTACGCTTTCGCGAGCAGGCTCGCTCCCACAATGATCGCGGCGAGGATGAGAGATCGTGCAATTTGCCGGAGTTTTGCCCGCTGTCGTGCAGTTTGAAACAGGCGTGATGCCAGCACAGTCACGGCAAGCTCCCGATTATCGGGCGGTTCGTGGGGATCGTTGATTGGCCTGATCTCTGCAAATTCCCTGAGTGAACCCATCGACTGATGCAAGGGGAACGCATGACCCCGACACCCAGCAACAAAATCGTCGTTGCCCATTCGGTGCGTGCCGAGGCGCCGCAACATGAAGTCGAGACCAACAAGGCTCTGGCGCGCTGGTTGGCGCAGATTCTCGGTTGCAAGTTCGGCGGCAGTTACGACCCGGCCAAACATTCGGGTCGCGACGTCTATCTGCTGCCGACACAAACCATCGTCGGCGCGGCCCACGCGCAAGCACTTGGCATCAACGGCCCCGATGACTTGTGGGGCGGTTACGTCGAATACGATTTCATCTGCACCAAAGCCATCAGCCACGGTTTGCGCAGTCATCTGGCGCACGCGCCGCAGGGCTGGTCGCCGCTGTTTTCGGAGCGGGTGCGCAACGTTGTGCTCGACGGTGTCAGCGTATTTGCCCTGGAAGATGCACGGCCCGCCGCAGAACATTTGCTGTACGCCGGGCCGATTCGCTTGAAGCCGGTTCACGCTTGCGCCGGTCGCGGTCAGGAAGTGATCAAAAGCCTCGACGCGTTCGATGAGATCCTCGCGCGGCCCGAGGCGCAAAATCTGTTCAAGGACGGCGTAGTGCTGGAGCAGGACTTGAGCAACGTCGTCACCCACAGCGTCGGCCAGTCGTTCATCGGCGGCAAAGTGTTGAGCTACTGCGGTGATCAATACTTGACCGAGGACGGCGTGGGCGAAGAGGTCTACGGCGGTTCGAATCTGCTGGTGGTGCAAGGGGGCTATGACCAATTGCTCGCGCTGGATCTGCCTGATGATGTGCGTCTGGCCATCGAGCAGGCGCAGGTCTTCGACAGTGCCGCCAACGAAGCTTACCCGCGCTTCTTCGCCTCGCGGCGCAATTACGATATCGCCCAGGGCCTCGACGCCAGCGGCAACCCGCGCAGCGGCGTGCTCGAACAATCCTGGCGCATGGGCGGTGCCAGCAGCGCCGAAGTGGCGGCGCTGCAAAGCTTCGTCAACGATCCACAGATGCGCGCGATTCGCGTGTCGTCGGTGGAAACCTATACCGATCAGGCGCTGCCGGCGGACGCCATCGAGGTCTATCGCGGTCCGGCTGAAAACAGCGCGTTTCTTCTCAAATATGTGATGGTCCAATCCTATGACGGCTAGAAGCGAAAGCATTCAAATCGACATTGATGACGAACAGATGAGCGGGACTTTTCTCAGTCCCAAATCGAAAGTCCCGGGGGTGTTGTTTGTTCACGGTTGGGGCGGCAGTCAGGAACGTGATCTGGAACGGGCCAAAGGTATCGCCGGCCTGGGTTGCGTTTGCCTGACCTTCGACCTGCGCGGGCACACCGGCGGCACCGGAATTCCGCTGACCCGGGTGACCCGTGAAGACAATCTGCGTGATTTGCTGGCGGCCTACGATCGCTTGCTGGCGCACCCGGCGCTGGATACCTCGGCGATCGCTGTGGTCGGCACCAGTTATGGCGGCTATCTGGCCTCGATCCTGACGTCATTGCGCCCGGTGCGCTGGCTGGCGCTGCGCGTACCGGCGCTGTACCGCGACGAGCAATGGCACACGCCCAAACGCGATCTGGACAAGGCCGACCTGCGCGATTATCGCGGCACGCTGGTGCGCGCCGACAGCAATCGCGCCCTGCATGCCTGCTCGCAATTCACTGGCGACGTGCTGTTGGTGGAATCGGAAACCGACGATTTCGTGCCCCACGCGACGATCATGAGTTACCGCGCCGCATGTCAGCAGACTCACTCGTTGACCCACCGGATCATCGATGGCGCGGATCACGCATTGAGCGATCCGGTTTCGCAGCAGGCCTACACCTCGATTCTGGTGGACTGGATTACCGAGATGGTGGTGGGGGAGCGGTTGAGCATTATCCAATCCAGATGATGTTTCGCATGTACCGGCCCCTTCGCGAGCAGGCTCGCTCCCACAGTTTGTGGAGCGAGCCTGCTCGCGAAGGGGCCATCAGCAGCAATGCACGGTCAGGACGGTTTCTTCTCGATGCGCAACGCCTTGGCCTTGGCTTCCACCACCAGATACATCACCACCGTAATCAACAGCGGCAGCAGAAAATAGATCGCCCGATACGCCAGCAATCCCGCGACCAGACTGCCGCGTGATGCCTCGTGCTGCAGCAGCGCCACGAACACTGCCTCAAGCACACCCAGCCCCGCCGGAATGTGCGTGATGACCCCGGCAATCGCGCTGATCAACAGCACGCCGAGCACCAGCGGATAATCCAGTTTGCTCGGCAGCAGAGTGAAGATCACCGCCGCCATCAGCGACCAGTTCAGCGCGCCCAAAAGCAATTGCAGCACAGCCATGCGCAGCGACGGCAGGTTGATTTCCACGCCGCGAATCGACCACTCGCGGCGCTTGGAAAACTGACACGCCGCCAGATAGCCGGCGCTGACCAGCAGCAATAACACACCGACCAGTTGCAAGGCCGAACTGCTGAGCTTCCAGCCCGGCGGCATCGTCACCAGACCGCTGCTGAACACTACGCCGGCGATGGTCATGTAGCCGAACCAGTTGGTCGCCAGGCTCAGGCCGAGAATCTTGGCAATGTTGCCTTTGCTTACGCCCAGCCGCGAATACAGGCGATAGCGCATGGCGATGCCGCCGACCCAGGCGCTGAGATTGAGGTTGAAGGCGTAGCTGATGATGCCCACCGGCAGGATCTGCTTCCAGGTCAGGTCCTGACGAATGTAGGTGCGGCCGATCAGGTCGAAACTGGCGTACACCAGAAAACTCAGCAGGGTCAGGCTGGCGGCGATGATCAGCGTGCGCACCTTGAAATCGGCGAGGGTTTCCAGCACCTCGGCCCATTCGATGCGCGTGGCGAACATCGTCAACAGGACGATCAGCGCGAGGAAAAACAGGATGGTCAGCGGACGTTTCCAGCGGCTCCATTTCGACGGCGCCGCCTGTGCCGAATGGCTATCGGAGTGCACTTCGGAATGACTCATGGACGCGCACCTCGGAAAGGCTTCAGACGCGGTTTATGCGCCGGCAGCCAACCGGCCATGGCCGGAAAGTGCCGCAGGAAGTGGAACACCAGAAACCCCACGGTCATGTGCCAGATGCGCCCACGCGGCAAGAGTTTGGCGTCCATGGCTTTGCAGTGGTTCTGGCTGAGGTCTTCGAGGCGTTCGTACAGGTGCTGATTGAACGCGCGATCGCGGATCAGCACGTTGGCTTCCAGATTCAGCGACAGGCTCAGCGGGTCGAGATTGCTCGAGCCCACGGTGCTCCAGTCATCGTCGACCAGCGCGACCTTGCCGTGCAGCGGGCGCTGGCAGTATTCGTGAATCTGCACGCCGGCACGCAGCAGATAATCGTATGTCATGCGCGCCGCCAGTTTCGCCACGAGCATGTCCGGCTGGCCTTGCAGGATCAGCCGCACCTCGACGCCACGGCGGGCGGCGTTGCGGATTTCGCGCAGCAAACGGTAGCCGGGAAAGAAGTAGGCGTTGGCGATGATCACCCGGCGCTTGGCCTTGCGCAGCACCTGCAGATAGACGTCTTCGATATCGGTGTTGTGTTGATCGTTATCGCGGAACACCAGGCGCACCTGGCCGTCGTGATCGGTGAAGGCCATTTCCTCCAGACGCTGGCGCCGGCGCTGCCACCAGAACCGCGCGCGTCCGGGACGACCGCTTTGCAGCAGGGCGAAGTGATGGATATCGGCGACCACCGGGCCTTGGATCTCAACCGAGTAATCCTGCTTGGCTTCAGGGCCGAAATCGGCCAGGTGATCGCCGGAAAAATTGATCCCGCCAATGAACGCGATCAAGCCGTCGACCACCACGATCTTGCGGTGCAAGCGGCGGAACCAGTTGGTGCGGATGCCCAAGTGCTTTGGCGCCGGATCGAAGATCTGCAAATGCACGCCGGCATCGCTCAAGGCCGACAGATAGCCGGTGCTCAGCTCGCCACAGCCGAAGCCGTCGAGGCTGACCGTGGTGCGCACGCCGCGCTGGGCGGCTTCGATGAGGATTTGCTGCAACTCGGCGCCGACCTTGTCTTCGAAGACGATGAAGGTCTCCAGCAGGATCTCGCTCTTGGCTGCGCGCATCGCTTCGAATACCCGGGGGAAATATTCCTCGCCGTTCTCCAGCAGCTCTACGCGGTTATTGCTGTGCCATTGATACTCGACGTCAACGTGGCCGGGTTCGCGCACCGGCGGGTTTAGCGGAACCGGGTCGACGGCGGATTTTTCCAGTGGCGCACTGTTCATAGTTCAATCTCCACCGATAACGGTGCGTGGTCGGAAAGGTGGGACCAGGGCCGGTTCGTCAATACTTTTGGCCGGCTGGCCTTGAGGTTGCGTACGTAGATGCGGTCGAGTCGTAGCGCTGGCAGCCGCGCGGGAAAGCTGCGCGCCGGCTTGCCGTACTGCTCGGCGAACACTTCGCGCAGGCCACAGGGCTTGAGCTGCGCATCGGCGCGCTGGCGCCAGTCGTTGAAATCGCCAGCGACGATCACTGGGGCATCGGCGGGCAATTCGGCGAGACGTTGCATCAGCAGATCCAGTTGCGCATTGCGGTGGCTCTCGCGCAGGCCCAGATGCACGCAGATCGCGTGCACTTCGGTGCCGTCGCCAGGCAGGCGCAGCACGCAATGCAACAGGCCGCGGTTCTCATGGCCGCTGATCGACACGTCGAGGTTGTCGTGGCGGATGATCTGGAATTTCGACAGCAGCGCATTGCCGTGATCGCCCGCCGGGTACACGGCGTTGCGCCCGTAGGCGAATTGCGGCCAGAGGCTGTCGGCGAGAAATTCGTACTGCGGCATCGTCGGCCAGTTGTCGTAGCGTTTCGGATGCTGCTCGTGAGTACCGTGGACTTCCTGCAGAAACACCACGTCGGCAGCCACACTGCGCACCGCTTCACGCAGCTCCGGCAGAATGAAACGCCGGTTCAGTGCAGTGAAACCCTTATGGGTGTTGACCGTCAGTACGGTGAAAGTGCGCACCGAGGGCGCAACCACGGAGCCTTCGTCGGTAAAACCGACCGGTTCGGGAATGCTCATGACAGAACTCCTTCTGCGGCAACTTGCCCGGGAGTCGTGGCGAGGTCTTTATCGAGGTCGAAGCGCTGCAAGAGGTTGCGTGCGTCGTAGGGCGCGCGGACTTTGATGTCGTTGTCGAAGTAGCAGAACACTTCGCGGGATTTGCGCGCGCGGGGTTTCAGGCGTGGCGCTATCAGGTGGGCGTCCTCTGGCTGTTTACCGTGATGCCAGGCGTCGATGCGCTCGGCCCAGCGCTTGAGCGCTTGTTCGGAATAACCGCTGGCGTAGAGCTCTTCGGCGCCATGCAAACGCAGGTAGACAAAGTCGCTGGTGAGGTCTTCGCGGTACGGCCATTTGCCGGCGGTGTCGGCGACCACCAGCGCGGTGTTATGGCGCTTGAGCAGGCGTACGAACTCCGGGTCGATAAAACTCTCGTGACGAATTTCCACGGCATGGCGCAACGGCTTTTTACTCCAGGCTTTGACGCTGGCGTGGCCGGGCAGATGCGAATCGTGCTGGCGGGCGAGGGCTGCTGCGGCTTGGGTGTCGTGGGGCAGTTGCGCGAGAAACTGGTCGAAACGCTCGGCGTCGAATTTGAAGTTTGGCGGAAACTGCCAGAGGATCGGCCCGAGTTTTTCCTTCAGCTCCAGCACGCCCGAGGCAAAGAAATTCGCCAGCGGTTTTTCGATTTCGCGCAAGCGGCGCACGTGGGTGATGAAGCGCGGCGCCTTGACGCTGAACACGAAGTCATCGGGCGTTTCGGCGTACCACTGGGCGTAACGTTCGGGGCGTTGCAGGGCGTAGAACGATCCATTGATTTCGATGCTGTTGACCGCGCGGGAGGCGAACTGCAATTCGCGCTTCTGCGCCAGTCCCTCCGGGTAGAAATCCCCGCGCCACGGGGCGTAGCGCCAGCCTGAAATACCGATGTGAATCGTCGCCATCCCATCCTCCCGTAGAAAGTCCTCGTGTTGCCGATGTTCTGTGATGACTGCGGCGGGGGCGGGAAAGTTTCGGTGGTGTTACGGACGGTCGCGGGTGAAGCGAAGATCAAGAGCTTACCCCCTCACCCCAACCCTCTCCCCCAAGGGGGCGAGGGGGAAGGGAGCAGATCTTCATGTCTCCTGAAATCGCGTACGACTGTGAAGGGAGCAGATCTGCATGGTGTTCAGGACTTGAGTTCGACTCAAGACGTGCAGTTGGTGATTTTGGTCATGCAACTCGGTCGGCTCCCTCTCCTGGGGGAGAGGGCTGGGGTGAGGGGGCTCTTGAACTTGCCGCGCAATTACCGATCAGTTCCTTACCAGGGTCAGCCACGGGAGATCGGAGCTTTGCGCAATTTCAGGATCGCCATTCTGCTGGGAGCGCTGCTGTGCTTGGGCGTCAATACATCGCAAGCCGTCGCGCTACCGGGCGTTCCGGCTGCCGCCGACACGGCGGAGAAACCCGCCGAACCGGAACCGCTGGTGCAGGGCGGTCTGCTCGGGGCGATCAGTACGAGCATCGACGATGTGCAGGACAAACTCGATCTCAACGAACACCTGGTCGATGCCTGGCGGCTGCGCGCCGACCGCGCGGCGGATGAGGTCGATCGGCTGGTCAAGCAACCGTCAAACCGCTCGGGCTGGAGCGTGGCCGGGGATTTCCTCACGTTGTCGGGAGTGTGGCTGGGCAGTTTCGCCCTGCTGACCGTGCTCGGCAGTCTGTTGGCCAAGCGTCTGCGTGAGGGCCGCTGGTTGCGCACCCGCCAGCGCAGTCAGGATCTGCTCGGCTACGTGCTGCCTTACACCGTGCCGGCGCTGATCTGCCTGCCGCTGACGCTGTATGTCAGCCACTTTCTGCAAGCTTCGGTGGGCCGCGCGCTGGCACTGTGTCTGGCCTACGCCACCAGCAGCGGCATTTTTTCCACGTCGATGTTGTTGTGCGTGGTGGTGATGTTCAACGTCGGCCACAAGCGCGCCGCCGCGCGAATCATCCGTGAATACTGCCCGCGCCCGCTGTTCCTGATCGGCTTTCTCGCCGCCCTCAGCGATGCCCTGACCAGCCCGCAGATCGCCCGACAATTGGGCGGCAATATCACCAGCAGCATCGCCGTGTTCACCGGGCTGATCGCCTCGGTCATCTTCGGTTTGCTGGTGATTCGCCTGCGCCGGCCCGTGGCGCATCTGATCCGCAATCGCCCGCTCGCTCAGCGTTTGAAACAACCGTCGCTGCAGGAGTCGCTGCGGATATTTTCCGGGCTGTGGTACTGGCCGATCGTGCTGATGGTGCTGGTCTCGGCAGTCAGCCTGATCGGCATCGGCGAGGACAATCAGAAAGCCCTGCGCTGCGCCTTGTTCACTACCGTGCTGCTGATCGCCACGGTGTTTCTCAGCACGGTGTTGCAGCACCTGTTCAAATCACGCAAGGCCGAGGCGATCCAGCGCAGCAGTGCCTACAAGGAACGTTTTCTCAGCCTGTTGCATGCGTTGCTGCGGATCGTCATGGCGATTGTGTTCATCGATATTCTCGGGCGGATCTGGGGCGTGTCGCTGCTCGATTTCGCCCAGAGCAGCACGGTCGGCCGGGCGATCAGCAATGCCTTGAGCAGCATCGGTCTGATCTTCCTGGTGACGTGGCTGCTGTGGGTGGTGCTCGACACGGCGATTCAGGAAGCGCTGAAACCGCCGCTGAGCAAACGCGCGGCACGCCAGCCGAGCACGCGGGTAAAAACCATCCTGCCGCTGCTGCGCAACGCGATCAAAATCATCCTCGTGGTGATCTGCGCGATTACCACCATGGCCAACCTCGGCATCAACGTCGCGCCGCTACTGGCCGGTGCGGGCGTGGTCGGTCTGGCGATCGGTTTCGGTTCGCAGCAACTGGTGCAGGACGTCATCACCGGGTTGTTCATCATCATCGAAGACACCCTGTCGATCGGCGACTGGGTGGTGCTCGATTCCGGCCACGCCGGCACCGTGGAAGGTTTGACCATCCGCACCTTGCGCCTGCGCGACGGCAAGGGTTTTGTGCATTCAGTGCCGTTCGGCCAGATCAAGGCTGTGACCAACCAATCACGCCAGTTCGCCTTCGCATTCTTCTCGGTGCAGTTCACCTACGACACCGATGTCGACAGAGCCATCGAGCTGATCCGCGAGGCCGGCGATTCGATCCGCGAAGACCCGTTCCTCAAGTACAACCTGCAAGGGCCGCTGGATGTGTTCGGGGTGGACAAGATGGACCTCAACGGCGTGGTGTTGACGGCGCAATTCCGCACGGTGTCCGGTGGCCAATATGCGGTGAGCCGCGCGTTCAACCAGCGCTTGAAGAAGCTTGTGGATAACACACCGAATGTGCATTTTGCGCAGACTTATCCACAGCAGGTTCTGTTGCCGAAGCGGCAGGAGGAGGGGGCGGTGGTTGCGGGTGAGGTGCCGCAGGAGTCGCGGACCTGATCTGAGCTTTGCGTTGAATTTCCCGGCCTCATCGCGGGCAAGCCCGCTCCCAAATTGGTTTTGTGTACGCCGCAGAACCCTGTGGGAGCGGGCTTGCCCGCGATGAGGCCAGAACAGAAACCCTCAATTGCGGATGAGTTTCCTGCCTATCTGCTCAACGACTACCTGATCCGCCTCTACCCAAACCTGCGGCTTGCCCGCAACCATAGCGGCCACTGGAATCCCATCGCGATACACCAGCCGATTGCTCACCAGCGCCGGCACTTTCACCCCGGGCAGCAAAGTCCCGGCCAGATTCAGCGGATCAACCCCACACACCGCCACCAGGCTGCCGTCCTGCGGGCGTCGGCGTACTTCGCGCAGCAAGGGAATGGCTTCGGGCAAGGCGAATTGCTCGCCAGCCAGACCACTGACAAACCGCCCGCCACGAATCTCGCCCCGCGCTTCCAGACGATGAAAGGTGCGCAGCAATTCCCGCCAGCTCGGCAACCAGTCTGCTTCGCGTTCCAGCAGACGCCAGAACACCACGCCGTAGCGGCGCAGCAGGGTCATGGCGACATGTTCGAGTGTCTCGGCGGCATCGGCTGACGAACCCCGGCGCAGCAATGCCCAGCGCCCGGCATCGTCCATGCCGCCGATAAACGCGCCGCGCCCGCGTCGGCTACTGCGCTGCTGGCGCTTGCTTGCAGGAGTGATTAGCGCACGCAAGCCGGCGAAGCTGTCGGCGTTCACCAAACCTGCGGCGACCAGTTCCTGCAAGGCGATTTCCAGTTCGCTGCGCAGCAGGCGCGCTTCATGAATCAACTCATCGAAAAACAGCGCGCCATGCTGACTCAGCGCCTCAAAGACTTTCTGTGTTTTCGGCGATAACTCGCTCACTGGCGTCTGTTCCGCCAATGCACTCCACAAACCCACCTGGCTACGCGGCAGCAGCACAATCGGTGTACTGCGCAATGCCGAGCCGCTGACCTTCTGCCGCGCATTGATGCGCGTCCACACCAGTTTGCCGTTGCGGCACAGTTCGTCCAGCCAGCTCGGCGAATAGTCCTTGAGGCGCGCCGGCAGGATGTCGCTGTCCCACGCCGAAGCTGCCGCCGGGTAGCCTTCGAACTGGCCGACAATCGCCGGCAGCACCGCACTGCCCTGACCTTGGGTGGCCGGCGTCAGATGCTGCCAGTCGAACAGAAAACGCATGAAGTCCTGCAATGCCACCGGTTCGATTTCCCGACGCAGGCGCTTGACCGTGTAGCGATGGATGCGCGCCAGCAGATGGCGTTCGCACCATTCTTCAATCGCGCTGTTCGGCGTGAACTGGCCGCGCAACACATAGCCTTCGCGTTCCAGTTGCGCGAGGGCCTGATTGACTTGCGCGGCTGGCAGCGCGAGCGGCTCGGCAATGGCGGGCAACGGGATTGGCCCAAAGGCGCCGAGGCGGGCGCGGATCACTTCGACCAGCGCCTCATCGAATGCCCACGTGTCGTCGAATCCGGGCAGCGCCACCGCCTCAGTCAGCAACGTCGCATGTGGATAAAGTGCTTGCAGACAACTCAGGCGTTCGCGGGCCAGCCATAACTGATGCTCGGCGTCGATCTGCAACAGGCAGGCGCGGCCGCTGGCCATCAGCGTTTGCAGCCAGTCCAGCCAACCCGCGTTGGCGCGCGCTTCGGTGTCGCTGATGCAGGCGAGGCTCATCAGCGCTTCGTGCATTTCATCCATGGAATTGGGCGACGGCCAGGCTTCTTCGCGCACTGCGGTGATCGCATCGGCATCGAGTGCGCCGAGATCATCGGTCGACTGCGGATCGCTCCAGCGTCGATTGATCACCGCTTGCGTGCGGCGTTCCTCCAGCGGTGCGTCGTCGAGAAACGTGTACGGCCGGGCGCTGAGAATTTCTGCCGCCAGTGGCGACGGTGCCGGCAGATCACGGGCGATCAAGCGCACCTCGCCACGCTCCATGCGCCGCAGTAGGGTCAGCCAGCCTTCGCTGTCCATCGCTTCGTGCAGGCAATCGTCGAGGGTCTGTTCCACCAACGGATGCTCGGGGACTTCGCGCTCGCCGGCGAGGTTTTCCAGGCAGGCGATCTGGTCGGGGAAGACGCTGGCGATGAGGTCTTCGCTCTTCATCCGTTGCAGCTGCGGAGCGACTTTGCGCCCGCCGGTGAAGCGCGGCAACGCCAGCGCCACCCCGGCATTCCAGCGCCAGCGCACGCCGAACAATGGCGCATCAAGCACCGCTTGAATGAGCGTGTGTTCAGCGCTGTTGCTGTGCAGGTAACGCCAGACTTCGTCGAGCTCGAAGCTGTGGCTGGTGGACAGCGACAGCACGATCGCGTCTTCGCTGGCGGCGGCCTGCAATTCGAAGTTGAAGGTGCGGCAGAAACGCTTGCGCAGGGCCAAGCCCCAGGCGCGGTTGATGCGGCTGCCGAACGGCGTGTGAATGATCAGTTGGGTGCCGCCGGACTCGTCGAAAAACCGCTCCATCAACAGCGTGTCCTGCGAGGGCAGGGCGCCGAGGGTTTGCCGTGCGCGCGCCAGATATTCGACCAGTTGCTCGGCGCTGGCGAGGTTGAGGCCGAGTATGGTGGTCAGCCAGTCGAGCGCCGGTTGCAGATTCCCGGGGCTGGCGCTGAGCAATTCGTCCAACTGCGCTTGCAGGCGCGCGACGGCCGCCGACAGTTCATCACTGCGCCCCGGCGCTTCGCCGAGCCAGAACGGAATGGTCGGCGGCATCCCCTGCGCATCCTCGACCCGCACTTTGCCGCTTTCCACCCGCAGGATGCGGTACGAGGTATTGCCGAGCTGGAACACGTCGCCGGCGATACTTTCCACGGCGAAGTCTTCGTTGACGCTGCCGATGTTCAAGCCCTGGGGTTCCAGCAGCACGCTGTAGTCGGCGTTGTCCGGAATGGTGCCGCCGCTGGTCACGGCAGTCAGTTGCGCGCCCCGCCGGCCACGTAATGTGCGGCTGACGGCGTCGCGGTGCAGGTAGGCGCTGCGAATGCCCTGACGGCCGTTGTAACCCTCGGCGAGCATGCTCAGCAGGGCCTGATAGTGTTTTTCGTCGAGATCGCGATACGGCCACGCTCGGCGGAACATCGCCAGCAACGCGTCCTCCGACCATTCCTGGCAACTGACCTCGGCAATGATCTGCTGCGCCAGCACGTCCAGCGGCTTTTCCGGAATCTGCAGCGTATCCAGCTCGCCCCGGCGCACGCAGTCGAGCAGGGCGGCGCACTCGATCAGATCGTCGCGGGTAGTGGCGAACAAACGACCCTTGGGCGTGCCGCCGACCTGGTGTCCGGAACGGCCAACCCTTTGCAGAAACGCGGCGATCGAACGCGGTGAACTGATCTGGCAGACCAGGTCGACTTCACCGATATCGATGCCCAACTCCAATGATGCAGTGGCGATCAGCACCTGCAACTCGCCGCGCTTGAGCCGTTGTTCGGCGTCGAGACGAAACTCCTTGGCCAGGCTGCCGTGGTGCGCCGCTACGGCCTGCTTGCCGAGGCGCTCGCTCAGATGCCGGCTGAGGCGCTCGGCAAGGCGTCGGGTGTTGACGAAAATCAGTGTGGTGCGGTGCTCGCGGGCGAGTTCGGCGAGGCGCTCATACACCAGTTCCCAGACATCATTGGCCATCACCGCCGACAACGGCACCGGCGGCACTTCGATGCCCAGATCCCGAGGGCGGGCGTGGCCTATGTCGACGATTTCGCAGGGGCGATCGTGACCGACCAGGAATTGCGCCACGGCTTCTACCGGCTTCTGCGTGGCGGACAGGCCGATGCGGGTCAGCGGTTCGGCGCAGAGTGCTTGCAAACGCTCGAGGCTCAAGGACAGATGACTGCCGCGCTTGCCGGCGGCCATGGCGTGGATTTCGTCAATGATCACCGTGCGCGTGGTGCCGAGCATCCTGCGCCCGGATTCCGAGCCAAGCAGCACGTACAGCGATTCCGGGGTGGTCACGAGAATGTGCGGCGCGGTCTTGCGCATGGCGGCGCGGTCTTTCTGCGGCGTGTCGCCAGTGCGTACGGCGGTGGTGATGGTCAGCTCCGGCAGGCCCATTTCGCGCAATTGCGCGGTAATGCCAGCGAGCGGATTTTGCAGGTTGATCTGAATGTCGTTGGACAGTGCCTTCAACGGCGAGACATAGACCACCAGGGTTTCGGCGGGCAGACCATCGGGCTGTTCCAGACCTCGATGGACAAGCTCATCAAGCACGGCGAGGAACGCGGTCAGGGTTTTGCCGGAGCCGGTGGGCGCGGCAATCAGCGTCGACCGGCGCTGGCGGATCAACGGCCACGCACGGGCCTGAGCGGTGGTGACCGCCGGGAAAGTCTTGTTGAACCAGGCGCTGACGGCGGGGTGAAAGCCGGCCAGCGCACTGGTGGCGGGGAGGGGCAGATTCATGACTGAAGTTATGCGGGCGAGGGCGGGAAGATGCAAGTACCGCTGGGGATCTTCAGCGACAGTCAGGCCCTTATCGTCGGCAAGCCAACTCCCACAGGATTCATGCCTGGCACAAAACTGTGGGAGCTGGCTTGCCAGCGATGAGGCCGGTTGCCTCAATACAAATCCCCGCATCTACACTTTACGGATGACGGTTGCGCACTAAACCCGCAAAATGCAACGATTCCGGCAATTATCGACGACGGTTCCACGAGAACCGTCGCCAAAGCCATCGTTCCAATCAGACTGGGCCTGCTGACTCTATGCGAATGCGCCTTATGTTACTGGGCGGCGGAAATGCCCTTGGGCAGGCGCTGATTCGCCTCGGTGCGGAAGAAGACATCGGTTTCCTCGCCCCCCGCCCGCCCGAAAACGGCTGGGATGCCGCGAGCCTCACCCAACTGCTCGACGACACCCGTCCCGATGCGTTGATCAACCTCGCCTACTATTTCGACTGGTTCCAGGCCGAGAGCGTCAGCGAAAGCCGCATGAGCGGTCAGGAACGCGCCATCGAGCGGCTGGCCGAACTGTGCCAGCACCACAACATTGTCCTCGTGCAGCCGTCGAGCTATCGCGTGTTCGACGGCTCGCGGGCCACGGCCTACAGCGAAAAAGACGAACCGGTGCCGCTGGGCCTGCGCGGTCAGGCCTTGTGGCGCATCGAGCAAAGCGTGCGCGCGACCTGCCCGCAACATGTACTGCTGCGTTTCGGCTGGCTGCTCGACGACAGCCCGGACGGCACCCTCGGGCGCTTCCTCGCCCGTGCGGAACAACCCGAAGAGTTGCTGCTGGCCGATGATCGGCGCGGCAATCCGACTCCGGTCGATGACGCCGCGCGAGTGATCATCTCCGTGCTCAAGCAACTCGACTGCGCCGCGCCGCTGTGGGGCACTTACCATTACGCCGGCCACGAAGCGACCACACCGCTGGCGCTGGGCCAGGCGATTCTCACCGAAGCACGCAGCCTGCATCCGCTGGCGATCGAAGCACCGACCGCGCAGGCCCACGCCGCGCGCCCGGACGCCGCCGAAGAACCGCAACACGCGGTGCTGGCCTGCAAGAAAATTCTCCACACTTTCGGGATCAAGCCGCGCGCCTGGCGTGCCGCGCTCCCGGGTCTACTGGACAGGTTCTATCGACATGGCTGAAGGAACGGTTCTAATCACTGGCGGCGCCGGATTCATCGGCTCGCACCTGACCGATGCCTTGCTCGCCAAGGGCTATGCGGTACGCGTGCTTGACGATCTGTCGACCGGCAAGCGCAGCAACCTGCCGCTGGACAATCCCAAGGTTGAACTGATGGTCGGCGATGTCGCCGATGCCGCTTTGGTCGCCCGCGCCATGCAAGGTTGCAACGCTGTCGCGCATCTCGCGGCCGTGGCTTCGGTGCAGGCCTCGGTGGACGATCCGGTGAAAACCCACCAGAGCAATTTCATCGGCACCCTGAATGTCTGCGAAGCCATGCGCCTGACCGGGGTCAAGCGTGTGGTGTACGCCTCCAGCGCGGCGGTGTACGGCAACAATGGCGAGGGCGAGTCGATTGATGAAGACACGCCAAAAGCGCCGCTGACACCCTATGCCTCGGACAAACTGGCCGGTGAGCAGTACTTCGATTTCTACCGTCGCCAGCATGGCCTGGAACCGGCAATTTTTCGCTTCTTCAACATCTTCGGCCCACGCCAGGATCCGTCCTCGCCGTATTCCGGGGTGATCAGCATTTTCAGCGAGCGCGCCTCGAAGGGTTTGCCGATCACCGTGTTTGGCGATGGCGAGCAGACTCGCGATTTCCTCTATGTCGGTGATCTGGTCGATTTGCTGGTGCAGGCGCTGGAAAAGCCTGATGTACAGGAAGGCGCGGTCAATATCGGCTGGAATCAGGCGATGAGCCTGAAGCAGATGCTCGAAGCGTTGAAATCGGTAATCGGTGAGTTGCCGCCCGTGAGTTACGGGCCTGCGCGTTCGGGTGATATCCGCCATTCGCGAGCCGATAACCGGCGTTTGCTGGAACGCTTCGAAATGCCGCCGCAGACGCCGATGAGTGTGGGCTTGGCGCGGTTGCTCGGGCGCGGATGAAACAAGCTTTCGGACATGAAAAAGGCGCCCTTCATCAGGCGCCTTTTTCACGGCCGGAATATTGCTATCCCTGTGGCGAGGGGATGTTATCCCCCGATCGACTGCGTACGGTCTTCGTCAGGTCTGTGCCTGCCCGCCACCAAGCCTCATTCACCACCACGTGAACGTTCAGTAAAAAATCGACTTAGAACTTATAGCCCAAACCGACCATGTAGATGAACGGATCGACATCCACATTCACCCGTGCGCGGGTGCCGGGGGCGACGGCGTTGTTCTCGACGGTCGCGCGGGTATCGATATCGATATAGCGCACCTGGGCGTTGAGCATGATGTTGTCGGTGATCATGTAGTCGGCGCCGACCTGCCAGGCCAGACCCCAGGAGTTTTTCGCCTTGAAGTTGCTGAAGCCGTTGGCGCTGGCTTCGCTGCCGACGTGTTCGTCGTAGATCCAGGTGTAGTTGATGCCACCGCCGACATACGGCTGGAAAGCCGATTTCGAATCCAGCGGGTAGTAGACGACGCTGAGGGTCGGCGGCAGGTGTTTCAAGGTGCCCAGCTTGCCGTTGGCGGCGGGCAGGGCGGTGCCCTGGAGCTTGACGTCATGCTCGAACGGCGTGGCTGCCAGCAGTTCGATACCGATGTTGTTGGTGAGCATGTAGGCGAAGTTCAGACCCAGTTGGGTGTCGCTGCTCATGGTCGCCTTGCCGCCCAGATTGGTGCCGCTCAGCGGACCCTGATCGACCTTGACGCTGGAGCTGTCGGCCTTCGGGTTGACGGTGATCGCGCCAGCGCGCACAAGGATGTCACCGGCTTCGTGGGCGTGGGCGAGCGGGGCTGCGAGCGCGAGGGCAAACAGCGAGGCGCTGAGCAAGGACTTGTTCATGGGGGCTCCGAAAGGACATAAAAATTCGATGTCCTAGGGTACGAAGCCGTCTGATACGGTGTTTTGACTCAGCTCAATGAAACAGTGAAGGGGCGGGGTTTTGTGGAACCTTTGAGGGCCTATTCGCGAGCAGGCTCGCTCCCACCTTGGAATGTGATCACCTGTGGGAGCGAGCCTGCTCGCGAAGACGATAGACCAGCCAATACAAAACTACCGGGAATTACTCCGGCAGTTCATACGCATAAATCTTCTCCGCCTCCATCTGATACCCGGCATCGGCCAGCTCACTGCTCGAGGCTTTCACCTGCAACGGTCCTTCAACCCAGTACGGCTGATACAGCTCATCAAGCTTCACGCCCAGTTCGCTTTTCACATGGACGATCTGGTTCGACGGCGGTGGCGGTACGTGGATGCAGGCGCCGAAATACGGCACCAGCAAAAAGTCGGTGGTGCGCCCCTCTTCGCTGACTTCCAGCGGCACGATGTAACCGGGCAGGCGAATGTTCTGTCCGTCGAGGCTCTTCACGACCGGCGCATTCGGCATGTCCTGCTTGGCCGCCGGCGCGGACTCGGCAGAGAGTGCGTCGCCCATCTTCGACAGGTCGTGCAGCGGGGTCATGTTCGGCACTTCCGGCGCGGCGTCCGGCGGGATCATTTCCGACCATGTCAGGTCTTTCGGCGCCGCCGCCCACACGGGCAGGGCGACCAGCATCAGCAGCGCAAGCAGGGCGCGGGGCATGGTGAACGTCCTCATAAACGGATCGACAGGCCATCGGCCAGGGATTGGCGATACGCGCGCCAGGCCGGCACGCTGCCCATCAGCAGCGCGGCCGCCAGAATGCCACCGAGCAGCGTCCATTCATACTCGCTCGGCCATGCCAGCGGCAGGTACAAACCGTAATTGGCCTGCACGTACCCTTGCGCAGCGGCGATGCCGACGTACAGCAACGCCAGCCCGGCAATCACCCCGGTCAGCGCCAGGGCGAAAGCTTCCAGCACCAGCAGGCTTGCGATGTGCCACGGCCGTGCGCCCACCGAACGCAGAATCGCCATCTCGCGGCGACGCTCGTTGAGGCTGGTGAGAATCGCCGTGAGCATGCCGATCAGCCCGGTCAGCACAACGAACAGCGAGACCACGAACAAGGCTTTCTCGGCCGTACTCATCAGGCTCCACAATTCCTGCAAGGCCACGCCCGGCAGGATCGCCAGCATCGGTTCGCCCCGGTATTCGTTGATCTCGCGCTGCAAGGCGAAGGTGGAAATCTTGCTGTTGAGGCCGAGCATGAACGCGGTGATCGCTTGCGGGGTCAGGTCCATGTTGCGCGCCTGATCAGCGCTGATCCGCCCGTTGCCGCGCGCCGGCACGCCGTTGTGCCAGTCAATGTGGATCGCCTCCATGCCGCCGAGGCTGATGTGCAACGTGCGGTCCACCGGCGTGCCGGTACGCTGGAGGATGCCGACCACGGTGAAGGGTTTGTCGTCGTGCTTGACCAGGCTGATCGCCGCCACGCCGTGGGCCAGTACCAGTTTGTCGCCGAGCTTGTAGTGCAGCGCTTCGGCGACTTCGGCGCCGAGCACCACTTCGAAAGGATCGGTGGCAAACGCGCGACCGTCGGCCAGCGCCAGGTGTTGCTGGCGCCCGTACTGGTAGTGCTCGAAGTAGGCTTCGGTGGTGCCCATCACGCGATAGCCGCGATGGGAATCGCCGAGGGACATGGGGATTGCCCACTTCACTTTCGGGTTGTTGGCGAAGTGTTCAAAGCTGTCCCAACGGATGTTGTTGGTAGCGTTGCCGATGCGGAACACCGAATACAGCAGCAGGTTTACCGACCCCGAACGAGCACCGACGATCAGGTCAGTGCCGCTGATGGTGCTGGCGAAACTGGCCTTGGCTTCGGTGCGCACGCGCTCGACGGCGAGCAGCAGGCACACCGACAGGGCGATGGCGAAGGCGGTGAGCAATGCGGTGAAACGGCGGTTGGCCAGGCTGGCCATGGCCAGACGAAACAGATACATCTCAGACCTCGGCGGACGTGGCGGCGCGATTGAGTTCGGCCAGGGACAGATGACGGTCGAACAGCGGCGCCAGGCTCTGGTCGTGGCTGACGAACAACAGACTCGATCCGGCCTCGCGACACTCGGCAAACAGCAGGCGAATGAAGTTCTCGCGGGCGTCGTAATCCAGTGCCGAGGTTGGTTCGTCGGCGATCACAAGTTCCGGTTGGCCGATCAACGCGCGGGCGGCAGCGACCCGTTGTTGCTGGCCGATGGACAAGGAGTCGGCGCGGCGACTGAGCAGGCTTTCGTCCTTCAGACCCAAGTGCGCGAGCAGGGTGGCGGCGGCCTGATCAACGCTGCCGTGGCGCTGTTTCGCCCGTTGCGCACGCAGTTTCGAGAAGTGACACGGCAACTCAACGTTCTCGCGCACCGAGAGAAACGGCAGCAGGTTGAATTGCTGGAAAATGTAGCCGGTGTGATCGACACGAAACGTATCGCGCTTGCCGGCAGACAGTTCGGTCAGCTCCTGGCCGAGCAGGCGAATGCTGCCGCGACCGGGCTTCTGCACCCCTCCGAGCAGGCCGAGCAGAGTGGTCTTGCCGCTGCCGCTGGGGCCTTTGAGAAACAGGGTTTCGCCGGCTTCCAGACGAAACGCCGGGATCTCCAGCAGCGGCGGGTGACCGGGCCAGTTGAAGCCAAGGTCGGAAAGTTCGATGAGTGCTTGGGTCATGGCACCGATTTTCATGAAGTGAACACATAACCCTGTGGGAGCGCGCCTGCTAGCGAAAGCGCTGGGTCAGACACCCACATGTCAGCTGACACGCCGCCTTCGCGAGCAGGCTCGCTCCCACAGGGGATTTCGGTGGATCCTAGAATTTCAGCGCAGCCGACTTGGCCGTCACTTCGGTACCTTGCTGGCCGGTCGCGCTGATCAGTTGTACCTGAATCTTCTGCGTCGCCGGGAAGGTCTTGAAGATGTTCGTCAGGTTCAGCGTGTTCAGTGCCCCCGGTGTGGCGCAGCTGAATTGGTAATGCGCATGGATTTCGCTGTGGTCGTGGTGATGCTCGTGACCGTCCTTGTCCGCTTCATCTTCGTCGTGATCATCGGCGTCCGGCTTGTCGCCGAACAGCGGGCTTTCCAATTCCTGGCTGACCACCTTGCAGCCGGCCGCAGCGGGCAGACTGAACAGGGCCAATGGTTTTTCCAGTTGCGCCCGAGCGGCAGCGACTTTGGCCTTGTCGGCATCGGACGTGGCGGCGTGTTCAAAACCGACCAGATTCATCGCCGGGCTTTCCAGCTCCAGCTCTAGGGTCTGACCATCGAGCGCGGCGTTCAGGCGACCCACACCATGTTCGTGAGCGCCGAGGCTGCCGTGCTCATGATCATGATCGTGCTCATCAACCGCATGGGCAGCGGCCAGCGGCAACAGGGCAAACGGCAAAGCGAGCAGCAAACGACGCATGACGGACTCCGAGAAAAATGAAAAGTTTGTTATGTAATCTTATAACGAAAGTCCGCAGAGTGTGCCCGTGCGCTTGAGATTGCGCAAGACATGGCTAAGCACCGCCCGGGATGAGTTCGCGGGCGGTGCTGGGATTGGATGTCATGCTTGCAGAATCAGAAGCCTGCGCCGGGATAGTCGAACCAATAGTGTCCCGAAAGAACATCGTTGATCAGATTTGCGTCGAGCACGCTCGGCGCATCGCGACTGAAACGCTGTCGCCAAGCCGGAAGCCACCAGTAGTTGATGGCTGTTCCGCGCGGAAATACCACCAGAGTCAGCACCTCCTTATCCATTTTGCCCTGCGTGTAGAGTTGATGACTGCGATCCATCAGGGCCATGTACTGGTCGATTGGCAGTCTGAACATAAGTGCCATGGTGAAGATTTTTTCACTCTGACTGAACGCCGGACTCTGCAGTACCCGCAATGCTTCGCAAGTGTGTGAATTCGGTTGACTCGCTATGCTCTGGCCTTCGGGGGTTGAAAGTATGTCGAAACGATCATCCATGTCTCGCCAGTCGGTCCGGTTATTGCGCTCAAAGTAATCACGAATAACAAGGGTCAGTGGACCTGCAGTTTCCCCGTCAGCGGGACAAGCCGAAAGATCGGCAGGCAACCAGATGCGCCATGCCACGATGAGCAAAAACGGAATTATGAGGAGGAGCGAATAAGGGCGTTTCATTGTGGCGTGCTGTGTTTATAGCGTCGGAAAATAGTGAAGTCATGGTCGCTGGGATTTGCATTACCGGTCGCATGGCGAAAACCTGCGTCGTTAACTTCAACTTTTTCCCACCCTGCAGAAATGCATACGCCCTTCGTTAGAACGAAGCCGACATGGCCGCTGGCGTCGGAATAATTCATTGCGTAAGCGCCGACGTCCCCGGGCAACGGCGTGCGCTCGACTTTCCAGCTATTGAGCAATCGTTGTCCATTCGCCCATTCACCCGCAAGCGGAGGACTAACCTTGGAGAAATATGGCAGGTATTTCGATTTGCCATGTTCAATCAACGCCACGTTGACCCCAATTGCGGTCAGCACGTCGTAGACGAACAGATTGCATTTATTTGTGTTTGGTGGAAATTCCACGCTCTGCCTGAGAGTAGGGTGTGGCAGCGACTTTTTGCTTTTATTCCCTGCCCACTGTGTTGATCCCCGGTGTGACAGCGCCTCCATCAGTATCCTGCGCGGCATGTCCTGAATGACGACTTTCACCGTTCGGGTTTCATTTGTACGTTTCACACCATATTCGACTTCGTAGAACGCGTCGTTCGAGACAGCGCCGCTGGTCGTTAGCGGGACTTTTACCCACGGTGATATCGCTACGATCGAAAGAGACTTCCCTGGATTCAACGTAGCAGTGTGCATACCTTTTTTTGTACCGGAGTTCCCCACAATCTGAACCGTCACTTCGTGGGTGTCTCGGGTTTTGATCGACGGTAGTTCCTTGCCCGCGAGCGTTATAGCGATCTGGCCGTTTTTGGATATCAATGAATAAATGCGAGGCCTGTCATCGTTTTGAACGATGTTGTCATCTACGACCTGACCGTCGATAAGCAGCTGAAATTTTACGCCTGGCGGTGGCTGCATCAGAAAGTCTTTAAAGATGAGTTTGATTTCCGATTTCATGACAAATCCTGTGTCAGGGGCTCTTCATAGGCATAGAAAGTCCATTCGGAATCTTCCCCTACCAACAGGGTGTCGTAATCCGAAGCGTTTTTTACCGGGTGTTCGCAGCCTTCGCCTGTGAGGTTGCAAGTGCTGTCTTGTAAAACGGCAACCTTCGCCTTGTCCTTGATTTTGTAAGCCCAACCTGGCTTTTCCGTGTCATCAAGGCGTTCGATGATGACCTGCAAGTAGCGATAAGAGGTCAGGGCAGCAATCGGTGGCCCCATGTCAATTGGAGCGGGCCGGCCAATTCCTGCGAAACCACTGTGTTGCTGAGTGAGCAGCTTATTGGTCATAGGCGGACAACCGCAGGCGACGTAGTCACCCTCTAGCGCAGCTGGTCCGGCAGGTAAAATCAGCGTTCTTTCACCCACTGCTACGATGGGGCCTTTGCCAGGCCCACAGACCGGACAACTGGCGAGTTGTCCAATGGAAGCGATTATTCTTCCTTCGATATTGAGGTTCTCATTTCCTTCAAGTATCACGCCACCTGTAGAGGTCGGGCCTCCTTTAGAGGCCAGTTTTCGTCCTGAAGACATTGGGAATCCTTCCCGCAAAAAGAGATTAATTTAGCCGATTAACCGGGAATTACCAGATGTGTTTGGCGCCCTTTACTTGGCGTTGCACAAGTCCCGTGGGAGCATGCAGGTCAGAAAAATGCAGGAGCGAACTCGATGTTGCGGATACGCGGAACGGTCGGCGAGGTGCCGGTGGATTTGACGGTGGAGCTGGATGACAGCGATTGGGCGAGGCTGGGTTCGGCGCTGAGCGGGCAGGCGCCGGTCGTGCAGTCTGAGGCAGTGGCGTCGGCCCCGGCGGCGAAGCCGGTGAATCAGGACGATGCGCTGTGGCAGGTGGCCAAAGACTTGCTGCGCAACGCCGGGCAACTTAGCGGGCCGGATCTGCTCGATCAGTTGGAGGCGCTCACCGGCAGTGCGGCAGCGGGCAAGCGTTTGCTGGTGCGTTTGCGCCACAGTGCCGATGTGAAAGTGGCGAGCGGCGGGGATACGCCGCTCTATAGCTGGATCGGGTGAGGCCTTAATACAGCGCCGCAAACACTTTGCGACGGTAAGCCGTCACCAACGGATGATCATTGCCCAGCAGTTCGAACACCTGCAGCAAGGTCTTGTGCGGCAAGCCTTCGCCGTAGCTGCGGTTGCGGATGAATAGCTTCAGCAGGGCGTCCAGCGCCGCTTCGTATTGCTGGCGCGCCAGTTGCTGGATCGCCAGTTGGTACACCGCTTCATCATCCTGCGGATTTTGCGCCAGGCGGCTTTTCAGGTCGGCGGCGTCCGGCAGGTCGCGGGCGAGGCCGAGGAACTGGATCTGCGCCTTGGCCCCGGCGAGTGCGGCTTTGTGCTCATCGCTCTTGACCGCGTCGAGCACGGTTTGCGCTTCGCCCAGCTCACCGCGTTCGGTCAGGCAGCGTGCGTAAAGGATCAGCGCTTTGGCGTTGGTATTGTCTTCATTGAGAATGGTCACCAGCACCGCTTCCGCCTCGGCGAAGTGACCTTCGTCGAACATCGCCTGAGCCTGTTCGAACGGGTCGGCAGCGGCCGGTGGCGGCATCTGCACATGCGGTTCGAGCAGGGCGCGCACGGCGGATTCCGGTTGTGCCCCGGCAAAGCCGTCGACCGGCTGACCGTCCTTGAACAGCACCACGGTCGGCAGGCTGCGAATGCCGAAGCGGGCGACGATGTCCTGCTCGATGTCGCAGTTGACCTTGGCCAGCAGCAACTCGCCCTGATAGCTCTCGGCAATGCCCTGCAGCATCGGCATCAACGCCTTGCACGGCGCACACCATTCGGCCCAGAAATCCACCAGCACCGGTTTGTTGAAGGAGGCTTCGATCACCGACTGGTCGAAATCGGCAGTCGTGGCGTCGAAGATGTACGGCGTTTGCTGACTCATGGGGGATCTCGTCAAAGCGTGGATGGGCTCACTATAAAGCTTCGCGAGGGGCTGCTGAAAGCTGTAACACTGATCGTTCCCATGCTCCGCGTGGGAATGCCTCCGGTGACGCTCTGCGTTACGCCGTACGAAGGGACGCGGAGCGTCCCGGGCTGCATTCCCACGCAGAGCGTGGGAACGATCATGCGCGGGTGGCGTGGTAAAGGCTCACATGCCGAAACTCTTCCGGCTCGGCCAGATCCGGCAAGGTCATCGCCTCGAGCACTTCAATTCGCTCATACAACGGATGACGAAAATCCCGCACCCGTGAATCCGCCACCAGCGCTTCGCGTCCGCGACTGAGAAACGCGTCGAGCAACGGCAGATTGGCGCGGTCATACAACACGTCGGCAACCAGAATCAGATCGAAGCGATCGGCCTCGGCAAAGAAATCCGTCGAATAACTCATCTGCACATCGTTGAGCTCGGCGTTCGCCTTGCACGCGGCGATCGCCAACGGATCGAGATCGCAGGCCACCACTTCCAGCGCCCCGGCCTTCACCGCCGCGATGCCGGCGATCCCGGAACCGGCGCCGAAATCCAGCACGCGCTTGCCGCGCACCCACTCTGGAAACTGTGCCAGATAACGCGCCACGGCCAAGCCGCTGGCCCAGCAAAAACTCCAATACGGCGGTTCATGCAGGATCCGCTGGGTTTCTTCCTGGCTGAATTCGCGGGCCATGTTGTCGCCGTCGATCAACCACAGCTGCAAATCAGTGCCCGGCAACGCACAGGCTTTCAGTCTGGCGTCGCCGAGCAATTCCCCCAAGGCCTGTCGCAGGTCGAGCGGTGCTGTCATGGCGCTTTGACGAATTGCAGCTGGCCCAAAGCCTGAGTGGTCGGTTGAGTGATGGTCTGCGACGGCAGGTGCAGAATCAGTTGTCCGGACTGGCTCGCGCGACCGCGCAGTTCAACCCGTGCGCCGGCCGGAAATGCCTCGGGGTTGAAGCGCAGGTGAAACGGCAGGATCTGGTTGTTGCCGATCAGGCTGGAACTGGCGAGCAATTGTTGCGGGCGATCCTTTTCATCGATCACCAGCAGCGCCAGTTCGACCTCGGCGCCGGCCGGCACGCCCTGCAGGGTGCCGCTCAATTCGCGCTGATGGGCTGGCAGCGGGCCGAGTTCGGCGGCCTCTTTGGCTTTTTTCTGCGCCTGTTGCGGCGCGGGGCCTGGGGTCGGCGGTTGCGGCTTGGGTGCGTCGCTGCCACAGGCCACCAGCAGGCTGAAAAGACTGAGCAGAACGAGCGGACGTAACGGCATTGGAGGCTCCGGCAGAATGAATTCCATGGATCAGACGATCATGCCGTTCTGTATACCGCAAAGCCTATGGCTTGTCTTGCCACGGGGATGCGCTACCATGGCCCTCCCATTTTTTGTTGCCAGCCACCATGCACTGTCCCTTCTGCGGTGCCAACGACACCAAGGTCATCGACTCGCGTCTGGTCGCCGAGGGCGAACAGGTGCGCCGCCGGCGTGAATGCCTGGCCTGCGGCGAACGTTTCACGACGTTCGAGACGGCCGAACTGGTGTTGCCGCGCCTGATCAAAACCGACGGCAGCCGCCAACCGTTCGACGAAGAAAAACTCCGCGCCGGCATGCAACGCGCGCTGGAGAAACGTCCGGTCAGCGTCGAGCGCCTCGAATCCTCTCTGGTCCATATCAAGCACAAGCTGCGCGCCACCGGCGAACGCGAGGTCAAATCCCTCGTGGTCGGCGAGCTGGTGATGGCCGAGCTGCAAAAGCTCGATGAAGTCGCCTATATCCGTTTTGCCTCGGTGTACAAGCGCTTCCAGGACCTCAATGAATTCCGCGAAGAGATCGACCGCCTCGCCCGCGAACCGGTGAAAGAATGACCACCGCCGCCGAGCAGGCGATCCTCGACGCCCACTTCATGGCCCGCGCGCTGGAACTGGCGCGCAAAGGCCACTACACCACCCATCCCAATCCGCGAGTCGGTTGCGTGGTGGTGCGTGACGGCCAGATTGTCGGCGAAGGCTGGCATGAGCGCGCCGGCGAACCCCATGCCGAAGTCCACGCCCTGCGCGCCGCTGGCGAGCAGGCCCGGGGCGCCACGGCGTATGTGACCCTCGAGCCTTGCAGCCACCACGGGCGCACGCCGCCGTGCGCCGATGCCTTGGTGACCGCTGGCGTTGCCCGGGTCGTGGCGGCGATGCGTGATCCCAATCCGCAAGTCGCCGGGCGCGGTTTGCAGCGCCTGGCCGAGGCCGGTATCGCCACCGAAAGTGGTGTGCTGGAGGCTGAAGCACGCAAGCTCAATCAAGGTTTTCTGAAACGCATGGAACATGGCTTGCCGTTCGTGCGGGTCAAGCTGGCCATGAGCCTCGACGGGCGCACAGCGATGGAAAGCGGCGAGAGCCAATGGATCACCGGCCCGGCGGCGCGTTCAGCGGTACAGCGTTTGCGCGCTGAGGCGGCAGTAGTGCTGACCGGCGCCGACACGGTGCTGGCCGATGGCGCGCGGTTGACCGTACGCGCGGACGAATTGGGCCTGAATACCGAGCAAACAGCGCTGGCCATGAGTCGCCCGCCATTGCGCGTATTGATCGACGGCCGCCTGCGGGTGCCGCTGGATGCACCGTTCTTCAAGGCCGGGCCGGCGCTGGTCGCCACCTGTGTCGCGGTCGAGGAGCAATATGCCAATGGCCCGGAATGCCTGATCGTGCCGGGTGACGACGGCCAGGTCGATCTGCATCAATTGCTCATCGAACTGGCTCATCGTGGCACCAATGAGGTGCTGGTCGAGGCCGGGCCGCGTCTGGCCGGCGCCATTGCGCAACTGGGGCTGGTCGACGAATTCGTGATCTTCATTGCCGGCAAGTTCCTTGGCTCCACGGCGCGTCCGCTGCTCGACTGGCCGCTGGCGCAGATGAAAGATGCGCCGGAACTGAAAATCACTGAAATCCGCGCGGTGGGCGATGACTGGCGAGTCACTGCGATCCCTGTCCCTTCGGCCCGCGTATAATTCCCGGCCATTGCGTTAGCGCTGGCCTCGTTCTCAAGGAGAACCCCATGTTCACCGGCATCATCGAATCCATCGGCAGTATCCGCGCACTGACCCCAAAGGGCGGTGATGTACGGGTGCACGTCGCAACCGGCAAGCTCGATCTGAGTGACGTCAAACTCGGCGACAGCATCGCGGTCAACGGCGTTTGCCTGACCGCCGTCGAGTTGCCGGGCGACGGCTTTGCCGCCGACGTCAGCCGCGAAACCCTCGATTGCACCGCCATGAATGACTTGAAAAGCGGCAGCCCGGTCAATCTGGAAAAAGCCCTGACCCCGACCACTCGCCTCGGCGGGCATCTGGTCAGCGGCCACGTCGATGGTGTCGGCGAAGTGGTATCGCGCAGCGACAATGCCCGCGCCGTGGAATTTCGCATCCGCGCGCCGAAAGAGCTGGCCAAGTACATCGCCCACAAAGGCTCGATCACCGTCGACGGCACCAGCCTGACCGTGAACGAAGTCGATGGCGCCGAATTCATGCTGACGATCATTCCGCACACCCTCAGCGAAACCATCATGGCTTCATACAAGCCGGGCCGCCGGGTGAATCTGGAAGTCGACCTGCTGGCGCGTTATCTGGAGCGTCTGCTGCTGGGCGACAAGGCCGCCGAGAAGACCGCCGGCAGCACCATCACCGAAAGCTTTCTGGCCCAAAACGGCTACCTCAAATAATTCAAAAGAAGGGGGTGCCTTGTGGCGCTCAATAGCATCGAAGAACTGGTTGAAGACATCCGCCAAGGCAAGATGGTTATCCTCATGGATGACGAAGACCGCGAGAACGAAGGCGACCTGATCATGGCCGCCGAATGCTGCCAGGCCGAACACATCAACTTCATGGCCAAGCACGCCCGTGGCCTGATCTGCATGCCGATGAGCCGCGAGCGCTGCGAACTGTTGAAGCTGCCCCTGATGGCGCCGCGCAACGGTTCCGGTTTCGGCACCAAGTTCACCGTTTCGATCGAAGCTGCCGAAGGCGTGACCACCGGCATCTCCGCCGCTGACCGCGCGCGCACCGTGCAAGCGGCTGCCGCTAAAGACGCCAAGGCTGAAGATATCGTCAGCCCGGGCCACATCTTCCCGCTGATGGCGCAGGCCGGCGGCACCCTCGCTCGCGCTGGCCACACCGAAGCCGCCTGCGACCTGGCGCGCATGGCCGGTTTCGAGCCGAGCGGAGTGATCTGCGAAGTGATGAACGACGACGGCACCATGTCCCGTCGCGCTGAACTCGAAGCATTCGCCGCCGAACACAACATCAAGATCGGCACCATCGCCGACCTGATCCACTACCGGATGATCCACGAACGTACCGTTCAGCGGATTGCCGAGCAGCCGCTGGACAGCGAACTGGGCCAATTCAACCTGGTGACCTATCGTGATTCGGTGGAAGGCGACGTGCACATGGCCCTGACGCTGGGCACTGTCTGCGCTGAAGAACCGACGCTGGTTCGCGTGCACAACATGGACCCGCTGCGCGATCTGCTGATGGTCAAGCAACCGGGCCGCTGGAGCCTGCGCGCCGCCATGGCTGCGGTCGCCGAGGCCGGCAGCGGTGTGGTGCTGCTGCTCGGTCACCCGCTCGATGGCGACGTGCTGCTGGCGCATATCCGTGAAACCGGTGAGCAGGCAACGCCGAAAAAACCGACCACCTACAGCATCGTCGGGGCCGGTTCGCAGATCCTGCGTGACCTCGGCGTGCGCAAAATGCGCTTGATGTCGGCACCAATGAAATTCAATGCGATATCCGGTTTCGATCTGGAAGTTGTAGAATACGTGCCCTCCGAATAATGACCGGCTGTTTCCGGACTCCAATTCGCGGCAAATAATCACTGAGGGGCGCGTAGCAGACGCGTCCCGGCTCTTTAAGAGAACTGACGAATGACCCTGAAGACCATCGAAGGTACCTTCATCGCCCCCAAAGGCCGCTACGCTCTGGTAGTGGGCCGCTTCAACAGCTTCGTGGTTGAAAGCCTGGTCAGCGGTGCCGTTGATGCCCTGGTTCGCCACGGCGTGAGCGAAAGCGACATCACCATCATCCGCGCGCCGGGCGCCTTCGAAATCCCGCTGGTTGCGCAGAAAGTCGCCCAGAAAGGCGAGTTCGCAGCGATCATCGCCCTTGGCGCGGTCATTCGTGGCGGTACTCCGCACTTCGAATACGTAGCTGGCGAGTGCACCAAAGGCCTGGCCCAGGTCTCCATGGAATTCGGCGTACCGGTCGCGTTCGGCGTGCTGACCGTCGATTCCATCGAGCAAGCCATCGAACGTTCCGGCACCAAGGCCGGTAACAAAGGTGCCGAAGCTGCCCTGTCCGCTCTGGAAATGGTCAGCCTGCTGGCGCAGTTGGAGGCCAAGTGATTAGCGACGAAAGCGATCGTTTCAACCCGCGCGATCCGAAACCTGCGGATGCCGGCAAGCCGTCGAAGAGCGCCAAGCGTCGTGAAGCCCGTCAGCTCGCGACTCAAGCGCTGTACCAGTGGCACATGGCCCGGCAATCGCTGAACGAGATCGAAGCGCAGTTTCGCGTTGATAACGATTTCACCGATGTCGACGGCGCCTACTTCCGTGAAATCCTTCACGGGGTTCCGCAGTTCAAGACCGAAATCGACACCGCCCTGACGCCGTGCCTGGATCTGGCGATCGAAGAGCTCGACCCGGTTGAACTGGCGGTTCTGCGCCTGTCGACCTGGGAACTGCTCAAGCGCGTCGACGTGCCGTACCGCGTTGTGATCAACGAAGGTATCGAACTGGCCAAGGTGTTCGGTTCGACCGACGGCCACAAGTTCGTCAACGGTGTGCTCGACAAGCTGGCCCCGCGCCTGCGTGAAGCTGAAGTGAAGGCGTTCAAGCGCTGATCGGCGCTTGAATACTTTTTCTCGGCCATGGGCGAGTTTGAGCTGATCCGCAATTTCTTCGCCGCCGCGCCTTGTGCGCAGGGCGGCGAAGGCGTTGCTCTGGGGATCGGCGACGACTGCGCCTTGCTGGCGGTTCCCGCTGGGGAACAGTTGGCGGTTTCTACCGATACGCTGGTGGCCGGTGTGCATTTCGCCGACCCCTGCGATCCGTTTCTGCTCGGTCAGCGCTCGCTGGCCGTCGCGGTCAGTGACCTGGCCGCCATGGGCGCCGCGCCCGTTGCCTTTACCCTTGCCCTGACCTTGCCGACGGTGACTGCCGATTGGCTGCAAGCCTATGCCCGGGGTTTGAACCGCATGGCGCAAAGCTGCGGCGTCGCGCTGGTCGGCGGCGATACCACGCGCGGACCGTTGAGCCTGACGGTCACCGTGTTCGGCCGCGTACCCGCTGGCCAGGCCTTGACCCGCAGCGGTGCGCAGGCCGGTGATCTGCTCTGCGTCGGCGGCAAACTGGGCAATGCCGCCGGCGCCTTGCCGCTGGTTTTGGCTCAACGTGATGCCGAAGCGCATATCGCCCAGCCGCTGCTCGAGCATTACTGGTCGCCGCAGCCGCAACTGGCCCTCGGTCAGGCCCTGCGCGGCAAGGCCACGGCGGCACTGGACATCTCCGACGGCCTGCTCGCCGATTGCGGGCATATCGCGCTGGCGTCGAAGGTGCGACTTGAGATTGAACGCGAGCGTGTACCGTTGTCGGATGCTTTAGTCGCGTTTCTCGGCCAGCGCGGTGCCGAGCGCGCGGCATTGAGCGGTGGTGATGATTACGTACTGGCCTTCACCTTGCCGTCCGCCGAGTTGCCGGCACTGCTGGCCGACGGCTGGCCGATTCATGTGATCGGCCGTGTGCTGCCGGGCCAGGGCGTGCTGCTGCTGGACCGCGACGGGCGCGACATCACTCCGCAGATTCGCGGCTACCAACATTTTCAGGAGACACCGTGACAGATCACCCGAAACAGGTCCCTGCCGAATTCGTGCCTCCTTCGGTCTGGCGCAATCCGTGGCATTTCCTCGCGTTCGGCTTCGGCTCCGGTACCTTGCCAAAAGCGCCGGGCACGTGGGGCTCGCTGGTGGCGCTGCCGTTCATTCCGCTGTGGCAGATGCTGCCCGACTGGGGCTACTGGCTGATGCTCGGCATCACCATGCTGTTCGGCTTCTGGCTGTGCGGCAAAGTCGCTGACGATTTGCGCGTGCACGACCACGAAGGCATCGTCTGGGATGAAATGGTCGGCATGTGGATCACCCTGTGGCTGGTGCCGGAAGGCTGGTACTGGTTGCTCGCGGGTTTTCTGGTGTTCCGCTTCTTCGATATCCTCAAGCCGTGGCCGATCCGCTGGATCGACAAGCACGTGCATGGCGGCGTCGGCATCATGCTCGACGACGTGCTGGCCGGTGTGTTCGCCTGGCTGGCGATGCAAGGGCTGGTCTGGGTATTCGCCTGATTCGACTCACGTGAGGAAACACGCAATGCTGCGACGCAGGTTGGCGCTGCTGCTTCTGGCTCTGCTGGGCACGTTCGCCCATGCGCAGGCCGCCGCGCCCGTGCCTGGGGTGATCCATCTGGCCAGCGAAGACTGGGAGGATTACACCGCCGCCGATGGCCATGGTCTGGCCTGGGACGTGTTGCGCAAAGTGTTCGAGCCGGCCGGGGTCAAGCTGGATATTCGCACGGTGCCGTACACCCGTTCGATCGGGCTGGTGCAGTTGAAGGAGGTCGACGCACTGGTCGGCTCCTACCGCGACGAAGCCGAGCACGTGCTGTACCCGCAATCGAAGTTCGATTCTGATCACATCTACGCGCTGGGCCTGGCGAGCAGCCCGCCGCCGACCCAGGCGACCTTGGGCAAATATCGTCTGGCCTGGGTGCGCGGCTACCGCTACGAGAACTACTTGCCGAACATCCAGCGTTTCAACCAGATCGAACGACGTACCGGCATTCTGCTGATGCTCAAGCAGGGCCGGGCGGATTACTACATCGATGCGCTGACCGAGATTGAAGCGGTCGTGCGCGATGCCGCGGATCCAGCGCAGTATCGCTATTCGCATCTGGCTGAGTTGCCGCTGTTTCTCGGTTTCGCCGATACCCCACAGGCTCGCGCGTTGATGGCGCTGTATGACCGCCGCATGGCGGAGCTGGTCAAGAGCGGAGAGTTGAAGCCGGTCTTCGAGAAGTGGCAGCAGCCGTATCCGTTTGATCCAAAATGATCACAATGTCCTGTGGGAGCGCATGGCAACTGTCATCAAACTTTTTGATGGTTATGCCCGATAATTCAGCCTAAGCGTCCACAGGAACCTGCTGTTACAATGCCCGCCTGCGAATTTTCAGTCTTCTAGATCAGGAGCACATCGGTGCCTGTCGTCTTCGTCGCCGCTTCCAAGCTGCCAACGCCTTTTGCGCAATTCACCATGCACGGCTTTCTCGATGAGAGCACCGGGCGTGAGCACGTCGTGCTGAGCCTCGGTGAAATTGCCGATGGCGCCCCGGTACTCGGTCGCCTGCATTCCGAATGCCTGACCGGCGATGCCTTGTTCAGCCAGCGTTGCGACTGCGGCTCGCAATTAGAGGCAGCTTTGCAGGCGATTGCGCGCGAAGGCCGTGGCGTGTTGCTGTATCTGCGTCAGGAAGGGCGCGGCATCGGGCTGCTGAACAAGATCCGCGCCTATGAATTGCAGGACGGCGGTGCCGACACCGTGGAAGCCAACGAGCGTCTGGGCTTTGCCGCCGATCAGCGCGACTACGCCATGTGCCTGCCGATGCTTGAGCATCTGGGCGTGAAATCCCTGCGCCTGATGACCAACAACCCGCGCAAGGTCAAAGCGCTGACCGACATGGGCATCGTCGTCGCCGAGCGCGTGCCGCTGCACACCGGGCACAATCCGCACAACAAACTCTATCTGGCGACCAAGGCCAGCAAGCTCGACCACATGATGGGCAACGAGCATCAGGGCGAGGTTGACCGCGCGTGACCCGTGGCCAGGTGCGGCGGCGGTTGTCGGTGGCCTGGTGGCAATACCTGGCGCTGGCGCTGTTGCCGCTGTTCGTGCTCAACGCGCTGTTCGGTGAAGGCCAGGGCCTGCTGCCAGTGCTGGCAATGCCTTTGTTCATCGCCGGCGTCGCCTCGATGTTTGTCAGCCTGAAGTATTTCGCCCGCTACAAACACGCCCTGATCGCCACGCAAAAAGCCCTCGATACCGCCGATGAACCCGCCGCCTGGATTGCCCTTGCGGCGCGTCGGCGTGCGGCGTTGCTGGTGGCGTCTTTGCCGGCCTGGATCGGCGCACTGTCGGTATTCGTCGGCCTCGAAGCCGTGCCATTGATGCTGCTGGCGCTGTCCACTGCCGTGCTGTTCTACCTCTACCGTATTCCGCGTCAACTCGGTTGATGCATCGCCTGTGGCTGGCGGTTCTGCTGCTCGCCCTGAGCAGCCCGGTGCTGGCTGCATTGCGGGTGGTCAGCCTCGCCCCCTCACTGTCTGAAATCGTCGTTGAACTGGATTCCGCTGACCTGCTGGTCGGCGTACTGGATGCGGGCGAGCGGCCGGCGGCGATAGCGGATGTTCCATCAGTGGGCCGCTACGGCCAGCTCGACATGGAGCGCTTGCTCAGCCTGAAACCGGATTTGCTGCTGCTCTGGCCCGGCAGTGTTGGCACCGGGCAGCGTGATCAGCTCAAGCGCCTGAACATTCCGACCTTCGTCGCCGAGCCGCACACGTTGACGCAACTCGCGGCGCAGATCGAAGCCATTGCCGAACAGCTCGGGCGTCCTGAACGCGGGGCGAAACGGGCGGCCGAATTGCGCAAACAACTGGATGACCTTCGTCAGCGTTATCGTCGTGATGTGCCGCTGCGGGTGTTTTATCAAGTCTGGGACAAACCGCTATACACCGTGGGTGGCGGGCAGATCATCAGCGATGCGCTTGAGGTGTGCGGCGCGCTCAATGTCTTCGCCGAGCTGAATCTGCCGGCACCGCAGGTGAGTATCGAGGCGGTATTGCAGCGTGATCCGGAAGTGATTGTCGCCGGTGATCAGGCGCAGCTAGGGGCGTGGAAAACCTGGCCGCAGGTGGCGGCGGTCAGGCAGGGGAGACTGCTATTGGTCACTGACAAAGGCCTTGAGCGACCGAGCGGGCAGATGATCAGCGCCACCGCCAAGCTTTGCCAATCGATCGCGCCGGATCGGTAGACCGCATCGCCTGTATTCGCGAGCAGGCTCGCTCCCACACTGGATTTTCGCTGAAAACAAACTGTGTGGCCGCACTCAGTCTATTGTGGGAGCGAGCCTGCTCGCGAAGAGGTCAGCCAGCCAATACAAATCTCAGCTCAGAGTTCAGGGGTCCACGTCACCCCGAACATCCACGCCCGACCTTCCTCACGATAGCCATACTGCGCGCCGTCATAGCTGTAATTCGCCCGGCTGTAGCCCTTGTCCAGCAGGTTATCCACCTTCAGATCCAGCTTGATCTCACGGCTCAGCGCCCAACTGCTGCGCAGTCCAAGCGTGCCGTAGCCGCCCAGCGACTGAGTGTTGTTCAAATCATCGTAACTGCCGCTGACCAATTGCCAGCTGGCGCCGAGACCCAAGCGATCAAACTGCCGATCCAGATCCCAACTGGCCGTGCGCCGCGCCCGTCGCGCCAGCGTATGCCCGGTATCGCGATCACGTGGGTCAATGATCGCCACGCCAAGATTGCTCTGCCAGCCAAACAGCTCGTGCTTCAACGCTGCTTCAAAACCGTTGATGCGCGCTGACGCAACGTTCTGTGGAGGCCTGCCGTCGGCGTAGATAATCGCGTCCTTCAAGTCTATTTGGTAAAGCGAGGCCTCTACACGGCTATTTTCACCGAGCTTGCTGCGCCATTGCAGTTCGTAGCTCTTTGAGGTTTCGGGTTTCAGATCCGGGTTGCTGTAGCTCGGGTAGTACAGGTCGTTGAAGGTCGGCGCGCGGAAACCTTCGCTGTAGCTCAGCAGCACGTCGTTATCCGGATTGAGCGGCAGGGTGAAGGTGCCACTCCAGGAATTCTCACTGCCGAATTGCTCATTGTCATCGTGACGCAGGCCCAGCTCCGTAGAGAAGCTGTCGGCCTCATAGCGATGCTGGATGAACGCTGCGCGGTTCCAGCGGCTGTCCTCGTCGAATGCAGTGCTGCTGTTGACCCGGTCTTCGTACCAGTCACTGCCCACGATCAAGCTGTTGCGCGCATCGAGCGCCAGGTCGTTCTGCCAGTTCACCGAGTCGCGATAAGTGTTGAAGACATAGTGTTCGTCGAAGAGTTTATCCAGCGTCTTCTCGCGGTTTTCGGTATGGCCGAACTCGACGCGGGTTTTCCAGATGTTGTTGACCCGCGCATCAAAGTAGTTACTAACGCTACTGACGTTGAAGTCACTATAGGGCTGCTGTTGCACCGATCCGGACGGACTGTCGAATTCGCTCCTGCCACGGTTATCCAGCAGATTGGCGCCGACTTCGACGTCATCGGTCAGCGCGTGGCTGAGGCTCAGGCTCAGGGATTTGTTGCGGTAGGCGTCATGGTCGCTGTCGCTTGGATACGACTCGTGGGTACGGTCGAGCCCGGCCGTTTCGTCGAGGCTGGCGCCGAGGTTGAAACGGGTTTTGTCGTCACCGCCGGACAAGCCGAGGCTGCGTTCCCATGTCTGCTGACTGCCAAAGCCCACATGCAGGCGTGGCTGCAAGCCTTGCTCGGTGCCGCGCCGGGTGAAGATCTGGATCACCCCGCCAATCGCGTCGCTGCCGTAAATCACCGAGCGTGAACCACGCAGCACTTCGACGCGCTCGATCTGCTCGATGTTCAGATGTTGCAGGTTACTGTCGCCGGAAGTCGAGTTACCGATGCGCTGGCCATCGACCAGCACCAGGCTCTGCGCCGATTGCGTGCCGCGAATGTAGATCCCCGGCAGACTGCCGCGCCCGCCGGTCTGCGCCACTTGCACGCCGGGCACGCGCCGCAGCAGATCGGGCACGTCGCTTGGTTGCAGGCGATCGATGTCTTCGCGGGTGAACACGGTGTTGGCGGCGCTGCTGTCGTTGCGCGCCTCGACCTGACGATTGGCGCTGATCAGCGTGTCCGGCAGCTTCAGCGCCTGTTCGCGTTCGAATGTATCGGCAAGGACGCTGGCGGTTGGCAGCAGGAGGAAGGGCAGGGCGAGGCGCGAGAGGTTCATGGACAGTCCAACGGGAGTTTCAGGTGTACACAAATCAAATGTGGGAGCGAGCCTGCTCGCGAAGGCGGTGTATCAGTCAGTTCGTCTTTGACTGACAGTCCGCTTTCGCGAGCAGGCTCGCTCCCACAAGGGTATTGCGTTTATTGGGCGAGCAATGCCTGGCGCTGGCGAATCGACGCTTCGATCCCGGCCTCATCCAGCCCGCACTCGGCAAGCATCTGCGCCGGTTTCGCATGCTCGACGTAAATGTCCGGCAAGCCCAGATGCAGCATCGACTTGAGAATGTTCTCGCGGGCGAGGAATTCGCTGACCGCGCCACCGGCGCCGCCCATGATCGCGTTCTCTTCGATGGTCACCAGCAACTCGTGGCCACCGGCGATCTCGCGCACCAGCGCTTCATCCAGCGGTTTGACGAAACGCATGTCGACCACGGTGGCGTCGAGCTTCTCGGCGACTTTCAAGGCTTCGCTCAGTTGCACGCCGAACACCAGCATGGCGACCTTGCTGCCCTGACGACGGACGATGCCCTTGCCGATTTCGATCGCTTCGAGATCTTTTTCGATGACTGCATTCGGGCCGCTGCCGCGTGGGTAACGCACTGCCGCCGGGCCATTGTAGAGGTGGCCGGTGGTGAGCATTTTGCGCAATTCGTTTTCATCGCTCGGGGTCATGATGAGCATGCCCGGGATGCAGCGCAGGTAGGACAGGTCATAGCTGCCAGCGTGGGTCGGGCCGTCTTCGCCAACCAGGCCGGCGCGGTCGATGGCGAACAGCACGTCCAGGTTCTGCACCGCGACGTCGTGTACCAATTGGTCGTAACCGCGTTGCAGGAACGTCGAGTAGATCGCCACTACCGGTTTCGCGCCTTCGCAGGCCATGCCGGCAGCGAAAGTGACCGCGTGCTGCTCGGCAATCGCCACGTCGAAATAACGCTCGGGGAAGCGCTCGCTGAATGCCACCAGATCCGAGCCTTCCTTCATCGCCGGGGTAATTCCGACCAGACGAGCGTCAGCCGCCGCCATGTCGCACAGCCACTCGCCAAACACCGCCGAATACTTCGGCCCGCTGACGGCTTTCGGCGCAGCGGCGGGGGCGTCCAGTGGTTCGAGTTTGGTGATGGCGTGGTAACCGATCGGGTCGACTTCCGCCGGGGCGAAGCCTTTGCCTTTCTTGGTGACGATGTGCAGGAACTGCGGGCCTTTGAGATCGCGCATGTTGCGCAGCGTGGCGATCAGGGTTGGCAGATCGTGGCCGTCGATCGGGCCGATGTAATTCCAGCCCAGCTCTTCGAACAGGGTGCCGGGGACCAGCATGCCCTTGGCATATTCTTCGGTGCGACGGGCGATTTCCCACGCGCCGGGCAGGCGCGAAAGGACTTTCTTGCTGCCCTCGCGCATGCTCGCGTAGGTGCGGCTGGACAGGATCTTCGCCAGATAATTCGACAACCCGCCGACGTTGCGCGAGATCGACATATCGTTGTCGTTGAGGATCACCAGCATGTTGGCGTTGACTTCCGGCGCATGGTTCAGCGCCTCGAAAGCCATGCCGGCCGTCAGCGCACCGTCGCCGATCACGGCGATGGCCTTGCGATCGCTGTCCTGCAGACGGGCGGCAATGGCCATGCCCAGCGCAGCGCTGATCGAGGTGCTGGAGTGGCCGACGCCGAAGGTGTCGTACTCGCTCTCGGAGCGGCGCGGGAACGCGGCAATGCCGGCCTTTTGACGCAGGCTGGCCATGCGCTCGCGGCGACCGGTGAGGATCTTGTGCGGATACGCCTGATGCCCGACGTCCCACAGCAGACGGTCGTCCGGGGTGTCAAAGACGTAATGCAACGCGATGGTCAGCTCGATCACGCCCAGGCCGGCACCGAAATGCCCACCGGTCTGGCCGACCGTGTAGAGCAATTCCAGGCGCAACTCATCGGCCAGGGTTTCCAGCTCGGCTTCGCCTAACCGGCGCAGGCTGTCCGGCGTGTTCGCACGGTCGAGCAGGGGCGTGGTCGGGCGCTTGCGGGGAATCTCATGAAACGTCGTGGGCATCAGGCGAATCGTTATAGGTATAAAAGATGCGGCAGTTTACCTGATGCATCGGCCCCTGCCCACGCGTTGGTCTTTTTTGGCCGATACGCCGTCAGTTGCGCCGCTCGACGATATACCGGGCCAGCTCGCGCAACGGCTCGGCGGCCGCGTCAAACGGTCGCAGCGCCTGCAAGGCCTGATCGCGCAGTTCCAGAGCATAGGCCTTGGCGGCGTCGAGGCCGAGCAGGGCCGGGTAGGTCGGCTTGTCGCGGGCGATATCGGCGCCCTGGCGTTTGCCGAGGGTCGCGGTATCGCTTTCCACGTCGAGGATGTCGTCCTGCACCTGAAAGGCCAGGCCGATGGCCTGTGCATAAGTCTGCAACGCCTGAAGCTGATCAGGCTGGGCGCGGCCGCTGGCCAGGGCGCCGAGCCTGACGCTGACTTCAATCAGCGCGCCGGTCTTGTGCCGGTGCATTTGTTCGAGGGCTGTTTGATCGAGCTTGAGACCGACCGAACCCAGATCGATGGCCTGACCACCGACCATGCCCGCCGGACCGGCTGCATGGGCCAGCGCCGTGACCATCTGCAGACGGATGTCGCTGCTGCAATCGCTCAGGCGCGGATCGAGCAGGGCGCTGAAGGCCAGGCTCTGCAAGCCGTCACCGGCGAGGATCGCGCAGGCTTCGTCGAATTTCTTGTGGGTCGTCGGCTGGCCGCGACGCAGATCGTCATCGTCCATCGCCGGCAAATCGTCATGCACCAGCGAGTAGGCGTGGATCAACTCGACCGCACAGGCCGCGCCGCTGGCCTGTTCAGCCTGGCCACCGAGGGCTTCGCACGCCGCGTAAGCCAGCAACGGACGCACGCGTTTGCCGCCGTTCATCACGCTGTAGCGCATCGCTTCGTAGAGCCGCGCCAGTTCCGGCAGCGGCGCGTTGAACAGCGTCTCCAGCGCCGCGTTGACCCGGGCCTGACTGCTCGCCGAATACGCCGCGATCATTCTGGCTCATCCGCGTCGAAGGGTTCCTCGGCGAGCTCGCCATCGCGCTCCAGCAGCACCTGCACTTTCTGCTCGGCCTGGGCCAGCGCCGCCTGGCAGTCACGGGTCAGGCCGATGCCCTGCTCGAAAGCGGTCAGCGAGTCTTCCAGCGACAATTCACCGTTCTCCAGACGCTCGACCAGTGTTTGCAGGTCGGCGAGGGATTGTTCGAAATCCAGTGCAGCTTTTTTGCGGGCCATGGCGGCAATTTCCGGTAGACGTTAAACCGGCGCGACACTAGCAGATAGGGGGGGTATGGGCAAATGAGGCGCCCTACCCAAAGCCGCGCACATGACCCCCGTGGCGAGGGGATTTATCCCCGCTGGGTTGCGTAGCAACCCTAAAACCAGACAACCGATACTCTCAGGAAAATCGAAGTCGCCGGTTTTACGACTGCTGCGCAGCCGAGCTGGGATAAATCCCCTCGTCACAAAGTTAATGTGAAGTTTCGGGGCTGAGGCTTATTCGGCTCATTTTATGAGCCGAATAACTTCGCTATTCGGCTCACGCCCTCTCGAAAGCGAGATTCCTACAGCAATCACACATGTATCCGATTGTTAAAAAACTGCCGAATCGCTACTCTTCGCGGCTTCTACGGCCCCGACAGTTGCGGGGCATTCAGACGAAACGCAGTTCACCGCTGTGAAGTACCGAGGATCGGGTGCAAGGTTTCGTTCAAGGCATGGCAGGAGGCGTCACATGCGTTCATTTCTTTTGCTGCTGATCGGCCTCGCCTGCGCGCCTGCGCTGTGGGCCGCGCCGACTGCGCAGTTGTCCGAGCCGGTCGGCGGCTGGCGTTATCACGGCCTGCTCGATCGTTCGGAAAATCCGCAGGTCGCCTACCCGACGCCGCCGATCGATCGCGGCATTCAGCGCAATCGCACGATGATCCAGGGCCAGCTCAAGGCTCTGGGGCATATGCGTCCGCCGCACAGTCTCGCCGTCAACGGCAATCCATTGAATCTGTACACCGACGATCAGGGGCGTTTTGCCCGGCCCTACGCATTTGGCGCCGGTTCCAACAGCGTCGAAGTGATCAGCGCCGAAGGCCAGTCGCTCAAGCGCGTGCAATTTTATGAAGCAAATAATCTGCGCACGCCGGCGAAGATTCGTCTTGTCTTGGGATGGGACGACCCGAAAGCCGAGCTGGATCTGCATATTGTCACCCCCGACGGTCAGCATGCCTTTTGGGCACGGCCGGCGCTGAGCAATGGCGGCGGCCTCGACCCGGATGGTGTCGACGGCCCCGGCCCGGAAATGTTCACCATGACCGCGCCGCTGCACGGCACGTATCTGGTCTACGTCAACTATTGGGGCAACTACGGCGATGGTGGCTATAACTTCGAGGAAACCAGTAACCAGAACGAGGTGATCACCTCGCAGATCACACTGGTGCTCAACGAAAACACCGTCGACGAAAAACGCGAAACCTTCATCGTGCCCCTGCGGGCGATCGGTGATCTGCTGCTGGTCAAGACTTTCAACTATTAAGCATCCCGCCACGGATGAACTCGGATGTTGTGAACATGAGCGATAACACTGTGACTCCAGCTGCCGCGACACCGGCGGCCAAACCTTCGCGGCGCTGGCCGCTGGTATTGCTCGGCCTGTGCCTGGTGGCCGGTGTGGCGGGCGGTTTCGGCTGGCTGCTGCTCAAGCCCAAAGCGCCGCCGGCGACACTTGCCAGTGACAGGCTCGGCCTCGGCCGTCCGGATGCCTTGCTCGAAACCCGTTCACTGAGCCAGTTGCCCAAGGACCTGCTGACAGTGCCGTTTCTCAAGGCCACGCTCACCGAGGATTTCGTCTTCTATTACGAAACCCACGCCGACCGCCTCGGCCTGATCGGCAGCCTGCGCCGGATCATCTACGAGCATGACCTCAAATTGCAGGACAGCCTGATCGAGCAGCTTTTTGATCAACCGGCCGATGTGGCGTTGTGGCGCGGTGCGGATGGCCGCTTGAAGGATTTCCTGCTGGTGATGGATCGGGGCGGGTTGGCCAAGCTGCTCGAACCGTTGGCGAAAGTGGCGCTGGATGACACCCAGCTCAGCATCTTCGGCACTCTCAAAGTCGGCGGCGATGACGTGCCGCTGTATCAACTCAGCTACAACGCCAGCAAATCACTGCTGTTCGCGTCGCGCGGCGACAAACTGGTGGTGTTGTCCAATCCAGCCAAGTACTACGACCCCGAGAGCGGCGTCTCGGAAGAGTCGGGCCGCGTTTCCGCGCAAGCGCTGGCGGCGTTGCTCAACGGTGAAAAACTCTTCCCCGAAGCGTTCGGCTTGCCAGCGAAAAGTCCGGAAACCAAGCAGCGTCTGTCGGTCAATTCCAGCGTGCTCGCCATGGGCTATCAGCGCTTCATCCCGAATTTCGCCGGCCTGCGTTTCGACATGGACGACAAGGGCTGGCACAGCTATCTGGCCATGGATGAACTGGAAAACCAGCCGGACTTCGATTTCAAACCGGTCTGGCAGGCGATGCCGTTGGGGGCGAGCGCTTGCGTGACCCTGCCGGTGGCGGCGGAGCCGCAGAAGCCGATATTGATCAAACTCGGTGCCGATGAAGCTGTTGCGCAAACGCTGACCGAACACGTCGCTGGCGCGGCCGGCCTGTGCTGGTACGCCGATTCGCGGTTATACACACCGTTGCTGGTCGCCAGCCTCAAAGACGAAGACAGCAGCAAGCTTGACGGTGATCTGGGCAAGTTGTTCGGTTCGATGGTCGGCGCGTTCGAAGCCAATGTCGCCGAAAGCGTATTCCCGGTGATCGACAAGCAGGAAGGCCAGAGCCACGTCTGGCAGCGTCAGGTCAGTTCCAGTTTCGGTCCGTACGCGGCGAAGACCGCTGAAAACCCGGAGGCGATTTCCGGCAAGGCGTTCATGAAAGTCAGCCTCGCCCGTCATGGCTCGACGCTGCTGTTCTCCCTCGACGACAAACTCGTCGACAAAGCCCTCGGCACTCTCGACAAGCGCTTCCCGCCGATGGCCGACGTTTTGCCAAAAGACGTACTGATGCCGATCTACTTCGGCCCGGACGCGATGGCGCAACTGATGCAGCGCGAAACCCTCGACAGCCTGCCGCAGGACATGGAGCCGGTGTTTTATAACGCTGCGCAAACCTACCTGATGCCGAAACTGCGCACCCTCGGCGGCTACGGCAAATATGCCCTGACCCTGCCCGAAGGCAGCGAGCCTGACGGCCACTGGCAATGGCTGCCGCTGGAATGGAAAGCGCTGTGAGCGCACTGATCCGCAGCCTCGGCTTGCTTGCGTTGCTGCTGAGCGCAGGCGCCCGTGCGGTTGAAGCGCCAGCGCTCGACCCGGCGCAATCCCAGGTGTTTCGCGCCTGGTTTGTGCGTATTGCTCAAGAGCAATTAAGCCAAGGTCCGAGCCCGCGCTGGTATCAGCAGGACTGCGCCGGGCTGGTGCGCTTTGCCGCCAACGAAGCGCTGAAAGTCCATGACGACAAATGGCTGCGCAGCAATGGTCTGTCCAATCGCTATCTGCCACCGGAACTGGCGCTGAGCGACGCGCAACGCAAGCTCGCGCAACAATGGCAGCAGGGCGGCGGCAAGGTCGGGCCGTACGTCAACGCGATCAAACTGATTCAGTTCAACAGCCATCTGGTCGGCCGCGATGTGTCGCAGGCGCGGCCCGGTGACCTGATGTTTTTCGATCAGGGCGACGACCAGCACCTGATGATCTGGATGGGCCGCTACATCGCCTATCACACCGGCACCACCACCCCCACTGACAACGGCATGCGTTCGGCAAGCCTGCAGCAACTCATGACATGGAAGGACACCCGATGGATACCCGACGCAGCCAACCCCAACTTCATCGGCGTCTATCGACTGAACTTTCTCTCCCAATGACCGGTGCCCGCATGTTGCGTATCTGTTCGCGAATTTCCTTGCTGTTGGCGTTGTTGTTGCCGTTTTCCTGCGTCAATGCCGAAGATTCGGTGGAGCCGAGCAATTACACGCCGGTGGCCGGTGAGAGTTTCTTCCTGCTCGCCGACAGCAGTTTTGCCAGCGACGAGCCGGCGATGGTCCGCCTCGAAGCCCCGGGTCGTGACTACCGGCGCTTTCGCATGGAACCGTACGGCGGCGCCGACATTCGCGTATACCGCATCGACAAGCCGCTGGATTTCCTCAAGCGCCAGAAGAACCTGCATCGCGTCGTCAGCGACGGCCAGTTCAAGGGCGAAGGTCTGTCCAACACTCTCGCCTATCTGTGGGACAACTGGTATCGCAAGTCCCGGCGGGTGATGCAGCGTGCGTTCTCCTACGAGTCGCGCAAGCAGGTCACCGAAGAAGTGCCGGAGTTGAAAATGGGCGAGGCCATGGTCGCGCCGACGCCATACGACGCGCAGCCGCAATTCGCGCTGATCCCGGGTTTGCCGGTGGTCAGCCAGTTCCGTTATCCGCTGTGGCAGGCCAAGCCTATCCAGCCGCCGGCCGGGGTCAATCTGGCCGGCTCGTCCAGTGACTTCGTCAGCGTCGCGCCGGGCAACGTTTACATCCCGTTGGGTAACCTGAAGCCGGGGCTGTATCTGGTTGAAGCGCTGATCGGCAAGTACCGCGCGACCACCATGGTTTTCGTCTCCAACACCGTCGCAGTGAGCAAGATTGCCGGTGATGAACTGCTGGTCTGGGCCGCGCGCAAGCACGAAGGCAGTTCGGTGCCGAAGGTCAACGTGCTGTGGACCGATGGCCTCGGCGTGATGAGCAGCGGTGCTACCGATGCCGACGGTCTGCTGCGCCTGAAACACGTCAGCCCGGAGCGCTCGTTCGTCATCGGCGAGGACGAAGAGGGCGGCGTGTTCGTCTCGGAAAACTTCTACTACGACAGCGAAATCTACGACACCAAACTTTACGCCTTCACCGACCGGCCGCTGTATCGTCCGGGCGATTGGGTGTCGCTGAAAATCGTCGGTCGCGAGTTCAAGAATGCCCGGGATTCGGTGCTGCCGGGCGCGGCGGATGTCAGTGTAAGCGTGCTTGATGCCACGGGGACCGAATTGCAGACCCTCGATCTGAAACTGGATTCCAAGGCCGGTACTCAGGGCCGTTTCCAGTTGCCGGATAACGCCGTGGCCGGTGGTTACGAGATCCGTTTCAACTACAAGGAGCAGGCCTACAGCAGCGCCTTTCGTGTGGCTGAGTACATCAAGCCGCACTTCGAGATCTCGCTGAATCTGGCCAAGCAGGATTACCGCACCGGTGAGCCGGTGAAAGGCAGTCTGGTGCTGCTCTACCCCGACGGCAAACCGGTGGCCAATGCCAAATTGAGCCTGAGCCTGCGCGCCCAGCAACTGTCCATGGTCGACAACGAGCTGCAATACCTCGGGCAATTCCCGGTGGAGCTGACCAGCACCGAACTGATCACCGACAGCAAGGGCAACGCGACCCTCGATCTGCCAGCCGCCGACAAGCCCAGCCGCTACATGCTCACTGTGTTTGCCAGCGACGGCGCGGCTTATCGGGTCAAGACCACCAAGGAAATCCTCATCGACCGTGGTGCGGCGAGTTTCCGCTTGAGCGCGCCGCAGCGGTTCAGCGCGGTCGCTGACAAGGTTGCCTTCAGCTACGCGAATGAGGGTGGCACCGAACAAAGCAAAGCCGTAACGCCGAGCAGCTACGCTTGGGTGCGCCTGGAAGATCAGAGCACCGGCGAAGGCAAACTCGCCGCAACGGACAAAGGCTTCAGCCTCGCCTTCGAACGTCCGGGCACCTACAACCTGACGCTGAAGGATCAACACGGTCGCGTCCTCGGCGCCACCGGCCATTCGGTCACCGGCGACGGCGTGAAAGCGGTGCCGGGTACCGTGGAAATCGTCCTCGACAAGCCCGAGTACAAGGCGGGCGAAGAAGCGCTGGCGCTGATCACCTTCCCTGAGCCGGTCAGCGATGCATTGCTGTCGCTGGAGCGCGACAAGGTCGAGGCCACTGCGCTGCTGGCCAAGGGCGCTGACTGGTTGAAGCTGGAAAAACTCAGCGACACCCAATACCGCGCGCGCATTGCGGTGAAGGACAACTTCGCGCCGAACCTGACCTTCTCCGTGCTCTATACCAAGGGCGGTCAGTACAGTTTCCAGAACGCCGGGATCAAAGTGGTCGCGCCGCAAATCGACGTGGCGATCAGCACCGACAAAGCGGTGTACCTGCCGGGCGATACGGTCACGGTCGACCTGACCACGCAGTTCGCCGGCAAAGCGGTTCCGGCGCATCTGACGGTCAGCGTGGTCGACGAAATGGTCTACGCGCTGCAACCGGAAGTCGCGCCTAGCATCGACCAGTTCTTCTATCACCCACGGCGCAACAACGTGCGTACCAGTGCCAGCCTGTCATTCATCAGCTACGACGTGGCATTGCCGGGCAGCCCCGGCGCACCGGGCAAGGCCAATCGCAGCGAGCGCGGCGTGAAAGTGCTTGAGCGTCCGCGCCGTGAAGACGTCGACACCGCTGCGTGGCAGCCGGAGTTGTTGACCGGCGCCGACGGCAAAACCCGCTTCACCTTCAAGATGCCGGACTCGCTGACCCGCTGGCGCATCACCGCGCGGGCGATTGCCGATGACGGTCAGGTCGGGCAGAAGAAGCAGTTTGTCCGTTCGGAAAAACCGCTGTACCTGAAGTGGAGCGGGCCGAGCAGATTCCGCAAGGGCGATCAGCCGCAACTGGGCGTGTTCGCTTTCAGTCAGGCGGAGAAACCGGTCAAGGCTGAATTGGTCACGCACTATGCCGGCGCCGAACAGCGCTCGCCGGTGACCCTGAACAGCGGCATCAATTACCTGCCACTGCCGGCGTTCGCTTTGGCCTCTGGCGAGTGGACGGCGGAGCTTGTGCAGGATGGCAAAGTCGCCGATGCCCTGGCTGTGCGCTTGAGTGCCACCGGTGAAGGCTGGCAGGTCACCCAGACACAAAGCCTCGACGTGGTTAGCGGCGATACACCCTTGAGTTTGCCGGCGGATGCCACGGATATCCGCCTGCGTCTGGATGACGGTCCGCAAGCGCTGTTCCGTTCCGCCCTCGATGATCTGCTCGGCTACCCGTACGGCGGCGTCGAGCAGACGGCCAGTCGCTTGCTGCCGTTGAGCATCGCCTATCCATCGCTGGCTTCGAACCCGCAGATTCGCGATCGCTTGCGCCTGATCATGCAGAACAGCCGCCTGCGCCTGGTGCAAATGGCCGGGCCGTCGGCGAGCTTCACCTGGTGGGGCTACGACGGCGAGCCGGATGCATTTCTCACCGCCTATGCCTATTACGCCGACTGGAATGCCAGCCGCGTACTCGACCTGACCCTGCCGCCGGAGCACTGGCAGCGGGTGCTGGAGGTCTATGCCAAGCAAGCGCCGAATACACCATTGCTGCAACGGGCGCTGATTCTGTCGTTCGCCAAACAGATGCAGCTGCCAGTGAACACGCTGCTCAGCGGTTTGATCGACGATCTGGCCAAGGCCGGTGAAGGCGCTGCCGAAACCTTGCTCGACGACGGCCAGGACAGTCTGGTGATGAACGACCCGGATTCGGCACTTGGTCTGGCGACGGCACGGGTACTCACTGCATCGTTGGCCTCGCAGGCGAAAGTTGCTTTGCCGGAGGCGTTCAATCGGCAACTGGGCGCAGCGCAACAACGTCTGGCGGTCAGCTCGCAGCCCTTCGTTGAAGCACTGAACCTGTCGCTGCAACCGTTTGATCAGGCTCGCGCCACGGCGTTGCTGCAACGGTTACTGCCGCAGCAATCGACACTGGAACGTGCACTGGCGCTGACCTGGCTGCAACGCAGCATCGCTCAGGCTTCGCCGACCATCGCGCTGATGCCGGGTGAAGGCTGGAAGAAAAACTACGGGGCCAGCGGCGAGATGTACTGGACATGGCAGGGCGCGGCGCCGCTGCCGAGCGTGCTGAGCGTGTCCGGCACGCAAGAACGACCGCTGCGTGCAGCACTGAGCTTCCAGACGCAACAGCCGCAGGTCGATCCGATGGCCGTGACCATCACCCGGCGCCTGTCGCGTCTGGTGCCGGGCGAAGAAGCGTTCACCTTCAAACTCGAGCCGGTCGGCACTAAACCGTTGTCCAGCGACAGCCTGTACCTGGATGAGGTGATCCTCACCAGCAAGGCACCGAAACCGTTGCGCTACGGCGTGCTTGAAGTGCCGCTGCCACCGGGCGCGGATGTCGAGCGCACGACCTGGGGCATCAAGTTGCAGGGCAAGGACGGCACCGAACCGACCGCGCTGGAGAAGGCGCGTTTCGAACCGGGTCAGTTGGCTTACGCGGTGCCGGTCGATGCATTGAGCGGTGAGTTGCGCCTGCGTCATCTGGTGCGCTTCTCGCAGAAGGGCCAGTTCAACCTCCCGCCGGTACGCTTCAAGCAAGTGTATGCACCGCAGCATCAGGCCCAAGAGGCGAAAGCCGCCCTCGGTCAGGTCACGGTCAACTGACATGCGCCGGCCGCTGTTGTGGCTGCTGATGGGTGTGATGCCTGCGCTGGCGACAGCGCAGGACGAGCTGTTGCGTGTGGCCTATCAGGGCGAGTTGTTGTCGTTGAGTCAGACGCAACTGATCAAGCGCGAACCGTTGCCAGCGTCGCTGGATGCGCCGCTGGGCAGTCTGTGGAAGTTGTTCGTCTACGCGTGGCTGGTGGATACCGGTGCACAGGAACCGGCGTATGAATGTCGCGGGCAGTCCAAAGAAGAAGTTTATTGCTGCTCGGCGGGCGGCAGGATAGAGCGGGATCAGGCACTGGTGAAGTCCTGCGGTCTGTATTTCGAACCGGCGCGGTTGGGCATTGCAGCGACGGATTGGCGAGCGTATTGGCAGGCGCGGCAAGCGCCGACGTGGTTGCTGGATTTGCCAGCCGTGCAACCGGCAACAAGGGTTTCGGTTGCCGAGTTATTGAGCGTTCTGGCGTTGCTGCCAGCGCAGGAACAGATGCGCCGCGTGCTGCTCGATGTCGTACTGAACGCGGCGGACGGCAATGTCGCCGGCGAGTTGGGCGGACGCCTGCGGGTGAAAACCTGGAGCTGGCTCGGCGACCAGGATGCACAATCGCGCCAGGGTGGATTCGCCGGCTGGAGCGCCGACGGCGCGCCGATCTGGGTGGGCGGGCGCGGCACCAGTCAGATGGTCCTGCGTCATTACGGCCAAGCGTTGGCCAGCGTATTGCCGACGGCTTGGCCGGTGGACGCGGGGCGTTGTGTGGAAGTCGGGCTGTTTTCGAAATATCCGGTTTCGAAGGTTCTGGTCGGGGATCGTGTCGCCACGTCCGGGCCATTGCGCGGCGACTACCGCGTCGAATTCGCCAACGGCAACGCGCTGCTCATCCACAGCGACGGCGAATTGTTTCTGCTCAACGACAAACTCGTCGCAAGGCTTGATCGCGAAGAATATGTCGCCCGCGTCCTTGAGCGCGAAGCCAAACCGGAACCTGCCGAAGCCGCCAAGGCGCTGGCCGTAGCGATCCGCACTTATCTGCTGCAAAACGCCACGCGCAACGGCGACTGCCTGAGCATCGACGACAGCAGCAATCGCCAGCGCGTCGCCCCGCGTCCAGCCTCGGCCGAGTCACGCAACATCGCGGCGTGGACGGCGGACCTGGTACTGGCCGGCAGCACCGTCACCTATCACTCCGACCAGCCCGGCCCGGACAAACTCGCCTGGCAGCAAGCCGTCGAGCAAGCGAACGCCGGCCAACGTTACGACGCGATTCTGCTGCACGCCTATCCACGCGCCAGCCTCAGCCGTTGGGACAACCCGGTCGCCTCCTGCGAAGCATTGCCCGCCGCGCAAGACTGGCTGCAGAAGCAGCGGCGCGGCTGGCGTCCGAGGCTTGAAAGCGAAACCGGCTACAACGAAGTCAGCACTTTCGCCGTATGCAAACTCGCCTTCGGCCGGCCCTTCGTCGACCGTGAGCGTCAGCGCATTTATGTGCGCGGCGTGCTGACCCTGCAGGATCGCCTCGACCTGACTCATGAATATCTGCACCTGGCCTTCGAAGCACACCCCAACGGCCAGGATGAAACCTTCATCGAAGGGCTCGCCCGTCACCTTTTGCTGGAATAGACCATGACACTCCGTTATCCACAGGTCTTGCTGCTGCTCTGTGCCCTCAACGTACTGCCGCAAGCGTTCGCCGCCGATGGCGTCAAACTCGACACCCCGGTGGGCGGCTGGCGCAGCGGCGCACCGCAAGGCGAGGGCGAGAGCTTTCGCCAGACCGTCAACTACCCGGCCTCGTCGGTCAACACACCGCTTGGCCAGGCCAATACCGCCAGAATCAGCGGCCAGATCAAAGCCGTGCCGAAGAACAACGAACCCGGCCGCCTGATCGTCAACGGCGTCAGCATGCCGCTGAAAATCGACCCCGCCGGCGGCTTCGATCGCCCGTTCTCCTTCCCCAACGGCAGCAACAGCATCGAAGTGCGCAGCGCCGACGGCCAGCAACGCCACCGCACGCAATTCCTCAACACCCGCGGCGGCGCCACCCCGGCCAAATTGCGCGTGCTGCTGGCCTGGGACAGCGACGGCACCGACCTCGACCTGCACCTCGTCACCCCCGACGGCGCCCACATATGGTACGGCAACCGCGTCGCACCCAACGGCGCCGCCCTCGACGTCGACGTCACCACCGGCTACGGCCCGGAAATCGCCGCCATGCCCGCGCCGATCAAGGGGCAGTATCTTGTCTATGTGAATTATTACGGCGGCGGGTATCGCGGAGATGACGAAGGTGGGGATGAAGCGGTGCAGGCGCTGACCACGGCGCAGGTGACGGTGATTACTGAAGAAGGGACGCCGAGCGAGAAGATGGAGACGTTTGTAGTGCCGATGCGGACGGCGGGGGAGCTGACGTTGGTGAAGTCGTTCAGTTATCCGTGAGGGGCATTTGTCCAACAGGTTGTTGGACAAATTCAGCAACTGTAGCTGGGCGCTCGAACAGCTTACAGATCAGCCAGACTGACCTGCATTCGCTGAGGAGCGGCGAGGCGCTCGTGAACGATGGCGGCAAGTTCGTCATCTTCTTCACTGGCCAACTTATCTTCGGCAGGCGGCTCGCCTCGTTCGGCGGCGCGCTTCAGCGCGTCCTCAATGGGGAATGAGGTTTTGGGCATTTGGTGTTTCCTGCGATATTTGGCGGGACGGTAACCAGTGCATTGGGCGCTATACAAGCTGGAATGCAATTTCAGCAATGGATATGGTTTGTTGCAGGCATTAAAAAGCCGGCTTGTGGCCGGCTTCTCGGGGACTGGCTTGGTTTATTTTTGGTAAACCGCGCCAGCCTTCAAAACGTACATCCGGATCTGCGTCCGGCTGTGGGACTTGGTCAGACGTTGGTCTGCCGCGTCGGGCGTCATCCGAGCCGCTGGGCGGGTCGATGCGCGAATGTGGGGCGCAGGATACTGAGTTTTGCTTTGGATTCCCAGCCTCAAGTGCGGTTTAGAGCGACTGAAGCGGTACAAATCCTGGATTTGTACCGGTTATCAGGGCCCTCTTCGCGAGCAGGCTCGCTCCCACAGATTCGAGTGAACTGTCATAGAAACGGCACCACCGGCCGGCGCTTGCCCAGTGTCGACCACCAGAATACCCAGCCAAGAATGTGAATCCGCTGCTCTTCGATCTGCGCCGGCCGGAAGACCTCGTCGGGGTATTCGGCGCTGTTGTGGCTGCGCATGCGCAGGCCATTGCCGGGCATGCGGTGCAGGTATTTGATGCGCAGCATGCCGTCGTGCTCTATGGCGTAGATTTCGCCGTCGACGACCTGGGTCAGGCCGCGATCGATGGCGACAATGGAGCCGTCTTCGATGCGATCGGCCATGCTGTTGCCGATCATGTGCGCGCAGATGGCGTTGGCGTGCTGGATGTCGAGTTGATCGAGGTGGGCGCGGGGCAGGCGCAGGGATTGGTCGGGGTCGAGGATGACGTGGGTTTTGCCGTCGCCGTTGGCGATCGGGGTTTCCTTGAAAAATGCCAAGTCAATGTCGCTGGGGTTGATGACGGTGTAGACGCCGCAGATGGACTGGGCATCGAACGTGTCGCCGTTGCTGGCGGGTGGGTGCAGGCGCGCGACCTCCTTGACGCCTTCCCCGGTTTTCAGCCATTCACTATTGACCGACAACAGGCGTGAGACTTCTTCCATGCGATACGCCGGGACGCCCCGGGTGTACCAGTTATGAACGTTTTGGGCTTCCGTGCCCCAGAACCTTGCGAAATCCGTGGTGCTGATGTTCGCTGCTTCCAGGAGTGCCTTGAATCGTGGACCGCTAGTGTTCTTTCTCATAAACACGGAGTCTACGGCCGGACTAGAGCGGTTTGAATAAACCGGGCGTTCAAAAAAAGCCTGTATTTTGCGACGGGATGTAAGACGTACTTGTGGGAAATTAAACAGATTAAAACTGCATGTAGGAATTTAAACGGGTTGTTTAGTCGGGCTTTTTCAAGAGCCCCTCACCCCAACCCTCTCCCGGAGGGAGAGGGGGCCGACCAAGGTGTATTTCGAGTTACATCGACCAGAACAACCGAGTCGATTATGCAGACGCCAATAACAAAAAACCCCGGAAATCCGGGGTTTTTTTCAAGCGTCACGCAAAGCGCAATGGCTTAGCCCTTGTAGGCGGCAACCGACTTGGTGATCGCTTCGCGGGCGGCGTCTGCGCCGGCCCAGCCTTCGATCTTGACCCACTTGCCCTTCTCGAGATCCTTGTAGTTCGCGAAGAAGTGCTCGATCTGCTGGATCAGCAGGGGTGGCAGGTCGGTGTATTCCTTCACGTCGACGTACAGCTGCGACAGCTTGTCGTGTGGCACGGCGATGACTTTGGCATCGCCGCCGCCGTCGTCGGTCATGTTCAGGATGCCGACCGGACGGGCGCGGATTACCGAGCCTGGCGCTACCGGGTAAGGGGTCACGACCAGCACGTCGAGGGGATCACCGTCGTCAGCCAGGGTGTTCGGGATGTAACCGTAGTTGGCCGGGTAGAACATTGGGGTGGCCATGAAACGGTCAACGAACAGGCAATCGCTGTCTTTGTCGATTTCGTATTTGATCGGCGCGTGGTTGGCCGGGATCTCGATCGCGACGTAGATGTCGTTCGGCAGGTCTTTGCCAGCCGGAATCTTGCTGTAGCTCATTGGGCGTTGCCCCCGTAGTTGACCAAAAACACTTGGCCGGATTGACCAAAAAGTGGCGGCGATTATAGGCACATTCCTACGCCGACGCCACGTACCAGAAGTCGTGCAGAGCTTAGTCGTGCGCCTGATAGACCGGGTCTGTGGCCTGAAGTTGCCGCAGTCTGCCCAACGGATCCTGCCGGTAGAAAAGCTGCAGTTGCAAGTAGACCTGTGGATAAGCCTCGTGGAGCAGATCCGGGGCGCTGAAGAAGTATTCGCTGGTGACAGCGAAGAACTCGGCCGGGTTCTCGGCGGCGTAGGGATCGATGGCGGTTTCGGCGTCGGGATCGTGGTCGAGCTGGCGGTTGAGGTCGTCGTAGGCGGCCTGCATCACTTCAGCCCAGTCGCTGACGCGCATGTCGGTGTGCAGTGGCGGCAGGCCGTTGGCGTCGCCGTTGAGCATATCGAGCTTGTGCGCCAGTTCGTGGATCACCAGGTTGTAGCCTTCCCAGCCACCGCTGGCCTGTACGCCGGGCCAAGCGAGAATCACCGGCCCCTGCTGCCAGGCCTCACCGCTGTGTTCGCCGTCCCACTCATGCTCGACGCCGCTGGCATCGCGATGACGTTGCGGGCTAAGGAAGTCATCCGGGTACAGCACGATCTCGTGGAAACCCTGATACCAGTTCAGATCGCCGAGATGCAGCAGCGGCAACTGTGCTTGCGCGGCGAGCAGCAGGCGTTGTTCCTGATGCAGTTCGACACCGGGCAGGGCGGTCAGGTGTTTGTCGTCGAGAAACACCACGCAGGCCTCGCGCAACCACTGGTCTTCAGCAGCGCTGATGCCATCGAGGAAGGAGAGTTGATGGCGCACCCGTTGCCACAGGTCGTCGGCAATCGGGTGCCTGGCCAGGAGGCGCCGGCGTCGCCAGGCGCTCAGTGACCACATCGGTTCAGTGCGATTGCACTTTGGTGCCGCCGAACCGGCTGCGCACCACGCCGATGATCATCGGCACCAGCGACAGCAGGATGATTGCCACCACCAGCAGCGAGAGGTTTTTCTTGATGAACGGCACGTTGCCGAAGAAGTAACCCAAGGTGACCAGACCGCCAACCCAGAGGATGGTGCCGAGCACGCTGAAGCCGAAGAAACGCGGGTACGGCATCCGCGCCACGCCCGCGACGAACGGCGCGAAGGTGCGGATGATCGGCAGGAAACGCGCCATGGTCACGGTCTTGCCGCCGTGCTTGTCGTAGAAGTCGTGGGTTTTTTGCAGGTAGTCGCGACGGAAGATTTTCGAGTTCGGGTTGCTGAACAGCTTCTCCCCGGCCGTGCGTCCGATCACGTAGTTGGTACTGTCGCCCATGATCGCCGCCAGCATCAGCAGGCCACCGAGCAGCACCGGATCCATGCCGCCGCCGGCCGCCACTGCGCCAGCGATGAACAGCAGCGAGTCACCCGGCAGGAATGGCATCACCACGAGCCCGGTTTCACAGAAGATCACCAGAAACAGGATGGCGTAGATCCATGGCCCATAGTTGTTCACCAGCAAATCGAGATACACATCGAGATGCAGGATAAGGTCGAGCGGGTTGAAATCCATGGGGGCACCTGTATGACGGCCCGACTCGGCAGGCCTGTGCGGATGACTTCGTGTAAGCCTACAGCGGGGTGTAGTTTTTCTTACAAGCCGGAAAGATCGGGATTATACGGTCTGACCGCTGAAAAGCGCGCCGGTTTTGTAGCGGGGAGTGTCGCGAAGTGAGCAATTGTCAGGGAAGGGGCGGCCGTAGCGAGGGAGCGAACTCCCTCATCACCGAAGCCGTTGGAGTCAGAGCTCGTCGCTGATTGGCAGTACGTAGTTCTTGAACTCGGTGTCTTCCTTGAAGCCGATTGATTCGTAGGTTTTCTGCGCCACTTCGTTGTTTGCGCTGGTCGATACGCGCATGCGCACGGCCTGGGTTTCCTTGGCCATTTTCTTCGCAGTGCGGATCAGGTTGTCGGCGACCAGTTGCCGGCGCGCATCTTCGGCAACGTAGATATCGTTGAGAATCCACACGCGTTTGAGCGACAGCGACGAAAAGCTCGGATAGAGCTGGCAGAAGCCCATGAGTTTCTTGTCGTCATCGTCGGCCAGGGCCAGATAGATCACCGACTCTTTGCGGCGCAGGCGTTTTTCGAGGAACGCGCGGGAGGAATCCGGGTAAGGCAGGGAGCCGTAGAACTCGCGATATTTGACGAACAAAGGAGTCAGCAAATCCAGATGTTCGAGGGTCGCTTGAATAATCCGCATGATAGGTCTCGTCTTCAAGTGGCTGTCTTCAACTGCTCTGACGGCGATGGGAAACCCGGGCGGCCGTGCGTCGATCCTGCCTGAAAGCAGCGCAGAAAGGCAATGCGGAAACGGTTCAGGCTGGCGGTGGATCGAGCAGGAAGTTGCCTTTCATGTCGACGGCGTCGTCCGCCTCCAATGTGTGCAACTGAGCTTCATCCTTCAGATTGACCCCCGACAGCTGCCGCCGACAGGCCTCGCGCATCAGATACAGCAAGCGATGCGCCGCCATGCCGTAGCTCAAACCTTCAAGCCGGACATTGGAAATGCAATTGCGATACGCGTCGGTGAGGCCGACCTTTGGCGCGTAGGTGAAATACAGCCCGAGGCTGTCCGGCGAACTCAGGCCCGGGCGCTCGCCGATCAGCATCACCACCATTTTCGCCCCGAGCAGCTGGCCGATTTCGTCTCCGATGGCCACTCGGCCCTGCTCGACCAGCACCACCGGTGCCACGGACCAGCCGTCGCCGCTCATCTGCTCTTCCAGGCGCGTCAGGAACGGCAGGGTGTGGCGGTGCACCGCCAGCGCCGACAGGCCATCAGCGACGACAAGCACCAGATCGACGCCGCCCGGGTGTTTGCTGGCGTAGTCGCGCAAGGTCTGCGCCGATTCATCGCTGAGCTTGCGCCCCAGGTCCGGGCGTTGCAGATAGGTGTGTCGGTCCGGCGCGGCGCTTTGCAGCGCCAGGGTTTCCCGCCCGCGCTCGCTCAGTTGTGCGCTGATTTCGCTGTGATCGAAGGCCAAGTGCACAGCATCGCGGGCCTGGGCGTGGGCAAACTGAAAATCCAGCTGCGCCCGCGTCGGCAGACTGGTGCCGGTGCGGCCCAGGGCAATGCGTGCCGGGGTCAGGCGGCGCAGTTCCAGCCAGGGGTTTTGCGGATCGACCGGTGGTTTTTCCATAAGACTCATCCCAAGTGCGCCAAGGCCTGGCGGAAGGCCGGCGGCAGGTTGTTGCCGAAGCGAACCTTGCCGTCCGCCTGGGTGAAGATGCCCATGTTGGCCAGCCATTGCTCGAACTCTGGCGCCGGTTTCAGGCCCAGGGTCTGGCGGGCGTACAAGGCGTCGTGAAACGAAGTGGTCTGGTAATTGAGCATGATGTCGTCCGAGCCGGGGATGCCCATGATGAAGTTGATCCCGGCGACGCCGAGCAACGTCAGCAGGGTATCCATATCATCCTGATCGGCTTCGGCGTGGTTGGTGTAGCAGATGTCGCAGCCCATCGGCACACCGAGCAACTTGCCGCAGAAGTGGTCTTCGAGGCCGGCGCGGATGATCTGCTTACCGTTGTAGAGGTACTCCGGGCCGATAAATCCTACGACGGTGTTCACCAGGAACGGCTTGAAATGTCGCGCCACGGCGTAGGCCCTTGTCTCGCAAGTCTGTTGATCTATGCCGTGGTGGGCGTTGGCCGACAGCGCGCTGCCCTGACCGGTTTCGAAATACATCAGGTTCTGCCCGAGGGTGCCGCGCTTGAGACTGAGCCCGGCGTCGTAGCCTTCCTGCAACACGTTGAGATTGATGCCGAAACTGGCATTGGCGGCCTCGGTACCGGCAATCGACTGGAACACCAGATCCAGCGGCACGCCACGGTTGATCGCCTCGATCGAAGTGGTGACGTGGGTCAGCACGCAGGCCTGGGTCGGGATGTCGTAGCGCTGGATAATTGCGTCGAGCATTTCCAGCATCGCGCAGATCGAAGCGATGCTGTCAGTGGCCGGGTTGACCCCGATCATCGCATCGCCGTTGCCGTAGAGCAGGCCGTCGAGAATGCTCGCGGCGATGCCGGACGGCTCGTCGGTCGGGTGGTTGGGTTGCAGGCGGGTCGACAGGCGCCCGCGTAAACCGAGGGTGCCGCGAAATTGGGTGACCACGCGGATTTTCTGCGCGACCAGCACCAGATCCTGCACGCGCATGATTTTCGACACGGCGGCGACCATTTCCGGGGTCAGGCCGGGGGCGAGGGCGCGCAGGCTGGTTTCGTCCGCCGCATCACTGAGCAGCCAGTCGCGAAAGCCGCCAACGGTGAGGTGGCTGACCACGGCGAAGGCTTGCTTGTCGTGGGTGTCGATGATCAGCCGGGTGACTTCATCGGCTTCGTAGGGAATCAGCGCTTCTTGCAGGAAGTGGGTGAGCGGGATGTCCGCCAGGGCCATTTGCGCGGCCACCCGTTCGCCGTCGTTGAGCGCGGCGATCTCGGCGAGAAAATCCCCCGAGCGGGCGGGGCTGGCCTTGGCCATGACGTCTTTGAGGCTGTCGAAGCGGTAAGTCTGCGCGCCGACCGTGTGAGCAAAACTGGCCATTCAGCGTTCTCCGTGACGGCGCAGAATGCCTCTGCGCCGTGGTTTTCGACAATCAGTGCAAGGCTTGTTCAGCTTTTTGAATCGCCGCGAATTCTTCTTCCGGCGTGCCCGCTACCAAGTGATGCCGACTGTAGAAAGCAAAGTAAGCAATTAACACTCCATAGATGATCGCCGCGCCGATCACCACCCGTGGATCGACGAGGAAGCCCGCCACCACGGCGATGCACGCCAATACCAGCGCCACACCCGAGGTGAAAATGCCACCCGGCGTGCGGTACGGCCGGTCCATTTTGGGGCGCCGGATGCGCAGGGTGATGTGCGCGGCCATCATCAGCACGTAGGAAATGGTAGCGCCGAACACCGCGACCAGAATCAGCAAGTCGCCCTGACCGGTCAGCGACAGACCAAAGCCGATGATGCCGGGAATCACCAGGGCCAGCACCGGCGCCTTGCTTTTGTTGGTCTGCGACAGTTTGCGCGGCAGGTAACCGGCCCGCGACAGCGCGAAGATCTGCCGCGAGTAGGCGTAGATGATCGAGAAGAAACTGGCGATCAGCCCCGCCAGGCCGACGAGATTGACGAAGCTGCCCATCCACGTCGAGCCACCGTAGGCCTTGCTCAGTGCTTCGACCAGCGGGTTACCCGACGTCAGCAGCGAATTTGCACCGGCGCCGCCAGGGCCGACGATCAGAATCAGCAGGGCGAACATCAGCAGCACCAGCATCGCCCCGATCAGACCGCGCGGCAGGTCGCGCTTGGGGTTTTTGGTTTCTTCGGCGGCCAATGGCACGCCTTCAACGGCAAGGAAAAACCAGATCGCATAGGGAATCGCCGCCCATACGCCGACATAGCCGAACGGCAGAAACGCACTGGCGCCGACCGCAGTGGTCACCGGGATGTCGAGCAGGTTGGCGACGTCGAAGTGCGGCACCATCGCCACCAGAAACACCCCCAGCGCCAAGGCGGCGACTGCGGTAATGATGAACATCAGCTTGAGCGCTTCGCCGACCCCGAAAATATGGATGGCGATGAAGATGATGTAGAACGCCAGATAGATCATCCAGCCGCCAATGCCGAACAGCGACTCGCAGTAGGCGCCGATGAACACCGCGATGGCAGCGGGGGCGATGGCGTACTCGATGAGGATCGCGGTGCCGGTGAGAAACCCGCCCCACGGCCCAAACGCACTGCGGGCGAAACCGTAGCCGCCGCCAGCGGTGGGAATCATCGAAGACAATTCGGCCAGGGAAAAGCACATGCACAGGTACATGGTCGCCATCAGCAGCGTGGCGAGAAACATCCCGCCCCAGCCACCCTGGGCGAGGCCGAAATTCCAGCCGGCGTAGTCGCCGGAAATCACATAAGCGACGCCGAGGCCCACCAGCAGGACCCAGCCGGCGGCGCCTTTTTTCAGTTCGCGTTGTTGGAAATAATCGGTGCCGACTTTTTCGAAGTCGACGGAGGAGCCGGTCGCCGGAGCGCCGGCCGGGGATTCGCTTGGCATAGGGTTCACCATTTTTATTGTTTTATTGGCCCGACTACAGCCAGGAACCTGATCGTTCCCACGCTCTGCGTGGGAATGCAGCCCGGGTCGCTCCGCGTCCCTTCGAAACCGAACGCGGAGCGTCCGTTGAGGCATTCCCACGCGGAGCGTGGGAACGATCAGCATTGCAGGATCAGAAGAATCCCAACGGATTGATGTCGTAGCTCACCAACAGGTTCTTGGTCTGCTGGTAATGGTCGAGCATCATTTTGTGGGTTTCACGCCCGACGCCGGACTTCTTGTAACCGCCGAATGCGGCATGCGCCGGATAGAGGTGGTAGCAGTTGGTCCACACGCGACCGGCCTTGATCGCCCGGCCCATGCGGTAGGCGCGGTTGATGTCGCGGGTCCACAGGCCGGCGCCGAGGCCGAACTCGGTGTCGTTGGCAATCGCCAGGGCTTCGGCTTCGTCCTTGAAAGTGGTGATGCTCACCACCGGGCCGAAGATTTCTTCCTGGAACACGCGCATCTTGTTTGTGCCCTTGAGCAGGGTCGGCTGGATGTAATAACCGGTGGCCAGGCTGCCCTCGAGTTTTTCCACCTTGCCGCCGGTCAGCAGTTCCGCGCCTTCGCCCTTGGCGATTTCCAGGTACGAGAGGATCTTGTCGAATTGCTGCTCGGATGCCTGGGCGCCGACCATGGTGTCGGTGTCCAGCGGGTCGCCGCGTTTGATCTGGCTGACTTTCTTCATCACGGCCTGCATGAATTCGTCGTAGATCGACTCCTGTACCAGTGCGCGGGAAGGGCAGGTGCACACTTCGCCCTGGTTGAAGAACGCCAGTACCAGGCCTTCGGCGGCTTTTTCGATGAAGCTCGGCTCGGCCTGCATGATGTCTTCGAAGAAGATGTTCGGCGACTTGCCGCCCAGTTCCACGGTGGATGGAATGATGTTTTCCGCCGCGCATTTCATGATGTGCGAGCCGACCGGGGTCGAGCCGGTGAAGGCAATCTTGGCGATGCGCTTGCTGGTCGCCAAGGCTTCGCCGGCCTCTTTACCGAAACCTTGCACGACGTTGAGCACGCCCGGCGGCAGCAGGTCGCCGATCAGTTCCATCAGCACGCAGATGCCCAGCGGGGTTTGCTCGGCAGGCTTGAGCACCACGCAGTTACCGGCGGCCAGCGCTGGCGCGAGTTTCCACGCGGCCATCAGCAGCGGGAAGTTCCACGGGATGATCTGGCCGACCACGCCCAGCGGTTCATGAATGTGGTAAGCCACGGTGTTGCCGTCGATTTCCGCAGCGCTGCCTTCCTGAGCGCGCAGGCAACCGGCGAAATAACGGAAATGGTCAGCGGCCAGGGGGATGTCGGCGTTGAGGGTTTCACGGATGGCTTTGCCGTTGTCCCAGGTTTCGGTGATCGCCAGCAGTTCGAGGTTTTCTTCGATGCGGTCGGCAATTTTCAGCAGGATCAGCGAGCGCGCCTGCACCGAAGTGGCGCCCCACGCATCGGCGGCGGCGTGGGCAGCGTCCAGCGCTTTGTCGATGTCTTCGGCGGTGGAGCGGGGGAATTCGGCAATTGGCTGGCCATTGACTGGCGAGGTATTGGTGAAGTACTGACCTTTGACCGGCGCGACGAACTCGCCGCCGATGTAGTTGCCGTACTTGCTCTTGAACGAGACTTTGGCGCCGTCAGTACCGGGGTGGGCGTAACGCATGATGATGTTCTCCTTGGCTTTGTACTTATTAGAGAAACGCGCAAGTGCGCTTGCTATAAGCGTAGAGCAAGGCTCGGGCCACTGCCGTGCAGGTCAGGCAAATCAAGGGCTTGGCCGGTTTGTCTCGGACGAATGGAGTGGTGCTGTGACGGTTTCGGTACAGCACGGGTGACAGTTTGTACCGCTTGCGGCACAGCCCGTGACCGGGCGGTCTTGCCGGCATTGCATTGCCGGAGCCGCTGGAGGATGCTGGGCGTCACCTCATGCTTTGGGCCATCGCGCCCCGGGGAGAACAATAAGAAATGCACGACAACCATTTGAGTCGCCATGCCCGCCAGGTTCTCACCGTCACCCAGGGCAAACCGCACCTGCACGGCCCCGGCGCCGATCCGTCGATCGCCCGTTCGTGGCTGCGTTGCCTTGAGGACTATCACCTCGATCCTTCCGTGACCATGGCGCCGACCGTGCTCGAGCATGGCCGGGTGCTGGAAAGTCGCGAACGTCTGCAACAAGTGCTGCAAATCGCCGGCACCGAGATGAGCAGCCTGCATCAGCAACTCTCCGGCGCCGGCCATGCGGTGCTGCTGACTGACGCGCGCGGTGTGATCCTCAATTGCGTCACCGCGCCGGCCGAACGGAAGATTTTCGAGCGCGCCGGTCTCTGGCTCGGCGCTGACTGGAGCGAAGCCTGCGAAGGCACCAACGGCATCGGTACCTGCTTGGTGGAGCGTCAGGCGCTGACCATTCACCAGGACGAACACTTTCGCGGCCGCCACACCGGGCTGACCTGTTCGGCGAGCCCGGTGTTCGATCCCCATGGTGAGTTGCTGGCGGTACTCGATGTGTCTTCGGCGCGGCCGGACGTCTCGCGGCAGAGCCAGTTCCACACCATGGCGCTGGTCAACCTGTCGGCGAAGATGATCGAGAGCTGCTACTTCCTGCGCTGTTTCGATAATCAATGGTTGCTGCGTTTTCATCTGCAGGCCGAGTCCGTTGGCCTGTTCAGTGAAGGGCTGCTGGCGTTTGACGGCGAAGGGCGGATCAGCGCAGTCAACCAGAGCGCGCTGAACCTGCTCGGGCATATTCGCGGTGGTTTGCTCGGTAAACCGGTGGAAGCGTTTTTCGATTGTTCGCTGGATGACCTGCTTGGCCGCGCGAGTGCCAACGCCAGCGCCAGTTGGCCGCTGCGCACCCGTGATGGCCGGCATCTGTTCGCGGTGTTGCGCGGCGAATCGCGCAAACCTACTGCCATTGTTCCAGCGCCAATCGCTGCTCCAGCGCCACGCCTGTCCGGCATCTGCCTCGGCGATGAAGCGTTGCAGGCGGAATTTCGCAAAGCCCTGCGCGTGTTCGAGCGCGACGTGCCGCTGTTGATCAACGGCGAAACCGGCTCGGGCAAGGAGGCGTTCGCCAAGGCTGTGCACCAGGCCAGCCAGCGCTGCGGCAATGCCTTCGTCGCACTCAATTGCGCGGCCATTCCGGAAAGCCTGATCGAGAGCGAACTGTTCGGCTATCGCGGCGGCAGCTTCACCGGCGCGCGCAAGGACGGCATGCGCGGCAAGCTGCAACAGGCCGATGGCGGCACCTTGTTCCTCGACGAAATCGGCGACATGCCACTGGCGTTGCAAACGCGCTTGCTGCGTGTGCTGGAAGATCGACAAGTGGTGCCGATTGGCGGCGAGCCGCAAGCGGTAGACGTGCGCATCATCAGTGCGACGCACCGCTATTTGCTCGAGCGGGTCGAGGACGGCAGTTTCCGTGAAGACCTGTATTACCGCTTGAACGGGCTGGAAGTGGCGTTGCCGGCGTTACGCGAGCGCAGTGATAAATCGCAGTTGCTGGATTTTCTCCTGGCCGAGGAGGCCGGCGGCGAAACGATTCTGATCGACGAAGCGGCGCGGCAAGCGTTATTGGCATTCAACTGGCCGGGCAATGTGCGGCAGTTGCGCAATGTCCTGCGCACGCTGGCGGCGTTGTGTGATGGCGGGCGGGTCGGCGTTGAGGATTTGCCGGTGATGATTCGGCAGGCGCGGCCGGCGGTGGTGGCGGCGCAGATTGTCGGGCAGCCATTGGACGACGCCGAGCGTGTCGCATTGCTCAATGCGCTTGAGCAGACGCGCTGGCATATGACCCATACCGCTGAACAGTTGGGCGTCAGCCGCAATACGCTGTACAGAAAGCTTCGCAAGCACGGCATCGCCCGCTCTGCCTGACCGACCTGATCGTTCCCACGCTCCGCGTGGTAACGCCTCCCCGGACGCTCCGCGTCCGCTTTGGGACGCAGAACGTCCCGTGCTGCATTCCCATGCAGAGCGTGGGAACGATCAGGTCGAACAGGCCCGCCCCTCAGCTAAAGAGTGCCATTTCCCCCTCCCTACGCTAACCTGCGGCCATGTTTTACGAGGTCGACTATGCACATTCATATTCTGGGTATCTGCGGGACTTTCATGGGCTCGATGGCGGTGTTGGCCAAAGAGCTGGGCCATCACGTCACCGGCTCCGACGCCAACGTCTATCCGCCGATGAGCACGCAGCTCGAGGCCCAGGGCATTCAGCTGACGCAGGGTTATGACCCGGCACAGCTCGATCCGGCGCCGGATCTGGTGGTGATCGGTAATGCCATGTCCCGTGGCAACCCGGCGGTGGAATATGTGCTGAACAAAGGCCTGCCATACGTCTCCGGCCCGCAGTGGCTGGCCGATCACGTGCTGCAAGGGCGCTGGGTGCTGGCCGTGGCCGGTACGCACGGCAAGACCACCACCAGCAGCATGCTCGCCTGGGTGCTGGAGCATGCCGGCATGAGCCCGGGTTTCCTCATCGGCGGCGTGCCGCAGAATTTCTCGGTGTCGGCGCGTCTGGGCGGCACGCCGTTTTTTGTGATCGAGGCTGACGAATACGACAGCGCCTTCTTCGACAAGCGCTCGAAATTCGTCCACTACCGTCCACGCACAGCCATCCTTAACAACCTTGAATTCGATCACGCCGACATCTTCCCCGATCTGCCAGCGATCGAACGTCAGTTCCACCACTTGGTGCGCACCATTCCGAGCGAAGGTCTGGTCATCCACCCGACCACCGAGCCAGCGTTGCAGCGCGTGATCGAGATGGGTTGCTGGACCCCGGTGCAAACCACCGGCGCCGGCGGTCAGTGGCAGGTCAAGCTGCTCAGCGAGGACGGCTCGGCGTTCGAAGTGATGTTCGAAGGCGTGTCCCAGGGCACCGTCGAGTGGGAATTGACCGGTCAACACAACGTCGCCAACGCCTTGGCTGCTCTGGCCGCAGCGCGTCACGTTGGCGTGGTGCCGTCCATGGGCATCGCCGGGTTGAGCGCGTTCAAGAACGTCAAACGACGCATGGAGAAAGTCGCCGAGGTGCGCGGCATCACCATTTACGACGACTTTGCCCATCACCCGACCGCCATCGCTACCACCCTCGACGGCCTGCGCAAGCGCATCGGCGACGCGCCGCTGATTGCGATCATCGAGCCGCGCTCCAATTCGATGAAGCTCGGCGCCCACCGTGACGGTCTGCCGGACAGCGTGGTCGATGCCGATCAAGTGATCTGGTATGCCCCGGCCAACCTCGGCTGGGACCTTGGCGCGACCGCTGCCCTGTGCACCGTGCCGTCAATCGTCAGCGATTCCCTGGAAGGCATCATCGAACGCGTGAAGAGCCAGGCGCAGCCCGGCACTCACGTGGTGATCATGAGCAACGGCGGCTTCGGCGGCCTGCACGGCAAGCTCGCCGAGGCACTGCAATGAACAGTTTTTCCCAGGCCGGCGGCCCGGAACGCATCACCCTGGCGATGACCGGCGCCTCCGGCGCGCAGTACGGTTTGCGCCTGCTCGATTGCCTGGTGCGCGAGGATCGCGAAGTGCACTTCCTGATCTCCAAGGCTGCGCAACTGGTAATGGCCACCGAGACCGACGTGTCCCTGCCGAACAAGCCGCAGATGATGCAGGCCTTTCTGACCGAATATACCGGCGCGGCTGCCGGGCAGATTCGCGTGTATGGCAAGGAAGACTGGATGTCGCCGGTAGCCTCCGGCTCCGGCGCGCCGGCAGCCATGGTGGTGGTGCCGTGCTCGACCGGCACGCTGTCGGCGATTGCCACCGGCGCCTGCAACAACCTGATCGAACGCGCGGCGGACGTCACCCTGAAAGAGCGCCGTCAGTTGATTCTGGTGCCGCGTGAGGCGCCGTACTCGAGCATTCATCTGGAGCACATGCTCAAGCTGTCGAATCTGGGCGTGACGATTCTGCCGGCCTCGCCGGGCTTCTATCACCAGCCGCAGACTATCGATGATCTGATCGACTTCGTTGTGGCGCGGATTCTCAATCTGCTCGGCATCCCGCAGGACATGCTGCCGCGCTGGGGCGAGCATCACCTGAGCAGCGATGAATAAGCTGCTGGTGCTTGTGCTGGCGCTGCAATTGGCTGGATGCGCTACCGTGCGCACGCTGGATGCAGCCAAACCCGGCGCACCGGTGGTGTATGCCGGGACGCGCCTGGATTTGTATGCGTTGAACGGCGGCTGCTGCGCCATGGACCGGTTCGGTGCCGAGGCGCCGAGCTATCCGGGAGTGGACCTGCCTGCCAGCGCGTTGCTCGACACGCTGTTGTTGCCGTTGTCGTTGCTCACCGTGATTGGCGTAGGCTTTCAAGCGACTGGTGGATTGTAGGGGGGGGGCGCACAACCTCTGTGGATTGTAGCGACTGATCGTTCCCACGCTCTGCGTGGTAACGCATCCTGTGACGCTCCGCGTCACGCTCTTCAGGACGCAGAGCGTCCATGGCTGCATTCCCACGCAGAGCGTGGGAACGATCATCATGGGCGGATGGATTATTTGCCGAGCTTGCGCAGCTCATCCGACTCGATCACCCGCACCCCATCCTGTTCTTCCAACGCCAGGCGCCACATCGCTCGCGCCAACTGGCACGCTTCGATGCCGTGGTATTTGCCCGGAATCAGCTTTGACAACGGCCCGGCGAGTTGCTCGACCAGACGCGGTTCGGTGCGTTCGCCGAGTAACAGCGAAGGTCGGCAAATGGTCAGTTGCGGCCAGTTCTGCGCGCGCAGGGCCTGTTCCATTTCACCCTTGACCCGGTTGTAGAACACCGAGGAATTCGGATCGGCGCCGATTGCGCTGATCACGATCAGGTGCCGCGCGCCCATCTCCCGGGCGCGCTTGGCGAACGCCACGACCATGTCCAGATCCACTGCGCGAAAGGCTTCTTCGGAGCCGGCCTGCTTGATCGTGGTGCCGAGGCAGCAGTAGGCGATATCGACCCGGCCACTGAGCTGCGGCAGAAACGCCTGCGGGTCACCGACCGGGTTTTCCAGATGCGGATGCTCGGCCAGCGGCCGGCGCGAAGGGGCGAGGACACGGGTAATGGTTGGCTCGTTGAGCAAACGGTCGAGCAGATGTTCACCGGTCAGTCCGGTGGCTCCGGCAAGCAATACGTGCTGAGGCGTCAAGTACATAGTGTCTCTCCCTTGATACTGTTCAGCTTAGTTGCCTTTTTTCGCCGCGTCGTTCAATGCGCTGCTGTGCAAAGCTTTGCGCGCCTGCTGTTTACGCAGCAGTTGCCAGTGCGACAGCACGGTTTTCGGCGCCCAGATCTGCGGCTCCGAGGCTTCGAAGCCGTCGGCCAGCTCGCGTTCGGCAACGGTGGCCTTGGCCAGTTTGAATGCCTGCTCAAGGTCGTCAGTCTGGTTCAGCGCCTGGGCGAACAGCGCCTCGCCGAAATAAGTGAAGTTGGCTTCTTCCGAGCAACCGAACGACACCCGATCGGCGCGCGAGGCAGTCATGATCAGCGTGCGTTCGTCTTTCAGCGCCGGGATGAAACCGCCGGAATAGCACGAAGAAATCACGATGACCTTGTCGCGATGCTTCAGCGGCGCGAGCACCGCGGCGAGCTCATCGGCGGGCAGATCGGCCAGTTCCATGCGCGGCTGATCGAGCACCAGTTCGTGCTCGGCGGTGCCGTGGCTGGTCAGATAAATGAACAGCAGATCTTCCGGCCCGCTGCGTTCGGCAAGGGCTTGCGCGGCGCGGCGCAGGTTTTCCCGGGTGGCCATCGGCCGGTCGCCGAGATGATCGCGATGATTGACCAGACGAATCTGGCCGAAAGCGCCGAAGCGCGTGTTGAGCATGTTGGCGACGTAGTCGGATTCACGCAGGAACACGCTTTGCTTGCCGTCGCCACCGAGGGTCAGGGTGTACAACTCGACTGCCGGAGTCGAAGCGGGAATCGCCGCCAGTGCGTCGTCCAGCAACCGACCCTGGGCGAGCAAACCGAGTTCGAGGGTGTCGGGGAGCAATTTGCCGTCGGCGTCGCGCACGCGTTGGCCGTTGATCCAGGTGCCGCTGAGCACGCTGCCATCGGTCAGCACCAAAGTACCGCGTCCCGAATAGCTGTCGTTGTCGAAGCCGCCGATGTAGAAGCTGCCATCGGCCAGGTTCAAACGGCCCTGGCCGGTAAAACGCCAGTCATTGAACACACCGATGTAATGGCTGCCATCCGCGCCGATCAATTCGCCCTTGCCGGTCAGCGCGCCTTCCTTGAACTGGCCGAGCCAGACGTCGCCGTCGGCGTTCTCGTAGCGGCCCTTGCCGTGCAGTTGATTGTTCTTGAAGCCGCCGACGTAGATATCGCCGTCGGCGCTGTTGTAGGTGCCGTTGCCTTCCAGTTGACCGTTGACGAAATGCCCGCTGAACGAATTGCCGCTGGCATCGCCGCGCTGGCCTTCGCCGTTGGGTTTGCCGTGGGCGAACTGGCCTTGATAGGAGCTGCCGTCGTCCATTTCCAGACGGCCGAGGCCGGAATACTGGTCAGCCTTGAACTCGCCGCGATAGGTCATGCCGTTTTCTTTCAGCGTACCTTCGCCATCGCGCCGGCCCTGCTTGAAGCCACCGGTGTAACTGCTGGCGTTGGTGCTCAGGCTGCCCTGACCATCGAACAGACCTTGCTGAAACTGGCCGCGATAGACCTCACCGTTGCTGCCATGCCATTCGCCCTGCCCGTGCCACTGACCCTTGTCGAACTCTCCGGCGTACCAGCTGCCGTTGGGGTAGTCGACGCGGCCCTGACCTTGCAGCAAGCCGTCGACCAGTTCACCGCGATAGCGTCCGCCATCGGGCAGGCGCGCATCCGGCGGCAACAGCGATTCGCCGTCGCCGCAAGCGGTGAGCATCAGGGTCAGGGCAAGGGGTGCAAGTCGAGCGATTGAGCGCATAGCGGGATCCGGGCAATTAGGCGACCGAGTATGCCGCAGCTATGCGTCGCATATATACAGACGTGACGCGAAACAGCGTGCGCTGCTTCGCATCCGGGATGATCAGACGAAGCAGAGTGACAGCGGCTCGGCGATGTAGGCCGGTTTGTCCGAGCCTTCTATCTCCAGTGTCGCGGTAGCCTTGAGCAACCACTGGCCGGGTTTTTTCTCGGTGACTTCGACCATGTCGACCTTCAGTCGGACTTTCGAGTTGACCTTGACCGGCTGGATGAAACGCACGCTGTCCAGGCCATAGTTGACGACCATCTTCACGCCTTCGGGCAGCACGAGGATGTCTTCCATCAGTTTCGGCATCAGCGACAGCGACAGGAAACCATGGGCAATCGTGCTGCCAAACGGCGTTTGCGCGGCTTTGACCGGATCGACGTGAATGAACTGAAAATCACCGGTGGCTTCGGCGAACAGGTTGATGCGCTCCTGATCGATGGTGAGCCATTCGGAACGTCCAAGTTCCTTGCCGACATAATCTTTGAGCTCTGCAACGGGAACATAGGGCATTGAGACTCTCCTTGGGTTCATCGGTTTTATAGTTTTTCAGGGGGCGGATTTGACCGGCCTGCGAACCACTGTAGATCATCATGGCGATTTGCTCAGGTCAACCGACCATGCTTTTGGCGAATGCCGGTCCATAGCGCCGGCATGCTTATAATGCCGAGCCCCTGCTGGCTGAAAATGTAAGACGGAGATGTCGGATGTTGTTACGTGGCCTGACCCTGCTGGTGCTGTTCCAATTGCTTGGCACCGCGCTCAATCACTTGCTGTTGCCGATATTGCCGGGGCCGATCATCGGGCTGCTGCTGTTGCTGGTGTTCCTGATCATTCGCGGTGAAGTCGGCGAGCCGTTGAATCAGGCAGCGGGCAGTCTGCTGCGTTATCTGCCGTTGCTGCTGGTGCCGCCGGCGGTGGGCGTGATGGTGTATGCCACGGCGATTGCTGCGGATTTCTGGGCGATTGTCGGCGCGCTGGTGGTCTCGCTGATCCTGTCGATGGCCTTTGCCGGCGTGCTCATGCAGCGGCTGGTCAAACGTCACGCGCCGCCGGCGGAGGAGTCCTGATGCTGTTTGACTGGCAAGGCGCGTGGGCGTCGGTGATTCATCATCCGTTGTTCGGCATTGGCATCACCCTCGGCGCCTATCAACTGGTGCTGGCGGCGTTCGAGAAAACCCGCTGGATCTTTCTGCAACCGGTGCTGGTCTCCATGTTGTTGGTGATCGGTGTGCTGGTCGGCTGCGGCCTGACTTACGCGGAGTACCGCAAGAGCGCCGAGATCCTCAGCATTCTGCTGGGGCCGGCCACGGTGGCGCTGGCGGTGCCGCTGTATTTGAATCTGCGGCGCATTCGCCAATTGTTCTGGCCGATTTTTACTACGCTGGTGATAGGCGGGGTGGTCGCAACGGGCATGGGCGTGGCGCTGGGCTGGTGGTTCGGTGCCGATCACATGATCCTGATGACCATGGCGCCGAAATCGGTGACCTCGCCGATCGCCATGCTGGTCGCCGAGCAGATCGGCGGCGTGGCGGCGCTGGCCGCGGTGTTCGTGCTGATCACCGGGGTGATTGGCGCGATCTTCGGCCCGGCGCTGCTGACCCGCCTCGGCGTGCACAGCCCCGAAGCGCGCGGCATGGCGCTGGGCATGACCGCGCATGCGGTCGGCACGGCGGTGGCGATGCAGGAAAACGACGAGTGCGGCGCGTTCGCCGCGCTGGCAATGAGTTTGATGGGCGTGGCCACGGCGGTGTTCCTGCCGTTGGCGGTGTCGATGGTGGTGTAAGGAAATGTCTATGAGTCTGCCGCTTTTTCCGCTGAACACGGTGCTGTTCCCCGGCTGCAACCTCGATCTGCAGATCTTCGAGGCGCGCTACCTCGACATGATCGGCCGCTGCATGAAACAGGGCGTCGGCTTCGGGGTGGTGTGCATCCTTGAGGGCAGCGAAGTCGGTGTGGCACCAGAAGGTTTCGCAATGGTCGGTTGCGAGGCGCGGATCACCGATTTCGAGCAACAGGACAACGGCTTGCTCGGCATTCGCGTGCAAGGCGGGCGGCGTTTCACGGTGTTGCGCACCGAAATGCAGCGCGATCAGTTGATTGTCGCTGACGTCGAATGGCTGGACGATGAGCCCGAGCAACCGTTGCAGGACGAGGACGCCGACCTGGTCGCGCTGCTCAAGGCGCTGGCCGAACACCCGATGGTCGAGGCGTTGAACATGGGCACCGAAGCCGCCGGGCAACAGTCGTTGGCCAATCAGCTTGCCTATCTGTTGCCTTTTGCCGAAGAGGACAAGATCGATCTGCTGCAACTCGACGACCCACAGCAACGGCTGGATGCGATCCAGGCATTACTCGATGAACTGCAGGGCGAACTGTTCGCCTAGTTTCACTTTGAATCAACTCAAGCTGCCTGCCAGTATTGTTTCGCTTTTGTCTTTGTCTTAATTTCAAGTTGCTCGCAGGATGCGAACAACTTGAAAACAACAAGGATAAGTCATGACTTTATATGAAGATGAACGGGCATTCTGGGACGATATTGCTGGCAAGTATATCTTGAAGCATGCCGGTACTGATCATAACGCTGGCCACGTCATTGAGGCGGCAGCGATTTATGCGGATCGCATGGTAATGGCCCGGCGGAAACGAAAAGCCGAAAACATTCCGGATGGCGATGTTCTGCGAATGTCGGCAACAGCCACAGTCGCTATCTGATCCTTTTCCTTTTTCAACTTTTCTGTCGCTGTCTTGAACATGACAGCAGAGTGTTTACCAATGGGTAGTTCTATGTCTTTGGCAAAAGTAAACAATGAAAGCTTCAGCGCCAATCTTTATCTGGACGGTCTTCCGGTAGTTCTTAATCAGCAACGCCTGCAACAGACCCTGCGCCACAAGCGCATAACTCAAGGCGAAAAACTCGATGCTGAAGTGGGGTTGGCCGACTCGCGGACATCCGCCCTTATCACCCTGGCTGACAATGAGGACGATGCTCCATTGCTGTTGAGGTTTGTTCCTGAAGGTAACTTTTACGCAATCCAAGTGATACATCCGGGCGTGTTTGACGGTGCGCGATTATTCATCGAAGACAAGACACACAATTTGCTGGTCAGCACCAGCGCTCCGGCACAACTCTATTCAATCAGTACCTACGGCGTGGCCAAGGCTTCTTTAAGCAATATCGCATCCGGCCCGGCTTATATCGAATTGAACAGCGAGCCGAAAGATAAACCGCTGTATCGTCAGGTAAGCGATGGCATGAGCAAATTCCTCGACGCGAACCCCAACGGGACAGGACATAACGCCTTCAATCCAAAACCGGCACGGTTTGTGATCAGCGTGCTCAAATAGCGCAACGCCGCAATTGAAGGACAGACGCCATTCGTTATCGAATGGCGTCTGGATTTCACGGCCGATGATGTTCAGCAACAGGCCAGACTATATCGTTGGAGCATGTTTTCCTGCCCTTGGGCAACCTCACTATGGGGCCCTTGGAGGCAGCTACGCGATCGATCAACTGATCGTATGAATTGTTGTGATTGCCCCCAGCCCAAGTGTGCTCCTCGATATCCGCGGCATCGCCTCCGGCCTTCCTGAAAACATCCTCGACTCTTGCCGCCCGACTCAGGTCCGAGCGCACCAGCCATATCCGCTCGGCACTGATGCCCCGCGTGGGCATGGAAATACGTCCTTCGTGGCTGTCGCCATCAAAATCCCTGTTGTTCAGGTAAAGGTTTTCCACCCGTGGGACCACTTCGATGCCGCGGGTGTCGATGACATACAGGAAACCATGTGTCTGTTTGCGTCGCAGCAACGGATAATCGCGCGAATTATCCATTTCAAATGAGGTGTCTGACTCTTCACCCGAACTGTGTCGATTTCCGCTGGATGAGTCACTGTCGGAAAAATGCCCCGGATAGCGATTGGCCTGGCTGTTGTAGTGCCGAGGGTTGGAGTAGTAATCAAAACGCAGGTATTGAATGCCGTTGCCCAATGAAAACGTCGAGCTCAAGGCATGCCGGGTTGTCGAGTCGGAAGGGTTGCCCCGCAACTTCACCAAACGTTTGTCCCGCGCCAGTTCGAAGGGGGTGCGCAAATCGGCGCGGAACATTGCCGGGATATCCGTACGGTAAAGATAATCATGCTTGTTGCGCATGTAGCCGGCATGTTCCAGATAGCTTTGCAGAAAGTCTGCTTCGTAACGCTGTTGGACAGGCGGCAAGTCACCCTCGATGCTTTCACCTTCTTGCCGCAGTCTCAGACTGATGGGGCCAAGCTCTTCGGCAATCTGTTCGAAGCGTTTGGCATCCTGCACATTTCGGGTCAGGCTTTTGTGCTGTTCGGCCCATGCGGGAAAGCCGTTTTCCATGTCCGGACGCAAGCGTTTTTGTTGCGCGGTGCTGAGATTGTAGGTGCGCAAAAGCTCGGCGCACTCACTGCGAGTCTTTTGCGGGTGGGACCATTTCATGGAATCCAGAAGGAATTTGTAGTGACTTTTGATATCTCTGCGTCTTGCCCAGCCCGGCCGGCCCCCGATGGCCTCGGCCTCGGTACGAAAGGCAAGAGTTTCTGCGCCGCGCAGGCTGTACACATCCCATAGTTCGCCATCGGTCCAGTGCGCCAGCTTCAACGGCAAGGCGGCATCCGCGCGTGCTGCGCTCGGGTCTGCCTTGATCAGGCGGCCGTATTTGCCCTTGAATGCGAAGCCGACATTCAGCCGTGTATTCACTTGCCCTTCATAGGGATTTTCCGCCCATTCGTGTACCGCGTAATAACCTTGTTCGTTCGGCACCGGCTCGGAACGCGGCTTGGCCAACTCATACAGGCTGTAGCGGTCGGGCGGGTACTCTTCGATGGGCTTGTTCAAACTCCACAAATCAGTGTCCGCGACTCGATAAAGAGGCGGTCCCGATGGCGTCCGTTCACTGGGCAATCTGGCGCGCCAGGCTTTGATCAGATCGTGGTACGCCACTATCACCGTCTGCCCTGCGGCCGATCCGTCGTCGTTGGCGATGTCTGCGAACTTGCGCCCCTTGTATTCTTTCAGGCCGTCTGCATCCGGGCGTAGAGTCCCGTCGATGTCTTGCAGGTAAGGCTCCAGCGGCGACATGGCAGACCGCTGAGTAGGCCTCTGCGCATCAAGGATCCGGCTCACCGTTATCACGGGTTCCGGGCTGGCGTGACTGCCGTGAGGACCGCGGGCAAGAATGTCCGGCGATGTGAGCGAGCCGTCCGGCCTGACGCGGCCAGGCAAGCGTGCATCCAGATCGATGGGACGATCCAGGCTGATCGGGCGGGAGGTCGAGGTGCCCGGCGTTTCCGGTGTCGGTAATGGGCGAAGTGTCCCGGGTTTCTGGCGCATAAAGGTCATTCCATGTAGTGAACCCGGCCAGTCATTGGCCGAGGTGATCAAGTGCCGGAATGGAGCTCAGGTCCATCCCGGCACGTTGTTGAAACCGGCAGCGCGCGGTCAGTTGATGTTGACGGGAATGAACAGGTCTTCGCGTTTGACGCGTGTCTGCCGATCAGTCAGCAGGCTCCAGTGGCGGTTTACCGAGTTGTAAACCAGCGTGCCCACTGTGTCGGGCTGGTAGCCGATGTGAGTCACGTAGACCCGCGCTGCCAACTCGTTGCGCTGCCGGTGTTGCTCGATTTCGGCCAACAGCGCATCGACGCTGGCGTAGCCTTGGGCATTGATCACGTACAGCTGCAACATCTCGAACAGCAGCGAGACTTGATAGAGATTGCCGGCGGTGGTTGCCACGCTGACCGATTCCACCGGTGTGTCATCGCCGATATCCGGCAATTGGACAGTCACGCTGGCGATGCGCAAGCGGTTGTCCTGCAATTGGATTTCGTCGCGAGTGACGGTTTCGTCCATTGTCCTGGTGTACAGATTCCAGCTTGAGGCGTTGGCCGTTTTTGCCGCAGCCCCAGGTGTGGCCAGGCGCACGATGCAGTTGCTGGCCAGGTAGATGTCGTACGTCGCGCTATGACCCTCAAGCAGATAAATGCCGGTATGCGCCCGGGATTCGATGACGATTTTGCTGGGTCGATCGGTCAGCAGCGGCTTCTCACTGATGGCGGGCCGGGTGAACGGGTATTTGCCGTTGCGCCGTTTCAGCCAGCTTCGAGTGCTGACCTGTCGTGCGCCGGGGTTGTTGGCGTCCTCTTCGTAGTCCAGGTGCGGCAGTTGCAGGCGATAGGACACTCCGTCCCGCATGACCACAACGATGTCTTGCGCCAATTGCGGCGTGGTCACTTTGAGGCTGTTGCGCCCGCTGTACCCGGTGGCGGCAGCGATCGGTTGAATCACGCCCTTGAATGCCAGCACTTTTGCCGGCAACCGCAGCGACAGGCAGAAGTCTTTGTAGGTCAGGTGAGTATTGCCCGAAACGCCTTTGCGCACCTGGACGGCATAGCTGAGCTCGACGTCGATGATTTCGTCGTCGCCGTAGTCCAGAAAAACGCTGCGCGGCCTGGTGGCGCTGCGTGCGATGACGAACTCGACCTCGCGCTGAGTACGGGTGACAAAATGTCGGCCCAGGCTCTGATTGTCGATCGTCACCGTACCGCCATTGACGATCGCCGGGGCAGGGGCGGGCTGACCAATGACGGTCACGGCGACATCGATGTCCTGACTCAGCGCTGGACCTGGTTCCTGAGGGAGCTGAGCCAGCAGTTCGTAGCCATCCTGGGTGCGGAACAGCCATCGATCGTTATGCAACCGACGCTGGCCTTCGACCATTCGATAGACGTTTTCCAGGGTCAGCACGTGGTCTGGGTCGTCGCCGTCCTTGCCGCGCAAGGAATTGATCACCAGCGAGGTGCCGATGATCTGCCAGCGCTGAATCACCGCGTGCGGCCAGCCCAATTCGATCACGCTCGAATGCGCGCTGTCCTCGGTAATTGTCGTGCGTGCGTTGGTGTGAGCGATGTAATAGCGATCGACGCCGCTACCGCCGTCCACGTGACATTCGAGGCCATAGATGGCAATCGTGTCGTTGCCGGCACCGGCGCTGACGCGATCATGGCCATGGGCGGAGATCTGGTTGGCCTCGGAACTGCCGATGACGTGGCTGCTGCCTTTGCGCAGCGTCGAAACGTTCTCGAACGATGTCAGGTGCGCGACTTCAATGCCTGGGCCTTCCGGGTCCAGACCACGCAGCGTGACCTTGCCGCTCGGCAGGTCAATCCGATGGCCGATGTATCGTGTATCAGTGGCCGGCCGCTGGCCTTCAAACGCAAACGTATCGCTACCGTCGCCGCCATCCAGCACATTGATGTGCGGTGGTTTGGTCAGCCGATCCAGTTCCTCGTCAGCGACCTGCTGATAGAACGCATCGTTTTTGTCGCCACCGCTGAGCGCCTTGTGTCCCTGGCGGTAGGTAAACAGGTTGGGCTGCGCCTTGACGCCAGTGACACGGTCATTGCCGTCGCCCAGGCGCCAGAACACGCCTTTGCCTTCGCCTGCACTGCCGTTGACAACGCCCTTGAGGTTGTCGGGTAATCCATGGCTTGCATCGATGATATCGTCGCCGCCAACGATCACCGCCTGGCTGTCGAGTCTGAACGGCAGCTGCCCGACGCTTTCGTCCCACTGGTAACGCCATAGTTCGACAGGGCGCAATTCGGCGCGAAACGCGCCATTGACCACTTGGGCGATGGAGTCGCTGTAAGCGCCGGCAAGCATGTCTTTGGCCGACAGTTCGAGCTGTTTTTCGTAGTCACTGGAAAGCCTGGACAGCTTGAAGCGATCCATCACTTCGGCGTCCAGTTCCTTGCCGGTAAAAGCGAACCATCCCGAGCGCAGACGCTCGAGTGTTGTCAGTTCGATGTAATCATCGATCTGGTCGACGACCCTGGCGGCTTGATAGATCAATGAACCGGAGATGAGCAGTGCGGCAGCCGCGAGGCCGAGCGGGCCGGCAACACTGCCGAAACCGGCCAGCGCGGCGACGCCCAGCACCAGGCTGATGCCAGCGCCCGCTACACTCAGGGCAGCGCTGAAATAATGGTCCTGAGCTTCTTTGCCCGATGACGCGGCGGCGGCGTTGAACGATTTGATCGCGTCGACAATGTCGAACGGCAAGGTGATCGCGCTGGCGAACATTCCCGCGCCACGGCTCATGTATTTGCCGATCGAGGTCAGCGCAAAACCCCTCAGGACGTTGCTGCCCTGAGTCAGCATCGCCTGGCCGGTTCTGGCCAGACCCCGCTCGATGATCAGCGAGCCGAGTTCTGCGGCGATGGATCCGCCGTAGTAGAGCATTTCCAGCGCCTCGCCTTTTTTGATCGCATCGGTCAGGGCCATGTAGCCGCTGTAGATGCCGAAGGCTTGCATGCCGACTCCTGCGCCGCTCATCAAATAGCTTTTGGTCTTGTTGATCCAGCCGGGCGCGTGTTCGATCGCGTCCGCCCGGTGGATTTCCAGCTTTTGCGCAGCCTTGCCCAATTTGTTGAGACGATCCATGGCGCTGCCCGAAACCAGCGGCGTATCACTGACGAACAATGGGCCGGCATCGACCGAGCGCTTGCAGGCAATCTCATAGAACAGCAGTGCCGCCATGTCATTGTCGGGAAAGTCCACAGCTTGCAAGCGGGACTGTACCTTTGCGGACTCCAAATGGAGTCCGTCCAGAAAAGCCTGATCCACGCGCTTCATGTTGGCATTCGCCGGACTGACAGGTTGACCGTCGACGGTCGCCCCCAGCGCTTGCAACTCGACCCGACTGATCACGACCTCGCCGATACGCAGTGGGCCCAGGTGTTTGTCGATTGCCTTCAGAGTCTGGCGAAGGGATGGGGGGCTGTCAGGCACCTCGCCTGGCACGTCCGCTCGATCGGGCATGGGTGTGGACGGCGTATGGGCATTGGCCGAGGCGTCTATGGGGGTAACTTGAAGCGCGCGCACGTGGGCGACATGAGCCGCGGGAACGATGAGTTTCGACACGTATTAATCCTTTAATGGTGTGCATGAGGAGCCGGTTTCCCTGGCGGCTTTACTTGAGCATTTGAAGTTCGGGCCAGGCGATGTCATGGGCAAACTCGTCCTTGTTGCCTGAGAGCCTGAGTATCGGCAGGCCCGCCGCCTCCACCTGGTCGATCAACTGGTCGTATTCGAACCGGTTGGAGTGCCCGGCATGGGTGGCCGCTTCGATGCGATCAGCGTTTGCCCCAGCCTGCTCTTTGATGTCTTCGACCCTGGCGCCCTTGGTCAGGTCTGTGTTCAGTAACCAGACACGCTCGGCTGAAACTCCGCTGCGCGTGACCGAGATCAGCCCTTCGAAATCGTCGGAGGGGAACCAGGTCGGCGGGGTGTCACGCGCAGCGGAATTGAACATCATGTTTTCTTCGTGGGGGACGACCTCCAGATCGCGCGTGTCGAGTGCGTAGAGAAACATTTCCGTCTGCCGTGTGCGCGTGGACCGGTAGCCGCGTTCGTGATCCCATGCCACAGGGCTGTCAGGATCCGACCAGTCTGACGAGGAGTCACTCGGTGTATCACTGGCGTCGCTTGCGCCGCTTTCCGAACCGCTGTCGCCCGTGTCGCGTCCCGGGTATTTATGGGTCTGGCTGTTGAAACGCAGGTATTCGGGATCGGGGGCGCGGGCATATCCCTGTCCTGCCTGGAGACTGAACGTCGCGCTGATCGGCTTGTGTGTGGTCGCGCCGGGTTCGTGGTGATAGCGCGGCAGCATGGTGCCGTCGTTCGCCAGCTCGAACGGCGTGCGCTCGTCACCGCGAAACAGCGCCGGAATGTCCGTGCGGTACAGGCAGTTGTTCTTGTTGCGCAGATAACCGAGCTGTTTCAACAGCGCTTCGCGCACCTCGGGGGTCAGGCTGTTTTCTGCGTCGTACCAATCGTGGCGGGCATTGCGCTTGAGGTTGAGCTGCTCGAGCGCATCGGCGGCAAACTGGTCGAAGCGTTGCGGGTTGCTGACGTCCTCCAGCAAGCGCTTGTGCGCCAGTGCCCACGCCGGGAGCGTCAGATGGCTGGCCATTTCCTGCTGCAAACGCGACAGTTGCCTGGGCAGCAGATTGAACGATTGCAGAAAGGCTTCGCGCTCGGCAAAGCCCATCTGCGGGTGCAGCCAGCGCAACGAGTCGCGCAGCAGATCGGTCCGCGGATTTTCCGTGGTTGTGGGGTGTGCCCACTGTGGCGGCGTGCCGGTGGCCTGGGCTTGGACACGAAAGCGCGCGATGTCCTCGCCCTGTAGCCCATATAGCTGCCATATCTCATGATCGGTCCACTGTTTGAGGTGGAGCGGCGACGCTGCGAATCCACCCGCTGGAGGATCAACCGCTATGTAATTGCCATATGAATCCCGGAAGGCGAACAGCATGTCGTCTTTGCGTGAGCCAAATAGCGGATTCATTTCGTAATAGCCCTGAGCATCCGGCGAACGCCAGGATGGGCTGTAACGACTTTGATTGATGGGTGTTGTCACGGGGGCGAGGCGCGGTCGCTTTGGCGCGGGTTGTTCGGTCAGGCGCCAGGTGGGGCTGTCTGCGTTTTTGTACAGGCGCGGTCCGGAGGGAACGCGCTCGGTGAGTAACTTGCTGCGCAATGCGCCGGTTTCATCCTCACCCACATGCGTGGTTTGCACAGCTCCCTGATATTCGACGTCTGCGAACTTTCTGCCAACGATCCAGCGAAATCCATCATTGTCGGCAGGCTGCATTCCACGCACAAAGGTCTCCGATAACCAGTAATCGTTTATTGAAGTGGAATGTTCCGAGCGATAGGCGCTGTGTGCCGGTAACTGAAAGATTTCAACCGCTGGTAACCGCGGATTTGCATCGGCAAGGGCGCTGTCGAAGTTGCTACTGTGCAGCGCAAGATCGGGGATGCCGGCTCTTGGCGATATTTCAATGCTGCTGACATCAAACATGGGTCGATGTGGCGTTGGTACGTTTGCATCAGTTTGATGCGTCGTTGTGACTGACGTCTTGCGGGGTATTTTTGGACTCATGAAAGACTCGATAAAAAATGGATTGTTGTATGACTCGGCAGAACTTCAATGCGTGGTTTGAATAAATATGGATAGCCAGCAAATGTCCGAGTCGGGCCCATCAATCTAACGGTTTTTCAAAAGCGCGAAACACTGAGCAGGCATGTTTCAACTTGAATATGTAACGCTAGTTTTGCGTCGATCGAGAATGCGGAAATGTCGGTTTTATAACCAGGAAAGTTAACCGGGAGGGAGGAAGTTTGCGTAGGTTGCAAGCGCCGCTCTTGTCGGAATGTTCCGAAAGAGCGGCGTATAAGAAATGTCGCTTGTAAATTGCCTGTTTTAGTAGGCGTAACGCAACAATGTATGTGGCAAGTGGCGCATAACGAAGAATCCGAACAGCGCGACCATGGACGGCAGGATCAGCCACCAGATCTTGAAAGGCATGGCGTTGAGCGGCGCCTGCCGCTGGTTTGACCACAGCATCGCGGCGCAGACGCAGCTGGCCAGCATTGCACCGGCCAATATGTCGGTTGGCCAGTGCGCGCCGAGATAGACCCGCGACAAAGCAATGGAGAATGCCGGGATGCAGGCAATCAGCAGCCAGGTCAGGCGCATGCGTGGCGGCTGCCCGCGTCCGGCCAGGACACCCAGCGTCAGGAACAGAGCGAACGCGCCAGAAGCGTGGCCGCTGGGCATGCTGTAGGTGGTCAGTGGATCGCTGAGCACTTCCGGGCGTACCCGGGCGAAAAAATACTTGGTGCCGGTGTTGGCCATGGCGGTGATCAGCATGGTGGCGCCCGCGAACACTGCCTGGCGCCACTGCTTGCACAGCAACAGCAATATGACGAGCAGGGCGCTGAACAGCAGCATGTTGCGGAATTCGCCGATCAGGGTCAGCGTCACGGCGATTTCGTCCAGCGCTGGCTGGCGATGCTCCTGCACCAGAGTCATCACACCGTTGTCGAGCGCGGTGAGGTATGGATAGCCGATAAACAGCCCGATCAGGATCAACAGGCTCATGCCGCCGATCCAGATCGTCGCCCGACGATGACGACGCACGCTGCTGTTGACGCTCAGGCCGACCATCACCGCGATGCTGGCCGCGACAATTCCGGCTTCGAGCCAGAAACCTTCAGGCAATGGCAGGCGGAACGCCGCGCCCGTGGCCCAGCCCGGCAATAGATAAGCCAGGCTCCAGCCCGCAGCGGCCAGCAGGCTGACGGCGAAGAAACGCGGGAAGGGCATGTCGCACATCCCGGCGACCATCGGCAGCATCGGCCGCAGCGGGCCGATGAAACGCCCGACCAGCAGGCTGGCGATGCCATAGCGCTGGAAGTACGACTCGGCGCCGGCCATCCATTCCGGATGATGGCGTAGCCCGGGGAGGCGGCGGATGTTCTGGTGGAAATGGCGGCCGAGGAAGTAGGAAATCAGGTCGCCAAGAATGCCGCCAAGAAAGCCCAGCAGCAGCGTTTCGCTCAATGACAGCGCGCCGCTGCCGGCCAGCACCGCCACGGCAAACAGCAGCACCGTGCCCGGCACGATCAGCCCGGCGATCGCCAGACATTCCACGCACGCCACGATGAACACCGCTGCGGCCAGCCACTGCGGATTGGCGCCGAGCCATCCGGTGATGCTATCGAGCCATGGGCCCATACAGAAAAACTCCAGACTATTGATGATTCCGGTAGGAGCTGCCGCAGGCTGCGATCTTTTGATCTTGTTTCTTTAAAGCAGAATCAAAAGATCGCAGCCTGCGGCAGCTCCTACAGGGGTAAGCGTTTACAGAAGGAAATAATCCCGGCCTTCGACCTGACCCCGTCGCAGCGGGTTCCGCGTGCACCATTGCGCATACGCAGCGTCAACGAAGCGATACATCAGGTGTTCATCACGGCCCAGCGGAATGCCCAGCCGGGTGGTTTGAATAATCTGCGAGGGTGCCGGCCCCGTATCTTCGACCAGCAGCAATTCATGATCGAAACGCTTGGCGTCCCACATCGGTACTTTTAAGCCCAATGCCTTGCACAACAACGTCTGCCCGGCGCAGAGCTTCTGCGTCGGCCGCGGTCGGCCCTGGGCATCGGGATTGTTCAGCAGCATCTGCGCCAGACTCGCCGGGCCGCTGACCTCGTCGACCCACGGATAGGCGGATTTGATCAGCACGGCATTGCCCGGACCTTGCGCACTGAAGTTCAGCGAATCACCGCCGCGGGCGTAGTACATATAGATGTGGCCGCCATCCAGAAACAAAGCCTTACGCTTTTCTGTGTAACCGAGCGAGGCATGACTGCCTTTTTCCGCGAAGTAATAGGCTTCAGTCTCGATGATTCGCGCACTCAGCCACAGATCACCGACGCGATGGCGGATGACTTTGCCGAGCAGCGCCTGCGCCAGAACCTGGGCGTCGCGGTCGAAAAAACTGTCCGGCAGGCCCACGGGCAGGCGCGCGGACTCGGGGCAAAGGGGCACGTTGGTCATGATGGGCAAGGTTTATCCAGGCTCAAGAGGTCGTGATGATAACAACGCTGAGCTTAATTACGTCTGAACGACGGGCAAACGCAGCTCATTTCGACCATCCGCCCGTCACCGCTGTTAGTCCCGGGACGCGACAGCTATAATCTGCCGCTTTCCTCTTTGCCAAGACCCCAGCAGACCATGACTGAGTCCGTTCTTGACTACATGACCCGATTGGGTCGCGCCGCCCGCGCTGCCTCCAAGGTCATCGGTCGCGCCAGCACCGCGCAGAAAAACCGCGCCTTGCAGGCTGCCGCCAATGCTCTGGACGCTGCGCGCGCCGAGCTGGCCGCTGCCAATGAGCTGGATCTGGCTGCCGGTCGCGCCAACGGTCTGGAGCCGGCGCTGCTGGAACGTCTGGAACTGACCCCTGCACGCATCGACGGCATGATCGTCGGCTTGCGTCAGGTCGCTGCACTGGCGGATCCGGTCGGCGCGATCCGCGACATGAGCTTCCGTCCGTCGGGCATTCAGGTCGGCAAGATGCGTGTACCGCTGGGCGTGATCGGAATCATCTACGAATCCCGTCCGAACGTGACCATCGATGCCGCCAGCCTGTGCCTGAAGTCCGGCAACGCGACCATCCTGCGCGGCGGCTCCGAGGCGATTCATTCCAATCGCGCGATTGCCGCGTGCATCCAGCGCGGTCTGGCCGAAGCCGAACTGCCCGCCGCTGTGGTGCAAGTGGTCGAAACCACTGACCGTGCCGCCGTCGGCGCGCTGATCAGCATGCCGGAATACGTCGACGTCATCGTGCCCCGTGGCGGTCGTGGCCTGATCGAACGCATCAGCCGCGATGCCCGCGTGCCGGTGATCAAGCATCTGGACGGCATCTGCCACGTTTACGTCAGCGAACACGCCGATCTGGCCAAAGCCCAGCGCATCGCTTTCAACGCCAAGACCTACCGTTATGGCATCTGCGGCGCGATGGAAACCCTGCTGGTCGATCAAGCTGTTGCCAGGGATTTCCTGCCGTCGATGGCCACGCAGTTCCGCGACAAAGGCGTCGAGCTGCGCGGTTGCGAGCGCACCCGGGCGATCATCGAAGCGGTCGCGGCCAGCGAAGACGACTGGCACACCGAGTACCTGGCGCCGATTCTGTCGATCCGCGTGGTCGACGGTCTGGAGCAGGCGATCGAACACATCAACCACTACGGCTCCCATCACACCGACTCGATCGTCAGCGAAAACCTCGCCGACACCCGCCGGTTCGTGGCGGAAGTCGACTCGGCCTCGGTGATGATCAACACGCCGACCTGCTTTGCCGATGGATTTGAATACGGATTGGGTGCCGAGATCGGCATTTCTACTGATAAGCTGCACGCCCGCGGCCCGGTCGGGCTCGAGGGGCTGACCTGCGAGAAGTACATCGTGGTCGGTGATGGCCAGTTGCGCGGCCAGGCGACGGTCTGACTTGACCGACCTCGACCTGACAGCGCCGCACACCGGCAGCGAGTCGCGCCCGCAACGCATTGGCGTGCTGGGCGGTACGTTCGACCCGGTGCACATCGGCCATTTGCGTGGCGCGCTGGAAGTTGTCGAAGCGCTGGCGCTGGATGAGTTGCGCCTGATGCCGAACGCGCGCCCGCCACATCGCGGGACGCCGCAGGTGTCGGCGCAGGATCGGCTGGCGATGGTCGAGTGCGCGGTGGCCGGATTGCCGCCGCTGGTGGTGGACGCCCGCGAATTGCAGCGGGACAAACCGTCCTGGACCATCGATACCCTGGAGTCGCTGCGCGCAGAGATGCCCGCCGAGACCCAGGTTTTTCTGCTTTTGGGCTGGGACGCATTTTGCGGCCTGCCCACTTGGCACCGCTGGGAAGAGTTGCTCCAGCATTGCCACATCCTGGTGCTACAGCGCCCGGACGCCGACAGCGAACCGCCGGATGCCTTGCGCAACCTGCTGGCAGCGCGTTCGGTGAGCGACCCGCTGGCCCTGAAAGGGCCGAGCGGACAGATTGCATTCGTCTGGCAGACACCGCTCGCGGTTTCCGCCACCCAGATCCGTCAACTGCTGGCCAGCGGTAAGTCGGTACGTTTCCTGGTGCCCGACGCGGTCCTGGCCTACATCGATGCGCACGGTCTGTATCGTGCGTCGAACTGAACAAGGCGTGCTTCACTGATACGGATCACCGTATCCCCAAGCCGCCGAATACATGAGCAAAACGAGTTACATATGACTGATAAAGATCTACCGAAAGTAAAGCGCAAAGGCACGTTCAAGAGCGCACCACTGCCGGAAGCCGTCAACACCAACGAGCCGCTCAAGGGCGACGAACTGGTCAAGATTGCCGTCGCTGCGCTGGAAGACGTCAAGGCCCAGGACATCCAGATCATTGATGTGCGCGACAAGCAGAGCATCACTGACTACATGATCATCGCCACCGGTACCTCCAATCGCCAGATCAACGCGATGCTGGACAAGGTCCGCGAGGAAGTGAAGAAGCAGGGCGCCAAGCCACTGGGCGAAGAAGGCAAGGGCGACAGCGACTGGGTTCTGCTCGACCTCGATCTGGTGATCGTGCACATGATGACTGCCTCGGCGCGTCAGTTCTACGACCTGGAGCGCCTGTGGGCCGGTGCCGAGCAAAGCCGTGCGGCCGATGCCAAGCACCACAGCCCGGAAAACACCCACGAGCATTTCACCAAGCTCAACAAAGACCAGTTCTAAGGGATCGCTGTGCGACTGCGCCTGATCGCCGTCGGTTCACGCATGCCCAAGTGGGTGGAAGAAGGCTGGCATGAATATGCCAAGCGTCTTCCGTCCGAGCTGGCGCTGGAACTGGTGGAAATTCCGCTCAACACCCGTGGCAAGAATGCCGACGTGGCCCGTTTCATCCGCCAGGAAGGCGAAGCCATGCTGGCCAAGGTCGGGCACAACGAGCGGATCGTCACGCTGGAGGTTCACGGCAAGCCGTGGAGCACCGAGCAACTGGCGGTCGAACTCGATCGCTGGCGCCTGGATTCGCGCACGGTCAACTTCATGGTCGGCGGCCCGGAAGGGCTGGCACCGGAAGTCTGTGCCCGCGCTGACCAGCGTTGGTCATTGTCGCCGCTGACCTTGCCGCACCCGCTGGTGCGGATCCTGATCGGCGAACAGTTGTACCGTGCCTGGACCGTGTTGTCCGGCCACCCTTACCACAAGTAAGCCTGCCCTCATGTCTCAGCCGATCCGCATCAAGGACCACGAAAAGGACGCCCGTCTGGTGCGCAGCCGTGTCGTGTTCGGTGCGATCGTGATTGTGGCGCTGATCTGTGTGTTGATCGCGCGTCTGTATTACCTGCAGGTGATCCAGTACGAGTACCACTCGACCCTGTCGGAAAATAACCGCGTCCATGTGCAGCCGATTCCGCCGACGCGCGGGCTGATTTTCGACCGCAATGGCGTAGTCGTGGCCGACAACCGGCCGAGCTTCAGCCTGAGCATGACCCGCGAGCGCTCCGGCGACTGGCAGCAGGTGCTCGATGTCATCGTCGAGGTGCTGGAGCTGACGCCCGAGGACCGGGTGATCTTCGAAAAACGCATGCGGCAGGGGCGCCGGCCGTTCGAGCCGGTGCCGATCCTGTTCGAGCTGACCGAAGAGCAGATCGCCCGGATTGCGGTGAACCAGTTCCGCCTGCCCGGGGTGGAAGTGGTCGCGCAACTGGTCCGGCATTACCCGCAGGGCGCGCACTTTGCGCATTCGGTGGGCTACATGGGGCGGATCAACGAGAAAGAGCTGAAGTCGCTGGATCCGGTCAACTACAGCGGCACCCACCATATCGGCAAGACTGGCATCGAGCGTTTCTACGAGCCGGAATTGCACGGTCAGGTCGGTTACGAGGAAGTCGAGACCAACGCCCGTGGCCGCGTATTGCGCGTGCTCAAGCGCACCGATCCGATTCCCGGCAAGGACATCGTCCTGAGCCTCGACATCAAGTTGCAGGAAGCCGCCGAGGCCGCACTGGGTGGGCGTCGTGGTGCGGTGGTGGCGCTCGATCCGAAGACCGGCGAAGTGCTGGCGATGGTCAGTCAGCCGAGTTTCGACCCCAACCTGTTCGTCACCGGCATCAGCTTCAAGGCCTACGCCGAGTTGCGTGATTCCATCGACCGGCCACTGTTCAACCGCGTGCTGCGTGGTCTGTATCCGCCGGGCTCGACGATCAAACCGGCGGTCGCAATTGCCGGTCTCGACGCTGGCGTAGTCACGGCTTCGAGCCGGGTGTTCGACCCGGGCTATTACATGCTGCCCAACTACGACCACAAGTATCGCAACTGGAACCGTACCGGTGACGGCTTCGTCGACCTCGACACGGCGATCATGCGGTCCAACGACACCTACTTCTATGACCTCGCGCACAAGCTCGGCATCGATCGGCTGTCGACCTATATGAACAAGTTCGGCATCGGCCAGAAGGTCTCGCTGGACATGTTCGAAGAATCCCCGGGCCTGATGCCGTCGCGCGAATGGAAACGCGCAACGCGCAAACAGGCGTGGTTCCCCGGCGAAACCCTGATTCTCGGGATCGGCCAGGGCTACATGCAGTCGACGCCGCTGCAACTGGCCCAGGCCACGGCGCTGGTGGCCAACAAAGGCATCTGGAATCGTCCGCACTTGGCCAAGTCTCTCGACGGGGTGAAACCGGTGGATGAAAACCCGATGCCGAACATCGTCCTGCGCGACCCGTCCGACTGGAACAAGGTCAACCACGGCATGCAGCAGGTGATGCACGGTGCCCGTGGTACCGCGCGCAAAGCGGCGATCGGCGCGCAATACCGCATCGCCGGCAAGTCCGGTACCGCGCAGGTGGTGGCGATCAAGCAGGGCGAGAAATACGACCGCTCCAAGGTCCAGGAACGCCACCGCGACCACGCCCTGTTCGTCGGCTTCGCCCCGGCCGATGATCCGAAAATCGTCGTGTCGGTTATGGTCGAGAACGGTGAGTCCGGTTCCGGCGTTGCCGCGCCAGTGGTGCGCCAGGTCATGGACGCCTGGTTGCTCGACCAGGATGGCCACCTGAAAGCCGAGTACGCCAGCCCAATCACTGCGGAGGCCCCGGCCCGTGATGAATAATTTCGATCGCATGCTCTCCAGCGAGGATGTGATGCGTCGCCGCGCGACGTTGCTGCAAAGACTGCATATCGATGGCCCGCTGTTGATCCTGTTGCTGATTCTCGCCGCCGGCAGCCTGTTCGTGCTGTATTCGGCCAGCGGCAAGAGCTGGGAGCTGCTCGGCAAGCAGGCCACATCCTTCGGCATCGGCCTGGTGGCGATGATTGTCATCGCCCAGTTCGAGCCGCGTTTCATGGCCCGCTGGGTGCCGCTCGGTTACGTGATCGGCGTGATATTGCTGATCGTCGTCGACATCATGGGCCACAACGCCATGGGCGCCACCCGCTGGATCAACATCCCCGGGGTGATCCGCTTCCAGCCCTCGGAATTCATGAAGATCCTGATGCCGGCAACCATCGCCTGGTACCTGTCCAAACGCACGCTGCCGCCGCAGCTCAAGCACGTCGGCATCAGCCTGATGCTGATTGGCGTGCCGTTCATTCTGATCGTGCGCCAGCCGGATCTCGGTACCTCGCTGCTGATTCTCGCCGGTGGCGCCTTCGTCCTGTTCATGGGCGGCCTGCGCTGGCGCTGGATTCTCAGCGTGCTGGCGGCGGCGGTGCCGGTGTCGGTGGCGATGTGGTTCTTCGTCATGCACGACTATCAGAAGCAGCGGGTCCTGACTTTCCTCGACCCGGAAAGCGACCCGCTCGGTACCGGCTGGAACATCATTCAGTCCAAAGCCGCAATCGGTTCCGGTGGCGTATTCGGCAAAGGCTGGCTGCTCGGCACCCAGTCACACCTGGACTTTCTCCCGGAAAGCCACACCGACTTCATCATTGCTGTGCTTGGCGAAGAGTTCGGTCTGGTGGGGATTTGCGCGCTGCTGCTGATCTATCTGTTGTTGATCGGTCGCGGGCTGGTGATCACCGCTCAGGCGCAAACGCTGTTCGGCAAATTGCTCGCCGGCGCGTTGACCATGACTTTTTTTGTTTACGTTTTCGTCAACATCGGTATGGTCAGTGGCCTGTTGCCGGTCGTGGGGGTGCCGTTGCCGTTCATTAGCTACGGAGGAACTTCGCTGGTGACGCTGCTGTCAGCGTTTGGGGTTTTGATGTCGGTCCATACCCATCGCAAGTGGATCGCACAGGTTTGAATAAGGTGAAGAGTGCAATGCAAGTAATGCGTGGCTGGGCGACTCGATGCGCGCCGCTGGTTGGCCTGATGGGCCTGCTGGGGAGCGTGCAGGAAGCGCTGGCCGGCGACTATGAAGGCTCGCCGCAGGTGGCCGAATTCGTCGGCGAAATGACCCGCGACTACGGTTTCGCCGGTGAACAACTGATGGGTGTGTTCCGCGAGGCGCAACGCAAGCAGTCGATTCTCGACGCCATCTCCAGACCCGCCGAACGGGTCAAGCAGTGGAATGAATATCGCCCGATGTTCATCACTGACGCGCGTATCGCCCGGGGTGTCGACTTCTGGCGTCAGCATGAGGCGACCCTGGCCCGTGCCGAGCAGGAATACGGCGTGCCGGCACAAGTGATCGTGTCGATCATCGGCGTCGAGACCTTTTTCGGACGTAATACCGGTAATTTCCGCGTGATCGATGCCTTATCGACCCTCGGCTTCGACTATCCTCCCCGTGCCGAATTTTTCCGCAAGGAACTGCGTGAGTTCCTCCTGCTGGCCCGTGAAGAGCAGGTCGACCCGCTGACCCTGAAAGGCTCGTACGCCGGGGCCATGGGCCTGCCGCAGTTCATGCCGAGCAGCTTTCGCGCCTACGCGGTGGACTTCGACGGTGATGGCCACATCAATATCTGGAACAACCCGGACGATGCCATTGGCAGCGTCGCCAGCTACTTCAAGCGCCACGGCTGGGTCGCCGGCGAGCCGGTGGTCAGCCGCGCCGATGTGCGCGGCGAGCAGGCCGATGAAGGCCTGACCACCGGTATCGAACCAGTGAAGACGGTCGCAGAGTTGCGGGGGCTGGGCTGGTCAAGTCATGATGCGCTGCGCGATGATATGCCGGTTACCGCATTTCGCCTCGAAGGCGACAACGGCCCTGAATACTGGATGGGCCTGCAGAATTTCTACGCGATCACGCGTTATAACCGCAGCGTGATGTACGCCATGGCCGTACATCAACTGTCTGAACAGCTGGTACAAGCACGGGGCGTCAAGTAATGCAGGCATTGCCTAACAATAAACCCCTGAAGCTGGTGGCTTTCGCTGCGTTGGCAGTTCTGGTCGCCAGTTGCACGACCAGCCGTACGCCGACGCAGAAAACCCCGTCCACCGCTGTCCGCGCCCAACCGGGCCTGGACATCAACCGCGCGCACAAAGACGGCGCGCCGTGGTGGGATGTCGATGTTTCGCGCATCCCGGATGCGACACCGACCCTGCACACCGGCCCGTACAAGGCCAATCCGTACACCGTGCTGGGCAAGACCTATTTTCCGTTGCAGGAATCCAAGACCTACGTGGCTTCGGGCACGGCGTCCTGGTACGGCACCAAGTTTCATGGTCAGAACACCGCCAACGGCGAAGTGTATGACCTGTACGGCATGAGTGCCGCGCACAAGACCTTGCCGCTGCCAAGTTACGTTCGGGTGACCAACCTGGACAACAACAAGACCGTGATCCTGCGCGTCAACGACCGTGGGCCGTTCTACTCCGATCGCATCATCGACTTGTCCTACGCAGCGGCGAAGAAGCTCGGCTATGCCGAAACCGGCACCGCGCGGGTCAAGGTCGAAGGCATCGATCCGCAGCAGTGGTGGGCGGCCAAGGGCCGTCCGGCGCCGCTGATGCTCAACGAGCCGCAAGTGGCGCAGAATAGCGCGCCAGTGATTACGGCTTCGGCCGGCACCGTCGAGCAATGGACACCGCCGCCGCAGCAACACGCCGCGGCCGTGGTGCCCGTGCAGATCGATGCAAAAAAAAACGCTTCTGCACCAGCGTCTGGCCAGTATCTGCAGGTGGGCGCGTTCGCCAACCCGGACGCTGCCGAGCTGCTGAGGTCGAAGCTCAGCGGGATGGTGAGCGCGCCGGTGTTCATCAGCTCGATCGTGCGCAATCAGCAGACCCTGCACCGGGTACGCCTGGGGCCGATCGGCTCGCCGGGTGAGATCGCCCAGGTGCAGAACAGTGTGCGGCTGGCCAATCTGGGTTCGCCCAGCGTGGTCACCGAGTAACACGTAGACCTTGATTGACGGTTCACTTGCGGTATTCGGGGGGTGAACCAGGTTGTTGGCTCGTCGAAGAACAAAAGCCCGGCAAGGGTGACTGGAGTGAGCAACTGAATACGCGATGGCCCGTTAGAAGGCTGTCTGAATAAGTTTTGCCTTCGGGCAAGTTTCCATTAGCGATTTCGAGAGACGGATGAACATCACCACCTTTGCCAAACGCCTGTGTCTGCTAGTCCCGCTGCTCCTCTCGCCAGCCGCCTTCGCGGCCGAGATGATGCCGTCGCCACCACAACTGGCCGCCAAGGCCTATGTTCTGATGGATGCCAGCAGCGGCAACGTGCTGGTCGAAAACAACGGCGACCAGCGTCTGCCACCGGCCAGCCTGACCAAGCTGATGACCGCGTACATCGCGACCCTGGAAATCCGTCGCGGCCAGATCGGTGAAAACGATCCGGTGACCGTCAGCGAAAATGCCTGGCGCACCGGCGGTTCGCGGATGTTCATCAAGGTCGGTTCGCAGGTCACTGTCAGCGACTTGCTGCACGGCATCATCATCCAGTCCGGTAACGACGCCAGCGTCGCCCTGGCCGAGCACATCGCCGGCAGCGAAGACGCCTTCGCCGACCTGATGAACAAGACCGTCACCGAACTGGGCATGACCAATACCCACTTCATGAACCCGACCGGTCTGCCAAACCCTGAGCACTACTCGTCGGCGCACGACATGGCGATACTGGCCCGTGCGATCATCCACGAAGACCCGGCTCACTATGCGATCTACTCGCAGAAAGAGTTCTTCTGGAACGGCATCAAGCAGCCTAACCGCAACCTGCTGCTGTGGCGCGACAAGACCGTTGACGGTCTGAAAACCGGCCACACCGATGAAGCCGGCTACTGCATGGTGTCTTCGGCTGTACGTGATGGCCAGCGCCTGATCGCCGTGGTGTTCGGCACCAACAGCGAAGTGGCCCGCGCGGCTGAAACCCAGAAGCTGCTGACCTACGGTTTCCGCTTCTTCGAAACCCAGACCTTCTATCAGAAGGGCACTGAGCTGGCGCAGGCGCCGGTATGGAAAGGCACCACCAGCCAAGTCAAGGCCGGCCTGGCGCAAGACCTGACCATGACTCTGCCAAAAGGCCAGCTGAAGAAGCTCGCTGCCAGCATGACCATGAACCCGCAACTGGTTGCGCCAATCGCCAAGGGCGACGTGATCGGTAAAGTCGAAGTCAAACTGGAAGACAAGGTGGTGCACAGCGCTGACCTGATCGCTCTGGACGGCGTCGAGGAGGGTGGTATCTTCCGCCGCATGTGGGATAGCATCCGTCTATTCTTCTACGGCTTGTTCAACTGATTTTGTGTTGACCTGCATGGCCCCGCCCCGATCCGGTGCGGGGCCATGTGCGTTACCACGGCTTGCGCTATAGAGGCCGTTACGCCATGACCGATACCGAAGTACAGGCGCCAAAGATCGAATTTCCCCAGACTGATTACCCGATCAAGGTGATCAGCGATACGGGCGTCGGCCGCAAGGACGAGATCATCGAGATCGTCAAGAAACACGCGACCATTAATGACGAGCGCATCGACGAGCGTCAGAGCAGCACCGGTAAGTACACCACCATCCAGCTGCACATCGTCGCCACCGATCAGGATCAGCTGTACAACATCAACAGCGAACTGCGGGCGACCGGCTTCGTGCACATGGTGTTGTGATGCACGGCACGCTGGGCTTTCGCGAGCTGGGCCAGATGGCTTACGAGCCGGTCTGGCATGCCATGCAACGTTTCACCAATGAGCGCGGCACTGCTGCCGCCGACGAAATCTGGCTCGTCGAACACCCGCCGGTGTTCACCCAGGGCCAGGCCGGCAAGGCCGAACACCTGTTGCTGCCGGGAGATATTCCGGTGGTGCAGGTCGATCGTGGCGGCCAAGTGACTTATCATGGCCCCGGGCAACTGGTGGCTTATCTGTTACTGGATGTACGCAAGCTGGGTTTCGGCGTGCGTGATCTGGTCAGCCGCATGGAAGCCTGCCTGATCGAACTGCTGGCCAGCTACGGCGTCACCGCCGCCGCCAAGCCAGATGCTCCCGGCGTATACGTCGATGGAGCGAAAATCGCTTCTCTGGGTTTGCGCATTCGCCACGGTTGTTCCTTTCATGGCCTGGCCCTGAACGTGGATATGAACCTGGAACCGTTTCGACGGATTAATCCCTGCGGCTACGCCGGGCTGGCCATGACCCAGCTGAGCGATCACGCAGGATCGATTGAATTTGCCGAGGTAAGTGCCCGGCTGCGCGCGCAGCTCGTCAAACACCTCGACTATGCTGAGCAGACGACCCTCACGGGCGGAATCGACTGATATGACTACTGATGCAGTGCAAACCATGATCCCGACGCTCGACGTGACCGAGCGCCCGGCCCCGCGTCCCAAGGTTGAAGCCGGCGTCAAGCTGCGCGGCGCCGAGAAGGTTGCACGCATCCCGGTCAAGATCATTCCGACCACCGAACTGCCGAAGAAACCCGACTGGATCCGCGTGCGCATCCCGGTTTCGCCGGAAGTCGACCGCATCAAGAGCCTGCTGCGCAAGCACAAGCTGCACAGTGTCTGCGAAGAAGCGTCCTGCCCGAACCTCGGCGAATGCTTCTCCGGCGGCACTGCGACCTTCATGATCATGGGCGACATCTGCACCCGTCGCTGCCCGTTCTGCGACGTTGGCCACGGTCGTCCGAAGCCACTGGACGTCAACGAGCCGGAAAGCCTGGCCATCGCCATCGCCGACCTCAAGCTCAAATACGTGGTGATCACGTCGGTTGACCGTGACGACCTGCGTGACGGCGGTGCCCAGCACTTTGCCGACTGCATCCGCGAAATCCGCAAACTGTCGCCGAACGTTCAGCTCGAGACCCTGGTCCCGGACTACCGTGGCCGCATGGACATCGCCCTGGAAATCACCGCCGCCGAGCCGCCGGATGTGTTCAACCACAACCTGGAAACCGTGCCGCGCCTGTACAAGGCTGCGCGTCCGGGCTCGGATTACCAGTGGTCGCTGACCCTGCTGCAACGCTTCAAGCAGATGATGCCGCATATCCCGACCAAGTCCGGCCTGATGCTGGGTCTGGGCGAGACCGACGAGGAAGTCATCGAAGTCATGAAGCGCATGCGCGAACACGACATCGACATGCTGACCCTCGGTCAATACCTGCAACCGTCGCGCAGTCACTTGCCGGTGCAGCGTTTCGTGCACCCGGACACCTTCGCCTGGTTCGCCGAAGAAGGTTACAAGATGGGCTTCAAGAACGTCGCTTCGGGCCCGCTGGTACGTTCTTCGTACCATGCCGACGAGCAGGCGAAGCTGGTCAAGGCCGAGCTGCTGGGTTCCTGATTCACTGCTGATGTAAAAATGCCCGCCGAGGACGGTTCCTCGGCGGGCATTTTTTTGCCTGAGACAAGGGGCTTTTGTTTGTCTCTTCAGCTGACTACTGTGTGCGCATGACTTTACCGCTGGAGCCCAAGGATGACCGTTCGACCGAGCCACACCCTGATTGCCCACCGAGCCGTACCGGCGCTGCCCTCCGAAGGGACGATTGGCGTCATCGCGCCTGCCGGCCCCGGCGCCCTCGATACTGAAAAAGCGCTGCAATGGATGCGCGCGCGCGGCTATGGGCTGAAGGTGTTTCCGGGTGTCTATGAGAAGGACGGCTACCTCGCCGGCAGTGACGACGTACGCCTGCGCGATCTGCACGCGGCGTTCGCTGACCCCGAAGTCGACGCGATCATTTGCCTGCGCGGCGGCTACGGCACGCCGCGTCTGCTGGACCGAATCGATTACGACCTGCTCAGCCGGCATGCCAAGCCGTTTGTCGGCTATAGCGACGTCACCGCGCTGCACCTGGCCATCAGTCGCTACGCCGGGTTTGTGACCTTTCACGGCCCGCTGCTCAATGCCGACCTGCTAGGCGACAAGGAGCCGCCGACCGTTACATCATTCTTCGCTATGCTGCGCGGGCAAATGAAGTCAGGGAGTGTGCTGAGCCATCCGGCGGCTTATCCGTTATCCACCGTCGAACCGGGCATCGCTCACGGGCGTTTGCTCGGCGGTAATCTGGCGATGATTGCTGCAACCCTCGGCACGCCCTACGAGATTGATGTCGAAGGGGTGATTCTGTTTATCGAAGACATCAACGAGCCGCTGTATCGCATTGATCGGCTGCTGACCCAGATGCGTCTGGCCGGCAAGCTGGCCAGACTGCGCGGTGTGCTGGTCGGTGATATAGCCGGGGTGGAGGTCGACGCGCTGAATCGTCTGCTCAAGCAAACCTTTGAGCCGTTGCGAATTCCGGTGTTGTCGGGCTGGCGCAGTGGCCATTGCGACCCGAACCTGACACTGCCGTTGGGCGCGCTGGTGCGCCTGGATGCGGGGAAGCAGGAGTTGCTGCTGGAGCAGGATGTGGTGATCAAGGCTGAAACGGTTATTGCCTGACAGTCAGTCTTCGCGAGCAGGCTCGCTCCCACATTGGAATACGGTCAACTGTGGGAGCGAGCCTGCTCGCGAAAGCGATATCCGCCATACGGCGGTCTTTCTATTGGTTGCGCAGGCTCTCAAGCAACTTGTGCGTCGGATAGCCATCCGCCGGCCAGCCCAGCGCCTGCTGGGCACTGCGAATGGCCTTGCGGGTATTGGCGCCGATAATCCCGTCCGCCGTGCCGGCGTCATAATTACGCGCGCTCAATAGCGTCTGCAGTTCGATGCGCTCGGTGCGGCTCAGCGGCAGATCATCTTTCGGCCAGTCGCCATTGATCAGGCCCGCGCCTTCAAAGCGCTCGGACAACAGGCTCACCGCCAGCGCATACGACGACGAATTGTTGTACTTGAGAATCGCCCGGAAGTTGTCGAGGATCAGGAACGCCGGGCCGCGATAACCGGCCGGCAGCAGCAGGGCGGCGGACAGTTGTTCGGATCCGGCTGGCACCTGCGCGCCGTTTGGCAGGTTCACACCCAGTTGCCGCCATTCGGCGACGCTTTTGCGAATCGCGCCATCGGCCAGGGTGTAGTTGAAGCCGCTCGGCAATTGCACTTCAAAACCCCACGGCTGGCCGCGTTGCCAGCCCGAGCTTTGCAGGTAATGCGCGGTCGAGGCCAGCGCATCGGCCGGGCTGCCCCAGATGTCGCGGCGACCGTCACCGTCAAAGTCCACGGCGTGGGTGTTGTAAGTGGTCGGAATGAACTGGGTCTGGCCCATCGCGCCGGCCCAGGAGCCGAGCATTTTCTCCGGGGTGATATCGCCCTGTTGCAGAATCTGAAGGGCGGCAATCAATTGCGCGTGAGCAAAGCCAGGACGACGGCCTTCGTAGGCAAGGGTGGCCAGCGAGTTGATCACCGACTTGCTGCCCTGAAACTGACCGAAATTGCTTTCCATGCCCCACACCGACACCAGCGCCTGGCGATCAACGCCATAGCGCTGCTCGATGCTTTGCAGAATGTCAGCGTACTGGTTGATCAACGCCTGGCCCTTGCGGACGCGCAGTGGTGACAGCGCACCATCGAGGTATTCCCACACCGGGCGGGAAAACTCCGGCTGACTGCGATCGGCACGGATCACGCTGGCGTCGAAGCTGATGTTGGCAAATGCCTGATCGAACAGCTCGGGGCGAATCCCGGCGGCGAGGGCGTCCTTGCGGAAGCCCGCCTGCCATTCGGCAAAGGTCTGGGTCGGTTGAATATCGAGCGGGTCGGCGGACGGCACTACCGGCGGAATGATCGCTGGGGCCGTGGTAACCGGGGCGGCTTGAAGCGGTTGTGCATCGGCGGCGGTGGGTTTTTCCGCGCAGGCGACAAGCAGAATGAAGCTGGAGGCAGCGATCAATTGGCGCACGGGCCAACGACGGGAAAGACTTGGGGGCATGCACAGTTCCAGGGGAAACGAATCAGGTGCAGACCTTAACATGAGCGAGGGGTAGTGCGCTTCAGGCAGCCAGAAAGTAAAAAGCCTCCCGGTTGTCAGACCGGAAGGCTTCGCGGCGGTAGCTGCCTTTGCCCTTGGCGGGTCGTTCCTGGCGGCTGCGGAACAAGGGCTGGGCGACGATGGATTTGGCCTTGTTGGGGCCATGCTTTGCTGGCTTTTTGCTCATGAGGGTTCTCTGGATTGAGTGGGTTTGGCGCGGCAAATAATCTGCCGATGTTGGGCGTCTGTCCAGTGCCTGTTGTGTAGGAATGTTCTGGCGCTTTCGCGAGCAAGCTCGCTCCCACATTTGGAATGCTTTTCAATGTGGGAGCGAGCTTGCTCGCGAATGGCCGTTATGCGGGAAACAGGTTATTCGGCAGGAAGTGTCAGGCGCTGGCCAGCCATCAACAACGCCAGACGACTCAAGCTCATCCACGGCGAACCCGCCGCCTGGCCCTTGATCTGCGCATCGATACGCTGCGCTTCGAGCAGCAATTGCGCCCAGCGTTGCGCCGAGTAGCGTTGCAAAGCCTTGCTCATCAGCGGCTTGCGCTTGTCCCAGACCGGCGGTTTCGACTGGCTGAAACACTTGTCCAGTGGCGTGCCCTGGCTGTATTGCAGGGAAATGTTGGCCAGCAGGCGCAACTCCCGCGCCAGTGCCCAGAGGATCACCGGCGGTTCGACGCCTTCGCCGCGCAGGCCCTCAAGCATGCGCAAGGCGTGGGCCGGTTCGCCGTTGAGCACCGCGTCGGTCAGGCCGAACACGTCAAACCGGGCACTGTCGGCCACGGCGGCCTGCACGGTTTCAACGGTGATCTGCCCACCTTCGGCCATCAACTTGAGCTTTTCGATTTCCTGGGCGGCGGCGAGCAGGTTGCCTTCGACACGCGCGGCAATCAATTCGACGGCGTCCTGACTGGCCGACAAGCCTGCCTGGGACAGGCGCTGACGAATCCAGCTCGGCAGCTGATTGGCATCCACCGGCCAGATCTGCACAAACTGGGTCTGTTGGCCTTCGACCAGTGCCTTGCCCCACTTGGTTTTCTGCGCGCTGCCATCGAGCTTCGGCAAGCTGATCAGCAGGACAGTGTCTTCAGCGGGGCGTGAGCAGTATTCGATCAGCGCAGCGGCGCCTTTGTCGCCAGGTTTACCGGACGGCAGGCGCAGTTCCAGCAGGCGTTTTTCGGCGAACAGCGACATGCTTGCGCCGGCCTGCAACAACGTACCCCAATCGAAATTGGCGTCTGCGGCGAACACTTGGCGTTCGTCGAAACCTTGCTGACGGGCAGCGGTGCGGATGGCGTCGGCGGCTTCCTGACACAGCAACGGATCATCGCCGCTGATGATGTAGACCGGCGCGAGTGCGCCTTGCAGGTGTTTGCCGAGTTGCGCGGGTGCGAGCTTCATAAAGAAGGGCGAGCGGGGCGCCTGAGCGCCCCGACCGTCTTACTGCTGCGGGATTTCGAGCGGCGACTGACGCGGAGTTTCCGCCTCAGCCTTCTGCGCCGCTTCCAGCGCATCGGCTTCAGCCTTGGCGCGGTCGTTGGCGGTTTGCTGCAGTTGCTGCAACTGGCCCGGGGTCAGCTGCGACAGGCGCAGCATCATGCGCTGCACCAGCTCGCGACGGATTTCATGACGGGCGTCGTTGGCTTCCTGATCGGAGCCGACGAGGTTGTTGCCGTCGTGAATGAACACCTTCTGCACTTCGAGCTTGTCGCTAAGCAGGGACAGGTCTTTGTCGCCGCGGATGTCATAGCTCAGCACAGTGTTGACCTGATACTCGCCTGTGCGCCCGGCACCGGCATAGCTGAGAATGCGCTGGCTTTCCTGTTCGTCAGCCAGATACAGCTTGTACGGCGCGCCTGTGTAGACCTTGACGCCGCTGGACTCCAGCGTCTGACGCAGCTGTCTTACGGTTTCGCCATAAGCGTTACGCGCGCTCAGGTCGATTTCCTTGATCGACAGTTCGTTGGTGCCGGTACCACGCAACTGGAAACCGCAGGCGCTCAGCAGAACGGCGAGGCCCATCACCAGCAGATTGCGTTTGATCATTGTGTTGCTCCCCTTGAAACCAGGTGAGCCGACTCTGCGGCCCGAAAGGTTTTACTGGCTGCCAGGCGAGCCTGGCAGCCGATCCAATTTAGCTGGCGACGATGTTGACCAGTTTGCCCGGCACCACGATCACTTTGCGAATGGTCAGGCCGTCGACGAAACGCAGCACGTTTTCGTTGATGCGTGCAGCGGCTTCGATCTCTTCGCGGGTGGCGCTGGCCGGCATTTCGATCTGCCCGCGCAGCTTGCCGTTGACCTGAATGACCAAGGTCAGGTTGTCCTGCACCAAGGCACTTTCGTCCACGGCCGGCCAGCCTGCATCGATCACCGCATCGGCGTGACCCAACTGCTTCCACAGTTCGTGGCTGATGTGCGGGGTGATCGGCGCCAGCAGCAGGGTCACCGCTTCCAGGCCTTCGTGCAGCAGCGCGCGGTCCTGTTCGGTGCCTTGGGCGGCTTTTTCCAGCACGTTCATCAGCGTCATCACCTGAGCGATGGCGGTGTTGAATTTGTGGTTCTGGCCGACGTCATGGCTGGCCTGCTTGATCGCCAGGTGAATCGCACGACGCACGGTTTTCTGTTCGTCGTTCAGAGCGGCGATATCCAGTTTGCCCGGCAGGCCCTGGGTGACGTGGGCTTGCGCCAGACGCCAGACGCGCTTGAGGAAACGGTGCGAACCTTCAACGCCGGAATCGGACCATTCCGCGCTCATGTCAGGCGGCGAGGCGAACATCATGAACAGGCGGCAGGTGTCGGCACCGAACTGGTCGATCATCGACTGCGGGTCGACGCCGTTGTTCTTCGACTTGGCCATCTTCTCGGTACCGCCGATTTCCACCGGCAGGCCGTCGGATTTCAGCTTGGCGCTGATGACCTTGGCTTTGCTGTCACGCTCAAGTTCCACGTCTGCCGGGTTGAACCAGGTGTAAGCACCGTTGGCTTCGCGACGATAGTAGGTCTCGGCGATCACCATGCCCTGGGTCAGCAGGTTCTTGAACGGCTCGTTGGAGCTGACCAGACCTTCGTCGCGCATCAACTTGTGGAAGAAGCGCGCGTAGAGCAGGTGCAGAATGGCGTGTTCGATACCACCGATGTACTGATCCACCGGCAGCCAGTGATCGGCTGCGGATTTCTCCACCAAACCGCCCTCGAAGTGCGGCGAGGCGTAGCGGGCGTAGTACCACGACGACTCGACGAAGGTGTCCATGGTGTCGGTTTCACGTTTGGCCGGCGCGCCGCATTTCGGGCAGCTGCACTCATAGAACTCGGGCATGCGCGCCAGCGGCGAACCGGCGCCGTCCGGCACCACGTCTTCCGGCAATACGACCGGCAGTTGATCTTCCGGCACCGGCACGTCGCCGCAGGTGGCGCAGTGGATGATCGGGATCGGGCAGCCCCAGTAGCGCTGGCGGCTGATGCCCCAGTCGCGCAGGCGGAACTGGGTGCGCGAGGCGCCCAGCTCTTTCTTGATCAGGGCCACTTCCATGGCGTCGAACGCGCCGGCGAAGTCGAGACCGTCGAACTCACCGGAGTTGATCAGCGTGCCGTGCTCGCCATAGGCGTCCAGCCACGGCGCCGGGTTGGTGTCACCGGAACTGGTGCGCACCACCGATTTCACCGGCAGGTTGTACTTGTGAGCGAATTCGAAATCGCGCTCGTCGTGCGCCGGCACCGCCATGACTGCGCCGTCGCCGTAGTGCATCAGCACGTAGTTGGCGACCCACACCGGCAGCTTCTCGCCGGTCAGCGGGTGCTCGACGAACAGGCCGGTCGGCAGGCCTTTCTTTTCCTGAGTGGCGACGTCTGCTTCGGCAACGCTGCCGCCCTTGCATTCAGCGATGAACGCTTGCAGCTCGGGATTGTTCTGCGCGGCCAGGGTGGCCAGCGGGTGCTCGGCTGCGACGGCGACGTAGGTCGCGCCCATCAGGGTGTCCGGACGAGTGGTGAAGACTTTCAGGGTGCCGGCTTCGCCGATCGAATCGACGTTGTACGGGAACTGCACTTCCATGCCACGGGACTTGCCGATCCAGTTGCGCTGCATGGTCTTGACCTGTTCCGGCCAGCCAGTCAGTTCGTCGAGGCTTTCCAGCAGCTCGTCGGCGTAAGCGGTGATCTTGAAGTAGTACATCGGGATTTCGCGCTTTTCGATCAGCGCGCCGGAGCGCCAGCCACGGCCGTCGATGACTTGCTCGTTGGCCAGAACGGTCTGGTCGACCGGGTCCCAGTTCACGGTGCCGTTTTTACGGTAGATCACGCCTTTTTCGAACAGGCGGGTGAACAGCCATTGTTCCCAGCGGTAGTAGTCCGGCTTGCAGGTGGTCACTTCACGGGACCAGTCCACCGCGAGGCCGAGGCTGCGCAGCTGCGACTTCATGTAGGCGATGTTCTCGTAGGTCCACTTGGCGGGCGCTACGTTGTTTTTCATTGCGGCGTTTTCCGCCGGCATGCCGAACGCATCCCAACCCATGGGCTGCAGAACATTTTTGCCCTGCATGCGCTGGTAGCGCGAGATCACGTCGCCAATGGTGTAGTTGCGCACGTGGCCCATGTGCAGCTTGCCGCTGGGGTAAGGGAACATCGACAGGCAGTAGTAGGTTTCCTTGCCTGGCTGTTCACTGACTTCAAAGGACTTTTGCTCATCCCAGAACGACTGGGCGGCGGCTTCGATCTCACGTGGCTGATATTGTTCGTGCATGGCTACTTTTGTACTGGATAGGGGTGGCCTAATCCTCTTCGACGGCGGCATACGGGATGGCCCGGCTGCGCTGGAAGTGGAATGACAGGAAGCGCCGTAGCATACATGACCGCGCTTGGCCGAGGGAAACCCTGATTACAGCTGTTTGCCCGAGCTTTTGGACGACGAGGGCCGTTGGTCGCGGCGTGTAGCCGGTTCGTGCAGCGAAGCTAAGCTCTAATTGGGGAGTGAGTCTTATCTTCAATGAGGTGAGGGATGGTGGAGCAACGGAAAAAGAACGTAACGAAACCCGAGTTGTATGAAAGGTTGATCGATCGTCTGGGCATGGCGCTGGACGCCGTGAAAACCGCTGACCGGCTGCGCGACGAGCGCCCCCTGGAACTGGAATTGCGTGGCTTGAGTCCCGCCGAGTTCAAACTGGTCAAGGCCTATCTGGATCGCAGTGAACGTGAAACGCAGGGATGCCTGTCTCAAGCAGTGAAGCAGCTCGATGCAGCACATTCGGCCAAGGTCATCTGGCTCAAGGACAAGGCGCCGCGCAGAGACACCGGCAAGGTGCGTTCTGTGCAGGCCAAGTAAGCGCATGGCAGGTCATGAAACGGATCTTTTGCAACCGGATCCGGCCTACTGGTTGTAACGCGTAATCAACACTCTTAGGCTTCGGGCATCTTTGGAGATGCCCGATGCCCTTTCGCTATTTCATCAAACAACTTTTACTGCCGCCCGGCATTCTTTTGCTGCTGTTGCTGGCCGCCTGGTGGCTGCGCCGCTCGCGGCCGCGTCTGGCGGGTGTGTGTTTTGCCCTCGGCTTTGGCGGCCTGTGGCTGATGAGCCTGCCGGTGGTCGTGCAGTGGAGCGCCAAGGCGCTGGAACGAGAGCCGCCGCTGGCGCGGCAGGAATGGGCGACGCTGGCGCAACGCGCCGATGCGATTGTGGTGCTGGGCTCGGGGCGTGAGCGCGGTGATCTGGCCTGGGGCGAAGACCAGCCGACCGGCGTCGGCCTTGAGCGTCAGCGTTACGCCGCACGCATGGCCAAGGCCTCGGGCCTGCCGATTCTGACCAGCGGCGGCCTGCATTACGGCACGCCCCCGACCGAGGCGAAGTTGATGGCGGATTCGTTGCGTGATGACTTCGACGTGAGCGTGCGCTGGCAGGAAGGCGAGAGCCGCACCACATGGGAGAACGCGAAGATGACGGCAGATATTCTCTTGCCGCAGGGGATCAAGCGGGTTGTCGTGGTGACGCAGGCGTGGCACATGCCGCGTGCGGTGTGGAGCTTTGAGCAGGCGGGTTTTGAGGTGGTGCCGGCACCGGTGGGTTTCCTCGGTACGGATAACGCCCGGCCATTTGGCGGCTGGCTGCCGGAGTTCAAGTCGATCTGGCAGAGCGGGCAATTGCTCAATGAGGCGGTGGGACAGGTAGGGTATTCGTTGTTTTACCGCTGAAGATCATTGTGCCGAGGGGATTTATCCCCGATGGCGCGCGTAGCGGCCCCTCTCTTACCTTCAGAAGAGGAGACTGCTGCGCACTCCAGCGGGGATAAATCCCCTCGCCACATTTCTCAGAGGGTCTTCGACATGCGGCTGGCCATCAGCGCCCAGCCAAACAGCAGCAGGCACAACACGATCAGCGGCCACGAACGCCATTGCAGATATGGCGTCAGGTCGTGCATCGGCACCACTTCGCCATACAACACGCCTTGTTCGAACTGCGGAATCTGTTCGGTGATCTGCCCGAACGGATTGATCAGGCCGGTAACGCCGTTGTTGGTCGCGCGGATCATCCAGCGTCCGGCTTCCAGCGCGCGCATCTGCGCCATCTGCAAATGCTGCAGCGGGCCGATGGACGTGCCGAACCAGGTGTCGTTGCTGATCGTCAGCAACAGATCACTGCGTGCCGACAGGCCAGCGGCGAATTCCGGATAGACCACTTCGTAGCAGATAAACGGTGCGATCTGGTAACCCTTGGCCTGCAAGAGCGCTTGATCCGACGGGCCGCGAGCGAAGTCCGACATCGGCAGGTCGAAGAACGCGATCAAGCCGCGCAACAGGTCCTGCAACGGCACGTACTCGCCGAACGGCACCAGTTTCTGCTTCAGGTAAGTACCGTCGCCTTCGCCGACCACGGTGATGCCGTTGAAGAAGCGCCGTTCGTGATGCACGGTCTGGCGGATCGGCACACCGGTGATCAACGCTGATTTACGCTCGGCGGCGAAGTTGCCCATCATCGTCAGGTAGCCCTCGGCGGACTCCTTCAACACCGGCACGGCGGTTTCCGGCCAGATCAGCAGATCGACCGGTTTGGAGCGGAAACTCAGATCACGGTACAGCGCCAGTTGCGCGTTGAGCTCGGCCGGGTCCCATTTCATGCTCTGCGCGACGTTGCCCTGAATTGCGGCCACGGTCAGCGGTGCGCCGGACGGGCTGGTCCACGCGTGGCCTTTGAGGGCGATGCCTGCTACCCAAGGCCCCGCCAGAAGTACCACACCAGCCGCGATGAAACCCTTGCGTCGCGCCTGCAACAAGCGCGACGCGTTGTAGATCAGCGCTGCGGTAAGTGCCAGAACAAACGATACCAGCCACATGCCGCCCACCGGAGCGAGCCCGGCCAGCGGGCCGTCGAGCTGGCTGTAACCGGAATAAAGCCACGGGAAACCGGTAAGGAACCAGCCGCGAAACGCTTCCTGGCCGACCCACAGCGCAGCAAAGGCCAAGGCATCTGCCAGCGGTGCTTCGTTACGCCGCAACCAGCGCGCCCACAGCCACGCGGGCAGGGCGAAGAACCAGGCAATCGCCGCGGTGAACAGCAGCATCAGGAACCCGGCGAGCAACACCGAAGCACCACCGAAATGATGAATGCTGTAATAGATCCAACTGGTGCCGGCACCGAACAGGCCGAAGCCGAAGCACCAGCCACGGCCGAGCGCCTGACGCGGGCTCAGCTCACGCAAACCGGCGTAGAACAAACCGACCGCGAGCAAAGCCAGCGGCCAGATGTTGAAAGGTGCCAGAGCGAAGGTGGTAATTGCACCGGCCGCCACGGCCAGCAGGTTACCGGGCCAGCCGGGGCGGGTTGTCCAGCGCATTTCAGTCCTTAGAATCAACGAGCGATAGGGGTCAGTCGCAGCAAATGAATCCGACGGCTGTCGGCGTTCAGGATGCGGAAACGATAAGCGCCGATTTCAGTGGTTTCGTTGCGTTTTGGCAAGTGCCCGAACGCGCTCATCACTAGGCCGCCGACGGTGTCGAACTCGTCGTCGGAGAACTCGCTGTCGAAGAACTCGTTGAAGTTCTCGATCGGCGTCAGCGCCTTGATCAGGAAGTCACCGCTGGGCAGCGGCTTGATGTAGCTGTCTTCTTCGACGTCGTGCTCGTCCTCGATGTCGCCGACGATCTGCTCGAGCACGTCTTCGATGGTCACTAGGCCGGCCACGCCGCCGTATTCGTCGATGACGATGGCCATGTGGTTGTGGTTGGCACGGAATTCACGCAGCAACACGTTCAGACGCTTGGACTCCGGCACGAAGGTGGCCGGGCGCAGCAGGTCCTTGATGTTGAAGCTGTCGCCGTTCTCCTTGAGGATCAGCGGCAGCAGATCCTTGGCCAGCAGCACGCCCATCACGTCGTCATGGCTTTCGCCGATGACCGGATAGCGCGAGTGGGCCGAGTCGACCACGGCAGGGAGGAATTCGCGGGGTGTCTGGGTCGCCTTGATGCTGACCATCTGCGAGCGCGGCACCATGATGTCGCGCACTTGCAGGTCAGCCACCTGGATGGCGCCTTCGACGATGGCCAGCGCTTCGCTGTCCAGCAGTTTGTTCTGATGTGCATCACGCAGCAGCTCGAGGAGCTCCTGACGGTTCTTCGGCTCGTGGGCAAAAGCCTGGGTCAGTTTACCCAGCCATGACTTCTGCCCGTTGCTCGATCGATCTTCGCTCATAGCGATTACTCTGAATCCTTTGTTGTAACGATGGGGGAGTGTTCGGTTTCGTCATCCGCGTACGGATCGGGATAGCCCAGTTCAGCAAGCAACTCGCGTTCCAGTGCTTCCATTTCTTCGGCTTCGTCGTCATCTATATGGTCGTAACCGAGCAGATGCAAGCAGCCGTGAATGACCAGATGTGCCCAGTGGGCCTTTAGTTCCTTGCCCTGCTCGGCGGCTTCGCGTTCGACCACGGCCACGCAGATCACCAGATCGCCGAGCAGCGGAATATCGAGAAACTCGTCAGGCACTTCCGCCGGGAACGACAACACATTGGTCGCGTAGTCCTTGTGGCGCCAGGTGTGATTGAGCTCGCGGCCTTCTTCCTCGTCGACCAGACGAATGGTCATTTCCGAATCAGCGCTGCGCTGGCGCAGGGCCAGTTCGCACCACTGGCGGAACTCGGCTTCACTCGGCGCGCTGGCCTCGGTGGCGATTTGCAGATCCAGCTCAAGCATCGCGCGAGGCTTCCTTCGCGGCTTCGGCACGGGTCTCGAAGCGCTCGTAGGCCTCGACGATCCGCTGCACCAACGGGTGGCGCACGACGTCCTTGGGCTGGAAATGGGTGAAGCTGATGCCCGGCACGTCTTTGAGCACTTCGATCACATGGTGCAGGCCGGACTTGGTGCCGCGCGGCAGGTCGACCTGAGTGATGTCGCCGGTGATCACGGCGGTGGAGCCGAAGCCGATGCGCGTGAGGAACATCTTCATCTGCTCGACGGTGGTGTTCTGGCTCTCGTCGAGAATGATGAAGCTGTTGTTCAGCGTACGACCGCGCATGTAGGCCAGCGGCGCGACTTCGATTACCTGTTTCTCGATCAGCTTGGCGACGTATTCGAAACCGAGCATTTCGTACAGCGCGTCGTAGAGCGGGCGCAGGTACGGGTCGATCTTCTGCGACAGGTCGCCGGGCAGGAAGCCGAGTTTTTCCCCCGCTTCGACCGCCGGACGCACCAGCAGGATGCGGCGGATCTGCTCGCGCTCCAGCGCATCTACCGCGCAGGCCACGGCCAGATAGGTCTTGCCGGTACCGGCCGGGCCGATGCCGAAGTTGATGTCGTTACCGAGGATTTCCTTCACGTAGCGCTGCTGATTCAAGCCGCGCGGGCGAATCATGCCTTTCTTGGTGCGCAGGGCGACGGTCGCTTCGGCAGGGGCCGGGTTGTCGATATCTGCTGATTCCTGAATGAACAGGTGCACCAGGTCTGGCGACAGCTCGGTACCCTTGGTTTCCCGGTACAGGCGGCGCAGCAGGTTTTCCGCGGACGTGGTGAGTTTTGGATCGCCAATCAACTCGAACTGGTTTCCGCGATTGCGGATCTCGATGGCCAGGCGCTGTTCGATCAAGCGCAAATGCTCGTCGAATTGCCCGCACAGATTGGCGAAGCGGCGAGCCTCAAAAGGCTCGAGGAGAAAACGATGTGGTTCGATGGGTGCGTTCAAGGTCGTATTTAGCCGCCCTGGGGCAATTAGGATGAAATCAAGGATAACGCCAGTGGCGTGGGTGCGAAAGCTCTTAAATATCTCAGCCGATCAGCGCCGCTGCGCTTTACCTGTGGGAGCGAGCCTGCTCGCGAAGGCGGCGACACATTCAAAATTGATGTGTCTGACAGACCGCCTTCGCGAGCAGGCTCGCTCCCACAGGAGAAATGCGGCGTTATTGAATTAAAGAACCACGCAGTGAGTGCGGTTGCGCGGCGTCGATGTGCACATCGGCGAACTGACCGATCAGGGTGGGATTGTCGCAGCGGAAGTTGACGATACGGTTATTCTCGGTACGCCCTTGCAGCTCGCCCGGGTCTTTCTTCGAGTAATCGGTCACCAGAATGCGCTGGATCGAGCCGACCATTTGTCGGCTGATCTCGAAGCCCTGCTGATTCAGACGATGTTGCAGCGCGTTCAGGCGTTCTTTCTTCAATTCTTCCGGCGTGTCGTCGGCCAGATCGGCAGCGGGCGTGCCCGGGCGCTGGCTATAGACGAACGAGTAGGAGAAATCGAAGCCGACATCGGCAATCAGCTTCATGGTCTGTTCGAAGTCCTTTTCGGTTTCGCCGGGGAAACCGACGATGAAGTCCGAACTGATGCAGATCCCCGGTACGGCGGCGCGCAATTTGCGCAGCTTGGATTTGTACTCCAGCGCCGTGTGGTTACGCTTCATCGCCGCGAGAATCCGGTCGGAGCCCGACTGCACCGGCAAGTGCAGGTGCTTGACCAGTTCCGGCACTTCGGCGTGGGCCTGGATCAGGCTGTCGGAGAACTCCAGCGGATGCGACGTCGTGTAGCGGATGCGGTCGATGCCATCGACAGCGGCGACCACGCGGATCAGTTCGGCCAGGTCGGCCAGGCGACCGTCGTGGGTCTGGCCGCGATAGCCGTTGACGTTCTGCCCGAGCAAGGTCACTTCACGCACGCCGTTCTCAGCGAGGTGAATGATTTCCGCGATCACGTCGTCGAACGGTCGGCTTACCTCTTCGCCACGGGTGTACGGCACCACGCAGAACGTGCAGTACTTGCTGCAACCTTCCATCACTGACACATAAGCGCTCGGGCCGTCGATACGCGGCTCCGGCAGGTGGTCGAATTTTTCGATTTCCGGGAACGACACGTCGACCTGCGGCAGCTTGCTGCTGCGCGCGGCGTCGATCATCTCCGGCAGACGGTGCAGGGTCTGCGGGCCGAACACCACGTCAACGTAGGGAGCGCGATCGCGGATCGCCGCGCCTTCCTGACTGGCCACGCAACCGCCGACGGCGATGACCATGTCGGGGTTGGCCAGCTTCAGTTCGCGCCAGCGGCCGAGCTGCGAATACACGCGGTCTTGCGCGCGTTCGCGGATCGAGCAGGTGTTGAGCAGAATCACGTCGGCGTCTTCCGCGCGAGCGGTGACTTCCAGGGCCTGATGTTCGCCCAGCAGATCGACCATGCGCGAGCTGTCGTACTCGTTCATCTGGCAACCGTGGGTTTCGATGTAAAGCTTCTTGGCCATGGATTCGGGTCGTCACGTGATTCAAAGAACCGCGCATTATAGGGAACAAGCCGTCAGGTTCCTACCGCTGTGCGTCCGGTGGCTATGCTATAGTTCGCGCCCTCATTTTTACCCCGATGTTATCCGCCCGCCATGACCAAACGCGAAGCTCCAATCTACAAGGTGATTTTCCTCAACCAGGGCCAGGTGTTCGAAATGTACGCCAAGCAGATCTATCAAAGTGATCTGTGGGGTTTCCTGGAAGTTGAAGAATTCGTCTTTGGCGAGCGCACGCAAATGGTCGTCGATCCGAGCGAAGAAAAGCTCAAGGCGCAATTCGAAGGCGTGGTGCGCAGTTTTGTGCCGATGCATTCGATCGTGCGCATCGACGAAGTGGAACGTCTGGGCACGCCGAAAATCAGCGAGGCCCGGGGCGCGGTCGGCAATGTCATGCCGTTTCCGATGCCGATGCCTGAGAAGTAAGCACAGCTTTGGATTTGGAATGATGTTGTGGCGAGGGGATTTAGCGAAACGTCGCACCGCCCCGCTCGGCTGCGAAGCAGTCGCAATCCATCCAGCAATATGTGTCAGGCAGAACCGGGTTGCAGGGTTTGGGGCTGCTTCGCAGCCCAACGGGGATGAATCCCCTCGCCACAGGTCATCTCCACAGCCTTTAGGGCAGTGGGGAGAATGGCGTGCGCCCGTCGGCGTTCTGCAGTTCCATCAGGTATTTGCGGAAAATCTGCCCGAGCACCTGAGTGGCGGTTTCGAGATCTTCGCGGGACATTTTTTCCGAGACTTCGTCAGCCGTGTCCAATGCCTCTTCAGCACCGTTGACCGCTGCCATCTTCAGCACGATGTAGGCCTGGATATTGTTGGCCTGCACGCCTTCGCCGTGGAAGAACATGCTGCCGAGCTTGAATTGCGCCTGGGCGTGGCCTTGCAGCGAGGCCTTTTCGAAATAGCTCAGGGCTTGATTGAGGTCGCGCGGCGCGTTCTTGCCGTCGTAGTAGAACTCACCCAACTCGTATTGCGCTTGCGCGTCCCCTTCGTCCGCCGCTTTCTGGCAGGCGGCCAATGCCTGCGTGACGTCTTGCGGCTGAGTATTGAGGGTGCAACGACCCATCGCCGGGATCAACAACGAGTTGCCGCCTGCTTGTGCATGCGCGAGCAGGGGCTGAAGGAGCAACAGGCAGCCCAATGCAAGGGTGCGGCCGGTGCGGTTCATGGGAATCGACTTACCTCTGAAGGGCACGCGGACCCGTCGAGGGATCCAATAAGCGCGCATTATGAAATAAGCAGGGCCAACCTTACAAAGTCTTTACTCGTTTTTCTGCTGCGTGGGGAATATATCGCCCGATTCAGGCAGGATTTTCGCAGACGCGTCGGAAAAACCGAGCGGATGTAGGCGAAAGCTGACGCTGGCCATAGCCAACGTCAGCGGTACGGCGATTATTTCAATGCGGCGAAGGCACGCTCGGCGGCGTCCAGCGTCAGTTGCAACTCGGCTTCGCCATGGGCGATCGAGGTGAAACCGGCTTCGAAAGCGCTCGGCGCCAGGTACACGCCACCTTCGAGCATCAAGTGGAAGAAGCGACCGAACATTGCCGCGTCGCTGGCCATCACGTCGTCGAAGGTGACGATGTCGTCGGCGCCGCTGAAGTACAGACCGAACATGCCGCCGGCCTGAGTGGTCACGAACGGGATGCCCGCAGCATCGGCACGCTGCTGCAGACCGTCGAGCATGCGCGCGGTGTAGTCGGTCAGTTCGGCGTGGAAGCCCGGGCGGCTGATCAGACGCAGGGTCGTCAGGCCGGCAGCCATCGCCAGCGGATTACCCGACAACGTACCGGCCTGATACACCGGACCGAGCGGGGCGATGCGCTGCATGATCTCGCGTTTGCCACCGAAGCAGCCCACCGGCATACCGCCGCCGATGATCTTGCCGAACGTGGTCAGGTCCGGCGTCACGCCGTAGTGCGCCTGGGCACCGCCGAGGGCGACGCGGAAACCGGTCATCACTTCGTCGAAAATCAACACCACGCCGTGCTTGTCGCACAGCGAACGCAGGCCTTCGAGGAAGCCCGGCGCTGGCGGCACGCAGTTCATGTTGCCGGCGACCGGCTCGACGATGATGCACGCCACGTCCTCGCCCACTTCGGCGAGCATCGCTTCAACCGCGTCGATGTCGTTGAACGGCAGGGTCAGGGTGTGTTTGGCGAACGCTGCCGGCACGCCGGCCGAGCTCGGTACGCCCTGGGTCAGAGCGCCGGAACCGGCCTTGACCAGCAGGCTGTCGGAGTGGCCGTGGTAGCAGCCTTCGAATTTGATGATGCTGTCGCGACCGGTGTAACCACGGGCCAATCGGATCGCGCTCATGGTCGCTTCGGTGCCGGAGCTGACCATGCGCACCATGTCCATCGACGGCACCAGCGAGCAGACCAGATCGGCCATCTCGGTTTCCATCGACGTCGGCGCGCCGTAGGACAGGCCGTGTTGCAGCTGATTGCGCACCGCGTCGAGCACGTCCGGATGGCTGTGGCCGAGGATCATCGGCCCCCACGAACCCACGTAATCGACATAACGCTTGTCATCTTCGTCGGTGACGTAAGCGCCTTCGGCGTGTTTGAAGAACAGCGGGGTGCCGCCGACGCTCTTGAACGCGCGCACCGGCGAGTTGACGCCGCCGGGGATGTGTTTCTGAGCATTGGCAAACAGGGTTTCGGAACGAGACATGATCGGGCTCTCAAATCAGATTTTCAGAAGTTCGTTGAAGGCGCGGGCGCGGCGGGTCACTTCGGCGCTGCTCTCGGCGCCGAACAAACCGTGGATCACGGCGAGCAGATCGACACCGTGCTCGACCAGCGGCGCGGCGTTATCGAGGGTGATGCCGCCAATCGCGCAGACCGGCAAGTGCAGCGTGCGTTTGGCTTCGTCGAGCAAGTCGAGGCTGCAACTCGGCGCACCGGGTTTGGTGGTGGAATTGAAGAAGCGGCCGAAGGCGACATAACTCGCACCTTCTTTGGCGGCTTGTTCGGCCAGAGCTATTTGCCCATGGCAGGTCGAACCGATGATGGCTTTCGAACCGAGCAGGGCGCGGGTCGGCGACAGCGGGCCGTCGGTCTGGCCCAAGTGCACGCCGACGTTGAGGCGTGCGGCCAGTTCGGCGTCATCGTTGATGATCAGTTGCGTCTTGTAGCGCTCGCACAGGTTGCGCAACGCCTCGGCCTCGCGCAGACGGCGGGCCTCGTCGCTGCTCTTGTCGCGGTATTGCAGCAGGGTGACGCCGCCGTCGAGCGCCGCCTCCACGTAAGACAGAAACTTGCCGGCCAGCAACTGGCTGTCGGTAATGGCATACAGGCCACGTAGTTTCATCGGGCAGACCTCACGACGTTACGAGCAGAAATCCAGCGGCAGGCGACGCGGCACGAACTGGCCTTTGCCCAGTTGTTCGGCATCGCGCAAAGTGCGCCAGGTGTAATCCAGCGCACTGCGCACGGCACTGGCCAGGTGTTCGCCCTGAGCGAGTCGCCCGGCCAAAGCGCTGGCCAGCGTGCAACCGGAGCCGTGATAGCTGCCCGGCAGGCGCTGGCAGATAAAGGTTTCGCGCAGGCCGTCGCGGCTGTACACGCGGTTGTGGATTTCAGTTTCGTCGCCATGGCCGCCGGTGATCAGCAGGTTTTTGACGAATGGCAGGAGTTTTTCCGCGCACTCGTCGGCCGTGCCTTCGGGCAGTTCGGCGAGGATGCGCGCTTCAGGAAGATTGGGCGTGGCGATAATCGACAGCGGCAGCAGACGCTCGCGCATCGCGTAGCCGACCTCGTCCTTGCCCAGGCGTCCGCCGCCGCCGGCACGCAGCACCGGGTCGCAGACCACCGGCAGATGCGGGTGCGCCGAGAGCAGTTCGACCACGGTGTCGACCATCTCCAGCGAACCGAGCATGCCCAGTTTCACTGCGGCGACTTCGGAATCGTTGAGCACGGCGTTGGCCTGGGCCAGTACCCACTCACGGTCGAGGACGCGGAAGTCAGTGACATTGACGGTGTCTTGCACGGTCAGGGCGGTGACGGCCGGAGCCGCATGGCAACCCTGCGCGAGCAGGGCTTCGATATCTGCCTGCAAGCCGGCGCCACCACTGGGGTCGTGGCCGGAGAGACAGAGGACAACGGGGCGGGAGCTGTAGATATTCATGGTGCGCGAGCTTACCACCAAAGCTGATTTTGGGGTTCAGTACTCACGGTGTTTGCGAGCAGATTGTCGGACAACCCCGCAGTCTTTATTTGGAGCACATTTGTGGCGAGGGGATTTATCCCCGTTGGGCTGCGAAGCGGCCCCAAACCCTGCAATCCGGTTCTTTCTGACACACCTCGCTGGATGGACTTGCGACTGCTTCGCAGCCGAACGGGGATAAATCCCCTCGCCACAATTGGTCATCTATCAAGGAGGCTGTCGTCGCGAGTTGACCAACCCAACAGCTCTATCTCGGTGCTTTGCCCTGGAACGCCCGTTCTAGAGCCGTTGTAGGAAAAATTTCCATGGTGCTCAATGGCCATCAACGGCTATGCTAGGCTGGATCCAAACAATCACAGGTAATACCGGTTTTACGTCTACTCAAAGGGAATGGGGGGCTTCCTGACACAACCGGACGAGCCACGCTGGGGCTTCAATGCGCTATTTGCTGATGTTGCTGTTCTGCTTGCCCCTCATGGCGAGCGCCGTCGAATTCGACGAATTCACCCAGAGCCTGCCACTGGGCCGATCGCTGCAAGTGTTCGAAGACCCGAGCGGTCAGGCGACGATTGCCGACGTCCGCGCGCAAGACGCCGCCGGCCAGTTCAAAGCCCACGACAAAGCCACGCTCAATGCCGGTTACTCGCGTTCGGCGTTCTGGCTGAAGATCGACCTGCATTACCGCCCGAGCAACCCGGCCGCCCAGCGCACCTGGCTGCTGGAGCTGGCGTATCCGCCGCTTGATCACCTCGATCTTTACTTGCCTGGCGCCAATGGCGAATACCGACTGGTGCGCCAGACCGGCGATGCCTTGCCCTTCGCCAGTCGCGAGATCCGCCAGAACAACTACCTGTTCGACCTGCCCTTCAAACCGGATCAACAGCAGACGCTGTACCTGCGACTGGCCAGCGAAGGCTCGATCCAGGCGCCGGTGACGTTGTGGTCGAGCACCGCGTACCTCGAAGATCAACCGGTGCGCCTGTATGTGCTCGGCATCATTTATGGCGTACTGCTGGGGATGCTGGTCTACAACCTGTTCATCTACCTGAGCGTGCGCGACACCAGTTACCTCTATTACATCTTCTATATCGGCTCGTTCGGCCTCTATCAATTGTCGGTGAATGGCGCGGCGGTCGAGTATTTCTGGCCGGACAACCCATGGTGGGCCAACGCCGCGACGCCGTTCTTCATCGGTTGCGCCGGGCTGTTCGGCAGCCAGTTCGCCCGCAGTTTCCTGCAGACCAAGACCCACAGCCCCTGGCTGGATCGCTTGCTGATCGGCCTGATTGCCTTCAGTGCACTGGTGATCGGTCTGTCGCTGATGACCAGTTACGCCCTGGCCCTGCGCCTGGCGACCACACTGGCGCTGACCTTCACCGTGGTGATCTTTGCCGCCGGGATCCTTGCCTGGTGGCGCGGCCTGCGCGTGGCGCGTTACTTCATCATCGCCTGGTCGGCATTCCTGCTCGGCGGCATCGTCAATACGCTGATGGTGCTGGGCCTGCTGCCCAACGTGTTTTTGACCATGTACGCCAGCCAGATCGGCTCGGCGATCGAGGTTGCGCTGCTGTCGCTGGCGCTGGCCGATCGCATCAACGCCATGCGCGAACAACAGGCGCAGACCTTGTTCGACGCCGGGCAGAAACTCGAAGTGCTCAACCAGCAACTGGCCCACAGCAACAAGCTCAAGGATGAATTCCTCGCCACGCTGACCCACGAACTGCGCACGCCGATGAACGGCGTGATCGGTTCGCTGGAGCTGATGCAGACCGTCGACCTCGATCCCGAGCTGGAGCAATATCAACAGACCGCCGCCGGTTCTGCTCGCGACATGATGCGCATGGTCAATGGCATCCTCACGCTCACTGAATTGCAGGCCGGCAAGCTCAAGGCGACGCCGGGCAGTTTCAGCCTGCGCGCAGTGGTCGAGGCGTTGCGCGTGCAGTTCGAAGGCAATGCAGCGAGCAAGTCGCTGGACTTCAAGGTCGAGGTGCTGCCGACCCTGCCGGATCGCTTGCTCGGCGACAGCGCGAAACTGGCGCAGTGCCTGGAATGCCTGCTGGACAATGCGATCAAGTTCACCCGCGTCGGCGGGTTGGCGCTGCGCGTCACCGGGCGGCCGTCGGCGGATGAGCGCATGGCGCTGTCGTTTGCGGTGATCGACACCGGTATCGGTTTCACTGATCTGGGCGAGGCGACCCTGTATCAGCGTTTCTTCCAGCTCGACGGTTCGATGACTCGCGAATACGGCGGCCTGGGGGTGGGTCTGGCGATCTGCCGGCAACTGGTCGAGTTGCTCGGCGGCAAACTCACCCATCGCTCCGAGCCCGGACGCGGCAGCCGCTTCCAGCTTGATGTCGAATTCGAACTGCCGGTGGTCGAAGCGCCTGCGGATCAGCCGCCCCGCGATTGCATTCGTGCGCCGCAGGACTGCACGGTGCTGCTGGTGGATGACAACAGCGTCAACCAACTGGTGATGCGTGGCATGTTGCTCAAGCTCGGTTTCCGCGTGCGCAGCGCTGATAACGGCGCCGCGGCGCTGGACTGCCTGCAACGGGAAAGCTTCGATGCGGTGCTGATCGATTGCCAGTTGCCCAGCCACGAAGGCGCATCGCTGTGCTGCCAGATCCATGCATTGCCAGGCTGCGCGCATTTGCCAGTGTTCATGCTGGCGCTGGGTGCGGATCGCGAACAATGCGCCCCGGGCGCGCCTATCGACTATCTGCACAAACCGGTGAAATTCGAGGATCTGCAGGCTGCCTTGCAGCGCCGCGTGCTCAGTTGCTGATGGGGTAAAAGCGCCGCAAAAACGGCGTCTATGACACTTTGTTCAAAAAAGCACCAGTGCTTAACTGGTGCCATTGCTGAACACGGAGCGCCGTCATGAACCTGCATCAGTTCGCCGAAACCCACGAAGTCACCAATCAGCCGCCGTCGCTGGACGGCGCCAACCTGTACCGCATCGACCTGCCGCTGCAGGAGTGGTCGCGGCGTTTTGGCGCCGGTTGGGCCGAGTCGCGCATCCATGCCTATGGCGCACTCGCGGGTGGGCCGCTGATGGAGGCGGGGTTTCTCGCCAACCAGAACAAACCGGTATTTGCCAGCCATGATCGCTACGGCCATCGCATCGATCTGGTCGAGTTTCACCCGGCTTACCACGAGCTGATGCGCACGGCGATCGAACATGGCCTGACCTCGCTGCCTTGGGCACACCCGCAGGACGGCGCACATGTCGCCCGCGCTTCGATGACCTATCTGCACAGCCAGGCCGAGGCCGGCAGTGGTTGCCCGCTGACCATGACTTTCGCCAGCGTGCCGGCCCTGCGCTTGCAGCCGGACCTGGCCGAACAGTGGCTGCCGAAAGTCCTCGCCACCGAATACGATCCACGCAACGTCGGCATGGCGCACAAGGCCGGCGTGACCATCGGCATGGCGATGACCGAGAAGCAGGGCGGCACCGATGTTCGCGCCAACACCACCAAAGCCTATCCGGTCGGGGCCAGCGGCCCGGGTCAGGCCTATGAACTGGTCGGGCACAAGTGGTTCTGCTCGGCGCCGATGTGCGACGCCTTCCTGACATTGGCGCAAACCGACAAGGGCTTGAGTTGCTTTCTGCTGCCGCGCCATCGCCCGGACGACACGCGCAATCAGTTCTACATCCAGCGTCTGAAAAACAAACTCGGCAACCAGTCCAACGCCTCCAGCGAAGTGGAGTTTCGTGGGGCGCTGGCATGGATGATCGGCGAAGAAGGGCGCGGCGTGCCGACCATTATCGAAATGGTGGCGATGACCCGTTTCGATTGCATGGTCGGCTCCAGCTCGCTGATGCGCCAGGCGCTGACCCAGGCCAGCCATCACTGCGCGCACCGCAAGGTCGGCGGCAAATTGCTCAGCGAGCAGCCGCTGATGCAAAACGTACTCGCCGATCTGGCGCTGGAGAGCGAAGCGGCGTTGGCGCTGAGTCTGCGCATGGGCAAGGCGCTCGATCATCTGGATGATCGCCACGAAGCGCAGTTCGCGCGGTTGGTGACGGCAGTGGGCAAATACTGGATCTGCAAGCGCGCGCCAGGAATGATCAACGAAGCCGCCGAATGCATGGGCGGTGCTGGATACGTCGAGGACAGCATCCTGCCGCGTCTGTACCGCGAAGCGCCGGTGAACTCGACGTGGGAAGGTTCGGGGAATGTGCAATGTCTGGATGTGCTGCGCGCATTGTCGAAGGAGCCGGGTGTGTTGGATGTGCTGTTCAGCGAATTGGGCGATGGCCATGGCGACAAGCGTCTCGCCGCACATATCCAGCAGTTGCAGGCGCAGTTCAAGGACACCAGTGATATTCAGTATCGGGCGCGGCAGTTGACCGAAGACATTGCCCTTGGATTGCAGGCCAAACTGTTGCTGGAGGCTGGGAATTCCGTGGTCAGCGATGCCTTCATTGCCAGCCGTCTGAGCGGTGACGGTCGCGTCTACGGCGCGTTGCCGCGTGGGCTGGACGTTGAAGCGATCGTCGCCCGCTCGACTCCACAGCTTTTCTGACCGCAATTTCGCCGACACCACAAAACCCTGTGGGAGCTGGCTTGCCAGCGATGGCGGTCTGTCAGTCAACATCGATGTTGAATGTGACGGCCTCATCGCTGGCAAGCCAGCTCCCACAGGGATTCGGGTTACCTGAAAGATTTCGGTACACCCACAACGCCACTGTTCCCGTGCGTCCACGATGCAGGCAAGATGAAGCTCTGCAAGTCAGAACACAGGAAGCTGATCGTGACCGAAGCGTTTATTGTCGTTCAAACCGCCGAACAAGCCGTGGATCGTCTGGCCGAGCTGCATGAGCGGGCCACCACTGCGCTGAATTCTGCCCTCAAGCGTTACCTCAAGGACCGCGTCGAGCCCGACGCCGAACAGCGTGCCCTGTTTCGTTATCCTGAACTGCGTCTGACCTACCACTGCCAGGGCGAAGTGCCGCAGACCACCCGCGCTTACGCCAAGGTGCAGTTGCCCGGTACTTACAGCGTCACCGTCACCCACCCGGCGGCGTTTCGCAAATACCTGCTCGAACAACTGACGCCGTTGATGCACGACTTCACCGTGACCGTCGAAGTCGGCGTCAGCCAGCAGAACATTCCGTATCCGTATGTGGTCGAGCAGGGCGATGAACTGGCCGGTTCCGGCGTCACTGCAGCGGTGCTGGCGCGGGTGTTCCCGAGCACCGATCTGTCCGCCGCCACCGATGGCATTGCCGACGGCCTCTACGACTGGGAAAACACCGATCCGCTGCCTCTGGCGCTGTTCGACGCGGCGCGCGTGGATTTCTCGCTGCGCCGGCTGGTGCATTACACCGGCAGTGACTGGCGCCATGTGCAGCCGTGGATTCTGCTGACCAACTATCATCGCTACGTCGATCAGTTCATCGTTCATGGTCTGGAGCAGTTGCGCCGCGACCCGCGTTTCGTGCGCATGGTCCTGCCGGGCAACGTGATCATCGAGAAGAGCATGGACCACGGCGAAGCCTCGGCGATTGCCGCCGGTGTGGTCTGGCACCGTTACCAGATGCCGGCCTATCACCTGATCGCCAGCGATGGCCACGGCGTGACGCTGGTCAACATCGGTGTCGGCCCGTCCAACGCCAAGAACATCACCGATCACTTGGCCGTGCTGCGCCCGCATTGCTGGCTGATGATCGGCCATTGCGGCGGCCTGCGTCAGTCGCAGACCATCGGCGATTACGTGCTGGCCCACGCCTACATGCGTCGCGACGGCATTCTTGATCGTGTGGTGCCGCCGAATATTCCGATCCCGGCACTGGCCGAAGTGCAGCTTGCTCTGCAGCAGGCGGCGGCGAATGTCACCGGCGAGAAGGGCGACGATCTGAAGAAGCGCCTGCGCACTGGCACGGTTCTGACCTATGACGACCGTAACTGGGAATTGCGCTGGGCTCAGGAGCGGCCGCTGATCAACCTGTCCCGCGCGGTTGCGGTGGACATGGAAAGCGGCACGATTGCAGCGCAAGGTTATCGCCTGCGTGTGCCTTACGGCACGTTGCTGTGCGTTTCGGACAAGCCGCTGCACAGCGAAATCAAACTGCCGGGCTCGGCCAACGCCTTCTATGAGCGTGCGGTCAGCCAGCATTTGAAAATCGGCATCGAAGCGGTGGATCTGCTGCGTACCGAACTCAACTCGCTGCACTCGCGCAAACTGCGCAGCTTCGACGAGCCGCCGTTCCGTTAACGGTTAGTCGTGGTCATTTGGCGGTCGGGGCACTAGCATTGTCAGCCCTGATCGCTAAATGTTCTGTCTCTTATGTCCCGTCTCCCGCGTCCACCTTCCCGCCGTCCCGGCGTGAAGCCTCGGTCTTCTGCGCCGCGCCGTGTTGCCAAAGCACCACCGGCCGAGCCGAAACTGATCCTGTTCAACAAACCCTTCGATGTGCTGACGCAATTCAGCGACGGTGAAGGGCGGGCGACACTCAAGGATTACATCGATGTGCCGGGGATTTACCCGGCCGGACGTCTGGATCGCGACAGCGAAGGTTTGTTGCTGCTGACCAACGACGGCCAGTTGCAGGCGCGCATCGCCGATCCGAAACACAAACTGGCGAAGACTTATTGGGTGCAGGTGGAGGGCGAGCCGACGGCCGAGCAGTTGCAGCGCCTGCGTGATGGCGTCGAGCTGAATGACGGCATGACTCTGCCCGCCGAAGCGCGGCAACTGGCTGAGCCGCAGTTATGGCCGCGCAATCCGCCGGTACGCTTTCGCGCGACCATACCGACCTCGTGGCTGGAATTGGTGATTCGCGAAGGGCGCAACCGTCAGGTGCGGCGCATGACGGCAGCGGTCGGATTGCCGACGTTGCGTCTGGTGCGAGTCAGGATTGGTGACTGGACGATTGAAGGGCTGGATCAGGGCCAGTGGCGGGAAGTGCCGGCGCGCTTATAAGGCGCCGGATTCGATCAGGCCGATCACCACACTCTTGATGATGAACGCGGCCACGCCCAGGCCTAGCACGAAAAACAGAATGAACGAGCCGAACCGCCCGGCCTTGGACTTCTTCGCCAGATCCCAGACGATGAAACCCATGAAAATGATCAGGATGCTGACCAGACCGGTCATCATCCACTCTTCGAACAGTGCTGGATCCATTGGCGATCTCCGGCGCGGACAGGGCTGAAAGGGCGGCGGCGAGTATACGCCATGGTCGGATGGCGGGGCATTGATCTGCGTCGCCTGTGCCGGCCCCTTCGCGAGCAGGCTCGCTCCCACAGGTTGAAATGCATTCCCCTGTGGGAGCGAGCCTGCTCGCGAAGCGATTTCAGCTACGCAAATGAGTCAGCGGCAGTTCGGTGCTGTTGAGCACCTGGTTCAGCACAAAACTCGACCGCACGCTGGTGACCCCCTCGATCCGGGTCAGGTGTCCCAGCAGCAATTTCTGGTAGTGATCCATATCCGGCACCACCACTTTCAACTGGTAGTCGGCATCCACTCCGGTCACCAGACTGCACTCCAGCACTTGCGGCAATGTGCGGATCGCCGCTTCGAAGTTTTCAAAGCGCTCCGGCGTGTGCCGGTCCATTCCGATCAGCACATACGCGGTCAGGCTCAAGCCGAGCATCTTGCGATCGAGCAGCGCAACCTGGCGCGAGATATAGCCATCGTCTTCCAGTTGCTTGACCCGGCGCGAGCAGGGCGAGGGCGACAGACCGATGCGCTCGGCCAGTTCCTGGTTGGAGATACGGGCGTCGCGCTGCAATTCCGCCAAAATACTCAGGTCATACCGGTCGAGTTTGCTCATCAATCTGTCCTTGGTCGTAACTATTGCGGCGGATTATCTATCCAGGGTTAAAAATTGCGCAAGCAGTGTTTAATTGAGCAATTTTCGCAATCCTCTGTCGCGGCTTCAGGCCTATTCTTATCACCAGAATCACTGCTCGGTAATACAGTCCACGCGGCCCGCCCAATCAGGCCCGCCGCGGCCGCCACCCCCACCGGGGATGTGCCGGCCCCCGAGCTGCACACTGTCCAGAAGACGGCGTGAGGTGAGCCGACGTCAAAAGCGTCGAGCCAGGACGAAGTTCTCAGAAGGGAGGCCGACGGGTCTCCCTTTTTTCTTGCCTGCGATTTCATGTTGGCGCCTCAATAAATAAGTCGCGCGACTGATAACCTGTTGCAGAACCCGGTGGGGCTGTTTCGAGTCTCAGCAATAAGCCCTGCCAACGACAGGCTCCCGCAGTGAGGAAAAGCATGAATTCGCGCATCTGGCGTCTGGCCGGTGTTGGTTTGCTGTGTGTGGGTGTCGGTGCGCAAGCGCTGGCCGATGAGCCGCAGATTCGTGGGCCGGGCAACGGGCCGCAGAACGACGGGATCATCCGTGGCGACAACAGCCGTCAGTTCGAGCACAACGGCCAGCCGCACAACAATGACGGTCAATGGCAGAACCGCAACCGTGCTGATGAGCGTCCGCAACCGCCTCGCCAGCCCGGTAGTAACCTGCCGATCCAGCCGCGTCCCGACGCCGTGCACCAGACCCAGGAACCGCGTCAGGGTTACTACCGCGACGAGCGCCCGCAGAACGGTTATCACAATCAACAGTGGCAGACGCGGCCGCGTCCCGATGACAACCGCTGGCCGGGACGGCCGAACGGTCATGGCAATGGCTGGGGTCCTGGCCCGCAGTATCGTCCGGGCCATGTGATCGACCGTTTCCCGGATCGTGATTACCGCGTGCCGTATCGCGGTCAGGATTACTTCTATTCCGGCGGCTACTGGTATCGCCCGCAAGGCCCGCGCTACATCGTCGTGCAACCACCGCGCGGGATCCGCATCCAGTATTTGCCGGATTACGCCCGTGAAGTGTGGATCGGCGGCTCGCTGCTGTTCCTCGCTGCCGGTTCGTATTACGCCTATCAAGAGGCGACGCAGGATTACGTGGTGGTCGAGCCGCCGCTGCAGCAACCGTCGCAACCGCAAGCTCAGGGCTATGACGTCGAAGCCTATCCGGCCAACGGCCAGTCGCCGCAGCAAGTGCAGCAGGACGGTTACCAGTGCTCTCAGTACGCGGTGCAGCAAAGCGGTTTCGACCCGCGCACCGCGACCTATCAACCGGCACCCGAAGTGGTTCAGGCCTATCGCCAGGCGCAGGGCAACTGCCTGAGCAGTCGCGGTTATCAGGTCAGATAGGGCAGCTACGAGCTACGAGCTACGAGCTACAAGCTTGAAGCTAGAGGCTTGTCGCTTGTGGCTGCTTTTACAGGGTCGGCGTGCACCAGCACTTCGGCCTTCGGATAGGCCTTGTGAATCGCCGCCGCCGCTTGGTCGCTGATGCCATGGGCGACTGACAGGGTCAGTTCGCCCGGCAGTTCCAAGTGCAATTGCACAAACCAGTGGTTGCCGGAGATCCGCGTGCGCAGTTCGTGCGCACCCAGTACGCCGGGGACGCTGCATGCCAGTTCGAGCATGTGCTGGCTGACATCGGTCGGCAGTTCCTCGTCCATCAACACCGAAAAACTTTCCCGGGCGATCTGAATCGCACTCCAGAAAATGTACACGGCGATCCCCAGCCCGAACCACGCATCCAGTTGCGCAAAACCCATCGCGGCCAACACCAGCGCGATCAGGATGCTGCCGTTGAGCAGCAGGTCCGAACGGTAATGCAGCGAGTCGGCACGCACGGCGTTGGAGCCGGTCTGCTTGATCACCCGGTGCTGCAACATCAGCAGCGCCGCCGTCAGCAGCAGGGAAAACACGATCACACCGATGCTCAGCCACGGCGCGCCAAGCGGCTCTGGTTTCTGCAAGCGCTCGTAGGCCTGAAACGCGATCAACACCGCGCTGCCACCGATGAACAACGCCTGGGCCATGCCCGCCAGCGATTCGGCTTTGCCGTGGCCATAACGGTGATCATCATCCGCCGGGCGCAAGGCGTAATGCACTGCCAGCAGATTGAGCATCGAGGTGACGCCATCCAGCGCCGAGTCGGTGAGGCCGGCGAGCATGCTCACCGATCCGCTGAGCCACCACGCAATCGCCTTGGCGACGATCAGCGTGCAGGCGACCGCCACCGAGGCGCGGGTCGCCAGCCGCAGCAGGCGGGCGTGTTCGGGGCTGGAGGTCATTGAACGTCCTTATTCAAGCGGCCGGTTGCAGGCCGAACATCGCCAGTTGCTGAGTGCTGCCCTTGTGCTGGATCAGGCGCGGATCATCCAGAGGAAAATCTCGGCCCAGCTCGCTCTCAAGAATCGCCTGCAACTTGTGATTGTCGACCTGTCCATCCGGGCCGATGGCTTGCTTGAGCTTGGCCGGATCGATCTGCGCGGTGTGGCCCGGTTCGAAATAGATCGCCCCGGTGGCGAAGTCGACGGCAAACGCGATCAGCCCGGGAATGATGTAGAACAGCAGGCCGACGGCATCGAGCACGGCAATCGCCGGGTCGATCTTGCCGTCGATCTGGCCACGCCGGTCCGGGTAGAAAATCGAACCGCACGCCGACAGTTGCGTGAGCAGAGTGGCAACCAGAACACCGCCGATCAGGCGAGAGGGTAAGCGCATGGAAATGTCTCCTGAGTCATCAAATAACGAAGCTTCGTCTTGTGAAGTTAAGACCCTGACGAACGCCCGGCAGTTCGCCGTTATACTCGGCCCTCTGTTTGGGAGCCAGCATGATTTCTTTGCCGATCGACGATGTTTTACCCGCCCTGCGTGAAGCCCTCGCGTCACGCCACGAAGCCGTGCTCGAAGCACCGCCCGGCGCCGGTAAAACCACCCGCGTGCCTTTGGCCTTGCTCAACGAAGCCTGTCTGGCCGGGCAGACCATCGTCATGCTCGAACCACGGCGCTTGGCTGCGCGGGCGGCGGCGGAGCGTTTGGCCAGCGAGCTCGGCGAGCAGGTCGGTGAAACCGTCGGCTATCGCATCCGCCTCGACAGCAAGGTTGGCCCGAAGACGCGTATCGAAGTGGTCACCGAAGGCATTCTCACCCGGCGCTTGCAGGACGACCCGGCGCTGGAGGGTGTGGGCCTGCTGATCTTCGACGAATTTCATGAACGCAGTCTCGACGCCGATCTGGCGCTGGCCCTCAGTCTGAACGGTCGCGAGCTGTTTCGCGCTGAACAGCCGCTGAAGATTCTGCTGATGTCGGCCACCCTCGAAGGCGAGCGTCTGGCCGGGTTGCTCGATGACGCGCCGATCCTGCGCAGCGAAGGGCGCATGTATCCAGTGACGATGCGCTGGGGCCGGCCGTTTCAGCCAGGCGAATACGTCGACCAGCGGGTTACCCAAACCGTGCTCGAAGCGCTGCACGACGAGACCGGCAGCCTGCTGGTGTTCCTGCCGGGACAGGCGGAAATTCGTCGCGTGCACCAGCAATTGGCCGACGCCATCGGTGAGCGCAAGGACGTTTTGCTGTGCCCGTTGCACGGCGAACTCGACCTCGATGCGCAACGTGCAGCGATCGATCCGGCGCCGCCCGGTCAGCGCAAAGTGGTGCTGGCAACCAACATCGCCGAGACCAGCCTGACCATCAACGGCGTGCGCGTGGTCATCGATGCCGGGCTGGCGCGGGTGCCGCGTTTCGATCCGGGCAGCGGCATGACCCGCCTCGACACCCAACGCATCTCCAAGGCCAGCGCCACCCAGCGTGCCGGCCGCGCCGGGCGACTGGAGCCGGGCGTGTGCTATCGCCTGTGGTCGCAGGATCAGCACGAACAATTGGCAGCCTATGGCAGCGCAGAAATTCTCTCGGCGGATCTGGCCAGCCTCGCTTTGCAGCTGGGGCGCTGGGGCGTGACCCCGGGCGAACTGGTCTGGCTCGACATACCGCCCGCCGCCGCGTATGCCCAAGCGCAGGATCTGCTGCAACGCCTCGGCGCCGTGCACGGCGACACGCTGACGGCCCACGGCCAGGCCATGGCCGAACTGCCGGCGCATCCGCGCATCGCGCATTTGCTGTTGCGCGGTCAGGCATTGGGGCTGGCGGCGATGGCCTGCGATGTGGCGGCGCTGCTCGGCGAGCGCGATATCCTGCGCGGCGCTGGCGCGGATCTGCACAGCCGGTTGGTCCTGCTTTCCGGCGAAGAACGTGCCGGTCGTGGCGCGCAGGGCGGGGTGCAACGCGCCCGGCAATTGGCCCGGCAGTACCGCGGTTACCTGCGTGGCAAGCCGAGCGAACCGGTAAACGATCCCGAGCATCCGCGCTGGCTCGGCGCCCTGCTGGCGCTGGCCTACCCGGATCGCGTCGCCCAGCAACGGCGTGCCGGCGGGGCCGAATACCGTTTGGCCAACGGTCGCGCGGCGCTGTTCGCTGAGGCCGATAGCTTGATGAAGCACGAGTGGATCGTCATCGCCGACCTTGGCAGTCGCCAGGGCCAGCGCGAAGAACGCATCTATCTGGCGGCGGATTTCGATCCGGCGCTGTTCGATTCGGTGCTCGCCGAGCAAGTGCGCAGCGTCGATCAACTCGATTGGGATGAACGCGAAGGCGTGCTGCGTGCCGAGCGCCAGCGTAAGGTCGGCGAGCTGATTCTCAGCCGCGAACCGTTGCCCGGTCTGGATGAAAACGCGCGCAGTCAGGCGCTGGTCAGTCTGGTGCGGCGCAAGGGTCTTGAGCTGTTGCCGTGGACGCCGGAACTGCGCCAGTGGCAGGCGCGGGTGGCGCTGTTGCGTCAGCTCGATCTGAACACTCAGGACGATAGCCAATGGCCGGATGTCAGCGATGCGGCATTGTTGAATACCCTGGAAGACTGGCTGATGCCGTATCTGGGCAAGGTCTCGCGGCTCAGCCATTTCGCCAGCCTCGACCTGTCGAGCATCGTGCGTAATCTGCTGCCGTGGCCGCTGCCGCAGAAGCTCGACGAACTGGCGCCGCATCATTTGAGCGTGCCGTCGGGGTCATCGATTCGTCTGGATTACAGCGAACATCCACCGATTCTCGCGGTGCGTTTGCAAGAGCTGTTTGGTCTGGCCGATACGCCACGGATTGCCGGTGGCCGGCAAGTGGTCAAGCTGCATCTGCTGTCGCCGGCGCGGCGGCCGGTGCAGGTCACGCAGGACCTGGCCAACTTCTGGCGCAGCACCTATGCCGAGGTGAAGAAGGATCTCAAGGGGCGCTATCCGAAGCACTATTGGCCGGACGATCCCTTGGTCGCCGAAGCCACGGCGCGGGCGAAACCACGCGGCACCTGACCCGCAATGGCTGCGCGCCATTAGCCCATCCGTGCTAATTGCCCTTGGTTGTTCCGGCTCGCAAAATCGCCGCCTGAACAATAACAGCCTTGTTGCCTGGCAACTTGCGCCCAAGGAACGGAACTGCCCATGACCTCTTTCTTCAAGCTCAAGAAGTTGATCTTCTTGTCGGCTGCGCTATTGGCCGCCTCCAGTTCGGCCATGGCCGAAGAGCCCGATCCGATTGGCGACTGGTGGATTATCTACGGCAACGGCGTGCCCCAGAAAAACATCATGTACGTCGCCGATGCGACGTCGGTGGTGCCTTCGCAGAAAACCAAAGGCGCGACCATGGTCGCGGTGACGCTGGTGTATGAAGAACCCGGCAAACCGATGATCGACGTCTACAACCTCGAAGCCCAATGCTCTACGGGCAAGGTGCGTTTTATCAATGGCCAGTCCATCGAGCGTCTCGCCTACACCATGCGTCATCTGAAAGTTGCCAACCAATGGCAGACCCCGAAAGAGTTCTGGGTCCAGCAAGCGCTGAAGTTTGCCTGCGCGCCGGGCAGTCGCGCGAAAAACGACATGGCCGCCGTGGGCAAGATGGAATACCTGCAAATGATCGAGATGCTGCAGCAGATGTTCTTCAAGCTCGCGCCGATTCAGCAAAAGAGCCAGATGATGGACAACCTCGACAGCCTGCTCGAACTGAAGAAATAAGCCGAGGCATCCAATGACTTACACACGTTTATGGCTGGCAACCCTGCTGGCAGGATTGCTCTTGAGCGGTTGTACCACCATCGCGCAGAGCCGTTGGGAAGGGCGCGATCTTCAGGAAGCACTAAATCTGTTCGGCACGCCAGATTCGATGCAAAAGGAGATCGGCCCGAATGGCGAACCCTTGGCCGTGCTGACCTGGTACAAGTCCGCGAGCTGGACCACCACCGAAGCGGCTGGCACTTCGATGACTCATACCGGCAACGGCATGGTGTACACCGAGCATTATCAGCAAGTTGGGCACAGTTCCGATTGCAAATTGCAGGCGAAGATCGATCAACAGAAGAAGATTGCACAGTTCCTGATCGAGGACGGGCGAATCCTGCATGGCAAGTGCCTGGGCGTCCGGTTTGTCCCCGGTTACATTCCGCCCGGCCTATAAGGGCAAAAACGCTCAGGGCGCAGCGGGCAGGAGGAACCGCGCAATCACCGGCAAGTGGTCGGAGATGCGCAGGGTATCGTCCTGCCGCACCTGCGCTTGCAGGCGTTTGAGCTTCGGGCTGTAGAACAGATAATCCACCGTGCGATCCGGGCCGTTGAGGCCGGGGTCGTTGGGGTAATGGGTCAGCCATTTGGCTCGATCGATACCGCCGGCCTCGTTGTTGGTCGGGATCATCGGGTACTTGTCCCACAGCAGATGCAGTTCGCTGTCGGCAGAGTAGGGCGTGCGCCGCTCGACCGGCAGGCGTCGATACTGGCCCAGCGGCAGCAGATTGAAATCGCCACCGATCAGCCACGGCAGGCCTTGGCTTTCATACTTGTCGAGGACTTTGGCCACGGCAGCCACTTGCGCCTGCACGTTGCCGTCCGCCTGGCTGGCGCGCTGCAAGTGGGTGTTGAACACGGTCAGTTGTCCGCCATCGCTGAGCGGCAGTTTGACTGCGAGCAAAGCGTCTTTGGGCTGGAACTGGCGGCTGATGAAGTTGCTCGGGGCGACGGGCAGTTGCAGGCGTTCGGCGTGTTCGATGCGATAGCGGCTCAGCGTGGCCAACTGGCGGCCGACGCTGCCGTAGATATGTGGCTCGGGGACGAAATCGGCTTTCCAGTCGAAGGCGCTGGCACTGCACGGATACAGGTCGGCGACGCGTTCCTGCAACAGCTTGAGCTGATTCTGGTAGTCACTGGCCTTGGCGCCGTCGTCCAGCTCCTGCAACAGCACCACATCCGGTTGTTCGTCACGGATCACCCGCGCTACTTCGTCGAGGCTGAACGCCATGTCTTCGGCGGTCGGCGCCTCATCGTCGCCTTCGGCCAGGTCATTCCAGAATACGTAGCGCTTGCCGGCGAGGAACTGCACGTTCCAGGTCATGACTTTCAGCGCTTGCCCCGGCACCAGCGTCGGCGCGGTAGTGCCGCAACTGACCGGCAGGGTTTCGCGGGCATCGGGGCGCCAGGTCAGGCTGAACAGCAGCACGCCGAACAGGACGGCGGCGAGGATGACGAGGAGCAGGGTGTAGCGCAGCAGACGGGTCATGGCTCGGCTTATAGCGTTACAGAAAGTGGCCCCGAGCATACCTGACGGCAGCGGCGAAGCCCAAGCACGGCGCGGTCAGACTGCGCCGTTACGTTTGTCAGGCAATTCGCTGATCAGCATGAACAGACGGAACAGCACCACACTGGTGAACAGTTGCAGAAAGCTGTGAGCGCTGTCGATCAGCCCGGCAATCAGCGGATTCTGCGGTTCGGGGTACACCGCCAGCGTCGCGCCCTTGAGCAGCCACAACGGTGTCATCACGCAGAGAATGCACAGCAGGATGCGCCAGAAGTGTCCACGGGTCAGGCGAAGGCTTTCCTTCATCGCCTGCAACGGCCCGAGGCCGCGCAGCACCAGCAGGTATTCGGCGAAGGCGAGCATGACCATCAGCATCAGGCCCGGCAGGAAGTACAACGACAGACCAAGCAGAATCAGCAAGGTATTGAGCGCGGTCAGCACCGCGAAGCGCGGCCACAGGGTTGCGGCCATCGCCAGCAGGTCACGGTTGCGCGGCGACTCGCCACGGCTGCGTGCATCGAGAAACAGGATCAGCGCGGCGGTGTAAAGCGGATACACCAGCAGGCCGACGATGATGCTGACGCCGGCGAAGGTGTCCGGCCCGGTGGCGTGATCGACTGCCTGCTGCAAGAAGGCTTCGACAATCACCAGCGGCAGGCACAACTGCACGATGCTGCCCAGATGGCGTTTGAAAAAATACAAAGAGTCGCGCAGTACTTCGAGGGCATTCATCAGTTGGTATCGCAGGTCGAAAACAGTGGCTCACTTTAACCGATGCAACGCGGGCCGACACAAACGTAAACATTCGGTAAAGGCCATTGAAACGTTTTGTCACTATCTCCATTACAGGAGAGCACCGCGCTCAGAGTGGGCGCGGGCACGTTATTACCGGCAATCTACGAGGTCGCCATGAACAGCGAAGAGCAAACCCTGATCGATGGACTGTTTTCCCGGCTGCAACAGGCCGAAACGGAGGCAGCCCCGCGCGACGCCCAGGCCGAGGCGCGGATCAAGGAACACCTGACGCGCCAACCGGCGGCAGGTTATTTCATGACCCAGGCGATTCTGGTGCAAGAGGCCGCGCTGAAAAGCCTCGACGAGCAGAACAAGCAGCTGACTCAGCAAGTCCAGCGTCTGCAGGCCGAGCTGCAATCGGCCAAGGCCCAGAGCGGCGCACCGGCATCCAGCGGTGGCGGTGGCTTCCTGTCGAGTATCTTTGGCGGCGGCAATTCGCGTCCGGCGCCGAGCCAGAGCGTAGCGCCGTCGTCCACCGGCGGCTGGCGTGAACCGGCGCCGCAGCAGAGCTACCAGACTCCGGCACCGCAACAGAACTTCGGCGCCGCGCCGCCCAACTATGCGCAGCAGGCAGCCCCGGCGGCGGGCAACAGCTTCCTCGGCGGCGCGCTGAAAACCGCTGCGGGCGTAGCCGGCGGTGTGATGCTGGCGCAGGGCATCAGCAGCCTGTTCCACCACAATCAGCAACCGGAAGAAATCGTCGAGGTCATCAAGGAAGAACCGGCGCAGGTCGCCGACCAGAGCAACAACGGCTGGGGCGATGATCAGCGCGTGACGGACAACGGCTTCTCGGGCAATGACCAGGGCGGTTTCAGCGACGCCGATTACAGCAGCGACAATTCGTCGTTCTTCGATGACGACGACTCCTTTGTCTGACATCGCCTTTGAAGGCTGGCATTGCCTCTGAAGGCTGACATAAACACTGTGGCGAGGGGATTCATCCCCGCTGGGCTGCGCAGCAGCCCCCGCTTTTCCTGGTTAAAGCGAGGACTGCTGCGCAGCCCAACGGGGATGAATCCCCTCGCCACACTCACCACTCGTCAGCAGCACCTTTGCGCCTGTGGCCGATTATTCGCGGAACCCTCCTTCGGGCTGGCATACTGAGCGCCTTTTTCAGGCCTGATCGCCTGACCCCGCTTCGTGCGCTTGCGCGCTCACAGGAACTCCGGTGAAAAAAATCGCAGTGTTCGCCGATGTGCAGAACCTCTACTACACCGTGCGTCAGGCCTATGGTTGCCACTTCAACTACGCCGCATTGTGGGCCGACATCAGCAAGAACGGGCAGATCGTCGAGGCTTACGCCTACGCGATCGACCGTGGCGACAGCAAGCAGCAGCAGTTTCAGCAGATCCTGCGCAACCTCGGTTTTACCGTGAAGCTCAAGCCCTACATCCAGCGCAGCGACGGCTCGGCCAAGGGCGACTGGGACGTGGGCATTACCCTGGACATCATGGACGCCGCCGACCATGTCGACGAAGTGGTGCTGGCCTCCGGTGACGGCGATTTCGACATGTTGCTCGAACGCATCATCAACAAGCACGGCGTGCAAGCGGTGGCCTACGGCGTCCCCGGCCTGACCGCCAACTCGCTGATCCGCGCCGCCAGCCGCTACGTGCCGATCGAAGGCGCACTGTTGCTCAAGAGCTGAGCTGAACAATAGATTTGAACGGAGTACACCCCGGTTTGGAACGCATTGCAGTCATCGACTTTGAAACCACCGGCCTGTCGCCGAACAGCAGCTGCCGCGCCACGGAAATCGCCGTGGTCATGCTGGAAAACGGCCGCATCGTCGAGCGTTACCAGAGCCTGATGAACGCCGGCGTGCGCGTCCCCGCGTTCATCGAGCAACTGACCGGCATCAGCAACGCCATGCTGCGCACCGCGCCGCCGGCCGAGCGGGTGATGGAAGAGGTCAACGAGTTCGTCGGTTGTACGCCGCTGTTGGCGCACAACGCCTCGTTCGACCAAAAGTTCTGGGATTTCGAACTAGGGCGGATCAAACGCACCCGCCTGCAGAATTTCGCCTGTTCACTGCTGCTGGCGCGGCGCCTGATGCCGGCGGCGCCGAATCACAAGCTCGGCACGCTCACCACTTTCGCGCGGCTACCGCATACCGGTCAGGCTCACCGGGCCATGGCCGACGCCGAGATGGCGGCCAATCTGATGGCGCATCTGGCGCAAGAGTTGCGGGGCAAGCACGGGGTGCGCGAGTTGAATCACGACCTGTTGTGCAAGTTGCAGAAAGTCCCTGCGGCGAAAGTCGGCGAGCATTTGCAGCGTTATCGCTGATTCCAGGCACTCCGACTGGTCGTTCCCACGCTCTGCGTGGGAATGAAGTCCAGGACGCTCGGCGTCCCTTTCAAAGCCGAACGCAGAGCGTCCGTTGAGGCATTCCCACGCGGAGCGTGGGAACGATCCAAGATGGATGTCTGCTGATACACCGCCTTCGCGAGCAAGCTCGCTCCCACAAGGACCTTGTCGGTCTCAGCTGCTTTCATGCAAAAGTGTACCGGCGCGAAAAACAGGTTTTGTAACTTATTTTTGCGCGGCGGTCTTTCTAGAATGACCGGTCCACAGAAATCTGACTGTCGAGCTGCCCATGCCTGCCTTGCGCCGTTTTTCCCTGCCATTGATCGCTGCGTTTTTTGCGTTGTACGTGATTTGGGGGTCGACCTATCTGGTGATCCGCATCGGCGTCGAATACTGGCCGCCGCTGTTGCTGGCCGGGGTGCGCTTCGTCATTGCCGGCAGCTTGATGTACGCCTGGCTGCGCTGGCGCGGGGCGCCGGCGCCGACCTGGGCGCAGTGGAAAGCAGCGGGGCTGGTCGGCATTCTGCTGCTCAGTTTTGGTAATGGCGCGGTCAGCGTGGCCGAGCACACTGGTGTGGCGTCAGGTGTCGCTGCGCTGGCGGTGGCGACGGTGCCGCTGTTCACCTTGTTGTTCGGTTACTTCTGGGGCGCGCGCAATACGCGGCTGGAGTGGGCGGGTGTGGCGCTGGGGATTATTGGCATCGCCATGCTCAACATGGGTTCCAACCTGCAATCGAGCCCGCTCGGTGCGATGCTGCTGATCTTCGCGGCGGCGAGCTGGGCGTTCGGCTCGGTGTGGAGCAAATACCTGCCATTGCCAGCGGGGGCCATGGCCAGCGCGGTGGAAATGCTCGTCGGCGGCGTGGTCTTGCTGATCGGCAGTGCGCTGAGTGGCGAGCACCTGCAAGCCATGCCGCCGCTCGAAGGGTGGCTGGCGCTGGCCTATCTGATTTTCTTTGGCTCGATCATCGCCTTCAATTCCTACATGTATCTGCTCAAACACGTGCGCCCGGCGGCAGCGACCAGTTATGCCTACGTCAACCCGGCGGTGGCGGTGTTGCTCGGTGTGGTGTTTGTCGGCGAGACCATCGGCATCGAAGAAGCGCTGGCGATGCTGGTGATCATCAGCGCGGTGCTGCTGATCAGCCTGCCGCAGTGGCGTCGACCTGCGCAGCCACCCGTGGAAGAGGCGAAAGCCGTTCCGACGGAAGCGCGTACGAATTAGGGTAAACTGCGCGGCATTGCATCCCCGCGTCATTTTTTCCTACGGTACTCCCATGACTTTCGCCTCCCTTGGCCTGATCGAACCCTTGCTGCGCTCCCTCGAGACGCTCGGCTACCAGACCCCGACGCCGGTGCAGGCGCAAGCCATTCCGGCGGTGCTGGCCGGTCGCGACCTGATGGCAGCGGCCCAGACCGGCACCGGTAAAACTGCCGGTTTCGCCTTGCCGCTGTTGCAGTTGCTGGCCATGGAAGGGCCGAAAGTCACCGCCAACTCGGCGCGTGCGCTGATTCTGGTGCCGACCCGCGAGCTCGCCGAGCAGGTCCACGAAGCCGTGCGCCAGTACGCGGAAAATCTGCCGCTGCGTACTTACGCGGTGTATGGCGGTGTCAGCATCAACCCGCAGATGATGAAGCTGCGCGGCGGCGTCGATGTGCTGGTCGCCACACCCGGTCGCTTGATCGACCTGTTCCGCCAGAACGCGCTGAAACTCGATCAGCTGCAAACGCTGGTGCTGGATGAAGCCGATCGTATGCTCGACCTGGGCTTCTCGGAAGAACTGGCGAACATTTACCGCATGCTGCCGAAAAAGCGCCAGACCCTGCTGTTCTCCGCGACCTTCTCCGATGACATCCGCCTGCTTGCCGGGCAGATGCTCAACGATCCTTTGAGCGTCGAAGTCAGCCCGCGCAACGTCGCTGCCAACACGGTCAAGCAGTGGATCGTCACCGTAGACAAGAAGCGCAAGGCCGAACTGTTCGTGCACCTGATGCGCAAGAACAAGTGGAAGCAGGTGCTGGTGTTCGCCAAGACCCGCAACGGCGTCGATGCGCTGGTGGAAAAGCTTCAGGGCCTCGGTGTGAATGCTGACGGCATCCATGGCGACAAACCGCAGGCCACGCGCCAACGCGCACTGGACCGGTTCAAGCTCAGCGAAGTGCAGATTCTGGTGGCGACCGACGTTGCCGCTCGTGGTCTGGACATCGAAGACCTGCCGCTGGTGGTCAACTTCGATCTGCCGATCGTCGCCGAGGATTACATTCACCGCATTGGTCGGACTGGCCGCGCGGGTGCCACCGGTGAGGCGATTTCGCTGGTGTGTGCCGATGAAGTGAACATGCTCTCGGCGATCGAAATGCTGACGCGGCAGAACCTGAAGCGCCAGAACGAACCGGATTTCGAACCCGAGCACCGCGTGCCGGACACCGACGCCAGCGGTCAGGTGATCAAGAAGCCGAAAAAACCGAAGAAGCCGAAAGCGTCGGGCGGTGGCGGTGGTAAGCGTAATCTGGGCAAGTGGGTCGACAGCGGCGAGACCTCGGCACCGGAGCCATCGATCAAGCCAGTGCGCAAAGTGCCGGTGTTCAATACTGGACCGCGCAAGCGCAAACCCTGAAAGCAGCTTCGAGCGTTCAGCTGCAAGTTGCAAGTTAGAAGCGCTTTGCTTCGGCTTGCAGCTCAGAACTTGCTGCTGCTTTTGAACCACTGGACGATTCCCTGCCCAGCCGCCCGCCCACTGGCAAAACACCCAGTCAGCAAATACCCTCCCGTCGGCGCTTCCCAGTCGAGCATCTCGCCCGCACAAAACACCCCCGGCAGCGCCTTGAGCATCAAGCGCTCATCCATCGCTTCGAACCTTACGCCACCGGCACTGCTGATCGCTTCGTCCAGCGGACGGGTTTTCACCAGAGTCAGCGGCAGCGCCTTGATCGCTCGTGCCAGGAGCGCCGGATCGGCGAAGGTTTCGGCGTCGGTCAGCTCGCGCAACAACGCTGCCTTAACTCCATCAATCCCCACCTGACTGTGCAGATGCTTGGCCATCGAGCGCGAGCCACGTGGTTTGCTCAGCGCTGCCTGTAATTTATCCACAGGCCGGCCGGGCAGCAGGTCGATGTGGATAACCGCTGCGCCATAGCGATTGATTTCTTCGCGTATCGGCGCCGACAGCGCATAGATCAGGCTGCCTTCAATGCCGGTCGCGGTGATCACGCATTCGCCCAAGCGCGGGATGTCGTCGTTCAAACCGATGGCGATGTTTTTCAGCGGCGCGCCGGCGAATTTGCTCACCATCAGCTCGCTCCAGGCTTGCACCTCGAAGCCGCAGTTGCTTGGCTGCAACGGCGCCAGATCCACGCCGCGCTGCTCCAGCGGCAACATCCACGCGCCATCCGAGCCTAGGCGCGACCAACTGCCGCCGCCGAGGGCGAGCAGGGTGGCGTCGGGGTTTACGCTGATTTCGCCTTGCGGGCTGGCGATGCGCAGTGCACCGCTTGCGTCCCAGCCGAGCCAGCGATGGCGGGTGTGGATAACTACGCCGCTGTCGCGCAGGCGCTTGAGCCAGGCGCGCAACAGTGGGGCGGCTTTCATGTCGGTGGGGAACACGCGGCCGGAGCTGCCGATGAAGGTTTCGATGCCCAGTTCATGAATCCACTGGCACAGCGCATCGGCATCGAATGCGCGCAGCAGCGGGGCGATTTGCGGTGCACGCTCAGCGTAGCGGGAGAGGAATGCCGGGTACGCTTCGGAGTGGGTAATGTTCATGCCGCCGACCCCGGCCAGCAGAAACTTGCGCCCGACCGAGGGCATGCCGTCGTACACGTCGACGCGGATTCCGGCCTGACTCAGCACTTCGGCGGCCATCAGGCCGGCGGGGCCACCGCCAATGATGGCGACGTGGGTGTTGGCGGGGGCGGAATTCTGGGTCATGGGCGTGCGCTGCGGTATGGCGGGACAAGGCGCGCATTCTAACAGCGCTGAACCCTGTGGGAGACACCATGTGGGAGCGAGCCTGCTCGCGAACGCGGTCTGTCAGTCAATTAGATGTTGTGGGTGCTAAAGCTTTCGCGAGCAGGCTCGCTCCCACCGGGGCTGCGGTGTATTTCGAGGCTGGTTAAAAAATAAACAGTGCGCTGGGCGCCTTGGGCAGCATGGCCTGCAGTCCCTTTCGCTCAGGTTATCCACAGGCAGTTCCACAGCGATTGTGGGTAACGCAGCACGTTTCAATGACAGCCGTGTGAATCCCACACTCGTTGCGCGCTGTGATGGAGGATGCCGTGGCGGCGGGCGAGGGCGTGGCGGTCCTTGCTGTAGCCGCCGCCGATCACCCCGACCACCGGAATGTCGCGGCCCAGGCAATGGCGCATCACCCGTTCATCGCGCTCGGCTACGCCCTCGTCGGTCAGTTGCAGATAACCAAGGGCATCGTCCTTGTGCACATCGACGCCGGCGTCGTAGAGCACCAGATCCGGTTGATACAGCGGCAGCAGGTAATTGAGCGTGTCATCGACCACCTGCAGATAGTCGGCATCGCCCATGCCTTTGGGCAGCGGAATATCCCAGTCACTTTCGGCTTTGCGTGCGGGAAAATTCTTTTCGCAGTGCAGGGAAACGGTAATCGCCTCCGGCGTGTCATGCAGAATCCGCGCGGTGCCGTCGCCCTGATGCACGTCACAATCGAAGATCAGCACGCGATTGACCCGGCCGCTCTGTAACAGGTACTGGCTGATGATCGCCAGGTCATTGAAGATGCAGAAGCCGGCGGGGTAATCGTAGTGAGCGTGATGGGTGCCGCCGGCCAGATGACAGGCCAGGCCATGCTCCAGCGCTTGCTCTGCGGCGAGAATCGAACCGCCCACCGCGCGCACCGTGCGCCGCGCCAGCGCTTCATTCCACGGCAGGCCGAGGCGCCGTTGGTCTTCGCGGGACAACTCGCCGCTCATGTAGCGTTCGATATAGCTGCGGTCATGGGCGAGGGCGAGGATGTCGTTGGGACAGATCTGCGGGCGCAGCAGGTCGGCGTCGCGGGTCAGGCCGCTGTCGACCAGGTGATCGCGCAGCAGACGAAATTTGTCCATGGGAAAGCGGTGATCCGCGGGAAACTCGGGGCTGTAGTCTTCGTGGTAGATCAACGGCAAGGGCATGGCTTGTTTCGCGCAGAACCAGGGAAAGAATGAACGATCCTACCAGCGATGTAGACTCAACGGCATGGAAATGGAGGGGACGATGGAGCCGATACTGGAGCTGCAAAGCGCGCGTCTGTTGATGCGTCAGTGGCAGGACGAGGATTTGCCGGCATTCGCCGCGATGTGCGCCGATCCACAGGTCATGCGCTACTTTCCGGCGCCGTTGACCCGGCTCGAAAGCGCCGCGTTGATCGGCCGCGTGCGCGGGCATTTTGCCGAGCATGGCTTTGGCCTGTGGGCGCTGGAGCGCAAGGACACGGGTGAGTTCATCGGCTTTACCGGGTTGGGCGTGGTCGGCTTCGATGCGCCGTTTACCCCGGCGGTGGAGATCGGCTGGCGTCTGGCCAAGGAACACTGGGGCCTGGGTTACGCCAGTGAAGCGGCGTGGACCGCACTGCGCGCGGGTTTCGACCAGTTGAAACTGGAGGAAATCGTCTCGTTTACCGCCGGGCAGAACGCGCAGTCGGAGAAGGTCATGCAGGCGATCGGCATGCATCACGATCCGCAGGACGATTTCGATCACCCCAGGCTTGCGCTCGATCACCCGTTGCGCCGCCATGTTCTGTATCGCATCAGCCGCGAACAATGGCTGCAAACCTTGCATGAATAAGCCGACACGGACGTTTACAATGGCCGCCATCGTATTTGGCCCGTGCCAGAACCTGAATCGTCCGCCGCAGCCAAGACTGCGCGGCCATTGCTTTGTGTGAGGAGAGTCTGAATGAGCCAAGTGCTGGAAGATCTGGTCGATCTGCTGACCCTGGAACCGATCGAAGAAAACCTGTTCCGTGGTCGTAGTCAGGATCTGGGGTTCCGCCAGTTGTTCGGCGGTCAGGTGCTCGGCCAGTCGCTGTCGGCGGCCAGTCAGACGGTGGAAGAGGCGCGTCATGTGCACTCGCTGCACGGTTATTTCCTGCGCCCGGGCGATGCCAAGTTGCCGGTGGTCTATTCGGTTGATCGCGTGCGTGATGGCGGCAGCTTCAGCACTCGCCGCGTGACGGCGATCCAGAAGGGCCACCCGATCTTCACGTGCAGCGCTTCGTTCCAGTACGACGAAAAAGGCTTCGAGCATCAGGGCCAGATGCCGGCGGTGGTTGGCCCGGAAAACCTGCCCTCGGAACTGGAACTGATCCAGCAGCGTGCGCACCTGATTCCCGAGCACATGCGTGAAAAACTGCTGTGCCCGAAACCGATCGAAGTACGCCCGGTCACCGAAAAGGATCCGTACAACCCGCAACCGGCCGATCCGATCAAATATGTGTGGTTCCGCGCCGACGGCGCCCTCGCCGACATTCCTGCGCTGCACAAATACCTGCTGGCCTACGCCTCGGACTTCGGCCTGCTGACCACGTCGATGCTGCCCCACGGCAAGTCGGTCTGGCAGAAAGACATGCAGGTCGCCAGCCTCGATCACGCGCTGTGGTTCCACAACGACCTGCGCGCCGATGACTGGTTGCTCTACGCGATGGACAGTCCGTGGGCCGGCAACTCCCGTGGTTTTTCCCGTGGCAGCGTGTTCAACCGCGCCGGGCAACTGGTCGCTTCGGTGACTCAGGAGGGTCTGATCCGCCATCGCAAGGACTGGGCATGAGCCTGACCGCAGTTCGCCATTGGGTGTTCGACATGGACGGCACCTTGACCGTCGCCGTGCATGACTTTGCGGCGATTCGTGTGGTGCTGGCGATTCCGCCGGAGGACGACATCCTCACCCACCTCGCGGCGTTGCCGGCGGATGAAGCGGCGGCCAAGCATGCCTGGTTGCTCGAGCATGAACGCGATCTGGCGTTGGGCTCGACCCCGGCCACCGGCGCGGTGGAGCTGGTGCGCGACCTGCATGCGCGCGGTTATCGCCTCGGCATTCTCACGCGCAATGCGCGGGAGCTGGCACATGTCACGCTGGAGGCGATCGGCCTGGCCGACTGCTTTGCGGTCGAGGATGTGCTGGGTCGCGACGAAGCACCGCCGAAGCCGCATCCCGGCGGTTTGCTGAAACTGGCCGATGCCTGGCAAGTGCCGGCCAGTGACATGGTGATGGTCGGCGATTACCGCTTTGATCTGGATTGCGGCCGAGCAGCGGGGGCGCGGACGGTGTTGGTGAATCTGCCGGATAACCCGTGGCCGGAGTTGACGGATTGGCATGCGAAGGATTGTGTTGAGTTGCGGCGGATGCTGTTTGCCTGACATCTTCGTCGCCTGAGCGGGCCCCTTCGCGAGCAAGCTCGCTCCCACATTGGATCTTCAGTGCACACATATTTTGTGCATGTCATAGAGCTATGTGGGAGCGAGCTTGCTCGCGAAGGGGGCGGTGGATTCAGAAAAAAACCTACTGATCAAACAACGCCTTCTGCCCCTCCGCCGATGTCAGCATGCCATTCCCGTCATGCCCGACCCCAGGCACCTCCACCAGCCGCTGATTGACCCCCTCAGGATGGCGACGCAGCAAATAACCGAAATACAGCTTCCCGCGCATCAAGCGGTAAGCCCCTTGCGCCTCGGCCGCGCAGCTCTTGTCCAGCGCCGGATGTTCCGGATCGACGTCCTGCTGCCCGAGCAGATAAATCACCTCGCGTTTGACGTAAGCGCTCTCGACCTGCAACGGCGTTTGCCCGCCGGCATACACCGGCATGTCCGCCAGGCCGTACTTCCAGCGATTGAAACCAGGACATTGCGCGTGATCGAACGCCACTGGCCGCTGCTCGTTGAAGTACGCATAAGAAGAAGGATTGGCCACCACATAGCGCAAGCGAATGCCGTTGGCCTTGAGCGCTGGCTGATCCTTGGCCAGCAGGGCGTAACGCTGCACCACCTGACCACCGCCGGAGTGGCCGAAAATCACGATCTGCTTTACGTCCGGAAACTGTTTGCGATCGCTGACCCGCGCGACGATTTCATCCAGCGCCGCGTAGGAGCTCAGCGGATTTGGCCCGGTGGACAAGCCGCCGCCCATCCACTCGTTGCCCTGCCAGCGCAGCACCGTCGGCGGCAAGGAATACAGGGTGACGTCGCTTTCATTGAGAAACTGCGGAGCGATCACCAGCGTGTGCGCGGTCTGCCCGGCGAGCTCGGCGGCGCTTTCCGCGCTTTTGCGGTAGGTCTCGGCGTTGCGCAGGCGACCGTGAATGACGATCAGCACCCGCTCGATCTTCTCCGGTGCCGGGCCGATGCCCACTGCCATTTCCCCGGCCTTGAGTTGCAGGCGACCGGGGCTGATCGCATCGACGCCGGCCGCTTGCGCGGTGCCGACGATGAACAGTAACGCCACAAGCCATTTATGCATTTACAGGGTTTTCGCCGCGAAGGTGTCGCACTGGCTTACCTGGCCTTGCGCGAATCCGGTTTTGAACCAGCGCACCCTTTGCGCTGACGTACCGTGGGTAAACGAGTCAGGCACCACGCGGCCCTGACCCTGTTGCTGCAAGCGATCATCGCCGATGGCGTTGGCGGCGTTCAAGGCTTCTTCGATGTCGCCCGGTTCCAGCCAGTTCAGGCGTTTCTGCGCGTTATACGCCCAGACACCGGCGAGACAGTCCGCCTGCAATTCCTGGCGAACCAGCAAGCCGCCGTCGCCCTCCATCTGCCGGCCTTGCTGACGCGCCGCCTGCATCTTCGCCGAGACGCCCAGCAGCGTCTGCACATGATGGCCGACTTCGTGCGCAATCACGTAAGCCTGAGCGAAATCGCCGGCGGCTTTGAAGCGCTGCGACATTTCCTGAAAGAAGGCCATGTCCAGATAGACCTTCTGGTCGGCCGGGCAGTAGAACGGGCCGGTGGCAGAAGTGGCCATGCCGCACGCGGAGTTCACCCGATTGCTGAACAGCACCAGTGTCGGGTCTTTGTATTGGCGTCCGGCCTGCTGGAAGATCGGACCCCAGGTGTCTTCGGTGTCGCCGAGGATCGAGCGGACGAATTCAGCCTGTTCATCATTGGCCGGTGGGGCCTGGCGGGTTTGCGAGGTGGGCGCCGGCTGCTCCATCTGCCCGGTCAACTGGCCGAGAATCTGCATCGGGTCCTGGCCGGTGAGCCAGCCGATGCCGACAATCAGCACGATGGCCGTCAGGCTCAGGCCCTTGCCGCCGCCGAAGCGCATGCCGCCGCCACCGCCGGCATCATCACCCCGGGCGTCGACGACGTTGTCACTGCGTCGGCCTTTTTTCCATAGCATATGGGAATCCTCTTTTATTGCCGGTGATGAATCTGCTGGTGATGAGTGTTGCCGCTGTGTGAGTGTGGCGCCAGTCCGGTCGTCCGTCCATGCACACGCGCCCACATGGTGCGGGCCTGGTATTGACGGTCGAGCGGGCCGTGAATTCAATCCCGAGTGGAATTTCTTCCGTCGAATTCATGAACCCGCTGTTTCGACGGCAGTCTGTGATGTTGCACACTGGCCGGGCGCCGAAGTGGCGGGAATCTTGCCTCAAGGTTTTGCCTGGCGGCGGTTTCCCGGCGAAGAAGAGTGCAACCTGTGCGGTTGCTGAAAGCTCAGCCGACTATGATTGCCACAACGATTGCCGCCAGCGCGAACGCTCGCCCGGATTTTTTTCAGAGATTGCCAATGACCGTCAGCACCCCGCTCTCCGGTGTCAACCAGCCCTTCAAGGGGATTCTGCTGATTGTCGTGGCGACGTTCCTGTTTTCCAGCCACGACGCGTTGTCGAAATACCTCTCCGGTTTTTATCCGATCGTGATGGTGGTGTGGGCGCGCTATGTGGTGCACACCTTGTTGATGGCGGGGATTTTCCTGCCGCAGTCCGGTTTGCGCGTGCTGCGCACCAAGAAACCGTTATGGCAGCTCGCCCGTGCCCTGTGCCTGCTCGGCACCAGCCTGTTTTTCACCACGGCGCTGCTCTACATCCCGCTGGCGGAAGCCACGGCGGTCAACTTTCTCGCGCCAGTATTGGTGACGGCGTTATCGGTGCCGTTGCTCAAGGAACGCGTGACGCGCGGGCAGTGGATTGCAGTGATCTGCGGCTTCATCGGCGTGCTGATCATCGTCCACCCGGGCGGCGAACTGTTTACCCCGGCGATCCTGCTGCCGTTCTGCTCGGCGCTGTTCTTCTGCTTCTACCAATTGCTGACGCGCAAGCTCGCCGAAGTGGACAGCCCGACCACCAGCAACTTCTTTGCCGGGCTGTGCAATACCTTGGTGATGAGCGCGCTGGTGCCGTTCTTCTGGCAAGTGCCGACGTTGCCTCATGCCGCGCTGATGCTGGCGCTGGGCAGTTGCGGGATGACGGCGCATCTGTTCCTGACCCAGGCCTTCCGTCACGCCGCACCAGCCTTGCTGGCGCCGTTCGGCTATTGCCAGATCGTCTTTGCCGGGTTGTTGGGCTGGCTGCTGTTCAATCACACACCGAGCGGGTTGACGGTGATTGGTATTGCGGTGATCTGTTGCAGCGGATTGGCGGCAGCGTGGCAGCAGAGCCGGCGCTGAGGAGGAGCAAAGATCCCTTGTAGGAGCTGACGAGTGAAACGAGGCTGCGATCTTTTGATCTTAAACAGCAAGATCAAAAGATCGCAGCGTTCCGCAGCTCCTACAGGGGCAATTTAGCGGGTTATTCGACAGTCGGAATCTTGCGCGGTGCCATGAAGTACATCCACGTCAGTGCGAGGAAGTACATCGCCGGAATCAGCGTGAACAGCACCGTGTAGTTGTTGTTGGTGACGGTGAGGATGTGGCCGACGATCTGGGTCATGAACATCCCGCCGATCGCTGCGCACATGCCGCCGAAGCCGAACACCGTGCTCATCATGTGCTTGGGCGTGTAGTCCATCACCAGGCTCCAGATGTTCGCAGTCCAGGCCTGATGCGCGCCGATCGCCAGCGAGATCGCCGCCACCGCCACCCACAGATTCGCCGAGCCGGCAGCCATGACCACGCCGATGATGCAGCAGGCAAACAGCAACATCGACAGCAGCCGCGCCTTGATCGAGTTCATGCCGCGACCGATCAGGAACGAGGACAGAATCCCGCCGCCGACACTGCCGAAGTCAGCCGTGACGTAGATGATGATCAGCGGAATACCCATCTGCGTGACGTTGATGCCGAGGTTGTATTGCTGATTGAGAAACGGCGGCAGCCAGTACAGATAGAACCAGAACACCGGCGCGGTCAGCGAGTAGGCGAGGGCGAAGGCCCAGGTGCCGCGCATGCGCAGGATCTTGCTGAACGGCACGCGGGCCTGTTCCGGTTCGACTTGCTGCTGGATGTAATCGAGCTCCGACTGTTTAACCGTTGGGTGATCTTCCGGATTGAAGTACTTCAAGCCCCAGAACAACAGCCAGATGCCACCCAGTGCCGCCATGCACAGAAACGCGGCTTGCCAGCCCCACACATGCAGGACCAGTGGCAGCAGCATCGGCGTGAACATCGCCCCGACGTTGGTGCCGGCGTTGAAAATGCCGGTAGCGACTGCACGTTCACCGGCCGGGAACCACAGGCGCGTGGTCTTTACACAGGCCGGGTAGTTGGCCGCTTCCGTCAGGCCGAGGATGAAGCGGCAGACCATGAAGCCGACCGCCGAGGTCGCCAGGCCATGGGCGCCGGTGGCCAGGCTCCAGAGCAGCACGGCGCAGAAGAACACGCGCTTGACGCCGACCCGGTCGATCAGGCGTCCCTGCAGGACAAAACCGATCGCGTAGCCGACCTGAAACCAGAAGTTGATGTTGGCGTAATCCATCGCCGTCCAGCTCATTTCCTTGGCGAGGATCGGCTGCATGACGCCGAGGGCGGCGCGGTCGATGTAGTTGAGGGTGGTGGCGAAAAACACCAGCGCCAGCATGCCCCAGCGGGTCTTGCCGACAGCCATGGCGCCGCGGATCTTGTCGCCTATGCCACCCGTGGCAGTGCTCATGGCCGGAGCCATGCGGGAAGTCTGTGAAGGAATCATGTGTTCCACCCGTTTTTGGATTTGTTATTTGGTGTTCTTTTCTGTCGAACACCTTGCCCGGTGGTTAGTGGCCGGACTCGATGTGCAACCGATGTTGGGCAGTGAACAAAAAATCGTCAATTCGCCAAATCGCCTTAGTGTTCGATAATCGCACGCAAAACTAACCGGGTAGTACACTTTAAATTGCTGCGCGCAGGGATGCAGCCAATAATTTCCCTCACTATAAAAACCCATTCCCCGGTAGGAGCTGCCGAAGGCTGCGATCTTTTGATTTTGCTGTTTTGGTAATCAAGATCAAACGATCGCAGCCTTCGGCAGCTCCTACAGTAAAGATAAAGCGGCGCAGTCCGGGAGTTGAAACATGCAGCGTTCCATTGCCACCGTTTCCTTGAGCGGCACCCTGCCGGAAAAACTCGAAGCCATTGCCGCCGCCGGGTTCGACGGCGTGGAGATTTTCGAAAACGACCTCCTGTACTACGACGGCAGTCCCCGGGAAATTAAACAGATGTGCGCCGATCTGGGGATCGCCATCACCCTGTTTCAGCCGTTCCGTGACTTCGAAGGCTGCCGCCGCGATCGCCTGGCGCGTAACCTGGAGCGTGCCGAGCGCAAGTTCGATCTGATGCAGGAACTTGGCACCGACCTGGTGCTGGTCTGCAGCAACGCCTCGCCGGACAGTGTCGGCGATCAGCAAATCCTCGTCGATGATTTGCGCCTGCTGGCCGAACGCGCCGGCGCCCGTGGCTTGCGCATCGGTTACGAAGCGCTGGCGTGGGGCCGTCACGTCAATACTTATCAACAGGTCTGGGACATCGTCCGTCAAGCTGATCACCCCAACCTCGGCGTGCTGCTCGACAGCTTTCACACCCTGTCGCTGAAGGGCGATCCCAGCGCGATCGCCGACATTCCCGGCGACAAGATCTTCTTCGTGCAAATGGCCGACGCGCCGATCCTGGCCATGGACGTGCTGGAGTGGAGCCGGCATTTCCGCTGTTTCCCGGGGCAGGGCGAATTCGATCTGCCGGGGTTCCTCGCGCCGATCATCAAGAGTGGTTATACCGGGCCGTTGTCGCTGGAAATCTTCAACGACGGCTTCCGCGCCGCGCCGCCACGGGCCAACGCCGCCGACGGTTTGCGCTCGCTGCTGTATCTGGAAGAGAAGACCCGCCAGCGTCTCGAGCAGGAAGCGCCGCCGGTGGCCAACCGTGACATTCTTTTCGAAACGCCGCCGGCCAGCGAATACAACGGTGTGGAATTTCTTGAGTTTGCCGTCGACGAAGCGCTAGGCGCGAAGCTCAGTCACTGGCTGCAACGCCTCGGTTTTGCCAAGGCCGGGCAGCATCGCTCCAAGAGCGTCAGCCTGCTGCGTCAGGGCGATATCAACCTGATCCTCAACTCCGAGCCGTATTCGTTCGCCCACAGCTTTTTCGAAGCTCACGGCCCGTCGCTGTGCGCCACGGCCGTGCGGGTCAAGGACAGCGCCAGTGCGCTGGCCCGCGCCGTCGCTTACAAGGGGCAGCCCTATCGCGGGCTGGTCGGGCCGAATGAACTGGAACTGGCGGCGGTGCGCGCACCGGACGGCAGCCTGATTTATCTGGTCGATGCGGACGCCGACGTGTACGGCACCGATTTCAATCTGTTGCCCGACGCGCAGACCGGCGGCGGCCTCAAGCGTATCGATCACATGGCCATGGCCCTGCCTGCCGACAGCCTCGACAGTTGGGTGCTGTTTTACAAAAGCCTGCTGGATTTCGAAGCCGACGATGAGGTGGTCTTGCCCGATCCGTACGGTCTGGTGAAGAGCCGCGCACTGCGCAGTCGCGACAGCTCGATCCGGCTGCCGCTGAACATCTCCGAGAACCGAAACACCGCCATTTCGCATGCGCTATCGAGTTATCGCGGCTCCGGTGTGCACCACATCGCCTTCGATTGTGACGACATCTTCGCCCAGGTCAGTCGCGCCAAAGAGGCTGGCGTGCCGCTGCTGGACATCCCGCTGAATTACTACGACGACCTCGCCGCGCGTTTCGATTTCGACGATGAGTTTCTCAGCGAGCTGGCCTATTACAACGTGCTCTACGACCGTGACGCCCAAGGCGGCGAGTTGTTTCATGTCTACACCGAGCCGTTCGAAGGGCGTTTCTTTTTCGAGATCATCCAGCGTAAGAATGGCTATGCCGGCTACGGCGCGGCCAACGTTGCGGTGCGGCTGGCGGCGATGGCCAAATCCCGCAGTGGTGCGGTGCGTCAGGCGAAGTTGTAGGAAATTCGTAAACGCGGGATCAAACACCGGCTGCGCGGCTTCCTTCACTGTCCCGCGCGGCCCATAATCGCCAGCTTGTGCAGTGATGGCCGTGAGCCCGCGATGACCATGAATTCAGAACTTTCCGCCGCTGCTGTCGAGTCCGAGGCAGTGCCGCGCAAGAGTCGCAAGAACAACCCGGAAAAGACCCGCGAAAACATTCTCCAGGAGGCGATCGTCGAGTTCGTCCAGCAGGGTTTGTCCGGCGCCCGCGTCGACGCGATCGCCGAGCGCATCCACACCTCCAAGCGCATGATCTATTACTACTTCGGCAGCAAGGAGCAGTTGTACGTCGAGGTGTTGGAGAAGCTTTACGGCGATATCCGCAGCACGGAAAACCGCCTGCATCTGGACGAACTGCCGCCCGAGCTGGCGATCCGCCGGCTGGTGGAATTCACCTTCGATCACCACGACCACAACGTCGATTTCGTGCGCATTGTCAGCATCGAAAACATCCACAACGCCGAGTACGTAAAGCGTTCCGATGCGATCAAGGCGCTGAACAACACGATCCTCGATACCTTGGGCGGGATTCTGCAACGAGGCGCGGACGAAGGTCTGTTCCGGCGTGGCATCGATGCGCTGGACGTGCATCTGCTGATCAGTTCGTTCTGCTTCTATCGCGTGTCGAACCGCCACACGCTGGGGGAAATCTTCCAGATCGACCTGCCGGACGAAACCATCAAGCAGCGCCACCGCGAGATGATCTGCGAATCGGTGTTGCGCTACCTGAAGGCCTGAGTCGATCCCCCCTATGGGAGCGAGCCTGCTCGCGAAAGCGGTGTGTCAGTCGGCCTGTTCGTTGACTGAATCGGCGCCTTCGCGAGCAGGCTCGCTCCCACAGGGGCCGCTTTGATATTCAGCCATTCATGCTCTGAAAATGCTCGAGCATGCGCTGCGCATCCGGCACCACGCCGCTGAACAGTTCAAACGCCTTCACCGCCTGAAACACCGCCATGTTGCCGCCATCCAGCGTGCGGCAACCCAAGGCGCGGGCGTCGCGCAGCAGTTCGGTTTCCAGCGGGAAATACACAATCTCCGCGACCCACATTGCCTTGCGCAGCAACCCGGCCGGCACCGGTGACCCCGGCAGCTTGGTCATACCCATCGGCGTGGTATTGACCAGGCCATCGGCCTGCGCCAGCGCCCCGGGCAAATCCCGCCCCGCCTGCGCGCGACTGGCGCCAAAATGTTGATTCAGATTGTTTGCCAGGCTCTCGGCACGCTCGCGGTCCACATCAAAAATCGTCAATTGCCGTACGCCTTCGCTGAGCAGCGCGTGGGCCACCGCCGCGCCAGCGCCACCGGCGCCCATCTGGACGACGCGTTCACGGGCAGCGTCTGTCAGACCCCGGCGAAAACCCTCGGCGAAACCGAGGCAATCGGTGTTGTGGCCGACACGCTTGCCGTCCTTCAGCACCACCGTGTTCACCGCGCCGATGCCACGGGCTTCCGGCGACAACTCATCGAGCAGCGGGATGACTGCCTGTTTGCACGGGAAGGTGATGTTCAGCCCGGTGTAATTCATCCGCTCCGCCGCTTGCAGCAAGTCGGGCAGAGCCGTGCTGTCGAGGCGCAATTGATCGAGGTCGATGAGCTGGTACAGATACCGCAGGCCCTGCGCATCACCTTCGTGCTCGTGCAGTGCCGGCGTGCGTGAAGCCTGAATCCCGGCGCCGATCAGCCCGGCGAGTATCACCTTGGAACGCGACATGGTTCTTACCTCTGCAACCGCTGGCTGAAATGCTCCAGCGCCAGGCGATAGCCATGGCTGCCGAACCCGCACATCACCGCCGTGGCAATGCCGGAAACAAATGAATGATGACGAAACGGCTCACGGGCGTGGACGTTGGACAGGTGCACTTCAATCACTGGCAGCTCGCTGGCGACCAAGGCATCGCGAATCGCCACGGACGTGTGCGTCCACGCCGCCGGATTGATCACGATCCCGGCACAACGACCACGCGCGGCGTGAATCCAGTCGAGCAGCTCGCCTTCATGATTGGTCTGGCGAAATTCCACGGTCAGACCGAACTCGTCAGCCGCGCGACCACACAGCGCGGAAATATCCGCCAGGGTTTCATGACCATAAGTCGCCGGCTCGCGGGTGCCGAGCAGGTTCAGGTTCGGGCCGTTAAGCACCAGAACGGTAGGGGACATGGGGTAACTCCACTTCTTGTTTTTGGCATCAGCCGAGAGGTTCCGACCTGTGGAGATAAAATGTACTAGATGGTTACATCGGTCAATTGGACAGAAATGACCTTGGCGTTTTATGTTCGGTGATCGCACAGATCAAAAGATTCCCCACAAAAAAGCCGTCAATCACGACGGCTTTTCCGTATCAGCTACCCGCAATCAACGCCGGGTCAGCAGCACACCGGATTCCATGTGATGGGTCCACGGGAACTGGTCAAACATCGCGCACTTGGTAATGCGGTGGGTGTCATGCAACTGGGCGATGTTAGCCGCCAGGGTGTCCGGGTTGCAGGAAATGTAGAGGATGTTGTCGAAGCGCCGGGTCAGTTCGCAGGTGTCCGGATCCATGCCGGCGCGCGGTGGGTCGACGAAGACGCTGCCGAATTCGTAGCTCTTCAGATCGATGCCGTGCAGGCGACGGAACGGGCGCACTTCGTTGAGCGCTTCGGTCAGCTCCTCGGCGGACAAACGCACCAGCGTGACGTTATCCACAGCGTTTTCGCTGAGATTGCTCAGGGCCGCGTTGACCGAAGTCTTGCTGATCTCGGTGGCGAGCACTTTGCGCACGCGAGTCGCCAGCGGCAGGGTGAAGTTACCGTTGCCGCAGTACAGCTCGAGCAGATCGTCGCTGCGATCGCCCAAGGCTTCGTATGCCCAATTGAGCATCTTCTGGTTCACCGTGCCGTTGGGCTGGGTGAACGCGCCTTCGGGCTGGCGATAGCTGAAGGTGCGACCGCCGACTTCGAGTTTCTCGACGACATAGTCCTGACCGAGCACTTCGCGCTTGCCTTTGGAGCGGCCGATGATGCTCACGCCCAGATCCGCCGACAACTGAGTGGCTGCCGCATGCCAGTGCTCGTCCAGCGGACGGTGATAGCACAGGGTGATCATCGCGTCGCCGGCCAGTGTGGTCAGAAATTCGACCTGGAACAGCTTGTGGCTCAGCGCCGAACTGGCTTGCCACGCGGCCTTCAACTGCGGCATCAACTGGTTGATGCGCAGGCTGGCAATCGGGAATTCTTCGATGAGTATCGGCGTGCGCTTGTCGTCCTGAGAGAACATCGCGTAATGGCGTTCGCCGCCCTCGCGCCACAGGCGGAATTCGGCGCGCAGGCGGAAGTTCTGCAGCGGCGAATCAAAGACCGACGGCTCGGGTGCATCGAACGGCGCCAGCAGATCACGCAAGCGCGTGACCTTGGCTTCGAGTTGTTCGGCGTAGGCTTGGGAATCGAAACTCATGCGTTGAACCAACCCAGCTTGATCACAAACAGAATCGACAGAATCACCAGTGCCGGGTTCAGCTCTCGGGCACGGCCGGACAGCAGCTTGATGGCGGTCCAGGCGATGAAGCCGAAGGCGATGCCGTTGGCGATCGAATAGGTGAACGGCATCGCCAGTGCGGTGACCACAACCGGCGCCGCCACGGTGATGTCGTCCCAGTCTATTTCCGCCAGGCCCGAAGTCATCAATACGGCGACGAACAGCAGCGCTGGCGCGGTGGCGAAGGCCGGAACGCTGGCCGCCAGTGGCGAGAAGAACAGCGCCAGCAGAAACAGGATCGCCACGACGATGGCGGTCAGGCCCGTGCGGCCACCGGCACTGACGCCGGCAGCGGATTCGATGTAACTGGTGGTGGTCGAAGTACCCAGCAGCGAGCCGGCCATGGCCGCCGTACTGTCGGCGATCAGCGCACGGCCCATTTTCGGCATGTGGCCGTCCTTGCCCATCAGGCCGGCGCGCTTGGCGACGCCGATCAGGGTCCCGGAGTTGTCGAACAGGTCGACGAACAGGAAGGCGAAAATCACGCTGACCAGACCGATGTCCAGTGCGCCTTTGATGTCCAGTTGCAGGAAGGTCGGCGCCAGCGACGGCGGCATCGACATGATGCCGCCGAACTCGGTGACGTTCAGTACGATCGAGGCGATGGTTACGGCGAGAATGCCGATCAGCACCGCGCCGCGCACTTTCAGTGCTTCGAGGGCGACGATCACGGCAAAGCCGACGGTGGCCAGAATCGGCGCCGGTTTGGTCAGATCGCCGAGGCCGACCATGGTCGCCGGGTTGCTGACCACGATACCGGCGTTGTGCAGGGCGATCAGCGCCAGGAACAGGCCGATACCCGCGGCGATCGCTGAGCGCAGTGGCAGCGGAATGGCGTTGATGATCCATTCGCGGATGCGGAAGATCGACAGCAGGAAAAACAGCACGGCGGAAATGAACACCGCACCCAGCGCCACCTGCCAGGTGTGGCCCATGTGCAGCACCACGGTGTAGGTAAAGAAGGCGTTCAGGCCCATGCCCGGAGCGAGGGCGATCGGGTAGTTGGCGATCAGGCCCATCACGGTCGAGCCGATGGCGGCCGCCAGACAGGTGGCGACGAAGATCGCGCCCTTGTCCATGCCGGTCTCGCCGAGGATGCTCGGGTTGACGAACAGAATGTAAGCCATGGCCAGGAAAGTCGTGACGCCCGCAAGAATTTCGGTGCGCACGTTGGTGTTGTGTGCCTTGAGTTGAAACAGCCTTTCCAGCATGTCTGCTCCCCGTGGCGCGCGTGGCGCCGTGAATGTATCGACCTCAACAGCAAAGCACAGACCGTCGCAAGCGCCTGGGAAATTGTCGTGGGCCGGAAAAAGCCGCGCATCATACCAGCCGCGTGAGGAATTTGGCGGATGTTGGTGTCGATCGTCGGCGAAGTTTTGCGCAGCCGACAACTGCGCCATACTGCGCGCTGATTTTTTGGAGTGGGCAGGCATGCGCAACGGCGGGATCAGGATTTTCGGATGGATTGCAGCACTACTGGTGACAGCTCCGGCGTTCGCGGCATCGGCGCCGCCGCTCACCGAGGTGAAGGTGATCAAAGTGCAATCGCCATCCTGCGGTCTGGAAGATATTGCCGATAACCAGCCGCAAACCCAATGCAATCACAGCGGGCCGAATATCAAGGTCTATGTGCTGGAAGTCGGCTATGGCCAGAACCAGCCACACGTGACTTTGGATGGCTTCGAGGTCAACGGCACCCGAGGTCCGGTGTGCGCCTTCGATAATGGCAATCTCACGGAATGCACCCCTGGCAGCAAAACCGTCGGTTCTCTTTATACCTTCGATCTGGCCGGCAAACAGCAAGGCACCTTCAACTTCAGCAACACCTCGATCAACGCTCCGCGCAACACGCTTTCGACTCAGCTTTACATCAAGTAACGGCTGTCTGCGAACAAGGTGGGACAAAGCTGACTACGCTTGACTGACTACCCAGCGGAAAGCGCCCATGACTTCCAGAGCCCTGATTGCCCTCGCCGAAGGCATCGACGATTTGCAAAGCGTGACCCTGATCGACGTGCTGCGCCGCGCCGGCATCGAAGTGGTTGCCGCCAGCATCGAAGGCCGGCGCATGCTGACCTGCGCACGCGGCACCCGGCTGACTGCCGACGGCATGCTGGTCGATGTACTGGCACAGACTTTTGACCTCATTGCCCTGCCGGGCGGTGCCGTCGGTTCCCTGCATCTGGCGGCGCATCAGCCCTTGCAGCAGTTGCTCAAGGACCAAGCCAGCGCCGGCCGCCTGTTCGCCGCCATCGGCGAAGCCCCAGCCACCGCCCTCCAGGCATCAGGCGTGTTGCGCCAGCGACGCATGACCTGCCTGCCCGGCGCCAGCCATCAGTTGTCCGGCTGTACGTTTGTTGATCAACCGGTGGTGGTCGACGGCAACTGCATCACCGCCCAAGGCTCGGGCGCGGCACTGGAGTTTGCCTTGACCCTGGTTGAGCAGCTTGGCGGCAAGGCGTTGCGGGCGAGGGTGGCGGGGGAGTTGATGGCCTGAAAGATTCAGACCTTCTCTTCCACCGGCACATGCATCCGGTCCCGATTCGCCAACGTCGGAAACAGTTTGATCCACGTCCCCGTCACCACCAGGGTGCCGATCCCGCCCATGACCACCGCCGGCACGGTGCCGAACCAGTGGGCAGTGAGGCCGGATTCGAATTCGCCCAACTGGTTCGAAGCGCCGATGAACAGCCCGTTGACCGCGCTGACCCGGCCGCGCATTTCGTCAGGAGTTTCCAGCTGTACGAACGAGGCACGGATGACCATGCTGATCATGTCTGCTGCGCCGAGCACCACCAGCACCGCCAGCGAGAACCAGAACGAGGTCGACAGACCGAAAGCGATGGTCGCGACGCCAAAGATGCCGACGGCGGTGAACATCACTCGGCCCACGTTGCGTTCGACGGCATATCGCGCGAGAAACAGCGACATCAGCAGGGCACCCACCGCTGGTGCCGAACGCAGCAAGCCCAGACCCCACGGGCCGGTCAGCAGAATGTCCTTGGCGAACACCGGCAGCAACGCCGTGGCGCCGCCGAGCAACACGGCGAACAAGTCCAGGGATATCGCGCCGAGGATGTCCGGGCGGCTGCGGATGAAGCGAATCCCCGCCAGCAGCGAGTCCAGCGTGGCTTTACCTTTATTCAATGGCGTCTGGCGTGCCGGCAGGTTGAGCATCAGCGAACAGGCGATCACATACAGCAGCACGGTCGGGCCGTAGACCCAGACGCTGCCGAATGCATAGAGCAAACCGCCGAGGGCCGGGGCGACGATAGTGGCCGACTGCTGCGCCGATTGCGCGGCGGCAACTGCGCGGGGGAAAAGCGCACTGGGGACGATGCTCGGCAGCAGCGCCTGAGTCGTCGGCATCTCGAACGAACGGGCGGCGCCGAGCAGGAAGGCGAGGATGAAAATCATCTCGCGGGTGACGTGATCGGTGGCGCTGCCGATAGCCAGCGCCAAGGCAATCAATGCCTGCAACGACTGGCAAAGCGCGGCGACCTTGCGCCGATCGTAGCGATCAGCGACATGCCCGGTGTGCAGCATGAACAGCACCCGTGGGGCGAATTCGACCAGCCCGACCAGGCCCAGATCCAGCACGTTGCCGGTCAGTTGATACAGGTTCCAGCCAATTGCCACGGTAAGCATCTGGAACCCGCTGGCGGTAAAGATCCGCGCCAGCCAGAAAGCCATGAACGGACGATGGTGACGTAACAGCAGGGGCTCTTGTGTGGGCATCTGAAGGCAGGTCTTGGACGAGTGAAGGGCGAGATTATCACCAGTCTGTAACAGGAAGTTGCTACGAGAAACAATTCAGTTAGCCAGACATCGATCTTTCATGCTGACAATCAGCCCTGTGGTGAGGGGTTTTATCCCCGTTGGGTCGCGCAGCGGCCCCAAAATCTCGAAACGACGACTGCTGCGCAGCCGGACGGGGATAAATCCCCTCGCCACAGGGGAGTGAGGCAACTTGTCACGCGGCAAACCACCACGCAGTTCATTGGCAAAAATGGGACTACTCTTTCAACGTTGCTTGATCCAGATCAAGACCCCGACCGGAACTGATCTGGCGGCCATTTGGCCAGACTCCCTGCGTTGCGATGGTTGCAAAAAAAGAACGAATCCGAATTCGCCGCACTCCATATCCGTGGGGGCAGTGGTGCAGGCCTCCGGGCCAGCTACCCGTATTACCTGACAGAGGAAGCCATATGTTCGGTTTAGAGGCTCTCGATCTCGCCCGAATTCAGTTCGCGTTTACCATCTCGTTCCACATTCTGTTCCCGGCCATCACCATCGGCCTGGCGAGTTACCTGGCAGTGCTCGAAGGTTTGTGGCTGAAGACCCGCAACGACACCTACCGCGATCTCTACCATTTCTGGTCGAAGATTTTTGCCGTCAACTTCGGCATGGGCGTGGTTTCCGGGCTGGTCATGGCCTATCAGTTCGGCACCAACTGGAGTCGGTTCTCCGACTTCGCCGGCGCCGTCACCGGGCCGTTGCTGACCTATGAAGTACTTACGGCGTTCTTCCTTGAGGCCGGTTTCCTTGGCGTGATGCTGTTTGGCTGGAACAAGGTCGGGCGCGGCCTGCACTTCTTCTCGACGGTGATGGTGGCGATCGGCACGCTGATTTCGACCTTCTGGATTCTCGCCTCCAACAGTTGGATGCAGACCCCGCAAGGCTTTGAAATCGTCAACGGTCAGGTGATCCCCACCGACTGGCTGGCAATCATCTTCAACCCGTCATTCCCTTACCGGCTGATGCACATGGCCACGGCGGCGTTCGTCGCGACGGCGTTCTTCGTCGGTTCGTCAGCGGCCTGGCACCTGCTGCGCGGCAGAGACAACCCGGCGATCCGCACCATGCTGTCGATGGCCATGTGGATGGCGTTGATCGTCGCGCCGATACAGGCTGTGATCGGCGACTTCCACGGCCTCAATACGCTCAAGCACCAGCCGGCAAAAATCGCGGCGATCGAAGGCCACTGGGAAAACCATGGCGACGAGGCGACGCCGCTGATCCTGTTCGGCTGGCCGGACATGAAAGAGGAACGCACCAAGTTCGCCGTAGAGATTCCATACCTCGGCAGCCTGATCCTCACCCACTCGCTGGATAAACAAGTGCCGGCGCTGAAGGAATTTCCACCGGAAGACCGGCCGAATTCGACCATCGTGTTCTGGTCGTTCCGGATCATGGTCGGCCTCGGTTTCCTGATGATCTTCACCGGGTTGTGGAGCCTGTGGCTGCGCAAACGTGACTCGCTGTATACCTCGCGGCCGTTCCTGCATCTGGCGTTGTGGATGGGGCCGTCCGGTCTGATCGCGATTCTCGCCGGCTGGTTCACCACGGAAATCGGCCGTCAGCCATGGGTGGTCTACGGTTTGATGCGCACTGCCGATGCTTCGTCGAACCACAGCTTCATGCAGATGAGCATCACCCTGATCATGTTCGTCGTGGTCTATTTCGCCCTGTTCGGCGCCGGTCTCGGCTACATGATGCGCCTGGTGCGCAAAGGGCCGAAGATCAGCGAAGGCAGCGCAACGCCGGACGGTGGTCCAGGCAAGAAACGCACCCCGGCGCGTCCGTTGTCCGCAGCCGACGATCCGGCCGAGGGCGAGCACGAAGACAACACTCGCTTGACCAAGGAGATTTGACTCATGGGTATTGATCTTCCGCTGATCTGGGCCGTGATCATCATCTTCGGCATCATGATGTACGTGGTCATGGACGGCTTCGACCTGGGCATCGGCATTCTCTTCCCGTTCGTACCCGGCAAGACCGATCGCGACGTGATGATGAACACCGTCGCCCCGGTCTGGGACGGCAACGAAACCTGGCTGGTGCTGGGTGGCGCGGCGTTGTTCGGCGCTTTCCCGCTGGCCTATTCGGTGGTGTTGTCGGCGCTGTACCTGCCGCTGATCTTCATGCTCATGGGCCTGATTTTCCGCGGCGTGGCTTTCGAATTCCGCTTCAAGGCCAAGGATGAAAAACGTCATCTGTGGGACAAGGCATTCATCGGTGGTTCGATCGCGGCAACGTTCTTTCAGGGCGTGGCGCTGGGAGCGTTCATCGATGGTCTGCCGGTGGTCAATCGCCAGTTCGCCGGTGGTTCACTGGACTGGCTGACGCCGTTTACGCTGTTCTGCGGCGCGGCGCTGGTGGTGGCCTATGCCTTGCTCGGCTGTACTTGGCTGATCATGAAAACCGAAGGCAAGTTGCAGGAGCAGATGCATGATCTGGCGCGACCGCTGGCATTCGTGCTGCTGGCAGTCATCGGCATCGTCAGCCTGTGGACGCCTCTGTCACATCCGGAAATCGCCTCGCGCTGGTTCAGCATGCCGAATCTGTTCTGGTTCATGCCGGTGCCGATTCTGGTGCTCGTCACCTTGTACGGCCTGATTCGCGCGGTGGCGCGTAATGCCAACTACACGCCGTTCCTGCTGACGCTGGTGCTGATTTTCCTCGGCTACAGCGGTCTGGGCATCAGCCTGTGGCCGAACATCGTGCCGCCGTCGATATCGATCTGGGACGCCGCCGCGCCGCCGCAAAGTCAGGGCTTCATGCTGGTCGGCACGTTGTTCATCATTCCGTTCATCCTGGGGTATACCTTCTGGAGCTACTACGTGTTCCGCGGCAAGGTCACCCACGAAGACGGTTACCACTAATCCCATGCTGGGCTTGCCCTGTGGGAGCGAGCCTGCTCGCGAAGGCGTCCGCAGTGACGCCTTGGCTTAACGGAGATCGATGCAATGACCGGCAAACATTCCCTGCACGACATTGAAGAAGCCGAAAAAAAGCCACTGTGGCAGCGGCTCGGCTGGTTGGCCCTGATCTGGGTTGGCAGTGTCGGCGTGTTGTTCATCGCCGCCAGCCTGATGCGCATGTTCATGAATGCCGCAGGTTTGACCACCCACTGAAACATCCCGTCCCGGCGCCTTCGGGTATGGATTTGCAACCCTCCTCACGGAGGGTTTTTTTACGCCGCAGTTTTATTTGCGCGCCTTGAGGATGACGAATTTCGGCGTCGCCGCCACTTGCTCGACACCACGAAACAGGCGCGCCAGTTTGCTGTGATAGCCCAGATGCCGGTTGCCGACAATGTACAGCGCACCGCCGACCACCAGTGCCTCGCGCGCCTGTTGGAACATGCGCCAGGCGAGGAAATCGCCAACCACCTGCTGCTGATGGAACGGTGGGTTGCACAGCACCACGTCCAGCGACTGCGGCGCCTGCCCGGCCAGACCATCGCCAGCGCGCACGCTGACTTCGCGATCGGCCAATGCCGCGCGCCAGTTCTCGGCAGCCGATTGCACCGCCATGAACGATTCGTCGACCAGCGTGTAATGTGCATCCGGGTTCTGCAAGGCGCTGGCGATTGCCAGAACACCGTTGCCGCAACCGAGGTCGGCGACTCGCGCGTGGCCAAGGTTTTTCGGTAGATGCGGCAGAAACGCGCGAGTGCCGATGTCGAGGCCTTCGCGGCAGAACACATTGGCGTGGTTAAGCAATTCGATCGCCGGTTCGTCGAGGCGATAGCGAGTGGGGTAGGGCGATGTGGCGGGCGCTTTGCTTTCAGGCGTGGCGATCAGCAGTCGGGCTTTCTTCACGGCCAGCGACGCCTGCACCGGGCCAATGTAGCGCTCCAGCAAGTCGCCGGCAGCGCGCGGCAGATGCTTGACCATGGCGGCGGCGATCACTTGCGCGCCGGGAGCGAGTTGTCCTTGCAGGCGGATCAGCTGTTCTTCCAACAGCGCCAGCGTCTTGGGAACGCGGATCAGCACCCGATCAAACGGCCCGACCAAGGGCTCACTGGCCGGAATCGGACGAATCGCGTCGAACGCCTGACCATTGCGCAGCAAATTCTTTTCCAGCCCGACGAAACCCAGGAACGAGTCGCCGCTGCTGCTTACCTCGACCTTGTCCAACAGACTGATCGCCAAGGCGCCAAAGCTGTCATTGAGCACCAGCACGCGGGTGCTGCTCGCAGGTTGTTCGCTGGCGAGATGATTGAGCAGGTATTCGTCCGCCGCATCGAAGGCTTGCAGCGGTTCATTCTGCTGTTCAGGCTGGCGGATCAGGTCGAGCTGGGCGAAAGGCGTTTCGAGCAAGGGCATGGGGCGGGGACTCAGGATATTCGGCAGATATCCCGTTGCCGGCAGATGGTGCGACGGGATCCGACCAAGTGGACTGCGATGCAAGCAGGTTGCGTCATCACTTGGAAAGGCCTGAATGGTACGTTTTTTTGCGCCTAAATACTCGCAGGATTACCGTGCGATAACGCTCAGCTGTCAGATGATGCCGGCACGAGCGGCGGCGATCACTGCGGAAATCTTGTTGCAGACGTTGAATTTTTCGATGACGTTTTGCACATGATAGTTAACGGTGCGTTCGCTCAGGCTGAGGATTCTCGAAATATCGTGAGCGGTTTTGCCCATGGCGGACAATTTCATGATCTCCAGCTCCCGGGACGATAGCCTCGGCTTGCTGGGTTTGGCTGGTGTGGGAACGGTGCGGGCGTACAGGTCACTGAAGTGTCGGTTGGCAAAAAACAGATAACCGTAATGTTCATACAGTTCGAGCGGGCTGATCGGGCAGTGGGTGCGCGCCAGGCTGATGATGCTGCACAAACCGCTGGTGTCGTCATGAAAGGCCTGCGACCAGCCATGCTGCAGTCCATTTTTCTTCAACGCCTGCCACAATTCTGGCGCATCGGTGAACACTCTTTCTTCCCAGACGATCGGCAATACCGAATGATTGCAATGCGCTATTACCGGATCAATATTGCGGAAGTTCTCTTTGTTGTACTGGATGTTCCATTCTTTCGGATAGTTATTGATTTGCAAGGCATTCAAATGGACATCCCGATGGGGGGAGGTGACCGCTATCGCACAATAGTTAAAGCCCAGATTCTCGGCAAATCTCAGCAGTATCGGGTATGCCACCTCAATGCCTTTGGCAAATGTCAGTTGTTTCAATTGTGATTCCTTCCACGTTTCCATGAACTTTGCCTCCATCCTGATATAGGGGCGCCAAATGGATCCAAAAAATCCGGCACGAATCGAAGTGTAGGATCTTTCCTGCGAAACGCCTTACATTTTTTCGAGATTGAAACTTTGATGTTTTTTATAAAGTGTTCTTAGCAATACAGGCTGTTATATTTTAATTGGCATCTTAAAGTTATTGCTCTAGATCCAGCATTGCCAACAAATCGAATGTCTAGCGCTGATCCCGTCAATACCATTACCAATCACGAGTGTTTGGCAGCGCGATTTTGCGGGACACTGTGGGCAATCGTTTCAAGGAGTGCCTCATGACTGCCAGTGCCGAGAAGTACACCACCCAGACCTTGCTCGATGTGCAACCGTTGACGCCGAACCTGTTCACGCTGCGCACCAGCCGTGATCCCGGCTTTCGCTTTCGTGCCGGCCAGTTCGCCCGGCTGGGCGTGACCAAGGCCGATGGCAGCACGGTCTGGCGCGCCTATTCGATGGTGTCGTCGCCGTTCGATGAGTTTCTCGAGTTCTTTTCCATCGTCGTGCCGGGCGGCGAATTCACCAGTGAGCTGAGCCGGCTACAGGTCGGCGATAGCCTGATGGTCGAGCGCCAGGCGTTCGGCTATTTGACGCTGGATCGTTTTGTCAACGGCCGAGACCTGTGGTTATTGTCGACCGGCACCGGGGTGGCGCCGTTTCTGTCGATCCTGCAGGACTTCGAGGTCTGGGAGAAATTCGAGCGAATCATTCTGGTTTACAGCGTGCGGGAGGCGCGGGAACTGGCTTATCAGGAGTTGATCGGCGGGTTGGCGCAACGTGGCTATCTGAGCGAATACGCCCACAAGCTGCAATTCATCCCCACTGTGACCCGCGAAGCGCATCCAGGCGCGTTGCAGGGCCGGATTACCACGTTGATCGAAAACGGCGAACTGGAGCGAGCGGCAGGGGTTGAACTCTCGCCAGAGCATTCGCGAGTGATGCTGTGTGGCAATCCGCAGATGATCGACGACACACGCGCCTTGCTGAAACAGCGCGACATGCGCCTGAGCCTGACGCGCAAGCCGGGGCAGGTTGCGGTGGAGAATTACTGGTAACGAAAACGGCACCCGCGGGTGCCGTTTTGATGTGTAGCGAATGCCTCAGGGCCGCTCGTTCTGCGCCTTGAGCAGGTCGCGGATTTCGCCCAGCAGTTGCTCTTCCTTGCTCGGGATCGGCGGCGCGGTCGGGGCTACGGCTTCTTCGCGCTTGAGGCGGTTGATGGCTTTGACGCCCATGAAGATCGCGAATGCGACGATCACGAAATCCAGCACCGTCTGCAGGAATTTGCCGTAAGCCAGCACCACGGCGGGCGCATCGCCCTGGGCGGCTTTGAGCGTGACAGCCAGATCGCTGAAGTCCACCCCACCGATCAACAGGCCAATCGGCGGCATGATCACGTCGCCGACAAACGACGAAACGATCTTGCCGAACGCCGCGCCGATGATGATACCGACGGCCATGTCGACCACATTGCCTTTGACCGCGAAGGCCTTGAACTCGCTAAGCACGCCCATAGTTATTTCCTTGTTACAGATGAGTTTGGTGTAGGCAGTGTAAATCAGCGAAACGCCTCCTGCGCGAAACACCTTCTTACAATGCCCGTTTTTATCGACACATCAATTGACGATTAGTTTGCAAAATGCCAGCAATCGCGCGCGGAATACGCGCTAACCCGCTGACGGGAAAGCCAATTTCTTCAATCATGGCGTTACGTTCTTTCTATTTATGTTCCTCGGCGGGGGCCTCTAGCCTTGCTGTGGCGCACCTGGATGCGCTCAATAAAACCAGAGGAACCTGATATGACTTCCGCTCTTGGACTGGGGGCTTTTCCCCATCGCCGCATTCTCGGCGTTCTCACCGCCAGCCTGCTGACCTTCTCGGTCAACGCCGCTCCGCTGACCCGCGATAACGGCGCTGCTGTCGGTGACAATCAGAACTCGCAAACCGCCGGCGCCACCGGCCCGGTGCTGCTGCAGGACGTGCAACTGATCCAGAAGCTGCAGCGCTTCGATCGTGAACGCATCCCCGAGCGCGTGGTACACGCACGCGGCACCGGCGCTCACGGCACCTTCACCGTGACCGATGACCTCAGCGACCTGAGCAAGGCCAAAGTGTTCGCCGCAGGCCAGAGCACGCCGGTATTCGTGCGTTTCTCGGCGGTGGTGCATGGCAACCATTCTCCTGAAACCCTGCGTGACCCGCGGGGTTTCGCCACCAAGTTCTACACCGCTGACGGTAATTGGGATCTGGTCGGCAACAATTTCCCGACCTTCTTCATCCGCGATGCGATCAAATTCCCGGATATGGTCCACGCCTTCAAGCCCGATCCACGCACCAACCTCGACGACGATTCGCGCCGGTTCGATTTCTTTTCCCACGTGCCGGAAGCCACCCGCACACTGACCGAGTTGTATTCCAACTACGGCACTCCGGCCAGTTATCGGGAAATGGATGGCAATGGTGTTCATGCCTATAAGCTGATCAATGCCAGGAATGAAGTTCACTACGTTAAGTTTCACTGGAAGAGTCTTCAAGGCATCAAGAACCTTACGCCAAAACAAGTTGGCGAAGTTCAAGGTCAGGATTACAGTCATATGACCAATGACTTGGTGAATAACATCAACAAAGGCAACTTTCCGAAGTGGGACTTGTACGTGCAAATTCTCAAGCCACAGGATTTGTCCAAGTTTGATTTCGATCCGCTTGATGCAACCAAGATCTGGCCGGGTATTGCCGAGCGCAAAGTTGGACAAATGGTCTTGAACCGTAATCCGGCCAATGTCTTCCAGGAAACTGAACAAGTTGCCATGGCACCGGCCAACGTAGTTCCGGGTATCGAACCTTCGGAAGATCGTTTATTGCAGGGCCGAGTGTTCTCTTACGCCGATACGCAGATGTATCGCCTCGGCGCCAACGCTTTGCAATTGCCAATCAACGCACCGAAAACCGCAGTGAACAATGGCAATCAGGATGGCGCGATGAATTTTGGCGCCAGCCAGTCCGGCGTCAACTACCAGCCAAGCCGCCTGCAACCGCGTGAAGAAACGCCAGCGGCGCGTTACAGCCAGTCGGCGCTGGCGGGCAGCACGCAGCAGGCGAAGGTTCAGCGTGAGCAGAACTTCAAGCAGGCCGGTGATCTGTATCGCTCGTACAGCAAGCAGGAACGCCGCGACCTGATCGACAGCTTCGGCGGCTCGCTGGCCACCACCGATGACGAGAGCAAGCACATCATCCTGTCCTTCCTGTACAAGGCCGACCCTGAGTACGGCAGCGGTGTAACCGAAGTGGCCAAGGGCGATCTCAGCCGTGTGAAAGCACTGGCGGCCAAACTGACCGACTGATAGCGATGCGGCGTACGCGAGGGCTGTCCCGCCTCGCGTGCGCTCAAGGAGAGCCCGATGCGTATTTTTCTTTTATGCCTGGCCGGGTGCCTGTCGTTCACCGCGTGGGCGGCACCGGTCGAGCAAAGCCCCGAGGCAATCAAGGCGCAGTTGCAGGATTACTACTTCGACGCCGCCCGCCGTGGTGACGTGCCGATGCTCGAGACCTTTATCGAGTCCGGCTATTCCCTCGATACCCGCGACAGCAAGGGTTACACCGCGCTGATTCTGGCCGCCTACCACGGTCAGGCGCCGGCGGTTGAGCGACTGTTGGCAGCGGGCGCGGACGCCTGTGCTCAGGATCAACGCGGCAACACGGCGCTGATGGGCGCGATATTCAAAGGCGAGTTGCAGATCGCCCGGCGCCTGATGGCCACCCATTGCAGCCCCGACCAACGTAACGGCGCCGGGCAGACTGCGGCGATGTACGCCGGGCTGTTCAAGCGTCTGGAACTGCTTGATGCGTTGAAAGCCAAGGGCGCCGACCTCAATGCCGAGGATCCGCTGGGCAACAGTGCCGCGCGTCTGGCCAGCGGCGAAATCCGTACCGCTGCGCCGCGCTGATCGGCGATGGCTGCGTTATCATCGCGTCTTTTGTTCCGGGGGTTCTGATGGCCAAGGCCAAGCGCATGTACGGCTGCACCGAGTGCGGCGCAACCTTTCCCAAGTGGGCCGGGCAGTGCGGCGAGTGCGGTGCCTGGAACACCCTGACCGAAACCATGATCGAAAGCGGCGGCGCCACGGCTCCCACCGGGCGCACCGGTTGGGCTGGCCAGCAGGCGCAGATCAAGACGCTCGCGGAAGTCAGCATCGAAGAGATTCCACGTTTTTCCACCGCGTCCGGTGAGCTCGACCGCGTGCTCGGCGGTGGTCTGGTCGATGGCTCGGTGGTGCTGATCGGCGGTGATCCGGGGATCGGTAAATCGACAATCCTGCTCCAGACCCTGTGCAATCTGGCCAAGAGCATGCCAGCGCTGTACGTCACCGGTGAGGAATCCCAGCAGCAGGTAGCGATGCGCGCTCGCCGTCTCGGCCTGCCGCAGGATCAACTGCGGGTGATGACCGAAACCTGCATCGAAACCATCATCGCCACCGCCCGCCAGGAAAAGCCCAAGGTGATGGTGATCGACTCGATCCAGACCATCTTCACCGAACAACTGCAATCGGCGCCGGGCGGCGTATCCCAGGTGCGCGAGAGCGCGGCGTTGCTGGTGCGTTACGCCAAACAGAGCGGCACGGCGATCTTCCTCGTCGGCCACGTCACTAAAGAAGGTGCGCTGGCCGGGCCGCGTGTTCTGGAACACATGGTCGACACGGTGCTGTATTTCGAAGGTGAATCCGATGGTCGACTGCGTCTGCTGCGGGCGGTGAAAAACCGTTTCGGCGCGGTCAACGAGTTGGGCGTGTTCGGCATGACCGACAAGGGCCTGAAAGAAGTCTCCAACCCATCGGCGATTTTTCTTACCCGTGCTCAGGAAGAAGTCCCGGGCAGTGTGGTCATGGCGACGTGGGAAGGCACCCGGCCGATGCTGGTCGAAGTGCAGGCGCTGGTCGATGACAGCCATCTGGCCAACCCGCGTCGGGTGACGCTGGGGCTGGATCAGAACCGATTGGCGATGTTGCTCGCGGTGCTGCACCGCCACGGCGGGATTCCGACCCACGATCAGGACGTGTTCCTCAACGTGGTGGGTGGCGTGAAGGTGCTGGAGACGGCGTCGGATCTGGCGTTGATGGCGGCGGTGATGTCGAGTTTGCGCAACCGGCCGCTGCCCCATGACCTGCTGGTGTTCGGCGAAGTCGGCCTGTCTGGCGAGGTGCGCCCGGTGCCGAGCGGGCAGGAGCGGCTTAAGGAAGCGGCCAAGCACGGCTTCAAACGCGCGATCGTGCCCAAGGGTAACGCACCGAAGGAATCGCCTCCCGGCTTGCAGATCATCGCCGTGAGCCGCCTTGAACAGGCCCTTGACGCACTGTTTGAGTGAACGCCGAACCTCTGTGGTGAGGGGATTTATCCCCGTTGGGGCGCGTAGCGGCCCTGAAAAAACGGGTCTGCTGCGCAGCCCAACGGGGATAAATCCCCTCGCCACATAAATCCCCTCACCCCATAAATCCCCTCACCACATAGATCCCCCTCACCACAGGGCATTCCAAATCGGATTGGGGGGCCTAGATTTCGATCAGGGCACCCAGTTCGCGCTCCAGCTCGGCCTCATCCGCCAGATTCAGTTCGATCAAGCGGCGCAGGCGCTGGATCGATTCCAGGCTGATGTGGCGGCAGATGAACCCCAAGTGGCCGTTTTCTTCGTGGGCCAGATGCACGTCCATCTCGATATCGACGTCTTCGCTCAGATGAATGTCGACGAAGAAGTCCTGCTCTTTATCCCCGAGCCACGGCTCCGGTCGCTCGATCAGCAGGCCCTTGAGCGACAGGTCGATCAACTTGACCGGCCAGATGTACTCGCCCTGTTTCAGCTCGGTTCTGGCATCGAACGCAATACGTTTGAAACGACGTCGATTGGCGGGGTGCTCGCTCATGGCGCAATCCTCATGAAGGTTCGCTGACTATAGACCGCGAATGCGGGCGCCAGCCAATCGCTCAAGCGTCTAGACCTATGTCGGGGTATGGCCTTTGGCGCCGTAAGCGCTAAACTCGGGGTGGCTGTCTTTCTTGTCCACCCTGGCTGGAATAATAAAATGAAAAATAATAATAGCCTGCTGCGCCACTTACCCTGGCTCGTGCTGGCAATCGTAGGAGCGTGCGCCCTTGGCGTAGTGGCATTGCGCCGCGGCGAGGCGATCAACGCCTTGTGGATTGTGGTCGCTGCCGTGGCCATTTATCTGGTTGCGTACCGTTACTACAGTCTGTTCATCGCCAACAACGTGATGCAACTGGATCCGCGTCGGGCCACCCCCGCCGTGCTCAACAACGATGGTCTGGACTATGTGCCGACCAACAAACACATTCTTTTCGGTCACCACTTCGCGGCCATCGCTGGCGCGGGGCCACTGGTCGGTCCGGTGCTGGCGGCGCAGATGGGGTATCTGCCCGGCACACTCTGGCTGATAGCCGGTGTGGTGCTGGCGGGCGCGGTGCAGGACTTCATGGTCCTGTTCATGTCGACCCGACGCAACGGCCGTTCCCTGGGCGACATGGTGCGTGAAGAGATGGGCCGGATTCCCGGAACCATTGCACTGTTCGGCTGCTTCCTGATCATGATCATCATCCTCGCGGTGCTGGCGCTGATCGTGGTCAAGGCCCTCGCCGAGAGCCCGTGGGGCATCTTCACCGTGATGGCGACCATCCCGATCGCGATGTTCATGGGCATCTACATGCGCTACATCCGCCCGGGCCGCATCGGCGAAATCTCCGTGGTCGGTGTGTTGCTGCTGCTCGGCTCGATCTGGCTGGGCGGGCAGATCGCTGCCGATCCGGTATGGGCCAAAGCCTTTACCTTCACCGGTGTGCAGATTACCTGGATGCTGGTCGGTTACGGTTTTGTCGCCGCGTCGCTGCCGGTCTGGCTGATTCTGGCGCCACGTGACTATCTGTCGACCTTCCTCAAGATCGGCACCATCGTCGCCCTGGCGATCGGCATCCTGATCACCATGCCCGAGCTGAAAATGCCGGCGTTGACCCAGTTCGTCGACGGCACCGGGCCGGTGTGGAAGGGCGGTCTGTTCCCGTTCCTGTTCATCACCATCGCCTGCGGCGCGGTATCGGGTTTCCACGCACTGATCTCGTCGGGCACGACGCCGAAGCTTTTGGATAACGAAACCAACGCCCGCTACATCGGTTACGGCGGCATGCTGATGGAATCGTTCGTGGCGATCATGGCCATGGTTGCCGCTTCGGTGATCGAGCCAGGCGTGTACTTCGCCATGAACAGCCCGGCCGCAGTTGTCGGCAGTGACGTCGCTTCGGTGGCGCAGGTTGTCACCAGTTGGGGCTTTGCGATTACGCCGGAAGCGCTGCAAGCGGTTGCCCATGACATCGGCGAAACCACCATTCTGGCTCGCGCCGGTGGTGCGCCGACCCTGGCGGTCGGTATCGCACAGATCCTACACAGTGTCCTGCCGGGTGAAAACACCATGGCGTTCTGGTACCACTTCGCGATCCTGTTCGAAGCGCTGTTCATCCTCACCGCTGTGGACGCCGGCACCCGTGCCGGACGCTTCATGCTGCAGGACCTGCTCGGCTCCTTCGTACCGGCGCTCAAACGCACCGAATCGTGGGGCGCCAACCTGATCGCCACCGCCGGTTGTGTGGCGATGTGGGGCTGGTTGCTGTATCAGGGCGTGATCGATCCACTGGGCGGCATCAACACCCTGTGGCCATTGTTCGGCATCTCCAACCAGATGCTCGCCGGCATCGCGCTGATGCTCGGCACCGTGGTCCTGATCAAGATGAAGCGCCAGCGCTATATCTGGGTCACCCTGTTGCCAGCCACCTGGCTGTTGATCTGCACCACTACTGCTGGCTTCATCAAGCTGTTCGACGCCAACCCGGCGATCGGCTTCCTGTCCCTGGCCAAGAAGTACAGCGATGCGCTGGCCAACGGTCAGGTGCTGGCGCCGGCGAAGAGCGTCGAGCAGATGCAGCACGTGATCTTCAACGCCTACACCAACGCCACACTCACCGCGCTGTTCCTGTTCGTGGTGTTCAGCATCCTGTTCTATGCGCTCAAGGTTGGCATTGCCGCCTGGGGAAAAAAAGAGCGTACGGATAAAGAATCGCCATTCCAGGCCCTGCCGGATGCGTAACCAGAGGATTGCAGCATGTTCAATGACCTGAGTCGCCTCGGTAAATACCTCGGTCAGGCCGCACGCCTGATGGTCGGCATGCCCGACTACGACACCTACGTCGAGCATATGCAAACCAAACACCCGGACAAGCCGGTGATGAGCTACGAGATGTTCTTTCGCGAACGTCAGGAAGCCCGTTACGGTGGCAAGGGTGGGCCGAAGTGCTGTTGAGCTGACAGCATCAGGTTGAGGTAATCCCCTGTGGGAGCGAGCCTGCTCGCGAATACGGAGTGTCAGTTGATGAATGATTTGACTGATACACCGCTTTCGCGAGCAGGCTCGCTCCCACATTTGTTTTTGTGTTGTTCATTTATTTTTGAAGGAGAAAGCGTTTGTCATCTCCCATTCCGGTAACGGTCCTCAGCGGTTTCCTCGGCGCCGGCAAGACCACCTTGCTGCGTCATTTATTGAAAGCCGAGCACGGCCTGAAAATCGCCGTGATCGAAAACGAATTCAGCGACGCCGGCATCGACACTCAGTTACTGGGTGACGAGCCGGTGCAAGTCATGACCCTGGCCAACGGCTGCGTCTGCTGCACCATTCACACCGACTTGACCAAGGCGCTGTATTTGCTGCTCGAGCGCCTGGACAGTGGCGAGATCGCCTTCGATCGTCTGGTGATCGAGTGCACCGGTCTGGCTGATCCGGCGCCGGTGGCGCAGACGTTCTTCATCGATGAAGAACTGCGCGAGCGTTACCTGCTCGACGGCATCATCACCCTGGTTGACGCCGCTCACGCCGACGTGCACCTGACCCAGACCATCGCCCAGGCGCAGATCGGTTTCGCCGATCGCTTGCTGGTGAGCAAGACCGACCTGGTCGATGAGGCGACGTTCACTGCGCTGAGCGAACGTCTCACGCGAATCAACCGCCGCGCGCCGATCCGCGTGGTCGAGCATGGCAATATCGATCTGGCTGAATTGCTGGATGTGCGTGGTTTCAACCTCAATGCTGACCTGGGCGGCGGTCTGAGCCTTCGTCCGGTGAGCAAGGCGCCGTCGATCGATCGCATCTCCAGCCTGGTGCTGCGCACCGATCAGGCGCTGGATATCGATCAGCTCAGCGAATTCATGAACGAGTTGCTGGAAGAGCACGGCAAGCAATTGCTGCGCTACAAAGGCGTGCTGAACATTGCCGGCGAAGATCGGCGGTTGGTATTTCAGGGTGTGCTGAAACTCTATGGTTTCGACTGGGACACCGAATGGGCCGAGGGCGAGGCGCGGGAGAGTGTGATCGTGTTTATTGCCGATGATTTGCCGGAAGAGAAGATTCGGGTGGGGTTTGCCAGGGTTGCTTCTGCCTGATGGATCTTGGTTGTCAGTGATGGCGTCTTCGCGAGCAAGCTCGCTCCCACAGGAGACCGTATTCCGTCCAGAGAAATGCGGTCAACTGTGGGAGCAAGCCTGCTCGCGAAGGCGGTCTAACCGACAGCACAATGCTCAAGGTCTGGACCGAGCAGTGTCTGCTCAAGATGATCCAGATGCCGATCCATCAACATGCCGGCCTTGGAAACATCACCTCGCTCCACAATCTCAACCAACGCCAAATGCTCCTGCCATGCGCAACAACTGCGCGTCGGGCTCTGACTCCGCGCAATCGCCAACGACGTCAACGGCACCAGACTGCGCAGAAAATGCGCCAGCGGCAGATTTCCCGCCATCCGTGCCAACTGCAGATGAAACTCCCCCGACAACCGAATCGCCGCCCCGCGCCGATCCTGCTCGATGGCGCGCTTCTCGCGCTCTATCAACGTGCGCAAGCATTTCAGATCGTCTGGCTGCGGACGCTGACAGGCCAACCGCACCAAGGTGTGCTCAGCCAGCCGTCGCGCATGCAAGGTCTGCCGGATCAGCTCCCGATCAGGCGCGGCCACTCGTGGTCGATGATTGGCGCGCAATACCACGATCTGCTCGTGGGACAACTGCGTCAGCACCCGTCGTACATCGGCGCGGCCGGCGCCGAACATCGTTTGCAGACTGTCCTCGGTGAACCGGCTGTCTTCATCGATACGCTGCTCGAGAATCGCGTCGAACAGTCGCGGATACAGATCTTCCGTCGGCGTGCCGAGCCGAGAGACGGGCAGGGCGGCCGAATTGGCATGCGAGGCTGAAGCAAAACTGTTCATGGCCGTTCTCCTGGCAAATCAGGTGGGCAAGTTGTCGTCCGGAATATTCAGCTCAACGCCCATGCGCTGGCCTTCGCGCAGAATGTGCCGACGCATTTCGGCGCTGGCCTGAGCGCTGTTCTTGCTGCGGATCGCGCGGACTACCGCTTCGTTTTCTTCCAGGCGTTCGGCCAGATGTTCCGGGGAATTGCGCAATACCTCGGCGCTTTGCTTGAGGGCGTTGCTGGTCTGCTGTACCACGCTCTGGAAAATCGGGTTCGAGGTCAGCGTGAACAGTTCTTCGTGGAAAGCGATGTAGGCACTGACTCCGGCCTCACTGTCACCGGCCTCGAGGGCTTCGCGCATGTCCATCAGGGTCAGGCGCAATTGGCCGACTTCCTTGCTGCTGATCGATTGCGCGACCAGCCCGACGATGAACGGCTCAAGGGTGTAGCGCAGTTGCAGCACGTCTTCGAGACTGGCGCCGGCGACTGCGCTGTCGTGGCTCTGGCTGTCGCTGAGTTGTGCGTCGAGCACGACTACGCCTTTGCCCGGCATCGAGCGCACCAGGCCGAGGGTTTCGAGGACGATCACCGCTTCGCGCAGGCTGGGCCGGCTGATGCCCAGCTGTTCGGCCAGTTCGCGCTGGCCCGGCAGCATGTCGCCGGAGCGCCATTGGCCACGGGCCAACGCGGCGCGGAGTTTTTCCACCACTGAATTGACGACGGTTGAAGTTGTAATCACGTATTGGCTCCCTGCGCCGTGCCTGCATATTGGCAGGCACGGCACTCATTCAGAATTCTTTGGCCGCCGCCTGAGCGACGGTTTTTCGCGGTTGAAAGTTATAGCCCTGCTCACCGTTGAGCACCTTGTTCGCGCGCTGTACATCGATGTCCTTTTCCCAGCGGGCGATGGCCACGGTGGCGACGCAGTTGCCGATCAGATTGGTCAGCGCGCGGCCGATGCCCATGAACCAGTCCACCGCCAACACCAGCACCAGACCGACTACGGGAATCGCCGGGATCGCCGTCAGCGTCGCGGCGAGAATCACCAGCGCCGAACCGGGAATGCCGTGGGCGCCTTTGGAGGTGATCAGCGACACCAGCAGAATCGTCAGCAAGTCGGTCATCGCCAGCGGTGTGCCGGTGGCGTTGGCGATGAACACGATGGCCAGGGTCAGGTAGATCGAGAAACCGTCGAGGTTGAACGAGTACCCGGTCGGGATCACCAGACCGACCGTCGAACTGCCGATACCGAGGTGTTCGAGCTTGCGCATGATCTGCGGCAGCACGGCGTCGGAAGAGGCGGTGCCCATGACGATCAGCAGTTCTTCCCGCAGGTACTTGAGCAGCGGCCACATGCGCAGACCGGAAACGCGCATCACCAGACCGAGGATCAGCGCGACGAAGGCGACGCAGGTCAGGTAGAACAGACCGACCAGACTGCCCAGGTGCTGCAGCGAGTCGAGACCGTATTTGCTGGTGGTGAAGGCGATGGCACCGAACACGCCGATCGGCGCCAGACGCACGATCATGCCCATGATGCGGAAGATCACGTGGCTGAGTTCGTTGATCAATCGCGAAATCCCGGAAGCGGCTTCGCCAACCAGATTCAGCGCACTGCCGAACAGCACCGAGAACAGCAGCACTTGCAGAATATTGTTGTCAGCGAAGGCGCCGATCACCGAGGTCGGGATCAGGTCCATCAGAAATTGCGTGGTGGTGTGCATGTGCTGGCCGCGCTCGGCGAGGTCGCCCATGTCGGCGCTGGAGAGCTGCTCCAGATGAATATTCGCGCCGCTGCCGATCCCGGTGCTGAAGGCGAACACCAGACCGATCACCAGAGCGATGGTGGTCAGCACTTCGAAATAAATCACCGACTTCAGGCCGATGCGCCCGACCTTTTTCAGATCGCCCGCGCCGCTGATGCCGCTGACCACCACGCAGAACACGATCAGGCCAATGAGCATCTTGATCAGTTTGATGAAGCCATCGCCGAGCGGTTTGAGCTGGGCCGAGTATTCAGGAAGGGTCAGCCCGCAGACGATGCCGAGCATCAGTCCGAGAACCACTTGGAGGAAGATAGAACGCGAGCACCATCTGAGCATGGGAGAAATCCTGGGTCGGTGTCCTGGCTGCCGTACGCGTGGCGCAGCGGATTCAGGACTTAATTATTGTGGTCTTACCGGTATGTCCAGTGCAGGCGCAGTCTAGGCGCAGGTTTTCGTGGATCGCAAGGAGAAATTCGAAAATTGGCATGACCGGTCTTACCAGTTGTCTGGATGGCCCGGTCTTGAGCATTTGAGAAAAATCGGCGGCTATGCCTTTTTTCTGCGCGGGGTGTGAGTCACGTTTTGATGTTTGGTACATGCCTTTCGACGATGCTCAGGATGAAAATGATCTTTGAACGTTCTTCGGTTTTGCCCAGATAGACGTAAGGCAGACTTGTGATTTTTATACCGCCCAGATAGGCATGATTTTTCAGTTTGAGAGAAACAGCTGTATGTACACCCGTTAAGTTGTCCAGCGTAATAGCGGTGCCGCTATGGTCGACAAGAATAAACGTGGTCAAGCTGTCAGTGTCTGGCTTGACGGCCTCGACGGTGTCCAGCCAGTGATTGCTGATCACCTGATTGAAATAGTTGCCCTGGTTTTTCACGGTGAGGATGTAGCCGTCAGGGGTATGACCGAAATGCAGCTTCAACGGTTTTATCCGGCCGCTCTGCTCGTTGCTCCGGATGCCGAGCAGGTGAGACTGATCCCGTGTTTGCGGGCGTCCGGTATAGAAACCGCCGCTGAACAGACTGATGGTAGCCATCGCCGGTTTGCCGTACAGCTGTTCAAGAAAGCCGACCCTGTGGTCGAACATTCTCAGCGTTGCGATGAAAGATTTTTCGATATTGCTCGTCATGATGAAATCCATTTATCAAGTCGGGTTTCAGACTAAGCGGTTTTCATTTATGGCGGTTTGCATGTGTGTTGCAAGAGTTTGGTTTGAACAACGAGATGAACAATCCTGCTGGACGGGATTAGCAGGTTGCTGCTTTATTCGGGTGGTATTTTTTTATTGAATTTATGGCAATAAAAAACCGGCCATCGTGACCGGTTTTTTATTGCGGATTAACGATGCATCAAGCGCCGTACACCGGCAGTTTCTTGCAGATGGCTTTGACTTGCTCGCGAACGGCGTCGATCACCGCTTCGTTGTTCAAGTCAGCCAGGATGTCGCAGATCCAGCCGGCCAGCTCTTTGCACTCGGCCTCTTTGAAACCGCGAGTGGTCACAGCCGGAGTACCGAAGCGCAGGCCGGAGGTGACGAACGGCGAGCGTGGATCGTTAGGCACGGAGTTCTTGTTCACGGTGATGAACGCTTTGCCCAGAGCGGCGTCGGCATCTTTACCGGAGATGTCCTGCTTGATCAGCGACAGCAGGAACAGGTGGTTTTCAGTACCGCCCGATACCACGTCGAAACCGCGTGCGATGAACACTTCGGCCATAGCCTTGGCGTTCTTCACCACTTGTTGCTGGTAAGCCTTGAACTCAGGCTGCAGCGCTTCCTTGAAGCAGATCGCCTTGGCCGCGATCACGTGCTCCAGCGGGCCACCCTGGGCGCCCGGGAATACTGCGGAGTTGAGCTTCTTCTCGATCTCGGCGTTCGCTTTGGCCAGGATCAGACCGCCACGTGGACCGCGCAGGGTCTTGTGCGTGGTGGTGGTCACGACGTCGGCGAACGGCACCGGGTTCGGATAGACACCAGCGGCAACCAGACCGGCGACGTGAGCCATGTCGACGAACAGGTAAGCGCCGACCTTGTCAGCGATCTCGCGGAAGCGCGGGAAGTCGAGAATCTGCGAGTAGGCCGAGAAACCGGCAACGATCATTTTCGGCTTGTGCTCGACCGCCAGGCGCTCGACTTCGTCGTAGTCGATCAGGCCGTTGGCATCGATACCGTATTGAACGGCGTTGTACAGCTTGCCCGAGGAGGAAACGCTGGCGCCGTGGGTCAGGTGACCGCCGTGGGCCAGGCTCATGCCCAGAATGGTGTCGCCACCTTGCAGCAAAGCCAGGTAAACAGCGGCGTTGGCCTGGGAACCGGCGTGCGGTTGAACGTTGGCGTAATCGGCCCCGAACAGTTCCTTGGCGCGGTCGATGGCCAGTTGCTCAACCACGTCCACATATTCGCAACCACCGTAGTAACGCTTGCCCGGATAGCCTTCGGCGTACTTGTTGGTCAGGACCGAGCCTTGAGCTTCCATCACCGCTGGGCTGGTGTAGTTTTCCGAAGCGATCAGCTCAATGTGTTCTTCCTGACGCTGAGCTTCTTGCTCCATGGCGGCAAAAAGGTCGGCGTCGTACTTGGCAATAGTCAAATCACGGCTGAACATGGCGGTCCTCAAGGATCGGGGGGCAGAAAAGGGGGGCATTCTAACCCAACCGCTTTTAGAAGGGCTATGAAACACAGTCAGGTTGTGGATAAGCGGGCTTCAAGCTGCAAGCTACAAGCTACAAGTCAAAAGCGCTTCGGCTTCCACTTGCAGCTTGCAGCTAACCTCTAGCAGCTCCTCTTCATGTTCAACTGACCTGAGCCGCCCGAAGCGGCTCAGGTCAGTCGAACATGAAGAGCGCGTCGTTACAGAACTGCGCTTCAAACCGTCCCGCCGGCATCGGCCGGCCGAACAGATATCCCTGCACCTCATCGCAGCCATGCTCACGCAGGAAGTCCAGTTGCTCATGGGTTTCCACACCCTCGGCGATTACCGCCAGGTTCAGGCTGTGGGCCATGGCGATGATCGCCCGGGCGATCTGCGCGTCCTGTTCCCCGGACGGCAGGCCGTCGACGAAAGTACGGTCGATCTTCAGCACGTCGATCGGGAATTGCTTGAGGTAGTTGAGCGATGAATAACCGGTGCCGAAGTCATCGACCGCGATGCTCAGGCCGAGGTTCTTCAGCCCGGCAAGAATCTGCATCGCCTCGCTGACCTCGCGCATCAGGATGCTTTCGGTCAGTTCCAGCTCAAGACACGCCGGCGGCAGGCCGGTTTCGCGCAGGATCGTCGCGATTCGCGTGCCCAACTGGCCGTCGGAGAACTGCCGTGCGGAAATGTTCACCGACACCTTCGGCACCCGCACCCGTTGCTGGTGCCAGGTTTTCAGCTGACGACAGGCCTCGCTGATGACCCAGTCGCCAACGTCCACCACCAGGCCGAGCTCTTCCAGCACCGGAATGAAATCCCCCGGCGGCACCAGCCCACGACGCGGATGGCGCCAGCGCAGCAGCGCTTCGGCGCCGGTCAGGCGCTTGCCGTCGCCACTGAACTGCGGCTGGTAATACAGGACGAATTCGTTCTGCTCCAGCGCATGGCGCAAATCGCTTTCCAGTTCCAGACGCTCCAGCGCACTGGCGTTCATGTCGGCCTGATAGAACTGGAAGTTGTTCTTGCCGCGTTCCTTGGCGTGGTACATCGCCGTGTCGGCGTTCTTCATCAACTGGCTGAGTTCGTTGCCGTCCTGCGGACTCAGGGCGATGCCGATACTGGCGGTGACGAAGAACTCGCGGCCCTCGAGCACGAACGGCCGCACCAGGCTGGCGAGAATCTGCTCGGCCACGTGAATCGCCCGGTTCAGCGCCAATTCTCGGTTGGAGCGATGCTGCAGCAGCAGGGTGAATTCGTCGCCACCCATGCGCGCGACGGTGTCGTCGTCATCGACGCAGGCCAGCAGGCGCGTGGCCATGTCCTTGAGCATGCGGTCGCCGGCGGCGTGGCCGAGGGAGTCGTTGATCGGTTTGAAACGGTCGAGGTCGAGGAACATCAGCACCACCCACGACTTCTGCCGTTCGGCCGCTTGCAGCGCGGTGTGCAGACGATCCTGGAACAGCGTGCGGTTCGGCAAATGGGTGAGGGCATCGTAATAGGCGAGGCGGTGGATGCGCTGCTCGCTGGCCTTGCGCTCGCTGATGTCGCTGAAGAAACACACATAGCTGGCCAGATCGCCCTCATCGTCGAGCACGGCAGTAATGCCGACCCACGCCGGGTAATGTTCGCCGTTACGGCGCTTCATCCACACTTCGCCTTCCCAGGTGCTGTGCTCGTGCAACTGCTTGAGCACGTAGCGCAAGTGCGCGTCCTGCTGCTCGTCGACGGTGAGCATGTTCGGCAACTGGTCGAGCACTTCGCCGACGCTGTAGCCGCTGACCCGACTGAACGCTTCGTTGGCCTGGACGATGTAGCCGGCCGGGTCGGTGATCAGGATCGCCGAAGTCGAGTGCTCGAATACCGTGGCGGCCATGCGCAGATCTTTTTCGGCACGGCGCTGCTGGCTGATATCGCGGCCGACGCCGAGCACGCCTTCGAACGCGCCGTGTTCGTCCCACACCAGCACCAGGCGCAGTTCAATCGGAATCTTGCGACCGTCGGCGCGCAGGCAATCGAAGAGGAACAGCTGCGTTTGCACCTGACTGCGCAGCAATGCCAGTTGCTCGGGCTTGTCCAGCGCCTTGCTGACGCGGTCCATCAGCACATGAATGCCGTTCAGTTGCCCGGGATTGGCGATGATCGATTGCCAGCCGTTCTGGAAAATCCAATCGGCGTTGTAACCGAGCACCGCCTGCACCGACGGGCTGACGTAGTTCAGCGAGAGCTTGCTGTCGGTGGAGAAAATCACGTCGCTGATGCTCTCGGCGAGCATGCGGTAGCGCTGCTCGCTGTCACGCAGCGATTCGCTGGCCTCGATCTGTTCGGTGATGTCCTTGGCCACGCCGATGATCCGCGTGACCTGATCGTGCTTGTCCCGTGCCAGCGCCTGTTCACGGATGTCGAAGCGCCGCCACTTGCCGTCGCGATGGCGGAAGCGCAATTGGCATTGCAACAATTGGCTGTAACCGGCGTGACGCTGCAACTGCCGCGAGCGATGGTAATAGTCGGCGTCTTCCGGATGCAGAAGGATTTCCCAGAAGTACTCGCCCATCTGATGCAGTTCAGTGCGGTTGTAGCCCAGGGTCTGGCCGAGGTGGTGGTTGCTGAAAATCATCCGCTGGCTGATCACGTCCTGCACATACAGATGATCGGGCACGGTGCGCACCACATCCGACCAGAAACCTTCACGCTCCAGCAGCGACAGTTCGATCAGCTTGCGGCTGGTGATGTCGTTGATGCTGAGGATCACCGCTTTATAGTCGTGCTGCTCCCTCGGCAGGCGCAAAACCATCCACAGATGCTGGTCGCGACCGTTGCTGTTGGGCAGTTTGATTTCCAGTTCCAGCTGTTTCTGCTGCTGCAGGACGGCGTCGAGGATCTGCTGACCGATCGCGCACTGCGGATGGCGCTGGCCATCGATCAGCAGTTGCCAGGCATCGTCGCAGGAGTGCACATCGAGCAGTTGCAGGGCGACCTGATTGACTTCGGTGACGCGCATTTCCGCGAGCAAATGCTGGCGCTGCTGCGGTTGGTCGAGCCAGGCCTTGAGCTGGTCACTGGTCTGGATCTGCGCCTTGTCGAACATCTGCTTGAGGCCGGACAGGTCAAGCACGCACAAGGCCACGCCGGTGCCTTCGAAAATATCCTGATAACGCCGCCGGCCTTCATGCACCTGGCGCTGACGCCGACGCATGTTCAGCAGCGCGATCACCGGCAACATCGAGAACGCCAGGCCGAGCAGGCATTTGCCGATGAACGCCGGCAGCAACTCTTCCAGTACGCGCTGGCGGTCGAACAGCCCGCGCAATTGCCAGTCGCTGCTGCTCAGCGGCACGGTCAGCACGGTGTTGGCGACATCGTCGGGCGTCAGCCCGCCAGCCTTGACCGAGGGCAGCCCGGCGTCGCGGCTGATGATCTGGTGATTGAGGCGGTTTTCCACCAGCCATAACGGGCGCAGGGCGGTGGCGTCCTGTTTGGTCAGCGAGTCGAAGAAGGTTGGCGTCAGGCGCAAGGCCCAGTAACCGCGACTGCTGCCGCTGGCCTGATGCAGTAGCAGATGCACCACCGAGCCGTCATCGGCATTGCTGAAGTAATGCGCCTGGACACGGCTGCGGCGCACCAGTTCGGTCAGGTAATCGGCGTCGGAACTGTCGGTGGCGCTGTCGCTGATGATCCGGCCGGAGGGCGAGAGCAGGGCCATGCTGCGCAGGTCGGGCAGTGAGCGTTGCAATTTGCGCAGAAGCATCTGCTGTTCGTCGGCAGTTTGCGGTTGTTCGACGATCGGTAGCAGATTGAGGGCGATTTGCGCATTCAGCGCCATGTTCAGGCTGACCTGGGCGGCGAGGTCGGCGGTGTAGTCGATGGTGTATTGGCGCTGATTTTTCTGAGTTTCGCGCAATTGATCGAGCAGTTGCCAGAACAGCAACGCGAGCAATAACAGCACGAGGGTGGCCAGCGCACCCTTTAATGTCCCGCGCAGGGGCGAGCCGGGCGCCGGTGGGGTGCTGCTCACAGAGGCTGGCGGAGTGACATTGGTCAAGCTGTGATCCTGCGATTTGGCTGGACTGGCGCGACGTGCACTATAAGCCGGACGCCCGAAGGGCGGCTAGCATGCCTTGACTCGTGGCGAAGTGCCAGCCCCTCTCGGCTGGACTGCCTTCCAGCATTAAGGTAGCTTTGCCGGTTAGACCGGGGGCGTTCCAGCCCCTACAATCAGACTTTTTCCAGCGCGCACGCATTGATCGCGATCAAGTGAACGACGCGCACAGTCTGGCCAGGCATCGCCTGCGCTCCAATCATTCATCTGTCACTGACCCAAGGTTCTCCATGGCTCAATACGTCTTCACCATGCATCGGCTGGGCAAAGTTGTTCCGCCGAAGCGGGAAATCCTCAAGAACATTTCGCTGTCCTTCTTCCCCGGCGCCAAGATCGGCGTGCTCGGCCTCAACGGTTCGGGTAAATCCACGCTGCTGAAAATCATGGCCGGCGTCGACACCGAGTTCGAAGGCGAAGCCCGTCCGATGCCGGACCTGAACATCGGTTACCTGCCGCAAGAGCCGCAGCTCGACCCTGCCAAGACCGTGCGTGAAGTGGTCGAGGAAGCGGTCAGCGTGATCAAGGATGCGCAAGCGCGTCTGGACGAGGTCTACGCGGCCTACGCCGACCCGGATGCCGACTTCGACAAGCTTGCTGCTGAACAGGCCAAGCTCGAAGCGATCCTGCAGGCCAGCGACGGCCACAACCTTGAGCGGCAGCTGGAAGTCGCCGCCGATGCGCTGCGTCTGCCAGCCTGGGACGCGAAAGTCGAACACCTGTCCGGTGGTGAAAAGCGCCGTGTCGCCCTGTGCCGCCTGCTGCTGTCCGCGCCAGACATGCTGCTGCTCGACGAACCGACCAACCACCTGGATGCTGATTCGGTGGCGTGGCTGGAGCATTTCCTCCACGACTTCCCGGGCACCGTGGTCGCGATCACGCACGACCGTTACTTCCTCGACAACGTCGCCGGCTGGATTCTGGAACTCGACCGCGGCGCGGGCATTCCTTACGAGGGCAACTATTCGGGCTGGCTCGAAGCCAAGTCCGATCGTCTGGCCCAGGAATCCAAGCAGCAGTCGGCTCACGAAAAAGCCATGAAAGAAGAACTGGAGTGGGTGCGCAAAGGCGCCAAGGCTCGCCAGTCGAAATCCAAGGCACGTCTGCAACGCTTCGAAGAAATGCAATCGCAGGAATTCCAGAAGCGCAGCGAAACCAACGAGATCTACATCCCGGCCGGTCCACGCCTGGGCGACAAGGTCATCGAATTCAAGAACGTCACCAAGGGCTACGGCGATCGCGTGCTGATCGACAACCTGTCGTTCTCCATGCCGAAGGGCGCCATCGTCGGCGTGATCGGCGGTAACGGTGCCGGTAAATCGACGCTGTTCCGCATGCTGATGGGCAAGGAAACTCCGGATTCGGGCAGCATCGAAATCGGTGAAACCGTGCAGCTGGCCTGCGTCGACCAGAGCCGCGAAGACCTCGATGGCAGCAAGACCGTGTTCCAGCAGATTTCCGACGGTTCCGACCAGATCCGCATCGGCAACTACGAGATCCCGTCGCGTACCTACGTCGGTCGCTTCAACTTCAAGGGCGGCGACCAGCAGAAGTTCGTCAAGGATCTGTCCGGCGGTGAGCGCGGTCGTCTGCACCTGGCGCTGACCCTGAAGGAGGGCGGCAACGTCCTGCTGCTCGACGAACCGTCCAACGACCTCGACGTGGAAACCCTGCGTTCGCTGGAAGAAGCCCTGCTGGACTTCCCTGGCGCCGCCATTGTGATCTCTCACGATCGGTGGTTCCTTGACCGTGTCGCCACGCACATTCTGGCGTACGAAGACGACTCACAAGCGGTGTTCTTCGAAGGCAACTACACCGAGTACGAAGCCGACCGCAAAAAGCGCCTCGGCGAAGCAGCGGCCCAGCCACACCGGGTACGTCACAAGAAACTGGCCTGATATCGGGTTGGTTGCAGAAAGAGCGGAGCCTTCGGGCTCCGTTTTTTTTGCCCTGGTTTTTTCCTGATATACCGAGTTGCGGCTTTCGCGAGCAGGCTCGCTCCCACAGGGGTAACGCATTCCAAATGTGGGAGCGAGCCTGCTCGCGAAGATGGTGTAGCTGTTGGTGCAAGTCTTGAATCTGTGCTCCCCGCTCAGGTGCAAAAACGGATCAAAAACCCCTTGGATTTATATCCTGTGCACCATTTAATTTCATAACTGCGACATTTTGCTCTGTTCCTGTGCGCAATTCGTTTGTTACAGTCCGGCCCAATCTCCTCCAACGACAATAAATTTGCCGAGACTTTGCCCATGATCGAATCCGTCGAATCCTTCCTTGCGCGCCTGAAAAAACGCGACCCGGATCAACCCGAATTCCATCAGGCTGTCGAAGAAGTCCTGCGCAGTCTGTGGCCGTTTCTTGAGGCCAATCCGCATTACCTGACTTCGGGGATTCTCGAACGCATCTGCGAGCCGGAGCGTGCGCTGGTGTTTCGGGTGTCGTGGGTCGACGATCAGGGCAAGGTCCAGGTCAATCGCGGCTTCCGTATCCAGATGAACAGCGCCATCGGCCCGTACAAGGGCGGCCTGCGCTTCCATCCGTCGGTGAACCTCGGCGTGCTGAAATTCCTCGCCTTCGAGCAGACCTTCAAGAACTCGCTGACCTCCCTGCCCATGGGCGGCGGCAAGGGCGGTTCCGACTTCGATCCGAAGGGCAAGAGCGACGCTGAAGTCATGCGCTTCTGCCAGGCGTTCATGAGCGAGCTGTATCGCCACATCGGTGCCGACGTCGACGTGCCGGCCGGTGACATCGGTGTCGGTGCGCGGGAGATCGGTTTCCTGTTTGGCCAGTACAAGCGCCTGAGCAACCAGTTCACCAGCGTCCTCACCGGCAAGGGCATGACTTACGGCGGCAGCCTGATTCGCCCGGAAGCCACCGGTTTCGGCTGCGTGTACTTCGCCGAAGAAATGCTCAAGCGCCGCGGGCAGAGCGTGGAAGGCAAGCGCGTGGCGATTTCCGGTTCCGGCAACGTCGCGCAGTACGCGGCGCGCAAGGTCATGGATCTGGGCGGCAAGGTGATTTCCCTGTCCGATTCCGAAGGCACGCTGTACTGCGAAGCAGGATTGAGAGAAGCACAGTGGCTGGCGCTGCTGGAGCTGAAAAACATCAAGCGCGGGCGCATCAGCGAACTGGCAAGCGCCCATGGTCTGGAATTCCGCGCCGGCCAACATCCGTGGTCGCTGCCGTGCGACATCGCGCTGCCCTGCGCGACGCAGAACGAACTCGACGCCGAAGCCGCGCGCACTCTACTGCGCAATGGCTGCGTCTGCGTGGCTGAAGGCGCGAACATGCCGACCACGCTGGAGGCTGTGGATATCTTTATCGAGGCCGGCATTCTGTTCGCTCCGGGCAAAGCGTCGAATGCCGGCGGTGTGGCCGTCAGCGGTCTGGAGATGTCGCAGAACGCCATGCGCCTGCTGTGGACGGCGGGCGAGGTCGACAGCAAGCTGCACGCGATCATGCAGTCGATCCACCACGCCTGCGTGCATTACGGCGAAGACAACGGTCAGGTCAATTACGTCAAAGGCGCGAACATTGCCGGCTTCGTCAAAGTCGCCGATGCGATGTTGGCGCAAGGCGTGGTTTAAGCCGGTTCGATGCGGATCACTTCGATCAGTTGATCGCCGGCAGGTCGCTGCCATAGCACTTCATCGTTGAGCCGGGCGCCGAGCAAGGCCCGGCCCAGCGGTGAGGCCCAGTTGATCAGGCCCTGACTGGCGTCGGCCTGATCCTCGCCGACCAGTTGCACGCGGTGTTCTGTGTCGTGTTCATCGGCAAAAGTCACCCAGCTACCGATTTGGACCTTGTCGGTGGAGGTCGCAGCGACTGCGACTTGGGCGCTGCTCAGGCGTTGAGTGAAATAGCGCAGATCCCGTTGCAGATCGGCCAGACGTTGCTTGTCGGCCTGCTCGCCCTTGGCCGTTTGCTCGGCGTGCAGGCTCTGCAACTCGATGACTTTCGCCTGCAACTGCGCCAGCCCTTGCGGGGTGACGTAGTTGGGCTGCGTGCTGACCTGACGTTCGACCGGCTGATCGGCCTGCGCGGCGGCGTTGTCTTCGTTGACGAATGCGCGACTCATGAAGTCCTCCTGTTAAAGGATTTGGGCCATGATTGCCGGCATTTGGTTTCAACGGATGTCTGCAAACGACCTATTGCGAGCGATAAGCCCGCCCGACGTCCTGGTCCTTCTGCTGCTGCCAGGAGCGTTCGCGTTCGTCCCAATGCTCGTTGCGATATTGCTCGCGATCCCTGTTTTCCAGCATCGCCTGACATTGGCGGAAGCCGTCGACCCAGCCGTCGGCGTATTGCTGATCCTTGAGATAGCGCGGCACGTTCTTGCGAAACTCACCGCTGATCGAGCCCGCCGCTTGCCGGCCGCTGACGCAACCGTCATCGAAACCGTCGGCGAAGGCCGGTGGATAACCTTTGGCGATCAAGTCTTCATGGGTGGTCTGGCAACCGCCCAGCGCCAATACAACGGCCAACAATCCCACGCACCGCCACATCGCACTCTCCCGCGCCGATACTCGGCTCATAAGGAAAGTCTAGAAGGCGATTCATGAGGCGGCTGTCGAAGGCCTGTGAAAAATCCATTGCACACCACAAAGCACCTGTGGGAGCGAGCCTGCTCGCGAAGGCGTCGTGTCAGGCAACACTACTATTGACTGAACCACCGCTTTCGCGAGCAGGCTCGCTCCCACAGGGAGATTTACACAGGCTCGGGATCAGTAGTGATACCACTTCACTTCCAGCATGACTTCCGTCTCGGGGCTGGCGAGCTGGCTGAATTCACGCTGCGCGCTCAGGCGCAAACCGAGGTTGCGCGACAGTTCCCACTGCTGATTCAGGCTCAGGCTGCGGCGCACTTCACCGTTGAAGAAGTAGTCGCCCTTGGCTTCCAGGCTCAGATTGCCCAGCGGGTTTTTCCATAGCACGCCGGTGTTGAAGCCACCGGCCGGGGAAACAAACTCGGCGAAGTCGTTGTTATGTTCCACGCGCACCGTGCCCAGCGCAAAGCCGAGCACGTCTTCGCCCAACTGCCACGTGCCGCCGCCGCCACCGTTGACATGGCTGACCAGCGTTTCGTCGTCATGCTTGCCCGGCACGCGCTCAAGGCCACCGGTGACTTGCCACGACAATGGTTGCAGCAGCTCGTTGCGCGGTGTCAGCGAACGAATGGTCGCCAGGTCCAGTTGCTGCAACTGCCAGTCATTGCCTTCGTACTGGCGCAGCTTCAGTTGCAGGATCTCGATCTGCGCGCCGAGGGGGAAGCTTTCGGCATTGTCATTGAGGTCGTGATAAGCCATGCGCAGGCCATATTCGCCGAACGCGCGATCGCCGCGCGTACCGAGGCCGGCCTGCCAGGTGCGGGACTCGTGGCCATCTTCGGGCAGACCGGGTCGCGGTATTTCCAGCTCCGGCGCCGGGTTCTTGTTGATCGCCCGCAGCAGTTCGAAACTGCGCTGCGCTCGTTGCGGGTCGCGCTCCTGACCATTGGCGCGGTAGCGCTCCAGACGATAGGCGGCATCGACAATCAACGCCTGACGTGCGCGCGGCAGGGCTTTGAACGTTGGCTCTTGCAGGACTTTTTGATCGGCGCTGACTTTCAGCACCCATTGCTGTTCGTCATCGCTCAAAGGCTCGGCGCGGCTGAGCAGTTCACGTTCGCGGGACGGGCGATATTCGATGTGCTCGACCAGCCCGGCCTCTTTCACCGCTTTGACAGTGTCGGTCGGGATCGCGGTCAGCGGGAATTGTTCGGTCAGGCGCAGGCTCGGCCGCGCCACTTGCAGCAGCTCCAGCAAGCGATACGAGCAGTTTTCGTCGAAGAAGAAATAGTCGAACTGGATCTGCTTGAGCTCCCACACATGTTCGACCATGCGTGCGGTTTCTTCCTGGGTCAGGTTGAGGCGGTATTCCCACAGATCGCGGTTTTCCAGGCTTCGGTATTCCGACAGTTTTTCCTGGTACGGCACCAGCGCGAACAGCCCCGGGTAGCCGCCCATCAAGCCTTTCCAGGCATACAGAATGCTGTTGTCCGAGCCTTCGATGTAGGCGCCGAAGTTGATCGCGTAGCTGAGCAGCGAGGTCTTGTCGGCCTGCACATCCGCCTGATCGATGCGCAGCAGGGTGTGGCCGAACATCGACGACGGGCTGTTGAGATACGCCGCCGGGAAAATCATCACCGCACTGTGCGGCGAGACGTCCTTGAACCATTGCTTGTATTCGGCGCATTCCGGCGTTGGCAGGTCAGCGAGATTGAGCTGCGCTTTCAGCCAGCGCGTGCGCGCGGGGTATACGCATTGTGCGTGTTGCTCGCCGAGGCTGGCCGGGGCGTACAGCGCCTGCACGGTGGCGGCCAGTTCGCGGTCCGGATGTTCATTGCCGTCGGGAGCGAGAAAGAACTTCTTGTCGCTGACATAGCTGCGCCAGCCGCCAAGCTTGGCGGTTTCGTAATGACCGAGGGAAATCCAGAAGCGGTCGTTGGCCAGTTGCTGCAAACGTTGAGGATCGATGTGAGGCGCGGCGGACAGCGGGGCGCAGACACAGAGCGCCAGCCAGGCAAGGCGTTTGAGCATAGGTGGCAACTTAAGTCGAAAGAAAACAAATCCCGGATCGGGGGTAATCACTGCACCCTGTGGCGAGGGGATTTATCCCCGCTGGGCTGCGAAGGGCCCCATAAGCTGTGTCACCAATGCATCGGATACATCGCATGCACAGGTTTTACGACTGCTTCGCAGCCGAACGGGGATAAATCCCCTCGCTACAGACCGTAGTCAAAATAAGACCCGCTTCCCGAAGGAAGCGGGCGGGGTCGAGCTTAAGCCTGAGTTGCGTACTTGGCCAGACGTGGGTCCGATTTCAGTACTGCCAGGGTGTTGGTATGCACGTCTTCAGCGGTCACGTCAGCTTTGCTGAAGATCTGCTGGAAGTGCTCGTGGGTCACTTGCGCGAAGTGCGCACGATCTTCCGGTGCTACGCCCAGGACCACGGCATAAGTGGTCAGCGCTTCGCCGTTGCCTTTGGCCATGTCTTCGGACAGCTCGTTCATCATGCCATTCATGGCGAACCAGGATTTGCCGCCATAAGTCAGGGACGCGTTGGTCGAGCAGCCGTTGGTGCCGGAGGTCATACCGAAGGTAGCGTTACCGGAAGTGCCGTTGGTGGTGGAAGCAAGGAAGTGCGCCGGGGTGCCACGCTGACCTTCGAACAGCATGTTGCCCCAACCGCAATCCGGGCCGCCCGGGGCTTGCGCCATTGCGTTGATGGATACAGCGGTGAAGAGAGTACCGAGAAGAATCCGTTTCATAGCTTTGTTCTCTTTATGTGCATACCAATGGACAGGGTTCTGGCCCTTCGCGCTCTGCCCGAGGACAAAGCCGAAAGTGTCAGTGGGCCGGTATTAGTTCCAGCCGCGCAGTTTGGAGTTTAGGCACGTTCCAGCGGTTCCGTGACTTTTTGCAAAATATTTGGAATAAACCTCTGATTTATCGGGACCCGTCGGCCGGACGCGCGCTTGTCTATGCTTTGTCATGTGGCGCGCCTTGCCAGTGGGGCACGGGCAGCGCCAGAATGCCGCTACCTGCCCCGCCTGATTGTTAAGGAAGCCCGATGCCTGATCCTGTTGCTGCCAGCCTGCGTCTTGCGCCCGAAGCGCTGACTCGTCCGTTTTCCGCTGAACAGTTCAGCTTCACCAGCACCAATGATCTGGAGCCCTTTCGCGGTGTGCTCGGCCAGGAACGCGCGGTCGAAGCCTTGCAGTTCGGTGTGGCGATGCCACGCCCCGGTTACAACGTATTCGTCATGGGCGAGCCCGGCACCGGCCGGTTCTCGTTCGTCAAACGCTATCTGAAAGCCGAAGGCAAGCGCCTGCAGACCCCGGCGGACTGGGTCTACGTCAACAACTTCGATGAACCGCGCGAGCCGCGTGCACTGGAGCTGCCATCGGGCACGGCGGCCTCGTTCATCGGCGACATCAACGGCCTGATCGACAACCTGCTGGCGACTTTTCCAGCAGTTTTCGAACACCCGTCCTACCAGCAGAAAAAAAGCGCCATCGACCGCGCCTTCAATCAGCGCTACGACAAGGCGCTGGACATCATCGAGCGTCTGGCCCTGGAAAAGGACGTCGCGCTGTACCGCGACAGCAGCAATATCGCCTTCACCCCGATGCTCGACGGCAAGGCCCTGGACGAAGCCGAATTCGCGCAGTTGCCGGAAGCCGAGCGCGAGCGTTTTCACGATGACATTTCCGGCCTCGAAGAGCGCCTGAACGAAGAACTCGCCAGCCTGCCGCAGTGGAAGCGCGAGTCGAACAATCAACTGCGTTCGCTCAACGAAGAAACCATCACCCTGGCCTTGCAGCCGTTACTGGCGCCGCTGTCGGAGAAGTACGCAGAGAACGCCGGGGTCTGCGGTTACCTGCAAGCGATGCAGGTCTACCTGCTGAAAACCGTGGTCGAACAACTGGTCGACGACAGCAAGACTGACGCCGTCGCGCGCAAGTTGCTGGAAGAACAATACGCACCGAGCCTGGTGGTCGGGCATCCGGCCAGCGGCGGTGCGCCGGTGGTGTTCGAGCCGCATCCGACTTACGAAAACCTGTTCGGCCGCATCGAGTACACCACCGATCAGGGCGCGCTCTACACCACTTACCGGCAGTTGCGTCCGGGTGCGCTGCACCGCGCCAACGGCGGCTTCCTGATTCTTGAAGCGGAAAAAATGCTCAGCGAGCCGTTCGTGTGGGATGCGCTCAAGCGCGCCCTGCAATCGCGCAAACTGAAAATGGAATCGCCGCTGGGCGAGATGGGCCGCTTCGCCACCATGACCCTGAATCCGCAGCACATCCCGTTGCAGGTCAAAGTCATCATCATCGGTGCGCGGCAGCTGTATTACACGCTGCAGGATCTCGATCCGGACTTCCAGGAGATGTTCCGCGTTCTGGTCGACTTCGACGAAGACATCCCGATGGTCGATGAAAGCCTCGAGCAGTTCGCCCAGCTCCTGAAAACCCGTACTTCGGAAGAAGGCATGGCGCCGCTGACCGCCGATGCGGTGGCACGACTGGCGACCTACAGCGCACGGCTGGCCGAGCATCAGGGGCGCTTGTCGGCGCGCATTGGTGATCTGTTCCAACTGGTCAGCGAGGCGGATTTCATTCGCCATCTGGCCGGCGATGAAATGACCGACGCAGGCCATATCGAACGCGCCCTGAAAGCCAAGGCCACCCGCACCGGGCGCGTCTCGGCGCGGATTCTCGACGACATGCTCGCCGGAATTATCCTCATCGACACTGACGGTGCGGCGGTCGGCAAGTGCAACGGGCTGACAGTGCTGGAGGTCGGCGATTCGGCGTTCGGCGTGCCGGCGCGGATTTCCGCCACGGTCTACCCGGGCGGCAGCGGCATCGTCGACATCGAGCGTGAGGTCAACCTCGGCCAGCCGATTCACTCCAAAGGCGTGATGATCCTCACCGGTTATCTGGGCAGCCGTTACGCCCAGGAATTTCCGCTGGCGATCTCGGCGAGCATTGCGCTGGAACAGTCGTACGGTTATGTCGACGGCGACAGCGCATCGTTGGGCGAGGCGTGCACGCTGATTTCGGCGCTGTCGAAAACCCCGCTCAAGCAATGTTTTGCCATCACCGGTTCGATCAACCAGTTCGGTGAGGTGCAGGCTGTCGGCGGGGTCAACGAGAAGATCGAAGGCTTCTTCCGCCTCTGCGAAGCACGCGGCCTGACCGGCGAGCAGGGCGCAATCATTCCCCAGGCCAACGTCGCCACGCTGATGCTCGATGAAAAAGTCCTCGCCGCCGTGCGCGCCGGCCAGTTCCACGTATATGCGGTGCGTCAGGCCGATGAGGCGCTGAGCCTGCTGGTGGGTGAGCCGGCCGGGGAGCCGAACGCCGATGGCGAATTCCCCGAAGGCAGCATCAATGCGCGAGTGGTCGAGCGCCTGCGCGATATCGCCGAGATGATCAGCGAAGAGGACCTGAAAGAGGCCGAGAAGGAACTGGCGCAGGAGGCTCTCGCCGAAGCCAAACCGGCCTGATCAGTTCACGCCAGACCCTGTGGGAGCGAGCCTGCTCGCGAAAGCGCTGTATCAGTCGACGAATGAGTTGGCTGATCCATCGTCTTCGCGAGCAGGCTCGCTCCCACAGTGCTTTTCCAGATTGATCTCTGCGGGGATCTTCGGGGAATGTGTCACTACTCTGACGCCAATATTCACACAATGACCATTCGGCGCCTTCTGGTTCCATTTGGCTTGCGCGGGACACTTTTCTTCTATTCTCAGGTCAAGGATATCGACAGTATCACTGGATCGAGCCAGTCCTCCCGTGGGGGCTGAATACCGGCTTTACCGAGGGTCGCCGCCATGTCGCGCAACCTCTGTCTCACCCGTCAATGCCTGGGTCTGGTGACCCGGATCGAATGCGCCGTCAAGCCGCTGGCCGGCGACAACGGCATGTGGACGCTGCTCTTCGCGGCCGGCATGGCCGGCGAACAACCTTCCGCGATCAAAGCCCAGGGCCCGTTTCACGGCCCGGTCGCGGCCGAGTCGATTCTCGACACCATCGTTGAAAGCCTGACCTTGCATGGTTACGAACTGGCCGATGATCCGCAGATCTGGAGCTTGCATCTGCAAGCGCAGTTGCGGCAGATCAACGGCGGTCGTGGGCGCAGCCTCAACGGTTAAGGCGCTTTCTGGTCCACCGGCGCCTTGTCGAGCTTGACCTCAAAGCCGTATTGCACGGTGGCGAGGTCGGTGCGCTGATAGGTTTCCACGCGAGTCGGGCGACCATAAAAGTAGTGCACGCCGAGTAGCGCCGGGCCTTCGGTGCTGGCGTCGTGGCTGACCGAAAGAATCTGCTTGAGGTAATGGCCACTGTCGTCCTTGACGAAGAAACGCCATTCGTTGGCCGGGAAGGCTTTCAGGTCGACTACCAGCGTGTTGTCCTTGATCGCCAGGCCTTTGGGCAATGACTGCGCGTCGTAGGATTGCTTCGCCACAGTCGCCAGGAACAACGGCATCGAGCCCACGGCAATCGCCGGGGTTTCCGGAAACAGGTTCAGATCATAAGTAATCGTCGCTGATAGCGGATCAACCTGATATGCCTCGGGCGGCAGTTCGATCGGCTCGTCGAGTTTGCCGCCGCGCTTTTCCGTGAAGAAGGTCACGGGACTGACGCCGGGGTTGAGTTCGTCGCCAAGCAATTCGTCATTGAAGGTGCGGCGGTGGGAAAACTCGATACGCGCCGCGCTCGGCTCTTCAACCGATTGATGAATGCGCACGCCGGCCTTCAATTGTTCCTCGGTCAGGTCCGCGCCTTTGAGCCAGTTGGCGGCGAGATCGTCATACACCACAACTGGCAGGTCCAGCGGCTGCACGGCTTTGGCCGTGGTGTGCGGATTGAAGGTGCGCACCGGCAGATCCAGGGATTTGCGCGTCACCGTCGCCGAAGAGAAGTCGAGCACGCTGACTTCCAGGGTCTCGATCGGGCCGTGGAAATACACCTTGTTGTAGCGGCGCGGGTGGTCTTTCTCGAAGGCTTGCTGGTCGTCGCTGAGCTGTTTTTCCAGGGTGTCGCTCCAGCTCTTCTGCTTCTGTAACTGCGCCAGTTGCTTCTGGTAAAACGCGACCTGCTCCGGGCTTTCGTTGATCGAGCCGGCGCGCACCAGGTATTGGCCGCTGGCGTCGCGGGCCTGGACGATCAGCGGATTGATCCGGGTTTCGGCGACTTCTGCCGCCAGCGGCAGGCTGTTGCTGACTTCGACCTCGGCATAGTTCTTTTCCAGCTTGAGCAGTTTGACGCTGAGGTTGTCGTTCGTGCGAGTCTGGCCGACGTCTTTCTGCGTCAGGTCGAAACTGTACAGGCGACGCGGCGCGATGACTTCGACCTGGCCTTGCAGGCTGACCGGTTGTGGCAGGGTTTTCTTGTCGACGTTGAGGCCATCGATGAACGGGTAGGTCACCGTCAGGTCATCGGGGTTGGTCACGTTGGAGCTGGACGGGCTGAGCTGAATGCCTGGATCGGTTTCCGACCACTCCGGCTGCCAGGCGATCACGCGTTTGTTGCTCAGCGTGACCGAGTGCCATTCGATGCCGTGCGGGAACAGGAACCCGCCGGGAATGTTCAGGTTGAACGGGAATACCGGCTGCAGATCGGTCAGGTAATCCGAGCTGGCGTCCTTGTGCAGCACGAACAGGCCGTCGATGAAGGTATCGACCAGCGCTTGCGAGGTAGGGTAGTGCTTGAGCACGGCGAGGGCGTCTGCGCCGTATTCGGTGTGCGGCGCGATGTCGTCGAGCTTGAGCCGGGCGCGTTCGAGCAACAGCAGCGAACCGCCGAGTTCGGTGATGGCGTCCTTGAGCTTGGGATCGCTGATCGTGTCCAGTGACTGTTCGAAGGTGGCGGTCTTTTCGTCGAGGTTGGCGACTTGTTTTTCATCGCCGGGCGAGCAACCGCCGATGAGCAAGGCGAGGCAGATTCCGGCAGTCGTCAAGGCTGATCGCACATCCATTTCCACGCGTCCTGTCCACTGTCATTGGGCTGTCAATGCTTTGGACACTAGCAGAAAAACTTTGTCACACACACGCAGGTGGCGGATTTTCCGGCGGTTTCTGGCTGTCACAGCGGGCTGTTATACTCGCCGCCATTTCCAGCCCCTTGTGTGAGAGTCAATGGAACGCTTTATCGAAAATGCAATGTACGCCACCCGCTGGCTGCTGGCGCCGATCTACATCGGCCTGTCCCTCGGTCTGCTGGCGCTGGCATTGAAGTTCTTCCAGGAAATCATCCATATCCTGCCCAACGTCTTCGCCATGGCTGAATCGGATCTGATTCTGGTGCTGCTGTCGCTGATCGACATGGCGCTGGTGGGCGGTCTGCTGGTGATGGTGATGATTTCCGGCTACGAGAACTTCGTCTCGCAACTGGACATCGACGAAGGCAAAGAGAAGCTCAGCTGGCTGGGCACCATGGACTCGTCGTCGCTGAAGATGAAAGTCGCGGCGTCGATCGTGGCGATTTCTTCGATCCATCTGCTGCGCATCTTCATGGATGCCAAGAACGTCGATCCCGAGCATCTGATGTGGTACGTGATCATTCACATGACTTTTGTGGTGTCCGCGTTTGCCATGGGTTACCTGGACAAGGTCACCAAGCACTGATCAGCCGATCAAGGCAAAAAAACCGCCCGTCTGTTGCGAAACAGACGGGCGGTTTCGTTTGTGGCTTGTGCTTTCAAGCGCAGCGGCCTATGCCTGTAACGGTGCGATTCGCCACGGCGTGAGGTGCTTCCATGAACCTGCAAGAGTTGAACGCGTTTGCTGTTGCCAAAAAGGTCGACGAGTTGAACCTGATCTCCATGGAAGGAGGCATTTACCTGTTGGAAGCGAGGATGCATGGGACGGCGTATCCGTTGAGCGATCTCAAGGGCAATATGCTGACGCTGCGCTCAGTGGAGCACGCGCGGGATCTGCTGCATGCCTTCCCGGTTCTGCCATTCAACCTTGTGCACACCTCAGTCCATGACGAAATGTGCGGGCTGGTCGCTGACCTCGATGAAAGCCTGAAAGTGCCGCTCGCCTGGCGCTCGGCCCTGTAGGCTCGGCCCCAAGTCCGGGGTATCTGTGCTAGTCTGCTCGCCCTTTTGGTTCCGGGCGCGCCGGGACGCGCTGTGCACGCACGGCAAGTCCTGTGGCCGTCCGCACAGCGGAGCAGTGTCATGTCCGAAGTAAATCTGTCCACCGACGAAACCCGCGTCAGCTACGGTATCGGCCGTCAACTCGGCGACCAGCTGCGCGATAACCCGCCACCGGGTGTCAGCCTGGACGCGATCCTGGCCGGTCTGACCGACGCTTTCGCCGGCAAGCCAAGCCGTGTTGGCCAGGAAGAAATGTCCGCCAGCTTCAAAGTGATCCGCGAGATCATGCAAGCCGAAGCAGCTGCCAAGGCTGAAGCCGCGGCTGGCGAAGGCTTGGCCTTCCTCGCCGAAAACGCCAAGCGTGACGGCATCACCACCCTGGCTTCCGGCCTGCAATTCGAAGTGCTGACTCAGGGCGAAGGCGCCAAGCCGACCCGTGAAGACCAGGTGCGTACGCACTACCACGGCACCCTGATCGACGGCACTGTGTTCGACAGCTCCTACGAGCGCGGCCAGCCTGCAGAATTCCCGGTTGGCGGCGTGATCGCTGGCTGGACCGAAGCCCTGCAACTGATGAATGCCGGCAGCAAATGGCGCCTGTACGTGCCGAGCGAACTGGCTTACGGCGCACAAGGCGTGGGCAGCATCCCGCCGCACAGCGTTCTGGTGTTCGACGTCGAGCTGCTGGACGTTCTGTAATACCGAGCCTGCCTTGATGGCGGGCTGAAAAATGTGGGAGCGAGCTCGCTCGCGAAGGCGGTTTTTCAGTCGACTCATTCGTTGACTGATTTATCGCTTTCGCGAGCAAGCTCGCTCCCACAGGTTTTTTTAATGCTGCTCATATTTCGATCTTGTTGTGCAGCTCATTGGTCGGGCGCAACGCCCGGGCATAGCAGAACAGGAACAGATTGCGCACCAGCTCCTTGAGCACCAGCGGCTCGCTGGAATTGAGGCTGCTGACGTCCAGATCGCCTTGATCCTGCAGCTCATGCAAGGCTTCTTCTTCAAGCACCGCACAGACTTCGCCGGTTTCCCGATGGAGGATTCTGAGGTAAGGGTGTGGGCGATCCAGCCAGGCGTCGATCAAATAAGTCATGGGGTTCATCTCCTTGAAAGGTTTCAATGAGAATAATTCTTATTCATCAAATAGCAAGTGCCTATTGGCGGATCGTGGAGTTTTCCGGGTAAAGGTTGTGTCAGGTCAAAATGACTGGCTGATGGCCATGCGCGGATTCATTGAGCCGAAGCGGGGAGGGCAAAGCTCCATCCCACGGCTGGCGCAGGATGGATGACGCAAGGCTCAGACTTTTCTGACGAACTCGGATTTGAGCTTCATCGGACCGATGCCGTCGATCTTGCAGTCGATGTCGTGATCGCCATCGCACAGGCGGATGTTCTTGACCTTGGTGCCGACCTTGACCACCAGCGATGTGCCCTTGACCTTGAGGTCCTTGATCACGGTGATGGTGTCGCCGTCCTGCAGGACGTTGCCGACCGAATCTTTCTTCACGGCATCATCAGCCGCCACTTCGGCTTCGCCGCTGGCAGACCACTCGTGGGCGCACTCGGGGCAGACCAGTTGGGTGCCGTCTTCGTAGGTGTATTCGGAATTGCATTTCGGGCAGGGTGGCAACGTGCTCACTAAGGTTCCTTGGGTATCAGGAGGACTAAAGGGCGCACATTGTATAGGGTTTTACGCGGAGGAGGGCATAGCGCAGAAACAACTGTGGGAGCGAGCCTGCTCGCGAAAGCGCTGTGTCAGTCAACATTGAGTCGATTGGCAGATTGCTTTCGCGAGCAGGCTCGCTCCCACAGGGGATGAATCAGTGCGTGCGGGCTACCGCGAACTCGCTCAGTTCCACCAGCGCATCGCGGTATTCGCTAGCCGGCAGCGCCTCGAGGCACTTGATCGCACGGGCCACGTAATCGCGGGCCAGTTGCGCGGTGTACTCCAGCGAGCCGGACGCTTCGACGGCGATGCGGATGCTTTCCAGGTCTTCGATCCCGCCTTTCTGGATCGCCTGACGCACCAGTGCCGCCTGTTCGGCTGTGCCTTCGCGCATGGTGTAGATCAGCGGCAGGGTCGGTTTGCCTTCGGCCAGATCGTCGCCGACGTTCTTGCCCAGGGTTTCCGCGTCGCCTTTATAGTCGAGCAGGTCATCAACCAGCTGGAACGCCACACCCAAGTGATCGCCGAACGTGCGCAGGGCTTCGCTCTGCTCGGCGGTCGCGCCGGCGAGCGCGGCGGCGCTGTGGGTCGAGGCTTCGAAGAGCATCGCGGTCTTGCCGCGGATGACTTCCATGTAGGTTTCTTCGCTGGTGCTGGCGTCACGCACCTTGGACAACTGCAACACTTCGCCTTCAGCGATGATCCGCGTGGCTTGAGACAAAATCTTCATCACCGGCATCGAGCCGAGTTCGACCATCATTTCGAACGAGCGCGAGTACAGGAAGTCGCCGACCAGCACGCTCGGGGCATTGCCCCACATGGCGTTGGCGGTCGAGCGGCCACGACGCATGCCGGACATGTCGACGACGTCGTCATGCAGCAGGGTCGCGGTGTGCAGGAATTCGATGGTGGCGGCCAGCAGGCGCATGTCGTCGCCTTCGCGACCCAGGGCCTTGCCACACAGCAACACTAATAAAGGACGCAGGCGTTTGCCGCCGGCCGACGTGATGTAATCGCCGATTTTCGATACCAGCGGCACTCGAGACGTCAGCTGCTTCTTGATGATGCCGTCGACGGCGCTAAAATCGTCCGCCACCGCGCGGTAGAAAGCTTGGGGTTGCATCAGCGAGAGTCGCTCCAGAAGGGTTGCGCGGCATGCTAGGACCCCCGTCCAGACCTGTCAAGGCGCGATGGACGGCCACTTGCGCGAGGCAGATTGCTTGCGTACAATCGCGCACCCTGAACTTCCTGGGCAGCACCTGCCTTACGCAATTGCACTTGGGCCGTTCCAGCCCCATGCAGCCATGCCAGCCAATACCTCTTCTTATAAAGAGCTGGGTGAGCAGGATTATCGGAGAAATACCATGTACGCAGTAATCGTTACCGGCGGTAAGCAATACAAGGTCGCTGAAGGTGAATACCTGAAGATCGAAAAACTGGAAATCGCTACTGGCGAATCCGTGACTTTTGATCGCGTTCTGCTGGTCGCCAACGGCGACGACGTGAACATCGGCGCACCAGTTGTTGCTGGCGCAACCGTCAAGGCTGAAGTGATCTCCCAAGGTCGTCACGATAAAGTCCGCATCATCAAGTTCCGTCGCCGTAAGCACCACATGAAGCGTATGGGCCACCGCCAGTGGTTCACCGAGATCAAAATCACCGGTATTCAGGCTTAATTACAGCCTAATTCCTCACTAGGAGAATTGAACTCATGGCACACAAAAAAGCTGGTGGTAGTACCCGTAACGGTCGCGACTCAGAAGCCAAACGCCTTGGCGTGAAGATGTATGGCGGCCAGGTCATCAAGGCCGGCAACATCATCGTGCGTCAGCGCGGCACCCAATTCCACGCTGGCTACGGCGTTGGCATGGGCAAGGATCACACTCTCTTCGCTAAAATCGAAGGCGTGATCAAGTTCGAAGTAAAGGGCGCCTTCGGTCGTCGTTACGTGAGCGTAATCGCGGCTTAATCGCGAGATCGCTGGAGAAGCCCTGTCTTGCGACGGGGCTTTTTCGTTTGTGGGGTGAGTCTCTTGCAAAGCTGTTTGTATGGGCTGTCGGCGTGCGATGCAGGTCGTGTCTTGGGGTCGCTGCGCTCATTTTTGCAAGAGTCTTATGTCTTGATTGTTTTTCGGCTCGTCCGTACGGCGAGAGGCGTTGGTTATGAAGTTTGTTGATGAAGTATCGATTCGCGTAAAGGCCGGTGACGGTGGCAACGGTGCCATGAGTTTCCGCCGGGAAAAATTCATTGAAAACGGTGGCCCGAACGGCGGTGATGGCGGTGACGGCGGTTCCATCTACATGATGGCCGACGAGAACCTCAACACCCTGGTCGACTACCGTTACACCCGTCACTTCGATGCCGAGCGTGGCTCCAACGGTGGCAGCACCGACTGCACCGGCAAGAAGGGCGAAGACCTGATCCTGCGCGTGCCGGTCGGCACCACCGTGATCGACTCTGCCACTCAGGAAGTCATTGGCGACCTGACCAAGGCCGGTCAGAAACTGATGGTAGTGCAGGGCGGCTGGCACGGTCTGGGCAACACCCGTTTCAAATCCAGTACCAACCGTGCACCGCGTCAGACCACGCCGGGCAAGCCGGGCGAGCAGCGCGACCTGAAACTGGAAATGAAAGTGCTGGCCGACGTCGGTCTGCTGGGCTTGCCGAACGCCGGTAAAAGTACCTTTATCCGTTCGGTCTCGGCGGCCAAGCCGAAAGTCGCCGACTACCCGTTCACCACGCTGGTGCCGAACCTGGGTGTGGTCAGCGTCGATCGCTGGAAGAGCTTCGTCATTGCCGACATTCCGGGTCTGATCGAAGGCGCTTCCGACGGTGCCGGCCTGGGCATTCGCTTCCTCAAGCACCTGGCGCGTACGCGTTTGCTGCTGCACCTCGTCGACATGGCGCCGCTGGATGATTCCAGTGCTCCGGATGCAGCTGAAGTGATCGTCAACGAGCTGATCAAATTCAGCCCGTCGCTGGCCGAGCGTGATCGCTGGCTGGTGCTGAACAAGTGCGACCAGATCCTTGAAGAAGAGCACGATGCTCGGGTCAAGGAAATCGTCGATCGCCTGGAGTGGACCGGTCCGGTGTACGTGATCTCGGCCATCGCCAAGATCGGTACCGAGCGTCTGTGCCACGACATCATGCGTTACATGGAAGACCGTGCCGATCGCCTCGCCGCAGATCCTGCGTACAAGGAAGAGCTGGCCGATCTCGATCAGCGCATCGAAGACGAAGCCCGTGCGCAGTTGCAGGCGCTGGACGACAAGCGTGCCCTGCGTCGCAGCGGCGTTAAGTCGGTCCATGACATCGGCGACGATGACTGGGACGAAGAAGATGTGGATGACGAAGACGGTCCGGAAATCATTTACGTGCGTGACTGATCCGTTGCGATAAACTTGAACGCCGCTCAATCGAGCGGCGTTTTAGTATCCGGAAATCGATCGTTGGTCAGCAATCGCCACGATTAACGTCACGGGCAGTGCCAGGTCGCGCTGCCCTCAAGCTAAGGTTGAAGATGATGCGGAGCAAGGTGACAGGTGCGCAGCGTTGGGTCGTGAAGATCGGCAGCGCTTTGCTGACAGCTGACGGCAAAGGGCTGGATCGCGCGGCAATGAGTGTCTGGGTCGAGCAGATGGTGGCGCTGCATGAAGCGGGCGTCGAGCTGGTGCTGGTGTCCTCCGGGGCGGTGGCGGCCGGCATGAGTCGCTTGGGCTGGACCGCGCGACCCAGTGCCATGCACGAGCTCCAGGCGGCCGCTGCAATCGGTCAGATGGGGCTGGTGCAGGCGTGGGAGTCGAGCTTCGCCGAGCATGGCCGGCACACTGCGCAGATTCTCCTGACCCACGACGACCTGTCCGACCGCAAGCGCTACCTCAACGCCCGCAGTACCTTGCGTGCGCTGGTCGAGCTGAAAGTCATTCCGGTGATCAATGAAAACGACACCGTGGTCACCGATGAAATCCGTTTTGGCGACAACGACACGCTGGCGGCGCTGGTGGCCAATCTGGTCGAGGCCGATCTGCTGGTGATCCTCACTGATCGCGACGGCATGTTCGACGCCGATCCGCGCAACAATCCCGATGCGCAGCTGATTTATGAAGCACGCGCCGATGATCCGACGCTCGATGCGGTTGCCGGTGGTACCGGCGGTGCGCTGGGGCGCGGCGGCATGCAGACCAAACTGCGTGCAGCGCGCCTGGCAGCGCGTTCCGGTGCGCACACCATCATCGTCGGCGGGCGCCTTGAGCGTGTGCTCGATCGCCTGAAGGCGGGCGAGCGCATCGGCACGCTGCTATCGCCGGAGCGTGGCATGCTCGCGGCGCGCAAGCAGTGGCTGGCCGGTCACCTGCAAACCCGTGGCACTCTGGTGCTGGATGAGGGGGCGGTGTCGGCGTTGTCCAAGGGCAACAAAAGTCTGCTGCCGGTGGGTGTGAAACTGGTTCAAGGCAGTTTCCGTCGCGGTGAGATGGTCGTCTGTGTGGCGCCGGACGGTCGGGAGATCGCTCGGGGTCTGGCCAATTACAGCGCTCTGGAAGCGCAAAAAATCATCGGTCAGTCGTCGGATGCGATTGTCGGTTTGCTCGGTTACATGGCGGAACCGGAACTGGTTCACCGTGACAACCTGATTCTGGTCTAAGGAAAATTCGATGCGTGTAGCGAAAGGATTGTTGGGCCTGCTGATGGCCATGCCATTGCTGGCCTCGGCCGAGGAAATCGGTCAGGTGTCGACGGTGTTCAAGTTTGTCGGGCCGAATGACCGGATCGTGGTCGAGGCCTTCGACGATCCGAAAGTCGAGGGCGTGACCTGCTACCTGTCGCGCGCCAAGACTGGTGGAGTGAAGGGTGGTCTCGGTCTGGCCGAGGATCGTGCTGAGGCGTCGATCGCTTGTCGCCAGGTCGGGCCGATCAAGTTCAAGGGTGAGCTGAAGGATGGCGATGAGGTGTTCAAGGAGCGCACTTCGCTGGTGTTCAAGACCATGCAGGTGGTGCGTTTCCTCGACAAGAAGCGCAACACGCTGGTGTACCTGGTCTACAGCGATCGCTTGATCGAGGGCAGTCCGCAGAATGCGGTCACGGCTATCCCGATCCTGCCGTGGGTGCCGGTCCAGCAATAAGCGCCACCAATCCGAACTGTGGGAGCGAGCCTGCTCGCGAAGAGGTCATGTCGGTCGATAGAAATACCAACTGGCAGATCGCATTCGCGAGCAGGCTCGCTCCCACATTTTTTTGCCTGTAGCTTGTTAAATCACAGGCAATAAAAAACCGACCCTGAGGTCGGTTTTTTAATGACTACGTCGATTAAGCGGCTTCTTTCAGCGCTTTGACGTGGCCATTCAGACGGCTCTTATGACGAGCAGCCTTGTTCTTGTGGATGATGCCTTTATCGGCCATACGGTCGATAACTGGCACAGCCAGAACGTATGCAGCTTGAGCTTTTTCAGCGTCTTTTGCGTCGATGGCCTTAACTACATTCTTGATGTAGGTACGAACCATGGAACGCAGGCTGGCGTTGTGGCTGCGACGCTTCTCAGCCTGTTTTGCACGTTTTTTGGCGGAAGGTGAGTTGGCCACCGTCGAGCTCCTCGAAAGACTTTTTAGGAAATAGCAAACAAAATAGGCCGCGAATCATGCCGATGAAGACTTGTCTTGTCAAGGGCACTTGAATCGTTCCGCTAAGTGGTAGGTATAAAGAGGCGGGATATTTATTTCCGGCGCTTGACCTGTAAACTCGCGAGCTTTGGCTCTGTGCTGTTGCGGCGCGGAGTATCGCACAAGTAGGCGCATTGTTCGCCTGCTGTTTATCGACAGGCACAAACTCTCTCAATGAATCTGCTCAAATCGTTGGCCGCCGTCAGCTCTATCACGATGCTTTCCCGGATTCTGGGTTTTGTTCGTGACACGCTGATCGCGCGGACATTCGGCGCCGGGATGGCCACGGATGCCTTCTTTATTGCGTTCAAACTGCCCAACCTGCTGCGGCGCATTTTCGCCGAGGGGGCGTTTTCCCAGGCGTTCGTGCCGATCCTTGCCGAATACAAAAGCCAGCAGGGCGAAGAGGCGACGCGCACCTTTATTGCCTATGTATCGGGCCTGTTGACGCTGGTGTTGGCGGTGGTGACGGCGCTGGGCATGATCGCTGCGCCCTGGGTGATCTGGGCCACAGCGCCCGGTTTTACCGATACCCCGGAGAAATTCCAGCTCACCTCCGATCTGTTGCGGGTGACCTTTCCTTATATATTGCTGATCTCGCTATCGTCGCTGGCCGGCGCGATCCTCAACACTTGGAACCGCTTCTCGGTGCCGGCCTTCGTACCGACTCTGCTCAACGTCAGCATGATCGTGTTTTCGCTGTTCCTCACGCCGTATTTCGATCCGCCGGTCATGGCTCTTGGCTGGGCGGTGCTGGTCGGCGGTCTGGCGCAGTTGCTGTATCAGCTGCCGCACCTGAAAAAGATCGGCATGCTGGTGCTGCCGCGCCTGAACCTGCGCGACAGCGGCGTGTGGCGGGTGATGAAGCAGATGCTGCCAGCGATTCTCGGCGTGTCGGTCAGTCAGATTTCGCTGATCATCAACACCATCTTCGCCTCGTTTCTCGTCGCGGGTTCGGTGTCGTGGATGTATTACGCCGACCGCTTGATGGAATTGCCGTCGGGCGTATTGGGCGTGGCGCTCGGCACGATTCTTCTGCCAACGCTGGCCAAGACCTACGCCAGCAAGGATCGCCACGAGTATTCGCGGATCCTCGATTGGGGGTTGCGCCTGTGCTTTGTGCTGGTGCTGCCGTGCGCATTGGCGCTGGGGATTCTTGCTGAACCGCTGACTGTTTCATTGTTTCAGTACGGCCAGTTCAGTGGCTTTGATGCCGAGATGACCCAGCGTGCGCTGATTGCCTATTCGGTCGGCCTGCTCGGGATTATCGTGATCAAAGTGCTGGCGCCGGGCTTTTATGCGCAACAGAACATTCGCACCCCGGTGAAAATCGCGATTTTCACGCTGGTCTGTACCCAGTTGTTCAACCTGGCGTTGATCGGCCCACTGGCCCATGCCGGCCTTGCCTTGGCGATCAGTGCCGGTGCTTGCCTGAACGCCGGGCTGCTGTTCTATCAACTGCGCAAGCAAAAGATGTATCAACCGCAACCGGGCTGGGGCAAATTCGGCTTCAAGCTGGTCGTTGCAGTGACCGTGATGTCGGCGGTGTTGCTGGCCGGCATGCATTTCATGCCCGCCTGGGATGAGGGGCATATGCTAGAGCGCTTCCTGCGCCTGGGCGCACTGGTGGTGGCCGGTGTGGTGGCGTATTTCGGTATGTTGCTGCTGCTGGGTTTCCGCCTGCGCGACTTCAATCGCAAAGCCTTGAGCTGAGGTTTCAGCCTTTATCGACAGGCACGGGCCGGCGGTTTTGTCGGCTCGTTCACTTTGCGTTACGGTGTTGCCTGTCGTCGGCCGTCGGGTGTGGTTATAATCGACCACTTTATGAGCAAGAAGCGCGTTATGCAGCTGGTTCGAGGCCTCCACAACTTGCGCCCCCAGCATCGGGGCTGCGTCGCCACTATTGGCAACTTTGACGGTGTTCACCGTGGTCACCAGGCTATCCTGGCCCGGCTGCGTGAGCGTGCGCTCGAGTTGGGCGTACCCAGCTGCGTGGTGATTTTCGAGCCGCAGCCACGGGAGTTCTTTGCTCCCGACACCGCACCGGCACGTCTGGCGCGGTTGCGCGACAAGCTGCAATTACTGGCCGCTGAAGGCGTCGACCGGGTGCTGTGCCTGGCGTTCAACCAGCGGCTGAGCAAGCTCAGCGCCAGTGAGTTCGTCGATACCATTCTGGTCGATGGCCTTGGCGTGCAGCATCTGGAGGTCGGTGACGATTTCCGTTTCGGTTGCGACCGCCTCGGCGATTTCGATTTTCTGATGCAGGCCGGGCAGGTTCACGGTTTCACCGTCGAAGCGGCGCAAACCGTCGAGCTGGACGGCATTCGCGTCAGCAGCACGCAGGTGCGCAACGCCTTGGCTGCGGCCGATTTTGCCTTGGCCGAACGCCTGCTCGGCCGTCCGTACCGCATCGCCGGTCGCGTGCTGCATGGTCAGAAACTGGCCCGGCAACTGGGCACGCCCACTGCCAACATTCAACTCAAGCGTCGTCGCGTGCCGTTTACCGGGGTGTATCTGGTGAATGTCGACATCGACGGCAAGACCTGGCCCGGCGTCGCCAATATCGGCGTGCGCCCCACGGTGCAAGGGGATGGCAAAGCCCACCTCGAGGTCCATCTGTTAGATTTTGCCGGCGATCTGTATGACCGGCGTTTGACGGTGGTTTTCCACCAAAAGCTGCGTGAAGAGCAGCGCTTCGCCTCTCTGGAGGCATTGAAAACGGCGATCAATGCGGATGTCGCCACCGCCCGTGCACTAGCCGCACCTAGCGCCCATCGCTAATGAAGAGCCTTAAATGACCGACTATAAAGCCACGCTAAACCTTCCGGACACCGCCTTCCCAATGAAGGCCGGCCTGCCACAGCGCGAACCGCAGATCCTGCAGCGCTGGGACAGTATTGGCCTGTACGGAAAGTTGCGCGAGATTGGCAAGGATCGTCCGAAGTTCGTCCTGCACGACGGCCCTCCGTACGCCAACGGCACGATCCACATCGGTCACGCACTGAACAAGATTCTCAAGGACATGATCATCCGCTCGAAAACCCTGTCGGGTTTCGACGCGCCGTATGTCCCGGGCTGGGATTGCCACGGCCTGCCGATCGAGCACAAGGTGGAAGTGACCCACGGCAAGAACCTTGGCGCGGATAAGACCCGTGAGCTGTGCCGTGCCTACGCCACCGAGCAGATCGAAGGGCAGAAATCCGAGTTCATCCGTCTCGGCGTGCTCGGCGACTTCGCCAATCCGTACAAGACCATGGACTTCAAGAACGAGGCCGGTGAAATCCGCGCCCTCGCCGAAATCGTCAAGGGTGGTTTTGTCTTCAAGGGCCTCAAGCCGGTGAACTGGTGCTTCGATTGCGGTTCGGCTCTGGCTGAAGCGGAAGTCGAGTACGAGAACAAGAAGTCCTCGACCATCGACGTTGCATTCCCGATCGCTGACGAGGCCAAACTGGCTGCCGCGTTCGGTCTGGCGTCGCTGAGCAAACCTGCTGCGATCGTGATCTGGACCACCACCCCGTGGACCATCCCGGCCAACCAGGCGCTGAACGTGCACCCGGAATTCAACTATGCCCTGGTCGATATCGGCGACAAGCTGCTGGTGCTGGCTGAAGAGCTGGTCGAAGCCTGCCTGGCGCGCTACGGCGTGGAAGGTTCGGTCATCGCCACCACCACCGGTAAAGAGCTGGAGCTGATCAACTTCCGTCACCCGTTCTACGATCGTATGTCGCCGGTGTACCTGGCTGACTACGTTGAACTGGGCGCTGGCACCGGCGTGGTTCACTCCGCCCCGGCCTACGGCGTGGACGACTTTGTGACCTGCAAGAAATACGGCATGGTCAACGACGACATCCTCAACCCGGTACAGAGCAACGGCGTGTACGTGCCGTCGCTGGAATTCTTTGGCGGCCAGTTCATCTGGAAGGCCAACCCGGCCATCGTCGAAAAACTGACCGAAGTCGGTGCGCTGATGCACACCACCGTCATCGAACACAGCTACATGCACTGCTGGCGCCACAAGACCCCGCTGATCTACCGCGCTACTGCGCAGTGGTTCATCGGTATGGACAAGGAGCCAACCAGCGGCGACACCCTGCGCGTGCGCTCGCTCAAAGCCATCGAAGACACCAGGTTCGTTCCGGCCTGGGGCCAGGCGCGTCTGCATTCGATGATCGCCAACCGTCCGGACTGGTGCATCTCGCGTCAGCGCAACTGGGGCGTGCCGATCCCGTTCTTCCTCAACAAGGAAAGCGGCGAGCTGCACCCGCGTACCGTCGAGCTGATGGAAGAAGTCGCCAAACGCGTTGAAGTCGAAGGCATCGAAGCCTGGTTCAAACTCGACGCTGCCGAACTGCTCGGTGATGAAGCGCCGCAGTACGACAAGATCAGCGACACCCTCGACGTCTGGTTCGACTCGGGCACCACGCATTGGCACGTCCTGCGCGGTTCGCACCCGATGGGTCACGAGAGCGGCCCGCGTGCCGACCTGTACCTGGAAGGTTCCGACCAGCACCGTGGCTGGTTCCACTCGTCCCTGCTGACCGGTTGCGCCATCGACAACCACGCGCCGTACCGCGAACTGCTGACGCACGGCTTCACCGTCGACGAGTCCGGCCGCAAGATGTCCAAGTCGCTGAAAAACGTGATTGAGCCGAAGAAGATCAACGATACGCTGGGCGCCGACATCATGCGTCTTTGGGTCGCGTCGACCGACTACTCTGGCGAAATCGCTGTGTCGGATCAGATCCTGACCCGCAGCGCCGATGCCTACCGTCGTATCCGTAACACCGCGCGCTTCCTGCTTTCCAACCTGACCGGTTTCAACCCGGCCACCGACCTGTTGCCGGCCGAAGACATGCTGGCGCTGGATCGCTGGGCCGTGGATCGTACGCTGCTGCTGCAACGCGAGTTGCAAGAGCACTACGGCGAATACCGTTTCTGGAACGTGTACTCTAAGATCCACAACTTCTGCGTGCAGGAGCTGGGTGGTTTCTACCTCGACATCATCAAGGACCGCCAGTACACCACCGGTGCCGACAGCAAGGCCCGGCGCTCGTGCCAGACTGCGCTGTTCCACATCTCTGAAGCGCTGGTGCGCTGGATCGCGCCGATCCTCGCCTTCACTGCTGACGAACTGTGGCAATACCTGCCGGGCGAGCGTAACGAGTCGGTCATGCTCAACACCTGGTACGAAGGCCTGACCGAGCTGCCGGAAGGCTTCGAGCTGGGTCGCACCTACTGGGATCGCATCATGGAAGTGAAGGTTGCGGTCAACAAAGAGATGGAAATCCAGCGTGCGGCGAAAGCCGTCGGTGGCAACCTGCAGGCCGAAGTGACGCTGTTTGCCGAAGAGGCGCTGAGCGCCGATCTGGCCAAGCTGAGCAACGAGCTGCGCTTTGTCCTGATCACCTCGACTGCCAGCGTTGCACCGTTCGTTCAGGCTCCCGCCGATGCAGTGGCCACCGAAGTCAGCGGTCTGAAACTGAAGATCGTCAAATCGGCGTTCCCGAAATGCGCGCGATGCTGGCATTGCCGCGAAGACGTCGGCGTGAACCCGGAGCATCCGGAAATCTGCGGGCGTTGCGTCGACAACATCAGCGGCGCGGGCGAGGTTCGTCACTATGCCTGATGCCGTTGGCCGTTTCGGACGGCTGAGCTGGCTGTGGTTGAGCTTGCTGGTCCTGGTCATTGACCAGGCCAGCAAGTTCTACTTCGAAGCCAAGCTTGAAATGTTCCAGCAGATCGTGATCATTCCCGACCTGTTCAGCTGGACGCTGGCCTACAACACTGGCGCTGCTTTCAGCTTCCTTGCCGACAGCTCCGGCTGGCAGCGCTGGCTGTTTGCCCTGATCGCGATTGTGGTCAGTGCCGTGCTGGTGGTCTGGCTCAAGCGTCTGGGCCGCAACGACACCTGGCTGGCCGTCGCCCTGGCACTGGTGCTGGGTGGCGCGCTGGGCAACCTGTATGACCGCGTTGCCCTGGGCCATGTGATCGACTTCATTCTGGTGCACTGGCAGAACCGCTGGTATTTCCCGGCGTTCAACATTGCCGACAGCGCGATTACCGTTGGCGCGATCATGCTGGCACTGGACATGTTCAAATCGAAGAAAACCGAAGAGGCCGCTCATGACTGAACCGCTATCGACTGAGCAACGCATCGGCCAGAACACCGAAGTCACCCTGCACTTTGCCTTGCGCCTGGAAAACGGTGACACCGTCGACAGTACCTTCGAAAAGGCCCCGGCGACGTTCAAGGTCGGCGATGGCAACCTGCTGCCGGGCTTCGAAGCCGCATTGTTCGGCTTCAAGGCCGGCGACAAGCGCACCCTGACCGTCGAGCCGGAAAACGCTTTCGGTCAGCCGAACCCGCAGAACGTGCAGACCATCCCGCGTTCGCAGTTCACCGACATGGAGTTGTCGCCGGGTCTGCTGGTGATCTTCAACGATGCGGCCAATACTGAGTTGCCGGGTGTGGTGAAGGAATTCGATGACACGCAAGTGACCGTCGACTTCAACCACCCGCTGGCGGGCAAGACGCTGACCTTTGACGTGGAAATCATTTCCGTCAAAGCGATCTAAAAATGCAGGAGTGAGCCTTTGTGGCGAGGGGATTCATCCCCGCTGGGGTGCGAAGCGCCCCCAGACCAGTCAACGGATTCTGAGATAAGTCCGTTGACGGTCTACGACTGCTAAGCAGCCGAGCGGGGATGAATCCCCTCGCCACAACAAGTAGGTCTCCACAGTCTGTTTTCCATTGTTTTCGCGCGCAAGACACGAGGCACAGCATGCAAATCAAACTCGCCAACCCCCGTGGCTTCTGCGCCGGTGTGGACCGGGCGATCGAAATCGTCAACCGCGCCCTTGAAGTCTTCGGGCCGCCAATCTATGTGCGTCACGAAGTGGTGCACAACAAGTTCGTCGTCGAAGACCTGCGCAGCCGTGGCGCGATTTTCGTCGAAGAGCTCGATCAGGTACCCGATGACGTGATCGTCATCTTCAGCGCCCACGGTGTTTCCCAAGCCGTACGCAACGAAGCTGCCGGTCGTGGCCTGAAAGTATTCGATGCAACCTGCCCGCTGGTGACGAAGGTGCACATCGAAGTCGCCAAATACAGCCGCGACGGTCGTGAGTGCATCCTGATCGGCCACGCCGGTCACCCGGAAGTCGAAGGCACCATGGGCCAGTACGACGCCAGCAATGGCGGCGCGATCTACCTCGTTGAAGACGAAAAGGACGTGGCCGCACTGCAGGTGCGCGATCCGGAAAGACTCGCCTTCGTCACCCAGACAACCTTGTCGATGGACGATACCAGCCGTGTGATCGATGCCCTGCGAACGCGCTTCCCGGCCATCGGTGGTCCGCGCAAGGACGACATCTGCTACGCCACACAAAACCGCCAGGACGCCGTCAAGCAACTGGCCGACGAGTGCGACGTGGTGCTGGTGGTCGGCAGCCCGAACAGTTCCAACTCCAACCGTCTGCGCGAATTGGCTGAGCGCATGGCGACTCCGGCGTACCTGATCGACGGTGCCGAGGACCTGCAACAGAGCTGGTTCGACGGCGTCGAGCGCATCGGCATTACCGCTGGCGCCTCGGCGCCGGAAGTGCTGGTCCGGGGCGTGATCCAGCAATTGCAGGCCTGGGGTGCGACCGGTGCCGACGAGCTGGCTGGCCGTGAGGAGAACATCACGTTCTCGATGCCGAAAGAGCTGCGCGTCCGTTCGATCTGACGCTTCTGCCTTTGTCGCACAGCGCCTGCTCGGTTTCCTGACTGCCCAGGCGCACGCGACCGGTCGCCGCCAGCACGATCTGCCGCTGGCTGACCGGTTCGCGCGGCGAGCAGATGTGTATCGTCCCCGCCTGAAATCGCCGCCCCGGCATCAGTGGCTGCCCCAGATGACTGAACCGCACATAGCGGCTCACCCACCAGTTGCCGACAATCGGCACTTTCGCCTCACTGGCGCGCTCCACCAGCAGCGGATTGCTGCTGTCCTCCGGCCCCCTACCGCTTCGATCCAGAATGATCCGCCAACCCTGACTCCAGTCACCGTCGATGCCATGGATCACCACGCTCTGATTGTGCGTGATGGCCAGTGTGCGAGCGTGGCGGATGCCTTCGAGCAGCGACTGCGCTGCGTGGTCGCGTTGAGTCGCTTGCTTGAGCGCGGCGAACGCCGGGCTGACCAGCAGCAGAACAATTGCGCCAATCGCCAGTCCCATAAGCAGTTCAATCAGGCTGAAACCGTGTTGCGGCATGAAAAATCCCTCCGTGGAATGGTATGAGCAGCGCAATCCGTGCGCCGCGCAGGGCAAATCAGTCGGCGCGTGCCGAGCGAATGTTCTAGCGTGTAAAAGCAGGTATAGCCGACGGCAACGGAGGGCACCGATGGATCTTCGTACAAAAGGTTTCACGCTGGTCGAGTTGCTGGTCGCCATCGCGGTGTTCCTGATACTGATCACGCTGGCGGTGCCGGCCTTTACCCGTACGATCCAGAGCAGCAGGGCGGATACCGAAGTCGGCGACTTGCAGCGCGCGATCAATTTCGCTCGCCTCGAGGCAATCAATCGCGGCGTGACCACGCGTCTGCGTCCGACCGCCGGCGGCAGTGTCTGGACCGGTGAGCTGGCGGTCTACGACAGTACTGGCAATCCGGCCAATGTGTTGCGGGTTGTTCCAGCGATGAGCAGTGGCGCGACTCTGACGCTACCCTCAGGAGTGACCGCACTGGATTTCAACAATCTTGGTGGTCTGGCGGCACCGTCGATGGCGGTGGTCATCGGTTACACGCTGGGCACGCAAAGCAGGACGCTGAACGTGTGTTTGAACGGACGCATTCAACTGGGTGGAAATTGCGGATGAGGGCAGGGAGCAAAAACGCACAGGAGGGCATGACGCTGATCGAAGTGCTGGTCGCGCTGCTGATTCTCACCGTCGGGCTGTTGGGCGCAGCGGCGGTGCAGCTCAATGCGCTGAAGTACACCGACAGTTCGCGGATGACCAGTCAGGCCAGCTTCATCGCCTATGACATGATGGATCGCATCCGCGCCAATTCCGGCGCCAACTACACCGTTACGCCACCGACCTCGGGCAATTTCAATAATGCGCGGGACCAGGATCTCTACGATTTCACCACCAACATCGCCAACTTCGGCGGTCCGACCGCGACGGGCAGCATCACCCTCAATCAACGGGTCTACACCATCACCATTACCTGGAGCGATGCGCGCGCGGCGAACGCTGCCAGTGCCCAGCGCAGTTTCGTCCTGACCAGCCGGGCGGCGGTCGATCCGGTGGCCACACCATGAAGCACACCAGCCGTGGTTTCGGCCTGATCGAGTTGCTGATTGCTCTGGCTTTGGGGCTGATCGTCGTGCTTGGTGTGGTACAGATTTTCATCGCCGCAAAAAACACTTACGTCAGTCAGAACAGCGCCGCAGCGATGCAGGAAGACGCGCGCTTCGTTCTCAGCAAAATGATTCAGGAAATTCGTATGGTCGGCATGTTCGGCTGCCTCGGCACCATCGTCGACTCCAGTTCTGCAGGGGATTTCAACACCGCGCAACTCATCCCGATCAACTGGGATAACGCCAGTCTCAAGCTGACCATAGTCACTGCCGATGTCGGCAGCGGCGGGGGGACGCCGACCTGGACGGTGATTTCCGATTGCCGCAACAGCGCGGTCGCCTACAGCGGATTGCGCAGCCCGACCACGGGGCAGATCGCGTTCCCGATCCGGCGCCTGATCTACAGCTTCAGCAATAACCAGATCCTCATGGGCACTGGCAGCGGCAATCCGGCGCAGCAAGTGCTGGTCAACAATGTCAGCGCCTTCAACGTCACATTCGGTCTGGCCAGTTCGGCGACCGACGTCGCAGCTTCAACCTACAGCAGCAACCCTGGCGATCCGGCGCGCATCCGCAGTGTGCGCCTGAGCCTGACCCTCACCGACCCGAACAATCGGGTGCGCGATCAAACCTTCAACGTGGTTGCGGCATTGCGCAACCGCTTGCCATGAGGGGGCGGCGATGAGGATTTCCTTGCAACAACGTCAGGCCCAGCGCGGCATGGTCTTGTTGGTCAGTCTGGTGTTTCTGCTGTTGCTGACATTGATCGGTTTGTCCTCGATGCAGAGCGCCAACCTGCAAGAGAAAATGGCCGGCAGCGTCAGCTTGCGCAATCAATCGTTTCAGGCGGCCGAAGCTGCATTGCGTGTCGGCGAAAGCGCAGTACAACTGGACAGTTATTCGTTGGCGGTGTGCAGCGGCACGAGCCAATGTCTGCCGCCGGCGGAATCGTCATCGGTCAGCTCGGCAGGTTTCAATTCGACCTCCGGGGTGACGTGGATCGCTGCCGGTAATGGCTTTTATGGCGTGCAGAACATCGGCACGACCCTGACGGCGGTGAACGTGCCAAGTAACACTTCGGCGACGTTGTATCGAGTCACTGCGGTCGGCATCGCCGGCAATTCGCGTAGCGTGGTGGAGAGTGTCTATGCGAAGTATTGAGCGCGGCCTGTCGCTGCTGATCGGCATGCTGCTGAGTAGCTACCTGGCGGCACCGGCCTGGGCTTTCACGCCTTCCGATTCGCCGCTGCTGAGCGCGGCAGCGGTGGCGCCGAACGTGATGCTGCTGATCGATGATTCGGGGAGTATGAACAGCATCATTTACGCCGCCGGATTCGACCCGAACGTCAACCGCACTCCAGCCCGGCAGTGCAATGCCTTCCTCGGCTTGTGCTCTGCACTCAATGCGCCGCAGATTACCGGCGACACGGTGTTTCTATCGAGCCTGCCGACTTCCGGTTGCTCGGGAGGCGCCTATGCGTTCTACAACAACAGCGTGGCGCCCTTGTGCCTGAAACTGCCCGACCCCGTAGGCAATGAGAACACTCGGTATTCCGCCGATTACATTTCCTACATAGTCAGCCTCGCCAACAGCAACGGCACCCGCGACTTCACCACGGGGGCGATTCCCAACGATTACCGGATGAACGTGGCGCGCAACGTTTCCACTGCACTGGTGAGCAGCAACCGCACCTTGCGCATGGGCCTGTCGACATTCAATCCGGCGACAAGCAGCAACCCGGGCAACGGCGGTTTCATCGCCCGCTCGATCACCGATTTGTCACCCGTCGCGGGCAGCGTCACCCAGGCCCAGGCAGACACCAACTACAACGCGCTGATCTCATCGATCAACGGCTTGAACGCCGTGGCCAACACGCCATTGGCCGAGAGCTATTACGAAGTCACGCGCTACATGCGTGGCTTGGCGCCTTACTACAACGGCACACCGGCGACCTATACCAGTCCGATTCAATACCGCTGCCAGAAAAACTACGGCGTGGTGATTACCGATGGCTTGCCGACCTATGACCGTACCTTCCCGACCAACGATCCGCTGGGAGGCAGTCGCTTACCGAACTGGGATGGCGTGAATAACGATGGCGACAACCTCAACGGTGACGGCGAAGGTGACACGCTGTATCTGGATGACATCGCCAAATTCGCCTTCGACATCGACATGCGTTCGACCGGCACCGACGCCGCCGGCAAGAGCTGGAACGCGTTGGATTTTCCCGGGCAGAACATGAACACCTACACCGTGGGTTTCGCTGCGGATAACGATATGTTGTCCGACGCCGCCAGTTACGGGCAGGGCAGGTATTACCAGGCGACCGACAGCTCCGGGCTCAATGCGGCGTTATCGTCGGCACTGAGCGATATCACTTCCAAGGCCGGCTCCGGTGGTGCCGGTGTTGCCAGCAGCAGTACGTTGACCAGTGGCAGCAGTTTTTACCAGACAACCTACGATCCCAAGGATTGGCGCGGCACGATCAGGTCGTTCGGCTTTACCTCGACCGGCACGGTAAATACCTCGACGGCGCAATGGTCGACCGACACCACCATCGTGCCCTCTGCCACAGCGCCGACTTTCCAGTCATGGAACACCTTGAGCAACACGCCCATTGCTCTGGCATTCGGCAGCTTTTCCCCAGCCCAGCAGAACACGTTGAATCAGGGCCTACCCACCGGTATCAGCGGCACTGAACTGGTGGAGTGGAGCAAAGGGACCAACAGGGCAGGGCTCAAAGTGCGCACTGCGCTGCTGGGCGACATCATCAATTCGCCGCTGGTGCTCGCGTCGCCTTCGGACAAGACCGCATCCGATCTGACGGGTGACAGCAGTTACACCAACTACCTGACCACCAAGACTGCGAACATGAATACCAGTCTGGTGGTGAACGCCAACGACGGTTTCGTCAACGTGATCAATTCGGCGAACGGCACCCGCCGTTATGCCTACATGCCTTCCAGCGTGCTGCCTTCGTTGCGGCTGATTGCGGATACCAATTACGTCAACGGCGTCAGCCACAAGTTTCTCGTGGATGGTCAGGTCGGCGTGTTCGATGCGCAGGCTGGCACCACCTGGAAAACCCTGGCCATTGGCGGAACGGGGGCCGGTGGCAAAACCTTCTATGGGCTGCAACTGTTCGATGCCTCGGCAGGCAACGTGATCAAGGCACTGTGGGAAGTCAGTGCGCCGGCTACGGCAAATGCGTCGAATGCTTTCAATGATCTGGGTTACGCCTACGCGCGTCCGGAAGTGGCACGCTTGGCCAATGGTCGCTGGGCGACATTCGTCGCCAATGGTTACGGCAGCAATTCGGGGGTTGCAGCGTTGTATGTACTGGATGCAATGGACGGTTCGCTGATCAGGAAAATCGTCATCGACAGCACGGAAACCACTAACGGTCTGTCTTCGGTAAAACTCAGGGTCAATTCCTCGAACGTGGTGCAGGCTGCCTACGCTGGTGACCTGAAGGGGCGTATGTGGAAATTCGACTTGAGCGCACCCGGGGCAGAAAGCTGGGGCGTGGCGTTTGCCGGCAAGCCCTTGTTTACAGCCCCGGGTGGGGCAACGCAGCCGATCACCGCGCAACCGCTGCTGGCGGACAACCCCCAGGGCGGCAAGCAAGTGTTCTTTGGCACCGGCAAGTTCAACGAGACTGCCGACAAGACCAACAAGGATCTGCAAGCGTTCTATTCAATCTGGGATGCAGAGGGTGGGGCCGGACAAATCACCGTCAGCAGTTTGCAGGCACAGGCGATTACCGGCTCGTTCGCCGGCAGTTCCGGGCAGTTTCTGACCACCAGCCAGAATGAAACGACCTATCCGGCAGAGAAAGGCTGGTATCTGCCGCTGGTGTATAACAACGTGCTGACCGGCGAGCGCGTGATCAATCAGGCCAGTCTTGTGTTGGGGCGAGTTGTTTTCACCACCGCCAGCGTCGATACCACCGACCCGTGTTCGAGCTTTGGTACGGGCCGACTGGTCGAACTCGATGCGTTCAACGGTAAGATGCTCAACTACGCCGTGATCGACACCACCGGCGACCGTTTGGTCGACAGCAACGATACGATATCCAGCGGCGTGATTTTTACCGGCGGCATTCCGACCCTTAACGTCATTTCCGCCGGTGGTACGGGAAAGGTCGTGACCGACACCAGTGGCGTCATCACCACCATTGTAGAGAAGGGTGGCGGTGGCAGCCGTCGTATCATGTGGCGACAAATCCAGTAAGCGAGAATTTGAGGCATGCGCAGAACCAGCCGAGGTTTTACCCTGATCGAGATCATGATCGTTATCGCGATTATCGGGATCATCCTCACCATCAGCATTCCCAGCTACAACGAATACGTGAAGAAGGGCCGTCGCGCCGAAGTGGTTTCGCTGCTCTCGGAGCAGGCGCAGACCCTCGAGCGTTTCTACACCCGCAACAATGTCTACACCGGCGTCACCGGACTGAGCACGGGCAATGATTTCTACACCATCACCCCGACGCTGACCGACCAGACCTTTGTGCTGACTGCGGTGCGTAAAACCGGCTCGGCCATGGCCACCGACAAATGCGGGGATTTCACCCTGACCAACACCGGCGTGCGAAGCATGAACAACGCGACCACCGGAGTGACCGCCAAGGATTGCTGGGGCCGCTGACGTATTCTTTTTCGGGCGCTTTTTGTGCCCACTGTCTTTTTTACGGTTGGATCAAACATGACCAGGCAACAGCAAGTGGTGATTGTCGGCGGCGGGGTGATTGGCCTGCTCACTGCCTACAATCTCGCCTCCGAAGTGCGCAGCGTGGTGCTGCTGGATCGCTCGAATGTCGGCCAGGAATCGTCCTGGGCTGGCGGCGGCATCGTCTCGCCGTTATACCCGTGGCGCTACAGTCCGGCAGTCACCGCGCTGGCGCATTGGTCGCAGGACTTTTATCCACAGCTCGGCCAGCGCTTGTTTGCCGACACGGGGGTTGATCCTGAGGTGCACACCACTGGCCTGTATTGGCTGGATCTGGACGATGATGCCGCAGCCCTGGCCTGGGCCGAGCGGGAAAATCGGCCGCTGCGGGCTGTGGATATCTCGGCGGCGCATGACGCGGTGCCGGTGCTCGGCAGCGGTTTCAGCCGGGCGATCTACATGGCCGATGTCGCCAACGTGCGCAATCCACGGCTGGTCAAATCGCTGAAAGCCGCGCTGCTGGCGCTGCCGAATGTGACGATTCATGAGCAATGCGAAGTCAGTGGCTTCGTCCGCGAGGGCGAGCGCGTGGTCGGCGTGCAGACTCCGACGGGCGTGATCAACGGCGATCAGATTGTGCTGACAGCGGGAGCGTGGAGCGGTGATCTGCTCAAGACGCTGAACCTGACGCTGCCGGTCGAACCGGTCAAAGGCCAGATGATTCTCTACAAGTGCGCGGCTGATTTCCTGCCAAGCATGGTGCTGGCCAAGGGGCGATATGCGATCCCGCGTCGCGACGGTCACATTCTGATCGGCAGCACGCTGGAGCACGAAGGTTACGACAAGACCCCGACCGATGTAGCGCTGCAAAGCCTCAAGGCTTCGGCCATCGAGTTGTTGCCGGCGCTGGCGGATGCCGAAGTGGTCGGGCACTGGGCGGGGCTGCGGCCGGGGTCGCCGGAGGGCATTCCGTTTATTGGCCGGGTGCCGGGGTTCGAGGGGTTGTGGCTGAACTGCGGGCATTACCGCAACGGGCTGGTGCTGGCGCCGGCATCGTGTCAGCTATTTGCTGACGTGATGCTGGGGCGGGCGCCGATTATTGATCCGGCGCCGTATGCGCCTGAGGGCCGGATTTAGTCAGAGGCGGGTAGACCGCCTTCGCGAGCTGGCTCGCTCCCACAGGAGTACTCATTCCAAATGTGGGAGCGAGCCTGCTCGCGAAGGGGCCTTTAATCCAGGCCCAATTTCTTCAGCCGATAACGCATCGACCGAAACGACAGACTCAACCGCTGCGCCGCCGCCGTGCGGTTCCAGCGGGTTTCCTCCAGCGCCTGCAAAATCAGCTTCCTCTCGACGCTCTCCAGATAATCCTCAAGATTGTCGACCTGCGTCAGATCGGCCATCGCCCCGTCCGCCGTGCAATTGCCTTCGCTCAAACGCAGATCCTGCGCCTCGATCGTGCGGTTTTCACACAGGGTGTGCGCGCGTTCGAGGACGTTCTCCAGTTCGCGTACATTGCCGGGAAAGCGATAGTTCTTCAGCGCCTCCAGCGCTTGCGGGTGCAGGCGCGCTTCGGGTTGTCCGGTGTCTTTGGCCAGGCGCTTGAGCACGTGCATGGCAAGCGCCTCAATGTCGTCACGGCGTTCGCGCAGGGACGGCACACGCAGTTCGATGACGTTGAGCCGGTAATACAGATCCTGGCGGAAGCGTTCGGCCGAAACTTCGGCTTCAAGGTCTTTGTGCGTGGCGCAAAGGATGCGTACGTCGACCACTGTTTCCTGCTGGCCGCCGACGCTGCGCACGGCTTTTTCCTGGATCGCCCGCAGCAGCTTCACCTGCATCGACAGTGGCAGGTCGGCGACTTCATCGAGAAACAGAGTGCCGCCATGGGCCGCTTGAAACAGCCCCGGCTTGTCTTCGACGGCTCCAGTGAAACTGCCTTTGCGGTGGCCGAAAAATTCGCTTTCCATCAGCTCCGATGGAATCGCCCCGCAGTTCACCGGCACAAAGGGTTGGCCGGCGCGCGGACCTTGTTCGTGGATCAGACGCGCGACCAGTTCTTTGCCGCTGCCGGATTCACCACTGATGTACACCGGTGCCTGACTGCGTGCGAGCTTGTCGATCTGCCTGCGCAGATTGGCCATCGGCGGCGAGTCGCCCAGCAAGCGTCGCTCGATTGCCGTGCTCAAGCCGCCCGCTGTCGGCAGGCGCAGCGCCGAGCTGACCAGTTCGCGCAAGCGCGGCAGTTCCACCGGTTTGGTGAGGAAGTCGAACGCCCCGGCCTTCAGCGCATTGATAGCCGTTTCCAGGCTTCCGTACGCAGTGATCATCGCCACCGGCAGGTGTGGATCGCGTTGCTGAATGTGTTGCACCAGCTCCAGCCCGGTGCCGTCGGGCAGGCGCATGTCGGTCAGGCACAGGTCAAAGTGCTCGCGCTGCAACAGCGCCTGAGCTTCGCCCAGATTGCGTGCGCTGAAGGTCTCCAGTTTCATCCGTCCCAGGGTGATTTCCAGGAGCTCGCGGATATCCGGTTCGTCGTCGACGATTAGAATTTTTTGCCGTGGGCTTGTATTCAACTTTGTTTCCGTCCGTGAGCAAAAGTGATGCAAAAGCAGCCGCCGCCTTGGCGTGATTTGAAGTCTAGGCGTGCCTGATTGCTTTCGCACAGCTCACGGGACAGATAAAGGCCAAGACCGGTGCCCTTGCTGCTGGTAGTGAAGAACGGCTCAAACAGATGCGCCTGTTCATCGGCCGACACACCGGGGCCGTTGTCCTGCACTTCGAGCACTGCCAATTGGCTGTCGGGGTCGACGAACAGTGCCAGCCAGACGTCGGCCTGCTCGTGCAGTTGCGCACTGTGACGCCAGGCGTTGCGTATCAGATTGTCGAGAATCTGCCGCAATTGGTTGGGGTCCATCAGCGTGGTGAAATCGCCGGAATTGATCCGCAGATGAATGTGCTGGCGCTCGTTGGCCTGCTCGCGGATTTCGCCGACGAAGTCTTCCAGCCACGGCTTGAGGTCCAGCCGTTGCGGCGCGCTTTGCTGGCGGCGGGACAGTTGCAGGACGTTTTCGATGACTCGGTTCATGCGCTGGGAGTGGTCTTGAATAATCTGCGTCAGACGCCGATCTGCGCTATCGAGTTCCTCGGACTCGGCCAACAGCTGCGCGGCATGACTGATCGCGCCCAGTGGATTGCGAATTTCATGGGAGATGCCGGCGGTCAAACGCCCGAGCGCAGCGAGCTTGAGTTGCTGCGCCTGTTGGGTGATTTGCGCCAGGTCTTCGAGAAACACCAGCGTCTGCTGGTTCGGACTCTGCTCAAGGGCGATGAAGCTGGGTTGCAGCTCAAGGCCATTGCCGGGGATTTTCAGGCTCTGCGGGCGCAAGGTCGGGTTGTTGCGCCACAGTTGCAGACGCTCGACCAGTGCTGGCGAATATTCGTCGATCAAATGACCTTGCAGGTGACTATGGCCGAGCAGACTCTGCGCACTGTGATTGGCCAGTTGCACCCGGCGTTGCTCGTCGAGCACTAGAATCCCCGTGCGCATGCGTTGCAGGATCAATGCGTTCAGCGCCTCCAGGCTGACCACCTCGCTGGCGCGCTGTTCGGCCAGGGTTTCGCTGACTTCGAGGCGGCGGATCAGCCCTTGCACCAGCAATGAGGCGGCGAAGCACAGCGCGCCGAGGGTGCCGGCTTGCAAGTAGGCGTTGGCGCTCAAGGGGCGGCTGAGCCCGAGCAGAAAGCTCAGGCCGACAATGCCGATCGCCGCAATGGCGGCAATCAGCAGGCCGATGCGTCGGCGCAGCAGGGTGTTGCTGATCGCCACCGAGACCACCAGCAAATTGCCCAGCGCACTGGCCACGCCGCCCGCCGCGTAGAACAGGCCGCACAACAGCAGCACATCGACGAGCGCCAGGGTGAACAACTGCGCCGGGCGCCGGGTGTTTTCAAGGAACACCACCAGCAGCATGTTGATGATCAGGTACAGCCAGCTGCCGCCGCGCAGCAGATCGTCGTTGGCCGACGTCAGCAGGCGGTTGTCCATGTTGCTGGAGATCAGCAGCACCAGAGTGATGCCGACACTTAAACGGTACAGGTGATAAAGGCGCAGCAGACGCTGCGCCTGTTTCTGGTCGGCGTTGGCGGCCTCAGCGACCACTGGCGCCCGGGCCTTGCTCGAGATGAGCCTGGCTGCAATACCACAGTTGCTGGTTGCCCAGCGCGCGGTCGCGCGGCAGGTGCACGCCGCAGTGGGCGCAGCGCACCATCGGCGGCGCATCCTGTTCGCGCGGCGATCGGGTGGACGAGGCGGGGGCCTTGAATTTGCGCCAGAGCCAGATGGCGGCGAAGATCAGGGCAATCCAGAACAATAAACGAAGCATGATGAGCGGCTTTTCGACTGATGATCCGGCAGTTTAGCCAAGGACCCGATCAGCGCACAGCCTATTAAAGCGCGGCAATAAAAAAGGGAGATCCGCAGATCTCCCTTTTTTCGTACAGCCGGTGTGGTCAGTCGAACACGCCGAAGGTCATGTAGCTGAACCACGAGCGATCGGTGTCGCTGGATTCCGGCTCTGGCTCTTCGATCACGTCGCCGTTTTCGTCCTTAGGCTTGAGCTCGTTCGGGATTGCATCCTTCGCGTCCTGGAACTGCTTCTGCACGTCTTGGTTGGCGCGGGTTTCGCCCGGCGGCAGCGGTGGACGCGATTCGATCAGGCCCAAAGTCGCCTTGCTCAGGAACGAACGGTTGTCGGCCTCGGCTACACGTGGCACGAACTGGCCATCTTGCAGGCTCGGGTGATCCGGGTAGTTGAGCTTCAGGGTTTCCAGGCTGGTGGCGGCCAGATCGTCGAGGTGCAGACGCTGGTAGGCTTCGGTCATCACCGCCAGGCCGTCGCCGACCGATGGGGTTTCCTGGAAGTTTTCCACGACATACTTGCCACGGTTGGCAGCGGCTACGTAAGCCTGACGGGTCAGGTAGTAGTCAGCAACGTGGATTTCGTAGGCCGCCAGCAGGTTGCGCAGATAGATCATGCGCTGCTTGGCGTCCGGCGCGTAGCGGCTGTTCGGGTAGCGGCTGGTCAACTGCGCGAACTCGTTGTACGAGTCACGGGCGGCGCCCGGGTCACGCTTGGTCATGTCCAGCGGCAGGAAGCGCGCCAGCAGGCCGACGTCCTGGTCGAACGAAGTCAGACCCTTGAGGTAGTACGCGTAATCCACGTTCGGATGCTGCGGATGCAAACGAATGAAACGCTCGGCGGCAGACTTTGCAGCTTCCGGCTCGGCGTTCTTGTAGTTGGCGTAGATCAACTCCAGCTGAGCCTGATCGGCGTAGCGACCGAACGGATATCGCGACTCCAGAGCCTTCAGTTTGGCTGTGGCGCTGGTGTAGCTGTTGTTGTCCAGGTCAGTCTGAGCCTGCTGATACAGCTCGGCTTCGCTGAGGTTTTCGTCTACGACTTCCTTCGATGAGCAAGCAGCGGTCAATGCGAGGATGGCGATCAGCAGCAGGTGTTTCACTTGCATGGCGGCTTGCGTCCCTATGACGGCCGCTGTCTTGGGCGGGGCCGTCCTGTTATGATGAGCGCCCCGTTGAAAAGCCTCGGGGCAAAAGACGCCGTATTTAACCACAAGCGCGCAGCCGAAACCAAAGGCTGTGCCGACGCCCAGTCCGAGCATGTCCGATAAAATTGAACTTCGCGCAGAGGTGCCGTCCGAATTGGGCGGCCAACGCCTCGATCAAGTCGCCGCCCAACTCTTCGCTGAGCACTCACGCTCGCGCCTTTCCGCCTGGATCAAAGAAGGTCGCCTGACTGTGGACGGGGCGGTGATCCGCCCGCGCGACATTGTGCATGGCGGTGCCGTCCTTGAGCTGACTGCCGAGCAGGAAGCCCAGGGCGAGTGGATCGCCCAGGACATCGAGCTCGACATCGTCTATGAAGACGACGACATCCTGGTGATCAACAAGCCTGCGGGCCTGGTGGTGCACCCGGCTGCCGGTCATGCCGATGGCACCCTGCTCAACGCTTTGTTGCACCATGTGCCGGACATCATCAATGTCCCGCGCGCCGGTATCGTGCATCGTCTGGACAAGGACACCACCGGTCTGATGGTGGTGGCCAAGACCATTCAGGCGCAGACCAAACTGGTCGCACAATTGCAGAGCCGCAGCGTCAGCCGTATCTACGAGTGCATTGTGATCGGCGTGGTCACCGCCGGTGGCAAGATCAATGCGCCGATCGGTCGTCACGGCCAGCAACGCCAGCGCATGGCAGTGATGGAAGGCGGCAAGCCTGCCGTCAGCCACTACCGCGTGCTCGAGCGTTTCCGTTCCCACACTCACGTGCGGGTGAAGCTGGAAACCGGTCGGACCCACCAGATCCGCGTGCACATGGCACACATCAACTTCCCGTTGGTCGGCGATCCGGCCTACGGCGGGCGTTTCCGCATTCCGCCTGCGGCCAACCCGACCATGGTGGAATCGCTCAAGCACTTCCCGCGTCAGGCGCTGCACGCGCGCTTCCTTGAACTTGATCACCCGACGAGCGGTGAGCGCATGAGCTGGGAATCGCCGCTGCCGGAAGATTTCGTCTGGCTGCTGACCCTGCTCAAGCAGGATCGCGAGGCCTTCGTCGGATGAACTGGCTGACGCCGGACTGGCCTGCGCCGGCCAGCGTCAGGGCCTGTGTCACCACCCGCGAGGGTGGTGTCAGCGAGGCGCCGTTCGACAGCCTGAATCTGGGCGATCACGTTGATGATCGTCCTGAAGCCGTCGCCGAGAACCGTCGGCGTCTGACCGAGCGCTTCTCTATACAGCCTGCCTGGTTGCAGCAAGTGCACGGGATAGCCGTGGTTCATGCTGATCCGGGCATTGTTGCGACGGCAGATGCCAGTTGGACGGCAACGCCGGGCATTGCCTGCACGGCGATGACGGCAGACTGCTTGCCGGCATTGTTCTGCGATCGTGCCGGCACGCGTGTCGCGGCCGCTCATGCCGGTTGGCGTGGTCTGGCGGCGGGCGTGCTTGAGGCAACTCTCGACAGCCTCGATGTTCCTGCTGGCGAGGTACTGGTCTGGCTCGGCCCGGCCATTGGCCCCAAAGCCTTTGAAGTCGGTCCGGAAGTACGGGAAGTCTTCATCAATCAACTGCCTGAAGCAGCAGAAGCGTTCGTACCGAGCAACAATGCCGGCAAGTTCATGGCTGATATCTATCTGCTGGCGCGCCTGCGTCTGGCTGAACGGGGTGTCACGGCTGTTTATGGTGGCGGTTTCTGCACCGTGACCGACCCGCGCTTCTTCTCTTACCGCCGTGCGTCGCGCACCGGTCGTTTCGCCTCCCTTGTTTGGCTCACCCGCTAAACTCTCTGATCTGCATCAACTCTCCGACGCTTGAATCTCCCAGAATCGACCGCATCTACAGTGGTATCTGGCAGGTTTCTTTATTCAGGATGGTTTCTTAGGTCCGGCCTGCTCAAAAGGAAGGTGACCCATGCGTATTGACCGTTTAACCAGTAAATTACAGTTGGCCCTGTCCGACGCCCAGTCGTTGGCGGTTGGCCACGATCATCCGGCCATCGAGCCGGCGCATTTGATGCAGGCCATGCTTGAACAGCAGGGCGGTTCGATCAAGCCGTTGCTGATGCAAGTAGGCTTCGACGTCAACAGCTTGCGTAAAGAGCTGACCAAAGAGCTCGATCAACTACCGAAAATCCAGAATCCGACCGGCGACGTCAACATGTCGCAGGATCTGGCGCGCCTGCTCAATCAGGCCGACCGTCTGGCTCAGCAGAAGGGCGACCAGTTCATCTCCAGCGAACTGGTGCTGCTCGCCGCGATGGACGAGAACAGCAAGCTCGGCAAGTTGCTGCTCGGCCAAGGCGTGAGCAAAAAAGCCCTGGAAAACGCGATCAACAACCTGCGTGGTGGCGAAGCGGTAAATGACGCCAACCACGAAGAATCGCGTCAGGCCTTGGACAAATACACCGTCGACCTGACCAAGCGCGCCGAAGACGGCAAGCTTGATCCGGTGATCGGCCGTGACGACGAGATCCGCCGCACCATTCAGGTTCTGCAACGCCGCACCAAGAACAACCCGGTGCTGATCGGTGAGCCTGGCGTGGGTAAAACCGCGATCGCCGAAGGGCTGGCGCAGCGCATCATCAACGGCGAAGTGCCGGATGGCCTTAAAGGCAAGCGCCTGCTGTCGCTGGACATGGGCGCGCTGATTGCCGGCGCCAAGTATCGCGGTGAGTTCGAAGAGCGCCTGAAATCGTTGCTCAACGAACTGTCGAAGCAGGAAGGGCAGATCATTCTGTTCATCGACGAACTGCACACCATGGTCGGCGCTGGTAAAGGCGAAGGCTCGATGGACGCTGGCAACATGCTCAAGCCTGCGCTGGCTCGCGGCGAGTTGCACTGCGTCGGCGCGACCACGCTCAACGAGTATCGCCAATATATAGAGAAGGACGCGGCGCTCGAGCGGCGTTTCCAGAAAGTCCTGGTGGACGAGCCGAGCGAAGAAGACACCATCGCCATTCTGCGTGGCCTCAAGGAGCGTTACGAGGTCCACCACAAGGTGGCGATCACCGACGGCGCGATCATTGCCGCAGCGAAACTCAGCCATCGCTACATCACGGATCGGCAGTTGCCGGACAAGGCCATCGACTTGATCGATGAGGCCGCCAGCCGTATCCGCATGGAAATCGACTCCAAACCGGAAGTACTCGATCGTCTGGAGCGGCGCCTGATTCAGTTGAAAGTGGAATCCCAGGCGCTGAAGAAAGAAAGCGACGACGCAGCGAAGAAACGCCTGGAAAAACTCCAGGAAGAAATCGAGCGTCACGAACGTGAGTACTCGGATCTGGAAGAAATCTGGAACTCGGAAAAAGCCGAGGTGCAGGGTTCTGCGCAGATCCAGCAGAAGATCGAACAGTCGCGCCAGGAACTGGAAGCCGCACGCCGCAAAGGCGACCTGAATCGCATGGCGGAGTTGCAGTACGGGGTGATCCCCGATCTGGAGCGCAGCCTGCAAATGGTCGACCAGCACGGCAAGAGCGAAAACCAGTTGCTGCGCAGCAAGGTGACTGAAGAAGAGATTGCCGAAGTCGTGTCGAAGTGGACCGGCATCCCGGTGTCGAAGATGCTCGAAGGCGAGCGCGACAAGCTGATGAAGATGGAGAGCCTGTTGCACAAACGGGTCATCGGTCAGGAAGAAGCGGTCGTGGCTGTGGCCAACGCCGTGCGGCGTTCCCGCGCCGGGCTGTCCGACCCGAATCGTCCGAGCGGCTCGTTCATGTTCCTCGGCCCTACCGGTGTCGGTAAAACCGAGCTGTGCAAGGCCTTGGCCGAATTCCTTTTTGATACCGAAGAGGCGATGGTGCGGATCGACATGTCCGAGTTCATGGAGAAACATTCCGTGGCTCGTCTGATCGGTGCGCCACCGGGCTACGTCGGCTACGAAGAGGGCGGTTATCTGACCGAAGCGGTGCGTCGCAAGCCGTACTCGGTGATCCTCATGGACGAAGTCGAGAAGGCCCATCCGGATGTGTTCAACATCCTTCTGCAAGTGCTTGAGGATGGCCGGCTGACCGACAGTCACGGGCGTACGGTGGACTTCCGCAACACGGTGATCGTGATGACCTCCAACCTCGGGTCGATGCAGATCCAGGAGCTGGTCGGTGATCGCGAGGCGCAGCGCGCTGCTGTGATGGACGCGCTGACGTCGCACTTCCGTCCGGAGTTCATCAACCGGGTCGACGAGGTGGTGATCTTCGAGCCGTTGGCGCGGGATCAGATCGCCGGGATTACCGAGATCCAGTTGGGTCGCCTGCGCAGCCGTCTGGCTGAGCGCGAGCTGAAGCTGGAGCTGAGCCCGGAAGCGATGGACAAGCTGATCGCCGTCGGTTACGACCCGGTGTATGGCGCACGTCCTTTGAAACGGGCGATCCAGCGCTGGATCGAAAACCCGCTGGCACAGTTGATCCTGTCGGGTCATTTCATGCCTGGCGACACCGCCACCGGCAAGGTCGAGAACGACGAAATCGTTTTCGGCTAAGCCTCAGCAGCAATGAAACCGGGAAGGCCTCGCATTGCGAGGCCTTTTTTTCGCCAGGCTGTTGAACTCAAAGGAAAAGGCTTGTAAAGTGCGCCCCGCAGTCAGTCACCGGCAGCGTTTCAACCCACCGGGTTGGAATCTGAAATAAGTTGCAAATCATTAACTTGAAAGCAATTTAGGGGGTTGACAGAGGTGTTCTAGGTTGTAGAATAGCGCGCCTCAGACACACGAACGCAGCGATGCGAACGGGTGGCGAGATGCAACAAAGCTTCACCGCTGTAAATTGAAATATGTAGTTCCGTGATAGCTCAGTCGGTAGAGCAAATGACTGTTAATCATTGGGTCCCAGGTTCGAGTCCTGGTCACGGAGCCAATTTCAAACCGGGGTATAGCGCAGTCCGGTAGCGCGCCTGCTTTGGGAGCAGGATGTCAGGAGTTCGAATCCCCTTACCCCGACCATATTTGGGTCGTTAGCTCAGTTGGTAGAGCAGTTGGCTTTTAACCAATTGGTCGTAGGTTCGAATCCCACACGACCCACCATTTTTGAAACCAGTTTGCGCTGGGATCGAATCTTAAGATCAGAGGCCAAAAGCGCTGATCGAAGAAGGCGATCTTTGAAAGGTCGCCTTTTTTTTACCGGGGTATAGCGCAGTCCGGTAGCGCGCCTGCTTTGGGAGCAGGATGTCAGGAGTTCGAATCCCCTTACCCCGACCATATTGAAAATCCTCGTATCGAAAGATACGGGGATTTTTTTTGCCTGCCGAAAGCTGAATCCCTTCAAGTCGTCATACAACCTGCCGATAGCCCGCTAACACGAGGGGACTGCCAACGCTTCGCCCCTTGATCTGGCCATTACAAGAATAAGGGCGTTCGTCATGTTGCTTCGTCAGTTGAATATTGCTCCCCGGGCTGCCCTGGGATTTGCCCTGATCGCGGTGTTGGTGGCCTTGCTCGGCGTGTTTGCGCTGGGACAGATGTCGAGCATTCGCGACAGTGAGGTAGCGGTGGAGAACCGTTGGTTGCCGAGCATCCGTGGCGGCGACGAGATCCGCGAACTGATGCTGCGCATCCGCACCATCTCCCTGCGCATGGCGCTCGATCAGGATCCGGCCAATATCGCCACCTATCGCGGCCAGATGGACACCCGCGACAAGGAACTGAGCGAGAAGATCGCCGCCTACGACAAACTGGTCGACACTGCCGAAGGCCGGCAGCTGTATGACCAGTTCAAGAAAACCTTCGCCGCCTATCGCACTGGCATTGCCCAGTCATTCACCCTTGCCGAGCAAGGCAAGCGTGACGAGCTGACCAAATTGCTCCTGGTTGACATGAAGACCGTGGTCGACGGCTCCGGCAAACAGCTCAATGATCTCGCCGATCTGTTCGCCCGCCAGGTCGCTGCCGAAAGCGAGAAGTCCGCCGCGCATTATGAAACCTCGCGCACCATCGTTACTCTTTTCATTGCCTTGGCAGCGCTGGCCACGGTGGCGCTGGCGATGTTGCTCACGCGCAGTATCGTGCGCCCGCTGAGCAGCGCCGTGGATGCCGCAGAAAGTGTCGCCAAGGGCGATCTCACGCGGCCGATCGAAACCCATGGCAACGACGAAGTCAGCCGCTTGCTCAAAGCCTTGGCGACGATGCAACAAAACCTGCGCGAGACGCTGCAAGGTATCAGCGGCTCAGCCACACAACTGGCCACCGCCGCTGACGAACTGAGTGCCGTCACCGTCGACAGCACCCAAGGCCTGCAAGAGCAGAACAACGAAATCGAACAAGCTGCCACTGCGGTCAATGAGATGACCGCTGCGGTGGAGGAAGTCGCGCGCAACGCGGTGTCGACGTCCGATGCCACGCGCCAGTCGAGTCAATCGGCGCAATTGGGCCAGGAGCGCGTCAGCGAAACCGCCAGCGCGATCAATGCGCTGGCCAGTGATGTGCAGAACACCGGTGAACTGGTGCAGTCGCTGGCCAATCAGTCGCAGGACATCGGCAAGGTTCTGGACGTGATTCGCGCCATCGCCGAGCAGACCAATCTGCTGGCGCTCAACGCTGCCATCGAAGCAGCACGCGCCGGTGAAAGCGGTCGCGGCTTTGCGGTGGTAGCCGACGAAGTGCGCGCGCTGGCGTATCGCACCCAGCAATCGACGCAGGAAATCGAACAGATGGTGCAAGGCATGCGCAGCGGTTCGAGCCAGGCGCTGGAATCAATGCAGGCCAGCGCATCTCGTGCGGCGAGCACGCTGGTTCTTGCAGAGCGGGCAGGTGAGGCGTTGGTGACGATCACGGCGTCGGTGCACGAGATTCACGAGCGCAACCTGGTGATCGCCAGCGCCGCCGAGGAGCAGGCGCAAGTGGCGCGGGAAGTGGATCGCAATCTGGTGAATATTCGCGACCTGTCGGTGCGTTCGGCTGCGGGGGCTGATCAGACCAGCGCATCGAGCCACGAACTGTCGCAACTGGCCAATGCGCTACAGGGCATGGTGCGGCGCTTCCAGCTGTGATGAACAGCGATTCATTGCAGGCCTTCGCCCACTGATTTGAGAACAGCACGAAACGATGTGGGAGCGAGCCTGCTCGCGAAGGGGCCGGATCATTCAACGACAGTGTTGACAGACCCACCGCTTTCGCGAGCAGGCTCGCTCCCACAGGTTGGCGTTTTAGTGCAGTTTCAGACGCGGCTCGGTGCCACGACCAATCTTGCTGCCCAGCATCAGCATCGCCGTGCGGAACGGCCCGTACAGCGCCATCTGGTGCATACGGTACAGCGACACATAGAACATCCGCGCCAGCCAGCCTTCGAGCATGACGCTGCCGGTCAGGTTACCCATCAAGTTACCCACAGCAGAAAAACGCGACAGCGAGATCAGCGAGCCGTAGTCGGTGTATTTGTACTCCGGCAGGGTCTTGCCTTCGATGCGCAATTTCAGCGACTTGGCCAGCAGCGACGCCTGTTGATGCGCCGCTTGTGCCCGTGGCGGCACGTTGCGATCGGTACCCGGTTGCGGGCAGGCCGCGCAGTCACCGAAGGCAAAGATGTTTTCGTCGCGCGTGGTTTGCAGAGTCGGCAGCACTTGCAGCTGATTGATGCGGTTGGTTTCCAGACCGTCGATGTCCTTGAGGAAACCCGGTGCGCGAATGCCGGCAGCCCAGACTTTCAGGCTGGCCTTGATCTCGTTGCCATCGGCGGTGATCAGGCTGTCGGCAGTCACTTCGCTGACTGCTGCGTTGGTCATCACATTGACCCCGAGCTTTTCCAGGGTCTTGTGCACCGGCCCGCTGATGCGCTCCGGCAGGGCAGGCAGCACCCGTGGGCCGGCTTCGATCAGCGTGATGTGCATGTTTTCCGGTTTGATCCGGTCCAGACCATACGCGGCCAATTCATGGGCGGCGTTGTGCAGCTCTGCCGCCAGTTCGACGCCAGTGGCGCCAGCGCCGACGATGGCCACGCTGATTTGCTCGACCACATCGGTCTGCCCGGCGTGGGCGCGCAGATAGTGATTGAGCAATTGCTGGTGGAAGCGCTCAGCCTGTTTGCGCGTATCGAGGAACAGGCAATGCTGCGCCGCGCCCTGGGTGCCGAAATCGTTGGTGGTGCTGCCCACGCTGATCACCAGCGAGTCATAAGCCACTTCACGCGCCGGCACCAGCTCGACGCCGTTTTCGTCATAGGTCGCGGCCAACTGGATTTTCTTCTGCGCGCGATCGAGCCCGCTCATGCGCCCGAGCTGGAACTCGAAGTGGTTCCATTTCGCCTGGGCGACATAGTTGAGTTCGTCTTCGGAGGAGTTCAGGGAACCGGCGGCCACTTCGTGCAGCAGCGGCTTCCAGATGTGGGTCAGGTTCGCGTCGACCAGCATCACGCTGGCCGTGCCGCGCTTGCCCAGAGTCTTACCCAGGCGGGTAGCCAACTCCAGACCGCCGGCGCCGCCGCCGACAATGACAATACGATGGGACATAGGGATAACTCGCAAGGTTTTTAAAGGAAATCGGTGCGGTTACCCGAGGGAGCGCAAGGCAGCTCATAACGTCAGGTAACTGATAAATCGGCTCAACAGGCCCAGACCAATGGTCACTGCCAGCACCAGCACCAGGAGCATCCACGGCCGGAAAGGCCGGCGCTCGACACGGTGTTGGGACAGTTGCAGGTACTCTTCGACATGCTTTTGGTCTTCGGGGTTCAGGCGGCTGGTCATATTTGCCTCGTCAGGTAGACGTTACTGAATGAGCACAGGCTACAGCGGTTTTCAGCCCGGATTGAACGCAGCGTAGCCACTGTCCGGAACCGGTTCGACGCACACGCTATCGTCGAGACGAATGATGCCGCTTTGTAACACCCGGGCGGTGATCCCGCCATGCCCGCGCACGGCTTGAAAAGTGCCCGGGCCGAGGTTGTTCTGCAAGCGTGCGCAGGGCTGACACCAGCCAGTGGTTTCGAGTATCGCTTGCCCGATGCGAAAGCGCCGCCCCTTCAGGCTAAACAAATTGATTCCGCTTATAACGAGATTGCGCCGCAGATCTTCAGGCCGGACCGGCTGGTCAGCGGGACGGCCCATCAATGCATTGATCACCGCCAAGTGCTCCCACTGAATCAGCGTCACCTGTCGCGCATTGCGAACACCCGGGCGGGCGTGGTCGCCGGTGAGCCCGGCCTCCAGCCGCGCCTCGACCGCGTCGAGCTCAAGCATCGGCCCGCGGGATTCTGGACGCACGCCGATCCAGCGCACACGACCGGTTTGCGGAACCTCGGCGATCAACTGCTGCAGCGGCGTCACAGGCTGATGCCCACGTCGAACACAATGCTGCGGCCGAGGTTGCTGCGCAGAAAGTCCGGCGCGTCGGGATGAGCAAACAGCACCCTTGCGAATGTCGGGCCGACCAGCGACAGCGAGCGCCAGCCCTGACGCAGGTATTCGGTCGGTGGCGGGAAGTGACTGTTGAGATCCAGCACTTCGCGTTTGAGGCTGGCGAAGGCGATGATGTCCAGCTCACCCAGATCCATGCCGCGTTCCTTGTAGTTGTGCGCCTTCTTGCGCAGGGTTGGCGCCAGACGCAGGAGAAATTCATTGGCCGGGATGCGCTTGGGTTTGGCTTCGCGGCGCACCAGTTGGCTCAGGGAAAACGCGCTGCGCCGACGCTGCAATTCGTCGCGCCACTCGTCATTGAGACGGCGGCCTTCATCGAGGACGAAAAAAACTTCGAAATTGGCATCGCGGAACAACACGTCCGGCGGCTCACCGGCCGGGGCGAATTCGTCGGCGCGGTAGGGGATGTTCAGACCTTGCAGCAGGCGCTGGCAGACCCAACGCTCACGCTCCCATTTGCGGGCATTGGACAGGAACGCATTGGCCTGCTCGGCCGCGATGGTCAGCAGGCGTAAATAATCTGAATCATCCATAAGCCCAAGCTTAGCGTCCAAATGCGACAAGCAGATAGCTTTGCATCGGCTGGTGCACATGCATCGGCGGTGTAGACTGCGACAAAGCGGTAAGCCCATGGAGAAGGTGAGGGAATCATGATCGGTGCCGAACTGCTGTCCTCGGCAAGCCTGACGCTCGGCTGGCTGATTTATCTGCCGGCGCTGCTCTGGGCGATCATGCGTGCGCCATGGGTCGAGCTGTTCAGCGACAGTCGCCGGCAGCACTTGCTGTTCGGCACGGTGTTCGCGCTATTTCTGCTGTGGCTGGTGCGCAGGGATTTCGACACCGGCGTGTCTTATCACTTCATGGGCATGACGGCGGTGACGCTGATGTTAGATTGGCCGCTGGCGATCGTCGGCGGGCTGGTTGCGCAGATGGGGCTGGTGCTGCTGGGGCGTCAGGACCTGGCTGCGGTGGGCGTCAATGGCGCGTTGCTGATTCTGCTGCCAGTGCTGATCACCGAATGCGTGGCGATTCTGGTCGAGCGTGCGCAGCCACGAAATCCGTTCGTTTACATCTTCTGTTCCGGTTTCTTCGCCGCTTCGTTGTCAGGCCTGTTGTGCCTGATTCTGAGCCTGACGTTGCTGTGGTACGACGGCCTCTTTGCCATGCCGGAATGGCTGGAAGATTTCGTCGGCTACCTGTGGTTGCTGCTGTTTCCCGAGGCCTTTATCAACGGCATGGTTGTCAGCGCGTTGGTGGTGTTCTGCCCGGAATGGCTGGAGACCTTCAACCGCACCCGTTACCTTTCAGCGCCGTGGAAGGACGACGATCCGAAGTCTTGATCCACATCAAACCGGCCATGCCGCAGAGATTTCATGCTCGCGCAAATCCCTTCAGGAGCAGTGGCATGGGCGTGTACGAATGGGCGCGGCAGGAAACCCGGCAGAGTCTGGAGCTGGCGCAGGAGGTGGGCTTTGACCCGGGCCTGAGTTTGCGCGCCCTGCTCAGCGCCGTGGTGCAGCAGAGCAAGGCCGTGCGCAATGCCGAAGACCTGGCCGACGAGTTGCGCTTTCTCGCGGAGAACCTCGACGACAGTCAGGACTACGGCTTTATGCGGCCCTGATCAGCGATCAGTGACGCGGATCGAAATCGCCGGAAAACAGCTCGTCTTCGGCATCCGGGGCGACCGGAATCTTGTGCTCTTCCGAGGCCCAGGCGCCCAGGTCGATCAGTTTGCAGCGATCGGAGCAGAACGGACGGAATTTGTTCGCCGGGGTGAATTCGACGGGGGCGCCGCAGGTTGGGCATTCAACGGTTGGAATCTGGCTCATGCTTGGCCTCCGGATAAAGTCAGATAAAAGTGATGCAGACGCTCGACCTCGCTGTGCAGCCAGGCGAGGTCGCGGTCGTTGACGATCACATCGTCGGCACGGCTCACGCGGTCTTCACGGCTCGATTGCGCCTTGAGGATCGCCTGCACTTGTTGTTCGCTGGTCTGGTCACGCTGCAAGGTGCGTTCGATCTGCAGTTGTTGCGGCGCATCGATGACCAGAATGCGCTGGGTCATCGCGTATTGCCCGGACTCGATCAGCAGCGGTGAAACCAGAATCGCGTAAGGCGATTTTGCCTGCGCCAGATGATGAGCGATTTCTTCGCCGATCAACGGATGCAGCAGCGCTTCAAGCCAACGCCGCTGTTCAGGGTCTTCAAAAATCAGTTTGCGCAGGGCGGCACGGTCCAGTGTGCCGTCGGCCTGCAACACGCCGGAACCGAAATGCTCGGCGATTTTCGCCAGCGCCGGACGCCCCGGTTCGACTACCCAGCGCGCCGCATGATCGGCATCCACCACGTGCACGCCGAGGTCGATGAAGTGCTGCGCCGCCGCGCTTTTGCCGCTGCCGATGCCGCCGGTCAGGCCGAGGATCCAGGGTTTTTCCACAGGGGTATTCATTTCAAACCGACAGACTGCCAATAGAAGTCGGTTATTTGACCACCCCAGAGCAAGGCAATCCAGCCGGCAATTGCCAGAAAGGGTCCGAAGGGGATCGGCGTCGAGGTTGCCTGGGCGCGCAGACGCAGCATGACGACGCCCAAAATCGCTCCCACCAAGGATGACAACAGAATCGTCAGCGGCAGAATCTGCCAGCCACCCCAAGCGCCAAGCAAGGCCAGCAGCTTGAAATCGCCATGACCGATGCCGTCCTTGCCGGTGAGCAGTTTGAACAGCCAGAACACCGACCACAGCGCCAGATAACCCGCGACCGCACCCCACAACGCATCGGGCAACGCCACGAACACGCCGAAGCTGTTGACGATCAGCCCCAGCCACAGCAGCGGTAGCACCAGCACATCGGGCAGCAGCTGATGTTCGCAGTCGATCAGACTCATCGCCAGCAAGCCCCACGTCAGCAAGATCAGCAAGCCCGCCGGCCAGCCGAAGCCCAGATGCCAGGCGATGAATGCCGACAGCAGGCCGCAGGCCAGTTCGGTCAGCGGGTAGCGTTTACTGATCGGCGCCGAACAGGCCGAGCAGCGCCCGCGCAGCAGCAGATAACTGAGCAGCGGAATGTTTTCCCACGGGCGGATCCGGTGTCCGCAATGCGGGCACGCGGAGTGCGGCAGCATCAGGTTGTAGGTCGGCACGGGCGTTTCGCTGGGCAGGCCGAGCACATCATGGGCTTGCTGGCGCCAGTCGCGCTCGAGCATTTTCGGCAGGCGCCAGACCACAACATTGAGGAAGCTGCCGACCACCAGCCCGAGCAGCAGCGCGCTGACCGCAAAGGCCAGCGGATACACAGCAAACAGTTCATCGATAGGCATGTCAGATCGCTGAGCCGAGTTGGAAGATCGGCAGGTACATGGCCACCACCAGTCCACCGACGATGACCCCCAGCACCACCATGATGAACGGCTCCATCAGGCTGGTGAGGTTGTCGACCATGTTATCGACTTCCGCTTCATAAAAACCGGCGACCTTGTCGAGCATGTCATCCAGTGCGCCCGATTCCTCGCCGATGGCGGTCATCTGCACCGCCATGTTCGGAAATACACCGGTGCTGCGCATCGAAAAATTCAGCTGCATGCCGGTCGAGACGTCCTGCCGCACGCGCAGCACCGCGCGCTTGAACACCACGTTGCCGGTGGCGCCGGCGACCGAATCCAGCGCTTCCACCAATGGCACCCCGGCGGCGAAAGTGGTCGACAGGGTGCGGGCAAAGCGGGCAACGGCGGACTTGTACATCAAGGTGCCCACCAGTGGCAGCTTCAGCAGCCAGGCATCGCGCCGGTCGCGCAGGGCCTGCGAAGTCTTCAACGCGTGGCGAGTGCCGAAAAACGCTGCCACCAGCGCAAAAAGAATCGCCCACCACCACTGCTGCATGAATTCCGACAGGCTGATGATCATCAGGGTGAAGCCCGGCAGTTCGGCGCCGAACCCGGAGAATACCGACTGGAACTGCGGCACTACCTTGACCAGCAGAATGCCGGTCACCACCGCCGCCACCAGCACCACGGCGGTGGGGTAGGTCATGGCCTTCTTGATCTTGGCCTTGAGCGCTTCGCTTTTTTCCTTATAGGTCGCGACCCGTTCGAGCAAAGTGTCGAGGGCACCAGACTGTTCGCCGGCGTCGACCAGGTTGCAGTACAACTCGTCGAAGTATTGCGGCTTCTTGCGCAGGGCCGTGGCGAAGCTGTTACCGGCGGCGACCTCCTGTTTGACCTCGTCGACCAGCTTGCGCATGGCCGGGTTTTCGAAGCCCTCGCCGATGATGTCGAAGGACTGCAACAGCGGTACACCGGCCTTCATCATCGTTGCCATCTGCCGGGTGAACAGGGCGATGTCCTGCGGTTTGATGCGTTTGCCCAAGCTCAGCAGGGAAGCGGATTTCTTGCGCACCTTGCCCGGGTTGATCCCTTGTTTGCGCAGCTGTGCCTTGATCAGTGCGGGGTTCTGCCCGCTCAACTCGCCGCTGACTTTACTGCCTTTGCGGTCGGTGCCTTCCCAGGCGTAAACGCTGACTTTCGCTGCCTTGACCGCCATGTTCAATCCTTGGTGACCCGGTTGATTTCCTCAAGGCTGGTGATGCCTTGCATCGCCTTGTGCAGCCCGGAGGTGCGCAGATCGGCGAAACCGTCGCGGCGCATCTGAATGTCGATTTCCAGCGAATTGCCCTCGGCCATGATCAGCCGTTGCAGGTCCGGTGTGTTCTTTACCACTTCATAAATCCCCACGCGTCCTTTGTAACCGCCATTGCAGTGATCGCAACCGACCGGCTCGTAGATCGTGAAATGGCCGATGCGTTCCTCGGGGAAGCCTTCCTTGAGCAAGGTTTCGTGCGGGATTTCCAGCGGCCGCTTGCAGTGTGCGCACAACTTGCGCGCCAGGCGCTGGGCGATGATCAGGCTGACCGAGGTGGCAATGTTGAAACCGGGAATGCCCATGTTGTGCAGGCGCGTGAGGGTTTCCGCTGCGCTGTTGGTGTGCAGGGTCGACAGCACCAGGTGGCCGGTCTGCGCGGCCTTGATCGCGATCTCGGCGGTTTCCAGATCGCGGATCTCGCCGACCATGATCACGTCCGGGTCCTGACGCAGAAATGAGCGCAGCGCCTGGGCGAAGTCCAGCCCTTGGCGGGGATTGACGTTGACTTGGTTGATGCCTTCCATGTTGATTTCCACCGGGTCTTCGGCGGTGGAAATGTTGATGTCGACGGTGTTGAGAATGTTCAGCCCGGTGTACAGCGACACGGTTTTACCGGAACCGGTGGGGCCGGTGACCAGAATCATCCCTTGCGGCTGTTTCAGCGCGGCCAGGTACAAGGCTTTTTGTTCGGCTTCGTAGCCCAGCGCATCGATGCCCATTTGTGCACTGGACGGGTCGAGAATCCGGATCACCACTTTTTCGCCCCACAGGGTCGGCAGGGTGTTGACGCGAAAATCGATGGATTTGCTTTTCGACAGGCGCATCTTGATCCGCCCGTCCTGGGGTTTGCGTCGTTCGGAAATGTCCAGACTGGCCATGACCTTCAAACGTGCGGCAATACGCCCGGACAACTGGATCGGCGGCTTGGCGACCTCGCGCAGCATGCCGTCGGTGCGCATGCGCACCCGATAGTTTTTTTCGTACGGCTCGAAATGCAGGTCGGAGGAGCCACTCTTGATCGCATCGAGCAGCATCTTGTGCACGAAGCGTACGACCGGGGCATCGTCGGCATCGAGGCCGATCACGTCCTGTTTGTTGTCATCAATGGACTCGACGTCGAGGCCGTCGAGATCGACATCGGCCATTTCCTCCAGGCCCGAGGCGTGGCTGTCGAAGAACTTGTCGATGGCGTCGCTGAGTTTGTCGTCCTCGACCAGAATCGCTTCGGTGCTCAGGCCGGTGCTGAACTGGATGTCGCTGATCGCCTGCTGATTGCTCGGGTCGGAAAGGCCCACGAACAGTTTGTTGCCGCGCCGCCACAAGGGCAGGGCGCAATGCTGACGAACCAGTTTTTCACTGACCAGCCCCTTGGGCTGAGTCTCCTTGTCGAGGCAATGCAGATCGAGCAGGGCCATGCCGAAATGTTCCGAGGCGATCTCGGCAATTTGCCGGCTGTTGACCAGTTTGTTGTGCACCAGGTAATTGACCAGCGACACGCGATTGCGCTGGGCCTGCGCCCAGGATTGCCGGGCACTTGTTTCCGTGAGCAGTTCGGCCTGGACCAATTGCTTGGCCAGACCGCTCAGAGCGATGTCATTCATGGGGATTCCGCACGCTTGCCGTTCATGACTTATAGCCTAGTCAAGTGACAGCGCCAAACACGGCCGGTGCAGGTGACAAAAAGTGTCAGATAGTGCGGTTGCGGGTTGTAGGAAACGGCGCAGAAAATTGCGCGCGCCCAGCAGGCGGGGCCTGAAAGGCGTTGGCATGGGCTGTGCTGAGCCCTGTTCAGATCATGAGATTTCGACTCATGCATGGAGCGTGTCTATGAAAAAACAACAAGGTTTCACATTGATCGAGCTGCTGATCGTCGTGGCGATCATCGGCATTCTGGCGACTATCGCCCTGCCTCAGTATTCGAAGTATCAGGCGCGGTCGAAGGTGACGGCGGGGTTGGCGGAGATTACTGCGCTGAAGGTTCCCTTTGAAGATACGATCAATCAGGGAACGGCCCCGGATATCACTAATGTGGCCAACGGTACGACGACAACTTCCAACTGCACGTTGGCGGTTACAGGCACGGCGGCGACAGGCGCAGGTACGATCACCTGCACCTTGTTGAACGCTCCGGGGCCGGTGCTGGGCAAAACCATTACGCTTACCCGTTCCGGCGCCGCCACCGGTAACACATCGGGTGCCTGGACATGCGGAACGACGGTCAACGCTGACTATTCTCCGCGCGGCTGCACTGCGAGCGGTACGTAACTCGGTTCGCGCCTGAAGCCAAAATGCCCCGCACTGCGGGGCATTTTCGTATCGCCACCTCTTCACAAAAGCTCCAATAATTTCAGCAGCTTATGAACTTTCCGAAAAACCGCAACTTGCATGCGAAGATTCAGCGAGTCATGCATTTTGCATGAAAACGAAAATCAGTGTTTTTCATAACTTGTTGTTTTAAAAGGATTTTATGCGACTGAAAAAGTTGGCACAGCGTTCGCAATATCTCCGGTAACCCTGCTGACAAGCGTTACAGCAGACTTCCAGTAAAAACAGGAGTTACTCGTATGAAGAAGTTCGCTATCACTGCCGCTGCTACCGCTCTGACCCTGACCATGGCTGGTGGCGCTTTCGCCCAGTCCGCTCAGGCTACCCAAGCGCCAATGGTTCTGGCTGCCGGTGAAGTTACCGAAATGAAACAAGATACCAGCGACACCTGGATCACCACCAAGGTCAAAGCTGACCTGGTTACCGAAAAAGGCATTCCAGGCACCGACATCAAAGTCGAAACCAACAAGGGTGTAGTTTCCCTGTCGTCGACCACTGCGGTAACCGAGTCGCAGAAAGAAGTCGCCGTAGGCATTGCCAAGAAAATCAAAGGCGTTAAAGCGGTCTCCGCTGATGGCCTGAAAGCCGAGTAAGGCAAGACTTCTCGCCTGAACCGGGAGAAGACGCGACAGACGGGCCGAGCAATACGTCTGCCGCAACTTTAGAGTTCATGCGAACGGTCACACGGATGTGACCATTACAGGCCCCGGCACTTGTGTCGGGGCCTGTTCTATTTTGGGCAATACCAATGTGGGAGCGAGCCTGCTCGCGAATGCGTAGTGTCAGCCGACAAGTTCGTCAGTAGACAGAGCGTATTCGCGAGCAGGCTCGCTCCCACAGGGTGAATTTCTTTCGGCTTAGTTACCGCGTTTGCTGTTGATCTGCCGCAAGCGATTACCTTCGAAGCGCAGGTACTGGTACATGCCGTTGTTCGGGCCGTAGGTCCATTCCTCGACCTGAAACTCTTCGCGGCGATTGGCGCTGCGCTTGTAGCCGAGCACGTCGCGACTGACCGGCTCGCCGCATTTTTGCAGCACCTCGCTTGTGCGGTCGCCGAGGCTGATCAACTGGCTGCCGCAGCGCAATGTATCCGAAGCCGACACGTGGCCGGCGGCGCAGGTCAGAACGAGCACAGCCAGCCAGTTACGCACGGTCATTCTGCATCCAGGTGCATTTGCGTGACCACGCGGCCGTCGCTTTCGGCCTCGCCGAGGTTGGCGTCGATGAAGTACACGCGGTCATCTTCGAGCTTGCCCTTGTCGACCAGGTAATCCTTGATGGTGCTGGCGCGATCCTGGCCCAACTGTCGCAACAGCACCTCGCTGCCGCTCCAGAACGCGATCACGCCCTGGCGCATTTTCGCCGTGCGTTCTTCCTTGCCGAGGTCTTTCCATTCTGCCGGTGGCTGGGTTTTCAGGCGGGTGCGGTAAATCCCTTCGAGCAATGCGCCTTTCTCGCCTTCGGGCACTTGCAGCAGCGAGGCCTGGGCCGGGACCTTGTCGCCACGGCGCTGGAGCATCTTGTAGTAGTTGTATTGGTATTCGCGTTCCAGACGTTGCTCGGCCAGCAGTGGCCCATCACTGCTCTTCGCGGCAGTGCCTTCGATTTCCAGGCGCAGCGCCGGACGTTCCTTGAGCGCTTGCGACAGTTTCACCAGCGCCGCTTCGGCGTCTTTGCTCAGATCGCTGGAGCCCGGCGCGAAGGACACCGTGCCGAGGTCTTCGGAGCCGCCGCCACTGACCAGCCCGCCGATCATCTTGAACGGCGCGGCGGCCGCTTTGACGATCAAATTGCGCAGGGTCTGCCAGACGATCGGCATGACGCTGAACTGTGGATTATTCAGGTCGCCGGTCACTGGCAATTCGATGGAAATCTTGCCGTCGACGTCCTTGAGCAGGGCGATCGCCAGTTTCAGCGGCAGACTCACTGCATCAGGGCTGTCGACCTTCTCGCCCAGTTGCAGTTGCTCGACGACGACTTTGTTCTCGGCTTTCAGTTGGCCTTTGGTGATCAGGTAGTGCAGATCAAGGTTGAGCCGGCCCTTGCGGATGCGGTAGCCGGCGAATTTGCCGGAGTAGGGCGTCAGGGTCGTCAGTTCGACGCGCTTGAAACTGGTGGCGATGTCGAGGCTGGCCATCGGGTCGAACGGATTGACCGCACCCTTGATGGTCACCGGCGCATAGCGGTCGACCTTGCCTTTGATGTCGACGCTTGCCGGCTTCGCCTGACGACTGTCGATGGTGCCGATCTGACCGTTGAGCTGTTGCACGGCGGTGGCGAAATTCGGCGTCAGGCTGAAGTCGGCGAAGTTGGCCGAGCCGTCGTTGATCGCAATCGCACCGATGTGAATGCCCAACGGTTTGTCCTTGCCGGCCGGTTTGGCTCCGGCAGGTTTGGTGCCGCTGTCGGCCGGTTGCGGGATCAGCAGGTCGTCGACGTTGGTGGTGCGATCGTCGTTGATCATGAAGCGCACATACGGCTGCAACAGGTTGACCTTGTCAATCGACAGACTATCGCCGTGCTGATAGTTGATGCCGTCGACCACGACTTGCTGCCATTTGAGGAAGTCGCGGGTCTTCAGCGTATCGAGGGTGTGCAGTTGATCGATCTGCGCGCGGCCGGTGACGCTGAGGGCCAGTGGCTCGGTGCTCTTCAGGTTGACCTTGAGGTCACTGCCGAGCATGCCGCTGCGCAGTTCCAGGCGAATGAACGGGTTGATATAGGACTGCGCGACACGCAGGTCGACGTCCTCGGTTTTCACGTTGAGCTGTGCGTTGACCGGGGCCAGATTGACCGTGCCGTCTGCGCTGATCTTGCCTTGCTTGCCCAGACCGCTGTCGAGCTTGAGCTTGAAAGGCGAGCCGTTGAGGCTGTCGAAATCCTGCAAGTCGACGTTCAGCGGGGTGATGTCCAGCGCCACCGCCGGTTGCGCCGAGCGGTCAGCGAGATGAACCGTGTAGTTGCGCAGTTGCACATCCTTGACCAGCACCTGCCATGGCTTGCTCGGGGCGCTTGGCTCAGGTTTCGGCGAGTCGGCGGCGGCCGGTGTATCCGTAGGTTCGGCAGCGGCTTTGGCCGCCGGTTTCGACGGTTGGCTGGCGAACAGCTTCTGCCAATCCAACTGGCCGTCGGCTTCCAGCGCCGCCCAGGTTTCCAGTTTGTTGCTGCGGATCTTGCCGACCACCACTTGCTGCTTGGCCAGGTCGAGCGAGGTTTCGCTGACGTCGAGGCGTTCAAGCCTGGCCAGCGGACGTCCGTCCGGAGCCTTGATGGCGAATGGCGCAATGCTCACCGCGACGTTGTTCAGCAGCAGTTCGGTCTGTTTCGACAGGTTGAGTTTGTACTCGGTGCTGAGGCTGACCACGCCGTTTTCCAGCACCAGCGGCACGGCGTCGCGCACGTAGGGCCAGAAGGATTTCATCTGGCCATCGGTGACTTTCAGCGTGCCTTCGGAGGTGAACGGGATCAGGCTGAAATTGCCGGTCCAGTCGATCCGCCCGCCAGCGGGGCCGATGGCGACGAGGGTCATGTCGGCGCTGTCCTCGGGCAGGGTGCTGAGGTTTTTCAGCTCGAAACTGAGGTCGTCGTAAAGAAATTCGATCGGCTCACTGGGCCGCATATCCTCGAAATGCACCACGCCGCCGGCCAGTTTGATGTTGTCGATACGCAGCGGGAACGGCTTGGCGTCGGGATCGGCGGGTGTCGGCTCGCTCGGCGGCAGGTTGAACAGGCCGAGCAGGTTGAGCTTGCCGTCCTTGGCGAAGAGGATTTCGCTTTTGGGTTTGTCCAGTTCGATGTCGGACAGGTGCAGGGCCTTGGTCCACAGGCTGTCGATTTGCAGGTTGGCATAGAGGCGATCGAAGCCGACCTGCTCCTTGCCCGGCTCGCCGATGACTAGGCCCCACAGGGTGACCTCAAGGCTGAAGGGGTTGAGTTCGATGCGCTGCAGATGCGCCGGCACCGTGGCGTAGTTGGCCAGTTGCTGGTTGGCCACGCGCAAGGTAATGCCCGGCAGGATCAGAAACCCCAGCAGGCTGTAGAGGGCCAGGGCTGTCAGCAGTGCGCCAATCGCGCGAATCAATCCTTTGGGCATGTGCGGCTTCATCTGTCTGAATCGGAGTGCCTTGGAGTATGGCACGCGATTCTGGTTCCGAAGTGCTTGATGTGGGACAGGATTGTTCAGAAATTTCTGTAGGAACAGATCTCCCTTGTGGGAGCGAGCCTGCTCGCGAATGCGCTGGTTCAGTGAAAAACAAGTCGACTGACACTGCGCTTTCGCGAGCAGGCTCGCTCCCACAAGGGAATGTAATCGCTCATGCCGGAGGGATCACAGCTGCAAAATCAGCGTCTTCAACGGTGGCTGCTGGTCCCGCGAGGGGAAGTCGGCACCCGGGGTCATCACGCTCCATTCGCGCACCGGGCGGCCGGCCTTTTCGGCGCAGCGCAACACTTGTTCGCGCCAGTCGTCCATGCTGACTTTCGCCAGGTTGTTGCAGCAGATAAGCACGCCGTTGTCAGCGGTGGTCAGCAGCGCCGGTTTGAGCAGGCTCTGATAATCGCGCAGCAAATCGACGGTGCCGAACGCACTTTTGGCCCACGCCGGCGGATCGAGCAGGACCAGATCGTATTGGCGCTGTTCGAGGCGCTGATAGCTCGGCAACTTCTGCCCGCGCCGCACGCTGATCGGCAGGCCAGCAAGCTGACGGATCGCCGGGAAGTAATCGGACTGAATGAATTGCATCGGCGGCAGTTGCGGGTTGAGCAAACCATTCTCGCGACCGACCGCCAGATTGCCCTCGGCAAAATCGAGGTTGCACACCTCACGTGCACCGCCGGCCGCAGCACTGAGGCCAACGCCACAGGTGTAGGCGAACAGGTTGAGCACACTTTTGCCTTGCGCGTGATCCTTGACCCAGCCACGGGTGTTGCGCAGGTCGAGGAACAGCAGCGGATCCTGCCCGGCATGACGCCCGCGCACGCGGTAGTTCAGGCCCCATTCATGCCCGACCAGATCCGCCAGTGCGGCGTCATCGGCTTTATAGACGCTGTCCTCGCGATCGATCCGCGAGTTGCCACGGGAGCGGTCGTTGTAGACCAGCAGGCTGTCGAAGCCCAGGGTCTGGTTGACCATGGCGTGCAGTTGCAGCAGATCGTCACGTTCGAGCGTCTGGTGAAAACTCTGCACCAGCAGTTGCGGGCCGTAGCGGTCGATGGTCAGGCCGCCGGCACCTTCCTGGCTGCCATGGAACAGCCGATAGCAATCGGTGCCCTGGCTGTGCAGCACAGCGAGCAGGTCCTGGCGTTGATCGAGGGCGGCGCGCAGCGCCTGATTCAAGGAAGACATGCGGGCGCCTTGCTGAAAAAACGCGAAGCTTAGCAGTCGGGGCGCTACAAGCGGCAAGTTTCTAGCTGCAAGCTAAAAGCGAAAAGCTGCGCGGACCGCTTTAGCTTGCAGCTTGTAGCTAGAAACTTGCAGCTCTCAAGTATTGAGCCGCTTGTCGACGAGGTCCTGCACCACACTCGGATCAGCCAGGGTCGAAGTATCGCCGAGGCTGTCGAGCTCATTGCAGGCAATCTTGCGCAAAATCCGCCGCATGATCTTGCCCGAGCGGGTCTTTGGCAGCGCCGGCGCCCACTGGATCAGGTCCGGTTTGGCGAAGCTGCCGATCTCCTTGCTGACATGCGCCAGCAGGTCTTTCTTCAGCTCTTCGTTGGCCTCGGTGCCGTTCATTGGCGTCACGAATGCGTAGATGCCCTGGCCTTTGACGTCGTGGGGATAACCGACCACGGCGGCTTCGGCGATGCTGTCGTGCAGCACCAGGGCGCTCTCCACTTCGGCGGTGCCGATGCGGTGGCCGGAGACGTTGATCACATCGTCGATGCGTCCGGTAATCCAGTAATCGCCGTCCTCGTCACGGCGGGCGCCGTCGCCGGTGAAGTAATAGCCGGGGTAGGGCTTGAAGTAGGTGTCGATCATCCGCTGCGGATCACCGTAGACGCTGCGAATCTGCGCCGGCCAGCTCGACTTGATCGCCAGCACGCCACTGCCGGCGCCTTTGATTTCCTTGCCGACTTCGTCAAGCAACACCGGTTGCACGCCAAACATCGGTTGCGTCGCGCAGCCCGGTTTGATCCGTTGCGCGCTGACCAGCGGGCTGAGCATGATGCCGCCGGTTTCGGTCTGCCACCAGGTGTCGACGATCGGGCAGCGCTGTTCACCGACAGCATTGAAATACCATTCCCACGCTTCCGGGTTGATCGGCTCACCGACGCTGCCGAGCAATCTGAGGCTGGCGCGCGACGTTTCCTTCAATGGTCCGGTGCCTTCGCGCATCAGCGCGCGCAGGGCGGTGGGTGCTGTGTAGAAAATGTTCACCTTGTGCTTGTCGATGACCTGCCAGAAGCGCGAACTGCTCGGGTAGCTCGGCACGCCTTCGAACATCAGTGTGGTCGCACCGTTGGCCAGCGGCCCGTAGACGATGTAACTGTGGCCGGTGACCCAGCCGACGTCGGCGGTGCACCAGAACACTTCGCCGTCGCGGTAGTCGAGCACATATTTGAAGGTCATCGCCGCTTGCAGCAGGTAGCCGCCGGTGGTGTGCAGCACGCCTTTGGGTTTGCCGGTGCTGCCGGAGGTGTAGAGGATGAACAGCGGATCTTCGGCGTCCATCGGTTCCGGCGGGCAGTCGTCGCTGACCTCGCGCACCGCGTGGTGATACCACAGGTCGCGGCCCTCGACCCAATCGACCTGGCCCTGAGTGCGCTCGACCACCACCACGGTGCTGACGTTCGGGCAACTTTGCAGGGCTTTGTCGACGTTGTTTTTCAGCGGCACGAAGCGGCCGCCGCGCACGCCTTCATCGGCCGTGATCACGGTACGGCAGTCGGCGTCGAGGATTCGATCACGCAAGGAATCCGGGGAAAATCCGCCAAACACCACCGAATGAATCGCGCCGATTCGCGCGCAGGCGAGCATGGCGTAGGCGGCTTCGGGGATCATCGGCATGTAGATGCACACCCGATCGCCTTTCTTCACGCCACGGCTTTTCAGTACGTTGGCCAGACGGCAGACGTGGTGATGGAGTTTGTTGTAAGTGATCTGCGCCGATTCGGCAGGATCGTCGCCTTCCCAGAGCAGGGCGGTCTGCTCGCCACGGAGCTTGAGGTGACGGTCGATGCAGTTGTAACTGACGTTGAGCTTGCCGCCGGCAAACCAGGCCGCTTCACCGGTTTTCAGGTCGTAGCGCTGAACGGTCTGCCACGGCGTGCTCCAATCGAGGAAACGCGTGGCCTGCTCGGCCCAGAAGGCACTGGGGTGTTCAATCGATTCGCGGTACAGGCGCCGATACTCGTCCTGGCTCAACTGAGCGGCCTGGCGCACGGCATCGGCTTTGGGGAACGTGCTGATATCGAACATGACGGTTCCTTATTCTTGTGGTGCGACACGAATAAAGATGCGCCGAGCGCTGCACAGGTTCAAGTCATGCGCCAAAACAACTGTGGGAGCGAGCTTGCTCGCGAAGGCGGCGGATCAGTCAACACAGTGTTGAATGACGCACCGATTTCGCGAGCAGGCTCGCTCCCACAGGGGAACAGCGTTGTGCCCGAAGGCTTTTATCAGCCGCGATGGCGCCCGCGGAAGTAGTTGATCAGGCCTTGAGTCGAGGCATCGTCAGCCACGGTCTCGTCGCTGCCGACCAGGCGGTTGTAGACGCCTTTGCCCAATTCCTTGCCCAGTTCCACACCCCACTGGTCGAAGGCGTTGATGCCCCAGACCACGCTTTGCACGAACACTTTGTGCTCATACATCGCAACCAGCGCGCCGAGGCGACGCGGGCTGATGCGTTCGACCACCAGGGTGTTGCTCGGACGATTGCCCGGGATCACCTTGTGCGGCGCAAGTTTGCGCACGTCGTCTTCGCCCATGCCTTTGTCGCGCAGTTCGGCTTCAGCTTCCGGCAGGGTCTTGCCGAGCATCAGCGCCTGGCTCTGCGACAGGCAGTTGGCGTACAGCCACTGGTGATGGTCGGAAACCGGGTTGAAGCTGACGATCGGCACGATGAAGTCGGCCGGGATCAATTGGGTGCCCTGGTGCAGCAACTGGTGATAAGCGTGCTGACCGTTGCAGCCGACGCCGCCCCAGATCACCGGGCCGGTATCGGTCGACACCGAGGTGCCGTCCTGACGCACGCTCTTGCCATTGGACTCCATGTCGAGCTGTTGCAAGTGCTTGGTGATGTTGCGCAGGTAGTGGTCGTACGGCAGGATCGCGTGGCTTTGCGCACCCCAGAAGTTGCCATACCAGACGCCGAGCAGGGCCAGCAGCACCGGCATGTTCTGTTCGAACGGCGCGGTCTGGAAATGCTGGTCCATGGTGTAGGCACCGGACAGCAGTTCCTTGAAGTTGGACATGCCGATGGCCAGCGCAATCGGCAAACCGATCGCCGACCACAGCGAGTAGCGCCCGCCGACCCAGTCCCACATCGGGAAGATGTTTTCTTCGCGAATCCCGAAAGCCACAGCGGCGGCGTTGTTGCTCGACACAGCGATGAAGTGGCGATACAGCTCGGCTTCCGAGCCGCCCTGCGCCAGGTACCAGGCGCGTGCGGCCTGCGCGTTTTTCAACGTTTCGAGAGTGTTGAACGACTTCGACGAAACGATGAACAGCGTGGTCTCGGCGCGCAGTTTCTGCGTCAGCTCGTGGAATTCGCTGCCGTCGATGTTCGCCAGATAGTGGCAACGTACGCCTTTCTGCGCGTAGGACAGCAGTGCCTCGGAGACCAGCTCGGGACCGAGGAACGAACCACCGATGCCGATGTTGACCACGTCAGTGATCGGCTTCTCGGTGTAACCGCGCCACAAGCCATCGTGGATGCGGCCGACCAGATCGGTGATCTGGTTCAGCACCTTGTGCACTTCCGGCATCACGTTGACGCCGTTGACCGACAACTTGTCGCCGACCGGGCGGCGCAGGGCGGTGTGCAGTGCCGGGCGGCCTTCGGAGGCGTTGACGATTTCGCCGTCGAACAGCGCTTTGATCGCGCCCTTCAGATCTACTTCATTGGCCAGGCCCACGAGCAGGTTGCGGGTCTCGGCGTTGATCAAATTCTTCGAATAGTCGAGAAACAGACCGCAGCTACTAAGGGTGAACTGATTGAAACGCTGCGGATCGGCGTTGAAGGCTTCGCGCATGCTGAAATCCTGCATGGCTTGGCGGTGATCTTTCAACGCTTGCCAGGCGGGCAGAGCGGTAACGTCGTGAGGAGTGCGGTAGTACGCCATCGCTGCGGTTTTCCTTTTTACTTGAACGGCCTTTTGAACACGGTACAGATCAACCACGGGTTTTTAGCGCATGGGATCAACTGCGTCGACACGAGATCTGGACACAGGGCGAATACAGTAAACCTCGCGCTGCGTTCTGTCTTGACTTTGTCTGACCAGATCCCTGTACTTTTTTAACATCCGTTGAAGAATCTGGCCGACAAACGGAGGTGCCCGGAACACTTTCGCCCAACCGGCATGCGCCGAAAACACCTGTGGGAGCGAGCCTGCTCGCGAAGGCGTGGTGTCAGGCAACTTATAAGTCGCTGATACACCGCCTTGGCGAGCAAGCTCGCTCCCACAGGGAAATTCGTTGCTGCTTAAATCGGGCTATCGAGATTCAGGTGCAGGTTGTCGATCAGCCGCGTAGTGCCGAGGAACGCCGCCGCGAGAATCACCAGGTCGCGATCCTCCGCCATCGCCGGACGCAAGGTCAGGCCATGGCGGATTTCCAGATAGTCCGGACGCAGCCCCGCCGCTTCCAGCACCTGCGACTGCGCAGCGATCAGCGCCGGGTAATCGCGCTCACCTTGCTTGATCGCTTCGGCAATGCTGCTCAGGACGCGATACACCACCGGTGCCACCGCGCGCTGGTCTTCATTGAGGAAGCCGTTGCGCGACGACAGTGCCAAGCCATCCGCTGCACGCACGGTCGGCTCGCCGATGATCTGGATCGGCATGTTCAGGTCATGCACCAGTGCGCGGATCACCGCCAGTTGCTGGTAATCCTTCTGGCCGAAGATCGCCAGATCCGGCTGGACCATGTTGAACAGCTTGCTGACCACCGTCGCCACACCTTCGAAGTGCCCCGGACGGCTGGCACCACACAGGCCTTCGGACAATTGCGGCACGCTGACCCGGGTTTGTCCGGCCATGCCGTCCGGGTACATCTCTTCAACCGTCGGCGCAAACAGCAGGTCGCAACCGGCTTCGAGGAGCTTTTCCTGATCGGCGGCGAGGGTGCGCGGGTATTTGTCGAGGTCTTCGCCGGCGCCGAATTGCAGCGGGTTGACGAAAATGCTCGCGACGACGAAATCCACTCGCTGGGTAGCTTTGGTGATCAGTGCGACGTGGCCGCTGTGCAGGTTGCCCATGGTCGGCACGAAGCCGATGCGCTTGCCTTCACTGCGCGCGCGGGCGACGGCGGCGCGCAGTTCGCGTACGGTTTTGACGGTGTTCATGCAGAGAATCCGTGTTCGATGCCGGGGAACGTGGTGGCTTTGACTTCGCTGACGTAAGCCTTCAGCGCGGACTGGATGCTGTCCTGACCTTGCATGAAGTTCTTGACGAATTTGGGTACGCGGCCGGTGACCGACAGGCCGAGCATGTCGTGCAATACCAGCACCTGGCCGTCGGTGGCGTTGCCGGCACCGATACCGATCACCGGAATGCTCACGGCCTGGCTGATTTCTGCCGCCAGTTCGCTCGGCACGCACTCGAGCAACAGCATGGCCGCACCGGCCTGCTCCAGCGCGATCGCATCGGCACGCATCTGCCGCGCCTGATTCTCGTTGCGGCCCTGCACTTTATAGCCACCGAGAATGTTCACTGCTTGCGGGGTCAGGCCCATGTGCGCACACACCGGCACACCGCGCTCGGCGAGCAGGCGGATCGACTCCGCCAGCCACAGCTGACCTTCGACCTTGACCATGTGCGCGCCGGCCTGCATCAGCATGGCGCTGTTGGTCATGGTCTGTTCGAGGGTGGCGTTGGCCATGAACGGCAGGTCGGCGAGGATCAGGGCATCGCCATTGCCACGCTTGACGCTGGCGACGTGATAGGCCATTTCCGCCGTGGTCACCGGCAGGGTGCTGTCATGACCCTGCAGAACCATGCCGAGGGAGTCGCCGACCAGCAGCACTTCGACACCGGCCTCGTTGCAGGCGTGGGCGAAGGTCGCGTCATAGCAGGTCAGCATGGTGATTTTTTCACCTTTCTGCTTGAGGCTCTGGAGCGTGGTCAGGGTGATGGCTGGCATGTAAAAAATCCTCGTTCAGGCGCTCTGGAAACTGCTGCGAGTCACGCGCGTGATTCTTCATCTACTCAGGCGCACGGTCTTGTGTCGTGCTTTGAAAGGCCTGGATTGCGCCCGTTCATACCGGGTTGGCGGCAGCGGGACGCCTATAGTCGTGATGAGCCAACAGGAAGTCAATTGCGTGTGTTACCGCATTGTTACGCGGGCGGTGTTACCGGCGTTACTGATGCGATTCAGCGGCGCGGCGGACCTGATTCGGGGGATTTTTGTCTGACAAAAACTGGAGATTGGCAGGTGACCTGTGGCGAGGGGATTTATCCCCCTTGGACTGCGAAGCAGGCCCAAATCTGACCAAGCTGTACACAACATGGGGCCGCTCCGCGACCCAACGGGGATAAATCCCCTCGCCACATAACCACATTTCACAGCAGATTTTTGTCAGGGCTGGGAGAGGCGTTCAAGGCCGACAAACGGGCAGGCGGCCAGCAGCTCTGTCAGCGTGCGGCCATCGGCGAGACGCAGATCCTGCGGTGCCAGTTCAGCGAGGGGATAAAGAACGAACGCCCGCTCTTGGATCTGGTAATGCGGGACCTTCAGCCGTGGCTCATCGATCAGGCGATCGCCGAACAGCAGAATATCCAGATCCAGCGTGCGAGGCCCCCAGCGCTCAAGACGTTCGCGGCCCTGAGCGTTTTCGATCGCTTGCAAGGCGTCGAGCAGCTCGATCGGTGCGAGCGAGCTGTCGAGGGCGGCGACGGCGTTGGTGTAACGCGGCTGGCCCGGCAGCAGCGAATCGCTTTGATAAAAGGCTGACACGCCGGCAAGACGTGTCTGCGGCAATTGGCCCAGCGCCGCGATGGCGCTGCGCAACTGGTCGGCCGGGTCAGCGAGGTTGCTGCCCAGGCCGATGTAGATGCGTTCCATGCTTACTCGCCCGTCGCGCTCGAAGCACCGGCGCGCTTGCGCTTGGAACCGCCGCTGCGGCGACGTTTGCGCGGTGCGCCGCTGGCATCGTCGCCCTTGCCGCTGAGGTCGCGGATCATGTCGCGACGCTCGCTGTCATTGGCGTCCTGATAATCGGTCCACCATTCGCCGAGGCCATCGGTCTCCTCACCGGCGCTTTCACGCAGCAGCAGGAAGTCGTAACCGGCACGGAAGCGCGGGTTGTCCAGCAACAGATCGGCGCGTTTGCCACTGCGCCGTGGCAGGCGTTCCTGCATGTCCCAGATTTCGCGGATCGGCATGGTGAAACGCTTCGGAATCGCGATGCGCTGGCATTGTTCGGCGATCAGCTCATGAGCCGCTTCCTGCATCGCCGGAATCGGCGGCATGCCACGTTCCTGCAGACGCAACACGCGCGCCGGCAGCGCCGGCCAGAGCAGGGCGGCAAAGAGGAACGCCGGAGTTACCGGTTTGTTCTGCTTGATGCGCAGGTCGGTGTTGGTCAGTGCTTCGCTGATCAGCGTGTGGGTGTATTCCGGGTTGTATTCCAGCGCCTCGGCACTGGCCGGGAACAGCGGCGCGAACAGTTGCAGATCAACCAGCATTTCAAAGGTGATCGCGCCGTGCCCGGAGAGGAACAGCTTGAGCACTTCTTCGAACAGTCGCGCCGACGGAATCTCGCGCAGCATCGGCGCCAGCTCACGGATCGGCTGCACGGTGTGCTTCTCGATGCCGAAGTTGAGCTTGGCGGCGAAACGCACGGCCCGCAGCATGCGTACCGGGTCTTCCTGGTAACGCTGCTTGGGGTCGCCGATCAGGCGGATCAGGTGATTGCGGATGTCGTGCACGCCGTTGGCGTAATCGAGAATGCGCTCGCTGACCGGGTCGTAATACAGGGCGTTGATGGTGAAGTCGCGACGTTGCGCGTCTTCTTCCAGGGTGCCGTAGACGTTGTCGCGCAGAATGCGCCCGCTCTCGTTGCGCGAAGACTGGTTGCTGTCTTCGTCGTCTTCGTTGACCGGGTGATTGGCGCGGAAGGTCGCGACTTCAATGATTTCGCGACCGAAATGGATGTGCACCAGCTTGAACCGGCGGCCGATGATCCGCGCATTGCGGAATTCGGCACGCACCTGCTCGGGGGTGGCACTGGTGGCGACGTCGAAGTCCTTGGGCGTGATGCCCAGTAGCATGTCACGCACGCAACCACCGACCAGATAAGCCTGGTAACCGGCACCTTGCAGGCGTTCGACGATATTCACCGCATAGCGGCTGAACTGCGTTTTCTGCAGCGAATGTTGGCCGCTGTTGAGCACTTCAGGGGTGCTGCGGATGTGTTGCGTACGACGCACGGGAGTTCGGAATGACTGGAACAGCTTCTTCAGCATGGGATGCACTGTTTGAAGGAATGTTCGGCCATACCAAAAGAATGACCGCATGATGGGCGCAGATTCTAGCATTTAGTCGGGGGATGGTGTAGGACGCAGCAGATATGAGCTGCAAGCCGCAAGCTGCAAGGGTCGAACGCGGGAAAGCAGGGGAGTTTCACGGAGGGGAGAAACTACAAGGGGAGCCGAAGCTCCCCAAGAAGTAGTTGCGTGCTCTTTTTATTATTGATTCGGGCTTCTTGTTTTTGTTGAGTGCCCTCGCCACGAAGTGTTTCCTTCGTGACCCTCCCAATCGGGAGCCAAGAGCAAACGGATTGCTTTGGTCGCTGAATTGCAGTGATCTGTCGATCCAACCAGTACAGGCTCTGTCTTAGGACAGTTTTTGTTGTTCTCGGCCTGGTCGTGGGGCAAGCCCCAAATACAACGCCTCTCCAAAAGAATCAGTTAGCTGCGCCTCTCGCCGTCTTGTTTTTATTGTGCGTGAGTCGATTCGTCTTATTTTTATTGTCTTGTGCATTGCTTGTTATTGTTCTTGTACCAAACATATAGCAGGGTGCGTGCCAACTTTTGCCAAGCCCAGTAAAACAAGGGGTTAGGTGGATATAGCCGTTTTGCAGGGGCGAAAAAAAGCCGGGGTTTCGTTACCGATAACCCCGGCTTCTGTTACGTGAATCGACTGCGGTAACAGTTTTTTCACATTGTCATGCGTTACCCGCGCACGCGGTGGGTAACGCTCAGCTTTCGCTGGCGACCCCGGTCTTGCGCCGTGGAATGCCCAGACGCTGGCGGCGTTCCCACAGGCATTTGCGGCTGACGCCCAGTTTGCGTGCCAGTTCGGTCTCGGTCATGTGGTCCTGATGCTCGAGGACGAAGTGCTGGAAGTAATCCTCCAGCGACAGATCCTCGGTCGGCTCATGGCTGCTGTTGCTGGCGTTACCGCCGGTTTGCGGCGGCAGACCGATGAACTCGTCGTCTTCCAGATCGCTCAGCTCGATGTCGATGCCCAGCAGGTCGGCCGAGATCTCCGGGCTTTCGCTGAGAATCACCGCGCGCTCGACAGCGTTTTCCAGCTCACGCACGTTACCCGGCCAGGAATAGTGCCGGATCGCCTGTTCGGCATCGGCGGCGAATTTCAGGTCGGTGCGATTGATCCGCGCGCTCTGGCGAGCGAGGAAGGCATTGGCGATTTCGTTGACGTCGGCGCCACGCTCGCGCAGCGGCGGCAGCTTCAGGGCAATCACGTGCAGACGGTAATAAAGGTCTTCACGGAACTGACCGATTTTCGCCAGGCTTTTCAGATCGCGGTGAGTTGCAGCGATCAGGCGCACATCGACTTTCTGCGACTGCACCGAACCTACGCGGCGAATTTCGCCCTCCTGCAGAACCCGCAGCAAGCGAGCCTGGGCTTCGAGGGGCAGTTCGCCGATCTCATCGAGAAACAAGGTGCCGCCGTCCGCCGCTTCGACCAGACCGGCGCGACCGGCACTGGCGCCGGTGAACGCGCCTTTCTCGTGGCCGAACAGTTCGGATTCGATCAGGCTTTCCGGAATCGCCGCGCAGTTCACCGAGATCATCGGCGCCTTGGCGCGTTTCGACAGATTGTGCAGGGCGCGGGCCACCAGCTCTTTACCGGTGCCGGACTCACCCTGAATCAACACGTTGGAATCGGTTGGCGCGACTTTGCGGATCTTGCTGTACAGGTCCTGCATCGGTGGGCAGGAGCCGATGATGCCAATTTCACCATTGCTGTTATCCACAGCAGCTTTGCCATTGCCAGCGGCAGGCTTGCTCGCCGTAGCTTCGCCGGCAGCCGGCGCCGACTGGCGATCGCGCAGGATCCGCGCAACCGCCTGGAGCATTTCATCGTGGTCGAACGGCTTGGCGATGTAATCGACCGCGCCCATTTTCATCGAGTCGACCGCCGAGCGCAGGCTGGCGTAACTGGTCATGATCAGCACCGGTGTGCCCTGGCCGAGCTTGATCAGCTCGGTGCCCGGGGCGCCCGGCAGGCGCAGGTCGCTGACGATCAGATCGAACGTAGGAATGGTGAAGCGTTCTTGTGCTTCCTGCACTGAACCGGCTTCGCTGACCTGGTACTGGTTGCGTTCCAGCAGGCGGCGCAAGGCGGAGCGGATAATTGTTTCGTCTTCGACGATCAAAATGTGCGGCATTGATTCGATACTCTCGACGGTCTCAGTTCACAGCGGACGTCGCTTCGACATGACGCGGTAAGGTCACCCGGATACGGGTGCCGCGTTGGCTTTGTACATCAGCCGGGCTGTCGATGGTGATTTGTCCATAATGCTCTTCAACGATGGAATAGACCAGTGCAAGGCCCAGACCGGTGCCTTCACCCGGATCCTTGGTGGTGAAGAAAGGTTCGAACAATCGGTCCATGATGCTCGACGGAATACCACTGCCTTCGTCTTCGACGATCAGATCGACCGTGTGTTCGCCGGCTTCGCTCTTGACCCGTACCGCACTGTGCGGCGGCGAGGCGTCGCGGGCGTTGGAGAGCAGATTGATCAGCACCTGGGCAAGCCGTTGCGGGTCGCCTTCGACCCAATGATCGGGATCGCACAGGTTGTAGAACTGCACTTCGAAATTGCGCCGGTTCAGCGCCAGCAGGCCGATGGCGTCCTGCGCGACTTCGGCCAGACACACCGGTTCGTCGTTGTGCTGATGACTGCCGGCATGGGCGAAGCTCATCAGCGACTGGACGATGCGCGAGACGCGTTTGGTCTGCTCGAGAATCTGCCCGCTGATTTCCGTCAGCTCGCCGTCGTCTTCGCGCTCTTCGCGCAGGTTCTGCGCCAGGCAGGCGATGCCGGTGATCGGATTACCGATTTCGTGGGCCACACCCGCTGCGAGTCGACCGATGCTGGCCAGCCGTTCGGAATGCACCAGTTTATCTTCGAGCATCTGCGTTTCGGTCAAATCTTCGACGAGTAACACCAGACCACTGTTACCCGGTGCCAACGGCTCGTCGATTGCCGCTTTGTGCAGATTCAGCCAGCGGGTCTGACCATCGAGGGCCAGATGCTGTTTGTGCAAATGCTCGTCGGGCAGGTTGATGAAGCCTTGCAGCAATTCTTTCCACGGGTTGGCGATGGTGCTCAGACGCGAGCCGACCACTCGCTGTGCGGCGATGCCGGTCAGCTCTTCCATCGCCTTGTTCCACATCAGGATCTCCTGATCCTTGGCCAGCGAGCAGACGCCCATCGGCAGTTCCTGCAAGGTCTGGCGGTGGTAGCGGCGCAGGGCGTCGAGCTCGGCGGCCAGGCCGGTGAGGCGCGAGTGGTAATCCTCGAGACGGCTTTCAATGAAGTGAATGTCTTCGGTGACGTAGTTTTCGCCGCCAGCCTTATAGGGCAGGAAGGTTTCCACCATATCCTGCGCAACGCTCGGGCCCATCAGGCCGGACAGGTTGGCCTCAATGCGGTCGCGCAACCTGCGCAAGGCGTAAGGCCGGCGTTCGTCGAAGGGCAGATACAGATCGCGCAAGGCTTGCTCGACCTCTTTCTGCGCAGCCTTGGCACCCAGCGGCTTGGCCAGCTGCGTGGCGAATTCCTGCGGCGAGGCGGCGTGCAGTTCGCGGCGTTGCGGGCGGCGCACGTTATCCACCGCACAGGCCTCGGCGGCGCTGGCTTCTTCCGGGCTGGCGTTGGTGAACAGCGAGATCAAAGTGAACATCAGTACGTTGGCGGCCAGCGAGGCGATGGCCGCCATGTGCCAACTGGTGTCGTCGAGCACGTAGATCATGTTCAGCAGCGGGATATAGAAACCCTGCAGATTGCCGACCAGCGGCAGCAGCATGGTCACCACCCAGACCGTGATCCCCGCCAGCAGACCGGCAATGAAACCACGGCGGTTGGCGGTCGGCCAGTACAGCACCGACAACACCCCGGGCAGAAATTGCAGGGTCGCAACAAACGCGACGATGCCGAGGTTGGCCAGATCCTGCTCGACGCCGAGCATCAGGTAGAAACCGAAACCGGCCATGATGATCGCCACGATCAGCGCCCGGCGGGTCCATTTCAGCCAGCGGTAGATATTGCCCTCGGCCGGCGGCTGATAAAGCGGCAGCACCAGATGGTTCAGCGCCATGCCCGACAAGGCCAGGGTGGTGACGATTATCAGGCCACTGGCGGCGGACAGGCCACCGACGTAGGCGAGCAAGGCCAGCGGTTTGCTGTTGGCGGCAATGCCGATACCAAGGGTGAAATATTCCGGGTCGGTGGTGGCGCCGAGTTTCAGCCCGGCCCAGAGGATCAGCGGTACGGCGAGACTCATCAACAGCAGAAACAACGGCAGGCCCCAACTGGCGCTGACCAGCGAGCGCGGATTGAGGTTTTCCGTAAAGGTCATGTGATACATGTGCGGCATCACGATCGCCGAGGCGAAGAACACCAGCAGCAGCGTGCGCCACGGACCTTCCTGCAACGGCGTGTGCAGGGCGGCGAGGGCGGTCTGGTTTTGCAGCAGCCACAGTTCGAGCTGTTGCGGGCCGTCGAACACACCATACAGCGCGTACAGGCCAACGCCGCCGAGAGCGATCAGTTTGATGATCGATTCGAAGGCAATCGCGAACACCAGCCCTTCATGTTTCTCGCGCGTGGCGATGTGCCGGGAACCGAAGAAAATCGTGAACAGAATGATCAGCGCACAGAACGCCAGCGCCACGCGGCTCTGCACACGTTCGCCGGTGAGAATGCCGATCGAGTCGGCCACGGCCTGAATCTGCAAGGCAAGCAATGGCAAGACGCCAATCAGCATGAAAATCGTGGTCAGCGCACCGGCCCAGGTGCTGCGAAAGCGGAAGGCAAACAGATCGGCCAGCGACGACAGTTGATACGTGCGGGTGATCTTCAGGATCGGATAAAGCAGCACCGGCGCCAGCAGGAATGCACCGGACACGCCGAGATAACTGGACAGAAAGCCGTAACCGTACTGATAGGCCAGGCCCACCGTGCCGTAGAACGCCCAGGCACTGGCGTAAACCCCCAGCGACAGGGTGTAGGTCAACGGGTGGCGAATGATCGCGCGCGGGATCATGCCCCGTTCGCTGACCCAGGCAACGCCGAACAGCGCCGCCAGGTACGCGGCGCTGATCAGGATCATCTGGGTCAGGCTAAAGCTCATCGGCATCTTTTTGGCTCTGCAGGATGAAGGTCACGACAATCAGGATCAGCCAGAGCAGATAAGGGCGATACCAGGCGCCCGTCGCGTCGATCCACCAATCCATGATGGCGGGGGAGAACAGGTAGATCCCGACGACCAGAAGCAGGACCAAGCGATAGATGTACATCCCGGCCTCTCTTTTTTATGCGCGTGCCCGAAAACGTGCGGCGATGGTAACGGATGGGCGCGCGACTGCAAGTGTCGTCATTGCAGTTGCGCTTCGGGCAGGGTCAGTGTGCGCGGGATCCCGTCGGCATCCCAATGCGCGCTGCCCCAGGCCAGCAGTTCGCCCGGCGAAGCGTGAGCCAGTTCGGGGCCGGGATTCTGCCCCAGCGCGCGCAAGGCCCGCAGCAGCAACGGCGTGGCCTGATCGGCTTCGAGCGGCGGCGAACGGTAGGACTTGCCGAGTTTGTTGCCGTCCGGCTGGGTGATCAGCGGCAGGTGCAGATAGCGCGGCTGTTTCAGGCCGAGCAGTTCTTGCAGGTACAGCTGACGCGGCGTCGAATCGAGCAGGTCAGCGCCGCGCACGATGTCGGTAATGCCTTGCCAGGCGTCATCGAGCACCACCGCGAGTTGATAGGCGTAGAGACCATCGCGCCGACGGATGACAAAGTCGCCGACATCGCGGCCCAGGTGCTGGCGATATTCGCCCTGCACGCGATCAATGAAGTGGTATTCCAGCTCCGGCACGCGCAGGCGGATCGCGGCGTCGTGCTGTTCATGCCCGGCATTGCGGCAAAACCCCGGATAAATCCCGTGATAGGGCTCCAGTTGTTTGCGCGAGCAGGTGCAGGCGTAGGCCAGGCCATGATTGAACAAGCTATCGAGCACTTCGGCATAAGCCGCGTGTCGATCGCTTTGGCGGACCATTTCGCCGTCCCATTCGAAACCGTAGCTTTCCAGCGCCTTGAGAATCGCCGCTTGTGCACCGGGCTCTTCGCGCGGCGGATCGAGATCTTCCATGCGCACCAGCCAGCGCCCACCGACGGAGCGGGCGTCGAGGTAAGACGCCAACGCAGCGACCAGCGAACCGAAGTGCAGGTGGCCACTGGGGGTGGGGGCGAAGCGGCCGATGTAGGCGGGGGATTTGGCAGTCATGGAGGCGATAAAGGCTATTCAGAATTTAAGCAGGTTACCCCCTGTGGGAGCGAGCCTGCTCGCGAAAGCGCTGTGTCAGGCAATAATGAGCTGTCTGAAGGGGCGCTTTCGCGAGCAGGCTCGCTCCCACAGAGGCAGAAGCAGGTTCCGCGGGCAAAAGGCACAAACAAAAACGGAGCGTTCGCACGCTCCGTTTTTCGTTCAGGTCGAGATTACTTGCCGACCTGCTTTTCCTTGATTTCCGCCAGGGTCTTGCAGTCGATGCACAGGTCCGCTGTCGGGCGGGCTTCGAGGCGCTTGACGCCGATCTCGATGCCGCAGGACTCGCACCAGCCGTACTCTTCGTCTTCGATCAGTTGCAGCGTCTTGTCGATTTTCTTGATCAGCTTGCGCTCGCGGTCGCGGGCGCGCAATTCGAGGGCGAACTCTTCTTCCTGGCTGGCACGGTCGGCCGGGTCAGGGAAATTGGCCGCTTCGTCTTTCATGTGATCAACCGTGCGGTCGACTTCCTGCATCAAGTCCAGTTTCCACTTGTTCAGGATCTTGGTGAAGTGCGCGCGCATTGGAGCGCCCATGTACTCTTCACCCGCCTTCGAAACATAAGGTTCGAAGCCGCTGATCGTGTCTTTCTGCTGTTGCTTTGCTTGGGTGGACATGAAATAGACCGCCTCTACTCTTGTAATCCATTGCGCAGGATTGCTCCATCACCGACACCTGCCGGCCCTGCGGCTGCAAGCGGGCGAACTTACCAGATCAAATCAGCCTGCGCTACTCCCGGATGTCGAGCCCCCGGCGGGTGGCGCTTGCAGATGTCTGACAAGCCGTGTCTGTGGGAAGGGAGACCTGTTCAATCACTGATTTTAGTCAATCCTGGAGCGTACGTTCAGATCGTTACAGTCCAGCGTTCTTGAGGCTGTGACCTCCACGGGTTCTCGCTCGTTCCGGCAGACAGGTAGAATCGTCTCTTTTTTCCGTCAAAGGCATTCCAATGGGCCCCTACAGTGCGCGCAGTCGTGCGATCGAACCGTTCCATGTGATGGCGCTGCTGGCGCGGGCCAATGAATTGCAGGCCGAAGGCCACGACGTGATCCATCTGGAAATCGGCGAGCCGGACTTCACCACCGCCGAGCCGATCATCCGCGCCGGACAAGCTGCGTTGAGCGCCGGCAAGACCCGTTACACCGCCGCCCGTGGCATTCCCGAACTGCGCGAGGCGATCGCCGGTTTCTACCAATCGCGGTACGGCCTGAATATCGACCCACGGCGGATTCTGATCACGCCGGGCGGCTCCGGCGCGCTGTTGCTGGCCAGTGCCCTGTTGGTCGATCCGGGTAAACACTGGCTGCTCGCCGACCCGGGCTACCCGTGCAATCGGCATTTCTTGCGGCTGGTCGAAGGCGCGGCGCAGCTGGTGCCGGTCGGGCCGGAGGTGCGTTACCAACTGACCCCGGATCTGGTCGAGCGGCATTGGGACCACGACAGTGTCGGCGCCCTTGTCGCTTCGCCGGCCAACCCGACGGGCACTTTGCTCACCCGCGATGAACTGGGCGGATTATCCACAGCGATCAAGGCACGGCACGGGCACTTGGTGGTGGATGAGATCTACCACGGCCTGACCTACGGCACTGATGCCGCCAGTGTGCTGGAAGTCGATGACAACGCTTTTGTCCTCAACAGTTTCTCCAAGTATTTCGGCATGACCGGTTGGCGCCTGGGCTGGCTGGTCGCGCCGGACGCGGCGGTCAGCGAGCTGGAAAAACTCGCGCAGAACCTCTACATCAGTGCGCCGAGCATGGCGCAGTACGCGGCGCTGGCCTGTTTCGAGCCAGCCACCATTGCTATTCTCGAAGAACGCCGCGCCGAATTTGCGCGCCGTCGCGACTTCCTCCTGCCGGCGCTACGTGAACTCGGTTTCAACATCGCCGTTGAGCCGGAAGGCGCGTTTTATCTGTACGCCGATATCAGTCGTTTCGGCGGTGATGCCTTCGCCTTCTGCCGACATTTCCTCGAAACCGAGCACGTTGCCTTTACGCCGGGACTGGATTTTGGTCGTTATCAGGCCAGCCATCACGTGCGCTTCGCTTACACACAAAACCTCGCACGTTTACAGGAAGCGGTTGAGCGCATCGCGCGCGGCTTGAAGAGCTGGCAAGGCTGATGCGCTTTTATCCTGCTCTGGAAGAAGCGCGGCTGATTCGTCGTTACAAGCGTTTTCTCGCCGATATCGAGACCGTTAGCGGCGAATTGCTGACCATTCACTGCCCCAACACCGGTTCGATGCTCAATTGCCAGGTCGAGGACGGGCAGGTCTGGTTCAGTCGCTCCAATGACCCGAAACGCAAATTGCCCGGCACTTGGGAAATTGGCGAAACCCCGCAGGGCCGGCTGTTTTGCGTCAACACCGGGCGCGCCAACGGCTTGGTTGAGGAAGCCTTGCAGGCGGGCGTGATCACCGAGTTGAACGGTTTTACCGCATTGAAGCGTGAGGTTGCCTACGGACAGGAAAAAAGCCGCATCGACTTCCGCCTCGAATACCCCAGTGGGCCGGCGTATGTCGAAGTCAAAAGCGTCACCCTCGGCTTCGACGGCACGGCGGTGGCGGCGTTTCCCGATGCGGTGACCCAGCGCGGCGCCAAACATCTGCGCGAGCTGGCGCATCTGGCGCGCGACGGCATTCGGGCGGTGCAATTGTACTGCGTGAACCTGACCGGCATCGATGCCGTGCGCCCGGCCGAGGAGATCGATTGGGCTTACGCCGAGGCGTTGCGTGAAGCGGTCGCCTGCGGTGTTGAGGTGTTGGCCTACGGCGTGCGCCTGGACCATGAAGAGATGGTCATCGACCGCCGACTCGACGTGCGGCTAAACGGTTAAACGTCGACCCACACGCCTTGTGTATCTTCCCGGCATTCAATTGCCGTGAGCGACTGCCCGGCGCAGGGGCCGGCGACGCATTCGCCGTCCTCGATCAGAAACAGTGCGCCATGGGTAGCGCACTGGATCAGGCTATTGCTCGGATCGAGAAACTGGTCGGGCTGCCATTCCAGCCCGACGCCCCGGTGCGGGCAGCGATTGAAATAGACAAACACCTTGCCGCCACGACGCACGGCAAACAGCTTTTTGCCTTCGATTTCGAAACCGCGACTGCCGGCTTCGGCCAGATCGCTGCCGGCGCAGAGAAACTTCATGGCTATCCTCAAATGTCCGCTCGTGTCTGGATATGTCCGAGCTTGACGTTCAAATGCAAACAATTATCAAATGGCGACCTTCTCCCACAGGGAGTCTGGCCGTTGCCGAGGATACTTGGCTCGCTGCGCCGATGCCCGGGAAACCTTGTTCAAGGAAGCTGCGTATGCGCCTGAAAACCCGCGTTGCCGTACTGTGCGTCGGCCTTTTTCTCAGCCATCAGGCGAGCGCAGCGGATTTACCGCAACGCTGGGTCAGCGCTGGCGGCGCGCTGTCGGAATGGGTCAGCGCGCTGGGTGGCGAGTCAAAACTGGTTGGGGTCGACACCACCAGTCAGCATCCCCAATCGTTGCAGGCGCTGCCGAGTATTGGTTATCAGCGCAGCCTGTCGGCCGAAGGCATCTTGAGCCTGCGCCCGGACATTCTGGTCGGTACCGAAGAAATGGGGCCGCCGCCGGTTCTGGCGCAAGTCAAAGCCGCCAAGGTGAAAGTCGAGTTGTTCTCGGCACAGCCTGATCTGCCGACACTGGAAAAGAATGTCACTCGTTTGGGCCAGTTGCTCGGCGCACAAAGCCAGGCAGCGCAGCTGCTGCAGAGTTATCAACAGCAGCTCCAGGCGCAGAAAGCGCGCGTTGCCCAAGTGCAGGCCACGCAGAAAGCTCCGGGCGTGTTGCTGTTGCTCGGGCACGCTGGCGGCAAGCCGTTGATCGCCGGCAAGGACACTGCCGCCGATTGGTTGCTGCAACAGGCTGGCGGGCACAACCTTGCGACGCATAGCGGCTACAAACCGTTTTCTGTCGAATCCCTCGCCAGCCTCGATCCCGAAGTGCTGGTGTTCGCTGACCGTGCGCTGACCGGCGAGGCCGCAAAAGTGGCATTGTTCAAGGAAAACCCGATCCTCAATTCCAGCCGTGCTGCCAAGAGCGGGCGGGTGATGGAGCTCGATCCGACGCTGCTGGTGGGCGGTCTCGGGCCGCGGTTGCCGGCTGCTTTGCAAACCCTGACTGACGGCTTCTACCCGGCCAAGGGCGGCCAATGACCACACTGGTCAAACCCCGTGGCTTGTTTATCGGCCTGACATTGCTGTGTCTGCTGGCGATCTGGCTGTCGCTGGCATTGGGGCCGGTGAGCCTGCCGCTGTTCGATACCTTGCGCGCGGCGCTGCGTCTGATCGGCGTGCCGTTGGCGCCGCAAGGTCTGGAGCAGGCTGAGCTGATTCTCGGCCAGATCCGCCTGCCGCGAACCTTGCTCGGCTTGGCGGTCGGCGGAGTGCTGGCGCTGTCCGGGGTGGCAATGCAGGGCCTGTTTCGTAATCCGCTGGCCGATCCGGGGCTGGTCGGGGTGTCCAGTGGCGCGGCACTTGGCGCAGCGATTGCGATTGTCGGTGGTTCGTTATTCGGCGGCCTGCCGGAGTGGTTCGGGCCGTATCTGTTGTCGGTGTGTGCGTTTCTTGGCGGGCTCGGGGTGACGGCGCTGGTCTATCGGCTGGGCCGGCGCAACGGTCAGACTCACGTCGCCACCATGTTGCTGGCCGGTATCGCGCTGACGGCGCTGGCCAGTTCGGCGGTCGGTCTGTTCACCTATCTGGCCGATGACGCCACGCTGCGCACCCTGACCTTCTGGAATCTGGGCAGCCTCAACGGCGCCAGTTACGCGCGGCTGTGGCCACTGCTGATCATCACCATCGGCGTGGCGCTGTGGCTGCCGCGTCGGGCCAAGGCATTGAATGCCTTGTTGCTCGGTGAATCCGAGGCCGGTCATCTGGGCATCGATGTCGAACGGCTCAAGCGCGAACTGGTGTTCTGTACCGCGCTGGGTGTCGGCGCGGCGGTGGCGGCGGCGGGCATGATCGGTTTTGTCGGGCTGGTGGTGCCGCATCTGGTGCGCCTGCTGGCCGGCCCCGATCACAAAGTTCTGTTGCCAGCCTCGGTTTTGGCGGGTGCGAGCCTGTTATTGCTCGCCGATCTGGTGGCGCGCCTGGCGCTGGCGCCGGCGGAGTTGCCGATCGGCATTGTCACCGCGTTTATCGGTGCGCCGTTCTTCCTTTATCTGCTGCTGCGAGGGCGTGCCTGATGTTGTCTGCGCACAATCTGCATGTCCGCCGTGGCCGCAAGGCTGTGCTCAGTGGGGTTACGCTCGGGCTCGAACCCGGTCAAGTGCTTGGCGTGCTGGGGCCGAACGGCGCCGGGAAAAGCACGTTGCTTGGCGCATTGTGTGGTGAGTTGCTCGCCAGTGACGGCAATGTCTCGCTCGATGGTCAGACATTGAGCCACTGGAGCGGAACGCAGCGGGCACAACGACTGGCGGTGTTGCCGCAGGTTTCGACGCTGAATTTTGCCTTCGCCGTGGAAGAGGTCGTCGGCATGGGCCGCTTGCCGTACCAGACCGGGCGCGTACGTGATGACGAAATCGTCGCGGCAGCGCTGGCCGCCGCCGATGCCAGCCATCTGAGTGGGCGCAGCTATCTGGCGTTGTCCGGTGGCGAGCGTCAGCGCGTGCATCTGGCGCGAGTGCTGGCGCAACTCTGGCCGGGCCAGGCCGGGCAAACCCTGTTGCTCGACGAACCGACATCCATGCTCGATCCGCTGCATCAGCACACCACCTTGCAAGCGGTGCGCGAGTTCGCCGATCGCGGCGCGGCGGTGCTGGTGATCCTGCATGATCTGAATCTCGCGGCACGCTATTGTGATCGCGTGCTATTGCTGGAGGAGGGGCGCCCGGTTGCGCTGGATACTCCGCAGCAGGTGCTGCGCCCGGATACGCTCAAAGCAGTGTTCGGCCTGGAGGTTTTGGTGCAACCGCACCCGGAGCGTGGGCATCCGCTGATCATCGCCCGCTGAATCATCATCGAGGTGTCGCATGCGTGGATTGTGGTTGTTGGCGCTGGTGTTGCTCGCGGGCTGTCAGCACGTGGCGGCTCCGCCGGTGGGCGCCGATATTCGCGATCTGCGCAGCGGCGAGGTACTTACGGCGCAGCAATTGCTGACGCGTCTGGCTGAGCCTGAGCGTTTGATCATCGGTGAGCAGCACGACATCGCCGATCACCATGCCGCACAGTTGTGGCTGTTGCAGTCGCTCGGCGAGCAGCGAGCGCAAGGCAGTCTGCTGCTGGAAATGCTCTCGCCGGTTCAACAAGCGAAAGTCGATGCGGCACGCCAGTCGAAATCCGTTCCGGCAGATCTGCCCGCGGCATTGGCCTGGCAAGAGGGCTGGGACTGGAACCTTTACGGGCCGATCGTGCGTTTTGCCCTGTCGCAGCCGTATCCGCTGCTGGCGGCCAATCTCGATGACAGCGAAATCCGCGCGTTCTACCGCAATCCACCGGCTCTGAACGGTCCGCGCAGCAATTCGCTGTCGGTTAAAAAAACTTTGCTTGGGCAAATCAGTGAATCCCACTGCGGCTTGCTGCCCGAATCACAGATGCCAGCAATGCTGGCGATTCAGCAACAGCGTGATCGACGCATGGCCGAACGCATGCTGGCGGCGCCGATGCCTTCGATTCTGCTGGCCGGTGCCTGGCATGCGCGCAAGGATGTCGGCGTGCCGCTGCATCTGTCGGATCTCGGCGCTGGCAAGGCGCCGATCGTATTGATGCTGGCCGAGCAGGGCGCTGCGGTATCGGCGGCGATGGCCGATTACGTCTGGTACACGCCGGCCACACCGAAGCCGGATTACTGCGAGCAGATGCGCCAGCAATTGGCTAAATGACTTTTCTACGGGCAAAAAAAGACCCGGTAAAACCGGGTCAAATAACCGTGATTAGCCTGATGAGGAGATAATCTGAGAGTCCGAACCAAGGGCTTTTCAGAATATCGACTGATCTCGCGACCAGTTGTGATAATCATAGCGATTCTCATTACCGCGTCAACCGCTGATTTTGCAAATCTGTAATTTAGTTTTGCGAGCGGTGGTGAGGCCCTGTGAATAAAGGGCTTTGCGCTAGATGCGCTGCGTCGTCAACTGCGTGATCCTGCGATTCAACTGGCCGATGCGTCGAGCCATGCCCTCAATCAGGCTATGGGCGATCTTCGGATTGCTGCGGGTCATGCTCAAAAATTGATCACCGGGAATCAACATCAACGTGCTCGGCTCGGACGTCACCACCGAAGCGTTGCGCGGCTCGCCGGTAAACAACGCCATGGCGCCGAAAATCTCGTCCTTGGCCACGTCACCGACCTTGTACCCGTCCACAAATGCCTCGGCGTGCCCGTCGATGATCACGAAGACATGATCCGCTGCATCGCCCTGTTGAATCAGCACGGCGCCTGCCTCAACGCGTTTGAAGCCGTTGGTGCTGCGGAACTCCCGGGGTTTCAGCTCGGCCACGGCATGGGCGAGCAGCGCCATTTGCCCGAGCAGATAGCTCAGCAACTGCTCCGCTCGATCAGGGTCGGCATACAGATGCTGCAAAACCTCAGCGCGCCCATAGGGCACCAGGCGCACAGCGCTGTTGCTGCAAATGCGGCAATCGCTCCATTGCTCGTCACGTTGCAGGCCGAGCAGATCACCTTCCTGCCAGTAGAACAGCGCACGGCCCGCGATCCAGCCATGCACCACGCCCTCGCTCAGCAGAAACAACTGATCGCTCGGCACCTGTGCAAACAGATCTTCCGTTGCCTCCAGCTCGATGACCGGCGCGCACGGCGACAAATCCTGCAGCCACTGCCCGGGAAGATTCTGCAAGCGATTGATCAATGCGTCGGCGTGGGCCGATTGTTCCCCCAGTAAATACATGGCGTCAGCGCCTGTTCAGTTCTTGTGGCGCGCGGAAATGGCTTCGAGCTGTTTGTTCAAGGCGTCCTTGCGCTCGGCGGGGATATCGTTCCAGTGAACGTCCATCAACGCGCCCTCGATCGCATACAACAACACCTTCGATGCGCGAAACCCCCGAGTACGCACAGCCCGGTAGGCATCCACTGCACCGAGGCGACGCAAGTCCGAGGCGCTGTGGATGCCCACGGCATGCAGCCATTGCGCCGATGTCTTGCCAAGATTTTTCAGGTGTTGCAGTTCATCATTCATCAAGCCTCCTTGCGACGGCCGAATGGTGCGTGGGCGAGCTTCTCAGCAGTGTAGCCATCAGTAGGAAAAGCGTGGTTGTTTGGTCGGATTCGACGCAAAAGCTTCTAAGAAAGGGGGGTAAAGGACCTGCGAACGCAGAGGGAAGCGAGTTAGGCGTTAACAATGTGGGAGCGAGCCTGCTCGCGAAGAGGGCGTATCAGACACAATCGACATCAGCTGACACTACGCCTTCGCGAGCAGGCTCGCTCCCACAGGGGAAAGGCGTGGCGTCAGGAAGATTTCCAGATTTCAGCGGGTGCGATAGCGCAACCGCGTGCCGAAATTCATCGACATCAGAATCTCGTCAGCACTCAGCTCCGGCGGAAAGTACGCCCCGGAAATCTGCGCATGGGCCAGGCTGGCGCCTTCGAGCGAAGCCTTGCGGAAGTCGATGCCGCGCAAATCGGCGGAGCGGAAGTACGCATCGCGGAAATCCACGCCGTCGGCGTTCAGCTCGCGCAGGTCGAGACCACGGAAATCGCCGCCGATCATGTCGATCGGGCCATCCTGTGGACGTTCTTTATTGAAGCCTGCAACGTCATCTTTGTGCAGCAGGGCGTAAAGCGGAGTGTCGAGCAGTTTAGGCTGGCTCATGTCAGATCACCTGTTGGTTTTATGACGCCAGTATAGTGCCACTATTTGCCGGCCGTGAAGCGAGCGAGGGCTTCACGGCCGAAATAGTTTTTTACAGACCCGGCAGGCGCTGACGGATCTGCGCGACCACGGTGTCCAGCGTGCCGGATTCATTGGTCTGCACGCGTTTGCTGCGCAGGATTTCTTCCGGCGTGAGCGCTTCGCGATTGGCCTGTTGCGCTTCGATCACGGCGAGGGTGGCGTCGGACGGATCCTTCTGGTCGGCCTGACGCATCGCCAGCCAGCTCTCGATCACGGCTTGCGGGGCGTTGCAGTCGAGGATCAGGAACGGCGTGCCGGTGGCTTCGGCAATCTTCGCCGCGTTGTCGCGCTGTTCACGCTTGAGGTAAGTAGCGTCGATCACTACCGGGAAGCCGGCGTGCAGGATCACCTCGGCGATTTCATGCAGACGTGCGTAGGTCGCGGTGCTGGCGTCGGCACTGTAAATGCCGGCCTGTACGTCGTTGGCAACAGTCTGCTCGCCGAACAGGCGCTTGCGTTCGACGTCGGAACGCAGGCGAATCGCGCCCAGCGCTTCGACCAGGCGCATGGCCACATGGCTCTTGCCGACTGCGGAAACACCGTGGGTAATGGCCATGAAGCGCGAAGGAATGGTGCTGTAGCTTTCCGCCAGGTTGGCGTAGTTGCGGTACTGGCGCAGGGTGGTGGCGCGCTGCACCGCAGTCGCGTCGGCCGGCATGCTGAACAATGCCACCTTGGCCCGCACCAGCGCGCGGTAGGCTTTATAGAAGTTCAGCACTTCCAGGCCCTCATAGTCGCCGGTCAGTTCCAGGTACTGGCTGATGAGGCGACGCGCCAACGATTTCAGGCCACGGTCTTCCAGGTCCATGGCGAGGAAACCGGTGTCGGCCCAGACGTCAGTGAAACGGAATGGCTCGTTGAACTCGATGCAGTCGAAGATCACCACATTGCCGTCGATGACCGTGGCGTTGCCCAAATGGATGTCGCCGTGGCATTCACGGGTGAAACCTTGTGACTTGCGCTGGGCGAACAGGGGCTTGAGGCGCTCGAAGCTGCTTTCGGCCCAGGCTTTCAGGGCATCGAGTTGCAGCAAATCGTTTTTGTCGCTGAGGAACGGCAGGATCTGCTCGAAGTTTTGCGCGACCGGTGCCATCACGCTGTCCGGCGTGCCGGCGTCGTGTTCGGCCGGGACTTTCGGGGCGTTGAGATGGAAATGGGCGATCTGCTCGGCCAACGCATCAATGTGCTGAGTGGTCAATTCGCCATTGGCTTGCAGGGTGCTGAGCAACCCGCTCTGGGGGAACTGGCGCATTTTCAGCACGTATTCGATAGCCGGGCCGTCGCCGCCCAATTGCGGTGCCTCGACGCTGCCGGTGATTGGCAACACGTCCAGATACAAATCAGCGGTCAGACGCTGGTTCAGACGCAGCTCTTCAGCGCAGAAATGCGCACGTGCGTCGAGGCTGGTGAAGTCGAGGAAGCCGAAATTCACCGGCTTCTTCACTTTATAGGCAAAGGGGCCGGTGAGAATCACCCACGAAATGTGGGTTTCGATGACCTGAAACCCTTCGACGGGATGCGGGTAGAGGGCCGGGTTTTGCAGGGCAGCGATCAGGGACTGGCTCACGGGCGATCCTTCAGAGGCGGGGGAATTCGAGGCGGCCATTATGGCTGCTTGCCCGCCTGACGCAAACCTCCGCGCGTGCCTGTTGAGGATCGATAAAGTGCGTATAATCCGCCGCCATGACTCGATCCCGATCCCCCCGTACCAAGAAAAAACCACCAGCCAAGGGCCTCAGTCCATGGTTGAGCTGGGCCATTAAACTCAGCCTGGTCGGCCTTGTAGTGCTGGCCGGCTTTGCCGTTTACCTCGATGCCGTGGTGCAGGAGAAGTTCTCCGGCAAGCGCTGGACCATCCCGGCCAAGGTGTACGCGCGCCCGCTTGAGCTGTTCGTCGGACAGAAGCTCAGCAAGGACGATTTCCTCACCGAACTCGATGCCCTCGGCTATCGCCGCGAAGCCGTGAGCAACGGCCCCGGCGCCGCAGCCGTCAGCGGCAATACGGTTGACCTGAACACCCGTGGCTTCCAGTTCTATGAAGGTCTGGAAAAGCCGCAGCCAGTGCGTGTGCGTTTCTCCGGTGATTACGTTGCTGAGCTGTCCTCGACCAACGGTTCGAAACTGTCGGTGGTGCGCCTCGAGCCGCTGATGATCGGCGGCATTTACCCGAAAAATCTCGAAGACCGCATCCTGATCAAACTTGATCAGGTGCCGCCGTACCTGCTCGAAACTCTGATCGCCGTGGAAGACCGCGACTTCTATAGTCACTGGGGCGTATCGCCGAAATCGATCGCCCGCGCAGTGTGGATCAACACCTCCGGCGGCAAGATGACCCAGGGCGGCAGTACGCTGACCCAGCAGTTGGTGAAGAACTTCTACCTGACCAGCGAACGCAGCCTGACCCGCAAGCTCACCGAAGCGATGATGGCGTTGCTGCTCGAACTGCATTACGACAAGAAGGAAATCCTTGAGGCCTACCTCAACGAAGTCTTTGTCGGCCAGGACGGTCAGCGTGCGGTGCACGGTTTCGGTCTGGCCAGCCAGTTCTTCTTCGGCCAGCCATTGTCCGAGCTGAAACTGCATCAAGTGGCGTTGCTGGTCGGCATGGTCAAGGGGCCGTCCTACTACAACCCGCGTCGTAACCCGGAGCGCGCGCTGGAGCGGCGTAATCTGGTCCTCGACGTGCTGGCGCAGCAAGGCGTGGCAACCGCCGAGCAGGTCGAAGCGGCGAAGAAAATGCCGCTCGGCGTGACGACTCGCGGCAAGCTCGCCGACAGCTCGTTCCCGGGCTTTATCGATCTGGTCAAACGTCAGTTGCGCGAAGACTACCGCGACGAAGACTTGACCGAAGAAGGCCTGCGCATCTTCACCAGTTTCGACCCGATTCTGCAGATGAAAGCCGAAGCCTCGGTCAACGACACGTTCAAGCGTCTGGCTGGGCGCAAGGGCTCGGATGACGTCGAAGCGGCGATGGTCGTGACCAACCCGGAAACCGGTGAAGTCCAGGCGATGATCGGCAGCCGTCAGGCCAGTTACGCCGGGTTCAACCGTGCACTGGATGCGGTGCGCCCGATTGGTTCGTTGATCAAACCGGCGGTGTACCTGACCGCACTGGAGAAGCCGAGCCAGTACACGCTGACCAGTTGGCTGTCGGACGATCCGCTGTCGGTCAAGGGCGCCAACGGTCAGGTGTGGAAGCCGCAGAACTACGATCGCCGCTCCCACGGTACGGTGTTCCTCTATCAGGGCCTGGCGCATTCCTACAACCTGTCGACCTCGCGTCTGGGCCTGGAAGTCGGTGTGCCGAATGTGCTCAAGACCGTGGGTCGCCTGGGCGTCACTCGTGAGTTCCCGGCGTTCCCGTCGATGCTGCTCGGTGCCGGCGGCATGACGCCGATCGAAGTGGCGACCATGTATCAGACGCTGGCCAACGGTGGTTTCAATACGCCGATGCGCGGCATTCGCAGCGTGTTGACCGCCGAGGGCGAGCCGCTCAAGCGTTATCCGTTCCAGATCGAACAGCGCTTCGATCCTGCCTCGATTTACCTGATCCAGAACGCCATGCAGCGGGTGATGCGTGAAGGTACCGGCAGTTCGGTTTATAACGTGCTGCCCAAGACCCTGACCCTCGCGGGCAAGACCGGTACCAGTAACGATTCGCGCGACAGCTGGTTCGCCGGTTTCAGTCAGGATCTGCTGGCAGTGGTCTGGCTCGGCCGCGACGACAACGGCAAGACGCCGTTCACCGGGGCCACCGGTGCGTTGCAGGTCTGGACCAGTTTCATGCGCAAGGCCGATCCGCTGCCGCTGGACATGCCGCAGCCGGACAACGTCGTGCAGGCCTGGGTCGATTCGCGCACCGGCCAAGGGTCGGATGCCAACTGCCCCGGCGCGGTACAGATGCCGTATATTCGCGGCAGCGAACCGCCACCCGGCGCCGCGTGTGCAAGCGAAACACCTGCCTCGCCGGAATCGGTGATGGACTGGGTCAAAGGCTGGATGAATTAAGCAAAGAGGGTTTCAAGTGAACAAGTGGTTGATTCCAGCGGTGACCGCCGTGGCTTTGCTCAGCGGCTGCTCCACCGTACAGCGTGGTTCGATTCCTGTGGTGGATTCGGGCACCGCCGTGTCCAACAGCGAGCGCATCGGCGCCAATGGCGGTTTCCGCCAGACCACGGTCAAGCGCCCGGTGCAGGGCCAGACTCAGGCGATTCCGCAAGGCGATACCGGCGTAGTAGTTATGGTGCCGGGCGGCGGTGCGGCGGTGTCAACACCGATCAGCTCTTCGCCGATCGTCCCGGGGCCTGCATCCGGAGGTATCACGTCGGGGCCGTACAACCCATCGGCGGTTGAGTCGGCGCCGATCAACTCCGGCAGCTACAGCATGCCGTCGACGCCAAGTGGCATTCCTTCGGCCAGCAGTGGCGGCGGTCTGTCGGCGGATGAGCAACTGGACGGCCCGGTACTCGCCTTGCTGACCACCGCGCAACAGCAACAGGCCGGTGGCGACCTCAACGGTGCTTCTTCCAGCCTGGAGCGGGCGCAACGTGTCGCCCCCCGTGAGCCACAAGTGCTTTACCGTCTGGCGCAGGTGCGCATGGCCCAGGGCGATGCGCCGCAAGCCGAGCAATTTGCCCGTCGTGCGCTGACCATGGCCAACGGTCGTCCGGACCTGCAAGCCAGCCTGTGGGAAATCATCGCTCAGTCTCGTGAGAAACAAGGCGATTCCGCCGGCGCCGCACTGGCCCGTCAGAAGGCCAAGGTTTCCCTGTGATGGACGTGCGTTTCCCGAAAATCGCCGATCAGCTGTTGCTGATCGAACGCGAGCTGCGTACCCAGGGTTGGTGGGATGAGGTTGAGCCGTCCGCCGAAGCGCTAAGCAGTGTCGAGCCGTTTTCGGTCGACACGCTGGACTTCGAGCAATGGCTGCAATGGATCTTCCTGCCGCGCATGAAGATGATCCTCGAACAGGATCTGCCGCTGCCGAACGCCTCGGGCATTCAGGAAATGGCGGAAATGGTCTTTGCCCAGCGCAACCTTGGCGGAAAGGATCGGCAGTTGCAGGTGCTGCTCAAAGAGTTTGACCTGCTGATCACTGCATCCCGCTGAACTAAACTGGGAACTGCCAGGCCTACTGGCAGTTCTCGGCAATCTGCTTCTTCGCTTCGACGATGCGTTCCTGACGCTGTGTATCGTCGAGCCTGCGCACATCCCCCTCGACCTCCTCACGCAAACGTGGATTGTTCTGCAGTTGCGCTAGGTTTGTGCGTGCCTGTTCGCAAAACGCCTTGAGCTGCGCCTGCTGCTCGGCGACCTGTTTCTTCACCTTGGCATCAATGGCTTTCTGATCGCCAAGTACGCCGCCGCCCGGCATCGGCGCAGCTTTCGGCGCGGGTGAGGAGGGTGTGTGTACGGTCGTCGACGGTTGGCCCTGCGGAGGCTGCGCATCGAAATGCGTGACGCCTTGGGCATCGACCCATTTGTAGATTTGAGCGGCCGAGCACCATGGGCTGAGGCCGATCAGCAGAGTGAGGAGGAGCGTTCGCATGCTGATTCCTTGGCAAAAATGCGCAATTGACGCTAACAGAGTAGCGCTTTTCAGGTTTTTTCTTGCGTTCTCATGTGCTTACCCACAATTAACCACACAGACGACTTGACTTGCAGAGGGCGAAACAGAAGAATCCAAAGTCCGCTGTAGAGGGACTGCCAGAAGCAGACCCACTCGGTAGATCATGAGGCGCACATCCGCGCCGACCTGTTACACCCGCAACGCGTTACCTCGCGCTGGGTGGGAAAGGCCCGCAACACTTGGGACGATCCCAATACTTGCTCAGTCAGTGCTGACGTAGTCGGCGACCACCGTCGCTCATGCTCTGCCGAGAAGTAAACCTATTAAGACCCGCCCCTTTTTTGTGGACGGTATTCTGGCGTTTTAGAGGTGAACAACGTGGAGCTTTTATCTGGCGGTGAGATGCTCGTCCGCTTTTTGCGTGACGAAGGCGTCAAATATATCTACGGGTACCCGGGTGGTGCTCTCCTGCATGTTTACGATGCCCTGTTCAAAGAACCGGAAGTGACCCACATCCTGGTTCGTCACGAACAAGCGGCGACCCATATGGCTGACGGCTACGCCCGTGCCACCGGTAAAGCCGGCGTGGTATTGGTGACTTCCGGTCCAGGCGCCACAAACGCCATTACCGGTATCGCCACCGCCTACATGGACTCGATTCCGATGGTGATCATTTCCGGTCAGGTGCCAAGCACCATGGTCGGCACCGACGCGTTCCAGGAAACCGACATGATCGGTATCTCCCGGCCGATCGTGAAGCACAGCTTCATGATCAAGCACGCTTCGGAAATCCCGGAAGTCATGAAGAAGGCCTTCTACCTGGCGCAATCCGGTCGTCCGGGCCCGGTCGTGGTCGACATCCCGAAAGACATGACCAACCCGGCCGAAAAGTTCGAATACGTTTTTCCGAAAAAAGCCAAGCTGCGCTCCTACAGCCCGGCCGTTCGCGGTCACTCCGGGCAGATCCGCAAAGCAGCGGAAATGTTGTTGGCGGCCAAGCGCCCGGTGCTGTACTCCGGCGGCGGCGTGATTCTCGGCAATGGCTCCGCGCAACTGACCGAACTGGCAAAAATGCTCAACCTGCCGGTGACCAACACCTTGATGGGTCTGGGCGCATTCCCTGGCACTGACCGTCAGTTCATCGGCATGCTGGGTATGCACGGCAGCTATACCGCGAACCTGGCGATGCACCATGCCGACGTGATTCTCGCAGTGGGCGCCCGCTTCGACGATCGGGTGATCAACGGCCCGGCGAAATTCTGCCCGAACGCCAAGATCATCCACATCGACATCGACCCGGCGTCGATTTCCAAAACCATCAAGGCCGACGTGCCAATCGTGGGTCCGGTCGAGAGCGTCCTGACCGAAATGGTCGCGATTCTCAAGGAAATCGGCGAGACCCCGAACAAGGAGTCCGTAGCCAGCTGGTGGAAGCAGGTGGATGAATGGCGCGGTGATCGCGGCCTGTTCCCTTATGAAAAGGGCGACGGCAGCAAGATCAAGCCGCAGACCGTGATCGAAACCCTCTGCGAAGTGACCAAGGGCGACGCCTTTGTGACCTCCGACGTTGGTCAGCACCAGATGTTTGCCGCGCAGTACTACACGTTCAACAAGCCGAACCGCTGGATCAACTCCGGTGGCCTGGGCACGATGGGCTTCGGTCTGCCAGCCGCGATGGGCATCAAACTGAGCTTCCCGGACGACGACGTTGCCTGCGTCACCGGCGAAGGCAGTATCCAGATGAACATCCAGGAGCTGTCGACCTGCCTGCAATACGGCTTGCCGGTGAAGATCGTCATCCTCAACAACGGTGTGCTGGGCATGGTTCGCCAGTGGCAGGACATGAGCTACGGCAGCCGTCACTCGCACTCCTACATGGAATCGCTGCCGGACTTCATCAAGCTGGCTGAAGCCTACGGCCATGTTGGCGTACGCATCACCGAATCGAAAGATTTGAAGTCGAAGATGGCCGAAGCGTTTGCCATGAAGGATCGCCTGGTGATCATCGATGTTGCGGTCGACACCAGCGAGCACGTCTACCCGATGCAGATCAAAGACGGCTCCATGCGCGATATGTGGCTGAGCAAGACGGAGCGTACTTAATCATGCGGCACATTATTTCCCTGCTTCTGGAAAACGAACCCGGCGCTCTGTCTCGCGTAGTCGGCCTGTTCTCGCAGCGCAACTACAACATCGAAAGCCTGACCGTGGCCCCGACCGAAGACCCGACCCTGTCGCGTCTGACGCTGACCACCGTGGGCCACGATGAAGTGATCGAGCAGATCACCAAAAACCTGAACAAGCTGATCGAAGTGGTCAAGCTGGTGGACCTGTCGGAAAGCGCTCACATCGAGCGTGAACTGATGCTGGTCAAGGTCAAGGCCACTGGCGCCCAGCGCGCCGAGATCAAACGCACCACCGATATCTACCGTGGACAGATCGTCGACGTTAGCGCCAGCGTGTATACCGTTCAATTGACCGGTACCAGCGACAAGCTCGACAGCTTCATTCAGTCCATCGGCACCGCATCGATTCTGGAAACCGTCCGTAGCGGCGTGACCGGCATTGCTCGCGGCGACAAAGTACTCAGCATCTAAACCAAATTAGCGCATGGCCTGAACGGCCGGATATAAGGGGAAATTCATGAAAGTTTTCTACGATAAAGACTGCGACCTGTCGATCATCCAGGGCAAGAAAGTTGCCATCATCGGTTACGGCTCCCAGGGCCACGCTCAGGCGTGCAACCTGAAAGACTCAGGTGTCGACGTTACCGTCGGTCTGCGTAAAGGTTCGGCCACCGTTGCCAAAGCCGAAGCTCACGGCCTGAAAGTGACCGACGTTGCTTCCGCTGTTGCCGCTGCCGACCTGGTCATGATCCTGACCCCGGACGAGTTCCAGTCCTCGCTGTACAAGAACGAAATCGAGCCGAACATCAAGAAAGGCGCCACTCTGGCCTTCTCCCACGGCTTCGCGATTCACTACAACCAGGTTGTTCCGCGTGCCGACCTCGACGTGATCATGATCGCGCCGAAAGCCCCGGGCCACACCGTGCGTTCCGAGTTCGTCAAAGGCGGCGGTATCCCTGACCTGATCGCGATCTACCAGGACGCCTCGGGCAACGCCAAGAACGTTGCGCTGTCCTACGCTGCTGGCGTCGGTGGCGGTCGTACCGGCATCATCGAAACCACCTTCAAGGACGAGACCGAAACCGACCTGTTCGGCGAACAAGCCGTTCTGTGTGGCGGTACCGTTGAACTGGTGAAAGCCGGTTTCGAAACCCTGGTTGAAGCTGGCTACGCGCCGGAAATGGCCTACTTCGAGTGCCTGCACGAACTGAAGCTGATCGTTGACCTCATGTACGAAGGCGGTATCGCCAACATGAACTACTCGATCTCCAACAACGCCGAGTACGGCGAGTACGTGACCGGCCCGGAAGTGATCAACGCCGAATCCCGTCAGGCCATGCGCAACGCCCTGAAACGTATTCAGGACGGCGAATACGCCAAAATGTTCATCAGCGAAGGCGCAACCGGCTACCCTTCGATGACCGCCAAGCGTCGTAACAACGCCGCTCACGGTATCGAAGTCATCGGCGAGCAACTGCGCTCCATGATGCCGTGGATCGGTGCCAACAAGATCGTCGACAAAGCCAAGAACTGAGTCGTCGTCCCTTGTACGAAAAACGCGGCCTCGGCCGCGTTTTTTCGTTTGGGCCGGTGCTTCTGGTATAAAGCTGCATCGTTTGTGGCCGAACTGTCGTCCTCAAGCCTCTGTCGAATTTTTTCCAAACCGTTGCAAGGTAATGTCCATGAGCGAACGTCCCGAAGAGCCGAACAAGGCTTCCGACGCCGAAAGCCTGCTGCCCATCGATGAACACATCGAAGAAGGGCACGACGCTGAAGGTCGTAAAGTCCGGCATCGTGGTATCTATCTGCTGCCGAACCTGTTCACCACTGCCAACCTGTTCGCAGGCTTCTATTCCATCATCAACTCGATGAGCGCCCAGGCCGCGTTGAGCGCCGGCGACTCGGTGAATGCGAGCAAGTATTTCGCCTTCGCTGCGATCGCGATTTTCGTCGCGATGGTGCTCGACGGCCTCGATGGTCGCGTGGCGCGCATGACCAATACGCAAAGTGCTTTCGGCGCCGAGTACGACTCGCTGTCGGACATGGTCGCCTTCGGCGTCGCGCCGGCATTGCTGGCCTTCGGCTGGGCGCTGGGAGACATGGGCAAGGTCGGCTGGATGGTCGCCTTCATTTATGTAGCGGGTGCGGCGTTGCGTCTGGCGCGGTTCAACACCCAGGTCGGCACGGCGGACAAACGCTACTTCATCGGTCTGGCCAGCCCGGCGGCGGCAGGTGTGGTGGCCGGTATTGTCTGGGCGTTCAGCGATTACGGCATCCAGGGTTCGAAGATGTCGTTCCTGGTGGCCTTGATGGTGGCGGCGGCCGGCATGCTGATGGTCAGCAACATCAAGTACAACAGCTTCAAGGAGCTGGATCTCAAAGGTCGCGTGCCGTTCGTGGCGATCCTGGCGGTGGTGCTGGTATTTGCTGTCGTGTTCAGTGATCCGCCGCGCATTCTGCTGCTGGTGTTCCTCGCCTATGCGGCATCCGGTCCGGTGCAATATCTGTTGCGTCTTCGTCGTCACAAAAACGCCGAGTGATGTAATTTCCCGCATACTCCGCAGTCTATGGGTGCACCTGTCCTCCAAAGCTGCGGAGTTGTCATGTTGATCAAGATCCCCAAAGCATCCGACTGCCATGAGTCGGATGTCACGCCTGAAGCCATTTATCTCTCCCGCCGCCAATTGCTCGGCGCCACTGCTGCCGGTATTGCCGTGAGCAGCCTGCCACGCTGGGCCAGTGCCGCTGATGCCCCTCGCT